>CAWKLL010000036.1:0-101750 GCA_963850255.1 uncultured Gammaproteobacteria bacterium
CCCACAGATCATTCGCTTCCCGTTTATTCTGACCTCGTCCTACCCGCACGAGATTCTGCATAACTGGTGGGGCAATTCCGTCTTCGTTGACTATCCCACCGGCAACTGGGCAGAAGGCTTAACCGCCTATATGGCTGACCACCTGATCAAGGAACAGCAAGGCCAGGGGGCTGAGTATCGGCGCGATACGCTGAAGAAATATCGCGACTTCGTCAAAGCAGATCGGGATTTTCCGCTGGCCGAATTCCGTTCAAGGCACAGCGCCGCTACCGAGGCCGTCGGCTATGGGAAGACCCTGATGGGCTTTCACATGTTGCGCCGGCAGATAGGTGATGATGCCTTTCGCAAGACTGTGCAAAGCTTCTATCGTCAGCAGCGCGGCGCAAAGCCAGCTTCGCCGACATGCGCGCGGCCCTGGAAGAAGCCAGCGGATTAGATCTGAAACTGTTCTTTGTCGATTGGGTCAGCCGCACTGGCGCAGCAGACCTGGAATTAACTGATGTACAGGTGAGACCCGGTGATAAGGGCTATGTGGTCAGCGGCAGACTTCTGCAGAAGCAGTCGCAGGAACCTTTCGCACTGGAAGTGCCGGTAGCGGTGGTCACGAGTAACGGTACGGCGATGGAAATCATCAGCAGCGCCGCCCGCGAAACCCGCTTTGAAATCACTACGCGCAATCTGCCGCAATTGCTTAGCGTAGACCCGGAGTTCGACCTGTTCCGCCTGCTCGATGCGCGCGAAACCGCGCCCTCCATCGGCCAGGTATTCGGTGAAGCCGAAATTACCGCCGTTCTGCCGTCGGATGCCGATGCCGAAAGCCTGGCAGGCTATGAAGCCCTGATGAAGGACTGGGAAAGCCCGGTGCAGAAAATTAACCGGGTGCTCGACAGCGAAGTATCGAGCCTGCCTGCGGACCAGGCCATCTGGCTGCTGGGCGCCAGTAATCGCGTGGCACGGCAATTGTTCTCGTCTCCTGGTGTAGCCAAAGTGGCCATCGGCAGCGACGGGCTCACGATGGCGGGAGACAGCATTAGCTTGTCCGGCAATTCCATGATCGCCATGACCCGACATCCGGCCAATGCCGGCAAGGCCGTGGGCTGGATCGTTGTTGACCCGGTCGAAGCCTTCGAAGGCGTGGCCAGCAAGCTGCCCCATTACGGCAAGTATTCCTACCTGGCCTTCCGCGGCAATGAGCCGGAGAACTTCCTCAAGGGCGAATGGACCGCCACCGACTCGCCGCTGCTGGTGGATCTGCGCGCAGCAGATGCGCGCGCGTCAGCGCTGGCGGTTAGCGGCCTGCCCAAGCGTCAGGCACTGGCGGAGATGCCACCGGTATTTTCCAGTGAACGCATGCTTGAAACCGTGCGCTGGCTGGCCGCACCGGAACGCGAGGGCCGCGGTCTGGGCAGCGACGGACTGGAGCAATCTGCGCAATACATTAGTGAAGGATTTACTCGCATCGGCCTGAAACCGGCCGGTGACAACGGCAGTTTCCTGCAAACTTTTTCGGTGGACACCGGCCCCGACGGTGGCCCCAATACGGTACACAACATCGTCGGTTACATCCCGGGCAGTGACCCGAAGTTTGCCGGACAGGCGGTGCTGATTACCGCGCATTACGATCACCTGGGTTACGGCTGGCCCGACGAACGGGCCCAGGCAGAAGCCGGTGCCATCTATAGCGGTGCCGATGACAATGCCAGCGGCGTGGCGGTACTGCTGGAACTGGCGCGCGCCTATAAGGCCGGCGCTGCGCCGCCGCGCAGCCTGGTATTTGTGGCCCTGACCGCCGAAGAAGCCGGCATGCTCGGCTCGCAGCACTACGTGGAAAATCCGTCGCCCACCGACCTGGCGGGTATTTTTGCCGTGATCAACATGGATACGGTCGGGCGCCTGGGCGATCAGCCCGTTTCTGTTCTGGCCACGGAATCTGCCACCGAATGGGCGCCCGTATTCCGCGGTGTCGGCTTCACCACGGGTATTGCGACCCGCACGCTACCCGGCGCATCCGAATCCTCCGACCAGCAAAATTTTATCAACCAGGGCATCGGCGCCGTGCAAATCTTTACCGGCGCGCATCTCGACTACCATCGCCCGTCGGACACCAGCGACAAAGTTGATGCCGACGGTATGGTTAAAGTGGCCACAGTGGTGAAAGAAACTGCTACCTACCTGACTGAAAGACCCGAGCCGCTTACCGTGACCGGAGCCGGGAAAGGCACCAGCACGGCTGAACAAACCCGGGCCTCTGCCGCCGGCGAGCGCCGGCGTGTGTCCTTCGGCACCGTGCCTGATTTCGCTCACCAGGGACCCGGCGTGGGTGTCGAAAGCGTAATACCAGGCTCTGCAGCCGCCATGGCGGGAATCCAGGCCGGCGATATCATCACCCACGTCAATGGCCAGCCCGTGGCCGATCTCGGCGCCTTCTCGGGCCTGCTAAAGACCTTTGCTCCTGGCGACAGTGTCACCGCTACCGCCACGCGCGGCGGCGAAGCCTTCGACGTCGAAATGACACTGCAGGCTCGCTAGGCGGTCGCGCAGGAATGTGAATGCCTGGCAGCAATCGATGGCACACTGGCAAACATCACGCATTAAAAAGTAAAAGAGATGCTAATTACCTTCCACACTAAAGCCTACGCAGATATCGTCACCTTCGGTGAAGTCGGCAAAAAATTGCTGGAATTGATGGGCCACAGCGGCACAGTCCCCGGCGCGATTAAGGCCGCGGACGTAACGAATGCATTAGAAAGACTCACGGCCGGCGTAGCGGAACAAGGCGAAGAGCCACTGGGCCAGATACCTGAGCAGCAAGATACCGACGCGCCAAAGCAATCGGTGGTTAGCCTGGCGCAACGCGCTTACCCGGTGATGGAATTGTTGAAGGCAGCCGCAGCGGACGAATGCGACGTTAGCTGGAGCTAGTCGCTCAATCTGCTGATCGAAAATCGGCGAATGTTGGCACCTCGGCCTTTTCACAGTCGGACGGGAAAGCCGATGTCATGAGTGCGCCGATATTTCCGGCGCCGATGCTCGGTACGTTGCGAAAATACTCTGGTTCGCCAAGCAAGCTGCCGTCGTCGGCGAAGCGTCCGCGAATCCCCCACATGCCCTGACTGGCATCGGCAACGAAGCCGTAACGCAGATCGCTGAGTTCGACCATCGACCCGCCGTCAAAACGGGTCAGGCGCCCGGTCAATTTCTGGCCGGCAAACCAGGTAAAGATTCGGCCTTCCGACGTATCGGCAAGTCTGGCGTGCAGTTCGTCGGCCGGCAGTGCAGCGACATCCCAATCGATCCGACAGGGTCGCCAGACGGAAACGAAACCGACCCGTACCTGACCCTGATCCTTATCGAGGGCAACTACGCGGCGGTATGGCAATTGCAGGATGGTCGGATAGGCATAGACCTCAGCAGCAAGAATACCTTCGGCATCAAGCTGGCGTCGCACTTCTGCCTCCGCCAGCGTATTCACCCATAAACCCAGGAATAGATAGGCCGTCGACAACAACAGCGTAATACCCGTCGCCCAGCCGGCAGACCAGCGCCATGGCTCACCCCGCCGCTCGCGGCGACCTATCGCCGCCGCCAGGACGAGGCCGCCGATCAGTGTCAGGGTGTAGACGGGGTCCAATATTGGTACGGCGGGAATAGCAAAGCGCGTGCGTGAAAAAGGCGCCAGCAACTGGGTACCGTAGTGAGTAAATAAATCCAGCAGCGGGTGAGACAACAGGGCCAGGCTGAATAGCAACATCCACAGACCGGGTCCCGGCAACCCCGCATTGCGCGGTTCAGCCGGTTGTGAAAGCCGACGCCAGTATAACCAGCCGAAAACGCTGCCAACCACCGGGCCGAAGAACAACGAATGGGTAATTCCCCGATGAGATTCAAGCTGCGCGAAGGGACCCTGGTTCGCGCCAAAAAAGGCATCGACGTCAGGAAACATACCGGCAACAGCGCCCAGGGCCGCAGCCTTCATGCCCAATTGGCGATGAAAGGCGACATGGCACACCGCCGCTCCTAACGCAGCCTGAGAGATCGGGTCCAAGTCAGTAGTCCGGCAGCTCGATAGAAACCGGCCCGTCCAGCGCGGCCAACAATGTCGGGTCGCGCTCATACACATCGGGTCCGAAGCGCGCGACGTTATCGTCGCTCAGGCTGGCAGTGAGATATAAAATAAGGATCGGCACCGGTTCCGGCAAATTGATCCGCGTAGTTTTACCACCAGCCAATAGTTCGTCAAAATTTTCCTCATTCCAGCGCTGGCTGTCCCGGAGTAACAATTCAGCCAGTTCAAAGGGTCGCTCTACGCGAATGCAGCCGGAACTGAAGGCGCGCCGGGCGCGACCGAACAAACTGCGACTCGGCGTATCGTGTAAAAAAACGAAATGTTCATTGGGGAACATGAACTTCACGCGCCCCAGGGCATTGTTCGGACCAGGCCGCTGGCGCAGCGTATACGGGACGCCGCGACTGTACTGAGACCAGTCCAATGACAAAGGATCGACCCGTTGCCCGTTCTTATCGATGACATCGATTTCGCGGCGCGTCAGGTAACCGGGATCGTCGCGCAACTTTGGCAAAATGTCCTTACGCAGGATGGTCGGCGGCACCGTCCAGGTGGGATTGATCTCCAGGTAACGAATGTCATCGCGGAACAGCGGAGTCTGACGATAAGGCGTACCCACCTGCACCCGTGCCGACCAGACGGGCAGCCCATTCTCCATCAGGAAAGCGCGAAAACCGGCGATGTTAACGACCAGAACATTTCGGTCAGCCTGCTCTTTTTGAACCCAGCGCAGTCTCTCGAGGGATAGACGCAACTGATCAATGCGTTGTTCCACCGGAACACTGGCCGCAGCCAGCGTTTGTGCTCCAGCCACGCCGTCCTCGTCCAGGGCGTGACGCTGTTGAAACCGGCGCACCGCGTTTTCCAGTTCCTCATCGTAGTCGGTGCCGGCGGCAGCAGAATCCAGCTCACCGGTGACAGCCAGGCGAACACGCAGTGCCGACACGCGCAGGTCCTGGTCACCCGGTTTCAGCGTCGGTCCCGGCGCAATTCCTTCCCAGCCGCCGGCGGCGGCGAGCTGTCGATAGCGCGCCAGCTCAGCCTGCAATTGCAGGTAAATCGGACCAAAATCCAGCGCCTCGGCAAGCTGGGCAGCAAGATTCTCGGTCGACGTAGTGAGGGCCGCCAGCGCAGCCGGGGGATCAAGGTCCGGCTGAAATTCCCGGCGAAAGTTAATGTTGGTATCCAGACTGGAGGCATTCACCTTGCCGAAGCGCAGGTGATAGACATAGCGAATCAGCGCTTCGCTGGCCAGCAAATCCAGATCTGCCTGCCCGAAACTGGTCGGGTTCAAGGACTGGCGCAGCAGCGCACTGCGTAGCTCGGCGACTTGATAATCGTCCGGATCGAGACCATGCAGCGCGGCATTCTCGAGCAGCGCCAGCAGTTCCCGGATGCGAGCTTCGCCGGGCCACAGCGGCTGAAATGAGCGGCGCGCGTAAATTTCGCTGAGTAATTCACCGGCGACCAGCCGGGCTGAACCGATTTCCACCTCCAAACCAGCCTGCAAAGCCTCCACACGGGCATTGAGAGCCTCGCCCGTCGCATCCTGGGCCCGAACAGGCGTGCTGGCTATCCACAGACCCAGCAGGAGCTGCGCCGCAAAAACCGAAAAAATGCGCACTTGAGCGTTGTTCAATGGCCAGCCTTCTGCAAGAATCACGTCGTTGTTGTCCTCAAGATATAGTTAAGCCAATGCCAGCTGAAAAGAGCAGACGCCGTTTTCTGGCCGCATCGGTCGCATTTGCCGGCCTGGGCCTCAGCCCGGTTTTATCGGCAGCCGGCAGCCCGGCTCGTAGTCTGCGTTTTTATCATACGCACACCGGCGAAAAACTTGCCGTAACCTACTTTGAATCAGGTCAGTACTTCGAGGATGCACTATCCGAAGTGAACCAGTTGCTGCGTGATCACCGCAGCGGCGAGGTTTACGCCATCGACCGAAATCTCCTGGACATGCTGCACGCCGTTCAGCAGCACCGCGGGCGAGCGGGTACCTACGAGATTATCTCCGGCTATCGCTCTCCGGCCACTAACGAGATGTTGCGCAGTGCCAGCGACGGGGTCGCCAAGCGCAGTCTGCATATGCAGGGTCGCGCCATCGACGTACGCATTCCAGGGCTGGCAACCAGGGATTTACAGCGGGCGGCGATGGAATTGTCCGCCGGCGGCGTCGGCTACTACCCCGAGGCAGCCTTTGTGCATCTCGATACAGGCCGCGTGCGCAGCTGGTAAACAGCGCTACCAGATAGTCCCGCCAATCCAGCTTCCGGCGGCCGGCAGGTACGGCTGCAATTCAATATCCGCGTAGATTCCCGCTTTGTAGTAGGGATCGGCCTCCAGCAATTCACGCGCCGCCGCTTCGGAATCCACGGCGTAGATAAACAAACTGGCCAAATGTGCCCCGTCGGACGCGCGCGGCAAGGGACCCGCCACCAGCAGTTTGTCCAGAATCGACTCAATATAGGCAAAGTGCTGATCCTTTGCGGATCGTCTGAGCGACCGGGTATCAATGCTGGGATCGTCGCGACAAATTGCAAGATACGGCATGGCAGAGACTCCCGATCGTCTGCAATCAGCGAACTACACGTTGCGCTAGCGTTCGACGCTGAGATAACGCGAAGGCGTTGGTCCGCTGGCACTGTCGACCCAGCCTTTCACCCGCGGCGAGACTAATCGGCGACCGACATAATAGGAAATAGGCAGCACCGGATAGGCCGACATAAACTCCAGTTCTGCTTCAGCCAGCGTCTGCATACGCTCAGTACGATCTTCAATAATACTGGAAGCTTTCAACAGGCTGTCATAGCGCTCGCTCTTGAAACCAGGCCAGTTGTTCGGGTTATTGCTGAGAAACAACTGCAGAAAGGCATAGGGATCGTCGTAGGCTGCGATATAGAACCAGCGTGATACGGCGAATTTTTTCGTACGCACCATTCGATTCAACATGGAGAATTCGACGTCGGTGATTTTGGTCCGCACACCGATGGCTTGCCACATGGAAGCGACGGCGACCATGATCTTGCGGTTTTCTTCCTGCGTGTCGTAGCTGAGCGGCACTTCCAGCTGGCCCGGCGCGAAACCGGCTTCGGCGATCAGTTCACGGGCCAGCGCTTGCCGCCGCGGGAAACTCATCGCCATTTCCGGTAACTCAACTCCCGGATAATCAGAGAAATAGGGCGTTGCAAAAGTATAGGCTGCAGTGACTCCCGTACGCAGCAACCGATCGGTAATACCCTCGCGATCAATGGCCAGCGACAGCGCACGCCGCACCCGCAAATCATCAAAGGGCGGTTCGCGCATATTGATGACCAGAAAATAGATGCCGAGGTTCGGCGTGATATGCAGACTGTCCGGAATATTCTCCTTGATCCAGTCAATCTCTCCAGGCGGAAAATTCAGAGCCACATCAAGTTCACCGGCGCGAAAGCGCTTGAACGACGTGGCCAGATTCTGGGTCGGATACCAGACCACCTCATCCAGCTTTACTTCATCGGCTGCGAAGTAGTAGGGATTTTTCTTCAGCCGGATAGAGGTCTGGGGAATCCGTTCTGCGAGCATGAAAGGACCATTGCTGACCATCACGCCCGCCTTGGACCAGCCGCGACCCACTTCCTCAATCACATGCCGAGGCACAGGCGCAATAGCAACGTTGCCAATCAACTCCAGGAAGTAAGGCGTGCGCTCCTCCAGCTCCATTACTACCGTGCGTTCGTCCGGCGCACTGACACCGAGGGCCTCCAGTGGTTGCTGGCGAAAAAACACTGCGCGCGCATTCTTGAGCGGGAAAAACACACCGACGAGGCGCGAAGCTGTGGCCGGATCCATAACACGCCGATACGAATAGACAAAGTCCTCGGCCGTCAGAGCTTTGCCGTCGGACCAGCGCAGACCCTCGCGCAGCTTGAAGGTGTAAGTTAAGCCGTCCTCACTAACCTGCCAGCTCTCTGCGCAAGCAGCGATAGGCTTGGCTTCGGGCCCGCGCGCCAGCAGGCCGGCGAACATGTCGCCGATGATTGGCGAGGCCTGAGTGCCAGCGCCAATGGTCGGATCCAGGCTTGGCGGTTCGGCTGCAGAACCGCGATGCAGAACCATCGGCTCTGCCAGCAGCGGGGCAGAGCAATGCAGC
Organism: uncultured Gammaproteobacteria bacterium; assembly: GCA_963850255.1. Classification (GTDB taxonomy): domain Bacteria; phylum Pseudomonadota; class Gammaproteobacteria; order Steroidobacterales; genus J054. The sequence continues at coordinate 8,193 of CAWKLL010000036.1, forward strand.
AGCGCCAGTAGCACTGCTAAACATTTGTTGAGCTTCACGCGCTCTTGGACTCGTCGATGGAGTCGCGCGCCGTTGCCGCAGCCGGATGCAATGGTACCGGATCCAGAATCCAGCCGGTTTTTTCGCGCCGCGCCGGACTGGGGATCGCAAAGGCCACCCGCTTGGACTGCTTATGGACAGTCTCTGCATCGATACGCCAGCCCAGTGCCTGCCACTGCTTCAGGCGCTCGCGATAATCCACCACTGCATTGTCCGACGGCACCAGAAATTCATGCCGATTGGTTTCCGGGGTCAGCTTGGGTTCAAGGACCGCCAGCACCTCGGCGTCCTGCCCCGCCACCACGTCATTGCGCTCGTGGAAGCGATTATCGTGCTCGGCTTCCAGCAGAAAATTGCGGGTCTGCACCAGGAAACTGCGCGTGCGACCTTCCTCCACGGGTACCTTGAAAACATTCTGGTGAATTTTCACTTCAGCCGTCGGGTGAATCTTGGTGCACAGGCTGGAAGGGCCATGATGATAGGTGCCAGCCTGGATCACTGCGTCTTCGCTGCGCTTGGATGCGGCCTTCATTTTCTCGTCTTTCAAGGGCGGTGAAAAATAGCTGGTCATGAAGCCACCGCCCCAGTCGCTGGACTCAATACTCAGTTCCGGCACGCTATAGTCGTCGTTGGTGCCGGAAAAGCCATGGGTCGGGTGGACGAACTCATTGTGCGCGGGATCCAGCGCGTTCTCGAGCTGGCGACGATAGTCGTTGTCGGCGATTCGTTCCTGGCAGGTGGTATGCCAGCCGTCCTGTCCGTACTCTGGAATCTCCATGATGGGCGGCCGCTGCGACGCGGGCAGATCGCCGAGAAAAGCGAACACGATCCCGTAGCGCTCCTCGGTGGGATAAGCATCTACTCTCGCGCGAGATGGAATACGCGCATCCGCGCCCAGCGAAGGAATGCGCGTGCAGCGACCCTCACCGTCAAACTGCCAGCCGTGATAAGGGCACTCGATGCAATCGCCCTTGCGCTTGCCACCCGCCAGGGATCCACCACGATGCGTACAGGTGTTGCTCAGACAGTGGGCCCGGCCCGCGCCGTCACGAAACAGCACGAAGTCCTGACCCAGCATCCGCACTCGCAGTGGCTCATCGGCCAGCGTCTCGCTCCACTCAGCGGGATACCAGAAGTTGATGAACATGGCCTGTACTCGGCGGCCTGCGGTTTAGCGTGCCGCCAGTTCAACGGGCTTGTTCGTGACCTCAGCCATCGGCTCCTCGATGGCCGGCACTTCACCCGTCCAGCCATCTGGTCCTACGCCCAGGGATGAAATATCCATCACGTAGGTATAGAGGTTGGACATGAAGCCACCGCCCTGACTGCGGGTAAACAACATCTTGGTGCCATCCGGCGAGACCGAGGGGAAGCCGTCAAAACTCTTGTTAAAGGTCAGGCGCTTGGGCTCGCCGCCGGCCAGATCGCCGAGGAAGACTTCCCAGTTGTCGCCTTCAACAATCCTGACGAACACATAATGCTTGCCGTCGGGGGTCGGATAAGGCGCCCAGTTCATGTCTTCGTCGAACGTCCGCTGCGTGACTTCCTTGGTTTCCGCATCCACGGTGAAGACCGTCATCGGCGTGGGTCGAACGATGCCATATTGGCTGCGCTTCCAGGCGCGGGTCAGGATGGTGCGATTATCCGGCAGGAAAAATGGCGCGCCTTCCTGATAGTCGTCAGTAAAGGTCAGCTGCTCTTCTTCGCTGCCATCAGGGCGTATGCGCCAGAGATCCATCTTGCCCTCGATCTGACGACCGAACACGATCCACTCACCGTTCGGCGAAATAGAAACCTCGGCTTCGTACCACTCATTGTCGGTCAAACGCCGTTCAATGTTGCCTTCAAGATCTGCAATATAGAGTTCTGCTCCCTGCGGATATTCGCTTTCATCGGACCAGTTACCGATGGGCATATCCATATTGTCGCGCGTCGATGTGAAGACTACGCGCTTCATGTCCGGGAAAAAGTAGGAGCAGGCATCCTGGCCCCGGTCACCGACCCGCCACATTTTTTCACCATCATCGGTGAAGATCCAGGTCAGCGCGCCACCCGACTTGCGGGCTTCTGACACCAGCGCCTGCGGATCCTGTGTTTGCGCAATGATGTGATAGTTATCAGGCGCGTAATACGCCTCGGCGGCTTCAGGAATGTTAGGAATCTGACGTACCGGCAGTTCAGACCCTTCCGGGTATTCAGCAGCCGCGTCATCACCCCAAGAGCTGGCCTCACTGACCATGTCAGTGCCCTCTTCCATTGCCGCAGCGGCTGCAGGCGCTGCAGCCTGCTCGCCTTCCTGCGGTGCGCAGGCCGTCAAGACAACGCCCGCAAGCAGGGCAAGAATCACACTGGAAAACCGAAATTCAACGGATTGCATGCTCGAGTCTCCGAATTTTTTTAGCCCGGAAGACCGCAATAGCCTTCCCCCAAGTCGGTCACTATATCAGGCGATTCCTGAATGCGGCTATTCGTAAAACCAGGCTGGCCGCGCGCTGGTCCGGGAAACCAGAATATTGCACCACCGCTGACAATCCGTAGAGTCAACGGTGTGTTAACAGCTTGTCTGGCAGTGTGTCTGCTGCCGCCTAATTTCGACCCAGGTTAAATGCCATGAAATCCCGATATCTCCTTGCCCTCGCCATCCTGCTCGGCATGAGCTCCGCCATACCCGCGCTGGCGCAACAGTCCACAGGCGCCGACCCCGAAATTGATGTCGGCGGCCTATTGGAAATGCTGCAGCAGCAAGCCAAGGAGTTGCAGCAACAGGGCGATGTAATCCGGCGCCAGCAGGAACTCCTGGACACCCAGGGTGACGCGCTCAAAAATCTACAGACGCGCGTGGATCAGCTGGCCAATACCGACCAAACGCCGGCGCCGCTAAGCGACGACGAGCAGGCCATCCGCGCCCGCCTGGAGAGCCTGGAAGCCAGGACCGGCAATATTGATGACGAAACTACTACCACCTACGACTCCGATGAATTCGACGGCGCTATCGCCATTCCGGGCACCAGCGCCGGATTGCGTATCGGCGGTTTCGTCAAAATGAATTACGTGCAAAGCTTGTCAGCCCTGGGCTCGCAAAATCGCTTCATCGTCGGCACGATTCCGACCAGGGGACCAGGCACGGGCGACCCCGAAGCGGCCCTGACGGTCCAGCAATCTCGACTAAATTTCGAGTTGCGCGAAGAGACCGATTTCGGCAAGGTTCGCGCCTTTATCGAAGGCGATTTTGCCGCTGTCGGCGACACGTTCCGATTGCGCCATGCCTTCGGACAGTTCGGAGACTTATTGATCGGTAAAACCTGGTCAACCTTCGTGGACACGGAAAACTCGCCCGAAGAAGTGGACTTTGAGGGCATCAATGGACGAATCAATGTCCGCCAGGCGCAGGTTCGCTGGTTCCCGGAAATTGGCAGCGACTGGAATCTCGAGCTGTCGATGGAAGACCCGGCACCGGATATCACCGGCGGTACAGGTATTAGTCAGATACCGGATTTTGTCGCCAGTTTCCGCCGCTCGCTGCCGTTACTGGACAACAGCTGGAGCGTGAAAACATCTTTGCTATTGCGCACCCTGCGCGCGCGCTGGGAAGTAAATCCAGACAGCAAAGAAGAAGCCCTGGGCTGGGCCCTGAGCGTCAGCGGTGGCAGACCGTTCCAGAAATGGGACCCGCGTGACCGTATTTCGGTGCAGCTTAGCTACGGCGATGGTTACGGACGCTATGTGAATGATCTGAGCACGGTCGGCGGCCAGGATGCCGTATTCAATAACGACACGGGAGACCTGGAAACTCTTAAGGTGTTCGCCACCTATGTATCGCTGCAAAAATGGTGGAACGACAAGCTGCGCTCCAGCTTTACAGCGAGTTTTGTGGATATAGACAACCCGGACTTCCAGCCGGATGACGCCTACAAGAGGACCACGCGAATCGGCGGCAACCTGATCTGGTCACCGATTCCACGCATTGATCTCGGTACTGAATTGCTTTGGGGCCAGCGCACGGACAAGGACGGCAGTACGGGCGATGCTTCTCAGTTCCAGTTCTCTGGGCGCTATCGCTTTTGAGCCTCGCCGTCGCCATTCAATCGCCTGTCCGGAAAACGGTCAATGAGCAATGGTTAACTAATAGGCTGCGTACTCTGCGCCTAGTAAGATAGGTTTGAGTCAGGCTCGGCATGCAGGCCGCCTTACAGCATTGGAGAGAAAGAAATGCAGTTCCCGGCAGCAATTATCACCGCAGTAATTCTAGTCTTGGCCCAAACTGCTGATGCACAAACCTGTAACGGAACCCCGGCAACTATTACAGGTACAGCCGGCGACGATGAACTGGTCGGCACATCTGGTGACGACGTCATAGTTGGTCTTGCCGGCAATGATCGAATTCGCGGTGGCGGCGGCAACGATCTGATCTGTGGTGGCGATGGCGACGACGATCTCTACGGCGAAGGCGGCGACGATACCTTGCTCGGCGAAGCAGATGATGACGTTTTGGTGGGCGATTCGCAGGGTAATGTCGGCGCTGGCAGCGATGGCACCGATAGTTGCGACGGAGGCACGGGCATAGATAGCGCAGGCATGTTATGCGAAGTCAGCAGCAACCTGGACGTCGATATCTTTCCTGTGACGCTACTTGCCGACGACGGCATTGAGCTATCGGGCGCGCTGCACGTACCGGTCGGCGATGCGGCCCTCGTCGGCCCTCGAAAAGTGGCCGTGCTTATCAGCCACGGGGCCATGGGCACCTACAAATTCAGTGTGCCCAAAATTTGGCGCCTTTTTGGCCCGGCAAAAGGCTATACGGTACTCGCCCTGGACCGCCGGGATGCCGGCATGGATGGCGGTGGGGGCGCCATATTGTTCGAAGACGCGGTAACAGATCTTCAGCCCGGCATCGACTTGCTGGCCGCGCTAGGCTATCAAAAGGTTTACTTGGCGGGCCATAGTCAAGGAACGCAAAACGCTGCCATTTACCCCTCGTTTACCGTTGACCAGCGTGTCGTAGCAGTTGGATTGCACGGCACTGTCGATGACGGACGCGATACTGCGAAGAACTTGCTGTTTAATGAATTTATCCTGCCGCCGGGCGAAGGTTATCCAGACCTTGTAACGCTTAACGAACAGCTTATTGCAGACGGCGAGGGTGACGTACTAAGGAACTACAATACTATTTTCGGTCAACCACTGACCCGCACACCGAATAACTTCATGAGCTTCTGGGGACCCGATAGTCTTTCCGTTGTTGTTCGCGAAATCGAGAATTTAGAAATTCCTGCCTTGCTGCTCCGCGCCGCGGGCGATGGCTTCACGCCCGATCTGATGTCGCAAAATGTCCTGGCCGCCGCGATTGCCGTCGGTGTGGATGCCACTTATTTGGAGCTGCCTTATTTGGACCGTGAAGGTAATGCTATTCAGCTGACCGGAAGCGGCGCGAATGCGCATAGCTTCGTCGGTGTCGAGCGTGAGATGCTGGCTGCCAACCTCGGCTGGCTGGCCGGAAAGATTGCGGAGGCGGAACAGCGTAGTGATGAATTTCGCGCGCCCGAGGATGACGGCAGCGGCAACTTCAAACCGCTGGCCTACGCCGGTCGCACGCCCGCTGAAAGCGCAGAAGAAAGCATAGCCCTCGACGCTACAGCCAGCCGCGACATAGACGATGGTATCGCCAGCTATTTCTGGAATCAGACCGCCGGCGAGCCCGTCACCCTGGACGACCCCGACAGTGCAACGCCCAGCTTTGACAACCCGGACGTCGACAGCATGCTGGAGTTCGAGCTCACCGTTACGGATAACAACGGTGCAACCGATACCGTACCCGTAGCCATCGCGGTGACTGCGCCACCGGCTAATAATTTCGGCAATTTCCAGTCAGGCGGCAGCTCTGGTCTGGGTCTTTTCGGCCTGGCTGCGTTACTGCTGGCCATTCGACGCCGCCACTTCGGCTAATTCAGGCGGCTATACTTGGCCTTCCGGTGGCGCCGTTGCACAGGGGCGAAGGCGTGTCTAGCGGGAGGACCAGAATGACCGAGATCAATAACAACCTGAACCGTCGTACGCTTCTGCAAGCCATGGGCGCCGCGACACTGGCATCATCATTGCCCAATGGCCTGCGCGCCCAGGGTCGCAACAAGGTGCTGATTATCGGTGCCGGCCTGTCTGGTCTTGGCGCGGCTTTGCTGCTGCAGGAAGCCGGCACAGATGTACAGGTCATCGAAGGGCGCGACCGTGTCGGCGGGCGAGTCCTCTCCCTGCGCTCCCTGCCCGGCAACCCCGAGGCCGGCGGTACCTCCTTCGGTCCGGGTTATGCACGCCTGGTTGACCAGGCGCGGACCCACGGCGTTGGCATCAAAGAACTCACCCCTGTGCTGCGCTACTACGGCGCGCGGGAACTGTTTCTGGAAGGCCAGCATATAGCCTTGGCCGACTGGCCCGGCCACCCGCGCAATCCGTTTCCGGAAGCTGCCCGCGCCACTACCACCCTGGCAGTTCATGGGCGGCTTCCTGCAAAAGAACAATCCGCTAACCAGCGCCGATGCCTGGGCGCAGCCGGAAAATGCCGCAATGGATATGTCCTTTCACCAGTGGTTAAACAGTAAAGGACTTAGTGATGAAATCATCAACGTCGCTTACAACATAGAACCTACTCACGGTAGTTCGGCCCACGACGTGTCTTCGCTGATGATGATGTTCGTCACCAATTTTATCGCCGCACAGATTTCGCTGGCCAAACCGGGCCAGTCACCCTTCCTGAATGCCGTTGGCGGAAATATGTCGATACCGGAAGCCATGGCCGGGGCACTGAAAAACCCGGTGCAATTCGGCTGCAACGTAACGGCCATTCGCACCGAAAATGACCAGGTAGAAGTCCATTGCGCGGACGGCAACAAGTATGTGGCCGATCATGTGATCTGTTCAGTGCCCTGTTCTGTGCTGCGCCGTATTCGTATTGATCCTTTGCTGCCAGCCGACCAGGCTCGTGCCGTCGCCACACTGGATTCGCAGATCATTAACCAGGCACATTTGGTGGCCAAGTCGCCCTACTGGGAAGAGGACGGACTATCTCCCAACATGTTCAGCGACGGACTGGTTTGCGGCGTAGTCGGCGAACACAAGGGCGAAGACCCGGCCGAAGTGACCAGCGTTACCGCCTGGATCCGCGGCAACAATGCGGCCCTGCTGGACCAGATGCCGGAAGCCGATGCCAGGGCCGCGGTGATTGCCGACCTGGAGAAACATCGGCCCGCCGCCAAGGGCAAACTTGAAATGGTTGAGTACAAGTCCTGGTATCGCGACCCGTTCTCATCAGGCGACTGGGCTGTATGGAAACCCGGCCAGGTCGCCACCCTCGCGCCGCATGTCGGCAAGGCGCACGGCCGCCTGCATTTCTGCGGTGAGCATACTGCCGTTTCCAATCGCGGCATGGAAGGCGCGCTGGAATCCGGTGAGCGAGCCGCATTGGAAGTGCTCAACCATATATAGCGAGAATTGAAAACGAGAAACGGGACGGCGGCATTCAGTTTACCGACAGCAATACCGGACGGAGGCTCAGCATTCAGAATTCTGAAGTGGCCAAGATCAAGAACGACGAGCACAAAGCGGCAGTGCCGAAGAAATAGTTACAACTGAACCAAAAAAGGGCCGCCCAAAGGCGGCCCTTTTTTTGTGCAATAAACGCGGCTTCGTACCAAGTCCCACTATCTCCGGAACACTATCCGAGCAGATGTGTTCCAGGACACCACAGTTCTTCATCAGGACTGAAAACCAATCTATCGTTGCTTCAATCTGATGCGTCGCTAAGGTGGAGATACCCCGCCGCCGTCCCGATCATCACGCAGATGCACGACCCGCTGCGGAAACGGGACCTCAATTCCGGCGTCTCGCAGAGCGGCATCAATAGCGTAATAGAGCTGGCTGCGCACGGCCGGCCAATCGCCCGACTCAGGCAACCATAAGCGCAACCAAAGCTCCAGGCTGTTATCGCGGTATCCCTGAAACAGCACGTCCGGGGCCGGGGCAGCGGCCACGGCAGGATGCTCAGCGGCAACCTGCTTAAGCACTTCGCGGACCCGTTCGAGGTCAGAGCCGTAGGCCACCTGTACCGGCAGATCAAGCCGGCGCGTGCGATCAGACAGTGTCCAGTTAACAACATTGCTGGAAATCAGATCGGCGTTGGGCACGATGACCTCGGCGCCTTCGAAGGTACGAATGCGGGTGGCGCGCAGGCCGATTTGTGTCACGCGGCCGGTCAGTGCTCCGGCAACGATGGTATCGCCGACCTGGATGGGCCGCTCAAAGGACAGAATCAGGCCCGAAACAAAGTTGTTTACGATCCCTTGCAAACCGAAACCAATGCCAACACCCAGCGCGCTGATGACCAGCGTCAGCTTGGTGAGTTCGACACCTGACGCTGCCAAGGCAAAAAGTATTCCCGCCGTGACGAGGCCATAGTAGATCAGCCGTGAAATCGCCTCGCCGGCGCCGGACGCCACCTGAAAGCGGGGAAATACATCTTCGGCCAGCAGTACGCGGACAAGGCGAGCGGTCAGAATCGAGATCAGTAGCGCCAGCAGCAAAACCAGCAAATCGCCGATGGCAAAACTCGCCGTGCCAAGTTCCAGATCACCTGCCAACCAGCCGGTAAATCTCTCCCAGGCCAGATCCAGAATGGGGAAAATTTGCCGCAACAGACTGGCCAGAAGAATCAGTGCCAGAACACGTACAGCCAGCTCCGAACGTTGCTTTATAAACGCCGGTCGCTGCGACACAGAGCGCAGGCCGAGCCGGCTACTGTAGGCCAGAAGGAAACTGAAAAAATCGTTCAATACCTGCTCGATGATCAGCAAGCCGAGCACTGCTATCAGTGTTAATAGCAAGCCGTTCACCAGCGTCAGTGCCATGGAAGAGAAGCCCACGACCAGCGCCAGAATGGCGAGACCCAGCGCATAGGGCGCCAGGGTCGTCAGGCCACGTGCAATCCATAACCAAATCTTCTTACCGGCTGGCACGGTGACCGGCAGCGTTCGATCGAGTCGCAGAAACCCCAGCAGCGAGGTAATGGCGACGCCGAGCAGCAACAACCGCCAGAGCGGCCCGCCCAAGAGCAGTAGATCAGCCGCGTGGGCCAGGGCTGCCATCAGCACCAGCAGCGTCGCTGGCAAACGCACGGCCGCACCGAGCATCTCGGGGACCAGAAAGGTCAGGGCCAGGCTGATTGCCAGCACCCGCAGGGTGCCAATCGCCAGCGGCGTGGGTTCCAGTAGCAATTCAACGCCGATGACCGCCCAGATCAACACGGCCGTGGCCAGCGGAGAACGAATGAACAGTGGCTGTTCGGAAGCCGGTTTGCCGGCCCGGACCATTCGCAGCCGGGTGATTTGCGCGCCACCTATAAGAACTGCGCCCAAAATGAAAAAGACCGTAAGCTCCTCGCCCATCGCAGAGACGAACTCCAGGCTGGAATCGCGGCGCTGCCTGAGATTTTCCAGCAGTGTGGATAAGGAGGGCCGCCCTGCCAGCAAGGCAGACCAGAGCATGGGTCGATCTCGCTCCAGCAAGTCGAGCGGCGCGCGCTGCTGACTGGCCTTGGTGCGTTGCGTGGCATCATCAAGCCTGACGCGGAATTCGGTAAGTTGTGATATTTCTGCCAGAACAACGCTCAGGCGCTCACCCAAGCTCTCGCGAGCATCGCTTAGCCGACTCGTTAATTTAGCCGCCCGTTCTGCCTGCGCGGCAGGCAATTCACTACTGGCATCGGCGGCCAGGGCTGCCTCGATAAAGTCATTCTGATTGCGCAGCCGCTCACGCTGCTGCTCCAGCTGAGCTGACCGCGCCTGCAGAAGCTTCTCCCACTCGTCTAACTGCCGTTCCATGCGCAGAAACTTCTGCAGCAGCGTATCCGCCTCCGCCTGGCTCAGGCTCTCAATTTCGCCAGCCTCCAGCAAGCTGAAACTCGCTTCCAGATCCTCGCTCAGGGCCTCGCGTTGCTTCGGAATGCCAGCCAGCGCTGCGTCAAAAACTTCAAGCGATTCAAGGACGCGCGACAGCTCGGCACCGGTGGCATCGATCTGCGCGGCCAGCGCCGCCGTGGAAACCTGTGGAGCAACTACCGCCGGCTCGGCGGGAACAGTCTGGGCATCATCCTGGGCGACGGCAGGAAACGCGCTCACCGCAAGTGAGAACAGGCAGAGTGCCAGCGCCGCATGCTGCCGAAAGTGCGCAACAACAATTCGCGCAACACTAGCCAGCGCAGGGCCAGGCTGTTCGTAAATACTGGTGACCTGTTGGAAATTTATAGGAGGCACAATGCAATCACACTAGCCAAGCCTGGTTCGAAAGTCGACCACGGAGAAATTTTTCAGCGCAGCAACGCGAATAGATGGTACCTGAGAATATCCATGCAAAACGCTAGAAGCCGGCACCCCAGACATAACGATAGGAGAGCGAAAGCGTATCGAAGTCAGAACCTGCACCGTCATTGACACCACTGATCACGCTAAGACCAAGACCATGTTTAGCGTTAATGGGATACGCAAAGACCATCCCGAAACGCCAGTTTTTCTGCTCGGTGTCACGCCGAAAGCCCTCCACCGTCGTGCGCCCGCCCTTACCGTAAGCGATTCCACCACCGAGCCACATGCCCGGCTTGTCAAAGGAATAGACAACGGAACCCTTGGCGGCCCATAAAGGCTCCTGCTCCAGCGTCAGGCGGTTAACGAAATCCGTATTGTCAGTGAAACCCCGAACGCCGCCAATCAGCTCCAGCGTCCAGTTGCCGAAGCTACGCGCGGCGGCTAGTTCGGCTCTCACCGACCAGCGATTTGAGCCGAGATTGAGCAGCCGATCACTGTCGTAGTCGCCCACCGGCACTGACACCCGCACACTGGCGCCGAGCACAGTGCCAGGCTGATGGCTGATAAAAGCTTCACGATCAAGAGCGGGTGCGCCCTTGAAGTTCCATTCGAAGCTTAACCAGGCATCGCCAATACCCCGATCTCGACGTGTGTCCGGCTGACCGTCCAGGCTGCCTTGCCAGTCGCCGGCTACCCAGGGCAGCAGCGCTTTGAACTTGGCATTGTCGCCGAGAAAATCGAAGCTATGCACGTAGCGCAACACCAGCAGGTTCAGTTCTGCATCGAGATCTTCGATGGGCAGAGCCGGATCCAGCAACACATTGCCATTGGACCAGGCGTAACCAATGGCCAAAATATTTAGATCGACGGGAGTGTTGGCGTAAGCCCGCGGCTCAAGCTCCTGGGCATGGATAGCTGCCGGCCATAGAGCGAAAAGCAACAAAACAGCGGCCAGCCGCCCGCTGGAAACTTGCCTGGGCAGCTCGATTCGCCCGGTAACAATTAATTCAGAGAGACACATCAGACTGTCGATTGTAGATGGCGCGGACAAGATAGTTACACTGGGGTCGCGTGGTTTTTCTGCTACGCTATTATCGTACTAAGGTTACCGATAAACTGATCCCATGATCCAGAACCACAACTTAATATGTCGCGCCGCGTACGGTCTGGCGTTTGCGTTAGGACTGATGGCAGCCACGGTGCTGTCTGCGGCTGAACAGGACGACGTCAGCAAAGCCATCGACTCCACCGCGACCCAATGGTCTTTCCAGTTGGCCTACCAGGTCATGCCACAGTACAAGGATGACACTCTGAACAGCGGGTCGCCGCGGCCGGCCGGCCTGGACAATTACCTGCAGTTGCGCGTTGTTGCCCCGCTGGTGTTCGAAAAGTTCACGATTCTTCCGCGCCTGACGCTACGCCACTACGAAAATGCCCAGGGCCAGAGCGGCCTGGGAAACACCGAACTATTCGGCCTGATTATTCCGAAGGGCTGGGACTGGGGTACGGGTCGCGGCGGCATTGGCCCCCTGATTACCGCACCCGGAAATGACAAAGTTGCCCGCGATGAGTGGGGCTATGGCCTCGCCGGCGCCCTGGTGAATACCAGCGGCAATTGGTTCTACGGGGTATTGCTGACCCAATCCTGGCGCTCAATCGATCCACAGGCTCAACCGCCTGGAAACACCGATCGCAATCCTTTAGGCATTGCGCCGATCATCAATTATCAAATCGGTGACGGCTGGTATGTCGGCAATGGTGACATGGTGATGCAGTACGACTGGGACTCCCGGGAGCTGTACATTCCGATTGGCGTGAGACTAGGCAAAGTGGTTGGCGCCGGCAAGGGCAGCTGGAATTTCTACGCCGAGTATCAAACCAGCCTGCTCTATCGCGACTGGCCTGGTTCGGCGCATCGACAGCAGCATTCGCATCAATGTGACACGGACCCTGCCGGCCGGATTCTGAGCACGAGACAAGCCGAGGCGCCTTGCTGAACTGGACTCTGCCGGCAGCCTTGTCCAAACTTGTGGCCTGTTTTTTTCAGCCAGCAAGAATCCGCCATGCCCACCCTAGTCAAACCCTTTCGCGGCCTGCGTCCGCAACCAGACCAGGCTGAAGCTGTAGCGGCACCACCCTATGATGTCCTGAATACCGCCGAAGCCCGGGAACGCGCGTCCGGGAAGCCGCTGAGCTTCCTGCATATCTCCAAACCGGAGATTGACCTGCCGGAAGGCACCGATCCCTACTCTCCCGAGGTGTATGCCAAGGGCGCCGAAAACCTTCAGGCGATGATCGATAGCGGTGTATTGATTCGTGACCCGGCACCGCGCTACTACGTGTACCGGTTACGCATGGGCCAGCATGAACAGCTGGGCATAGTGCTGGCAGGCAATGTTGCGGCCTATGATGCCAACCGGATTCGCAAACATGAATTCACACGCCCGCAAAAGGAAGACGATCGGGTCAGGCAAATAGATGCGCTGAATACCGAGACCGGCCCGGTGCTGCTGACCTATCGTGCCTCTGACGCGGTGCGCGACATCCTCAAGCACGCAGCCCAGGCAGCGCCGCTGTATGACCTGGTCGCAGACGACGGCATCGGCCATACGCTGTGGCTGGTGGATGATGCCGCGGCCATCGCCCGACTGACCGGCCTGTTCGATGCCATGGATGCCCTGTATATCGCCGACGGCCATCATCGTTCGGCAGCCGGATCACGGGTAGCGGCCGCGAGGCGAGCTGCGCAGTCGGATGCTAGCGGCGACGAAGACTTTGAATACTTCCTGTGCGTCGCTTTCCCGCATGACGAAATGCAGATTCTCGATTACAACCGTGTGGTCAAAGACCTGAACGGGCATCAGCCCGGCGCGCTGCTGGATGCCGTGCGGGAACGATTCACAGTGGTCGCCGAAAACAGCCAGGCCAAACCCGCGCAGCCGACCCAGTTCGGCATGTACCTGGACGGCCAGTGGTATCGGCTGGACATCAAACCGGCGCTGGTCCCGGCTGACGATCCTGTGGCCAGCCTGGATGTCAGCCTGCTGCAGGACCATTTGCTTGCCCCTTTACTGGGTGTCGGGGATCCGCGCACCGACAACCGGATTGATTTCGTCGGCGGTATACGCGGCCTTGAGGAACTCGAACGACGCGTCGACAGTGGCGAGATGGCCGTGGCCTTTGCCCTGTTTCCCACGCGTATGGAGGCCCTGATGGCCGTCGCCGACGCTAACGAGGTCATGCCGCCTAAATCGACCTGGTTCGAGCCCAAACTTGCCGATGGACTGGTATCCCACGTACTCGACTAGCCGCTGCGCGGGGGCAAGTGAGCGACAATACGCCCTTCCGGTCAACGAAAATCCAGCCAACCGGCTAACAATCCAGACAGAGCCCATTGCTAAATCTACGAATATCCGGCGCCGCAAGATTGTTCTAGACTAGCTCCTTAATGATCTGATTTTTCCGAGTCCAGGAGCCACGTATGCACATCAACATGCTCAGCAGGCTTGCTTTGCTCTCGCTCCTGGCGCTGTCTGCCAGCCAATCGTGGGCGGAATTGCCGGGCATACACCCGCTACTCAACAAGAAATTTACTATCGGCGCCGGCGGATTTTTTCCTGACGTCGATTCGAAGATTCGCCTGGATAGCGACCTCGGCCCGGGCACGCCAGATTGATTTCGAGGATGAGCTTGGCCTGGAAGAATCCAATAATACCTTCTGGTTATTCAGCCGCTGGCGAATCAGCCGACGCAATAATCTGGAGTTTGAATGGAGTCGGCTTGACCGTAGCGCCACCGTTGCCGCCAGTACACGGGAATACGTCATCGACGATACCGTCGTACAGGCTGGAGCTAGAATTGATTCACTGCTGGATATCGATTTGCTTCGACTGACTTACGGGTTTTCCCTGATCCGAACAGACCAGGCAGAACTGCAGTTCCAGGCCGGGGTGCACGTGGCGGATATTGCGTCCAACCTGACGCTTACCGGCGTGCTTAGCATCGACGGCGAACCGTTCGGAGATTCGGTCAACAGCGAAGGCAGCGATGTCACGGCACCGCTGCCGCACTTCGGCGGAAACTTTACCTATGCCTTCAACGACAAGCTTGGTTTTTATGCCAACCTGCTGGGCTTTGCCATCGAGATCAACGATATAAAGGGCAGCATCATCGAATCGGGCGGTACGTTGCAGTACAACTTTACCGATAACATCGGAGTAGGCGCGGGCGTGCGCTTCTTCCGTGTTGACGTAGAGGCCAAAGACGAAGATTTGCGCGGTGAGTTCCAGTTCGACTACTTTGGCCCGGTCATTTACGCGAACATGGCGTTTTGATAGACCTCGTCGGCCGAGGCGTAGCAGCTACACGAAATTTTGTTAGGGTTTCGCCGGAAAAACCGGCGGAATAGACCGGGTAATCCCGGCATAGCCTCGACGCTCGCCGACGGTGCCGCCCCGGGTGGCGAAGGCCAGCGGGCGATGGTCAGCGCTGGTGTATAAATTGAACGCCGCCTGGAAAACTTTACCGGTGCTCTCATCCTTGAGCGTCTCAACGAAGACGAAATGCTTGACCGGCACCGTGCGCTCGGCCTGCTCGAAAATGAAGTCACCCAGCTTGCGAAGCTCTGCGCTGCCATCCAGCAGCACCTGGTCAACGATGAGTGATCTCCCGACCCACTGAAACGTTTGCGGTCCTCCGCGTGCTTCGTCATATCGCCGGATCATCATAAACATCGCCACACCACTCGGCGACATGTCGATCAGGCAGGCGTCGTTACACCAGGCCCGATGAAGGGCCTTTGCAGCACCACTAACCCGCAGCGTTGCCATTCCATCCACGCGAATAATTTCCACATAGACCGGCTGCCCGTCATAGACACCGATGCCGCCCGCTTCGCGCGACCGGCCGTCGGCAGAAAAATCCCAATAACCCTGGACCTGGTAAATATCATCGGCACCGGTAATGACCGAGGTCAGCACGCGACTACCGTCGGCATGCTGTACAAGCTCAAAATCCTCGTTGCGATTGAAGTTCCCGCCCGTTACCTCCATGACGCCAGAATCAACAATCTTGTCACCGGGCTCAAAATCAAACAGTTGGCTACGGATTAAGCCGTCAACGGGCGCAGGCTGGGCCATAAGCGATGCGGCCGCGAAGAATACAACTGGAAGAAACCTGCACAGGCGCGGAAAGGACATGGCTTGCTCCGTTTGAAATCAGGGCTAGACTGGGCCCAGTGTATGCAAGTTTTTGCTGAGAATCAGGCGGACTCATGAATAGCGATCAATCCCCGGGCCGGATATTCCATGCAGGCTGGGCTGGTCTGCTGTCGGCTCTGTTGCTTGCCCCGGGCCCAGGCTGGGCGGAAATACGCGCCGGCGATCTGGTGCTGTTCAGCCAGGTAGAGAGCGCACCCAGTAGCCGACTTGTCGAATTGGGCGAGGTAACGGGAGACTACGCAGCAGGCGGATATTTCTACCGTCCTGGCGGCATCGTGCACAGCGGGCCTCAGTCAGGCAGCCAGGGCGGCGCACTGTGGCTGCTGCGAACACCCACCCGGCTCACCGTGGATTTTGTCGACGGCTGTCCTGAGACCTAGCGGCCGATGGCATAGTAGGCTGCAACGCGATCGACGAGGATTTTAAACTTTCGCCGCTGAAATCCCGGCGTGTCTTCCCAGGCAGACAGGTCGAGTCGACCGGAGACCAGAAAACTCTCCGTACCACTGTCCATTTCGGCTTTGACGGCCCGCATCAGACCCTCCCAGAACTCGCGACGCTCACGCAATTGCACGATCGGGCCGACGGGATCAGCCGCAGCAAACTTGCCGCGCTCAACAAACACCGGCACTACGTGCGCACCAATCACCGTGGTCAAACCTTCACGTTCTGCCAACAGCTCAAGCTGCCGGAGGGCCTGCGGTGCATTGTAAAAATGGAAATCTGCGACTTGCGGATCCCAGGGCAGGTAAGCCCCACCGGTCGGCCTCGGCGTCAATAGATCAACGGTATACAACATGGGATGGGGACGCGGAATCATGGCTACCAGGCAGGTGCCGTGGCTCGGTCCGTAGTAGAAGAGATCCAGGACTGACCTCCGAGACTAACGCTGTAGGTACTTTCGAAAGTAATGTCCGGCGGCACGATGTCGGCATTGGGCGCCTCGCGCAGATTGTCGACGCAGCGCGCCTGGGCGACAAATTGCGCGCCTTCGTCCTTGAATACCTGGCCACCACGGGCGTGATCCCAATGCGCGTGCGAATAGACAACGTAGCGAACGGGCAAGTCGGTAAGCTCGGCGATTGCCGCTCGATAGGCCACTGCCGCCTCCGGGGACTGCGGATCCGTGGCAATCACGCCGGCCGAGGTCACCATAAACAGGCTGCGATAGGGTCCGTAGCGAAACAGATATAACCCGTCGGCGATTTTCTCCGTGGCCTGGGAGGAAATTCCCGGCGGCAGACCTTGGGCCAGGCCCGGGACCGGCACGCCAAGACAGGCGGCTAGCAAACCAAGGAATAACGCAGGCCTGAATGCCAGGGAAATTGTGGCCAGAACTTTTTGCATTGTTTAAGTCTATGCCATCGGTAGCGAAGAATCTGACCGCGCGACGAAGGCTTGCACAGATCGCCCGCGACGCGGCGAAACGGTATCTGCTGGTTCACTCACCCAGGCCGTCATCTGGTAGAAACTCGCGAATAATAGCGTTCAAATAGCGCCGCCCGCGGACACTTGCGCGAACACCTTGATTGTCCCAACACAGCAGGCCGGCCTGTTCAGCGGAACGTAAACCACGACTCAGGGTTTCTCTTGGCAAGCCGGTGCGGTCTTCGAACAACTGAAAATTGAAGCCCTGCTCCAATCGCAGGGCATTCAGCATAAATTCAAAGATGCGTGCCTGCTTGCCAATAGATCTCTGCTCGGCAATGTGCTCGCCATGAGCCACGCGGCGTTGATAGCTGGCCGGTGTGCGCACGCGCGCCTGCCGCCAGATTTCACCATCGATGGTGAGCTTGCTGTGCGCCCCGGCGCCGATGCCCAGGTAGTCCCCGTAGCGCCAGTAGTTGAGATTGTGCCGACACTGATCGTCACCGCGTGCCCAGTTGGATACCTCGTAGGCCGCGTAGCCGGCGCAAGCCAGGGCTGAATGAACAGCCGCCTCGATGGCTTCGGCCTGGTCATCGCCGGGCAACCGGGGTGGCGCACTAAAAAACCGCGTATTGGGTTCTATGGTTAGCTGATAGCAGGACAGATGGTCTGCACCGCTGGCGATGGCCTGGGCAACATCGGCCTCGGCCTGGATAATGCTTTGCCCGGGCAAGGCATACATCAGGTCAAGACTGTAGCGATCGAAACATTCCTCGGCCATGGCCACGGCCTGCCGGGCAGCGTGGCTATCATGCGCGCGACCCAGTTGCTTGAGCAACGAATCCTGGAATGATTGCACGCCAATGGACAGTCGGTTTACGCCGGCCTGGCGATAACCCCGAAACCGGCCCATGTCTGCAGCGCCTGGGTTGGCCTCAAGGCTAATCTCTGCATTCGCGGCGAGACGACCACTGGCAGATACGCGGTCGATAAGGCCGGCGATGGATTCCGGCGTAAACAGGCTGGGCGTGCCACCACCGAAAAAAATACTGCTGAACTTGCGATCGCCCAGGGCTGGCAGGGCCGACTCGATATCTTGCAGCAGCGCCTTTAGATAGGCCTGCTCCGGCAAGTCTGCGGCCAGGGCATGCGAATTAAAGTCGCAATACGGACACTTGCTAATACACCAGGGTAAATGAATATAAAGGGCCAGCGGCGGCTCTGGCCGCTGGCCCTGCAGTTTCACCGGCGGCAAGGGAAGTCCCGGCTAGTCCATCGGAATGCGAATTTTCTGACCCGGATAGATCTTGTTGGCATCCTCGATAACGTTTCGATTGGCCTCAAAAATTCGCGTGTACTTTGAGGCATTACCGTAGTAACGCTTGGCAATGGCGCCGAGGGTATCGCCCTTTTGAATCTCGTAAAATTCTTCCTTTTCTTCCGGCTCCGGTGGCGCTTCCGGCGGCGGTGCCGGCGCGTTCAGCTTTTCGGCCACCACTTTCTCAACACCCTTGATATTGCCGGCGATCAAAATAGCCTGTTGCCGATCACCCTTGACCAGGCAATCGCCACATAGCGTCACCACGCCATCGTCAAATTGAACATCCAGATCCTTGATCCCGGATAAGCGTATTTCCAGCTCCTGCTTGATCTTGTCAGCCGCAACATCATCGCGATCGAATACCTGGCGACCCAGGTTCTTGGCAAAGTCGAGAATACTCATAGCAATTACCCCTGTACTGCGTTTTTAAGCACGTATTTCAAAAGAATTTTCGGGCCAGGTTGAGCACGTCGCCGAGATCCGTGCCGCCGGCGCCACCGCCCAGCAAAGAACCCAGCAAATCAGCCCCGCCAGATTCCAGTTGCTTTCCGCCATTGGTCTGCTTGCTCAGCGCGCCCATGGCCATGGCCGCAACCATCGGCAGCATTTTCTTGATCAGACCCGCATCGACACCGGTTTCCGAAGCTGCGTGTGCAGCCACGTTGCGGCTGACGTCCTTGCTGCCAAGAATATGGCCGAGAATGGCATTGCCTTCGTCGGCGGCGCCCAGAAGTTCAGCCGGGTTGTCCAGGTAGCGCTGGTGATTACCGTTGGCCAGGCCCTTGGTAAGACTCTCGAGACCACCCGCCTGACTAACGTTGCGCTGCACGCCCTGACCCAGGGCCGGCAACAATTGTCCGATGACTTTTTGCGCCTGATCAGTATTCAGACCGAATTGACCGGCCAACTGCGCCACACCGGCACCACCGGCGCTGTCCATAAGTTGTTTAAGAAGATCCAAGGCTTTCTCCCCGCGCGCAGCTGAACTGCGCCTGTTGTGATTGTTCTACTGCCGGGCAACAGGCCGTATCACCTGTCGACCAACGACCGGGTGTCGACGGCCGTATTCTATCAGTGCAAAAAGAAGCCTGCCGAGCCTCCGTTGGTCGCCGCCGGAGACGGGATCACGTGCGATAATCCACGCTCAATCGCCCAGCCATTCAGGAATATCGACATGTTAGTCGGCTTTCACCACGCAGCTATTTCCACACCCGATCTGCGCCGCTTCATCGAGTTTTACCGTAATGCACTGGGTTGCGAGGTCGCCTGGACCTTCGATTGGGATGCGCCGAGCGATCGAGCCGACGCCGTAACCGGGCTAAAGGGCTCGGCGGCCAACGCCGCTATGCTCAAACTCGGTGAGAGTTATCTGGAAGTGTTTGAATTCAGCGCGCCGGCCAGCGAGCCACGCATTGGCGACCGCCCGGTCAATGCGCACGGCATTACCCATATCTGCCTGCAGGTCGAGGACATTCATAGTGAATACGAACGCCTGCTGGCCGCCGGTATGCGCTTCCATTGCCCACCGCAGGCCCAGGACACCGGCTTCGTGACCTACGGCCGCGACCCGGACGGTAACGTGGTGGAGTTACTCGAATTCACCCAGGCTGGCTGATCGGGGTGCGGGCGTGGCTGGAGATCGACTGGTTAGCGCGCTAAAAAAAGCCCCGCACTCGGCGGGGCTTTCGCGAATATAGAGTGGGCGACTAGGCCACCTGCACATCCGGAATATTAAACAGTGACTTCCAGTCACGCGCGATCAGCAAATCCATCAACTCCGACGGCTTGCCTTCCTTCTTACGCTCCATCTCTTCCATCACGGTAATCAGCGCCTGGTCTACTTCAGGCCCGAACAGGTAGCGCAGGTACTCCATCGGTACGCGCGGCTCATCACTGAAGCGCCCTTCTTCATCAAAGGACGGCGGCAGAATCGGCGGCACGTAGAACACGTTCGGCTCGGTGCCAAACTCCGGATGCAAGGGCATGGCCACTTTCCACTCGTTCACCAGCTTGTGGATCGGACCGTCCTCGTCCTCCAGCATGCCGACAAAGCGCAGTCGGCCCGGACACTGGCGCGCGCAGGCCGGCGCCACGCCCTGTTCAACCCGCGGGAAGCAGAAGATGCACTTCTCAGACTTGTTCTTCACGTAGTTAAAGTAAACCTTGTCATAGGGGCAGGCGCGGTTGCACAGCCTGAAGCCCTGACACTTGTCTGCATCGACCAGCACGATGCCGTCTTGCTCGCGCTTGTAGATAGCCCGTACCGGGCAGGCTTCCAGGCAGGCCGGTTTGGTGCAGTGGTTACACAATCTCGGCAAGTAGAAATGATAATTATTCGGGTAGTCGCCGGAACTGGTGTCTTCGTCCCAGTTGGCGCCCTTGCCCATGGGCTCTTTCTGCTGCAGGCGCTCGGCGGTGCCCTGGAAATAGACTTCTTCGTGATTGAGCAGTTTTTCGCCGCCGAAGTTCTCATCCGGGGGTAGCTCGCCCAGTTGCAGCTGGCCGTCTTTCCAGCCGCCGCCCTGCTCTTCCCAGCCACGCGGATAACCGGGACCGGGTTTGGTCTCGACATTATTCCAGAGCATGGACTCCTGGCCTGCCTCATCAGTCCACAGGGACTTGCAGGCTGCCGTACAAGCCTGACAACCGATGCACTTGTTCAGGTCTATAACCATTGCGACCTGTCCGCCCATTACGCTCTCTCCTCGATTGACTCAGCGGGGCAATGCCGCCCCATACTCTGATGTTGTCTTTGTACCTTCGCCCGCTGGTGCTAGGCGTCCGTGTATTTTTCGAATTCACAGGTTGCGTCGTGATAGGTCTGGTTCGGCACATAGCTCGGTGCGCGATAGCCAATATGGCCGTAGCCCCCTACCAGCGATGTTTTCTTCAGCAGGCCGCCGGTGGGTATGGCCGAACTGAAATTCTCGCGACCGCGGAACATCATCGGATCCCAGCCGTGAAACATGAACAGGGTACCTGGCTGGTTACCCGAAGTGACCCGCGCCTGGGCAACGAAGCTGCCGTAGGAATTGAACACCTTGACCATGTCGCCATCGCTGACATTGCGCTGAGCGGCATCGTCGGGATTCACGAAAACATCCGGCTCGCCGCGCTGCAGGGCAACGAGCAGCGTATCGTCGCGGTACATGCTGTGCACGCCGTGGCGGGCATGACCCATGGTCAGACGCAGCCCGTAACCCTTAACTTCCAGCGGCGCGCGATGCTCGGGTAAGCCCTCGCCTTCCTCCAGGAACCAGTCGTGATCGAAATAGAACTGCTGGCGCCCGGTCAGGGTGTCATAGGGTTTCTTGTCACGGGTTCTGGCCAGCACATAGAAGCTATAGGCAGAGTTCGGGCCAAACTGCACGCCGTCGGCGTCATCCACACGAATCATGCCCTGCTTGCGCAGCTCGCTAAACGACACCTTCGACATGCCGGGCGAATTCTTGATGATGTATTCGGCAATCTGCCCGGTGCTTTCTACCTTCATCGCCTGACCGTCATCACTAATCAGCGTAATAAACTGCTTATATGCCTGGGCATAGTCGGACTCGACGGTCTGACCAAACACGGTGTGCGGGATTGCCGGCGTTTTGCGGGCGGCCGCGCGATCGCTGATGGCCTTCATCATGCGCGCCAGCGCGGTCCAGTCATCCACTGACTCGCCCAGTGGCTCGACGGCTTTATCGATCACCTGCACATAGGGCGTACGCCCTTCCATCACATAGTCTTCACGTTCGTAGTGATCAGCGATGGGCAGCACGTAGTCCGAATACATGGCCGTGACGCTCATATTCGGCGTCATGGTGACGATGGTCTCCAGCTGCAACAGCGCATTGTTGCGCCAGCCCTTGCCGGTCGCACGCCAGTTGCCCGGATTGTGACCGACCATAAAGCCCATTTTCCAGGGTATCTTGGCGTAGTCCGGCAACCAGCCGTTGTTGATGGACTGCCGGTAATGACTGTCCACCTTGTCGGCGAACTGGTCGCCGTAAACCTCGCGATTGGTTTGTTCGTGGCCGGAATGTGCATAGTCCCAGACTGAAATTGCCGCCACCTTGAGCCGCGGACCCACGCCATTAAACGCGTACTTGAGCAAACCATCGCCGCGCGGCAGCTGCGTGGTCTGCATGCCGCCGCCCTCGCGACCTGTGTTGCCCGTGAGCGCACACATCAGTAGCCAGGCGCGATGCAACTTGTCGCCATGCAGCCACTTGCAGGAGCGATAACCGGCGAAAATCATCCCCGGCTTGGCGCTGGCGAATTTTCTCGCTACTTCGCGAATATTGTCCGCATTTACACCCGTCACGTCGGCCGCGCGCTCGGGCGTATAGCCCTGCAGCATTTCCCGGGTCAGCGCATAGACCGGGGTGACTTCGACGGGCCCATTGGCCGTTTCCACCGTCCAGCGGCCTTCCAGCGCGGGCTTTTTATCGGCCAGGGAAAGCGTCTGGTCGGTAACCAATTCCCCACCCCGCCCGGCCGCCTGGCCGTAGCCGGTACCGGCTGCCGCGGTGAGTTCATCGGCGGTTTCATCCCAGAAGTAAAAGCCGGTTTCGCCGCCTTCGGCTTCGGGCTCGAAATCTGCAAGCCGCAGAAACTTGCGATTGTCCCTGCGCACCAGGAACGGCAGATCTGTTTGTTCGCGTACGTAGTCCCACTCGACGCTGCCGTCTTCCATGATCACCTGGGCCATGGCCAGGGCCAGCGCGATATCAGTACCCGGTTTGGGATTCAGCCATTTCGAGGCGTGCATGGAGGTGGCACTGAAGTCGGGCGAGATGTTGATCACCTCGGTGCCGTTGTATTTCGCTTCCCAGAAAAAGTGCGCGTCGGGAATGCGAGTAACGGCCGGATTGCAGGCCCAGACCAGGCAAACTTTGCTTTTGAAGACCGCCGCCATATTGTCACCGGGCAATTCATAGCCCAGCGTCATGTAGGCGCCTACGGGCAGATCGCCGACGCCGGCAAAGGTCTCCGGCACCATGATCCCGGTAATATTGGCAAAGCGAAACAGCGAGCTGAATGAGGCCCGCTTGAGCGTCATCTGGGTGCCCATGGCCAGGGTGATCGATTCCGGACCGTGCTCCTGGGCGTAGTCGATAAAGCGATCGGCTATTTCACTGGCCGCCTGATCCCAGCTAATGCGCTCCCACTTGCCCTCGCCGCGTTCACCCACGCGTTTCATGGGATACAGCACGCGCTGCTTGCCGTACATGTACTTGGCGTGGCGCAGGCCCTTCTGGCAGCCGCGCGGACCGTAGTCCGGTGTATCGTCGCCCGAGCGGCCGTACTCGCCCTGCTGTTCTTCGCGCCAGGCGATACCGTTCTTCACGTAAACGTTCATGGCGCAATGGCCGGTGCAGTTGAGCCCGCGGCTGCCATGCACCACTTTGTCCCAGGTCCACTTCTCGCGCATCAGGTCTTCCCAGCGGCCATAGACATTGTCCATGGCCGGCTGAGCGACACGCCGGAGTCGCATAATTCAAGCTCAGGCCCGCGGCGAGTGCACCGCTGCCGCTTAGGAATTGACGCCGACTGGCAGACATGCCGTTCATCGCGTGGAAGCTCCCTGTAATCCCTTCAATAACTAGTGATCCTAGGCCACTCGCCCTCGCCCGTGCAAACGCCCGGCGCCTGAATGATAAAAATCATCCCTGCGCGAATACGGGCGCGGCATCAGCTGCGCCTACAGCAGGCCTGCCTTGATCAATCGCTCGATATTAGCGGCCTGGCGGCGGCGGAAAACCTCGCGATCCGGCGGCTCGACGGTCTTGCCATCTTCCAGCAGGAAATTCTCGCGATGGAAATCGGCCTGCGCATAGCTCTCCGCGAACAGGCCGTAGGCCTGCCGCGAGAGAATATTGGCCATGCCCATCCGCCGACGTTCGCGCCGCAGCGCGCCGATGTCGAGTACCGCATTGGCGGACATGCTCTCGCCGCCCGCGCCGGCTTCCGCCATTATTTCGCCGTGCGGACCAACGATCTTGGACATCGCGCTGCAGGTATAGGCCGGGATCGGAATGTTGTCGATGCTGGCCGAATTCGCCGACACCACATAGGCCATATTCTCGACCGCACGCGAACGCCGTGCTAGCTCTTTGATAGTCAGCTGCGGACTGCCCGGCTCGCTGGTCGGATGGATAATCACTTCGGCGCCGCGCATTACATGCATGCGGGTGAACTCCGGATAAAGGATCTCTTCCGAGGCAATCATGGCCAGGTTGCCGATCTCGGTACGCGCCACGGGAAACACGCCATCCAGACCGTACAAATCAAGATATTTGTCCCAGACATCGTGCGGCGTGGGCTCGAAGCTCGACGTCAGGCGACGATAGCGCAGGATGACGTCTCCGTTCGGACCAATGATGAAGCAAACCTGGAAATAGAGCTCCGGAAAGTTGGGATCGACTTCGTAGACGTTGCCGGCCAGGAAGATATTGTTGTCCTGAGCCAGCTTGCCCAGGGCCTCATACTCGGGGCCGTCATAAGCAAAGCAGGCTTTTTCACGCCATTCGGCCGGTGACTCCTTCATCGGGAAGCCTGTCACCGCATACTCAGGCAGAGCCACCAACCTGACTGGCACACCATAGAACCAGTCCATGAAATTCGTAGCGGTGGTGGTGTAGCCGGAAATGGTCTTGATGGTCTCCGCGATGCGCGCTCGCGCAGAGTCGCGATCCGGACACAAGTTTACGCCGTTGCAGGACACCTGCAGCGCTACGGCAATGAATTCAGGCCCGACAGCATTCTCATCAGACATAGAACTGGGTTCCCCTGGTTTTGGGCGAATGCCTCGGACGACATCGCCACTTATATCTTAGGGGCGCAGTATAGAAAGCCCGGACCCAAAACAGGTCGGCCAGCGGCAAACGCGTCCGCGTGTCAGCCGCGAGGACCGTCTCGGGGTCCCGGAGACCTCCGATCGGCTAGGCTTTACTGCCTATTGGGAGAGCGTAGATGAGCAAGCCGGAATCTACTCAGAACTGGGGCCAACCCAACATGCGGCCGACACTCAACGGCACGGGCTTTATGTTCGAGGTGCTTGACGAGTTTGCCGAAGACTTCATTCAATACGCCGGCAAGTCCGAGGCACCGGTACTGGAAGTTGGTTGCGCTTTCGGCGTTGCCAGCCTGCCGGCCCTGGCCGCCGGTGCCCGGGTGGTGGCCTGCGACCTGGAACAGAAACACCTGGATATTCTGCGCGAGCAGGCGCCGGAGGCAGAGCGCGAGCGCCTGACCTGCGTGCAGGGAGAATTGCCGGGCATGGACTTGCCTGCCAATGAATTCAGCGCACTGCTCTGTTCGCGGGTACTGCATTTTCTTGACGGCGCTGCCGTTGATGCCTCGATACGCAAGATGTACCAATGGCTGAAGCCCGGCGGCCGACTCTACCTGGTCGCCGATACGCCCTACGGCATCTGGCGAAAATTTATTCCGGTATTCGAAGCACGGCGTGAACGGGGTGACCGCTGGCCCGGGCTTATGATTGGCTTGGAAAACTATTTACCCCAGGTGCCAAGCGGACGCCCGATCAATGGCCCCGCGTTCATGAACCTGCTGGACACAAAACTGCTGGAACGCAGTTGCAGGGAAGCCGGTTTCGAGATTGACCGCGTCAGTTTTATTGATCGCAGTGATTTCGGCGGCCAGGGCCGCATGGATGGACGTGAAAACGCCGGCATCATGGCGCATAAGCCGACCTGACTAGGCCGGTGGACGCGCAGCCAGCAGGCTGCGCAGTTCCGTCGCCACGGCGGAAGCCTCCAGTTTGCGCATCGCCAGGTAGGCAACCAGGTTTCTGGCCGCCTCGGCCTGCCCGTCTACATCAGCGGCGCGAACACGGCCGCTTGCCCAGCGATACAACAATTCCTGCTCGACACGCTCGGCGGCAAGCTCAGCCGCCAGCAGGCTATGCCGGGAAAAAGCCGCGAGATCCGCCGGCAAAGACGACTGCGGATGCCGCCGTATTTCACGCAACGGTTGCAGGGTCTCCGCCTGCCAGGCCCGGATCAATTCTGCACAGGCCAGCAAATCCTCGCGGCTGAGCCGGCCGGGTCCACAATGCGCGCACCATAGGCAAAACAGCAACAGGTTTACGTCCAGATCGAACTCGTCTTGCAGGCGCAGGCAGGCTTTGCTGACCCCGGGCTGGGCATATAGATGCGCTGAAAAATCCCAAAATGGGTTAGCTGGCAGCTCTGACGGCTTGGCGGACATGCAAAAACCCGGTGGCGAGTTCAACCGAACTCGCCACCGAGCATCGCATGCGCATCGGGGCTGAAGAAAGAGCAACCCGCCGCCTTGCCCTCGGCAAGACGGCGAATGCGGTCAAGCGGCGCCGCGGGTCGTCTGCAACCGACGGCGCAGGGAAACACCTACACCCATCAGGCCCGCCAGCAGAATGCCGAGGCTACCCGGCTCAGGCAAAGAAGCGCGTGCGCGTCCGTAGAGATCAATACCGACGCCGCGGCGATCACGACAACGACGGGTGTCGCACATATAAGTGGCCAGGTTCTGACCCCACAAGGTCAATTGATGAGCATTGATCTGATTAATCGGCATGCGCTCGAAAATGAACAGCCCGAGGCCGGCGAGACGGAGATTCCAACGGGGTTTGAGCCCATCGCTGGTATTGCGATAGTACCTGCCGCCCAGACTGCCGCCGAGCACTTCGCGGCCGGCAATGTTGCCGGTGATTTTAGTCAGCTTGTTACCGTCCCAGTTACCAGTGATCTGACCGCGAATAGCCTTTTTACGGCTACCACACATATATAGCTTGTCGCGCCCGCCACCGGCGTTCAGATCCAATTGACCGCTTCCCGAACAGCCGTCGGCTGAATGCAGGTAGGAGGCCGCAAAACCACCCGCACGATAGGGACCGATATCGTAGGTAACGACACCAGCAAATCCGCTTTGTGCGAATAGCAGTAACAACAAAAACTTCAGCTTATGCGTAAAAAAGCGCATGGCGCGACCTCCGTGTCGGCAAACCTGTTGAGACGATGCAGTGAAAGTCTTGCAAGTCGCGTGCCAAGGCTGCCAGGCCAATAAAACCGGGCCCAGCAAGGACATCTGGAAACGCCTGCGTCAAACCTTCCGGCACTCCCGAGCAAGACATAAACCGGAACAGCCATCACAAAAACGAAACATTTGTGAAGCTCGTCACAGGCGAATGATCTCTTTGACGCTTATGACAAACTGTTGCGCGGATCCTCACCCGCGGACAAGTGTAAGAAATGTCGGCGCAAGTCCACGGCCCGCAATTAATAACGTGAAACAGGCAACATCGTTGCCGCGACGCCGATGCTAGGGTCATGCAAGTCCCGGTTTATGCGGATTGCCGGGCCTCGGGTGTCGATACATGTCTTCGGAAAAACAAGCACTGGAACAGGTTGTCACGCTGGCCGAGTTCGAGGAGGTCTTTGCAGATTTTCTCGGCGGGAACGTCAGCCTTGCGCAAATGCGCCAGTGCTTGCTGGACGTCATTACCAGTGATGCCGATGCCCTGCCCAAGGTACAGGCACAAATAGACGCTGCCATGTATTCGGGTCGACTGCCCGAACAAACCTGGGAGAACCTGATCGCCGAAATCGATCACCTGGTCTCTGAGAACACACCTACGGAATGGTCCGATGATGCCGAGATCATCGCCGACGAAGACGAAGAGCCGCTTCTGACCTTTGGCAACGATGGCCCCATGCTGTTTGACGAAGAGCTGGTCGAGCCGCCGGTCCTGGTTGAGCCAGTGCTGGTTGTAGCGGCAGAGACACCGGATCAAACGCTCGCACAACAGGAGCCCGTCGCCGCGCATGCGCCAAGCCCGCCGAAGCTGCCGCCGCAAGAAGAACCCTTGGAAGTGTCAGCCGGCACCGAATCCACCCAGCCGATGCCGGCGGAAACCAAGCATGACTTGCCGCCGGGAACCGTGCTGGAAGATCGTTTCGTGCTGGTTTCCAGAATTGAGAGCGGCAGCATGGGCACGGTTTACAAAGCCCTGGACCAACAGCGCAAAGATGCCGGCGCTGAAGATCCATGGGTTGCCATCAAACTCATAACTGCTGATTTCAGTACCCACTCCGCGGCCGCCGACGCGCTTAAGAACGAAGCAAAAATCGGTTGCCAACTTCAGCATCCGAATATTGTGTGTACCCATGCCCTGCATGAGGACGGCGAACATATATTTATCAGCATGGAATGGCTGGACGGTGAAAGCCTGAGCCAATTGCTGGACCGCAAACGTCCGCATACCATTCCGCGCGAACAGGCGCTGAATATCATCGAACAGCTGGCCCTGGGTCTGGCCCATGCCCACGCGCAGGGCGTGGTGCATGCAGACATCAAGCCCGGCAATGTCTATATCACTCAAACCGGCGGAATCAAATTGCTGGACTTCGGCATTGCGCGCCACGATGACGACATGCCGGCAGCAAATGGTTTGCTGGCGCGCACACCTGCCTATGCCAGCTGCGAAGTTCTCGAGGGCGGCGATACCGTCAGCCAGGACGATCTGTTTTCGCTGGCCGCGGTCGCCTATCGGGTACTGGC
The DNA here is from genome assembly GCA_963850255.1 of uncultured Gammaproteobacteria bacterium. Taxonomy (GTDB): domain Bacteria; phylum Pseudomonadota; class Gammaproteobacteria; order Steroidobacterales; genus J054. The sequence goes on from CAWKLL010000036.1 coordinate 37,037, forward strand.
TGGCAAGCGACCGTTCGGCAGTGCGAACGCACTCGAAGCAGAAAGCGAACAGCGTGAGCCGGTGCCGGTGCCGGGCCTGGCTCCACAGCAATGGAGAGCGCTACGCGCAGCACTGGCCTGGCGACGCGAAGACCGCAGCGCCGACGTGCAGTCTTTTATCACTGAATTTTTCGGCGAAGAAGAAATCGTGCTTGCGACGCCGGAACCACCGGTTGTCAGCCAGGTTCAGCCGGCAACACCCGTGCCAGAAGCCACGGCGCCGGAACCCGAAGTAGTCATCAACGAGGTACCGAAGCCTGCGGTCATTCCCGCAACGGTGAATACAGCAGAAAGCGCGGCGGAATCTCTAGACCTCGACACGCTGGATGACGACGAAGCATCAGGGCGCGGGTGGTTACGGCCGGCTATCGCCGCCACGGTCGTGGGCCTGGCTATTGGTGCCGGATTCCTGTTTTTCGGCGGTGAGCAGCCCGCGGGGGAGCAAGCGCTCAGCGCGACCCGCAGCAACCCGCCGCCACGAAGCGCCGAACCCTCGGCTAAAGGCATGCCGCTGGCATCGGCCGAGGCGGAATCAGCTGCGCCGATACCAGCGCCTGCCGATGGCGGCCAGAGTCCCGACGCGACCCTGTCCATGGGCCCTGCCGGGGAAGAACTGATGGCGTTCATGCCGGGCACAGGCATCGCCGTTGCCGAGCGGACAGCCGAACCCGGCAGCAGCGATACGGACGAGGTTAGCGCCATCGCGCAAACCATAGACGATGCGGCCGAGCCTCCGGCATCAGCCACCGTGGTTGTGGCGACGGTGGCAGCTGTCACGCCGGAACCGCGCCCAGCCTGAAGCTGGCGTTGACACGGCTTCAGCAGCTGCGGACAGCGCCGACAGTCCGGATACAGCCGATAAACCTGCGCCGAAAGAACCTGTGGCGCAGGACTCGGTAGAACCGACAAGCGTCTCCGCAGCCGTCAGTGTCGCCGTTGTCGCAGCGCAAGCCGAGGACGAAGCCAACGGGGTCGAGCAAACCGTAGCTGAAAGCCCCGCCGCGCCGGAACCTGTGCAGAGCAGCGAACCGCCCGCAGAACCAGAGCGAGATACCGTCGAATTACCGACCGAACCCGTGCTGGCTTCTACACTAAGCCTGGCAATGGTCAGCCCGGACAGCGAGCCGCGACAGGAAGCTGTCGAACAGGTAACCGTGCCGGTTCCGGAAAGCGCAGTTGCGCCAGACCCTGAAGACTATGGGCCGCCCGGGGAATTCGCGCCGGTGAAGATTGAAGAGGTGTTGATGTCAACCCTGAAATTCGATCGCTTCGTCGAGCCCAAGTTTCCGCGACGGGCGAGCAAACGCGACATCACGGGCTGGGTCGACGTGGCTTTCGTCGTATCGAGCGGCGGTGAAACATCCGACATTAAGGTGCTTGCGGCAGAACCGGGTGGCGTATTCGAAGAATCCGCCATCGCAGCTGTAGAGCGCTGGCGATTCAAGGCGCGCAAAGTCGATGGTGAAGCCGTCGCCAGCCGAACGAAAATTCGACTGCGCTTTGACTGAAGCCGCAGCGCCAGCGGTCGCCTAGTAACCCAACGGCCCAAACACGTCGCGCTTGCGAAACAGGCTGGTGAAGAAACGCCAGCGAACCTTGCCAGGCGTAAGCCAGCGCACGGCCGCAGCATTTTTATCAGCCGCCAGCATGCCCTCCACAAGGAACGGGGTTACCGTTTCCACCCGGTCAGCCAGAATATTCAGTATCTTCTTGCTCTGCTCCCAGCGCTTGCCACGCTGGTCCGGCGGCGGCACCAGCAGGTCGGTTACGACGATACCCGGACTCAGGTAACACATTTTTACGGGCGTCTTCTTTAATTCCAACGCCAGCGCCTTGGTCAGATACTTCACCGCATATTTTGTTGAGCCGTAAGGCGCCACGGCAGGACGAACCTGGCCATTGCTGCCAAAACCCTCCATGTTGAAAATGCGCCCGCTACCTTGCTGGTACATTCCGGGAATAGCGACCCGACAACCGTTCATCAGGCCGATCAGGTTAGTCTGCACCGTTAGCGCAAAGTCTTCCGGCGGCACGGCGAAGAACGGCGCTTTTACGCCGTCGCGGCCGGCATTGTTCACCCAGATGTCGACACTGCCAAGAGCTGCAACGGCGGCATCCCAGAGCGCCTGCACCTGTTCGTAGTCGGCGACGTCACAAGCCTGCCCCGCGATGCGGCGATCCGGCCATTCGCGCTGCAACTCGCCGACGGTCTGGCTGACGGCTGCCTCGCGGCGACTGGAAATGACGACATCGTGGCCACGGCGCAGAAATTCCACGGCCATACCCCGGCCGATACCCTTGGTGCTGCCCGTTATGACGATGTTCATACTGAATCTCCGATGATATAGATGGCCAGGCAATTTAGTTCTGCTAGGCTCGGCGCAAGAATGGTAACGGCTGGATCGCGCTGCCGGGCTGTCAATCGGCGATTCTGGCACCGCTGAACCGCGCTGCGGTATGCAGCCGCTGCTGAAGCTTTTTCAACCAGCCCACAGGACTTTTGCCATCATGCTGCAGCCCATTGCCCAATTCCTGCTTTTACTCGGACTGTTAATCGCTGGCAGCGCCACGGCTGGCGGCCACCAGCAGACTGAAAGCGCCGGCCAGGGCCTGCCTGGTGAGACCAAGGCGCAACTTTGCATGGGCTGCCACCAGGCCGGTGACTTTGACGGCTTCAGCCAGGCAATCATTGCCGAAGCGATTCAGGCTGTGAATGAAGAACAGCGCTCGCACCCGACGATCGGGGAGCTCTCGGCCCAGGAAATCACCGAAATCAGCGCCTACTTCGACGCGATCTCCGATTGAAACCGGATAGCTGGCAGGTATTTTCTGATTCCGACGCGCTGGCCAGCGCCGCCGCTCATTCGATACTCGCAGTGGCCGCCAGAAGCGTTCGCACGGCAGGGCAGTTTTCACCTGGCATTGCCAGGCGGTACAACACCGATAGAAACCTTTCGGCATCTGCGCCATGCCGAAGTCGACTGGTCCGAATGGCAGATTTTTTTCGGCGACGAGCGTTGCCTGCCAGCCGGCGACCCCGAACGTAACGACAGCGTTGCGGACCGTCATTGGTTGCAGCACGTCAAGTTACGCGCGGATCAGATTCATCGAATTCCAGCCGAGTTGGGTCCGGATAAAGCCGCGCAAGCCTATGCCACAACACTGGCAGCTGCCCGCCGGCTTGATCTGGTGTTGTTGGGGCTGGGCGAGGACGGTCATACAGCCAGCCTGTTCCCCGCCGCGCCGCTGGGAAACGCTGCCGATGCACCCGCCGTATTGGGCGTGCAGAGCGCACCCAAGTTGCCGCGACAACGGGTCAGCCTGAGTGTGAGCAGCATCAATGCCGCCGACACTGTGCTGGTTCTGGCCAGTGGCAGGAACAAGGCGAACGCCGTTGCACGCTGGTGCCGCGGCGACAGCCTGCCGATCAGCGCTATCCGGCCAAGCGGTACCCTGCAGGTTATGTTGACGGCTGACGCTGCCGGCGACGCCCATTGGCCGACCTCAACTGGCCGATGATTGCATTCAGACCCGCCTTTACCGACACTCGAAGCACTGCTTGACCGGATCAACTGATCGACACATGGCTGGATCTTCACGCAAAGCGATCTACGCGGCGCTAGTCGGCAATGGGCTGATTGCTGTCACCAAGTTTGGCGCAGCCGCCTTTACCGGCAGTGCCGCGATGTTGTCCGAAGGCATCCACTCACTGGTAGACACGGGCAACCAGGTCCTGCTGTTACTCGGTCTCCAGCGTGCCGGCCGACCACCCAGCAAAGAGTTTCCTTTTGGCCACGGTAAAGAGGTTTATTTCTGGTCCTTTGCGGTCGCCATACTGATCTTTGCACTTGGCGCCGGTATTTCCATATATCAGGGCGTCATTCACATCCTGGAACCCGCAGAAATTGAAAATGTACGCGTCAACTACATCGTATTGGGACTCGCGATCCTGTTCGAAGCCGGCGCTTTCGCGGTTGCCTATCGTGAGTTTGCCGCGCACAAGGGCGAGCTTGGATTCCTGGAAGCCGTCAAACGCGGCAAGGACCCCAGCCTCTACGTGGTCTTGTTCGAGGACGGCGCAGCGATGCTCGGCTTGCTGGTTGCCCTCGGCGGCATTGCCCTGGCCGAGGTCACCGGCAATCCGGTATTTGACGGCGTTGCCTCGTTACTGATCGGAATCATTCTTGCTCTGACCGCCGTTTGGCTGGCCTACGAAACACAGTCTTTACTGATCGGCGAAAGCGCATCGAGCTGGATCGTCAAGGACATTCGCCAGACCCTGACACGCAGTGAGGTCATTACGAGCATTAACGAGGTTGCCAGCCTGCATATGGGCCCCAACTTCATTCTGGTTACCATCAGTGTGGACTTTGCAGAAAACTTGAGCGCCAGCGATGTGGAAGCCGAGGTTTCGGCGTTGACGCGCGCCATCAAAGCTATTGATCCCGACGTGCGCCGGGTATTTATAGAGGCGCAAAAACCCGGCGACCACCGGCGTGAAGTAGCGGAGTCCCTGAACTGACCCGGGCGTCTTTAGCCGCTCTCGGGCTGGCACTATTTCTTGCTGGCTGCGCACCCGCGCCAGCGCCAGCAACGCTGCGATTCGAAGGCATCACCATGGGCACGGTTTACAACGTGCGCCTGACCAGGCTGCCCGGCGGATTCGAGCTCGCGGAAGTTGCCGCGCTGGTCGATGCGGAACTGCTGCAAGTAAACGCTGCCATGTCGACTTATGATCCGCAGTCGGAGTTGTCGCGCTTTAACACCCAGGCCAGCACTGAATGGTTCCGGGTATCGCGCAGCCTGGCGAGCATAGTCGCCGAGGCTCAGCGCATCGCAGAAATTAGCGAGGGCGCTTTCGACATCACGGCCGGGCCGCTGGTAGACCTGTGGGGATTCGGTCCGGAACGCGGTCGCCAGGCGCCACCCGCAGAGAGCGAACTTAAAGCGGCCCGAGCCCAGGTTGGTCATCACTTGTTGTTGGTTCGAACCGATCCGCCGGCGCTAAAAAAGCAGCAAGGAGATTTGCGGGCAGACCTGTCAGCCATCGCCAAAGGCCATGGTGTTGATCGCGTCGCCCTGCGCTTGGAAGACCTGGGCATCCGCAACTACCTGGTAGAGATCGGCGGCGAGGTGCGCGCATTGGGCCGCCGGGCCGACGGCAAGCCCTGGCAAATCGGTGTCGAACGTCCCGGCGGCCAGGGACAAGCAGTCCGGCAGATATTGCCCCTGACCGGCGGCGCCCTGGCGACTTCAGGTGACTATAGAAATTTTTTCAGCAATGCCGGTCGGCGTTACAGCCACATTATTGATCCGCGCAACGGCCAGCCCATCGCACATGCGCTGGCCGCGGTTACCGTATTTGCGCCGGACTGTGCCAGCGCCGATGCCTGGGCCACCGCCCTGAGCGTGCTCGGACCCGAGGCCGGTCTTGCCCTTGCAGAACAACTGCAACTCGCCGCGATGTTCGTACTGCGCGATGGTGAGAATTTCACCGACCTGCGCAGCCGCGCGTTTGACTCGGCATTTGCCGAGCACTGAAAACGCACGCTGCCGTTACCCGGGAGACGCCCATGATCGATCACATCGGACTGCTGGTCAGCGATTTTACGACCAGTCGCGAATTCTATCGGCCGGTACTCGAAGCCCTCGGTTTCGGCCTGGTTGAAGAACATGCGCAGCGTGCCGGCTTTGGGCCGCCGGGCATGCCACTGTTCTGGATCTACCAGGGCGATGCTGCGCGCAGCGAGGTGCACGTTGCCCTGCGCGCAACGGATCGCGCCGAGGTTGCGGCCTTCTATACCGCTGCAATGGCTGCCGGCGCTGTCAGTAATGGCGCGCCCGGATTGCGCCCCGAATATCACGCTAACTATTACGCAGCCTTTGTACGCGACCCCGACGGTAACAATCTGGAGGCCGTTTGCCATCAAGCGGCGAGCTGATGCTTGACGACAGCCGTCGCCATCACGGCTGGCCGGGCAGAGTGCCGGCGCATAGACTTCGCTGTATGAAAAAATATGGCGCGATCATGGCTGCCGCCTGGCTGACCTGGCCGGCACTTTACGTTCCGGTAACCGCAGCATCGGACTGGAGCCATTACGGCGGCAACGCAGGTGGCCAGCAGTATTCCGCGCTGGACCAGATCAACCGCAGCAACGTCGGACAACTGGAAGTTGCCTGGCAGTATCGCAGCGGAGAACTCGAGCGGCGCAGCGAGTTCGCCAACGCTACAGCCAAAGTTCAGGTCAATCCTATTCTGCTGTCCGCGGCGGCCGGCGGCCACCTTGTGCTTTGCACACCGTTCAACCGCGTTATTGCCCTGGATCCGGCCAATGGCCGGGAGCGCTGGGTATATGACCCGCAAATACGCATTGGTGGCTACGCCAGCGAGGGAGATCCCGAAGGACTGCGCAGCCCTGCGTTCGCCAACTGCCGCGGCCTCGCTTACTGGTTCGACAAAGAGTCCGAACCGAGATCGGCCTGCCGGCATCGCTTGTTGATGAATACCCACGATTTGCGTCTGATCGCCATCAACGCCCGCGATGGCAAGCTGTGCGAAAACTTCGGCGACAAGGGCAGCATCAACCTGGAAGCCGAGATACTGGCTGCTCAACCACCGGCGTCGGTGGGCGAGGTCAGGTTCGCCTCCCCGCCCGTGGTGGTCAACGGCGTGGTCGTCATCGGTTCGGTGGTGCGCGACAATCATCGCTTTAATGCGCCATCCGGCGCCGTGCGCGCCTTCGATGCACGTAGCGGCAAACCCCGCTGGACCTGGGATCCGATTCCGCGCGACGCCAGTGACCCGGCCTATGCCGAGTGGACGGCCGAGGCTGCAGCGACCACCGGCGGCGGCAATGTCTGGGGCCTGATGAGCGTCGATGAAAAACTCGACCTGGTTTACCTGCCCACCTCGGAGCCCTCGCCGGACTTTTATGGTGGGACGCGGCCGGGCGACAATCGCTATGCTGATTCCATCGTCGCCCTGCGCGGTTCCAGCGGTGAGATCGCCTGGCATTTTCAGACTATTCATCACGACGTCTGGGACTACGACAATGCGGCGCAGCCAAGTTTTGCTGAACTCCGCAAAGACGACCGACCGTTCCCGGCCGTGGTGCTCGGTACGAAAACCGGCATGCTGTTTATCTTTCATCGCGAAACCGGCGAACCCTTCTTCCCCATCGAAGAGCGACCGAGTCCCCCAGGACGGCGTGCCCGGCGAACAGCTGTCGCCGACGCAGCCATTTCCAGTCAAGCCGCCACCGCTGCTGCCACATGATTTTTCCGCCGACGATTTCTGGGGCATCAGTATTTTTGATCGCGGCCAGTGCAGGCAGCGCTACGGGCAATACCGACTGGGACCGATCTACACGCCGCCGTCACTGCAGGGCACCGTGGTCATGCCATCTACTGCCGGCGGGATTAACTGGGGTGGCATGGCTATTGATCCACGCTCGCGAATCCTGGTCACCAAGGTTTTGCGCATGGCCCACTACGTCCAGCTTATTCCGCTGGAAGAACTGGCTGATGCAGATCCGGCCGGCGAAAATGTCATGGGCGCGCCGGCACCATTGCTGGGTACCCCCTATGCCCTCAAACAGGGTCCCGTCGTTTCGCCCATGTTCACGCCCTGCTCGGCGCCGCCCTGGTCGGCGCTGGTGGCCGTGGACCTGCAAGCCGGCGACAATTCTCTGGCAATCGACGCTGGGCAGCCTGGACAAGCTGATGCCCATCCCCCTGCCCCTGCGCTGGGGCACGGCCAGCTTTGGCGGCCCGATGATCACGGCGGGTGGCCTGGTCTTTATCGGTGCCACCCAGGACGACCGCTTGCGCGCCTTCGACCTGGTCAGCGGTGAAGAGCTCTGGGACGCGGTACTTCCCACGGGCGCCTTCGCCATGCCCATGAGCTATGCCGTAAACGGTCGCCAATTCGTGCTGGTGGCCGCCGGCGGACACCCCTTCGTGTACCAGAAACCCGGGGACACCCTGACGGCCTTCGCCCTGCCCGAGGACTAGCCCGCGGCCACGCGGTGGTCATTGCAGCAGCACAAGATCAACCGAATCGCCGCCTGCAACGAAACTAGCGGTATGTCAGATCAACCAGAAGCGCAGGCTAGCCTGTCCGACAAGCTGCTGCTGTCAGCCGGCATCGTGCTTGTTCGCCATCGGCCAGTCACTGAATTTCATTATCGTGGCACCGCTGGCGCGCAGCACCGGGCTCACGGAGCTGCAGTTCGGGCTGGCCTACACGCTGGCCAGTTTGCCGCTGGTCTTCAGCGCGCCCTTCTGGGGTCGAAAAAGCGATGAGCTGGGTCGCAAGCCGGTGTTTATTCTTGGCCTGCTAGGCAGCGGCCTGGGCACACTGGCGCTGGCACTCAGTCTTAAGGCCGGCCTGGATGGCAAGCTGTCGGTATTTATGGTGCTGATCGCAATCATCCTGGCGCGCAGCTTCTACGGCGTCACCACTTCTGCCCTGTACCCGGCCGCAGCCGCCTATATGGCCGATGTCACTACGCTGCAAAACCGTGGCCAGGGAATGGCCCTGATCGGCAGTGCCAACAGCATGGGGTCAATTCTTGGTCCTTTCCTGGCCGCCGGGCTGGCCTTCGCCGGCGCGCTGATGCCGATGTATGTTGCCGGTGGACTGAGCATCGCTGGCGCCTTCGCCGCTGTTTGCCTGCTACGCGAACCGCAACGCAAAGACAAGAATACCAAGCGTGCCAAGTCCGATCTCAAGTGGACCGACCCGCGCCTGCGACCTTTTATGATTCTCTGGGCCTGCTTCTTCCTGGTGTTTATCTCGCTTAACCTGCTCACGGCCTTTTACATTGAGGATCGCCTCGGTATCACCGACAAGACCGCGGTCATTCGCACCGCCAGCGCGGCATTGCTCAGCATGGCGGTGGTCATCACCATCGTCCAGGGCGTGTTCCTGCAGATCTGGCGGGTGTCTCCGAAACTACTGCTGCGTCTTTGTGGACCGGCCTTTTGTATGGCCTTGCTGCTGATGGGCTTTGCCACCAATACCAACATGCTGTTCGCCGGATATGCGCTGCTGGGTCTGTCGTTTTCCTTTGCCACACCTGGCATCAATGGCAGTGCCAGTATGGCCATGAGGCCCGAAGATCAGGGCGCCGCAGCCGGCTACCTCAGCGCTTCAAATACCGTCGGCGCGATTCTCGCACCGATCGTTGGCACCAGTATTTATCAGATTGCGCCCAACGCGCCATTCCTGTTTGGTGCCGGCCTGTTCGTGGTGCTGAGTATTTACGCACTGACGATCAAGGTGGCCGTTCCCGGCGGACCGACGGCTGGCGCAACCACAGCGCCACAGGAAAGCTAGGGACAACAGACCGGGCGAACCAGATCCGCGCAGGTTGGCCAGCGCGATCACCGGCAGTTAGGATCGTCGCAAGCTTGTCGACTTCAGAAAAGGACGCACCATGCTTGCCAGCTGGCTGACGCTGATCGGCGCGACTTTTGCCGCGCTGTTACCTATCGCCAATCCGTTCAGCACGGCGCCGGTGTTTCTGGCCGTCACCAGCAATATGATGCCGGACGAGCGCATGGACCAGGCCCGGCGAGCCTGTATTTATACGTTTTTCACGCTGGCGGTCACGCTCGGCGCCGGCGCCCTGATACTCGCGTTTTTTGGTATTTCCTTGCAGGCACTGCGCATCGCTGGTGGCCTGATCGTAGCCAATATCGGCTTTGGCATGCTCAATCCCAAACCTAAAACGGAAGACCCGCAAGAAAAGCACGCAAGCTCCATGGCCAAACACGATGTTGCCTTCACGCCCATTGCCATGCCTATGCTGAGCGGACCTGGCTCCATTGCTGTCACCGTCGGCATGGCAACGGAAGCGGACACGCCGCTGGAAAATCTCGCCATTGTCGTCGGCATCGCGCTGGTCTGCCTGGTTTCCTGGATCGTATTGCGCTCGTCCACGCGTGTGGTCGAACACCTCGGCGCAACGGGCGTCGATGTACTCAGCCGCATCATGGGTTTGCTGCTGGTCTGTATCGGCATTCAGTTCATATTCCGCGGCCTGGAGGAATTTATCGCCAGCCCGGAATTCATGGGCGCCATGCTGAACGCAATCAGGGCCGCCAGCGGCAGCTGACAGCCCTGACTATTCGGCCGTTACGCCGGTCAGATTGAACGGCGCTTCAAGTAGTCGCGATAGAGATCGTAGAAAAAGCCGTCAACGCGCTCGAAAGACTCCGGCGCGAGATTGGTCAGCAGGGTGCGGTTCATTTCCGGATAAATTTCCGGCCCACCCTCTTCCGGCCATTGCCGGGTCGCATCGATAATGATCTTGCTGCTGTTGGGACGGTTGGGTGAACTCGGATCCAGTGGCATACCGCGTGCGCTTTCGATGATTTCCGCCGCGGGATAAGGCTGCCAGCGTGAACCCATGGCAAACATCACCTGGGTGCGGTCATAAACATCGATATCCGCATCCACCACCACGACAACTTTCGCGATAGGCACGATGCGTGCGAGGTTACGACCAATTTCCAGGGCCTGGCCGGGCTTCTTTTTGTTAATGCTGATAAAGGTCAGACCGGTGGCTTCCACCGGCGAATGGAAAGCGATAGCGTCCGGCACGAATCGCTTCAGCCGCGCGAAGGCAATAGCTTCCAGCGGCGCGGTGCAAAATCCGCGAGTAACACCAGTAAATTGATTCAGAATCCAGGGATTCTTTCGGTGAGTAATCGCCTTGATGTCCATAAAGAAATTTTCGCTCTTCCTCAGGCCAAGATAACCGTACATCTCGCCGAAGGGTCCCTCCGGCTCCATGGGTCCATCCAGCGGCACAATACCCTCGATCACCATCTCGGCATGGGCCGGCACGCGCAGGTCATTAGTCTCGCATTTGACCGTTTCGATGGCCTCGCCGCGCAGTCCGCCGGAAATTGATAATTCGTCGGTACCGTCTTTGGAAACCGACGAGCCGCTGATAATCCAGGTCATCGGATCCTGGCCGAGCACGATGGATACGTCGGCAAATTTATCGCCGCGTTCCTTCTTTTTCATAAAGGCTTTCCAGGCGCCCTGATTCGGCTCCGGATTGACGCCCAGTTTGCGCGGACCCTTGATCTCGCAGCGATAGGTACCGAAGTTTTTGCCCAGATCAACATCGTCGGTGAACACCGAGCCGGTATTCACGTAAGGACCAGAGTCAGCAGGATTAGAAACGATGTAAGCAAACTTGGTGATATCGATGTCATCGCCTGTCAACACAACCTGTTTGACCGGCGCCCTGTCGGCGGCGATTTCCACCGGCGGAATCATCGGCGCCTTGCCGCCGTTGTCAGCCAGGATACCCATGATGTGGGCGATCACCTGGCGATAGGTTTCCTTGCCATGCCCGGGCACCGGATCCAGGCCAAACACCAGCGCTTCTGTATCCCAGTGACCCTGATGATTAAACACCACCGGACCCTTTACCCACTTGCCGTCGATCTTCACTTCTTCGGCAATCACCGCCGGCGCTTCGTACATGCCGAAGCAGTCCATCAGGCGGAAAGCCAGTGCCGTCATCTCGTAGGCATCCTGATCCAGACGCGCGACACGCATCACCAGGCCGCGGCGTTCCAGGTCCTTCATCCAGTCGCGAAAATCGGTATGCGGGAAACGCGACCGGAGCTTGGGCGCGCGCGCCTCCAGCCCCTCCAGCCCGCCGGTTTGCGCAACGGCTGTGGACGATACGGCGGCACCCGCCAGGCCGGCCGTCAGGGCCATGAGCTGGCGCCGATCCAGTTGAATGCGGCGTTCTTCGCTGGTCTGATTGTTATCTTCTGGAGCGGACATGCCGGCTTTCCTCATGCTGAATGAACGAACGAAGAGCAGGATGAAACAGCCCGCTGCCCCGGATCAAGTGGCGAATAAATTGCGCCGCGCTGCGGATAGCGCCGGCAGCGTCACGGCTCACCGATCAATGCTGTAAATGATCTCCAGCGACTGCTCGCGCCCGGAGCCCGCTTCCAGACTGAACCCCCGCCCAACTTCGTAGCGCACCAGGAAAGTACCGACCCGATCGAAAAGACCATAGGCATAGCGCACGAATATCTCGTCATTGATCCGCTTGCCGGCAACGATGGAAGCATCGTCGCTGCCATCGCTGGTAAAACTGATCTCATCCAGGTTCAGAGATTCTTCCAGTCGACTGGTAACCGGCAATAGACCGACCAGACCGAGAGCCACGGCCGAACCACTAAGCTCGGTACCGGCCGAGCCACTAAGATCGCTGGCCGGCCGACCCAGCACCAGGAACGATAAGGCATCAGTGTCGCTCATGGCCGGCTGACCAAACACCTGGCTTTCGATCTCCGTAATCGGACCCGTCAGCAACAAACCAGCGGTGTATTCGCGCCCCTCCCAGGTCACTTGCCGAGTCGCGCGAACATCAACCCGGGGCTCATCCAGCGGGCCAGAGAAAATCAACACACCGCGTTCAATATTGAGTTCGCGACGTGCCGCCGTGAAACGGCCGCCAACGGTACGCAGGGCGCCTTCAGCGCGGAACGGATCGTTTACCGAGCTGCGAATCAAGCGCAGATTGCCCACCAGGCGCGTGTCCAGGCCGAAGGCCTGAAATGCAACGTCATCGCCCAGGGCGATATCCAGAGAACCGATAACATCGAGTGCAGAACGCCGTCTGCGTGGCGCCACCGGCGGAACTTCGTAGTGCACCACGATGTCACCCGAGGGTGTCTGCGCGGACGCCGGCAATTCCTTGACCAGAATGCGCGCGCGAGGCACCAGGACCCGGCCGCTGACGGTGACCAATTCCTGGTCGATGCGCGCACTGATAGTCGGACTCACCGCCACAGTCTGGTCGGGAAAACGTACGGCCTCAAAGTCGTCACCAGTCAGGTCAAACGCGACGAAAAGGCCGCTGTCGGCATCGCTGTCTATCAGCCCCTTCAGGATTAGCTGGCCGCCGCCGGACTGCGCACTGCCTGAAAGTGTCGCCACGGATTGTTCGCCACCCGAGGCCAGGCTTAGCTGCACCGCTTCCAGGTCAATGCCGGCCTGGGGAACGAAGGCCCGGCCATCGAGCAAGCGCGCGCCGCCTTCCAGGCGTGGCGCCTGCAGGCTGCCGGTCAGACGCAGATCCGCATCGGCGCGCCCGGCAACCCTTTCCAGGGGCAGGTAGCGATTGATTAGCGGCATAGGCAGACGCAGATCCGGCACCTGCGCCTGCAGGCGCAGGTCGAGCCCGGGATCAGCGGACAAGGGCATCAGCACGCTGCCGCCGAATTCTGCCGTCACCCCGTAATCCGCGGTCAGCTGACCACTGAGGTCGGCGCGTTGCTCGTCAGCCTGCACCGTCAGCTTAAGTTCGTCGATACGCGTTTCCAGCTGTTCGCCCTGGGCTGACTTGAACAGGATCCGGCTGTCTGACTGCTCCCATTGCGCATCTAACTCAAGCGTCTGCGCGGCGCGTTTGAAACGTAAGCGCGCATCGGCGCTACCGGTAATCTGCAAACCTTCACCCAATAGCGCCTCAAAGAAATTCAGTGGCAGGCTGGTAAGTTGCGCTGAAGCGCGCTGCCCGGCTGCGTCGCTAGCAGCTTCGTCCAGACAAAAACTGGCCAGCTCGCGACGCCAGCAATGCGCACTGACACTGATCTCATCGGCAGCCAGCATTAGCTCGAATTGCTGATCCAGTGACCAGAGACCGACTTGCGGCGCAGACACTGTGCCGCGCAGGATGGTTTGCCGCAGGCGCTGTTCTGACCAGCTCCCGCTGCTCGCAAGGGTCACGTCGACAGGGCCATTGCCGAGTTCCAGTGCTATGCGATGCGCGTCGACAAGACCATCGGCAGACAGCTGCAAATCACCCAGCGCCAGCTCGCCGCTGCTCAGGCCGACCAGCGTCAGGGCCAGGTCGATATTCTGTTGCGGGTCGATGTCCGCCTGCATTGTCAGGGAGCCGATACTCTGTCCATTCAGACTAATGGCCTCGCCGGACAATTGCGCAACGCCGGCAGGCGTATCCAGCTCGCCGGAGACGCTGGCGCGTCCGCGCAGGGCCCCCTGAAGACCCGGCCACAGGGTGCGAAGATCCGGCGCGTCAATCACGAAGTTGCCGGCGAGCTGCGGTGACCAGGCGAGATCGAAATCGAGGCGGTTTTCACCAACCAGCAACTGGCCACGCTCAATGCTCAGCTTCTTGCCCGCCTGGCTGGCGCGCAGACTTCCGCTCACCGGGTAGCCGCGCAAGCTGCCCTGCAGGTCGCTGACCTGAACACGGAAGTTGCCATCTTCGGACCAGCGTCCGCCGAGGCGAAAGTCCAGTGCGCCCGGCCAGTCTGGCAGCCACCAGGCCGGATCAAGGGCCGTCGCCACCAGATCGCCCTGCACCGCCAGGCCGTCGAATACGATTCGGCCGGCGCCCTGCAATTGTCCCGCCTCGGACTCGAGGGTCAGGCGAGTGACCTCCAGTTCCTGCAGACTGCCCTGCGCGTCGGCAATCAGCGACACCTCGGGCGCGCCCGTAACTCCGGCCCGCGTGGCGAGGCTGAGCCGATAGTCGTCCAGTCCCCCGCGCAGCTCGGCACGGCCGGCGCTAAGTTTTACTGCACGCGTCGCATCGATGGGCAGATCAAGCACCGACCAACGAGCCGCGAGGTCAAAACCCAACGACTCGAGCGGTTGCTGCAGGCTGCCGGTCAGCGTCACCGGCTGCGGCAGCGAAAGCTGCTGATCCAGTTCCAGACGTTCAAGATCGCCGCCAATAGTGCCGGCACCGGAATAACCGGCTGCCGGCAGCTGCCAGCGCAATAGAAAGTTCAATGGCCAGGATCCCGCCAGGCGTATACGCCCGGCAATTTCCGCCCGGAGGCCACGCGCTGTGGCGATCAATTGCTGAATTTCCAGTCGCGTGCCGGACCAGGTCGCGCGCCCGAGCACCTCGTCCAGGGTTTCGTCCTGACCGGCCACGGCAAGTTCCAGACGCGCTATGCGCAAGCGATCCAGGCGCAGTCTCAATGGCAGGCTCAATTCGGGCAGCGGCCCGGACGGACGCTCAGCCTCACCCGGCGGCTGAAATACGCGCAGTCGCTGTGCCGCCACCGTGCGCAACTGCAGCTGGCCCTGAAAGAGACTCAGCCAGGCGAGCCGCACGCGAAGTTGCTCAGCTTCTATGCGCAGATCGTCCAGTTGATAGGTCATTCGGCCGAAGGTGAGGCCGGCTGAAAGGCTGCCCGTGATTTCCTCAAGTTGCAGCTCACCCGGCGCCAGCTCGCGCGCCTGCTCCAGCAACCAGACGGAACCAGGCGTTGAGCGCATAGCCAGCCACAAACTCAAAGCGGCGAACACCAGCAGCGCCAATAATCCGCCGACTAAAAGCGTGACCAGGCGCTTCACAGATCCGGACCCAGGGTAATGTGCAACCGGAAATCATCGGGCGCATCACTGGCCAGTGGTACTGCCACATCCACGCGTATCGGGCCAAGCGGGGAAAACCAGCGCAGTCCGGCACCAACGCCTACCTCCACCGTAAAGTCGTTGAAATCCTCGAACGCATTGCCCGCATCGACAAAGGCTGCCACCGCCCAGTTGCCGAATAACTTTTGCTCCAGCTCGAAGCTGCTGACCAGCAGATTACTCCCACCTGTGACCAGGCCAAACTCGTCCGTGGGACCCAGGGTCTTGTAGTCGTAGCCGCGAACACTGGTGTCACCGCCGGCGAAATAGCGCACCGAGGCCGGCAGCGTTTCTATGGATTCTTTGCCGGTAACACCGAGTTCGCCCCGCACCAGCACGCGCGAACCCTTCCACAACGGCCAGATCAGCTTGCCGTACAAATCGCCCTGAATGAACTGGGTGCCTGCGCCGATGGCTTCCAGGGTTCCACTGATGCGAATGTTGAGTCGATGCCCGCGCAGGGGCCTGGCGCTGGCCCCGAGATCAGTGTGTGTCCAGCTGATGCCCGGGATCGGCAAAAATACCTCACCTTCGTCCAGGCCGACTTCATAGACTTCGTAGCCAAGATCAAGGAAACGCGTTTCCAGCCAGCCGCGCGGCCGTCGCTTCAATTGCTTTACACCTATCTTGAAAATATCGTTCTGGCTGGTGTCGTTGTCTTCGCGCTTGTAACCCACGTCAAAGTTGAGCCATTCCGAACGCGGATCTTCCAGCGGTACTCGATAACTCGCACCCACTTCCTGGATTACCCGGGAAACAGAGAAATCAGCTTCCCATTGGTGACCGTCGCGATTAATCAAGCGATTGATATAGCCGGCGCGCAGCTTTACGCCCGTATCCGTACCGAAACCAACACCGGCTGTAAACGTCTGCGGACGGGCTGCTGTCAGGCGCACGTTCAAATCCACCAGTAGTTCCGGCGCCGGCCGCGGCGCGTTACTGACTTCAACCAGCTCGAAGAAGCCCGTGAGTTGCAGTTCCTGATAGAGATCAGTCACCAACGTCGCTTCGTAGTACTGGCCCGACTCGAAGGCGACAAAACGTTCAACGAGTTCCGCTGCCACCACATCCTGATCGAAGCGAACCTCACCGAATCGATAACGTTCACCCGTCTGATAGATCAGCGTCACGTCCGCCGCATTTTTCTCCGGATAAACGTCTACCCGGCTGGCGGTATAGGCTGCGTCAAAATAGCCGCGGCGATTAGCCAGGCGATCAAAGCGTCGCTTGAAGTTCTCATAGCGCGCGTGTTCAAAAGGCTCGCCGCGAACCAGGGGACTGCCCGCCAGCAGGTTCTGCCAGGCTTCGCGGTCCGCCCCGGCGCCGAGAATTTCGATGTTGATCTCACGCAGCAACACCGGGGCGCCGGCATCAACATTAAAGCTGGCGTTCCAGCAGGTTTCGCCGGTTTGCAGGCTGGCTTCGATGCGTGGGCTGTAGTAGCCATAGACTTCCAGCGCATCGCGAATCTGCTCAGGCGCCTCGTCGTAAAGGCGCCGCAGCCGCCAGTCCGGGATATCACAGGCTTCACCGGCAAGCTCCAACAAGGCGAAAACATTATCGCGAGCTGCACCGCTCAGGCCCTCGATACTGACGGTTGCCGCGGCGGTCTGCAGATAGCTGGCCAGCAGCAACAGCTGCAGGCACAAGCAGCCCCGTCGCCAGGGCGTAAAGCAGGTCAGTTTGGAATCGGCCATCAGAACCAGGGACTCTTGGCAGGCTCAGCGCCTGCTCTTAATAGATAATGATGCGGCAAGCCGGCAGCTGCCGCCAGCGAGTCTGATCAGCCGACTGGAAAACACCGCCTTGTCTGTCTATGCTTTCGCGCCAATCGGGGCCCTAAGCGGTCCGTTCCTGGGGGAGTGCATCTGGTGACCAGCGCAGCGCGATCTGCGAGCGGTTTCCTCGGTCTCGCCACCGGCCACGGGAAACGCTTTCCGACGGTTTTGAGGCACCCGACAGGCTACCCGGCGACCCACGAACCCATGCAAATTGAAGCAAGTTACCGCTGCGCGCTATTGGCACTGACCCACATAGCTGCAGCCTTACTGTTAGCCGGCTGGCTTGCGAGCCCCGCCAGCGCCGAAGAAGTCTATCGGCTGCCGACGCCCAACGCCGAATCCGGCTCCCCAGGACTCGGCTCAGGCTTGCGCATATTCACGGAACCCTATGTCGGCAGCGATTTTCGCGCCGACCTGGTACCGCTGTTCCTGTTTGAGGGCAAGTATCTGTTCGCGCGTGGCACCGAAGGCGGCGTTCATATCGTTAACAAAGACGCCTTCAGTATCGATGCCCTGGTGCGCTATCGCTTTAACAAGCTCGATCCCAAAGACATTGACGACCCGCTGATAGAAGGTTTGCGTAAACGGCGGCAGACGCTAGATGGCGGTCTGGCCATTGAGTCCCGTAACGACTGGGGCGATGTACGCCTGGAATGGCTGACGGATCTGCAGGGACGGCACAAAGGCCAGGAAGCACGCGCCACCTATGCCTATCGCATGACCCGGGGCAACTGGGCGTTGCGTCCCTGGGTAACACTCAGCTGGCAGGACTCCAAACTGACCGACTACTACTACGGCGTCAGCGACGAGGAAGCCACATTCGAACGCGCGGCATACAGTCCCGGCAGTGCGTTTAACCTTGCACTCGGTATTAACAGTTCCCTGCAAATCACTGACCACTTTTTTGTCTATGGCAACGTCGGTTTCAGTGCCCTGGACCAGGGCATCGAAGACAGCCCGATTGTGGATTCAGGTCTGGGCGCCTCGGCCTTCGTTGGTGCTGGCTATTTGTTCGCGCCGCTGCGCCGCTCCAGCCGGGTCGCTGATGACCGCCAGGGCGAATGGTCCTGGCGCGTCAATGCCGGCTATGCCGCCGAGCAGAATGTATTTCCGTACATCATGGCCGGACTCGTGCAAGGCAGTGAGGATGCCGACGTCGGCATTGCCGGATTCACCGTCGGCAAACTGGTTATGGCCGGCCCGCGCGTGGACTTCTACGCCAAACTCTCACTGAATCGTCACTTCGAGGATAATTTACAGGATGATTTCTGGAGCACGGCCGCCTACATGATGGGTATCGGCAAAGGCTACCTGCCGTGGTCAGATAAGCTGGCTTTCCGCTGGGGCTTTGGTTTCGGAGCGTCCTACGCAGCAGAAGTTCCGATCATCGAGCAGATCAAGCAGGAAAATACCGACGAGGAAACCAGCCGGCTACTTGCCTACATGGAGTTCACCTTTGATGTGCCGATAGATGGCCTGATCAAGTCCAAGCTAACGCGTAACTGTTTCGCCGGGATGACCGTGGTGCACAGATCAGGCATTTTTTCCTACTCCGACATGCTCGGCAATGTTGCCGGCGGCTCCGATTACATTACTTTCCACCTGGAGTGCCTGCGATGAATCGCCTGCGGACAAGCGCCTGGCTATTGATCTTGCTAACCAGCCTGCCGGCAGCTGCGCAGGACTGGCAACCCAGTGCTGGAGACGACTTCCAGAACGACTGCGCAGCTGCGCTGCAAAAGTTTAGAGACAAAGACAAACTACAGCGATTTTTCGATGAAGCGCATGCGCTGGTGATCTTTCCCAGTGTGAAACGTGTCGGGCTGGGGTTCGGCACTGCCTGGGGCAAGGGCCTGGTGATTCGCGGGAATGAAATGATCGGCCGTGCCGGGCAACGTCAATTGAGCCTGGGCCCGCAGTTGGGCGGCCAGGTGCATAGCCAGATTATTTTCTTCCGTGACCAGGCTGCGCTGGAAACTTTCCAGCAAGGTAGACGGGAATTCCTCGGCCGGGCCAGCGCCACCGGCGTGGTCTGGGGTGGTGCGGTCGAGCCGGTGAATCTGCCCGAAGTCGCTATTTTCAGCGACACCGGCGGCGGACTGATGTTCGAGCTGGCTGCAGCGGGCGTGCGCTATAGCTATGAACCGCTGCAGGCTGCCGAACAGTAGCGAATCAGGCGGTCAACGACCCGGTAGCCGCGCGGCCATGTCACGGGCCCGCTCCAGCTGGCCATCGCGCTGGTAGAGATTGGCCAGTCCGGCCACCAAAGCGGGGTCATCGCCGAAGCGTTGCAACGCGGACTCGAGATAGTTGCGCGCTGCAGCGCCCTGCCCCTGGGAGTCCAATACCAGCGCATAGGCCAGCGCATAGCGCGGACTGGCGTCAGCGGCACCGGCGGCGGCGGCCAATTCGCTTACCGCATCCTGCATTCGGCCCTGACGCACCAGCGACAGGCCCAGGGAATGCCGCAGCGCCGAGTTCTCACCGGACGTTTCGAGACCATCGCGCAGCATGGCTTCGGCTTTCGTCTCTTCGCCCGACTCACGATAAAGATCTGCCAGGTTCACGTAGGCCGGCACGAACGATGCATTGACGCGCAATGCCGTGCGGTAAGCCTGCTCGGCGAGATCGCGACGGCCGAGATGGCGTTGCAAATTGGCCACGTTGGTATGCGCCTCCGCACGTTCGGCGTTGAGCATTTGTGCGGCAATGTATTCAGCCACAGCTGCCGTAAACAGGCTCTGCGAGCCGGACGGCAGGATCTCCGCGCCGAGTGGCGCGAGACTCATGACGGCAGCCATGCGCACCGCTTTGACTGGATCTTCAAGCAGCGCCGGCGCGAAACGGGCGCGGGCTTCCGGTATCGCAGTCTGCAGCGCGCGGGCGGCGCCCAGACGAATCAGGGGATTCTTGCTCTTTAATTGCTCGCCCACCACAGCAACGCCCAGCGAATCGCCCTGCAGACTCAGCCTGCCCATGGACGAAGCGCGAATAATTGGCGGGTTGAGCGCTTCCGAAGCGAGACCCAACAACAGATTGCGCGACTCAGCCGGTAGGCGATAGGCGCCGGCCAGCAGCCGCGACCAGTGCACCGGTTCCGCCGGAGGTGTCAGGCCGTATTGATCGAGCACGCCGGCCGCCCAGGCGGTGCCCTGGTCTTCATGGCAGTTCAGACAGGCAACGGGTACGTCAAACTCAGCCGCCAGGTGCGGGCGCGGCACGCGGAAACTATGGTCGTTGCGCACATCCACCTGCATGAAGGTGCTCGGCGGCATGTGGCAGTCGATGCAGTTAGCGCCGATGGAGCCGGGCTCGTGCAGTGTGTGCTCACTGCGCGTATAGACCCCGGCGTCATGGCACTGACCGCAAACCTGTTCACCCGGTGCACGCAGTTGCAATGAGTGCGGCTCGTGGCAGTCTGAACAGGTCACACCCTGTGCGTACATTTTGCTCTGCAGAAAAGAGCCATACACATAAACTTCGTCCTGCACCTGGCCGTCGGGATGGTAAAGCGGCGGATCGATAAAGGCCGGCAGATAAGCGTCCAGAAATTCGCCACCCGGCGGCGCCTGGTCGTCGATCACCGCACGGCGCGAATGGCATGGCGCGCAGGTAGTAATTTCGCGACTGCTTTGGCGAGTTTCGCTGCGCCGGCTATTACCCGTCTCAGGGTTCATGATCCAGCTGACGTCGCGGCGCTCGTCGAGCACATTCAACAGGCCCTTGTCCGCGGCATCGTCCGGATTGCTGGCCCAGGCCAGGTGGCCGCTGGCCGGGCCGTGGCAGGCCTCGCAGGCGACATTCAGCTCGGCAAAACTCGTGTCGAAGCGATCGGCCTCAACATCGTAATCAGACACCAGTGCGGTCGAGTGACAATCGGCACACATGGTTTCCCAGTTCTGACTCGGCTGCGTCCAGTGCAACAGGTCCTGGTAATCAATGGGCTCATCGCCATACAGATGGAACCAGCGCTGACCGCCAGCCGACGCCTCGCGCGTGTCCCAGGCCAGAGACAGAGCCTGCAGTTTGCCGTCGGGCAGCTCGAGCAGATATTGCTGCAGCGGATAGACACCGAAGGTATAGCGAACGGGAAACTCGGCCAGCTCGCCGTCACCGCCCTCGGTGGTTACAAAATATTCACCGTCGCGGGTTTCAAAGCGGCTGCTCACGCCCTGGCGATCGAACTGCGAACCGGCAAAGTCGCCGAGCACCGTTCCGGCATTGGCTTGTTGCATGGCCTGGTCGTGATGAGAGCCCCGCCAGGCCGAGACGGCCTCGGCATGACAGTCGACGCAGGCTGCCGCACCCACATATTCGGGCTCGGCAACGGGCGCTGACTCTATATTTTCATTGGCCTGCGTAGCTTGTTGCGATGCTTGGTCGCAAGCCAGCAGACTCAAGGCGGCGATTAGTATGTATAAACTGCGGACAGCTCTGCTCAATGCGATATTCCCTTTGGCGCCAGACCTGAAATCCGCCTGCCTTGCAATAAACTTTTGGACTGGTCTCGACGCATAGTCTCAGCTTTCCCTGGCAGAATCGACGGGTTTGCCCGCTTCACGCTTGCGCAGCAAGGCGGCGATGGGAATATAGAGCAGCCAGGACAATTCCCAGTACCAGGGCCCAAGGAATGCAAAAGGGATGGTTAGCAAAGCGGTCAGCGGCTCGGGTAAAACAACCCTACGCAGCTGGCGGGCTTCCGAATCAGAAATGGCTGGCGAGAGCAGGCGCCGGTCGCGCATCGCATAGCTCCAGCCGGCCACACCCCCGAAGCCAAGACCGGCCAGCGTGAGGCTCTGCAAAACCTGGGAACCCGGCAGCCCCGGAACAATTTCACCCAGGCGTATGGCATAGGCATACAGCATGAGAAACACGATCTGGCTGATGATAAAAGCCGCATGGCGCGTATTAGTCCTGACCAGATTGCCCATCAGGGCATTGCTTTGCCCCCAGTAGACGATGATCAGCACAACACCAATCAGTGCGGACAGAAACTCGTCCGCATTTTCCACCAGGAATCGCCCCAGGAAACCGAAACTCCAGTCAGCCGAGGCTTCCGGCAAAGGCAGCGGCGAGACGATTTGCCACAGCATCAGTGCGAACATGACATCGACCAGTGTCTGCAGGCGATCAAGCTGGCGGCGCTCGCGCTCCAATGCCGCAGCATTCGTATCAACTTGGCTATTCATCGCCGCACCACAACTAGCTATTCAAATTGGCATGCTAACGCACACCGTTGTTACGTGAAACGTTTACAAAACAGCATGTTCCGCTGGCCATAAAAAAAGGGCGCCGCGGTCGCGGCGCCCTTTAGGACAGCACAAATCGTGATGGCTATTTTTGCGGTGCGGGCTGAATCTCGTTGGAGCCGGCGATATAGGGGTAGACGGCGAATACTTCCGTGGCGACCGCATTTACCGTTGCCTCCAGGTTTTCCATCACCTTTTTGGTAATTTTACCGACCACGGCGCCTTCCCATACCAACTGGTCTTTACGTGCGTCGATCAGGTCAATATTCACCGTACCCTCGGTATATTGATCAATGCGCGTCTCAGTGCCGCCACCGTAGCCGCCCCAGGGGTCATAGTAGCCACCGCGGTAGCCGTAATACCCGCCGGAGGTCGGCACGCTACGCGAGCGAATCTTTTCCTCGGTGTTCACGTAAAAATTTACGCTCAGATCCGGGCTATCGGAGTACTCATAGCCACGCGCCTCCAGTTCTTTGGAAACGGCACGACGAAAATAGGTGCTGACCAGCGACTGGCTACCGCTATCGCGGTCCGTTCCCAGCCGCGACTCAAAACCATAAGTGTTGTAGCGGGAAAAATCCGCGCTGGGATCCTGGTTAACATAGATGTCCGGGACTGAACTACAGGCGGCCAGTGTAAACAGGCTCCCGACAACGGCGACAGTTTTCACGATTGTTACGAGGCTGGGCATTTGCATCCAGGGTTCTCCAGATTGGTGGCGTGCAAGGCCCAAGGATAGTCTGGCGCTGTGACAATTTCTATGCCGGCAAGGCACTCACCGGCTCGGGCTCAGAAGGGCCGTCCTGCAAATAGCCGCCAGGCCGCAACATTGTCGCCATAGCGGACAGCCAGACCAATGCGACCGATCTCGAATCCCAGGATGCCAAGGGGTTTCCGCAACTCCAGGGACACCCCGGCCTCGACACTGGTAGATAGCGTGGCAGCCTCGCGAGTAGGCCGGATAAAGTCGACGGGCGAAAAATACCAGTAATAGGCGGCGAACAGGCGCGGAACAAATGGCTGGCCGAATAATTCGCGTTGCCGGCCGAAGCGCCGATCCAGGGCCATTTGCAGAGCGGCAAACTGATCGCTGTCGTCCGTATCGAAGGCATCATAGCGCGCATAGAACAGCTTGCTCAGCCATTGCAGGTCGCGATCCGCAGGATCGAAGCTGCGAATGGCCGTGGCCCCGGTGGAAAAAATGAAAACGTCGTTGGAGTAGTCGATATTTCGCGACCAGCCAACATCGACATAGGGGATTAGCGTCCAGTACTCGTTTGGCTGAAATGGATACTCGATGCCCGGATGGATAGAAACCGTGCCGGCGCTATCGGGCAGCACACCCTCGAGCAGATCATCGAACTGGAAGTTGAAAAAACCCAGGGACACGGGAAAGCGCAACTTCAGATTCTTGGCCGGCCCTTCTTTGAAAGTATAGGAAAATGGCAGATTGATCACCGTCGCGTCCTGCCCGGAAGCCCGGTACAGGCCTGAGCCCAGATAAACAGCGAAGGCATGATGCGCAGGATCGCCACGAAACTCGGTCAAGCGCTCAGCAGCCGGCGAAACTGCCGAATGGAACAAACCCAGGGACAACACCAACTTGCAGCAGCGATAGAATCCGGCAGTAGACTTATGCCTTATATCAACATTGCGCCGCTGCCCCTGCCCTTGCCCTTGCCCAGGAAAACCCGAAATGAAGCTTGCCCATAATCGGTGGACTCTCCTAAAAATATTACTCTGCCTGGCGCTGTGCTGGCCTGCGCAAGCCGTGGCCGAAAAACAGACCTGGTTTTCCTGAAGAACGGTGATCGGGTGACCGGTGAAATCAAACTCATGGAGCGCGGCCTGATTGAGTTCAGCACGGATAACATGGACACCCTGTACATTGAATGGGACAAGATTGAGCGCATTGTGAGCAAGCAGTTTTTGCAGGTCGAGTTGGCTTCAGGCGCTCGCTTCCTCGGCACATTGCCCGAAGCAGACTCGGGCCTGGCGGTGCTGCCTCCGGCCGGCACCGAGGCCCAGGCGCTTCAGCTGCGCCAGGTGGTGCGCATCTATCCGGTAATGATCGACAAATCATTCTGGCAGCGGATCAAGGGTTCAATAAGCTTCGGCTACAATTTCACCAAGAGTACCGATATTTCGAATACTTCGCTGGCTTCAGACGCACGCTACCGCGGCGAAAAATTCCTTACCACGGTAAACTTTAATATCAATAGCTCAACGCAGAAAGCCGGTGACAATCGACTGCGCGGCGAACTGTCCACCTCTTACCGGCGTTTGTTACGAGACCGCTGGTTCTGGTCGGCATCCGGCTCACTGGAACGCAATGATGAATTGGGCTTACGCCTTAGAACACTGGGCGGCGGTGGCATGGGCCGCTTTCTGATCCAGGACGATCGCCGTAGCTGGTCGCTTTCTACCGGCATTGCCGGCTCGCTGGAAAACCGCGGACTGGATGAGCCCGACAAGACCGGACTGGAAGCATATCTGAGCACAGACTTTTTCTTATTCAGATTCAACGACCCAAAAATTGACCTCAGCACCGTATGGACCGTCTACCCGTCGTTAACGGAGTCGGGCCGCCTGCGCTCAAATTTCGACATACGCCTGCGCCAGGAACTGGTCAAAGACTTCACCTGGGATATTTCCCTGTATCACGTCTATGACAATCAACCCACGCAAGGTGCCGAGAAGGATGACTATGGCATAGTGACCTCACTCGGCTACTCATTTTAGAAACATGCCATGGAAGACACTGTTTATGCGCTCTAGGTACTTGCCGATACTGATGCTTCTGGCTGCGGGCTACGGCTGGACGGGCAGCGATGGCAGCACGGAACCGGCTGCAGTCCAGGCTGCGGATACTGCGGCCCTGGCCCCTGCACAACCGCCGTCGTCGTCAGCAGCTCCGGCGTTCGGCGTAACCACAAAAGACAGTGCAGATAGCCCTGACGGCGCAGCGACGGATGGCGATGCGCAATCCTCCCTGGCCGCCGATGGACCGCTGGACTACCAGCGAGTCGGTTGGGAACACATTAATCTTCGGGTCAGCAAATTTTTCATCAGCATCAACAGCTCGGCCTACCTGAGAAAATTGCCGGCCGAAAAAGCCATCGAGTTGATGCTCAGCACCGAACGTGGCCAGGTGTTGATGCCCGTGCGCGACGTTGTCAGGCTGGATACCGACACGCGTTTTCTCGGCCGTCAGTCGCTAATCAATTTATTAATGGACCCCGTCAGCGGCGCTGCCTTTCAGTACGAAGTGCATGACCAGGGCGGGCGTTTTCGACACCGCTTCTTCCGCTTCGCCGAGGACGGAACACTGGTTAAGACCTGGCGCCCTGACGAGGACAACTTCGATGAAGAAAAACAACGACCCTGGCGGGAATGGAGCCGCATCGAAGAGTTTTACAACCGCCTCCCTGAACCTGCCGTAGGCCTGGTGATCACAGACCCCCTGGCGCTGCTCTATGTCGCATCATCCCTGCAACTGGCACCCGGCGATGAGCCCCTGGAACTGTTCGCGCTGACCGGCGACGGCATCACCCGCATCCGGCTCGAACCCGAAGCCTTGCTAGAACTGACGGTCGACTTCGAAGTGAAAGGGCGCGGTCGTTGCAAAGGTAATACACGCGTTCTGCAACTGGATCTGTCCGCCGCGCCGCTGGTTAGCGGCGACGAGTATGATTTTGACTTTCTTGGGCTGGAAGACGACATCCGTTTGTATATAGACACGAAAACGCGCCTACCCGTGGAAGTGAGCGGCAAGGCGCGCATTGTTGGTAATGCACGCATCAAATTGCGCGAAGCGACGCTGCG
This sequence comes from uncultured Gammaproteobacteria bacterium, assembly GCA_963850255.1. Taxonomy (GTDB): domain Bacteria; phylum Pseudomonadota; class Gammaproteobacteria; order Steroidobacterales; genus J054. Next base: position 63,370 of record CAWKLL010000036.1, read on the forward strand.
AGCAGGCCTTGACTGCCCCGCCACGGCCTGAGTTCGGTCAAACAACAACATGAACGAGCAACAGGAAGCGCAGGACTGGCGTCGATATGCGTGGCTGCTGGCAGCCGGCTACGCATTCTTCTATCTGGTCATACTGGGTTTCCGCCCGCTGCTGCGACTGGACGAGCTGCGTTACGCTGCCGCTGCGCAGGAAATGCTGGCCCGGGGTGACTGGATCACCCCGTATCTGAACGGCGTACGCTACTTCGAGAAGCCAGTCCTGGGTTACTGGTTAGGCGCAATTTCTCAGGCGGTGTTCGGCGAAACAGCTTTCGCCGTGCGTTTGCCCAGCGCGCTCGCCACCGGCTTCACCGCTCTCTTCATTGGCTGGTTCGCACAGCGTGTCGACACGCTGAAAACTGCCGTATTCGCCGCGTTCATTTACCTCGGTTGTGTATTTGTATACGGCATCGGCACGACCAATATTCTCGATCCGATATTGAATCTGTGGCTGACCGTAGCCGTCGGTCTGTTCTACCTCGCGCAAACTGAACGGGATCGACAGGTTCAATGGCTGGCTTTGTGCGGCGCCGCCTGCGGCCTGGCTTTTCTGACCAAGGGCTTCCTGGCTTTTGCGGTGCCAGTGGTCATTGCAGTGCCTTTTCTGCTCTGGCAGCGCCATTATTTGCGCCTGCTCACGGATGCCTGGCTGCCAATACTGATGGCCGCGCTGGTTGTTTCGCCCTGGGCGCTGGCCATCCATCTGCGCGAGGCTGACTACTGGCATTATTTTTTCTGGGTTGAGCATATACAGCGCTTTTTCTCCGCTGCCAGCGAAGTGTCTCAGCACAAAGAGCCGGCCTGGTACTTCCTGGTGCGCTTCCCGCTGCTGGCCTGGCCGTGGTTTTTCTTGTTACCGGCCAGCATCCTCGGCCTGCGACGCGGCGATCAGCCACGCAGCCTGGTCATCTACCTGGGACTGTGGCTGATCATGCCGTTCCTTTTCTTCTCCAGCTCCAGCGGCAAGCTGACCAGCTACGTGCTGCCCTGTATGCCGGCCTTCGCCCTGCTGACGGCACTGGGTCTTCAGCAGGTCAGGCGCGACCACCCCTGGCTGCGCGGCGGGGTGCTGCTGCTGGCCGGGGCCTATGCGACGGGCGTACTGTTCCTGCTGCTGAATGGCCTGGGACTGGCCGGAGAACGGCTGGTGCAGGACTACGAGACCGGTCGCTGGCTGGGCGCGATGGCCGCATTTGCCATTGGCCTACTCAGCTGCCTGTGGGGCTGGTCTGCGCGCGGTGAAAAACTTCGCCTGCTATTGGTAGGCATCTCCTTTACCGGCGTAATGTTTGCCGCGCAGTTTGTAATTCCCGACAGCGTACGCTGGTCAAAATCACCGGATCCCTTTTTAAGAGAGCAGGCCGCGCTAACGCCTGCCGAAGCTGTTCTGGTAGCAGACGGCTCCTTGTTTCGCTCGGTGAACTGGGCATTCCGCCGCCACGGCACTTATATGCTCGACATCGGTGAATTGAAGTACGGCCTGTCTTATCCGGAACACGCACAGCGATTGCTGGGCAGTAGAGCACGGGTGCAACAGCTACTGGACAGATACCTCGGTGAACGTGAAATTGTTTTCGCCACCAAGGAATCTCAGGAGAGGATTTACGCGGCACTGCTGCCAGCCAATGCGCATCGCGAACAATGGGGCGAGGCGGTAGTCTGGCGCATTCCCGCTGACTGAGACCGCGAGCTGTCACAGTCTCAGGCATAATAGCTGCCTTGACCATGGCTTCAGGAAGACTATGAACGCACACGCAAAATTGATGCTGAGTCTACTGATCTGCCTGATCGCGGTGACCAGCAAACTCGGCGCTGCACTGCCACCTATTACGGCTGAACCCACCGACAGGCTTTCCATCGGTTCGGTGGTGTGGGCAGATCTGTTGACTGATGACCCACAGGCCGCCATCGAGTTTTATGAAGAAGTCTTTGGCTGGGAAATCGCGAAAAGCGCAGACGAAGACTATTGGCTGATTCGCATTGACGGCGAGCGCATCGCCGGCATCGCGCTGCATCAGCCGCGAAATGCCGACAACAGCGAAAACCAGTGGCTGGTTTCATTGTCCGTTGCTGATGTCGGTACCACGGCAGAGCTGGTCGAGCAGCAGGGCGGGGAAATAATCGAAGCGCCACAGTCAGTGTCCGCGCGTGGGCGCATGGCCATCGTGGCCGACCCGCAAGGCGCAGCCATAGTGCTACTGCGCTCAGCCGGCGGCGACCCGCAGCCCTCGGCGCCGGCACGCAACAACTGGCTTTGGTCCGAGTTATGGACACGTGACACCGTCGCCGCAGCGAGTTTCCTTCGTACCGTCGCTGACTACGAGGTGAAACGCCTTCCCGATGCTGAAGACGACGACACGCTAATACTTGGCCGCGGCAATCGAGCACAAGTCGGCGTTGTCTCGCTGCCATTTGAAAACGTGGAGAGTCACTGGCTCAACTATATTGCCGTAGACAACATTGAGCAGACTTTGCAAAGGATTCAAGACAACGGCGGCAGCATCCTGGTGCGCCCGGCCTCAGACGATGAAGCCTTTGCCATTGTGTCGGACCCGACGGGTGGTGTATTCGCGGTTTATGCCTGGGAGTTCAGCTCATGAAACGGCTTTTTGGCGGGCTCGCACTGGCGGTACTACTCAGCGTCGGCGGCGTGCAGGGCTGCGCATCCAGCGGCGTGCGCACGAGCATCGGCGTCGGCTATTACGGCGGCCACTACGGCTATAGCCCCTACGGGTACTACGGACGCGGACCCGTTGTGGTGGTTCCACCCGGCGGCATCGGCGGACCCGGTATTGAACAGCCCATTGCGCCACCGCCGCAAGCGGTGCAAATGCCTGAATTCAACGATTACGGCCCGCCGTCCGCCGGCTTTGACGATTTTGGCGGCTATGACGATTTCGGTGGTTTCGACGACTTTTAGTTGACGAGATTTTCGGCCTTTAGCCAAGCAGGCAAAGCCTGCCGAAGGTCGCCAAGGTAATGCTCAACATCCTCATTCATGCTTTCTAGCGCAGGCGCCAGCCCCAGCAGCAAGTCTTCGGCAATACGCCTCAAAATTGCTGCCTGATCCTGCAGCCTTTTTCGATCCCCGGGACATGCGCTTTCGATCACCTTAAGGCGTGCCAGCCCAAAAGCCTGGTGACCGTCTTCCTGGTGAAGAATCAGTCGCCGCAAACCGCTTAAACCGACTTCACGACGTGCCAGTTCGGCGTTCAAGCGATGCAGAACAACATGGCCAACGGTTTCCAGCATTACCTGCTGTACCAACACCGAGCCGAGAAAATCGCCTTCCGACAGGCGTGCCTCACCGGCTCGCTGCAATCGATCCAGGGCCCGACTACCGGGAGTCTTTGCCTTAGAACGGTCTACCCAGCTGGCGCCCTGCTCGAAAACACGCGCGTGAAACTTTTCCTGCCTGGCCTGGCGGCGCAGAAAAACGCGTGCTTCGTCATCGGGTGCGATCTTTGCCTGGGCGAGAGCACCGGCCACGGCTATGCGTTCGCCGTGAGCCAACAGACGCAGTAAGCCGGAAAACTCACCTCGCTGTTTCGCAGTTATTGCCTCGCGGTGGCAGCTTGATAAATTACCAAGGCGCATATGCTCATAAACCTCAGGGCGCGACGATTTCCGCAGGACGCTGGCCAATCAGCCAGTACAGCCCCTGCTTTTCTTTATCAACACGGGGGTGGCCTTCCGCCACGACACGAAAATCAGGCGCGTCTTTGAAGCCCATCAGCGTCAGCACATCCGCTTCACCGCGAGCAATCTTGTTGACGATGACACTGTTATAACGCGGGTCCTGATGACGTAATACCCCAACGACGCTTTCGCGATCGGGTAGCTGCGGAACAGCCCAGTCACCGTGGTAGTAAAGCAAGGCCAACTCTGTCTCCTTGAAATTCCAGCCGGCTATGCCGGCCCGGCTGGCCACCGGCACCTGCTCAAGGAACGCCAGCGTGTCTTCGCGCATGGATTTGGCCAGGTCTACGCTGGGCAACACCACTGTAAGCACTGCAAAAAACAGCAACGCCGTCGCGCTGCCAAGCAGCAGGCCAGCATTGCGCCGAAAGCGCCAACCGAGCACCCCGATCAGCACCGCAATTAGCAATGAAACTAGTTTGAATAGATTCCACTCAGAAAGTTCCGCCAGCACCGCCGGCGGTACACGATCGGCCAGGCTCGTTGCGAACCAGGGGGTCTGACTGACGGCCAGCAAAATGAAGGCACACAGCGCGGTCCAGCCGAGAGCGAACCAGCGCAGGCTCTTGATCCCGGCCTGCGTCAGGGCAAGGGCCGCCAACATCGCAATGGCGGGCAGCAGCGGCAGCAGGTAGAGGGCTCGCTTGGTAGACGAAGCGGATAGCAGCACCAGCCCGCCCAGCAACCAACTCCAGAGAAATACCCGCGCCATCGGCAAGCGCCGCTCACGCCATAAGGTCAGGCTATCCCGCACCAGCTGTGTCGCGACCAGGTACAGCCATGGCAGCGTGTAGATGGCCAGGTTGGGCAGGTAGTAAAAATACTCCCCCGACTTGATATGCCCCAGGTGGGAAGAACTGCCGGACAGACGGCCGACATGGTTGTCCCAGAACCAGACTTGCCACAAGGCTTCACCGTCGGCATGCAAGCGCAGGGCCAGCATCCAGGCCAGGCTTGGCAACAGCAGGCCAAGCAGCGCGGCCAGGTGGCCGAGCCAAAGAAACCCGGCGCATTGCGCGCGTTGCGGCCAGACCCATAGGAATAGTGGCAGCCACGCGAATGCCAGGAGCAACGGACCAATCAGCCCCTTGCTGAGAAAAGCCCCGGCCGCAAACAGACCCGCGAGCAGCATCAGTGCCGGACGTCGCTCCTGAAAGCCTGCCAGCAGGGCCCAGGTCGACGCCAGCATGAAGAAGGCCAGGCCGGGATCAACGCGCAACCAGTGATAGTTAGCCAGGAAGCCAGGCAGGGTTGCGAGGATTATTACCGTCCACTGCGCCGTTTCGCGGCCGGACAGCCGAAAAGCCATCAGCCAGCTCAGCCACAGCACACCGGCACCGAGCAAAACATTCTGTAGTCGCAGCGCGTTCAACACGCCGATACTGTCAGCCAGGCCCTGTACCAGCAGCGCTCCCACGACGAAATACAGCGGTGGCTTTTCAACGAAAGGCTGGCCAGCCAGGTGCGGCACCACGTAGTCGTTGCGCTCGATCATCTCTTTTACGATGGCTGCCACGCGCGGCTCGTCCGGCGTCCACAGGTCATGGTTGAACTGCCCGGCCAGCAAGCTTGCCAGCACCAGCACCAGCAATCCGTACCAGGCGATTTTGCCTAGCGCCTGGTCACTGCCAGATAGTTGCGTATCGTTACGCATCGGCTTGCACCGCCAGCTCGCCGCTACGCCCCGGCAAAGTCCCTGCCTGCATGCGCCCCAACGGTAGGGCAGCAATATCCAGACTGCGATACAAATCCTCCGTGGCGCATAACTCATAGCCCTGGGATTGCCAGCCGTCGAGCAAACGCTCAAACACGGGCATCAGTTTCATGCCTTCCAGTTCCGCATGCAGGGTAAATACCTGCGCGTGCTCCGGATCGGTCTCAGTAGCCTGCAACAGCCGCGTGTGCACATTGGACTCGTCACAACCATCCACACCGATCAGTTCATCCAGCGTCGGCAAAGTCGTCGGCAATTGCGGACAGTTTTCCGCGCCCACCGGCCGAAAAGGCCGGCTGCCACGGCAATCGCTGGCGTAGTCCAGTCCCGCCGCCTGTTCCAATGCCGGCACCGAGTCATTGACCTGCCAGCCGGCCGCGCCACAGGTTTGCGCCGGACGATCGAATACCTGCTGAAAACCCGCCAGAGCGGCATGCAACTCATGACGTGCCCAGTCGACGCCACGCCGAGCCACAAAATCCTGCCAGCGCACGTGATCCCAGGCATGCACACCAACCTCGTGGCCGGCCTGCGCCACGGCGCGCATCTCAGCCCGCGCCTTGCGACCAATATTCGGTCCGGGCAGCAAAGTGCCATACAACAGGGTCCGTATGCCGTAGTGAGACACTACCGAGGTGCGTTGAACCTTGCCGAAGAAGCCCGGGCCTGAATACCCGTCGCAAAGCGCGGCCGGTATTGTCCGGTCCGAGACTGAACAGGAAGGTGGCGCGAATACCGCGGCGATCGAACAGACGCTGCAGCGCCGGCACCCCCTCACGGGTGCCCCGCAGCGTGTCAACGTCAACTTTTAAACACAGTCGCACGGCGACTCACGCGTTGGCGTCGCTGTCCATTAAGTCACGCGCGATGGCCACGTCACCCCGGTAAGCTTCGAACAACTGGGTCAACGCATTGCGCAGCTCCCACTCGGGCTTCCAGTCCAGATCCTTCATGGTGTTTTCAATCCACGGCTTGCGGCGCTGAATGTCCTGGTAACCCTTGCCGTAGTAGTCGGCCGAGCGGCTTTCCACCAGCTCAACTTTGTCCAGCAACTGCGACCACTCCGGGAACTGGCCGGCGATATCCAGCATCGCTTCAGCCAATTCGCGCACCGAGGCCTCGTTGCCGGGATGGCCGATGTTGTAGATATTGCCGGTGGCAACGCCGTTGCGGTTTTCCAGGATCTTCATTAATGCACTGATGCCATCATCGACAAAGGTAAAGGTACGGCGTTGTTCGCCGCCATCCACCAGTACGATGTTTTCGCCACGCGCGATATGGCCCAGAAACTGCGTAACCACGCGCGAGCTGCCTTCCTTGGCGGTGTAAAGACTATCCAGACCCGGGCCAATCCAGTTGAACGGACGAAACAGCGTGAAATCAAAGCCGTCGCGGTCACCGTAGGCATAGATCACCCGGTCCATCAGCTGCTTGGAGCAGGAGTAGATCCAGCGCTGCATCTCAATCGGGCCGAGCACGAAGTTCGACTCGGTGGGATGAAACTGATCATCCGCACACATGCCGTAGACTTCGGAAGTAGACGGAAAGATGATGCGCTTCTTATAGCGCACCGCCTGCTCCACGATGGGCAGGTTGGCCATGAAGTCCAGCTCGAACACCGCCAGCGGGTTACGCACATAGGTTGCCGGCGTGGCGATTGCCACCAGCGGCAGGACCACGTCGCATTTCTTCACGTGATACTCGATCCACTCTTTATTGATCGAAATATCGCCTTCAAAGAAATGAAAACGGCTGTTGCCGCTGAATTCGGCGACCCGGTCGCTGTTCATGTCCATGCCGAACACTTCCCAGTCCGTCGTGTCGAGGATACGGCGGGTCAGGTGATGGCCGATGAAGCCATTGACCCCAAGGATGAGTACTTTCATAGCGTCGTTCCTGGATTTCTAAATTGATACATTATTAAAGGGCAATTTCATGGGCCTTAAAAAGCGCCACAAAGGCCGACTCGTCCAGGTCGGAACCTGCAACGGACAGCCGGGTAATTTCTAAACGCTGACCGTCCACGCAGTCAGCATAGCAACGGCCTTCCTGCCAATACAGACGAGCCGCGCTGCCGTTGGCAGGTTCCGCGGCGAAATGACTGCCCAGCAGCAGCAGGCGGGTGCCAGCCTGGTCGGTAAAAGCACCGGGATAAGGCGGCGCCACGGCGCGTACCAGGTTGTGAACGTTCCAGGCTGTCTGTTGCCAGTCGATGCGGCCGTCTTCCGGCTTGCGCCCGCCGAAGTAGCTGCCGGCGGCGAGATCCAGCGGCCGGTGACTGGCGCTGCCGTCAGCCAGGGCCGGCAGCGCGCGATCCAGCAACTCACCGGCCGCGACTACCATGCGCTGAAAAACTTCACCGGCGGTGTCATTGTCACCAATGCGCAGGGCTTGCTGATCCACCAGATCGCCGGCGTCGGGTTTGACGGTCATGGCGTGCAGGCTCACACCGGTTTCCCGCTCGCCATGCAGCACGGCCCAATTCACCGGCACCCGGCCGCGATACTTGGGTAACAAAGAACCGTGCAGGTTGTAGGCCCCGCGTGTCGGCAGTTCCAGCAGCTCAGCGCCGAGCATATTGCGATAGTAAAAGGAGAACAGGAAATCCGGCCGGCTGGCACGCACGGCCTCAATCACTGTGTCGGTATTGGTTTCATCCGGCGTCAGCACCGGAATGCCCGCAGATCTGGCACGCTCCGCCAGGCTGGCAAACCAGATTTCTTCATCCGGATTATCCTGATGAGTCACCACCAGCGGCACCTCGTAGCCGTGCTGAAGCAGTTTCTGCAGGCCCAGCACGCCAACATCGTGGTAGCCGAAAACCACCGCGCGCCACGGTTTCAAATTATTCATGTCAAAAAACGACGCTGCCGATCAGTCGTCGGCCTCCGAATCTTCAACTTCGGATAACACAGCTGCAATCATGTAGCGCGGGCGACGGCGCACTTGTTTGTACAGGCGGCCGATATATTCACCGAGCAGGCCGATGCCGAACAGGCAGATGCCGATCAGAAAAAAGGCGATGCCAAACAGGGTAAACAGCCCCTCGGCTTCCGGACCAATCACCAGGCGTCGAATGGCCAGCACGACGACCAGCACCAGCGACATAAATGCCACCACCATGCCGAGAATAGAAAACGTCTGCAGCGGTACGATGGAGAAGCTGGTCATCAGGTCGAAGTTGAGCTGGATTAGTGACAACAGCGAGTATTTCGATTCGCCGGCGGCACGATCTTCATGTTCGACCACCACTTCGGTGGGTCGCGCCGCATAAATATAGGCCAGCACGGGAATAAAGGTGGTGGCTTCCCGCGACTGCAGAATCGCCTCAATGATGGCGCGGTCGTAGCAGCGCATCATGCAGCCCTGGTCGGTGATACTGATCCCGGTGAGTCGCTCGCGCAGGCGGTTCATCCAGCGTGAAGCGACCTTGCGCCATTGACTATCGTGGCGCATGGCGCGAATTGAACCTACGTAATCATGACCCTCGTCAATCTTCTCCAGTAGCTTGGGAATTTCTTCCGGCGGATTCTGCAGATCCGCATCGATGGTCATCACGCTCTGGCCGCGAGCCTGGGCAAAGCCGGCCTCCAGCGCAGCGTGCTGGCCGGCATTGACCTTGAGATAAACCACCCGGGTGGTGTCCGGACGAGCCTGGAATTGCTCACGGAGCATGGCCGCCGAGCGATCACGGCTGCCGTCATCAATAAAGATCACTTCGTAGCTGCGATCCAGGCCGTCGAGAACCGGGTAAAGGCGACGAAACAGCTCATCGAGTACCGCTTCCTCGTTGTAGACAGGAATGCAAACCGACAAGCTCACCAGGGATTTTTTGACCGGTATATTCATGCGGCCACCGCGGATAACAAACTATCGAACGCATGCACCACGCTGCGCGCCTCCGCGTCACTCAGGGTCGGATACATCGGTAATGTCAGGGTCTGGGTGCCAATCTGCTCGGCGTTGGGATGATCACCCGGCTTGCCGCCCAAACCACGATACAGCTCAAACAGATGCACCGGCGGGTAATGCAGACCCGTGTCCACGCCCTGCTCTCTCAGTTGCGCCCGGAACGCCGAACGATCCGTGCCCAGGGCAGCGAAGTCGACACGCACGTTAAACATGTTCCAACTGTGACCCGTACCATCGGGCGGCAAGTGCAGCGCCGGGTGCACGGGCATCTCGGCCAGGTACAGCTCGGCCAGCTCGCGGCGACGTGCGACCCAGGCATCCAGCTGCGCCAATTGGACCAGGCCAATGGCGGCGCTGACGTCGGGCAGATTCATTTTCCCGCCCCACATGCTGACGTCGACGTTACCTTCGGCATCTTTGCTGATGCCGTGAAAGCGCAGCTTCTCGATTTGCTCTGCATCCTGATCGGAAAAGCACACCACCGCACCACCTTCGATGGTGGTGATGTTCTTATTGGCCTGAAAACTGAAACACACCAGGTCGCCGCAGGAGCCGATGGGATAGCCCTGGTAACCCGAACCAATCGCATGCGCCGCATCTTCAACAACGCGCAACTGGTGCTGCCTGGCCAACGCCCAGATATCCTCAAGGTCTGCGGCGAGACCGGCGAAGTGCACCGGCATGACGGCCCGGGTGCGGTCACTCAGTGCCGCCTGCACGCCCGCCGCGGTGAGGTTGCGGGTGGCCAGATCAACGTCGCTGAATACCGGTGTCGCGCCGGTGCGCAATACCGCGTTCGCCGACGCGGCGAAGGTCATACTGGGCACAATTACCTCGTCACCGGGACCAATGCCGGTCGCCAGCAAAGCCGCTTCCAGGGCCGCCGTGCCGGAACTCACTGCCAGCACTTTGCCATCGCCGTTCAGGTAGTCTGCCAGCGCAGACTCAAACGCGGCCAGTTTCGGGCCACTGGCAATCCAGCCTGAAGCCAGCACTTCGCTGACTCTCTCGGCTTCTAATGGGCCAAGGGTGGGGCGAGTAAAGGGCAGCAAGACGCTTAACTCCGATACAGCAAAAATACGCCAAAAATAATGACCAGAATGCCCAGCATGCGCGCCGGCCCCAGTGCCTCACCAAACAGCCACCAGGCCGCCACGGCATTCACCACGTAACCGATGGATAACATGGGGTAAGCAATGCTGACATCCACCCGGGACAGCGCCAGGATCCAGATCACCACGCTAACGGCATAGCAGCCCAGGCCCAGCCAGATGGCCGGCGTAGCCGCGACCCGCAGCGCCACCGGCAAAGAATCCTGCCATTGCAGCGCAATGGGCCCGAGATCGCGTACACCCGCCTTAAGACCCAGTTGGGCAATGGCGTTTAACAACACGCCCGTAAGAATCAGGGCGAAACTCGTTCTGGTCATTCCTCGTGCCCCAATCGGCCTGAAATCATTGCCTGTACTGGTTAAAACAGCTTTCGTTAACGCCGGCAAAGCATAGCATGCTGCCCTGCATGAGCCGGCCCACAGCTTGTCAGCCGGGCCGTGCGGCTGCTAGTGTTTTCCCATCAATTCGCGGTCTCCGGAGGTCGGCGATGCTGCCAAAATTGCTCATTCTGCGTAACGCTGCTGATCGCCGTATCCGGTCAGGCGCAATCACGCAATGAATCTCTGCGCTGTGGCAGCAAACTGGTGAAAGCCGGCATGAGCACCGATGAAGTGCGCGGCTACTGCGGCGCCCCGAGTAATGCGCGTGAAGAGGAGCGACCCATTCGTTCAGGCTCACGAATACTGGGCAGCTTCGTTGCACAGATCTGGGAATATTCTCGCGGCGGAAACTCGCCTGCCGTGCTGGAATTTCACGACGGCGTACTGAAATCCATCACCTACCCCGGCAAGCGCTGAATTCTTGTGGCGTTGCGCTGCACTCGAGTAAGCCCAGCGTGCAACTAAGTCTCGACTATCCGGATCTGCCGGCCTACCGGGTGCGTGAATCAGGCCGCGCGAAACGCCCCAGCGTAACCGTCTGCCTGCATGAAGGCATCGTCGTAACGGTGCCGAAGCGTTTTAACCAGAAGCGTCTGCCGGCCCTGCTGGCCGAATGGCAACCGTGGCTGCAGCGACAATTAGCGCAGGTGCAAAAGCAGCAACTTGCACTGGCGCCGGAGATGCAGCAGGCAGTACCGAAGCTTATTCGGCTGCCGGCTCTTGGGCGAGAATGGAAAGTACAGCACGTTGTTGGCAGCGGCAGCCGTGTACGCCTGCGTGAGAACGACAACAATCTGTCGCTGGTCGCTGCGACAGCCAATGACGAGGAGCATCGGGCCACACTGCTACGCTGGCTGTCACGCCGAGCACGCCAGCACCTTGAACCCATGACCAGGCAGCTGGCCGGCACGCATGGTTTTGAATTCAAAAAAGTCAGTATTCGCGGGCAACGCACACGCTGGGGCAGCTGTTCCAGCACCGGCACTATCAGCCTGAATTACTATCTGATGTTCCTCGCACCGGAGCTGGTCAATGCTGTGGTCTTACACGAACTCTGTCATACACGGCACATGAATCACGGCCCGCGCTTCCATGCACTGGTGGAGACACTGTTGCCAGGGCATCGCAGCCTGGACCAGCGCATTAATGCTGGCTGGCAGGAAATTCCGGCCTGGGCCTGGCGTCGCGGCTAGAGCAACAGAACGCGCAAAAAGAAAGGCCCGGAGGTTTAGTCCGGGCCTTTCGCGCTTTACAACACGGAGGATAGTTTTCAATCTCTTCGTCGGCGGCCATCACCCTGGAGAAGAAAGGGGGAAACTTCTCCGGGGCAGCTTATCGGCGTGCGGGAGAAGGGGGGACTCCCGTAGCGCCTGTCGTTAGTGGATGACCGCTTTCGATGGGAGGATATTAGGGCCACCGGCCTATCCCCGGCCTTTCGCCAACATTAACAAAAGTTAATCTTCCATGATTAATATAACTGGCTGTTTTTACTGATAATATATACGGCAGCTGGCCGGCGGCTTCGGGCGCAGATCCAGCAACACCCCAAGCAGAACTGCTGCGTCCGGAAGCCATGCGGGCTCGGACAATGATCCAGCAAGCGGAGGCGCAATGCGCATACTGGTAATAGAAGATGACAAAAGCGTGGCGGAATTTGCCTGCCAGGGGCTGCGTGAAGCCGGTCATGCCGTGGATCATGCCGATAACGGCAAAGACGGCCTGTTCCTGGCAACCACTGAGAACTACGATGCGCTGGTGGTCGATCGCATGCTGCCGGGCGTAGACGGACTGTCCATCGTACGCACCCTGCGCGCTTCCGACGACAGCACACCGGTGATTGTGCTCAGCGCCCTGGGCCAGGTCGACGACCGCGTCAAAGGCTTGCAGGCCGGCGCCGATGATTACCTCACCAAGCCCTTTGCGTTCAGCGAACTGGAAGCGCGCATTGATGCCCTGGCGCGCCGCTCGCGGGGCAGTGCCAGCGCCGAAACTACCCTGGAAGTCGGACCGCTGGAAATCGATTTACTGAAACGCGAGGTGCGGCGCAGCGGCGAATTAATCGAACTGCAGCCGCGAGATTTTAAGTTGCTCGAATACCTGATGCGCCACGCTGAGCAGGTGGTAACCCGCACCATGCTGCTGGAAAACGTCTGGGACTATCACTTTGACCCGCAGACCAATGTTATCGACGTGCATATCAGCCGGCTACGCGCAAAAATCGACAAGGGTCGCGAACCCGCTCTGATACAGACCGTGCGCGGCGCAGGCTACAAAATCGCTATGCCATGAGTAAGTTCGCCGCTCAGCTGCGCACTACCACCTTCGCCGTAACGCTGCGCTACATGGTGCTGTTCTTTGTTTCCGTGACCTTGCTGATGGCGATCATTAACTGGGCCGTCATCAGGTATGTCGAGGATCGCGCCGATGAGTCGGTACTGGCGGCCGCGCAGACCTTTGCGCAGTTATATGCCCAAGGTGGCCCGAATGCCGTTGCCGCGCTAATCCAGGCTCGCCGCGGTGTCGATGCCGGCAGCGATTCATTGTACTTGCTGGCTAACGAGCGCTTCGAGCCGCTGATCGGCAGCCTGCCCGCCTGGCCGCAGCTGACACCCAAAGCCGACGGTTGGGTGCAATTTACCTTCAGGCGCAACGATGGAGAGCAAGCCATTGCCCACGGTCGGGTGCTCGCACTGGGACCCGATGCCTGGTTGTTAATGGCCCGTGAGGCCCGCGATCTGGGCGGCCTGGACCAGGTCCTCGACCGCGCTTTTGTGCTGGTGCTGGGCGCCACCCTGATCCTGGCCCTGCTGGGTGGCTTGCTGATGAGTAATAACGTGCTGAGAAGGGTCAACGAAATCAATGCCACCAGCCGCAAAATTATGGCCGGTGACTTGAGTCTGCGCATGCCCAGCCGCGCAGGACGTGATGAATTCGACGAACTGTCGCGCAACCTGAATGCGATGCTCGATCAGATTGAAGGCCTGATGAACAGCGTACGGCATGTATCCGACAACATCGCCCACGACCTGCGCACCCCGCTCACGCGGCTACGCAATCGCCTGGAGTCGCTACGCGCCGGCAGTAATGATGCCGATGCCGCGGAAGTCGATGCCTGCCTTGAAGACGCCGACCAATTGCTGGCGACCTTCGCGTCGCTGCTAAGCATCGCGCGCATTGAGTCCGGCGCCAGCGAGACCGCGCTGCTGGAAATGGACCTGGGCTCGGTAATTAACGACGCCTGCGAGCTATACCAGGCACTGGCCGAAGATAAACAGATCCAGTTGAACTGCCACGCCGGGCCGGGCAGCGTGATACGTGGCGATCGCAACCTGGTATTCCAGGCGCTGACCAATTTGCTCGACAACGCGATCAAGTACACGCCCGCGGGCGGCCAGGTCGACGTCAGTTTGCAGGCCGATCCGGCTGTGGCGACGGTCAAGGTTAGCGACACAGGACCGGGCATCCCTGACAACAGCTATGAACAGGTAACCGAGCGCTTCTACCGCCTGGACGAGAGTCGTTCCGCACCTGGCGCCGGACTGGGACTTAGCCTGGTAAAGGCCATCGCCCAACGCCATAACGCTGAGCTGCAATTTGAACAGCGGCATCCGGGTCTGGCCGTGACCCTGAGCTTTCCCCGCGTGGCCATGGCCTGACTACTGCGCCAGCCAAGATTAGGATGGAGGCTATGCACAAATTCTTTGGTTTTTTGCTGGCCTTATCACTGGCCATCAGCATGGTTACGCCGCTGAGCGCTGCGCCCGTCAAGGAGGCTGATCGTATTCCGCTGGATGTCCGCCGCACGACCCTGGTCGTGCGCGACATGGACGAAGCCCTGGCCCTGTATCGCGACGCCATTGGTTTACGCGTGGTCTACGACAACAGGGTCCGTACGCCACGCACTGCAGTCAGCGATGCCGAGGCTGAGCGGGCTCTGCGCCTGGTGTTCCTGCAGGCCAATGATGATTATGTCGGCATTATCGGCCTGATCGAGTACACCAAGCCGCGCAAGCCGGAACCGGAGACGCCAACCGTCGCGTTCGGAATCGGCAGCATGGTATTTGTGATCAACGCGGCGAATCTGGAGGAAACCTTTGCCCGCGCCAGCCAGGTGCCCGGCGTAACGGTGTTGAGCGAACCTGCCGAGACCAGCTACCCGTCGTATGATGGCAGCGGCACGATCCCCGTTCGCGTCAGCGTTTTGCAGGACATGAATGGCTATGTGGTCGAACTAAACCAACTGCTGGTGGACAGTCCGCGTTGAAGCCGTTGCGCGGCTACGTGCTAGCATCGCCTGCCACTGCCAGCAGGCGTTCCCACTGAACAATCCGAGATCTGATAGCGCAATGTTTGCCCGACTTATTGCGCGAGCCACTGATACATTTCCTGATCGTCGGCGCTTTAATGTTCGCCGCATACAGCTGGCTAAATCCGGACACCACCGCTGACGACCGGCGCATAATGGTAAACGCCGCCATTGTTGATCGGCTGGTACAGGGCTGGACACGACAATGGCGCAGGCCGCCCGACGAAAATGAACTGGCCGGACTGGTTCGCGAGCACCTGCGCGAGGAAATTCTCTATCGCGAGGCGATGAAAATGGGCCTGGACCAGGATGACACCATTATTCGCCGGCGCCTGGCGCAGAAAATGGAGTTTCTCACCGAGGACCTGGCCACCGCGGTAGCACCCACGGACCAGGAACTGCGCGAATTTTATGCCGAACAGCGTGAAACCTTTGCAGAACCGGCGCGCCTGTCATTCAGCCATGTATTTATTAACCCCGATCGGCGCGGCGCCAGCACCAGCGCTGATGCCGAGCTGATTCTCAGCGAATTACAGGCCGCAAGGGTCGCCGATCCGGGCGAGCGTGGCGATACTTTTCTGATGCAGTCCAGCTACGAGTTCATTACCCAGCAAGATGCCGCACAATTGTTTGGCAAATTCTTTGCCGAGCGTTTGTTCGAAATCGAGCCAGGCAATTGGACCGGACCCGTGGAATCAGGCTTTGGCTTGCACCTGGTGCGCGTATCCGAACGACAGGATTTGCGAATTCCGGCGTTCGAAGAAGTAGTCGAGAGAGTCAGCTCGGAATTCGAATATGCGCGAAAACGCGAAGCCAATGAAGCGGTACTGGAAGGCATGAAAGCCAACTACGAAATCGTGATTGATATTCCGGACGAAGCCACGGGGGATTCATGACCCGCGCAGGCCTGATACTCGCAGTCCTGATCGGGCTGTTTTGGCCCATTCATGCAACGGCGCATGAAAGCCGTCCCGGCTACCTGGAAATCAACGAGACTGCCGACGGCCTGTACGAGGTCAATTGGAAAGTACCCCGCCGCGGGGACATGATCATGCCACTGCGCGCTGTGCTACCGGAAACCTGCAAAGATCTGGTGCCGATGCTGGAATCAACCACCGCCGGCGCATTTCTGCAGCGCCGCCGCGTGGCCTGCGGCGAGGCCGGGCTTGAAGGCACCGAGATTCGAATCGACGGCCTGACCACCACCATCACGGACGTGCTGGCGCGAGTCAGCCTGGCAGACGGATCTGTGCAGACGGTGTTGCTCAAACCGACTTCCACCAGCTTCGTCGTAGTCGGCCAGCAGTCAGGCTGGCAGGTATTCAAAGCCTACCTGGTGCTGGGTGTGGAACATATCCTGCTTGGCATCGATCACTTGCTGTTCGTGCTCGGCCTGCTCCTCATTGTGCGTGGCCTGCGGCTGCTGATCGAAACGGTGACCGCATTCACCCTCGCCCACAGCGTCACCCTGGGCCTGGCAGCGCTCGGTTTCGTGCGCGTGCCCCAGGCGCCCGTCGAAGCCGTAATTGCGCTGAGCATTTTGTTCCTTGCCTCGGAACTGGTTCGCCAGCAACGCGGCAACCGCGGTTTGACGGAACAGTATCCCTGGATCGTCGCGATGAGTTTCGGGCTGTTGCATGGCTTTGGCTTCGCAGGCGCGCTAAGCGAAATCGGACTGCCGCAAACGGCCATTCCGCTGGCCCTGTTCAGTTTCAACGTCGGTGTAGAAGTCGGCCAGTTATTGTTTATCGCTGCCGCTTTATTAGTGATTGCCGCAATCAAACGCCTGAACCTGAACTGGCCATACTGGGCGGAATCGCTGCCCGCCTATGGCATAGGCAGCATGGCCGCTTTCTGGACCCTGCAACGCTTGGCGGGGTTCTAGGATGCTGAAGCTGCTGACCGACCTGCCCGATCACGTTATAGGCGTAAGCGCTGAAGGCCGGGTAACCGGTGAAGATTATCGCGACATGCTGGAACCGGCCGTCGATGAACGCCTGCGGCTGCACTCGCGCATTGATTTGCTCTATCACCTTGGCGCGGATTTCACCCGCTTCACAACCACCGCGTTGTGGGATGACGCCCGCCTCGGACTACATCATCTGCATGACTTTCGTCGCGTAGCCGTAGTTACCGATGTGGACTGGCTGAAGGTGGCGATTCGGGCTGCGGAAAAAATTGCGGATGCCGAATTAAGGGTATACCCCAATGCCGAGCTCGCTAGCGCGCGGGCATGGCTATTGCACGAAGACTAGCGCGCCGCGCACCGGTACAAACCGCTATCAGCACGACTGCGGTTAAACTTACCAACATCGCCAGACAACGCATCACGGAAATATTGTCCAACATGTCCGCTTTGACCCGCCAGTGGTTCCCTTTGCTCGTCTGCCTCTGCCTGGCGGCCTGCGGTAGTCCGGAGAAAGCCTGGGAACTGGCCGAACGCGATGACACGAAACAGGGCTACCTGGAATTCCTGGCAAAAAACCCGGACGGGGAACTCGCCGATCGCGCGCGCGATCGGATGAAACGCCTCAAGCTGGAGCGCGCCTGGGAGCGCGCCGAGTTTCGCGATCGGATCGACAACTACGAGCGATTCCTGAACGAATATCCGGACAGCGAGTTCTCGGTGAATGCCGGCCTGCGCATTTATGAATTGCGCAGGGACCAGGCCTGGGAAACCGTCGTAGACGAGGAATCCGCGGCCAAGCTGGAGAGTTTTCTTGAGGTATACCCGGACGCTCCGCAAGCCGATGAAGCGCGCGAGCGGATCGCGGTTCTGGCCGCGTTAGAGCCACCACCCGCGGCAATGCCACCGCCGGAACGAGCCGGTGAATTCCGTCTGCAACTCGGCGCATTCCGAACCGCCGCAGCCTCGGCCATGGAGGTTCGTCGACTGGACGCCGCTTTCGGTGAGCTGTTGCCTGGACCCATTCGAATCATGGCCCCGGTGGAAACGGGCGGTACGCGTTTCATCCTGCGCAGCGTGCCGCTATCGATGCGCGAAGCGCGCGAGCTATGCGATGGATTAAAGGATCGCGGTCAGGATTGTTTTGTCGTCAACAAATAGGCAGGCGAACGACGTGGCATCATAGAAGTGCCTGCCTAAGAAAAACTTTGCAACATGACCGAACGTGACCTGAGTGACCTGCGCCGCGAATACCGCCAACAGCCGTTGCGCCGTCGGGACCTGAATCCCGATCCGCTGGTGCAGTTCGATCACTGGTTCCAGCAGGCGGAGCAAACGGAACTCATGGATGCCAATGCCATGAGCGTGTCAACGGTAGACAGTCAGGGACAACCCTCGGTGCGCATGGTGCTGCTCAAGTATTACGGGCAGGCAGGCTTTGTTTTTTACACCAACCTTGGCAGCCGAAAGGCCAGCGAGATCGCCACTAACCCACAGGTCGCCTTGTTGTTCTACTGGCCCGAGTTGCATCGGCAAGTCAAAATCCTTGGCCGCGCCGAGCGCACCAGCGTGGCCGATGACGCCCGCTACTTTCTCAGCCGGCCGCGCGACAGCCAGCTCGGTGCCTGGGTTTCCCGCCAGAGCAGCGTTGTCAGTACGCGTTCATTGCTGGAAAACAAGTACGCTGAAATGAAGCAGCGCTTTGCCAATGGCGAGGTGCCGCTGCCGTCTTTCTGGGGCGGTTACCGGGTCAGCCCGGCAAGCATGGAGTTCTGGCAGGGGCGAGAGAGTCGGCTGCACGATCGCTTCCGCTATACCCGTGCAGACCTGGCCTGGGAAGTAAATCGGCTCGCACCCTGAGTTCCCGGCCTCCCGGTGAACGAATGGCTCGGCATAATTGCGGCCGGCCTCGGGCAGCGCCCACAATGCGCACCCTATGTCAGACTCCTCGGAAATACTCATTATTGGCGCAGGCATGGGCGGTCTGTGCACTGCCCTGGGACTCGCGCAGGCTAAGCTGCCGGTGCGCGTGCTCGAGAGCGCGCCCGAACTTTCCGAGATCGGCGCCGGACTGACCCTGGCGGCAAATGCCAGCTCGGTGTTACAACACCTCGGCCTTGGCGAAACGCTGAAGCGCCATGCCGTCGTCCCGAAGCGCGGCGCGGTGATGCACTATCGCAGCGGCGAGGTGGTGGTCGATATTCCGCGCGGTCCCGAGACGTATCACAACGGCGCGCCCTACTGCCAGATTCATCGTGCCGATCTGCAGGCCGGTCTGGCTGGCGCCGTTGCTGAAGAGCCGGGCGTAAGCCTGGAACTGGGTCGCAAGCTGATCAGTTTTACCCAGGATTCTGACGGCGTAACGGCAAAATTCAGTGACGGCAGCAAAGTCCGTGGCAGCCTGCTCATTGGCTGCGATGGCATTCGCTCGACGGTGCGCGCGCAGCTGCACGGTGCCGATCAACCCAATTTCACCGGCTATGTGGCCTGGCGCGGACTGATCCCCATGGCCGCGTTGAGCGGCGAAAACATCGAACCCGAATCTGCAGTCTGGCAGGGCCCGGGGCATTTTTTAACGCGCTACAAAATACGTGCCGGCCAGGTACTGAATTATGTCGGCATCGCGCGGGCCGAACGCTGGACCGACGAGGGCTGGTCGATTCCCGCGACGGTCGACGAAGTACTGGACGAGTTTCGCGAGTTTCACCCGGACGCCCGCCGAATCCTGGCGGCCACTCCCGCGGACGGACTGTTCAAATGGGGAATTTTTGATCGCGAACCGCTGTCACACTGGACCAGCGGACGGGTGACTCTGCTTGGCGATGCCGCGCATCCGATGACGCCCTTTCTCGGTCAGGGCGCTGCCATGGCCATCGAGGACGCCGCCGTTCTGGCCAGGGCTATCGCCGCGGACGGACCGGTTTCGGCCGCACTGCAACGCTATGAGGCCGCCCGACTCGAGCGCACAACGCGCGTGTTTCTTGAGTCACGCAAAAACGGCGAGCGCCTGACGACCTATGACCCCGATCGCTACAGCCCAAGTGTTCATCGCAACGAGGAATCCCTGGGTCTGGCCGACTACGACGCGGTAACCGCACAGATCTAGATACTAGCCTGCGATCGTCCTGATCTCGGCAAGCCGCGAATTGCTGCGCCTAAAGATCACTCAGCCTTGTTGGCGCAACCGATACACAGGGTAACTGCCGGATTGAGCTTTAGACGCGCCTCGCTAATCGCTTCGCCACACTCCAGACAGTCGCCAAACTCCCCGCGCTCCAGGCGCCTCAGCGCTGACCCCACAGCCAATAATTCACGCTCGCGCCTGCGGGTCACTTCCAGGGACATAGACTGGGCCTGCAGCGCATCCATTCGCGATAGCCGGCCGACCCGTGCTTGATCGAGCTCAACGGTGGCGGCCATATCATTCTCTTCCCCGGCCAGCTGCTGCAATTCGTCGCGCATGGCGATCAACTGACGGCGAAAATCGGCATCGCTCATGCGCAATCCTGCCGGCAGGTCGGGCATTTCACCTGAACAACCAAACGCCCTAGTCGCTGATCCGGTAATTCGCCAGCGTGCTGTTGTAACTGCCATCCTCACGCATGGCGGCAATCTCTTTATTGAATGCAGCAACAATTTCGGCATGATCCTTACGCTGCTTCGATACCGCGATGCGCAAGCCGCGAGTCTGCAATGCATCGGGAATAATGCGCACGAATTTGGCGCCGCTGACCAGGTCAACTTCGTGACGCAATACACGTTCGTCACCCAGCACCAGGTCCAGTTCACGGGCAAACAAGGCGCGCACGTTATCGCGCACGCTGCCGCCGACTACGATATCGAGACCCGTGGTGTCATAGGGTTCCTGGCCATAGGCAAAGTCTTTAACCACGCCGATGCGCAGGCCGGCCAGGTCCTCGCGCGCTATACCGTCTAGCGTGACGTCGCTGCGGGTCAGAAGCTTGAGCTCGTTGTGCATATAGGGCTCGCTGAACAGCATGTTCCTGGCACGCGCTGGCGTGTACCACACCGCCACAATAACGTCGTTATCACCGGATTCGGTGGCGGCCAGCACCTTCGGCCAGGCCATGATGGTGATATTCAGCTCGTAGCCGGCGCGTTTCAGGCCGGTCGTGGCCAGCGCCGTTGCGACACCCTGGCGGTACTCGGCCGCGAACACGTAGGGCGGCCATTCGTTGGCGGCCAGTTTCAGGTCTTGCGCGAAAACCGGGCCGTATGCGCTCGCGCATAGGCAGACCAGCAACAGCGCTGTCAGTCGATGAGTCATTACCTGGTTTAATCCATCCTGAGCCGAGTCACAGTTTAGCCTCCAGCGCCGTCACGGGGTCAAGGTCGGCGAGGCAGTCAAAACAGGCAACTCGCACTTGCGCTGCCCTTGCCGGCGGGCAAGAATCCACGCATGAGTGCTTACCTGCGGTTTATCTGCTGCATTGCAGCCGGCCTGGCCCTGATGGGACTGCCGGTAGCACCCGCTGCAGTCACAAGCCAGAACGATGCCGTCGCGCAGATGCCCTGCGACGGCGATATGCCCGACACCGCCGGCCACCAGACCGATTGCGGCCAGAGCTGCGAAAGTGCGCCGGCAGATAATCAGTTGGGTCCGGATTGGGCCCCGCCCACCAGCCGGCCTGTGGTTAAAGATCCCGGTGACATGCTGGCGCCGCCCGCATTGCCTGCGCTGAGACCGCCGACAGCAGATCCGCATTACCCACAGATCGCCCGGGCGCCTCCGCGCTTAGCGACCAACAGTCCCGTTAGCCGCGCTGATCGACTCCTGAACTAGCGCACCGTCCCTGCGGCTCTTTCGAGCCCACCGACGGCTGCCCGCCGGGCAGCCTTCCAAATGTATTCCACGGGACGGAAACATGACTACACGCAGAAAATTTATCGGCGCCGCCTCCGCGGCCGCAGGCTTGCTGGGCGGTAATCTGCCCGCCTGGGCCCGCAACGGCGAGCCCGGCGAGACGCGTAACGAGTTTGACCTGAGCATCCGCCAGCAGCAGCTGGTCATCGATGGCCGCAAGGCGAAAGCCACCACGGTGGGCGGCAGTTTGCCCGGCACGCTGTTGCGCATGCGCGAGGGCGAAACGGTGACCCTGCGTGTGCGCAACGAGTTGCGCGTGGACAGTTCGCTGCACTGGCATGGTATTCTGCTGCCCCCGGAGATGGACGGCGTGCCCGGCATCAGTTTTGCCGGCATCCCGCCAGGCGAGACATTCGAGTACCGCTATCGCCTGCAGCAATCGGGCACCTACTGGTATCACAGTCATTCCGGCTTCCAGGAACAAGCCGGCGTTTATGCACCGCTGATCGTCGACCCGGCCGGCGCTGAACCGGCCGAGTATGAACGCGAGCTGGTGCTGGTGTTGTCCGACTGGACCTTCGAAAACCCGGACCGGGTCTACTCAAAGCTTAAGAAAAACGGCGAGTACTACAATCGCAATCAGCCCACCCTGATGAGACTGTTGCGCGCCTCGCGCGACAAATCCGGCGTGTTTTCGGAACAACTGGCCTGGGATCGTATGCGCATGTCGCCCACGGATATCGCCGACGTGAGCGCTTACACCTACAGCTATCTGCTCAACGGCCACGCAGCAGCGGACGGCTGGGCGGGTATCTATCAGCCGGGTGAACGCGTGCGCCTGCGCCTGATTAATGCTTCGGCGATGACATATTTTAATTTTCGGATTCCCGGCCTGCCGATGACTGTCATCCAGGCCGACGGCCAGAACCTCAGGCCGATCACCGTCGACGAGTTACAAATTGCTGTAGCAGAAACCGTCGACGTGATAGTCAGCCCCGGTGACGGTGCCTGGCCGATCATGGCCGAAGCCATGGACCGTTCGGGCTTTGCGTTCGGCTCACTCACTACCGACTCGGAACTACCCGCGCTGCCCGCCGAACTGCGACCGCGACCCCGTCGCGCAATGGCAGACATGGGACATGGCCATGGCGGCCACAGCGGTATGCAAATGGCGGACATGGACCACAGCAAAATGGATCACGCCAGCATGAACCACGCCGCGCCAGAACTGATCAGGGAACCGGCCTGGCAGCCGAAAACGGGGCCCGGCGTCGCCAATGTGGTCGAGGAGCCGATCAGCCGGCTAAGCGAGCCGGGCACCGGGCTGGCCGGGCTGGATCATCGCGTACTCAACTACAGCGACCTGAGTGCGCAGGAAGCCTTTTATGATCAGCGACCGCCGAGCCGGGAAATCACGCTGAATCTGACCGGCAATATGGAACGCTATATGTGGTCCTTCGATGGCGAGCGTTACAGCGAGGCCCGCGAACCCATCGAACTCACCGAGGGCGAGCGGGTGCGCCTGGTGTTCATCAATCACACCATGATGGAACACCCGATACACCTGCATGGCATGTGGATGGAGCTCGAAAACGGCCAGACACCCATGCCGCGCAAGCACACCATCAGCGTCAAGCCGGCGGAGCGATTATCCGTACTGGTGACGGCCGATGCCGTGGGTGACTGGGCCTTTCACTGTCATCTGCTGCTGCATATGAAGGCCGGCATGATGCGCACCGTGCGGGTGCGCCCGGCCAGCGACGCTGCCGGCAATGTATAAATACTTGCCAGGCATTGCCGCGGGTAGCGCGTGCTTACTGCTGCTGTTACCGCCGGCCATGGCCAATGAAATGGACGGCATGGGCAAGCAGCCGCTGCAGTTGTTTATCGGTGGTGACCGACTTGAATACCAATGGCGCGATGAGGCGAATACAGCCGTGTGGGACCTGCAGGGCTGGTGGGGTGGCGACTACAACAAAGCCTGGCTAAAAACCGAGGGCGAATGGCGCGACGGATTCGGCACAGAGTCGGCTGAACTGCAGCTGCTGTTCAGTCGCGCCATCGCTACCTACTGGGATCTGCAGGCCGGCATTCGCCATGACTTTGAGCCGGATCCGAAGATCAGCTACCTGGCCTTCGGCATACAGGGGCTGGCACCGTACCTGTTCGAAGTCGACCTGGCCGGCTTTGTCAGCGAAGACGGCGACTTGTCGACGCGTGCCGAACTGGAATACGACTTGCGGATTACGCAGCGCTGGATACTGCAGCCACGTATAGAGTTGGAAGCAGCCTTCAGCGATGTACCGAAACTTGAGATCAGCTCAGGTATTACTGCCCTGGAGGCAGGCTTGCGCCTGCGCTACGAATTTCGACCCGAGTTCGCGCCCTATCTGGGCGTCGAGTACAGCCGCGTCTACGGCGCCAGCGCTGACGCGCGAACGTGAAGAAGGCTTCAGTGCCGGCGGATGGGGATTCATCCTGGGTTTGCGCGCCTGGTTCTAGTACTCGCTGGGAGCCCGTTACCGGCAGCCAAAGATCGAAATAGTTTTACCTGGCATACCGCCGCGCTGGCCAGAACAGGCTTGCTTTGTGCGCGCCCAGGCCGCCGCAAGGCTGCAGTGGCTCATCGACGGGAAAGGTTTCAGCGTCCGCGCAAACGCCTTTGGCCAGAGCTCGCCAGCGAGTAAACTGCAAAGCACCAAGACCGAACGGACGCTACTTCTGGTTCAGTCATCCGTGGATTTTTGCGGGCTCCAACTAGAATTACAGCAGCATTTTCCTTAGGCAGGCGGCAACGCCGGAGATACCGGATGTTCAAACGTAATCGACAATGGCTGGTGACGGTCGGAATTCTGGCCCTGACCGTTGCCTGTTCAACGGAACCCGAAGCCGAGCAAGCAGCATCGACGGCAGCCGGTGACGGCGAAGCGGCGGCAAATGCGCCGGTCGCCGCAAAGATCAGCGATGCCGAAGTCATCGTTTTGGGCGCGCCGGACGATGCCATGGAATGGCTAAAGGCGGAAAACTGGTGGGGCGAAGAAAAACGTGGCGAGCAGCTGCAGGCGCCCTACGCCATCATGACGGGCATCTCGCCGCGCTGGCAGACAATGGCCCAGAAAATTACGGTGCCGGCGAAAAAAGAAGTGTTTTACCGCTTTATGCTGCCGCTGGTTTTGCATGCGAACAAGATGGTGCTGGAACGACGCGAGCGACTGCAGGGACTGCAAACGCAGCTCCTTGGCGGCGATTCGCTGATCGATGATGACTATGCCTGGCTGCGCGGCGTCGCTGACATACTGCGTATTGCCCCGGCTGATCAGAGCCTTTAGAGAACAATGCGACGAATCTGCAGCCGCTGATTGAAGCGGCGCTCTACAAGCTGGATGTACTACCGCCCGGCCTGGTGCTTGGCCAGGCCGCTTACGAAAGTGGCTATGGCACCTCGCGTTTTGCCGTAAAAGGCAACGCGCTGTTCGGCCAGTGGACTTACGGCGGCCAAGGCATGAAGCCGCAGAAGCAGCGCGCCAGCCTCGGTGACCATCGTATTGCTGCTTATGACTGGCCCTTCGATAGTGTGCGCGGCTACTACATAAATATCAGCGGGCATCCGGCGTATGAGCCGCTGCGCAAAATTCGTGCGAAACGACGCGCGCAGGGCAAGCCCCTCGACTCGATAGCGCTGGCCGATGGCCTGATTCGCTATTCGGAGCGCGGTCAGGCCTATGTCGATACGCTAAAAGGCATTATTCGTGTGAACAAGCTGGATCGCGCAGACAACGCCAGCCTGCGCGATGAGCCCATGCGTTTTCTGGTCAGCGCCGAAAGCGCCGCGGCGGCGGCCGAGTTACGCACGGAAATAGAGGCTCTGCGCCGCTCCGGCGAGCTCGTCACCATAATCGACCGCATGCAACTGGAGTAGCGCCGGGCGTCGCATTCGCTGCGCGAACGGCGCTGCTATCCGGATCCCGGGCGGCACCGGTAGCCAGTAACCTCGCAGCATTGTTTTCTGACTGCCGGAGCCTAGTCCATGTCATACCAAGCCCGTTTCTCATTCACTGCGGTGGTTTCTCTTGCCGCGTTGTTCCTGGTGGCGCTATTAGTCGCCAACCCGGGATTCGCCGGCGCTCACAAGCGCGTACTGCCGATGGTGCCCATCGACGTCGATCCCGAGGTTGAAGCCGGCGTAAAGGCCGTGGTGCTGGACACCGCTGCGCGCTGGAATTCACAGGATTACGCCACGGTGCTGGGGCTATGGGACCCGAATGAGCCCTTTCCGACCTACCTGGCCGAAGAACAGGCGCAATGGTTCGTTGGCTGGGATCGCCTGAACGACTACCTGGATCCGCCGCGGCCCAACCCGATTATGGAAGCGATTCGCGAAGACATGTCCAAAATCCAGGTGAAACAGATCGGCCCGGATCTGGCCATCGCCATCTGGGAAATGCGTTTCCATATGAAGCGTTTCATGTCGAATGCCATCGGCGAGTCGGTGCGGGTAAGCGCCGTGTTGCGCAATACCGACGAAGGCTGGCGCTATATTCACTGGGCAGAATCACCCAAGACCGCGATGGTCTATATCGAAGACTTGTTCGAGCAAGACGTCGATCCGGTGTGGGACGAGTTCTTTGAAGACGCCAAGGAACGGCGCAAGGAAGTGGTCAGGAAGAAGCGTGCGCAGATGAAAGAGAAGGCGGCGGTTGCGCCTTAGTTTTGCGAGACTTTCACGCGGGTTGTTAGCTGTAGCGCGGGCGGAGTTTCGGCTGGCCAGGCCGGAACCCGCCGTGAATACGTCCCTGTAGGCTCGGCGGCGCCCGTCCATGGGCGCCGACGGTTCCGGCCTGGCCAGCCGAAACTCCTTTGGACAGGTTTTCCTGAAAGCAAGGTTTTGGCGGTTCGATGGAACTGGGCGCCGCGCTGCATGGCAATGACGCCGGTGTCGGTCAAGCGGACAGGTGGCGTTCCAGGAATGCCAGGGCCAGCTGTTCGGACTGCTGCGATGCCGTTTCGTTGTAGCTGTCGCGGTCGTCGCAATTGAAGCCGTGGTCGGCGTCCTCGTAGATATAAAACTCGCCGTCGGGATCGGCGCTGCGAATGCGCTCAATGACTGATTCGGGAATAAAGCTGTCGTTGGCGCCGAAGTGGTATTGCACCGGTATTTGCGGCTGCAGGCGATCGAGCATGCCGGCGATTCCGCCGCCATAGTAGGAGACGGCGCAGTCGAACGGGAGCAGGCTGGCAGCCTGGTAAGCCACTGTTCCGCCCCAGCAATAGCCCATGATGGCGATCTTGCCGGCCTCGGCAACCGCAGCGCGGGCCGCTTCGCAGTCCGCCAGGACCTGTTGTTCCGTAACAGACCGGGCCGCCTGGCCACCGGCCTGGAAGTCGCTATAGCCAATCAGCAGGCCCGGCTGCACGCGATCAAACAGGGCCGGGAGAATGCTGAGGTAACCGGCCTGCGCGTAGCGATCGGCACAGCGCTGCATTTGCGCGGTCATGCCGAAAATTTCCTGGATCAGAACCAGGCCGCCGCTCGGCTTGCCAGAGGGTCGCGCCAGGTAAGCATCGAATTCATGCCCATCGGCAGCGGTAAGTCGAATCATGTCTCCCATAGCAACAGTATAAAAGACAAAGACCGCTGCGGACGATTGTCCGCAGCGGTCCTGTAACTCATCAGCCGCAGGTCTAGAACAACCAGGCGCCGCCAACTGAATACATCAGCACGCCGTCTTCAACATCGAAATATTCGACTTCACCACGCAGCCGTACACGCGCCACATCCAACGATAAGCCTATACCAGCGCCTACGTCAGTACCGTCCTCAGACAAGGACTCGCCCTCGAAACTGGCATCCGCATCCCAGCGCAGCGCGCTGATTTTGCCGAACAGGTAGACCGGACCCAGCGGCACACCGACCAGTGCGGCGACATCAAAACCCGTGGGCTCGACTTCCAGTTTTGAACCGAGAATTTCTGTCGAGGGTGCACCGAAGTTGCGGTAAGCCGCTTCAACGGCAAAGAACTGAAGAAAGTGATAACCGCCGTAGATCTTCCAGGCGAAATCATTCTCATCAAAATCAATGCCCTCATCGCTGATTTGCGTAGTGGCGCCGCCCACGGAACCTCCGAGGTAGAAACCCTGATCCACGGCCATGGCCGGGGTGGCGAACAACAACACCATTAAGATGGCGCTGGCTGACAATGAGAGTCTGCTCATTTACGTACTCCTGTAGCGTAACAACAACATAATGCGGCTAGGCGTAGCCACGGTGTCGGATTAGCTCACAAAAGCAGCCCACAAACGAGCATCTAGTCGTTGTTTTTCTGAAACGACAGCGATTCCAATCGGTCGCAGCAGGGCATCGGTGAATATCCTGGGGCCTGGCTCACACCGCTAGGCAAAGACCGGCACCCCGTGTTCACCGATCAGGCGGGTGGCGGCTGGCGGTTCGCCGATCAGGGACTCGCCGTGAATACATCCCTGTAGGCTCTGCGGCCGCGTCCCTGCGGCCGAAGGTCCCTGATCGGCGAACCACCAGCCGCTTGACACGGATTGAGTGGATCTCCCCAGACGGGGCCCAATACGGGAGTTTCCGCCGACAAACTAAGGCGAAGCTTAGCCGGCCTTGCGTAGCGAACCAGCGGATAGGCGGGCGCGGTCGTGCGGCAAATCGAATTCCGGCTTGGGGCCGATGGGGATGATGCCGGTGGGATTCACGGCGACCTGGCTGCGATAGTAGTGTTCCTTGGTGTATTCGACGTCCACGGTTTCGGCGATGCCGGGCTGCTGGTAGAGGTCGCGCAGATAGCCCCAGAGGTTCGGGTAATCGCGTAGCTGGCGCAGATTGCATTTGAAGTGGCTGTAGTAGACGGGGTCGAAGCGGACCAGGGTTGTGAACAATCGCCAGTCGGCTTCGCTAATGGCATCGCCGGTCAGGTAGCGGCGCGTGCTCAGGCGTTCCTCCAGCTGGTCCAGCGCTGCGAACAGGTCGCCTGCGGCCTCATCGTAGGCTGACTGGCTGGTCGCAAAACCCGCACGATAGACACCATTATTGATAGCGGGATAGACGAAGTCATTCACCGCGTCGATTTCGACCCGGCGATCCTCGGGATAGAAATCCAGATCATTGCCGCCAACCGCGTTGAAGGCAGAGTTAAGCATACGAATTATTTCTGAAGATTCATTGGAGACAATGGTCTTCTGCTGCTTGTCCCAAAGCACCGGCACCGTGACACGCCCGGAGTAGTTTGGGTCTACCTGGGTATAGATTTCATGCAGGCGGGTCTTGCCATTAATGGTATCCGGTACAACGCCCGGGCCGGGCGAAAATGTCCAGCCTTCAGGGCCCATGTAGGCGTTGACCACCGACATGGAAATAGCGGATTCCAGGCTTTTCAGTTTGCGATAGATGATGGTCCGGTGCGCCCAGGGGCAAGCCAGGGACACGTAAAGATGGTAGCGACCGGCTTCTGCCTTGAAACCGCCTTTACCGCTGGGGCCGGGCGAGCCATCCGCTGTAACCCAATGGCGAAACTGGGATTCGGAACGGATGAATTTGCCGCCGCTGGCGTCCGTTTCATACCACTGGTCATGCCATTGACCGTCAACCAATAATCCCATTTTCTACGCCTCCTCAAGTTCAAAATGTTGTGCCAGGCTGCCGGACTGGTAGTCACGGAAGGCCTGGACGATTTCTTCCGGGGTATTCATCACAAAGGGTCCGCTGCGGGCAACGGGCTCGCCAATACGCGCCGCAGCCATTAACAGCACCCGCGTGTGGTCCGCCAGACTACTAAGTTCCAGGCGATCGCCCTCACCCAGCACGGCCAGGTGACGCGCCGTTACCTCGGTGCGCGTGTCGTCACCCTGCACTGCGACCGCGCCTTCGACCACAAACACGATGGCACTGTGCCCGGCCGGCAGAGCCGCACTGAAAATGCCAGCATCAGCAAAGCTCAGGTCCGCGAACAGGGGCTGCGTGATCACGTCCCGCACGGGACCACATTCTCCCGCCAACTCACCCGCGATGACGCGTACCTGCACATCGCCCAGCTCCTGCTGCGGAATTTCTGCAGCAGCGAACTCGCGATAACTGGGCTCGGAAAGCTTCAGTTCGGCCGGCAGGTTTACCCAGATCTGCACGCCACGCAGCAAGCCATCCTGCTGGCGCGGCATTTCAGAATGAATGATGCCCTTGGCCGCCGTCATCCACTGCACACCGCCCGTTTCAATCACACCGCGGTTACCGACACTGTCACGGTGCTCCATCTTGCCGGCCAGCATATAAGTGACCGTTTCAAAACCGCGATGCGGGTGCGGGGGAAGCCGGCGATGTAATCGTCGGGATCGTCGGATTCAAAAACATCGAACAACAGAAACGGATCCAGATGATCGAGCTGCGAGGTGCCAATGACACGGGTCAGACGCACGCCGGCTCCATCCGTAGCCGGGCGGCCACGAATAATTTGCTCGACACCGCGACGCCGGCCTGCGGTATTTTTTACGCTGGCAGTCATGCCAGGACTCCCGCGCGATCACGCCGCGCATCCAGCGACCAGTCGCCTGCCCCATTGGCAACCAGGAATAGAAAGCCGCCGGCCATGGCCAGGTTTTTCATGAACAGGATGAACTGTGTCTGGTCGGCCAGATCGAAATGAAACAGCAACGCACTAACAAGGCAGAAACCAGCCAGCGCCAGCGCCGCCAGCCGGGTCTGCCAGCCAAGGATAATGGCCAGGCCACCGACCACTTCCGTAGCGATGACCAGCGGCAGCAGACTACCCGGCACGCCCATCGCCTCCATATAGGACTGGGTACCGGCATAGGCGCTGATCTTGGTCAGGCCAGAGGCAAGAAAAATAGCTGCGATGAGCAGGCGGCCGCTCAGGCTGGCGAGGGGGGCAAACTGGTTCATAGGGTTCTCCTGTGACTAATTCGGCGATAAGTACGGTCGCGGATGAGGCGATGAAGCTAATTTTCCTTGTTGCGTTTGTCGAGAAAAACCGCTTTAAATCGAAATTATTGTTCTTATAATTAGAACAATGAATCAGTTCGAAGAAATCCAGGCCTTTGTTCGGGTGGTCGATGCCGGCAGCATTACCGCCGCTGCCGACCAGCTGGGCGTGGCCAAATCGGCTATCAGCCGCCGCTTGTCGGAACTGGAAACCCGGCTGGGAACCCAGCTGCTCGCGCGAACCACCCGGCGCATGAGCCTGACAGATGCCGGGCGCAGCTATTACCAGCGCGGCCAGCGAATTCTGTCCGAGCTGGCCGACGCCGATGCCGAGGCTAGCGGCGCGGTCCGGGAACTGCAGGGCCGACTTCGACTGGCCGCCCCACTGTCCTTTGGCCTGATGCACCTCGCGGCGGCGATCACCGACTTCGCGACCAGCTATCCGCAAGTGGAAATCGATGTCGATCTCAATGATCGTGCCGTTGATCTGGTCGGCGAGGGCTTCGACCTGGCACTGCGCATCACCGAGCTTGAAGACTCCAGCCTGGTTGCCCGGCGCCTGTGCCCGATTAATCACGTGCTGTGTGCAAGCCCGGACTATTGGCAGCGAACTGGCAGACCGGAAACCCCCGCGGACCTGGTTGGCCAGCAGGCGCTGCGCTATTCCAACTCACCACGGCTGGGCTGGCCCTACGTGGCCCCGGACGGCAGTCGCGGTGAGTTGCGTCTGGACACTAGACTGACGGCCAACAACGGCGACTTGCTATGCCAGGCCGGAACAGCCGGCCTGGGACTGCTGCATCAGCCGTTATTTATCGCTCACCAGGCCATCGAGTCGGGTGAACTGGAGCCTGTACTGACCGATTATCGCTGGCGGGAGTTGTCCGCTTATGCGCTGTATCCGGCCAATCGCAATTTGCCTGCGCGGGTCCGCCGGTTTATCGATTTTTTGGCAGAGCGCTTCGGCGAGCAGCCATACTGGGAGGACTGCCTGCGCGCCGACAAGAAATAGTCACGCCGCAACACCCGCAGTACTCCACAACAGTTCCCCGCCGGATTATCAGGAACTATCGCCGCCGCAACCGGCAAAACACCAATCAATCGAATTCCATACCCAGGCCGAACAAGAAGGCCAGGTCAGAATTGGTCGCCAGATCGGATGGCTGGCTTTCGTAGTCATAGTCCAATGAAACAGTCGCATACAACAGGTCAGTGATGTCGTATTGCGCGCCGGTCGAGGATTTCAGCACCGTATTATCGCGACCGGTAATGTTGTAAGTGAGCCTGTTGTTATGAAAGAAGCCCAGATCGCCTTTCAGTAAATCGTAACGGAAGCGGAATGCCCAGATAGCAACGCTACTGTTGTTGGTCTGGTCTTGAATGTTTTCAGACTGATAACCGAGACCTACCTGGGCGTTCATGAAACGCCGCGCCGAATTCCAGAAATCTCGGCCTACTAATCCCGCAGCGATAAGGCGACCTTCCAAGATCCCTGATGGGATCACGCTCATAACTGCCCGTAAAGCCCGCGAACCACGGATCATTAAACAACCAGTTGTAGTTGTATTGAAAAAGATCCTGCTCCTTAATCGACACGGAGTCCTGAGATTCGCGGTTGAAAGTAAGATCCAGAAACTGACGATGGTCACCAATTTTCAGATTTGCATCGGTCCTGAATCTGCCGTTCTCACTGTTGGTATTGCCCTTGTTAATGCCAGCACTAAGATCAACGTTGACGCCCCAGTCGAAGTAGTCTTCTTCCTTTTGCAACTCCAGCACTTGACCGACGGGCACGGACATTAGTGCGCCGTCGACTTCAAGCAGTTGCAGACCTTCGTCATCTATGCCCAAAAGCCTGGCGGTCTGGGTCTTACCCTCGACCAGCTCAATATCGAATTCACGCTCCGATTCCATGTATTCCACTGCCTCGACATCGACGGTGAACTCGTCTGAATAGCTGGGCTCGATGTAGATTTCGCCATCCCAGACCTTATTAATGTCGCCGGTAATGCGATCACCGTTGGTCAATACCAGCAGACCGGCATGCGCGGGCATCGTTAAACCAAGACAAGCAGCTAACAAAAACGGGCGCAGGGCAATACGAACAAAACAGCCGAGCATGGCTAGCTCCTGAAATAAAACTGGATTAGCTTGATCGCGTATGAGCCGGAAGTAGAATCAGCCGATGCAAGACTCATCGCGGGGGCTGATTTTGCATTGCCACTGGCAGGGTTTCCAGCGCTAGTTACTTGCGCTGCAATCGGCGCCGAAACACAGTTTTCGCTGACAGCTAATCATCGTGCACCGCTCAGGCGTCAGGTTTAATATGGACCCCTGACTACAAACCTCGGGTTTTCACCATGTTCTATCGTCTGACTGCGAGCCTTTGCCGCTTTTTGCTGTTGGCGCTGATCGCCGTCGGCATGCCCGTCATGGCACAGGAAGTCGGTGCGCCGGAAGCACCGAATATCGTGGCAGACAAGTTTAATCGCGGCACGCCCAATGGCGCGGCGCAGGGCTTTCTAGCGGCCGTGGATATCGGCGACTACGAGACCGCAGCGGAATACCTCGATCTGCGCAATCTGCGCGGCGAGGCCACTGAACTGACCGGCCCGCAGTTGGCCCGCCGCCTGTTTGTGATCATCCAACGCGCCACCTGGCTGGATGTCGACGACCTGGTGAATGACCCCAATGGTCGCGAAGGTGACGGACTGCCCGATTATCGGGACTCCATTGGCAAAGTATTGAATAAGGACAAGGAAGTTCAGTTGCTGATGCAGCGGGTTCCACGTGGCGACGGCGAATCGATCTGGAAAGTCTCGAATGCCACGGTTTCGCGTATACCCGAACTCTATGCAATCTACGGATATTCGCCCGCAGTAGAAAAGCTGCGTCGCAGCCTGCCTGAAGTCTCTTTTCTTGGTTTCGAGCTATTTAAATGGGTAATCGTCCTGGCAACGGCTATCGTCGTTTACCTGATCGTTTTTCTGGTTGCACTTCTCATGCGCCGCCAGCTTGGTGAGCCGAATAAACCGGCGCATCGACAAGTCTTCCGCTTCCTCGTTCTGCCCTTCGGCCTATGGGCGGTGCTGATCGCCATGAATACCGCAGCCACGTCGCTGGGCCGAGGCGTTACTGCCGAAGCCCTGCAGCAATACTCGCCGCTGCCCGTTCTGATTACAGTATGGATGCTATTCGCCGGCATCGGCCTGATCGGCACGCTCTATGGCAGTTCGCTGGAGAGGGACGGCAGACTCGGTGGACTGGTGCTAATTCGCCCCGTCAGCAATGCCATCAGGCTACTGATTTTCCTGTCAGCGATACTGGTTTACCTGGATCGCATCGGCATCAATATCACCTCGGTACTTGCCGGCCTGGGCGTCGGCGGTATCGCCGTGGCCCTGGCCTTGCAGAAGCCAATGGAAGACGTATTTGGTGCGATCACCCTGTATACGCAGCAACCGGTCCGCGTCGGCGACTTCTGCAGCTTCGGTGATATCACCGGCACGATTGAAGAGATCGGCTTGCGCACCACGTACTTGCGAACGCTGGCCAATACGCGCATTGCGATACCAAACGGCCGCCTGGCCGGTCAGCCCATCGACAATATTTCCGCGCGGCAAAAGATTCTGTACCGGCCCAGTTTGCGCCTCCGCTACGATTCCAGTCCGCGGCAGATTCGTGCTGTTCTCGACGGCATCCGCGAACTGCTCGAGAAAGATGAAAGAATTCTCGACGGTCATCGCGTGCGTTTCAACGAGATCGGCGACGACGCGCTGAAATTGGAAATTTTTGCTTATTTCGACACCCAGGACTGGGCTGAATATCTGCAACTGGCCGAGGACATGAACCTGCGGGTACTGGATATTGTTACTGCAGCGGGCACCAGCCTTGCCCTGCCGGCCAGCACCTTAAGAATCGAACAAGTCAGTGACACCGCGCCGGCGCTCGGCGCCGACAGGGATAAAAGCGCCTGAAAGACGAAGCGGTAATGAGCAGCGCACCTGGATCTGCCAGCTGACTAATACAAGGAAATAGAAACAGGGCTAGCGTCGCTCAGAGTACTGATCACCTGTTTCAGGGAACCATAGCCGGGAAAGCATCTCAGCACTGCGGCTTTCGAACTGTCGGCAAGACTGCGTGCCAGGCTCAGGATTTCGGTGGCATGGGCAGGAAGGCACTGGTCCGCCGCATGTACTCTTGATAGCCGGGACGTCGGCCGGCGATGCTTTGCTCTGTGAGCGCAACACCGGATACCTTGAGCAACAGAAAGCTCAGCATCAGCGGCGCCACGATGCTCCACCAGGCACCGGCACTCACCGCCAGCAGGAACAGGCCCCACCAAACGCAGAATTCGCCAAAATAATTTGGGTGTCGCGAGTACCGCCAAAGGCCCTGGTCCATCACCGCATCGCCGCGATCGGGCCTGGCCAGGAATCCTGCCAGTTGCCGGTCGGCGACGGTTTCAAAAACAAAGCCAAACAGCCACAGCGCCACGCCGACAGCGTCCAGCCAGGTGAGTGGCGCGCTGCCGGCCATGGCGCCATAGAGTTGCCAGGACAGAATCCAGGCGATTACCGCCTGGGTCAGGAAAACGACGTAAAAGCTCTTCCACCAGAACGCCTGGCCACGCTTTTCACGCATGGCCTGGTAACGACGATCTTCAGGCTTGCCGTGATTGCGGGCGGCGATAAAGCCGGACAGACGCAAAGCCCAGGCAGCGACCATACAAATCACCAGCCACTCGCGCGGGCCGGCGACCGGCAAAGCCAGCGCGTAAGCAATAGCAGCGGCCAGCAGGTTGGCGCCCCAGAAAATATCAACAATGCTGACATCCCGACGCGGCACGCTAACGGCCCAGGCCAGCAACATGGTGGCCAGCGTGGCCAGTAATCCCCAGGCCAGTGGATGCAGACTATCCATTAGTTTTGATCATTTTCCGGCGGCTTTACAAAACGATAGTGGGCGACCAGCCACTCCGTACCCTGCGCGTAGCCGAATAGTTCCGCGCAGGCCATGAAAAACATTCGCCAGCGATTAATCCAGCGCTCCGCCTCCGCCTCGCCGTAAACCGGCTCAAATATCGCCAGCGCCTGATCACGCTGCTGGTCGAGTTTCTCCAGCCAGGCGTTGCTGGTTTTCTCGTAGTGATGGCCGGGCACCCGCCACTGACGCTCGAGCCGAAGATCATCCTGGAAATACAGCAAGGTGTGCTCCGAGGGCATTAGCCCGCCGGTGAAGAAATATTCCGCCATCCAATCGTAGCTGCCTTCAACATTGAAGGGGTACATGACTTGGCGGTGACAAAAAATATGCACGAATAATTTACCGCCCGGATTTAACCAGCTGGAGATCTTCGCCAGCAAGGCCTGGTAATTACGCATGTGCTCGAACATCTCCACCGACACAACGCGGTCGAAACTTCCTTCGGCTTCGAACTCGTTGGCGTCCGCGGTAATGACATTAACATTGGTCAAACCAGCAGCCGCTGCCTGGGCCAGGATGTACTCGCGCTGGGATGCGGAGTTAGACACTGCAACTATGCGGCTATTGGGGTAGCGACGGGCCATCCACAAGGTCAGCGAACCCCAGCCGCAACCAAGCTCGAGAACCTGCTGGCCATCGAACAGCTCGGCCCGCTCGCAGGTCAGGGTCAGCATTTTTTCCTCAGCCTTATCGAGGTCGCTTTCACCCGGCTCAAAATAGCTGCAGCTGTACTTGAGATGGCGACCGAGCGCCAGCCGGAAAAATTCCGCCGGCACCTCATAGTGCTGTTCATTAGCCTTGTCGGTATCCAGCGCAATCCGGCTCTGGCGCAATTCGTCCAGGCGGCGGTGATAACGCTCGAACTGTTGCTCGGTTTCGCCGACGGTTTCATTGCGCAGGCGGGTTGCGAGCAGACGACGGATACCAAAGCGCATCAGCGGGTCGGGTAACCAACCGCGCTCGCAGAGTTCAATAGCCAGAGACATTGTTAATCCCTAATGTGCCAGACTGGAGCGCAAGGCGCCGACCAGCCCGCCGACGCCCGGCAGATACTCGTACAAACCGGTACCGGCATCCCAGAAGTCTTTATGCACCAGCACCCGGCCCTCCCGGTCGAAGCGAAAATGAGTGACGCCGAAAGATTCCATGGCTTCCCCATCGTTGAGCCGATCACTGGTAATACGCATGCGCCAGCGGATGTAGTAGTCACTGCCAGAGCGCGCGACATCAACAAACTCCACCGTCAGCGCGCTGACCTGGGCCGCCGCGGCGCCGAAGTAGTACTCAATCGCGTCGGCTCCCTCAACGAAGGTAATGTTGTCGTTGAGATAGGCGTTATCGGCATAGACCAGGCGCGTGTCTGCGGCTACAGATTCCGGGGTCATGTCGGCGAAATAAGCTGATAGCCGATCGAGCATTTCGCGCTCACGAACCGAGCCGGAACCGAAGCGGCCTGCCTGCTCGCCAGTCAGCTCCAGAGCGATCTCGTAGGAGTCATTCAGGGCGGTCGGGCCGGGCACGGACTGACTGTTGCAGCCTGCGACCAGCGTTACCGCCACGAGGACTGCCGAACAACGGAATTGGCGAACAAATGGCTTCATGTCTAGACTCACTGTAGCGTTTTCGGCCCCGGGCTGGCCATGGATTTACTGCTATTCGAGCGTCGCACGCTGGTCGGCGCCTGAACGGCCGGCATCCGCTGAGCCCGCCGGCGCGAAAATCTCATATCTAACTCTAGATCAGCCGGTGTCGGCTGCGGGGATTCTGGGTGAGACTAGCCATTGTAGGAACGGGTATTTCCGGGCTGTATACCGCCTGGCGCCTCGGCAGTGAGCATGACCTCACCCTGTTCGAGTCGAAGAATTATGTCGGCGGGCATACGCATACTGTCGACGTCGAGGAAGACGGGCAAGTGCTGCCGGTTGACACAGGTTTCATTGTCTTCAACGAACGCAACTACCCGAATTTCATCAATATGCTGGCTGAGCTGGGCGTTGAGCATCAGCCCAGCGACATGAGCTTCAGCTTCAGCTGCCGGCAAACCGGCCTGGAATATCGTGGTGGTCGCCGGCTCAAAGGCCTGTTCGCCCAGCGCCGCAACCTGGTACGACCCTCTTTTCTGCGCATGGTCCGCGACATTGCCCGTTTCAATAGTTTCGCCGATGAACTGGTGGCCTGCCCGGCGAGCATGAGCCTGGGCGACTTCCTCGAGCGCAATGCGTTTCGGGGGCCACTGGTCGAACATTACCTGCTGCCCATGGCGGCAGCTATCTGGTCAGCAGAGCCACACACGATCCTGGAGTTTCCGGCCAGCCGCTTTGGCAGCTTCTTCGTCAATCACGGCCTGCTCCAGGTGCGAAACCGGATCGAGTGGCGCACGGTCAGCGGCGGTTCTCGCGAGTACGTGCGCAAGATTATCGCCGGTCTCGGCGACCGGGTGCGGGTCGATACGCCGGTAGAGTGGATTCAACGGCTTGGCGAGAAAGTACTGATCAAGGCGCGCGGCACACCGCCGGAAGAGTTTGACGGCGTAGTACTGGCCTGACAATGCC
>CAWKLL010000037.1:0-17628 GCA_963850255.1 uncultured Gammaproteobacteria bacterium
CGCTGCCAATGACCGTCGGCGACGACATAAAAGCCCGCGACGGCGACAGCGGTCCGCAACAACAGGCTGCCCAGAAACAGCATCGCCGGCCATTTTGCCGACACCCCCTTGCGCACCGTCCACCACAGGCCGCCGAAGAAGATTCCGCCGAGCAGCAGGCCCGCCACGCTCGCCAACACCAGTGTCACGGTTTCATTCATCGTCGTCCTGCTGTTGCTCCCGTATGGCCTTGTCTTCCTTGGCGACCCAATGCCAGGCATTGAAACAGCCGATGGCGAGCCCGGCCACCAGCAGTGCAAGGGTCCAGGAACGGTCGCTGGGATCGCGCTGGTCCAGCCAGAGACCGAGTGCCGCGCCTAGCAGCGTCGGAATGGCCACCGACCAGCCGATCAATCCCATCATGCCCAGGCCGAACCAGACGCCCGGCGCGGCGTTACGCTGCGCCTTGAGCTTGCGCGCCGCCTTCACGCCGACCTCTTCACCGAGCGACTGTTTCGGCTTCGGGGGCATATTCCGGAGCTCGTCACTCATCGCGAAATCCTGCCATGCGGCGGATCAGATCGCTTTCCATTTTCGCCAACACCGACCTCACGCTTTGCTCATGCTCGTCCAGGGTCAGAAACTCCTGCTCCACCGCATCGCGTAATTGGCCGAGGTCCGTTCCGCCCGACGCGCGGCGCACCGAAACGAGTACGTTTGGGCCGGTCTTGACCAGTACCCCTTCATCCACCGCCACGTAGACTTCGCCTTCATCGTCAGTTTCGTAGGTCAGAATGCCTGGCGTGAGCGCCGCCACACAATCGAGTCGGTGCGGCAGGAGCCCGAAAGATCCCGCGGGAGTATCCGCGACGATGCGCGATACGCCGCCTATATCGGCGAATATCCGGAAAGGCAAAAGGATCTTAAGATTCATCGGCATCGACCGTAGCCACGGTCGCTGATTCAGACTTTGCGGGATCGGGAGGCGGTCCAGCGTTCGCCTTTCTCTTCGCTTCGTCCACCGACCCGATCATGTAGAGCGCGCTCTCCGGGTAGTCCTTGAACTCATCGAGAAGGATCCGTTCACAACCATCCAGCGAATCTTCCAGGCTGACTAGCTTGCCTTTGAGGCCGGTGAATTTTTCCGTGGTGAAAAAGGGTTGAGTGAAAAAGCGCTCCAGGCGACGGGCACGGGCAACCAAATTGCGATCCGCCGGCGACAGCTGCTCAAGGCCGAGCATGGCAATGATGTCCTTAAGTTCCGTGTATTGCGCGAGCGTACGCCGGATTTCCTGCGCCAGTCCATAATGCCGTTCGCCGACGACCCCCGGGGTGGCCATCTTGGAACTGGACTCCAACGGGTCGATGGCCGGGTAAAGGCCTTCACTCGCCCGCTTGCGCGAGAGCACGATGGAAGCCGACAGGTGCGAAAAGGTATGTACCGCTGCCGGATCGGTAAAATCGTCCGCTGGCACATACACCGCCTGGATCGAAGTGATGGCGCCGGAATCGGTGTTGGCTATGCGCTCTTCCAACTGTGACAACTCGGTGCCCAGGGTCGGCTGATAACCCAGCCGCGACGGCATTTGCCCCATCAGACCGGATACCTCCATGCCGGCCTGGATGAAACGAAAAATATTGTCGATCAACAGCAGCACATCACGATGTTCGTCGTCGCGAAAGTACTCGGCCATGGTCAGTGCTGCAT
Source organism: uncultured Gammaproteobacteria bacterium (assembly GCA_963850255.1). Lineage (GTDB taxonomy): Bacteria > Pseudomonadota > Gammaproteobacteria > Steroidobacterales > J054. Next base: position 1,688 of record CAWKLL010000037.1, read on the forward strand.
GGCCGACGCGGAAACGCGCGCCAGGGGGTTCGTTCATCTGGCCGAATACCATTACCATGTTTTTCAGCACACCCGCCGCGCTCATGTCGCGGTAAAGCTCCTCGCCTTCGCGACAACGTTCGCCGATGCCACAAAAAATACTCACGCCTTCGTGATGCCCGACCATGTTGTTGATCATCTCGGTAAGCAAAACCGTCTTGCCGACGCCGGCCCCGCCAAACAAGCCCGCTTTGCCGCCGCGCTCCAGCGGCATCAGCACATCGATGATCTTGATGCCCGTTTCGAAAACTTCAGACTTGGTGGAACGCCGGGCCAACTGAGGCGGCGCCCGGTGTACGGAACGCCATTGGACATCGTCTAACGCCCCCTGGCGGTCGATTGTGTTCCCGAAGACATCGAACATGCGCGAGAGAAGTCCCTTGCCCACCGGCGCCTGCAACGGCTCCGCGGTGTCCTCCACCGCCATGCCGCGGGCGAGACCCTGAGTGGGCGTCAAGGCAATACCACGCACGTGACGCGCATCCAGTTGCGCCAGCACCTCGATGACGATCTGCTTTTTCGCTCCCGCTCTTAGCACGGTGTAAATTGGCGGCAAGTGCCCGTCAAACCGAACATCGACGACGCTGCCGCGCACCGAGACGACTACGCCGGAATTCGACAAAAGGGGGATTTTTTCCATTGCGCGGTGCCGTTACACAGACCTATACGCTTTATGATTAGCATAGGAGTGCCGATAAGGCTAAATCCTTACATCATCAATTTCGGATTGATGGCATATAGTCACTGTGTCTATGAATGTAACCCTTGTCGTCCAGCGGCTTGTCAGGCAGAAACTGCTCGGCTTAGGCAGCTCGTGAGCCCAGGCTCTAAATACAGTGAATCACATCGCCAGCAAGACGGAAACGGTCCAGATCATCCAAGCAGGTCAGGCCAGAGGTATTTTGGAGGTTTGGTAACTTAAGTTCCGGTTTCATAATTCTCCGAAAAAGACGCGTCCTCCACCATTTAGAAGAGTTTTTAAGCTGCTAAAAACTCGGGAAGCAGCGCCCTCACGAAGCCTGCGTGTACAGATCGTGTCTGTCATTAAAGCTCGATAGCCGCCCCTGGGAGTGACTTGCCTGCATCAACCAGTCCCGATTGAAAGTTAGTGGCGGATGATCGTCCTGGCGGCAATTCGCCCACCAGGCCCAAGCTGCCAAATCGAGCCCAAAAAAATAGCCGCATCAAATGATGCGGCTATTCTTTTAGCTAGCAAAGCGCTTGATTCTTAACCGGCGTGCCCGTTAAGTCTCTCGCTTGTCTGCGTGCTTTAGCTGACTTTGCGACGCATCCAGCCGAGCAAACCCAGCGCCGAGCCGAACAGCCAGACGGCGGCAGGAACGGGTATTGGCGTGAAGTCAGCAGAGAAGGTATCGAACTGGCCCGCACCATCAAGGCCCAGGCCGAGGGCAACGATTCGAGCAATCGCAGTACCTTCCGGAGCGGGCGCGGTGCCCACGCCCATACCGACCCAGGTATCCACATCCGACGTGGCATCGACCGGGTTACTGGAAAACCGGTTAAGACCGTCTGCGAACTGGCCAGCACTCGGTCCGGCCGGCGTAAATCCGTCAGCCTCGAGGAAGAGGATCTGGATAAGCAGTTGACCTGCCGTGAAGTCACCTTTGAAGTTCTGGCCGAACCCGTTCGCGACCCACGTGTCGCCAGGCGACGCGGCAAGATCCTGCTGCGCAACGTTCGTACCGAAAGTCAAAATGCTGTTGCTTCCGCTTTCCGCCACAGCAACGCCATTCGGGTTTCCGGTGAATGCTGCATTGACCGTGAAGACATTGCCGCCCGGACACGACCAGCCGGTTGGACATCCGGTGTCGCCGCCTGTCGTATCGTCAGCGTCAAAGTCTCCATTCGTTAGCAGATTCGCCTGCACACCACCTGCAAACAGCAAGCCTGCAAACAAAGCCGTTAAATATTTAGTCTTCACCATTTCAATACCCCTTAGTAATTCTTGGTGCTTTGATTTTTGAGCCACTTGCGTGGCATCACTCTTATTGTGTGTTACAGACTCTACCATAAACGCTGCCTGACAACGCTGTCAAATGGCCTCCAAAAAGACGTTGACCGTACGGCTTAGGTGATTGTTGATTATGTTAAGCCGTTGATAAAAATAGCCTTTTTACGCTGCGCTGCGAAAACCGGACTGGCGCAGGCAGCTCCGCAATAAACCTTGCTTGCGACCCAACTAACCCGTCTGAAAATGACCTTGCTCGCGCGCAGCTCCGGCTCCTTGGCGCCCTCTGCGCTGCGCCAGGCGCGTGTAAGCTGCCCGGGATTTGACGTCCGTTTAATGCAACGCAGCAGCATAGATTCTTGATTATGTTTACTGGTTTAGAACGCCAGGACGCGAACTCGCCCTGTTCCGCCAACCGCTGACAGCGCTGTCAGCAAAGAATATAATAAAAAAAAGCCTTGGTGGCGCGAAAAGCCCGGATCCCGAAAAGGCATGGCGATTGTCGGCCACCGGCCAAAGCTATCGCTGGGCAGCAACAAATTGATCAATATTCCAATCAGCACACGCACATCGGTCGCAGCCAGCTTGCTGTTGATCACGATGTCATCGGCGCTTGCCGAATCCACTCACTATGAAGGCCGAACCGAATACCATGCGCCGAGAGCAGACGTCCCGCTGAAGATAGATGGCGTTGCCGATGAGTCGGTGTGGAAGCAAGCCAGCTGGCAGGAACTCACCCACCGCTGGCTTGGCCCGGAGTACAAGGCCGAAGACTTTCGAGGGCGCTACAAAGTCGTGTGGACCGAAAGCAAGATTTACATCCTCGGCGAGTTCACCGACGACATTCTTTTTGATAGTCACCGCGATCCATTGCAGCAATACTGGGACGATGACTGCCTGGAAATCTTTATCGACGAGGATTTTTCAGGCGGCAATCATCAGTTCAACCACAATGCGTTTGCTTACCACATGTCGCTGGACAATCAGGCCATAGACATCGGCACGGATGAGCAGCCGCACAACTACTCCCACCATGTAGACAGCCGCTGGCGTCAAAACGGAGACAAGATCGTCTGGGAACTGGCGATCGACATCTACACAGATGAGTATTCCGACGAATCGAGCAACAACGTACCCATTACGCTATCGGCCGGCAAAATTCTGGGCCTCATGGTCGCCTATTGCGATAACGATGGCAGCGAACTGCGTGAGAACTTCATCGGCTCGGAATCCGTTCCGTCCGGACCGACGGACCGCGGCTGGATAGACGCGGGCTTATTCGGCGCTTTGGTGCTTGATGAATAGCGTTTCTAAACAGAGCATGAATTTGAACAGCGACGCCTCGAAAAAAGATCTCGTATCCGGTGAGTTCATTGATTTTCAGGACGAACGCTATTTTGTAATACGCAACGTCGACAGCATGGAACCGTTCTTCATGAGCGTGGTCTCTGACGTCGACCACTGGCTGTTCGTCTCTTCCACCGGCGGGCTGACCGCCGGCCGGGTATCGCCTGCCACGGCCTTATTCCCCTATGTCCCGGTAGACAAGATCCACGATAGCGCACTGCAAACCGGCAGCAAGACAATCTTGCGAGTGGCGATCAACGGGACCGCGCAACTCTGGGAACCTTTCAACAGGGAGCACGACGGCCGCTACGAAGTAAGCCGCAACCTCTACAAGAACGTATTGGGAAACAAGCTGTGCTTTGAAGAGATTAACCACGATTTGCAACTGGCTTTTCGTTACAGCTGGGCGACCAGTGAGAGCTACGGTTTTGTGCGTCAGTGTGTTTTGCAGAACCTCGGCGAACAGGACATCAGCATAGATCTGGTCGACGGCCTGCAGAATATCCTGCCGGCCGGCACGCCCGCCTTCTCGCAGACCAACGCCAGTAACCTGGTGGATGCCTACAAATGGTCTGAACTCGACGAACAAACCGGGTTGGCCTTTCTAACGCTCTATTCGGGGATTACTGATCGCGCCGAGCCGAGTGAGTCCCTCAAGGCAACAACAGCGTTTTGCCTTGGCCTGGAAGGACATAAAGTGCTGCTTTCGTCGCAGCAGCTGGAGGCGTTTCGGGCCGGCGATGCAGTGGCCCAGGAGGCCATCAGGCGTGGTGTTCGCGGCGCCTACCTTGTGAGCCTGAGCCTGAATCTGGCGGCGCAGTCTTCGCGAATCTGGCAGATCGTTACAAATACTGAACAGAGCCAGGCAGAAGTCATCGAATTACGCCGCCAGCTGAATAATTCGACAGAACTTGGCGAGGCAATCACTCGCTCCATCCAAAGGGGCTCGAATAAGCTGGCGAGCATCATGGCCAGCGGCGATGGCTATCAGCTTACCGCCGAGGAAAACGTCTCGGCCCACCACTATGCGAATGTCCTGTTTAACATCCTGAGAGGCGGCGTATTCGACGATCAGTACAAGGTCTCCGCTACGGGATTTCCGCGCGACGATTCATCATTTCAACCAGTCTGTCTATCAACGCAACCAGAATCTTCTTGACGGCCTGCCGCAGCAGCTCAAGTTTGCCGAGTTGCTGTCAGCCATTAGTCGTTGCCGCGACCCACAGCTCGAGCGACTTGCTTACGAATACCTGCCGATTACGTTCGGCCGCCGTCACGGCGACCCCAGTCGCCCGTGGAACAATTTCTCCATCAATGTCAAAGACGCCAACGGCGATCGCCTGCTGGCCTACCAGGGCAACTGGCGGGATATCTTCCAGAACTGGGAGGCACTGCTGTTCAGCTACCCGGAATTCATCGAAAGTGTGATCGCGAAGTTCGTCAACGCATCGACCATGGACGGCTACAATCCGTACCGAATTTCCGAGCAAGGGATCGACTGGGAAGTTGAGGAACCGGACAACCCCTGGAGTCACATCGGTTACTGGGGTGATCACCAGATCATCTACCTGCAGAAATTACTGGAACTGTCTAACGACTTTCATCCGGATCGACTGCGTAGCCTGCTGCGCCGGCCAATATTCAGCTACGCCAACATACCGTACCGGATCGCGACGTTTGAGGCGCAGCTCGAGGATCCCAAGAGCACGGTACGTTTCGATCACGCGCTGGCGGAAACCATCGAGCAGCGAACCGCTGCAATGGGCGCGGACGGTAAACTGATACTTAGCAACAGTGGCGAGGTCTACCAGGTCAATTTACTCGAGAAATTGCTGGTACCGCTGCTAAGCAAGCTGGGCAACCTGGTGATTGACGGCGGCATCTGGCTCAACACCCAGCGCCCTGAATGGAATGACGCCAACAACGCGCTCGTCGGTCATGGCTTGTCCATGGTCACACTGTATTACATGCGGCGCTATGTGCGTTTCCTGCAGCAGCTACTGGCGCAGGAAACTGAAGTGTTTACCCTCTCCTCAGAAGTTCATCAATGGCTTGACGATACTGCTGTCGCCCTGAGCAAGCTTCGACCTCTGCTGGGCGGAGACCCAGTCAGCGCGCACCAGCGTTACGAGTCGCTGGCGGAACTTGGCCAGGCAGCGAGTCGTTATCGCCGGACTATTTACCAGCAGGATTCATTCTCGAATACGCTAGATCAGCGCCCGGACCAGATTGTGTCCATGCTCGGCGACGCGCTGGCAAGCATTGATCACAGCATCGCTAACAACCGACGAGATGACGGGCTGTACCATGCTTACAACCTGCTGAACCTTCGAGATGAGGCAGTAACAGTCGCTACGCTGTATCCAATGCTCGAAGGTCAGGTTGCCGCACTTAGTGCCGGGGCTATTGCTCCGAAAGAGGCGGTAAAGGTGCTGGAAGCGCTGTTTGACAGCCAGGTTTACCGACCGGATCAGCACAGCTTCATGCTCTACCCCGATCGGCAGCTGCCAGGTTTTCTGGCCAAGAATCAGATTCCGGCCGAACAGCTGGAAGCGATCCCGTTGTTACAACACATGCTTGCTGCCGGCGACGAACGCATCATTCTTCGCGATGCGGAGGGTTGTTACCGCTTCAATGCTGACTTCACCAACTTCGGTGACCTGGAGAACCGCTTTACTGAACTCGCGAGGGTTTACGGGAAAGAACTTGAAGCGGCACGCGAACCTTTGCAGGAACTCTATGAGACAGTGTTTCGGCACCGGGAATTCACCGGTCGTTCAGGGACGATGTTCGGCTTCGAGGGTCTCGGTTCCATCTATTGGCACATGGTGTCCAAGCTGATGCTCGCGGTTCTGGAAAATTTCTTCGCGGCTATGGACGGGGATGCTGATGCGAATACTTGCCGGCAACTGGGGCAGTTGTATTACCGCATTCGTGAAGGCATCGGCTTTAACAAGAGCCCTGCTGAATACGGTGCATTCCCGACCGACCCCTACTCGCATACGCCAAAAAACACCGGGGCCAGGCAGCCAGGCATGACCGGGCAGGTCAAGGAAGAAGTCCTGAGCCGCTTCGGCGAACTCGGTCTCAGGGTTATCGAAGGCGCGGTACGGTTCCAGCCGGATCTCTTGCGCGCGCGTGAATTCAATGCCGAACCTCGCGAGTTCCGCTACCTCGATGTCGACGGCAATTGGCAGACCATCGCCGTGCCAGGCGCCGCGCTGGCCTTCACCTGGTGCCAGGTGCCGATTGTCTACAAGCTGGCTGACGTATCCGAAGCGACTCTCACGGTCATCCGGGACAATGGTGAGGAACTGCAGCTGTCGCAACTCGGGCTGCCGAACGAAGAAAGCCATGAGCTGTTCCAGCGCAGTGGCCGTATTCGCCGACTCACGGTAACGTTTGGAAAAGAACGGCTGTTTGCTGAATAGGTAAATTCGACAACATCGCTGTCCGATTCCTGCCAGGCAACCGGCCTTAGCCTGGAATCCGTATAACCGGCCTCTCCTTCGCGGACCTGCAGTAACCAGTTGTCCCTGATCACATAAGACAAGAAAGCCGGGCCGGAATCCTGATATTTGACAGCGTTGTCAAAACCGATTCTAATCATTAATCGGTTTCATCAATAAGAATTATCCGCACAACTAGCATGAAGCTGAAACGCAAAGCTACGATTGACGATGTCGCTGAACTGGCGGGCGTATCGATAAAGACCGTATCCCGGGTCGCAAACCGTGAAACCAACGTGCGCGATTCGACCAGGGACAAGGTCGAAGAAGCCATCGCCAAGCTCAATTACCGTCCGAACATGTCGGCCCGTAATCTGGCCAGTCACCGCTCGCATTTCGTCGTACTCGTTTACGATGATCCCAGGGGTTACGAAAACCCGAGCTCCGGTTACATCGTCAGATTGCAGCAGGGAGCCCTCAATGCCTGCAGAACCGTCAATTACGAATTGCTGATTCACCCCTGCAATTATCACGATAATGATGTGTCTCGGGAGCTCGAAGGTCTGATAGAGCGCGTTCGACCGGACGGCATCATTCTCGCAGCGCCGTTATCGAATATGCCGAAAATCGTCGATGCCATCGGGACTACCGGCACGCCTTTGGTACGTTTATCGCCCGGCAAGAAGAACGGCAAGCAGTTTTCTATCGCAACAAATGATCGGGAAATCAGCGCCGAAATGACCCGTTATCTTGCCTCATTGGGTCACGTAAGAATTGCTTTCATTAGCGGGGATCCAAAGCACAAGGCAGTTGCCAATCGCCTGCTCGGCTATCAGGATGGATTGGAGCAAAGTGGCCTGCCGTTTTCTGAGCAGCTCGTTGTCGCTGGTGACAATTCCATCGCCTCGGGGGAATCTGCTGCCACCGAGCTGCTCATGCGGCCGCAGCCACCAACGGCGATCTTCGCGGCCAACGATGATATGGCTGCCGGTGTTATGCGCGTTGCCAATCGCCTGGGCATTGCAATGCCGGAACAACTCTCCGTCGCAGGTTGCGATGACAACTCGCTTGCCCGCCAGATCCATCCAGCCCTGACGACGATCAGGCAGCCGCTCTCTACCATGGCCGAACGGGCAGCTGAGGCACTGATCGGTAACTTCGGCAAGGGTCTGCCGATGCATGGCGCAGACGTAATACCGGCATCGCTGCAAATCCGCGAATCGACCGGTCCAGCCCCGCAATAGTCGCGCTACGCTCAGCGAATGTAGCGGATGTTGTCCAGGTAAACGGTAACAGGCGAATTCCGACCGGTAACCGTTACCACGAAGCCCGTCTTGATACTCGACAGGTCCAAGCCTTTAAGCGGAACGCGATAGCGACGCCATTCTGAAGTCAGCACGACACCCTCGACACTGGTCATGCCCGAGTCCGGATAGGCCGTCTCCTTGCCGAGCAGTCCGACACCGAATTTCACCCGCTCGCCACCGTACTCACCGCGAGCCCACAGCTCCAGCTGGCTTGCGCCGCTCAGGTCATAGCCGCCATCACGCTCGCCCCAATTATTCTCGGGATGTTGCCAGGCAACGCCCACCCAACCGAACTCGCCTTCGTAGCGCATCCTGATGCTCGCCGACCCGTCATGCGGCTTGTCCGCGTGCGAGCCTTCAAGGCTCAAGGAATCGATCGCGCCCATCCATCCGGACGGTACCCACGGCATGCCTTCGAAGCCGTCGGCATAGACGTAGAACGGCATGGGCGTGCGTACCTCACCGTTGACGTACAACGGCAAATTGGCGGTCGCCGCATTGCCCGCCGCGTCATAGGCGTATAGAAAAAGACGATACGCACCGGGATCCGCCGGCATGCGCACCAGCGCGCCATCCGCTCTCGCTTCGAGTACGGCTCCCTCGATGTCCGGCAGCATCGGGCGAAAATCGCCGCCGGGTGCATAGTCGCCGGACTCGCGCCGCAGCGCCCAGCGAACGCGCAGCGTAGCGCCCTCAGGGTCGGCGACGATCGCTCGCACCCGAACCTTGTCACCCGGCTCCACCCGGGCCTCGCCGTCTATCAGCAATGGCTCGACCGCAGGCGCGAGATCGGCGGGCGGCTCGCCGGACCAGAGCTCAGTCATGACATCGACCGAGCCCAGCCGCGAGCCGTCGGGCAAGAACATGCCGTACCAGGTTGCGGTGGCTTCCATCTTATAGCCCCAAGCAAACGCGTATGAGCCCAGCGCGAGACCAGGAGCAGCAAGCACGCCCTGTTCATAGCTACGCCGGTAAAACGTGGCTTTTTCCGTACTCGTCAGCTCGTAAGGCGCGCCCCACTCGTTAGTCGCGATCTCCCAGGTCCCGGGATGCCCGAATTCAGTGAGTACGTAGGGCTTGGAGCCGCCTGCTGCGCGGTAGCGCTCGGCCAGGGACAGCGCGCCGCCGTAGGAGTTGATGCCGTGAATATCGATGGCCGGACAAAGCTTATGCACGCTCTCCATGCGCGCGCCACCGATCTCGGCTGTCACCGTCATGGTCGGGTGCGCCGGGTCGAGCTCCTTGACCATGGCGGCAATGTCGTTAACTGCGGCCCAGATCGCCGAATTGTCGCCGTCCTCGAAGCCCTCCATCTCGTTGCCGATGCCCCAGACGAGGACTGCCGGGTGGTCCCTGTAGCGAAGCACGGTCTGGCGGGCGCGCTCGAACTGCTCGCGGACCTGGGTTTCATCGTTGTAGTCGAAGCCATGGCGTTCGTGGCCCAGCCAGATGCCGACGGTGACACTCAAGCCCAGGGCATGCGCCTCGTCGAGTAATGCATCGATGTCGTCCGCGCCCCAGGTGCGCAGCGAGTTTGCCCCGGCGGCCGCTAACTGCTGCAGCGCGCCCTCTCCGCCGGCACCGCGAATGAGGTAGGGCTCGCCGTCGCGCAGCAGCTGCCAGCCCTGGGCTGTCTGTCGCAATTCAACGGGGATGGCTTCAGCGGACACAATAGCGGGTGACAGCACCCCGCCCAAAGCAGCCAGTAGAACGACAATCGCACTCGCGCGCATGAACTGCTCTATAGAAAGGTCTGAACGCGGGCGACGCATAAGCCCGGCCGAACACCTCAACTCAGGCTTACGGGAAGCTGCTCACAAACACCAGGCCGTCGTCGAAATTAGGCTCCGTGGCGGGCCGGTAGGTGAAACCCCAGGACGCGATCTCCGACTGCGTCAGCAACGGGTCGCCCGGGATCAGACGCGCATAGCCAGTGGCCCCGGTGCGGTAAAGGTTGTCGGCGGTCAGCTCATTCAGCGTCGCTGAAAAGGCCACCGGCTCGTCTGGGTCATCCGGAATCAACCCTGTGCAGCATTCAAAAAACGTCACCGAGCCGAAGAAATTAGTCAGCACCGAGCGATACGCTTCCAAGGCTTGCTCCTGGATAATCGGATCACCCGCGGCATCCCACAACTCGTGCAATGCCAGCGCGGTATAGTACTGGTTTTCGCCGGACGGGAATCGCGCCAGCGCGGTGGCCCACAGATAGAACCGGGCTTTTGCGCCGGTGGGCCCTGCGGGAATTTTCTCGACCAGCGCGAACTTGGTATCTGCATCCGGATCGTTGGGGTTGAATTCCTTGGTCGCCGTCTTGAGGTAGGGATTTTCCGGGTCCTCGAGCACGCAGGGCTCCACAAATATCCCCACGTCGGCGCAATACAGGTTCAGCAGCGTATCGGTGGGCAGCACGATTGCATTGACCACTTCCCCGTCGCCTCCGCCGGGTGAACTGCACCCCGTCATGACCAAAACACTGTAAACAAGCAACGCGCTGCGCAGCTTTCTCGTCAGCATCAGACGAGCCCTATGAATTACAAATAGACTTCTCATGACACTAGTTTCTGGGCTGTGGAGGATTCGTGCCCCCGAAGTTAAAGATGTAATAGGCCACGATCTGGTACCGGTAGGAATTCTCGCCCATCATGAAATCGCCCGGAGCATTCTCGTCGGCGGTCCTGAACAGGCCGCGGATACCGATCTTGGATGAATTAGTCTCGCTTTTCTTCTGATCGAGCAGTAACGAGTAGTCCAGCTTGAACTGCTCGGGAAAAGTCACGTTGAACTGCCGCTGGAAGTCATAAGGGCCCCAGGCATCTTTCTTGAAGTAACCATCGAAAATATGTTTGCGGCCAATGATGAGTTTTGCGTTAACTTCCCAGAACTTGCGTGTGCCGCCCTCGGGGTCACCGGTGGATTGCAAGAAGCCGTTGCGCAGCCGGGTAATGAACCTGACGTTCTGGCTCGGATTGAAAACCATCCGGCTGGAAATCTCCCAGGTGTCCTCGGCCGGCAGCCCGACGCCAAAGGCCGGGTTGTCACCCGTGGGCTCAAAGAAGAACTGATAAGAGTCAGTGTCAGTGGGGAATTCCGTGTAATTGAGCCCGACGTTAAAAGCGAACCCGGCGTCTTCGCGCCAGTCGTTGTCCCACTGGTAAAAACCCGTCGCGCCCGTGGGATCGTAGGTGAGGAAAAGCTCTGCTGCTCTTGCCTCCCGGTTATCCAGCACCGCGAAAGGATCATCATCACGGTTACGGGGTCCGCTGCCGGGAAACAGGATTGCATTACCACTGCCTGGCGGAACTTCCTCAATAAACGGCTCTTTTACCGGAACGGCATCAACAAGATTGTCGCGATACAAGTAGCGCGGGAACAACATCCAGTTGCCGAAGTTCATCATCACGCCGCCTTCGTACTCTTGCTTGTTGCCCAGACCATCTCCGTAGGGAAGACGTGTGCCGAATTCCCTGAGAACGGACCCGCCCTCCGCCACCAGGCCCGCCTGGTGGGTCGCTACGTAAGCCAAAGAGCCAAACAACGGGAAGTTTAGTTTGGCCCTGAAGCCCAGCGAGTCCGCCGAGTCAATTTCATCGGCGATAATGTTGCCGTCATCGTCCACGCGCGTGTAGATCTCACCACGCCGGTTCCCGCCGGCTATGATGCCACCCAGCTCGAGACTGAGATCGCTGGTGAATTCGGTCTTGGTATAGAAAGTGACCTGATTGGTCTCCCTGATGGTCGCAGCCGTGCCGGACGCGCCGGTCCCCTGCCGAGCCACGTCTCCCGACACCATGAAAGCGTATTCGGTATTGCCGAGCAAAGAACCCTCAAGAAACGGCAGGGTCTTGCCGAACAGCGACTCGTACTTGAGTACGATCTTCGGGTTGGCGCCCCAGTAGACTTCGGGACCACCGACAATCTTCAGGCCATCGAGCACGCCTTTGCCGGCAAATTCCACCCCGTTCGGTGCCTTCGCGTTCCAGATGTCCTGACCGGCGATGTCCGTCGCCTCCCGAATCAGACCGAAGAAGTCGCCCTCGTACTTCCAGTGGTAACGGGGCGTGTGATAGAAGGCCTCGATGTCGGCGATCTCGCCCCGATAGGTCGCGCTAAAGTCGTAGATTTCGATTCGCTCTCGACCTTCGATCTCGCGCGCGAAATCTACGTCTTCGAAGTCTCCGATATCCTCAACGGTCTGCACAGTAATTGGCGCGCCCCGTCTGCCGTATTGAATCTCCATTGGATCGAGTTCGGCAACATTGCCGAGAATATTCACCGTGAATTGCCCGTCGATGTCTTTGGTCGGCGCAAATCCGAAATCCAGGAACACCATCTGGCCGTCGGTGAATTCGTCCCCGGACTCTCCCAGCTCATCGATATCCTTTTCTATGCCCTTTAAGGCGCCTTCAATCTTCAGGCTGCCGCCGGTAAAACTCAGTAATTGACTCTTTTGTTTGCTTTCGCTCTTCAGTTGACGGACATCGCTCTTTAACGCGAGGTACTCCATGTCGACGTCATCGAAGGTCTGATTTATCGCGGCTTTCTTGTAGGTGTACGGATCGGCCTTCCAGACCTCACTCAACACGTCGTAGGCCATGCGGGGGATGGCCTCGTAGACGCCGTCGGCGTTCGGCGTACCGAGCGCGGAAATTCCCCACCACTCTTCGTTCATATTATTTTGGCCTTCGACGAAGTCGTGGGCATAGCCACCATTGGCCCATGACGCATTGGTGTCATGGATATCCAGGTTCTCTTCCTGCAGGTACTTCCACCATTCGTCCCGCCACTGGAAAACGAAGCCACCGCTGGCGTTGCCTTCCTCGCCATTGCCGTAGGACTTGTTGTACATTTCCTGCCACTGCGCTTTCAGCATTTGCGCCTGGGCCAACTGATCTTCCTCGAAAGTCCGCGCATTAAATGCGTCGCTGCCGAATTCAAAGAACACCACGGGCAGGTCCAGCTTCTCGTCGACCTCAGCCCATAAGCTGGTAAAGCTCTTACCCCGATAAGCGTTCACACCGAGCAAGTCCATGTCGGTGCAGTACTCCTTTATCAGGTCGATGTACTGCAAATCACCGTTGACGATCGTAAAAGGATGATTCGGGTCGATCTTCTGGCCCGCCGCCATAATTTCATTGAACAGGCTGTAAAGAAATCTTGCCTTTGCCGTATTTTGCTCGCCGACTGGCAGGTTCTCAATTTCGAAGCTTTTCCAGGACAGGCCGTAGTTACCCTCATTACCCAGTGCGAACAGCAGCACACCGGGAACATTCTTGTATTTTTCGAATACTTCGAGCGTTTGTTTAGTCAGCGTCGCGCGAGTGAGCGGGTCGGAGTAGTCGGTAAACTCGATCCACTTGCCACCAATGGTTGCCCCGTAACGACCTACCAGCGGATTAACGGCCGTCATGATGCCGTACTCCCTGTAGATATACGTTACCCATTTCGGCGGGATGTCGGAAAAGGCGCGGATTGTATTGACGTTTGCCGCTTTCAGTAAGGTGAAATCGTAGTCGAGCACCTTCCTGATGAAGTCGTCAGACTGGCCCCATAAATTGTAGTTGTAGTTCTCGTTCCTGGGCGAGTAGCCCCACACAACGCCCTTGACAAAGTGGTCTTGGCCATTGACCTGCAGTTTCCAGCCATTTTCGTCCTTATAGGTTGTGACGACGTCCGTCGCGTAAGCCTGGTCGATGAGTGCAACGCAAGCAATAAGCACAACCCAGGCATTTCGCATACCTCTGAAGAAAGATATCCCCGACATATTGCTTAGTCTCGTTTTTGCAGGTTCAAAAAACAGGCTACTGAAAATCAACATCAATTCGCTCGAAATGCAGACGTTCGTCAGGCTACGGACTTGCAGGACACGCCCCCAGCCTCGTGGTCACCTCGAGGTTGTCGTAATAGATGCCCGAAGCCTCGAAGTTGGTGGCCCGCGTGTTCAAACCGATCTGCAATACCTGGCCAATTAGCGCCGGATCGGCCGTGTCAACACTGACGCTGAAGCGTGCATACTCCGTATTGCTGGCTGCTGTCGTCTCGAACCTTGCTTCGTTGGTTGCAGCCCACCCACCCGTGATCGGATCGGTAGCGGTCGGATCGAGCGTCACGATAAACGCAGCGGCCTCGGTTAGCCCGGCGAGGCCGCCCACGGTGGGCGCCTTATAGTCGCCCGTGAAGGTCCAGCACAGGCCGATATCAGCGGCGCCGATCGGATTAGCAAGGCCCCGGAGTTCTGACAATACGGACGAGTTGATGGTGCAGCCAACGCTACCGCCAGCGCTACCGCACCTGCGCCCAGGGGTGTGGTCCTGATTGTTGTAATCGCTGAAGGCGTTCAGGCACTGCGTGCCTTCCTCGGCGAAGCATTCGTTAGCATCAACAATAAGCTGCGAGAAGCCGGGACCGGGACCCGGGTTGGGCGCCGGGAACGCGCCATAGGCGTACTGGAACGCTCCGGTTGCCACAGGTCCATCCCAGACATCGGCGAAGATCAGGAACCCTGCATCACTGAGTACATTGGGAGATGGAATCAGCCCCTCGAAATTCTCTGAATACACCACGACTGGCGGCGCGGATGAGTCACTCCGCGGCGTCGCCTCGCAGCCACCCACATCACGACAGGCAACCTTGACCTCGATGTCGTCGAGATCGAGATTCACGTTTCCGCCGCCGGCCTCGAGGACGAACAACTTGGTGATATCGGCGAGATCGAGGGCCGAATTACTAAGCTGCGAGTCTGTCACGACAGCGGCGATTTTGACCGAGTAATTGCGCCAGGCGCCATCGGCTACGAATTCCAGCGGCGCGCGCCCGCTGCCTGCGGCGCTGTCGTCGAGCCCAACGGACAGCTGCGGATCGCCGGTGGCCGAGTTGACACGCATTCTGAACAGCAGCTCGCCGGCGGTTCCCCCGCCCGACAGGTCGATGTAACGACCCGAGCTCCCCGCCGTCATGGATACGCCGCCGGTTCCGCTGGCGGCAGCGACATCCACAATCCAGAACGTCTCACTGCCGTCCGTGCCCAAGACAGAACTCGTGACAACCACTCCGGGATCGCTAAATGTAGCGGGTACCAGCGCTGCCGGAGTCGACGTCACACCATCGGGCTCCAGGAAGTCCACGGTGGCCGGGCCGTTCGTATAGACCTCGAGCATCTCGATATAGGGCGCATCGGGGGCTATCTCCGCGGGCACACCCGAACCAGTGCTGCAGCCCGTGCCGGTTAACGGGTTCGCCGGGTTTGCACACTCGTACACGCGCACGGCTTCGATCTCGAGCGTTTGCGGGAAGAACGAATCCGCGTCGTTGCCCACCGCGAGCCCTATCGCCACGTAGAAATCCTGGTCGAACGGCGCCGCGTCCGTGCCCAGCGTGTAGGCGCCGTCGGCATCGTACCCGCCGTCGCCGTCGGCATCCTCGAAATAGGCATACCAGTTGTCCTGGGTCTGCGTAGCCACATGGACATCGTTCACGAACCAGCGAACTGCGCCGCCCTCCCATTCGATGGCGTACTCGATGTCATCGAGTGTCGGCGCGCCCGGTGCGGTCGAGGTCCTCGTCGTCGCAGTATCCTCCGGCACCGGCAGGCCGTAGCTCAAAGCATGTTCCAGCGTGCTGTTGCTCGGGCCTAGGTTTGGTGCATTGACCACGTCAATTTGCCCGGACTGCGGGAACGGACCGTAGTTCGGGAGAACCTCACCCTGGGGAATAGCCGGCAGCAGCCGCAGTGACGGCAGGGTGCCCTGGGTACCCGGCATCCGCGCGTCGATCTCGATGCGCCCGAAGGTGAATTCCAGGTTGCCAGCAAGACGCCGCAACGAAGAGACGACA
>CAWKLL010000038.1:0-34782 GCA_963850255.1 uncultured Gammaproteobacteria bacterium
ATTTCCACATCCAGATGGCTTCGGACCAGTGCCCGCGTTAGCATTAGCAAGGCTGAGGAGTTTTTCTGAGGCCTGGCCCTTACAGTGGCCAAAACCTGGCCAGCAGGGGTTGCGTGCAGCGCCTCGACCAGGGCCAGGCCGATGCCACGGCTGGTGCCCTGACCAGGCAACTGCTGGCCGCCAGCGCGCGTCATTCAACTTCCTTGGCCTGCACCGTCTATCCCTCGGCGCAGAAACGGTGCGGCGCTGACGCTCGAGACGGTGGTGGTGTTCCGCGGATGCGTTCGGAGCATCGTCGATGATCACGCTGAGCTTTTCTGGCGTCCGAACCAGGCGCTTGTTGCGCGAGACAAATCGCATACAAACCATCGACCATCAACCCACTCGCCGCGCGGATAATCACCCATCCGCATCAAACGAGTCGGCAAATGCAGATTTGCGGCTTGCCGCTGAGCAGACCGCCATCAGCAAACAAGGCCACGCCAAAAACATTGGGAATCATCACCCAGAACATCTCGATAACCAGCGGTAGGCGTGGCGCGGGTCAATTTCTGCCAGCAGCATCAGAATCGCCGACCACCATCAGCCTCGTTGTGGTTAGCCCAGCCTGCTTTGCGAATGACGCTATCAAGCGGCTCAATCCCGGTATTACCCGTATACGAGTCGCTGGTAGGCCCGGCGCTCATGGCCCCAGAAATTTTCGCCGACTCATGGCGCTGCCGTGATGACGGTACATACCGTGCAATGACGCGCAGCGGTTACCGGGGCGTATGTGGAAGGGCTCGACGCTAGTCAGCTGACACGCGTTCGTCCTCGGCAACCGTCTCAGCGCCCGCGAAGAACCTCGCGCGGCGTCAGCAGGCGGTATTCAGCAATGGCGAAAGCGCACTGTGAAAAACCGCGTCGAAAAATCCACGACTAAACTGCTTCCGTAATCTCCGCAAGACCAACGCTGCTCGAGAAAGTCTTTAGCCAACACCCGTTTCCGCCTGAGCGCGGGTGGTCGGCATCCAGAAACTCGGGGACATGACCCGGATGGTCTGAAAACAAGTCTGCAACGAGAGTGACCGTGCGGACAGCCGGCAGTATCCGGTACCGGCACACCCGTCGGCAAGGCTTTCAACGCGTCGCCTGAAGCCAGCGGCCGCCGCGTGGTGGCTGGCCATCAGCGTCGAGCAATATATTTTCCCGGCTCCTCAGCCAGGGATAGAAAGTCTTCTCAATATCAGGCTTTCTGGGCGGCGTGCCAGTCCGCAAAGTCCTGCCGATCGCAGAGAAACATTGGTGTCGGAACAACCGTACGCTGAATATCGTGCTGCTTGGCGAAGCGCGCGATACGCCGCTCCATCAGCGGATCTTCAACTGCAAAATGCAGCAGCTCACGGAAACCCGTGCGACTCAACAGGCGGCGGAGCCTTTCAACATAACTCTGTCGATTGGACTCCTCCGAAAGTAGGCACGTAGTCCACCGAAAATCCTTCGCGACGCAAGTGCCGCCTGAGCGCGCATGCCCGCCCGCAGTGCTTAGCAGCAATTTGTGCTGATGGCGGAGGTTGCGGGAGGTCAGGACACGTCCTCGGCGAGGAGAACAAGGCGCCCTGCGAGGCGCGCAAGCGCGCGACCGGGAATAAGCCGATTCCCCAGCATCAGGAACACCCGCCGGTGCTGCTTCTCTGTCCCTTGGTATTCACAATAACGCCTCTGGTCCGAGTTACCAGAATATTCGCGCGACCTTATGGCGGATGTCAATTAGCCGCTGGAATCCTTCCCTGAGCGTTTTCGCGCGGCACGGAGGCGCGCCAGCTCGCGGCACCAAGCAGGGGTAGAAACGGCAACAGGACCCCGCCTATCAGTAAGCTCCAATGGGTATAGAGCCCGATTCAAAATCAGGCAGAGAGAGACCGACAAACACATAAACCATACGCCCATACAAGCTCCCGACAAGCAGCCAGATGCCATCGACAGACATCCAACTGACCGCAAATAGTCACCTCTTTGCAATCTCTACCCTAGCAGAATCGCGCTGCCGAAAAGGACTGAAGCAAAACAAGGCATCAAGGAGAGATGAGATGTTTAAAAATACAATTTTATCTGAGCCGCTCACGGAACCGCGCCTCGAAGAGCGGCTAGCTGCTATTGGCGGGGCAGCGACAGCCGCCACCCTGACGATGAACGCCTTGCCCTTGCTGCCATCTAGGCAGCTACACGGCCGGCGCCGGCCGCTGCCCGCGACCGGCCTGTGCGTATAATTCGGCTAGCCAGGCGCTACGGGAACATGCGATGTTCGGAGACTTTTGATTTTGATGCTGCTGTTGTCGGCAACCTGATACCGGCGGCCGAGCCAACAACAGCTGAACTGAGAGCGAGGGTCTTGGCTTGGCCCAGGACTGGGTAAAGGCCGGCTATGACAATACCGCCCAGGCACACGCCGACATCGATAACGCGATCCGGACGAGCTCAAGCACCGCGTGATGTTCCAATCGCCGGCAACTGCCAATTTTCCGGCCATCGACGGCTACCTGGTTTACCAGCAGGGTTTCTGTAGTACGCACACGATGGATCGCATCTGGCGCAACGGCCTGTTGCAATTCTTTATCGACGCGGATCCATCGCACGGCGCGGAACTGAATTTTCGCGAGCCGGCGAACTTTTATAACGCGCAATTCATCTGGGCATCCTGGAGGCGCTCAGCCTGGCAGATTTTGAATGGAATGCGGGCTGTGACTTCTATCTTCGCCCGGACCCGGCGGTGAGCGCCTGATCGGGACCATCGGGCCGGAGAACAGCTGCCGCATGGACGCCCCCGGCACGGGCGAACAGATGGTGGCAGACGATGAAAGAGTAATCACGGACCAATTCTGGTTCCTCGGCCGCTACGTCAATTCGGCCGGCAAGATCATGTGGGGGAAATGCCTCCGACGAGCATGTCAAAATGCGCCGCACAGTTTCATTGGCCGAAATTATACCGCTGAAACGTGGAGCATTTTACTGTAACCGCCTTCGTACGCGACGGCTCCGCCGCACGGGATGAACTTGGCGTACGCGTAGTCATCGGCGACGCCATGCAGCGGACAGCGTTGCAGCTGCGATTAGTTCGGCCAACTACACGGCCGTTGTCAGCACGCTCGGCTGTTACGGCTGCGAAAACCCACCCCGAACCGAACCGAAACGTGTTTGATGCAGCTGCCTCAGCCGGAATAGATCGGGTAGTCATGGTGTCGACATGGGGTGCCGGCGACAGTGCAGACACGCCGCCGTTTCCGGGGTGAAGTGGTTTCTCGGCGACGTAATGGCCCTGACGGCCAGGCCGAAGATCATTTGCTCAGCCTGAAACTTCGCCACACCATCATCCGTCCCGGCGCATGCTACTCCCGCCCCGGCGACGGGCAATGGCCTGCTAACGGAAGATACCGATGGTGGGCGTTCATCACGCGGGAGATCTGGCAGGCCGACAAAAATTGGATTGTCTCGATGACGATGTCACCGCCTGGTTTTTACTCGGCCAAAGACAGCGTCAGCTGGCCCTGGGGCATGTTCTAAATGACGCTAAATACTAAGAGCAATTGTACACTAGACCATGCGTGGCGGGGGACCCACAACTCGAGACCAACCGTGGAGCATGCATCGATGCGGTCGGCGGGGTGCGGCGGGGGATTTGCCGGCGGCGGAATTATCGCGCTGATCCTGGCGGCACTGTATTTCGGCATCGACCCGACACCGCTGCTTCAGGGTCTCGAGCAGCAAAAGCAACCGGGCCTGCAGCCCCCGCGGGACCAAGGCCGGACGATGAATTGGCCCATGTGGTGCTGGCGGACACCGAAGCAACCTGGCGCAAAGAATTTGCCGACCAGGGCCGCCAGTACCAGGAACCGGTGCTGGTGGTTGTTCACCGACTCGGTAAATACCGCCTGCGGACTGGGCCAATCAGCCATGGGGCCTTTTTACTGCCCTGGCGACCGACGCATATCCTGGTTTTATGCGATTTACGCGATTGTTTTAAGGCGCCGGGGGATTTCGCGCAGCTATGGTCGCGCACGAAGTCGGGCATCACGTGCAAAACCTGCTCGGCGTTTCTGGGGACAAGTCCGCCGCGAAATCCTGGGCGCGCTAGCTAGGCCGCCGGCAACCCGTCGGTGCGGCTGGAGTTGCAGGCCGACTGTCTGGCCGGCGTCTGGGGCAATCACGCCGGCGAGTTGCGCGATTTGCTCGAAGACGGTGACATTGAAGAAGGCCTGAAATGCGGCCAGTGCTATCGGTGAGACGATCGCATACAGCGCCAGAGCAGGCCGCGTCGTGCCGCATGGCCGGTCACCCGGCAGTTCAGAACAACGCGTGCGCTGGTTCAAACGTGGCCTGGAGTCTGGCTGCAGTGGCCGAACTGCGACAGCTTCGCGGAACGAAATCTGACACTAAACGACGTTTCTAGGCCCGCAAGGGAAAAAAACTAGGCTTAGCGCGGCGCCGCCGACTCCGATGCACAGATGCTGCGGCGAGAATCCTGGCCCGCGAAGTCATGCTGCGCAGGCCCAGGCCACCGCGTTTCGGCTGCTCCGGCAGACCGGCCCCGTTGTCAGAAACCGTCAGGTGAAACACGCCTTGTTCGCAGCGGGTGCTCAGCTCCAGCCTTGAGGCCTGTGCATGGCGGACCGCATCGGCGCAGGCCTCCTGAGCGATGCGATAACCTGCGCGTCGCATCATCAATGTCAGTCAATAGTTCGCTGTCGGTAAGATTGCAGAGACATTCGATATCGTGCAATTGCCTGACATCCGCCAGCCGTGACAAGGCGCGGACGAGACGACGAGGGACGACGCCGGCGCGGCACTCTGAAATGACGTTTCAAAAGCCTGGCCCAGCCGCTGCTTGTCGTGGCGCATCGTCATGATGGGCGTCCAGGCCGAGCGAGACACCCGTCAGGTCCTGGCCCAGGCTATCGTGCAGATCCTGGCCGATACGGATCTTCTCCTGGTCAGCCGCCTCGGCATCTGTCGCGCAACGCCGGCGCTGATATCGCGGGCGGCGCTGACCCTGTACCGACCACCGACATCAACCTTCAGGCACCGCAAATCTCTGCCGGAACTCTTGCCGTTGCGTGAGCGCGCGACAATTTCATAGACACCCTGATAGCGCGTGTCCAGTATCTGGCGTATGCGCGGCAGCGATTCCTTACTAGCAAACTGCTCGTAGTGTTGCGCATGTTCTTCGGCGCACAGCCGAGGCGCCCGGCATAGCTGTCGTTTACCTGTACAAAGGGCTCTTTGAGGACGGCAATACCCTCGAAAGCTGCCGAGGGTCACGGCTCTAAAGCATTCAAACAACTCTTGCTGTTTCTCCCACCCTCGTCCTTCGTTCGGTAATGTCAGTGGTGAGCGCAAAGTATCCGGCTGCTTGCTGTCGCTCATCCACGAAGGGCAGATAACTCCACTTCCCGGCGCTGACCGTCCGGGGAACTGTGCGGTCAGATAGTGTCGCGGTTCGCCTGCCAGCGCGGCAGCAGTTTCCGTCGACCTGCGTGTAAACTCGGCGGGCACCACATCACTCATTTTTTTACCGAGAATCGATTCACGACTGCGGCACTGCATAGGTCTAGGTCAATGAAACCACAGCCGCCCATCCGGCATCCACATAGGCAATGCACACGGGCAAGGCATCAGCTATGGCGGCAAATAACTGTTCGCGCTCGCGAACTGGAGACTCGGCCTGGCGTGTTTCTGTTCGATGGGGCCGATAAAACGCGCCTGTGCGAGTATGAACGCTTGAGGTTGGATCAAGCGTCAGAGGCTCGCGACGCATTAGGCCCAGATGCCCCACAGGCTGGCCAGCACCCGGAATCGCTACGCGAAAATGACCTGAAGTTCGGCCAGGGGCGCATGTTCGGATAGGAGCCGCCTGACCTGGCTGGAGCAGACATTTCCGCCCCTGTCGCATGGCCGTTCCGCAGGGCGCAGCATCGAGATCAAAATTAAAATTTTCGACTCGGGCGCCGTCCATCCAGGCTGCCAGGGTCACGGCACTATCGCCAGAATTACCGTCGCACTCACAAACCAGCACATAGTCCACGCTCAGCGCGGTGGCCAGGGCGCGCGTTACGCCTTGCAGCAGCGCGTCGCCGCTGCAGCCCAGCGTTTTCGTCCAAAAGACGGACCGCCAGCTGGCCGACGAGTACCTCACCCGTTGGCTCGACCGCCGGCCTGTCATTCACGCTAAGGCTTGCTGACATAGTATCGCTCCGCTGCGCCTCTGCCTATTTGTGGCACAAGCGTTGCTCAAGCTACACTACAGAAAAGAAGCGGCGATAGCCGACCCGAACATCAACGTACGCATCCTCATCGTTGACGACCACCAGATAATTCGCGACGGCCTGCGGCGCCTCGCCGGAAGGTCAGGCAGGCTACCAGGTGGTGGGCGAAGCCAGCGATGGTCGCGCAGCCCGAGCCTGGCCGATGAGAACGCTGCGGACGTCTGCATCATGGACGTCACCATGCCGGACGAACGGCGTTGACGCAACCGTGCAAATGGCCAGGCAACATCCCGAACTAAAGATCATTGGCCTGTCGATGCATTCGGACCCGCACACGTGTCGCGCATGCCGGATGTGCGTGGCTGGAGCACCGTGCCAAAAGACTCGGCTTTTGAAGACATAGGACGCAAAATTGGTCACGGCAAAATGACTCATGGCCGACATGGCCTTGGAAGCGGTCAGGCATGACCACAGTCCCAACGCTCTGCACGCCGGCATTGACTGACGCCAAGGGAACGCGAAGTGCTGCAATTGGTTGCCGAGGGCAGCAAAAACCACGCGCATTGCGGAAACCCTGGGCGTTGAGCGCTAAAACGGTGGAATCCCATCGCAAGAACATCATGCGCAAACTGGATATCTCATACCGTGGCGCAATGACCCAAATACGCCCTGCGCGGTAGGGGCCACGACGTGGCGACTAGATGCTAATGCAATAACTGTCCGTAGTATGGGATAAATCTGAATTTATCAGGTAATCCCTGATTTATGCTAACGAGGCGGGACCCGGCTGCCGATGGGGGGTGGACAGCTCCGGAAAAGTCTGTGCAATGCTGTCCGACCATAGTGGAAGCGAAGAAATTTGCTTTCCGCACAGCTTGTCGGGCCGCCCCACCTCTACTCCCCAACTGCAGAACCAGGCTACCGTCGAAAATTCCAGGGCCTCGACGCCGTCGGCGAATGCCTTCCAGACGCCGCCGGTGCCGCCAAACTCGGCGATCAGGTCGACATTTTTCAGGTTGCCCAGCCAGGCATTGGGGATCGGCATGCCCATCACGCTAACGCCTTTGGCCGCCGGCCGCCCCTGCGATAACCGAGTTCCAGCCGCGTTAACCCGCAGAATTCGCCCGCCCATTAACGGTAAGTTCGGCCACCAGGGGAATCAAGGCACGAGATTGTCAGATAAATCGATGGACACGCGCTGGGTCGCGGGGCAATCAGGCCATTGATCTCGCGCTCGCCGAACGCGATTCGCCGATTGGCGCCGGCCTCGGAATAGGGTTCCGCGCGCAGCCACTCCTGATCACTTTCGC
Organism: uncultured Gammaproteobacteria bacterium; assembly: GCA_963850255.1. Taxonomy (GTDB): domain Bacteria; phylum Pseudomonadota; class Gammaproteobacteria; order Steroidobacterales; genus J054. The sequence goes on from CAWKLL010000038.1 coordinate 7,550, forward strand.
CGCTGCGGGGCGCCAAACCTTCGTGCAATTCATCGTCCAGCACAGTCGTTGCGTGGATAACTCGACCGGTTCGAAATCAGCTCGGGAAACAGCCAGCGGCCGGCGCCACGAAGTAAGTCGCCGCAGCGGCCACCAACACGGCAACCAATCAGCGACAACCTGGGCACCGCTGAATCTGCGGCGTTCGCTCCGCGGCACGTCCTCTGAATTCATTCCAGCAACCTCCTTACCATCGGGGCGATGTGATGATACCTGCCTGGGCCAATGGCCGTTGGAACGACTAAAACTACTACGCGGAGAAAGCTCATGTCCGGGATCAATGAATCGTTGCCAACTGCCGGCGCAGCTATTGCCGGCAGCACCGGTCTGGCGGCCCTGACGCCCGATGCTGCAGCCGCGCAGCAAAACACGCTGAGCCTGCCGGCCTATGCTTGAGAATATGCGCGCGCGCCCGCTGGCCGAGGACTCACGTCCACCGTATTGGCAGTGCAGTCGCGCGTGCGCGCCGTCGACGGCAAAATCGGGGTGCAGGGGCATTCGCGCCAACCTCGACCACATGCTCGAACTGAAGACAGAGTCAGTTTCGGCGGCAAGAAAGAACCTGCTGTGTTTCTCCACGAGTTTCCGCTGCAGGGCTGAAACCCCTGGGGATTGCAAAGAACTTGAGCGTCTGTCCATTGAAGACGGGGCCGGAGACGAAGTAATCTGCCAGGCAAAAGAGTACGGTTGCTACATCAAGTTTGGCGCCTACGTGATCGACAAGGACTGGCCCGGACATGTGCTCAGCGTCACCAGCATTATCGGCCCGGACGGCTCCGCTATCTCGCGCGGGGACTGGAAGGCACGCAACATCAAAGGCGCGTTTCCCGGTTTCAACTGGTCACCACGTTGTAGACCGTCGTGGTGACCAGTTCGAAACCGGGAAACACGCCTTTGATGTTGCGTGCCTTCCAGTCCCGCGCGATGACGGAGCCGTCCGGGCCGATAATGCTGGTGACGCTGAGCACATGTCCGGGCCAGTCCTTGTCGATCACGTAGGCGCCAAACTTGATGTAGCAACCGTACTGTTTTGCCTTGGCGGCGATTTCTTCCGTCTCCGGCCCCGGTACTTCAATGGACAGACGCTCAAGTTCTTTGCGATCCCAGGGGTTCCAGCCCTGCAGCGGAAACTCGTGGAAACACAGCAGGTCTTTCTTGCCGCCGAAGAACTGACTCTTGTCTATCAGTTCGAGCATGTGGTCGAGGTTGGCGCGAATGCCTGGCCCGGGTTTCTTGCCATCGACGGCGCGCACGCGCGACTGCACTGCCGATACCGTGACATAGTCCTCGGCCAGCGGCACGCGCGCGTATTCTCGACCATTAGCCGGCAGGCTCAGCGTGTTTTGCTGCGCCACTGCAGCATCGGGCGTCAGGGCCGCCAGACCGGTGCTGCCGGCAATAGCTGCGCCGGCAGTAAGCATTTGGCGACGATTCATTGATCCGGACATGAGCTTTCTCCGCGTATAGTTTTAGTCGTTCCAACGGCCATTGGCGCGGCCGGGCAGTTATCATCGCATGCGCCCGATGGCGGGTAAGGAGGTTGCTGGAATGAATTCAGAGGACATGTCGACGTCGGCGCAGGTGGCGGACGAACGCCGCGGATTCAGCGGTGCCCAGGTTGCACTAATTGTATTGGTTGCCGTGTTGGTGGCCGCTGCGGCGACTTACTTTGTGGCGCGCAGCTGGCTGTTTCCGAGTAATTTCGAACCGGTCGAGTTATCCGCGCAAGAACAGACTGTGCTGGACAATAAATTGCGCCGGCTTGAAGGTTTGGCGCCCCGCAGCGGCGAAAGTGATCAGGAGTGGCTGCGCGCGGAACCCTATTCCGAGGCCGGCGCCAATCGGCGAATCGCGTTCAGCGAGCGCGAGATCAATGGCCTGATTGCCCGCGACCCGGCGCTGGCCAACCGCCTGTCCATCGATTTATCTGACAATCTGGCCAGCGCACGTGCCTTGATTCCCCTGGATCCCGACTTACCGTTAATGGGCGGGCGAATTCTGCGGGTTAACGCAGGGCTGGAACTCGGTTATGCGCAGGGGCGGCCGCGGGTGATTCTTAAAGGCGTTAGCGTGATGGGCGTGCCGATCCCCAATGCCTGGCTGGGCAACCTGAAAAATGTCGACCTGATCGCCGAGTTTGGCGGCACCGGCGGCGTCTGGAAGGCATTCGCCGACGGCGTCGAGGCCCTGGAGCTGGCCGACGGTAGCCTGGTTCTGCAGTTGCGGGAGTAAAGGTGGGGCAGCCCCGACAAGCTGTGCGGAAAGCAAATTTCTTCGCTTCCACTATGTCGGACAGCATTGCACAGACTTTCCGGAGCTGTCCCCATGGCAGCCGGGCTGGCCGGCCGGAAATTACGTTAGCATAAATCAGGGATTACCTGATAGAAATTCAGATTTATCCCTAACTACGGACAGTTATTGCATTAGCATCTAGTCGACCAGCGTGGTCAGCCCCTCGCGCAGGGCGTATTTGGTCAATTGCGCCACGGTATGCAGATCCAGTTTGCGCATGATGTTCTTGCGATGGGATTCCACCGTTTTCACGCTGACGCCCAGGGTTTCCGCAATGCGCGTGGTTTTGCTGCCCTCGGCAACCAATTGCAGCACTTCGCGTTCCCTTGGCGTCAGTCGGGGATTGCCGGCGTGCAGAGCGTTGGGACTGTGATCATGCCTGACCACTTCCGAGGCCAGACCCGCGCCCAGGTAATAGTCATTTTGCATGACCGATTTTACCGCCTCGGTGATCTCTTCAAAAGCCGAGTCTTTTGGCACATATCCGGCCGCGCCGGCATCCAGCATGCGCGATACCGTGTGCGGGTCCGAATGCATCGACAGGCCAATGATCTTTAGTTCGGGATGTTGCCTGGCCATTTGCGCGGTTGCGTCAACGCCGTTCAGTCCCGGCATCGTGACGTCCATGATGCAGACGTCCGCAGCGTTCTCATCGGCCAGGCTCAGGGCTGCGCGACCATCGCTGGCTTCGCCCACCACCTGGTAGCCTGCCTGACCTTCCAGCAAGGCGCGCAGGCCGTCGCGAATTATCTGGTGGTCGTCAACGATGAGGATGCGTACGTTCATGTTCGGGTCGGCTATCGCCGCTTCTTTTCATCTAGTGTAGCTTAGAGCAACGCTTGTGCCACAAAACGGGTGCCAGCAAGGCAGAGGCGCAGCGGAGCGATACTATGTCAGCAAGCCTTAGCGTGAATGACAGGCCGGCGGTCGAGCCAACGGGTGAGGTACTCGTCGGCCAGCTGGCGGTCCGTCTGTTGGACGAAACGCTGGGTCGCAGCGGCGACGCACTACTGCAAGGCGTCACGCGCGCCCTGGCCACCGCGCTGAGCGTGGACTATGTGCTGGTTTGTGAGTGCGCCGGTAATTCTGGCGATAGTGCCGTGACCCTGGCAGCCTGGATGGACGGCGCCCGAGTCGAAAATTTTACGTTCGATCTTGATGCTGCGCCCTGCGGAACGGCCATGCGACAGGGGCAATATTACTGTCCCAGCCAGGTCAGGCGGCTCTATCCCGAACATGCGCCCCTGGCCGAACTTCAGGTCGATGGCTATTTTGGCGTAGCGATTCCCGGTGCTGATGGCCAGCCTGTGGGGCATCTGGCCTTAATGCATCGCGAGCCTCTGACGCTTGATCCAAGCCTGCAAGCGTTCATACTCGCACAGGCGCGTTTTATCGGCGTCGAATTGGAGCGCCGCCAGGCCGAGTCTCCAGTTCGCGAGCGCGAACAGTTATTTGCCGCCATAGCTGATGCCTTGCCCGTGTGCATTGCCTATGTGGATGCCGATGAGCGCTATCGTTTCATTAACCAGACCTATGCGGATTGGCAGTGCCGCAGTCGTGAATCGATTCTCGGTAAAAAAATCAGTGATGTGGTGCCCGCCGATATTTACGCGCAGGTGCAAACAGAAATTGCTGCCGCGCTGGCAGGCGAACCGCGACACTATCTGACCGCGGCGAATTTCCCGGACGGTCAGCGCCGCGAAGTGGAAGTGGATTATCTGCCCTTCGTGGATGAGCGACAGCAAGCAGCCGGATACTTTGCGCTCACCACTGACATTACCGAACGAAGCAGGTCAGAGAGAGAACGGCAAGAGTTGTTTGAATGCTTTAGAGCCGTGACCCTGGCAGCTTTCGAGGGTATTGCCGTCCTCGAAGAGGGCCGCTTTGTACAGGTAAACGACAGCTATGCCGGGCGCCTGGGCTGTACGCCCGAAGAACTTATCGGCAACAGCTACGAGCAGTTTGTCAGTAAGGAATCGCTGCCGCGCATACGCCAGATACTGGACACGCGCTATCAGGGTGTCTATGAAATTGTCGCGCGCTCACGCAACGGCAAGAGTTTTCCGGCAGAGATTTGCGGTGTGAATGTTGATGTCGGTGGTCGGCATTTACGGGTCAGCGCCGCCCGCGATATCAGCGCCCGCGTTGCGCGAGAACAGGCTATTGCCGAGGCGGCTGACCAGGAGAAGATCCGTATCGGCCAGGATCTGCACGATAGCCTGGGCCAGGACCTGACGGGTGTCTCGCTGGGCCTCGAAAACCTGCGTCGAGTACTGCAGGCCGATGGCCGCGAAGAGGCCGGCCAGGCGGCTCAGCTGGGCCAGGCTTTGAAACGTTCGATTCAGAGTGTGCGCAGCATCGCCCGGGGCCTGGCGCCGATGCTTGGCGAAGATGAAGATCTCGCGCGCGCCTTGTCACGGCTGGCGGACGATGTCAGGCAATTGCACGATATCGAATGTCTCTGCAATCTTACCGACAGCGAACTATTGACTGACATTGATGATGCGACGCAGGTTTATCGCATCGCTCAGGAGGCCTGCGCCAATGCGGTCCGCCATGCACAGGCCTCAAGGCTGGAGCTGAGCACCCGCTGCGAACAAGGCGTGTTTCACCTGACGGTTTCTGACAACGGGGCCGGTCTGCCGGAGCAGCCGAAACGCGGTGGCCTGGGCCTGCGCAGCATGACTTCGCGGGCCAGGATTCTCGCCGGCAGCCTGTCTGTTGCATCGGAGTCGCAAGGTGGCACCACGCTAAGCCTGAGTTTTCCCTTGCGGGCCTAGAAACGTCGTTTAGTGCTGCTACAGATTTCGTTCCGCGAAGCTGTCGCAGTTGGCCAGCTGACCAGACTCCAGGCCACGTTTGAACCAGCGCACGCGTTGTTCTGAACTGCCGTGGGTAAAGGAGTCCGGCACGACGCGGCCGCTGCTCTGGCGCTGTATGCGATCGTCGCCGATAGCACTGGCCGCATTCAGGCCTTCTTCAATGTCACCGTCTTCGAGCAAATCGCGCAACTCGCCGGCGTGATTGCCCCAGACGCCGGCCAGACAGTCGGCCTGCAACTCCAGCCGCACCGACAACTGGTTGCCGGCGGCCTGGCTCACGCGCCGGCGTTCCGCGGCGACTTGTCCGGAAACGCCGAGCAGGTTTTGCACGTGATGCCCGACTTCGTGCGCGACCACATAGGCCTGCGCGAAATCCCCCGGCGCCTTAAAACGATCGCGTAAATCGCGGTAAAAGCCCAGATCAATATAGATGCGCTGGTCGCCAGGGCAGTAAAAAGGCCCCATGGCTGATTGGCCCAGTCCGCAGGCGGTATTTACCGAGTCGGTGAACAACACCAGCACCGGTTCCTGGTACTGGCGGCCCTGGTCGGCAAATTCTTTGCGCCAGGTTGCTTCGGTGTCCGCCAGCACCACGGCGACGAACTCGGCCAATTCATCGTCCGGCCTTGGTCCCGCGGGGGCTGCAGGCCCGGTTGCTTTAGTCTGCTCGAGACCCTGAAGCAGCGGTGTCGGGTCGATGCCGAAATACAGTGCCGCCAGGATCAGCACGATGGTGCCAATTCCGCCGCCGGCAAATCCCCGCCGCACCCGCCGACCGCGTCGATCATCCACATTAGTGCTGCGTTGTCGTCCCCGCCAGCGCATGGTCTAGTGATTCCTCTTAGTATTTAGCGTCATTTAGAACATGCCCCAGGGCCAGCTCATTTCGCTGTCTTTGGCCGAGTAGATAAAGCCGGCGGTGGCATCGTCATCGAGACAATCCAATATCAGGCCTGCCAGATCTGCCCGCGTGATGACGCCCAGCGCATCGGTATCTTCCGTTAGCAGGCCATTGCCCGTCGCCGGGGCATCCTTGAGTGCGCCGGGACGGATGATGGTGTGGCGAAGTTTCAGGCTGAGCAAATGATCTTCGGCCTGGGTTTTCAGGGCCATTACGTCGCCGAGAAACCACTTCACCGGAAACGGCGGCGTGTCTGCACTGTCGCCGGCACCCAGTGTCGACACCATGATTACCCGATCTATTCCGGCTGAGGCAGCTGCATCAAACACGTTTCGGTTCCCTTCATAGTCGGGAGGGTTTTCGCAACCGTAACAGCCGAGCGTGCTGACAACGGCCGTGTAGTTGGCCGAACTAATCGCAGCTGCAACGCTGTCCGGCTGCATGGCGTCGCCGATGACTACGCGTACGCCAAGTTCATCCAGTGCGCTGCGGTCGGAGCCGTCGCGTACGAAGGCGGTTACGGGATCGCCGCGTTTTTGCAGCAGGCGCGCAAGCTCCAGTCCGGTGTTTCGGGTTGCGCCGAAAATCAGTACGCCGCCGTTGGGGCGGATAATTTCGGCCAATGAAACTGTGCGGCGCATTTTGACATGCTCGTCGGAGGCATTTCCCCACATGATCTTGCCGGCCGAATTGACGTAGCGGCCGAGGAACCAGAATTCATCTGCAGTGATTACTACTTCATCGTCTGCCACCATCTGTTCGCCCGTGCCGGGGGCGTCCATGCGGCAGCTGTTCTCGCCGATGGGTCCGATCAGGCGCTCGCCCGCCGGGTCCGGGCGAAGATAGAAGTCACAGCCCGCATTCCATTCAAAATCTGCCAGGCTGAGCGCCTCCAGGATGCCCAGATTGAATTGCGCGTTATAAAAGTTCGCCGGCTCGCGAAAATTCAGTTCGCGCATGCGAATCGACTGGGTCTCCGCGTCGATAAAGAATTGCAACAGGCCGTTGCGCCAGATGCGATCCGGTTCCGTGCTGCCGTCTACAGAAGCCTGCTGGTAAACCAGGTAGCCGTCGATGGCCGGAACACTGGCAGGTGCCAGCAATTGGAACATCACGCGGTGCTTGAGCTCGTCCGGGATCGCGTTATCGATGTCGGCTTGTGCCTGGGCGGTATTGTCATAGCCGCCTTTCACCCAGTCCTGGGCCAAGCCAAGCCCGCGCTCTAGTTCAGCTGTTGTTGGCTCGGCCGCCGGTATCAGGTTGCCGAGCAATAGCAGCGTCAAAAATAAAAGTGGCCGAAACATGCGCATCTTCCCCCGTAGCGCCTGGCTAGCCGAATTATACGCACAGGCCCGGTCGCGGGCAGCGGCCGGCGCCGGCCGTGTAGCTGCCTAGATCGGCAGCAAGGGCAAGGCGTTCATCGTCAGGGTGGCGGCTGTCGCCGCTGCCAGGCTAATGGCAGCAAGCCGCTCTTCGAGCCGCGGTTCCAGTGAGCGGCTCATAAAATTATTGTTAAACATCTCATCTCTCCTTGATGGCTTGGTTTGCTTCAGTCCTTTTCGGCAGCGCGATTCTGCTAGGGTCAGATTGCAAAGAGGTGACTATTTGCGGTCAGTTGGATGTCTGTCGATGGCATCTGGCTGCTTGTCGGGAGCTTGTATGGGCGTATGGTTTATCTGTTTGTCGGTCTCTCTCTGCCTGATTTTGATCGGGCTCTATACCCATTGGAGCTTACTGATAGGCGGGGTCCTGTTGCCGTTTCTACCCCTGCTTAGCGAGCTGGCGCGCCTGCGTGCCGCGCGAAAACGCTCAGGGAAGGATTCCAGCGGCTAATTGACATCCGCCGGTGCCAGGTCGCGCGAATACTCTGGTAACTCGGACCAGAGGCGTTATTGTGAATACCAAGGGACGACAGCACCGGCGGGTGTTCCTGATGCTGGGGAATCAGCTATTCCCGGTCGCGCGCTTGCGCGCCTGGCAGGGCGCCTTGTTCTTCCTCGCCGAGGACTATATGACCTGCCGCAACCTCCGCCATCATCAGCACAAATTGCTGCTGACGCTGGCGGGCATGCGCGCTCAGGCAGAGCTATTGCGTCGCGAAGGATTTTCGGTGGACTACGTGCCTCTTTCGGAGGAGTCCAATCGACAGAGTTATGTTGAAAAGCTTCGCCGCCTGTTGAGTCGCACGGGTTTCCGTGAGCTGCTGCATTTTGAGATTGAAGATCCGCTGATGGAGCGGCGTATCGCGCGCTTCGCCAGGCAGCACGATATTCAGCGTACGGTTGTTCCGACACCAATGTTTCTCTGCGATCGGCAGGACTTTGCGGACTGGCACGCCGCCCAGGAAAAACCTGATCTTGAGACTTTCTATCCCTGGCTGAGGAGCCGGGAAAAACTATTGCTCGACGCTGATGGCCGGCCGCGCGGCGGCCGCTGGCGGACTTCAGGCGACGCGTTGAAAGCCTTGCCGACGGGTGTGCCGGTACCGGATCTGCCGGCTGTCCGGCACGGTCGTCATGTGCGCGACTTGCAACCTGTCGTTGCAGACTTGTTTTCAGACCATCCGGGCGATGTGCGGAGTTTCTGGCTGCCGACGACCCGCGCCCAGGCGACGGATTGGCTAAAAGACTTTCTCGAGCAGCGTTTCAGTTGCTTCGGAGATTACGAAGGTTCGTTTAGCCGTCGTTCCGACGCAGTTTTTCACAGTGCGCTTTCGCCATTGCTGAATACCGGCCTGCTGACGCCGCGCGAGGTTATTTCGCGGGCGCTGACATTTGCCGAGGACGAACGCGTGTCGCTGACTAGCGTCGAGCCCTTCGTGCGCCAGATTGTCGGCTGGCGGGAATTCATGCACGGTATGTACCGTCATCACGGCAGCACCATGAGTCGGCGAAATTTCTGGGGCCATGAGCGCGGGCTTACCAGCGACTGGTATACGGGTAATACCGGGATTGAGCCGCTTGATCACGTCATTCGCAAAGCAGGCCGGCTGGGTTGGGCTAACCACAACGAGCGGCTGATGGTGGTCGGCAACCTGATGCTGCTGGCAGAAATTGACCCGCGCCACGCCTACCGCTGGTTTATGGAGATGTTCGCCGACTCCGCGCACTGGGTAACCAGTCCCAATGTTTTTGGCGTGGCCTTGTTCGCCGATGGCGGTCTGCTCAGCGGCAAGCCGCAAATCTGCGGTTCCAACTACCTGATGCGCATGGGTGATTATCCGCGCGGCGACTGGGTTGATGTGGTCGATGGTTTGTATGTGCGATTTGTCTCGCGCAACAGCGCCTGGTTCGGACGCCAGAAAAAGCTCAGCGTGATCATGGACAATCTCGAACGCATGCCGGCTGAACGCCGCCGGCGTCTCGAGCGTCGCGCCGCACAGTTTCTGCGCGATAAGACGGTGCAGGCCAAGGAAGTTGCCTGAATGACGCCGGCTGGCGGCCACATTGCCCTGGTGCAGGGCGCCAGCCGTGGCATCGGCCTGGCCCTGGTCGAGGCGCTGCGCGCGCGCGACCCTGCTGGCCAGGTTTTCGCCAGCTGTCGGGGCCAGGCCTCAGAAAAACTCCTCAGCCTTGCTAATGCTGACGCGGGCATCCATCCGATCACTCTGGATGTGGAGCTTCCGGAAAGCCCGACTCAGGCGGCGCATTCCATCGCGCAGAATGCCGAGGGACTCGACCTGGTCATCAACTGTGCCGGCATCCTGCATGACAGCGCCGGTATGCAGCCGGAAAGGCGCCTGCGCGAGGCGAGGCCGGAATACCTGGCGCGCAGTTTTGCGGTTAACGCCAGTGGCGCATTGTTGGTCGCGCAGGCTATGGAGCCGTTGCTCAGGCGCGGTCAGTCGCCATTATTTGCCAGTCTTTCTGCTCGGGTCGGCAGCATAGAAGATAACCGCCTGGGCGGCTGGTACGCCTATCGGGCGTCCAAGGCGGCCTTGAATATGTTTATGCGCACGCTCGCCATTGAGTGGTCGCGCGGCAGTCGGCCTATTCGCGTGGTGTGTCTGCATCCGGGGACGGTGGCTACGGAACTTTCTGCGCCGTTTGTGGGCCCGGCCGGTAATCGGCAAATTTTTTCGCCGGCTGTTGCTGCCGATCAGCTGCTCGATGTACTGGCCGGGATGGACCTTTCCGACAGCGGAAATTTCTACGCCTGGGATAGCAGCAGTATTCCCTGGTAAGCGCGCCTGAAAATCCCGCCGATCAGTTATCCGGCAGGGACATCAATTCCCTCTGCGGCTGCCAGTTCGACCAGCGCCTGCTCCAGCAAGCTGCGCGCCTGGGCGGTGGTCTGCAATAACATCAGATGCAGTGCGGCGTCGGCCGGCATGTCCTGAACGCATGTCGCGCTATAGCGCTCAAATGCGAGCAGGCTTTGTACCAGCTGCACCAGGTGGGCAGGGCATTCGCAACCGACCTGGCTGCTCTGGCGGGCCAGGGCGGCTAGCTGCGTGTTGCTGTAGTGTCTTGGCTGCGGAGCGCCGCCGGACAATTCCGGTCTGGGGTTTGGTCTGGCCGTTGATTTCTCAGGCGCATTCGAGGTTCGCAGTTGCTGCAGTTGGCTGAGTAGATCTTCCAGATCTGCCGGGGCCTTGCGCAGCGTATCGGCAATATCGCGCAGTTGCGCGACCTCCGCCTTGCGCGCAAAACCATACACGATGCCTAGGGGGATCTGGCTGCGTTCCAGGCGCAGGCGCTTCAGCAGGGCCACTTTTCGCGGACTGGGTCGATCGAGTTCGATCAGGATTAGATCGGGTTTGGCGCTGCAGCAATGCGCCACGAAATCCTCCAGGGATGCGCCCGCGCCGATCAGCGCCAGTTCGAGGTCAAGCGCTGCCAGTTGCGTCTGGATCGATGCGCCCCAGGCCGCCAGCCTGCCGGTAGTTGGCGCAGGCTGATCCGTGCTTGCGCCCAAGGCCGCTAGTTGTGCGGTCAGTTCTGCATTGCTGTATCCGGCGATCAGGCCGATGCGTTCACCGCAATCGACCAGGCGCTTGAGCAGTCGCAGGCGTTCCAGGTCAGCGAGTGTATAGCGCCGCTGCCCGGCCGCGGATCGGGCGATATCGACGGCCCCATGACGCTGTTCCCAGACCCTGAGTGTGTGGGTGCTCAGCCCGGTCCGGCGGGCTGCCGTCTGGATGCCGAAATTACCGCTGCCTGGGTCTGTCATGTCTTTAAGCCCCTGAAAAACAGGAAAAATTGGCGCTTTTCAGAAAATATTCTGCGTTAACGCATCCGATGGTGGATAGTTGTCGAAACCTTAGCCATCGAGACCTTGACAATACTTAGACATTAGACTTGGAGATACGCTATGAGCAGTAAGTTGACCACCATTCGGACAAGCCTTGTCGGCATCGCCGCCTTATTTGTCAGCGGCGCTGTGATGGCTGCCGGCAATTATCAGCTGCAGACCAGTGAGGCCGAGGTGTACGGCACACGCACTATCGAGCGTGGCGAATTCGAGCGCGGTGCGGAACAGCTCAACCTGGCACTCAGCGTCGCCGGCGACGCGCGAATGATGCGCGCCCCGGTACTGAACAACCTCTGCGTGGCCTACACCATGAAAGGGCAACTTGAGCAGGCAAACGCTTACTGCAATGACTCCGTGGCAAATGGTCGCGAACTGGATCTCGCCTACAACAATCTCGGCGTTCTGGCCGTTGCTCAGGGCAACCTGGCCGCAGCGATCAGCAACTTTGAAGCGGCGCTGAGCGAGAACAAAAGCGACCTGATTGCTCGCCAAAACCTGCGCCTGGCTCAGCAGCAGCTGGCAAGCCTGGAAGGCGACAGCGAGCAGCTGGCTTCGACCGACGCCGAAGCGCGTACCGCCGGCTAATTTTCCGGCGACCCAAATCCCCCAAAGATAACGATCTATCCCCCAATACTCAGCGCCCGCTTGCGGGCGCTTTTTTTTGCCTGTGGGAGTATCGCTGGCGTATCGGCTGACACTCGCGCTAGTCTGCCGGGCCGAGTAGCCAGGCTGCGCACGCTGTGTTCCCAATCCGTGACGACAACCCGCATTTTCTGACGCCGTATGTGACCTACGGAATTATCGGTCTGAACCTGCTCGCATGGTTTTTGCTGCAGGGCCTGGGCGGCGAACCGGCGCTGACCCGATCGGTATGCAATTTCGGCTTGATACCAGGCGAACTGCTGGGCCGGCTGGCCGCCGGCAGCGGCTTTCCCATCGGACCCGGGGCTGCCTGCATCATGCAAGCCGACGGTGCCTGGTTATCGCCGCTGACTTCCATGTTTATGCATGGCGGATGGCTGCATTTGTTGTCGAATCTCTGGTTCCTGTGGATCTTCGGGAACAATGTCGAAGACTCCATGGGTCACTGGCGATTCGCGATTTTCTATTTACTCTGCGGTCTGGCAGCCGCGGCACTGCAGGTTGCCTCCAATCCGGATTCCGGTGTGCCGATGGTCGGTGCATCGGGGGCCATTGGCGGGGTTATGGGCGCCTATGTGTTGCTCTATCCGCGCGTCAATGTGCACATGCTGATCTTTCTCGGCTTTTTTGTTACGACTATCGCGGTTCCGGCGGTTTTCATGCTGGGCTACTGGTTTCTGCTCCAGTTGCTCGGTGGCTTTAGCAGTCTGGGTGCTCGCGGCGGAGGCGTTGCCTTCTGGGCCCATGTCGGCGGATTCGCCGCCGGTGCGGCGCTGATTCCCTTGTTTCGTGATCCGCAATTACTCGCGCGTCACCCCTATCACGGCTGGTCGGGTAAGGGCAGTAGCAAGAGCTGGCGACGACTGCCCTAGACGGGGCGCACAGGAGCCTGGCTGTTAATCGGTCTGGCTTCGACGGGGAAATCCGGGGCTGAGGTCTTTCAGATAGAGATTCGCCATGTAGCTGATCGGCGCCATGGGGCATTCGATCCAGGTCGCCAGCCTCCATTCATCATCAAGCCGCCGCCACACCGTGACCACATGATCATCGCCGCCCATCGCCTGGCCGCGCCACTGGAATGCGGTGCCGTCGGGCAAGCGCGCATCTTTGGCAAACAGAATGTCCCAGCGCATGCGAAATATTGCCAGTGTCAAATCGTCGGTCAGGGGTTTTTCTTCAAGATCGCGGAACTGGAGTTCGACACGTTCATGAAATTGTTCGTTGTGTCGCCAGTAGTCGCGAACTGCCTGCCAGGCGGTGAACACGCCGTCGATTTCTTCGGGCTTGTAGTAAGGCGAGGCATCGCTGCTGTCCCAGAAACTTTCCAATTGTTCTGCATCATTTGCCCGCCAGGCTCCGGCGTAGGACTCAAGGCGCTGCGCAAGGCTTTGCATGGTTGCTGGTCTCCCGTGATCTCGGTTTTGCATCGACTTCATTTGTTGTAGCTTTTGCCCAGGCCTTCCCGCGCGTCGGCCTGGATACCGTATTGCGGAATGGGATAGCGCAGGCCGTTGCGGGATAGTGCGGCGAGTCCGGCAATAATTTTCGGTAAATACCCCGGCGGCAGCGCCATCAGTAATTCGTCTTCCAGCACTCCGCCATAGCGACGTTCTGCATAGCAGGGGATCGACAGACTGGGTTCACCACTGGCCAGTGCCCGCCCCCAGGAGTCGGCGCAGGCCGATTCGCCCACGCAGCCCCATTCGAGTTTCTTGTAACCACTCCATTGCAGACCGTTAATCAGCAGGATCATTTGCGCCGGGGTCGCATAAATGAGGCAGATATCGGGCGGGTCCAGGCGCCCGGAGGCCAGCGGCGAAACGGCCATGGCGCGGTACTGTCCGCCCGGCACCACCGTCATGGAAGCTTGATGCGCGGCCGCGTCTTCTTCCGTGGCCCACCACACGCCGGCATAGTCGCGCCCGGCCATGAACGTCTCGTCCTGTTCAATCAATCCCAAAATGCCTGCGCATTGCGGATTGGCGAGATCGTCTGCAGTGACGCCGACGGTCCAGCCCAGTCGACTGGCCTGGGCAACGATTTGATCGGCCGTATGCAATCGCTGCGGACGGCGTATACGCGGAATGGCTTCCATCTCGGCCACGTCGGCAAACAATTTCATTGCCGTGGGCGGAGTACGCAAGCGCAGGTAGTTATTGAGTTCTGCGATCAGTTGAGCCCAGTCGCCGTCAGTTGGAGTTGCGCTCATGGTATTCACCGGCCTTGCGCGTACCCTGCGGGCCGCGATCTGCATGGGGAGCACGCATGCTAGCCCGTTCGCCGGTTGCTTCGCGAGCGACAGCTGGTATTTGTCCGGCTTGGTTGAGTAGCCGGGCGCTAGCGGAGCGATGCCGGAGGCCGTCAAGTTAATGATTCCTGATCCGGATGAATCCGCGTCAGGCGACAAGGACCTCGGCAACCCTGGAAATATCCGGGTGTGTGGCCCGTGGCTTTGGCCGCAGCGCTTAATCTGCTGTAAACTCGCGGCTCGGTCGGGGCGTGGCGCAGCCTGGTAGCGCACCTGTCTCGGGGTCAGGGGGTCGGAGGTTCGAATCCTCTCGCCCCGACCACTTCAATAACTGACCCCGGTCTCTAGAAAATACCGCATGGATATATGCGCCATGCTTGCGGAAGTGTCCGCGAATCGCTTATTCCGTGGGCCTCACGCGCAGATCACGCCAGGTAATCAGTAGCGACGCTCAACAGCAAAGCGAGCCAGGGCGACCAGGGCCTCTTTCCAGTCGCTGTCGGGCACCGGCTGCAAGGCCTCTATGGCTCGGGCCACGGCTTCTTCGGCGCGGCGGAAGGTATAGGCCAGCGCGCCGCTGGAGCTAATTGCCGCAACTATCTCGTCAATTTGCTCGCGCCCGCCTTGTTCGATGGCGCGGCGGATCAGTACTTGTTCGCGCGGGCTACCACGCTGCAGCGCATAGATTAACGGCAGGGTGGGCTTGCCCTCGGCCAGGTCGTCGCCGATATTCTTGCCCAGTTGTTCCCGATTCGCGTCATAGTCGAGGGCGTCGTCGACCAGTTGAAAAGCCAGGCCGAGTTCGCGGCCGTAGCAAATCAGTGCGTCCTCTACCGCGCGCGACTGCGCCGCCAGGATTGCGCCAATGAGTACGCCGGCCTCAAATAATTTGGCGGTCTTGCGGTAAATGACCTCGAGATACTGCTGCTCGGTGGTGTCGGGGTCACGGCAATTCATCAGCTGCAACACTTCGCCTTCGGCAATGGTATTGGTGGCGTCGGCAAGCACGTCCATAACCCGCATCTGGCCGACTTCCACCATCATCTGGAAGGCCCGGGAATAGAGGAAGTCGCCCACCAGAACGCTGGCCTCGCTGCCAAACACGCTATTCGCCGTGTCCTGACCGCGCCGCAGATCCGAATCATCGACTACGTCATCGTGGAGCAGGGTGGCGGTATGAATAAATTCGATGATGGCTGCGGCTTTAATATGTTTGTCGCCGCTGTAGCCGCAGGCACGCGCGGACAGCAGAACCAGCAGTGGCCGCAATCGCTTGCCGCCGCCGCCGATAATGTAATGCGCGACACTGCTGACCAGGGCGACGTCACTTCGCAGTTGTGCCTGAATCTCGCGGTTAACCGCCGGCCAGGCGTCACCCAGGCTGAGGCGGATGGCGTCCAGGTCAAAGGGGCTGGTTTCGGCGTTAACGACTCTCATCCAAGGATGATGCCCCGCAGGGATCATCGAGTAAAACGGCATTGTCCGCGGCCCGTCGGTTAACAGAATCTGAGCCGGCCGGCGTGCTGTCCCGGCAATCGGCAGCCAGGCTGGGCGCCGAGGCTGGTGGCTTTGTCGCGATCGCCGGGAAGCCGCCACGGTCCGGATTAGCAAGCAGGTTCCCCGGCCCTGGTGGCCAGAGTGACCAGAAGCCGGGTTCCACGGCCGATCTTGCCGGCGGGCCTTGGCGAGCCGCCGCTGCGCTGAGCCTGGGGCCCGAATAGGTCGCAGCGATTCGAGCTCAGGCGGTATTGGCAGAGACGAATTGCTGCTTCGCAACCACGGGGCGGCCTGCCTGCTGCCCACCTGTAATCCTAAGCCGCGGGCTAGCCCTGTTTGCCGGCGCGGCCGAGCAATTCGCGGCGTGGCTCCCCAGCCGCCTGATTTGCTCCCGTTTGCGGCCCATAAGCCGTTGATATGCCGGAAAAGAGCCCGTAGAATTCCCTGTTCTTTCCAGCCCGGTTGGACCGGGCCCCAGTGGAGATTCCCATGTACGCCGTTTTCCGAACGGGTGGTAAGCAGTACCGCGTGAGCGCGGGTGATACCTTGAAAATTGAAAAGCTCGTTGCTGCCGAAGGCGACGCAGTTGAGTTCGATGAAGTCTTGATGGTCGGCGAGGGTGACTCCGTGCAGGTTGGCGCACCGCTGGTTAGCGGCGGCAAAGTAGCTGCCAAGGTGCTGGCCCAGGCCAAGGACAAGAAAATCCAGGTCATAAAATTTCATCGACGCCAGAATTATCGGCGCAACAAGGGTCATCGGCAGGAATACACCCTGATCGAAGTGACCGGCATCAGCGGCGGCTGACGCCGTACCAGGAGCACCAGACAATGGCACATAAAAAAGCAGGCGGTAGTTCCCGGAACGGCCGCGATTCAGAATCCAAGCGACTGGGCGTGAAGAAGTTCGGCGGTCAGACGGTTAGCGCCGGCAACATACTTATTCGTCAGCGCGGCTCGAAAGTTCGTCCCGGTCCCAATGTGGGCATGGGCCGTGACCACACCTTGTTCGCCAAGTCCGATGGTCGTGTGAAATTTGAGCGCAAGGGCGCGGGCAGTCGTCTATATGTCAGCGTAGACAGCGAAAACGCCTAGGTTTTTGCCGATCGGCCAATGCCTGAAAGCCCCGCTTATGCGGGGCTTTTTGTTTGCCTGCGGAACCTCCAGCAGCCACTATCCGGCGCAGTATGAAATTCGTTGATGAAGCAAGAATCCAGGTAATCGCCGGTAACGGTGGGCCGGGTTGCGTCAGTTTCAGGCGCGAGAAATACATACCGCGTGGCGGTCCCGATGGCGGCGACGGTGGTCATGGCGGCAGCGTTTATCTGGTTGCCGATGAAAATCTGAATACGCTGGTTGATTTCAGGGTGCGTGGACGCTTTGCTGCCGGCCACGGCATTGGTGGGGCCGGTAAGGATCGCACCGGTGCCGGCGGCGATGATTTGGTTGTCGCCGTGCCACCCGGCACGCGGGTGGTGGCGGAAGACACCGCAGAGTTAATCGGCGACCTGCAGAGCGTCGGCGAGCGCCTGCTGGTGGCGGCAGGCGGCGAAGGCGGGCGTGGCAATGTACGCTTCAAAAGCAGCGTAAACCGGGCCCCTCGTCAATCGACGCCGGGCACTCCGGGCGAGCGACGCTGGTTGCGACTGGAATTAAGCGTGCTCGCCGACGTAGGTTTGCTGGGCGCGCCCAATGCCGGCAAATCAACCTTAATCAGCGCATTGTCGGCCGCTCGGCCGAAAGTGGCCGATTATCCCTTTACGACCCTGTATCCGAATCTGGGCGTAGTCGCTGTGGATGGGCAGCGCAGTTTCGTGATGGCTGACATACCGGGGTTGATCGAGGGTGCGGCCGAGGGCGCCGGTCTGGGCACGCGTTTTCTCAAGCATCTCAGTCGTACCCGCCTGCTGCTGCACGTTATCGACATGGCGCCACTGGGCGGCGAAGAGGATACGGTGGCCATTGCCCGGGGCCTGGCCCGGGAACTGGAGACTTTTAGCCCCGCGCTGGCAGCGCGCGAACGCTGGCTGGTATTAAACAAAATGGATTTACTGCCTGCCGATGAGCAGGCACGACGACGTACGGAATTGGTCGATGGCTTGGCCTGGTCAGGCCCTGTTCACGTCATCAGCGCACTAACGGGTAAAGGCACTCGCAGCCTCGCGGCGGCTGTCATGAGCAGGTTGGAAGCGCTGCAGCTGGATCGCTCAGCCCGGCAGAATGAAGCGGGGGACTTTAACCCTGCAGACTCTTGACCCTTCGATTCAGGCGACTCTTGTGCCGCGCAGCTTTATTGCCGTGAATCAGGCCCTTGTTAACCATCGTATCGATCTGCGGCACGGCTTCGCGATAGCTTTGTGCCGCTGCGCTGGCATCCCCGCTATCAAGTGCCTTGAGGACTTTCTTGATCGAGGTGCGCATCCGCGAGCGCAAGGCCACGTTATGCTGGCGACGAGTCTCGGATTGTTTGGCGCGCTTGATCGCGGACTTGATATTGGCCACTGCTGAATTCCTGTATGGATATCGGTCTGCGCGGGAGCGCAAAAGTAAGCCCGCTATTCTTCCGGCTCGGGCTAGCCATGTCAATAGCCAGCACCTGCCAAGTCCTTGTTTTTTAGCGCATACCCGCACTAGCAGCCTGGGCTGTAGCCAGCCCTGGCTAAACGCGGCCGCTGATGAGCAACCTGCTAGACTCTGCGGCCGATGCCCGACTCCCCGCCAGCGCCTGTATCCCCGCTCAAACGGCTCCTGCAGTCCACCTTTGTGGTGGGCGGTATGACCTGCTATCGCGGGTGCTGGGGCTGGTTCGCGACGTGGTTTTCGCGCGCTTGTTTGGCGCCAGTTACGTCATGGATGCGTTTTTCGTGGCTTTCAAGCTGCCGAATATTTTTCGGCGGTTTTTCGCCGAAGGTGCTTTCTCGCAGGCATTTGTGCCGGTATTTGCGGAGTACGACGAGCAGCGTTCCGCGGCCGAAGTCCGCGAACTGGTGGATCGGGTAGCCGGTACGCTGGGTCTGGTGTTGTTCGTGTTTACCGTTATTGGCGTGGTCGCCGCACCGATACTGATAGCAATTTTCGCGCCGGGTTTTGTGCGCGAATCTGCGCCCGGCGCTGACCGCTATGACTTGGCCGTGGACATGCTGCGGTTTACCTTTCCGTACTTGCTATTCGTATCGCTGACCGCGTTGGCGGGTGGCATTCTGAATACCTACCAGCGCTTCGCTGCGCCCGCCTTCGCGCCGGTATTACTCAACCTGGTACTGATTTTTTTCGCTGCGGTGATCGCGCCCGGCTTTACCCAGCCGGGCATGGCGCTGGCCCTGGGGGTTTTTTGCGCCGGGCTGCTGCAGCTGGTTTTTATGCTGCCATTCCTGGCTCGTCTGGGTGTTATGCCACGCCCTCGCTGGGGTGGCGCTCATGCGGGTGTGCGCAAGATTATGAAGCTGATGGTGCCGGCTATTTTCGGCTCATCCGTGGCGCAGATAAATATACTTTTCGATACGCTGATTGCTTCATTCCTGGTCACCGGCAGTATCAGCTGGCTCTATTACTCGGACCGATTGATGGAATTCCCGCTGGGGGTGTTCGGCATTGCCCTGGCCACGGTGATTCTGCCCAATTTGTCTCGCCAGCATGCCAGCGCCTCAGCGCAGGAGTTTTCGGCCACCCTCGACTGGGCCTGTCGCCTGGCGCTGCTGATCGCCTTACCGGCGGCGGCGGGCCTGGCGCTATTGGCAGCGCCGCTGCTGACGACGATTTTTTATGGCGGTCGGTTCACGGCCGGCGACGTGCAGATGGCCTCAATCAGCCTGATGGCTTACTCGCTGGGCCTGCTGGGCTTCACCCTGGTGAAGATACTGGCACCCGGCTTTTTTGCCCGCCAGGACACGCGCACACCGGTGCGTATCGGGATTATCGCCCTGGTGACGAATATGTTCCTGAATGTGGCCTTCGTGCTGCCCTGGATTCGCGCCGGATGGCCAGGACCGCATACCGGGCTGGCCCTGGCGACTTCTCTGGCGGCTTTTCTGAATGCCGGGCTGCTGTGGCGCGGTTTGAGACAGGCCGATGTCTGGCGGCCGGAGCCCGGCTGGCGCAGATTCCTGCTGCAGGTTTTTGTCGGCGTTGCCGTCATGGCCATGCTGCTCAAGCAATTCGTGCCGGCCGCGCCCGTCTGGCTGGAAGTGAGTCTTGCCCAGCGCTGTATCTGGCTGGCCCTGGCCGTGCTCGGCGGCGCCGGCGCCTATGTGGCGGTTTTGCTCGCCGCGGGGCTGCGGCCTTCAGCCCTGCGCATGACTTCCCCTCGGGCGCCCTTATAATCGCCCCATTTTTGCAGCCCTTCCCATGCAGTTAATGCGTCGAACCAGCCACGGTCGGGAATTGTTACCGGCCGGCAGCGTTGTCACCATTGGCACCTTTGATGGAGTGCACCGGGGGCATCAGGAGATAATTGCCCGGGTCCGCAAGGCTGCGGCAGCACGCGGTTTGCCGAGCGTGGTGTTTTCTTTCGAGCCAACGCCGGCCGAATTCTTTCGGCGCGCCGATCCGCCGCCGCGCCTGACCCGGTTTCGCGAAAAATTCCAGGCCCTGCAGGATTGTGGCGTGGACTGGCTTTTTTGCCCGCCCTTTGACGCTGAGATGGAGCGCTTGACACCGACAGCCTTTATCGATGACCTGCTACTGGCTACGCTTGGCGTTAAGCACCTGGTAATCGGTGATGATTTTCGTTTTGCTCACAAGCGCGCCGGCCGTCTGGAAGACTTGCAGATGGCCGGACGACAACAGGGATTTTCGGTCGAACAGCTAGGCAGTATCGTGCACAACGGTCAGCGAGTTTCCAGCACCGAAATCCGCCGGGCGCTGGCCGCCGGCAATCTTGAGCAGGCGAGGGCGCTGTTGGGCAGGTACTATCGGATGTCGGGCCGTGTAGTGTCGGGCAGGCAGCTCGGCCGAACGCTCGGTTATCCCACCGCCAACGTCAGAATTGCGCGTCGGGCGGTGGCCGTGCAGGGAATTTTTGCCGTTCAGGTTTTCGGTCTGCACCGATCAGCCCGTCGACGGCGTGGCGAGTCTCGGCTCGCGTCCCAGCATTGATGGCGGTGGCGAGCCGTTGCTTGAAGTGCATTTGTTTGATTTTGATGAGGACATCTACGGTCGCTACATCTCCGTGGACTTTGTCGCGCGTATTCGCGACGAAGAGTATTTCTCGGACCTGGAAAGCCTGACGCAGAAGATGCATGACGACGCCGCGACGGCCAGGGCGATACTCGCCCAGGCCATAACCCACTGACATTAACGTGACTGACTATAAAGACAGCTTGAATCTGCCCAAGACCAGCTTTCCGATGAAAGCGAATCTTGCCCAGCGTGAACCAGCCCGGCTAAAAGCCTGGCAGGCGATGGATCTTTATGCGGCAATTCGTTCGGCGCACGCCGGCCGGCCGCGTTTTCTGTTGTTGGACGGGCCACCTTATGCCAACGGCAATATTCACCTGGGCCACGCCGTTAACAAAGTGCTCAAGGATATGGTGGTCAAGTCCCGTGGCCTGGAAGGATTTGATGCGCCCTATATCCCTGGCTGGGATTGCCACGGCTTGCCCATCGAACTGCAGGTGGAAAAAAAGCACGGCAAGGTCGGCCGTAAGTTAGATGCCAGGGCATTCAGGCAGGCCTGCAGGGCCTATGCGCTGAAGCAGGTTGATAATCAGCGCGATGACTTTATTCGCCTGGGTATTTTTGGCGACTGGCAGCGTCCTTACCTGACGCTGGATGCCGGCTACGAAGCTGAACAGGTGCGCGGCTTCGCCAGGATCATAAAGAACGGCCACTTGCAGCGCGGCTACAAGCCTGTGCACTGGTGTCTGGACTGCGGCTCTGCCCTGGCGGAAGCCGAGGTTGAGTATGCGGACAAACGCTCGGCGGCCATCGACGTGGCCTTTGCCGTGCTGGATGTCGACGAATTTAATCGGCGTATCGGCCTGGCTGGCGAAGCGCTGCCCGTTAGCCTGCCGATCTGGACCACCACCGCCTGGACGCTGCCGGCCAACCAGGCCGTGGCTGTCGGCGCTGATCTGCACTACGAGTTGTGGCAGTACCAGCAGGCGGGTGAGGCCCATCGTGTCGTGCTGGCAGCCGAGTTGGCAGCCTCGGCACTGGATCGTTACGCTGCCGAAGCGCCGCAACGGCTGGCGGAATTCAGCGGTGAGCAGCTCGCCGGGCTGAGCTTGCAGCATCCGTTTTATGCGCGCGCCGTGCCGTTGATTAATGCGGACTTTGTGACGCTGGAGGCGGGTACCGGTGCGGTGCATATCGCGCCCGGTCATGGTCAGGACGATTTCGCGGCCGGCGTTGCCAACGACTTACCGCTGGAGAACCCGGTCGGCGGTGACGGCGTGTACTTGCCGGACACGGAAATTTTTGCCGGCCAGCATATCAGCAAGGCCGGTGATGCCATTCTGGCCCTGCTTGCCGAACGCGGTGTCCTCTTGCAAAACGCCCCCTACGAGCATAGCTACCCGCACTGCTGGCGGCACAACACGCCGCTGATTTTCCGCGCCACACCGCAGTGGTTTGTCAGCCTGGATCAAAATGGATTGCGCGCTGCGGCACTGGCTGCGATCAAGCGCGTCGATTGGATCCCTGATTGGGGTGAGCAAAGAATCGAAGCCATGGTCGAAGGCCGACCCGATTGGTGCATCTCCCGGCAGCGCACCTGGGGCGTGCCAATTCCTTTGTTCGTGCATCGCGAAACCGGCGAGCTGCATGTCCAGACCCTCGAGCTGCTGGAGCAGGTCGCCGCGCGTATGGATGAGCTGGGTGCTGATGCCTGGTTCGAGCTGGATCCGCATGATTTGCTCGGAGAATCTGCGGCCGACTACGACATGGTGCGCGATACCATGGATGTATGGATGGACTCGGGCATGGCGCATCACTGCGTGGCGGCTGCGCGCGATGAAGTGGGCTATCCGGCGCAACTCTACCTCGAAGGCTCCGACCAGCATCGTGGCTGGTTTCAGAGTTCACTGCTGACCTCAGTGGCCATGCATGGCACTGCCCCCTATGAGCAGGTTCTTACGCATGGTTTTACCGTCGATGAGAACGGCCGAAAGATGTCCAAGTCGCTGGGCAATACCATTGAGCCGCAGAAAATTGTCAACAATCTCGGCGCCGATGTTCTGCGCTTGTGGATAGCCGGTACCGACTATCGCGGCAGAAATGAGCCTGTCGGAGGAGATACTAAAGCGGGTCACGGACTCCTATCGACGCATGCGCAATACAGCGCGCTTCCTGTTAGGTAATCTGCACGGCTTTGATCCCGTGCGTGATGTGCTGCCTGCCGAAGAACTGGTGGATCTGGATCGCTGGGCCGTCGCCCAGGCGGATGAGCTGCAAGGCCAGCTTCGCCAGGCCTACGACAGCTACGAGTTTCATCGCGTTTATCAGCAGCTACACAATTTTTGTGTGGTCGAAATGGGCGGCTTCTATCTTGATGTCATCAAGGATCGCCTCTATACGACGCCTGCCGACAGCCAGGCGCGTCGTTCCGCCCAGACCGCCATGTATCACATTGCCGAGGCCATGGTGCGCTGGCTGGCGCCGCTGTTGAGTTTCACGGCTGAAGAAATCTGGGAGTCCATGCCCGGTGAGCGCAGTGCTTCGGTGTTTCTTGAAACCTGGTATGCGTTGCCGGAGGCGGCAAGTCCGCAGATTGACTGGCCGGCGCTGGTGCCGGTGCGCGAAGCCGTTGCGCGGGCGCTGGAGGCCAAACGTGCCGAAGGTGTGCTCGGCTCGGGCCTGGAAGCCGAGGTGGCCTTGTTTGTACCCGATGAGCTGCTGGAAAACTTGCAGGCCCTGGGTGATGAACTGCGTTTCGTATTGATTACCTCCGCCGCAACGGTGGCGAGTCTCGATGCGGCGCCCGCTGAGGCGGATGAGGATGCGGGCTGTCGAATTGTCATTACGGCGGCCGGCGAGCCCAAGTGTGTGCGCTGCTGGCATCGCCGCAGCGATGTGGGCAGTGTTGCAGCGCATCCTGAGCTGTGTGGTCGCTGTGCCGGCAATGTCGATGGGCCGGGCGAAACCCGGCACTTCGCTTAGAGGATTGTGCGGGTGAACGATAAAAGCACCGCTGATAACGAGGAAAAAGTGCCGACGATGGGCGGGCGTATCATTGCCTGGCTGAGTCTGTCGGTGCTGCTGCTGGTTGCTGACCAGCTAACCAAGCTGGCGATCACAGAAAATCTGACTTTATATCAGCGCATTCCCGTCTGGCCGTTTTTTGACCTGGTACGTTTGCACAACACCGGCGCCGCCTTTAGTTTTCTGTCCACTGCCTCCGGCTGGCAAAACCTCTTGTTTATGGGGGTTGCCGGCGTGGTCAGCCTGGCGCTGATCTGGTGGCTGGCGACGCTGCCTCGATACGGTCGCAATACGTTGGCCCTCGGCCTGGCGCTGGTTCTGAGCGGCGCCATCGGTAATCTGATTGACCGGGTGCTATACGGTTACGTGGTAGATTTTTTGCTCTTCTACTACAAAGACTGGTCCTATCCTGCCTTCAATATTGCCGATTCGGCGATTACCTGTGGTGTTGTTCTGATCCTGTTTGACGGCTTTGTGCTGGAACCCCGACGCGCAGGCAAAAAGAAGCCGCCGGCCCGTTAGGGCGGCGGCAATGCTGCTGGTGCCTGAAGGGGTTTTAGCGCCAGCAAGTATCCGTGTTATCTGCGCCTCCGCCGTCGAAGGCTCTGCGCTGACCACGTTCAGTGGTCGAAAAGGCTGCGCAATCGGTATCGTCTGCCTGATCGCCGCCCGGACTAATCTGGGCTATCAGGATGTAGCCTGTGGCCAGACCGCCGAGGCCGGGCAGCACATTGAGGTTGTAGAAACCCCGTTCGGTGCCGTCTATCCCCAGGCCGGCCGGCGGCGCTGCCGCCAGCTGTGCATTACTGGCGTAAGTGCCGTTGGCGATAAAGAATCGCTCCTGGGCCGCCGAGATGCGCAGCAACGCGGTCGTGGCATCAGCCCGATTGGCACGCTGCAGGTAGCCGCGGTAGCCGGGAATGCCGAGGCTCATGATGATGCCCACGATGACCATGACGATCATCACTTCTACCAGGCTAAAGCCCTTGTTTCTCGTATCCATCATGCCCGCTCCTATTGGGTCTCATCCTGGAACCAGTAGGTTCGGGTTACATCGGCGCTGAAGCCCGGGTCGAAGCACTCCACGCCTGAGCAGGCCGTCGGTTCCTCGTCGCCGGGGAATAGCAGGATGACTTCGGGTGCGATACCGCCCTGCTTGAGTTGCTTGATGCGCTCTTTCGGCTCTTCGATCCAGGGCTCGTACGGGTCATCCGGCGGAATCGGCGCACCTGTTCTCACGCTCACGCGATACACACGGTTGCTGCCCGCTGCAGTTTCGCAGACATTGCCCGGATTGCCGGGTGAGAAGGAGGTGAAGAAAGTTACCCCATTGAAGGAGATGGACTCCGTCAGGATTTTTTCACCGGCGCTCTCCACCATGGTAATGCGCCAGCCCTTGTCCAGGGGGTCCAATACCGGGTAAGCGTCGGTACCGAAAGTTGTGACATCAACCAATTCGTCACGGGTTACAGGTTCCGGGTATTCATCACGCTTGATGACGTCGAGGAAACTGAAGTCGCGCACCGAATAGAACTCATCCTCGGTGGCTGTGTCGAACGGACTCGCCCGGTAGCCGGAACCGATGTTAATCGCGAGATAGGAACCCTCGATGTCGAGTACGCTAACGACGTCTGGTGCCGCGTAGAAGCGACGTGCGTCAGCCATCGTTGGCGTGGCCATGTCTGCGGCGCCCAGCGTGGCCAGCAGGCCGCCTTCGACCAGGTCATCATCTTTTTTGCCGTTGATAATGTCAAAGCGCCACAGCCGTCCGCCCATGTCACCCGCATACATGCGGTCGGCAATGCCGTCGCCGGACAGATCGACGACCTTCACCGGAGCCGGAATAGAATGTTCCATCGGCGCCGTGCCGTTGTTGCCATCCAGCACCAGGTTGTGGCTGCCGTCTGCACCGGCACTCCATACAACATTGCCAGTCTTAAGTTCCAGCATGTAGATCGCGTTGCCGACGGCGTCGGTACGATAACCGGGATTATCCTGGCCATCATCGTAGCCACCACCGATGATGACTACGTCGGTGACATCGCCGTCTATATTCACCTTGGCGATCGAAGGCGTCGACCAGGTCTGTCCCAGGTCGTCCAGTCCGGAACTGTCGGAGTCGACTGCCCAGGCCAGGCGGGGATTGTTTCGGTCGGTAACTTCCATCGCGAACAGGCCGTCGCCACCACGGCGCATGCCGAAGACGAGGAATACCTGCTCACTGCCACTAACGCCGGGTAATCCATCATTGTCCACAATGTAGGGGCGAATATCGCCGTCGAGACCGTAGCGTTTATTGGCTACTTGCGGATCCGCGTAGAGTTCCGCCAGCCTCGGCAGCAGGCGCTCCGGGACAAAGCCCCAGAGTTCTTGGCCGGTTTTTCCGTCGACCGCGTGCAACATGCCGTCATTGGTGGCGGTATAGATCACGGAATCGGGGTCTAGTTCGGTGCCGCCGTAGATTACAGCCACCGGGCGCACATGCAGCGGGTCGCCCATAGCGTTGCGCTGATCGGGGCCGCCGGCCGGATCATCCTCCAGGCCCACAACATCCATACCCAGCGTCCAGGCAATGACCTTGTCGAACTCACTGAGGTTGAGACCCAGGCCGTCGACAACGACTTCTGAATCATTGTCCATATCAAAGTCGGCGGGATCGAGTTCATTATTGCCGATAGCAAGCCGGTTCTTCATGTTTTGGCTGAGCACCAGGTTCTTATCATCGGTGATGTTCGAGTAGACGGGCCGCTGATCCCAGATGGGTTGTTCAAAAGCTGCGCCGCCGTCGGTCACACGGTCACCGTCAGGGACATCCGACCAGAAGCTGAAGGCCTCGTTGCCACCGTCGTTCCAGAAGAAGCCGGTCTCGGGATTAACGGCGGGTTTGCCGTCCTGGCCGACCAGAATGCCGTTCTGGATGCGATATTTCTTGAGGTTGCCTGGCCAATGCGAACGCCCGGTAGGCTCGAATACCGAGACGTACACGTCGCGCAGGTTCTGGGTGCGATTGAAGGCGTTTACCGGCACCGCAGGCGCGGTGAAGGTCGTGGCTTCGTCTAGAATAGAAGAGACGATTTCCGTCAGCACACTGGCGAGACTCGAGGTGTCATCCGCCAGCCGGTATTCACCGCCGCCACGGGCCGCAGTGCTGGCCAGCAGGGGTAAGTCCACCGTGAATCCGATGGTGTAGGTGATAACGTTCTGAATCCCGTTCAGATCGCCGTTCATGTCGGCCTTGTACATATACTCGGCCATGTCATCAAGGCAAGCGCCGTTGCCACTGCCATCGCAGCTGCCGCCGTTAGTATTGACGTCATCAAATCCAGGCAAGCCTTCAATCATCGAGTCTGCTGCCGTATCGCGCGTTGGCGCACCGTCAGTCAGCAGCACCGCGTAGTTCTTCT
>CAWKLL010000039.1:0-143901 GCA_963850255.1 uncultured Gammaproteobacteria bacterium
CAGCCAGAAGGCCAGCACCCAGACGAGTTGGTCGAGCACATTCATGGTGAACAAGCCCTGCACCGACACGAAACCCGGCGCCAGCAACAACACCAAAGCGGTAACCCATTGGGCGAACACTGAGCCGCCGAGACGGCGGCACAGATCAATACCTAGCAGTGAAATGATGATCCCGATGGCGCCGGTAAACGCTCGCAAGGCAGGCAGGGAGTCGAGACCTGTTGCCTGCAGTAGCGCCGAGATCCAGGCGATAAGTGGCGGAAAATCTACATAGCCCAGCGCCGGGTGCCGACCGGCATCAAGAAAATAAAGCTCATCGGACATGTAGCCATAGCGATCACCGGCGAGCAGCCAGATGGCCAGCTTGATGACCACCACGAACGCTACCAGCCAGCCGTTGATAGGCGCAGCCACAGGCGCCGCAAGCGGCTTCATTGCACGCTCGCGCCTCGCCAGGTGTAGACCAGGGTAATCACGTAGTTCCAGACTGCACCCACCAGAATGCCGGCCAGCCCGGCCAGAAACCAGGTGGTGTCTTTCTCGAAAAAGTACTGGGCGACGCCTACATTCGCCACCGCGCCGACACTGCAGGCCAGTGTGAAAGACACCCAACCGCGCAACCAGCCCCAGCCGCGCAAACGAATATCGCGGTAGGTAATGACGTTGTTCAGCACGAAGTTCGCGGTCATGGCCACCAGGGTGGCGCTGATCTGCGCACTGACGAAGGAACTGCCGGCAAGTTTTAACAGGCCGCCTAATACGCTCATGTGCACCACTACACCTACACCGCCTACCAGCATGAAGGAAACGAAACGCACCGGCACCCAGCGACCAATCATTTTGTCCAGCAGCAACATGCCGTAGTCCCAGAGCACCTGGGAATCCAGCTTGCTGTCGCCGGCTTCTCGGCTGCGGAACTCAAAGGGCAGTTCCTTAAATCGCAAACTGTTGGGCGAAGAGGCAAAAATATCCAGCAAAATCTTGAAGCCGATGCCGGAAAGATGCCGGAAACTGGACTCAAAAACTTCGCGGCGCAACATGAAGAAGCCGCTCATGGGGTCATGCAAATCGGCCGGGATCAGGGGCCGGCTAAGCCGGGTTGCCAGTTGGCTCAGGCCGGCACGGCGCTCATCCAGACCAGCGCTGCCACCGCCATCAACGTAGCGACTGCCAACAACGATGTCGGCCTGGTCCGCGCGCAGCAGCTCAAGCATTTTCGGCAGCAAGCTTTCATCATGCTGCAGATCGCCGTCCATCACGGCCATAAACGGCGCAGATGTAACCAACATGCCTTCAATACAGGCCGAGGACAGGCCGCGCCGGCCGACTCGCTGCAGGCAACGCAGGCGTGGGTTTTCGCGCGCCAATTCGCGCACAGCCGCGGCCGTGCCATCCGGAGAATCGTCGTCGACGACAATCAATTCCCACTCGATCCCCGCCAGGCTGGCTTCCAGCAGACGCACCAGGGCAGCAACATTAGCCGCCTCGTTGAAGGTCGGCACCACGACGGCCAGCTCCGCACCGGTGCGCATACCCGCTGCGGATTCCTCATTTTGCGAAATGGCAATCGACGCACTACCCATAGGGCTACTATGATGACATTATTCGGCGCGTCTGACCGCCTGTTCGTTAACCACCTTATGAACTGGACCCTATACCTACAAACCGCTGCAGCACTCTTTGTGTTCATAACCCTGCGCTATTTCGCGATTGCCGGGTTTTTCTACTGGGCGTTGTGGAAGCGGCCGGGGAACCTGCTGCGGGCGCGCAAACTCACGGACATCACCCCGCCGGCGCGCCTGATCCGCAGCGAAATTCGCTGGTCCGTGATCGCCTCGGCCATCTATGCCGTGCCGGGCGCGCTGGTGCTGGAAGCCTGGAAAAACGGCGGCACGGCAATCTATATGGATATCAGCGAGTACGGCTGGCTTTGGTATTTCGCCAGCGTGCCGGTCTACCTGTTTATCCATGACACGTATTTCTACTGGACACATCGGATGATGCATCACCCGAGACTATTTCCGGTGATGCACAAAGTGCACCATGAGTCCCGTCAACCCACACCCTGGGCCGGCTTCTCGTTTCATCCCACTGAATCCATGCTGGGCGCAGCCATTCTGCCGGCCATGGCCTTCGTGATTCCGATTCACGTCAGCGCGATCTTGTTTATCCTGGTGCTAATGACGGTGGTCAGCGTCACCAATCATTCCGGCTTCGAGCTAATGCCAGACCGATTGCTGAGGGGTTTCGTTGGCCGCAACTGGATTTCGGCTGCCCACCATAACCTTCACCACTTGCGGTACACCATTAATTACGCACTGTACTTTCGCTTCTGGGACCGGGTGATGGGTACCGACCGATTGGAGACGGAATACGATTTTTTACGGCCCGAAAAACCGGTGCTGGAGCAGAGCGGCTAGCAAAGTTGAGCGATAAAAAAACACTCAATCGTAAACTGACCATAGCCGAGACTTCAGAGACAGGAATTGGACAGGATAAATAACCCGATAATTGCACCATGTTGGATACCCTAGTATTTATTGCCCTGCTGCTGCTGTCTTTCATCGGCATGGAAGCCGTTGCCGTGTATACGCATAAGTACGTCATGCATGGCTTCCTCTGGTCTCTGCACAAGTCTCATCATCGCCCGCGCAACGGTATATTCGAACTAAATGACCTGTTCGCCTTCTATTTCGCGCTGCCGTCGATTCTGCTGATTTACCTGGGCGTGAATGTCTATCCCCTGCTTCTGCCCATCGGCGCTGGCATGACTGCCTACGGCCTTTGCTACTTCGGGTTTCACGATGGCATAGTGCATCGACGCCTGCCGCTTCGTTATCGCGGCAATAATCCGTACATGAAACGCATTATCCAGGCGCACTACGTACACCATGCGACGACCAGCAAAGAAGGCGCAGTGTCTTTTGGTTTTCTCTACACCCGGCCGGTAGACGAACTGGATGCCGAACGGCGTCGGCTACTGGAACTCAACACAAATCAGGCTTGATCCAAAGATCGTCTTCGCGCGGCGGTGCCTCACGGCCGCGTTGCAGGCCTGCGGCGGCCAGCGCCTTGCCGGCACCGCGCAGACCCCAGAGCAGCTTGCGACCGGAAGTCACGTAAGCGCGTTGATCCCAGGCATGCGCACCGCGCTCTGACACCAGCGAGCCGATATCACGGTACACACCGCTGGCAGTGCTGACTGCCCAGCCAGCGCGAAATCCCAGCGAGCGTATACCGTCTTCTGCCGAAGCGTAATAGCGTTCGGCGACCTGCAGCAAACGTTCCACCACTTCGAAAACGGCCTGCCGATGCTCCGCGCTGGCAACCTCTGAAGCCGGAACGCCGGCATCGCGGAGCCAGTTGAGCGGCAGGTAGTTGCGCTGATTAGCCGCATCGTCCATGACATCGCGGGAAATATTCGTAATCTGGAAAGCGATGCCCAGATCAGCCGCCCGGCTCAGCACCTCGGGTTGGCGAACACCCATCACGAAAGCCATCATCACGCCCACCACGCCGGCTACGTGGTAACAATAGAGCAGCGTGTCCTCGAGATCGTGATACTCGGCACCAGCCACGTCCATGGCAAAGCCGTCGATCAACTCCAGCGGATAGCGATGCGGAATCTCGTACTTGCTGACGACTTGCTGTAAACCAATAAAGGCCGGCTCAGCGTTTGCATTACCGTTGAGGGCATCCAGGGTGGAACGGCGCAGTAGTGCCAGTCGCTCCTCCGCTTCCTGCGGAGAAATCTCGGCGTTACCGAAGCCCAGCTCCTGACCGTCAATCAGGTCATCGCAATAACGGCACCACGCATACAACAGGTAGACGTCATCTCGAGTTTCGGAATCGAAGAGTCGCGCAGCGGCGGCAAAGCTCTTGGAGCCCTTGCGAATAATCTCACGGCTGCTGGCAGCGATATCGCTCAAATCAGGCAATCCCCAGGTCGGACAGCAACAGACCCGCTGTCGCCTTGGCCGAATTGACGACCCCCGGTACCCCAGCGCCTGGATGCGTGCCGGCACCGGTGAAATAGAGGCCCCCGATATTCGCGTCGCGGTTATGTACCCGGAAAAATGCGCTTTGCGTTAACAGCGGCTGCAGCGAGAACGCAGAGCCCTGATACGCGTTAAGTTCCGACACAAAATCCGGCGGCGTGAACATATGAGAGGTTACCAGATCGTCCCGCAATCCGGGTATATATCGCTTCTCCACATATTCCAGGATACGGTCGCGAAAGCGCGGCGCTTCTACTTCCCAGTCGATTTCACTGCGCGAAAAATTAGGCACCGGCGCAAGCACATAATAAGTACTGCACCCCGGCGGTGCCAGATTCGGATCACTCACCGAAGGCGCGTGCACGTAAAGGGAAAAGTCATCGGCAAGCTTGCCGTGATCGAAAATATCTTCCAGCAGTTCCTTATAGCGCGGACCAAACAGAACCGTGTGATGCGCCAGCTCGGGATGCTCGCGGCGCAGACCAAAATAGACCACAAACAGGGACATGGAAAATTTCTTGCGCGGCAAACTCTTCTGCATGCCGGCGGCTTTTGCCTCGTCGCGCAGCAGATTGACATAGGTATGCACAACGTCGGCGTTGCTGACCACCGCTTCCACCGGCACCCTGCGACCATCCGCCAGGTTCACCGCACGAACTTTACCGGCATCGGTTTCTATCCGGTCCACCGGGGAGTTGAGACACAACTCGCCGCCCAGGTCCTCAAACAATTTGACCAGGGCCTGGACCAGCGCACCGGTGCCGCCGCGCGGAAAAAGCACGCCCCAACGCTTCTCCAGCGTATGGATCAACGCATAGATGGCCGAGGTACTGAACGGATTTCCACCCACCAGCAGCGTGTGATAGCTCAGCGCCTGACGTAACTGCGGGTCCTTGATGTATTTCGAGACCATGCTGTAAACAGAGCGATAGCTTTGCAGCTTAACCAGCTGGGGCGCAGCGCGAATCATGCTCCACCAATCGAGGAAAGGCACCGCCGCAAGCTTCTGATAGCCCTCTTCAAAAACCGCCTCGGAATATTCCATAAATCGTGCATAGCCCTCGACGTCGGCCGGATTGCGCGCGGCTATTTGGGCGTTCATGCGTTCGTCGTCAGCCGTGTAGTCCAGCGTGAAACCATCTTCCCAGCTCAGCCGGTACATCGGATCGAGACTGATCATCTCGATGTAGTCATCCATGTTACGGCCGGCGTTCTCGTACAACTCCGTCAGACACTCCGGCGCGGTAATTACTGTCGGCCCGGCGTCAAAGGTAAAACCGTCCTTTTCATAAACGTAGGCGCGCCCACCAGCCCGGTCGCGCTGCTCGATCAGGACCGTGGGCACGCCCGCGGTTTGCAGGCGGATTGCTGCCGCCAGTCCGCCGAAACCTGCGCCGATCACGGCGACTCTAGGTGCTGACATTCGTTAACTCCCAGCTATTGGCGCGCAGATCCGCGCGCCGGCAACATGAAAAGGCTGCGCAGTGCCCGGTTAACTGGCACCGGCGGCTTGCCGGTTAGAATTCTGATCTTATCCAGGCTCGTGAGCGAACCCGCGTAGAACCTGTTAATGGTGTTCGCCGGCAGTCGATAAAAGTATTCAAGCATGCGGTAGCGATCCTCGGGGGCGCTGGCCAGATACAACATGCGATTCAATAATCTGAAATACAGACCTTTACGCCAAAGACGAAAACTGCGGGTCCGAATGGCTAGTGCCAGTTCGTCACTGCCCAAGCTATCCCGGGCAGCCAGGTCATCAGCCAAACGCACCGCTTCTGGCAACGAATAGCCGGTAGTGTAATGAAATAATCCGGCACGGATTCCGGAGCGTGGCAATCCGGGGCTAGCCGACCAGAAGGCCTCAAGGTCGCCATCCAGGACCACGGGCAAAGCCCCCTGCTCCTCGCGCAAAACCGCCGTAATGCGCCAACCACGCGCTTCAGCGTAGGCGTAAATCGCCGCGCGCATGGATTCCACGTCCAGGCCCGGCGTATCACTGTAGCGGGTATCTTCAATCAGCAGCTGTGTCGGGCTGAACGGCAGGCTATACATGAAGCGAAAACCGTCCTCTTGAGGCAGGCAGGCATCCATGAGAATCGGCGCTTCCAGACCGCAGGGCGACTCCAGCTCGACCAGCAATCCGAAGAATTTTTGAAAGCGCACATCCAGATCACGGCTACCCGAATCTCCACGCCCATCGATAACTGTCGCGGCGCTCAGCACCCTGCCGTCCGCGAGGGTGACCTGCTCGGCCTCGACTGCCGCTACGCTGCAACCAGTCCAGACAGCATCGCCGAGCCTGGCGCGCACCTGGTCGTTGAGCTGCTCAGAAAAAATTGTGTGATAGCTACCCGGCAAAGTGCGTCGGCGCGCCGGGAAAATAATCTCGTGACTCGACCAACTCGCCGCTATCAGTGGCCGCAGCCATTCAAGCTGAGTCTCGCTGACATCGCTGCCATGAAAAGACCAGGTGTGATTTCCACCCAGACTGGCTTCCTGTTCCAGCAGCAGGAGTCGCAGCTGTGGAGACTGCGCCCGCAGTCTGATGGCAATCAGGCTATTAGCTAGCCCACCACCAACCAGGATGACATCCGCGTCCACTGTTAATACCTGGCGCGATCAACGCGCGCCATGCGAGCTGCCGAACCGAATCTGGCCACAAGCTGACGACCTGACGCGGTCGCCACCGCCGGCCATCAGGGGATCTGAATCTTGCCGCCGGCCGGCAGTCCGCCGCCCGGTGCACCGCCACCATCCGGCACGATAATGGAAGATGCTTGTTCACGGCGCATCGCCTCGAGGCGCTGCATGGCCTCTTCCACCGCCTGACCGGCCGCTGCAGCGAAACCATCCGCTGCGTCACCCAGATTTGCCGCGGGAATTTCAAAACTTAAGGGCAGTGGCCCGGCACGGGTCATCAGCTGCGTTTGCCCAACAAACAGCAATTCACGTGATGAATCACGGTTGCCTTCACCATCAACCGGCGTCAAGCGCTGAATACTGCCGACCTTGCGATCAGTAAACACTTCCTCCAGGTACAGGCCGTCCCGGTCCATTTTAATCTCAATTTCTTCCTGTGCCCCTGCCATGCTGGCCGCCTCTCGTTATTCGTTGGGGCGCTAGGGTACCAGTCCGCGCAACTGCATGCGTAGCGGCGCTGATCTGACGCCCGAGTGTTACACTCGCGGCCCGCTTCTGGGCTGAAAATATGCGCAACAACGACGCCAGCCAGGCTTATCAGGACCTGCAGCCTGACCAGATCCTGGATGCCGTGGAAGCCCTCGGGCTGCGTGCAGATGGCCGCCTGTTGGCCCTTAACAGCTACGAAAACCGGGTCTACCGCGTGGGCATCGAAGACGCTGCTCCAGTGGTGGCTAAATTCTATCGGCCCGACCGCTGGAGCGATGCGGCCATCAAGGAAGAGCATGAGTTCGCCCAGGAACTCGCCGATGACGAAATCCCGGTGGTCGCCCCGCTGGCACGCGACGGCATCACACTGCACCATCAGGGTGATTTTCGTTTTGCCGTCTATCCTTGTCATGGCGGCCATGCACCTGAACTAGACCAGATGGAGTTGCAGGCGCAGTTGGGCAGACTGGTAGCGCGGATTCACCTGCGCGGCGAAACCCGGGATTTCGCTGACCGGCCAAGCATCACTGTGGATAGCTACGGCCACGACTCGCAGCGCTTTCTGATTGAGGAGAATTTTATTCCGGCGGATCTG
This sequence comes from uncultured Gammaproteobacteria bacterium, assembly GCA_963850255.1. Classification (GTDB taxonomy): domain Bacteria; phylum Pseudomonadota; class Gammaproteobacteria; order Steroidobacterales; genus J054. Next base: position 7,723 of record CAWKLL010000039.1, read on the forward strand.
ATGCCCGCCTACACCAGCGTATGCGCAGATCTGCTGGTATTGGTAGAGGCCTGCTTTGCACGCGCCGGACACCCCGAATACCTGCGTGTACATGGCGACTTTCATCCGGGCAACGTGCTGGTATTGGAGCAACGTATTCACATCGTCGATCTCGACGATGCGCGCATGGGGCCTGCGGTACAGGACCTGTGGATGCTGCTTTCCGGCGACCGCAGCGAGCAGACACCCCAATTGCAGAAGCTGCTCGAGGGATATCTGGAATTCGCCGAGTTCGACGCCCGCGAACTTCATTTGGTCGAGGCGCTAAGAACCCTGCGCCTGATGCACTACGCTGCCTGGTTGGCACGTCGCTGGGAAGATCCGGCGTTTAAAGTCGCGTTCCCCTGGTTCAATAGCCAGCGCTATTGGGACGAGCATGTACTTACCTTGCGTGAGCAGGCTGCGCTGATGCAGGAGCCGCCCCTGAGCTGGCAGCCGTAATGCAGGCACGCGGCAGCGCAAGACGAAGCCTTCAGGATATCTGCGGAGTTACTTATTGTGTCGATCAGCTGCCACCCAGCCGCGACGCCTGGGTGACGGAGCTCGGTTACCGGGTAACGGACCAGGGCCAGGTCAGTGCAGCCATGGCTGCTGCCTGGCAAACGCCGGCAGCTAAGGGGCTGCCCTACTGCCTCCTGCAGCCAGCCAGCGGCGACGATTTCTGGGTCCGCTATATCGAAACGGGCGAGCGACGTGGCTATGAGTCGCCGGCCACGCGGGGCTGGATGGCCACGGAACTTTTGGTCCAGGACCCAGATGCCCTGGCTGAACAGCTTGCAGGCTCGTCTTTTCAGCGACTGGCCGGTCCGGACGACCTGTTTCCCGGACCCAAATCGCCACGCGCGATGCAAATGGTCGGGCCGGCCGGCGAGCTGCTCTACTTCACACGCATCTTGCCGGGCGGCAGCCGTTTCGGCATGAAACAGGCACGCGCGCCGGTAGATCGCGCATTCATCGTGACCCTGGCCGGCGATTCCACACACGCCATGCGTGGCTTCTATGCCCGGCGATTGAATATGCGCGTGATGGACCCCCTGCCGTTTATCAACGGCATCCTGGCTCACAGCTGCTCCGTGCCGGCCAACACAATATTCCCGACTTCCCTGTCACCGATACCGGGCAGACGCTTTTTGATCGAGCTGGACGAGTTTCCTGCCGGACTGCCGGCCCGACCAGTTTGTGATGGCCAGTTACCGCCGGGCATGGCCATGGTCAGCTTCCGCGTCAACGACCTCGATAAGATACAAGCGCCGGTGCTGACTTCTGCCAGCGCGATTCCGGCCGCACCCTACCAGGGTCGACGCGTGGCGCTGATTCGTGGCGCGGCCGATGAGTTACTGGAATTGATCGAAGGAGAAATCTGATGAAGCTTGTCTGCGTTGGTCTGGTGGCGGTTCTGCTTGGCCTGTTTACGGGCCTGGCTGCAGCCGAAACACTCAGCGAACAACTCGGGCTCCGCGCGTCAAGCTCGCCGGTGCGTGACGACCCACGCTGGGCACCGCAGGGACCCATCGTCGTGCGCATAAACTCGCCGGCAAGCCTGGCACGTATTCAGGCTATGGCCGGCGAGGTCAAATTGATCGGCGCCGGCGATGCTGCACAGGCGCTGGCGGCCGTCAGCGAGGCAACGGCTATTCTGGGTTTCTGCTCTGCCGAAATCCTCGCCGCTGGTCCCAAGCTGCGCTGGGTGCAGCTATATAGTGCCGGCGCAGAGCGTTGTGTGTCCTTGCCACGCGTGCAGAGCGGTGAGGTTCTGGTTACCAATATGCAAAGGGTTTCCAGCCCGCAGATCGCCGAACACGTGATCGGCTTATTGCTGGCCCTGACGCGCGGGCTCGGTCCGTACCTGGCCAACCAATATCAGGGTGTGTGGGATCCGCTGGCCGTTCCCGCAAGCAAGCGCTGGGAAATCGCTGGCCGCGAATTACTGGTAGTCGGGCTGGGTGGCATCGGCAGTGAAGTCGCACGCCGCGCACATGCCCTGGGAATGCGCGTCACGGCGATTCGCGCCAGCGGACGCCCCGGACCCGCCTTCGTGAGTGAGGTCGCCAAGCCTGATGCGCTGCTGACATTAGCAGCGCGCGCCGATGCGGTGGTTAACAGCGCGCCCCTGACAGCAGAAACCCGGGGCTTGTTCAATGCAGAGTTCTTTGCGGCCATGCCGGCACATGGATACTTTATTAATGTCGGCCGCGGCGCCAGCGTGGTTACCGACGACCTGGTAGCCGCCTTAAGCAGCGGTCAAATCGCCGGCGCCGGACTGGATGTTACTGATCCAGAACCGCTGCCGGCCGATCATCCCTTGTGGCGAGCACCGAATGTCATCATTACGCCGCACGTGGCCGCAGGCTCGGACAAACTGCTGATTAGACTATTGGCCGTGGCCGAGGAAAATCTGCGCCGCTACCTGGCAGGCGAAGCGATGCTGTCAGTGGTCGACCCGCAGCGAGGCTACTAGTCGCACTCACGTTGCCAAACCAGCAATTGATTGTTGGCTGGCATAGCGTGGTCAGCTACCAGCAGCAGGCCTTCCTGCCGGGCCAGACCGTCGACTGCCTCGAAGTCGCGGATGCCGCTGTCAGGATCGCGGGCGCGCAACGACTGGTCGAAGGCTGCATTGCTCGGCGCCGTGTCAGCGCCGGCATAGCGAAACGGGCCATAGATACAAAAATATCCGCCTGGCCTGAGAACCTGACAGAGACCGGCCAACAAGGACTCGACGGCAATCCAGCTCATGATGTGCAGGGTGTTAGCGGTAAATACAGCATCGTAGTCACCCAGGTTCCAATCCGCATCGCGCACATCCAGCGCCTGAGGTGAGTGACAGTTTGACGGTGCCTCGGCTGCACAGCGTGCGGCCAGATCGCCAAGTCCGGCCGGCAATTCGGTAGGTTGCCAGACCAGCGCCGGCAATTGCGTCGCGAAAAAAACCGCATGCTGACCCGTACCGCTGCCAATTTCCAGCACCCGCTGCGTAACGGCAAACAGCGGCCTCAGGTGATCAAGAATTGCTTGTTTATTGCGGTCGGCCGGCGCGGAGAAGCGAAACTCGGGCATGCCGACAACCCTAGCACGACCAGTAAACAACTGACCGAACCCATCGCGCAGCGGCAAATCGGACCTGCTGCCAACTCCACCACTAAATTACTTAAGTTATGTCCCCTTCGGCCGATACCCATTCAAACGTCACGCCACGGGGACACAGGCAATGGCTAAGGGTAACGGACAAGATAACGAGACCGGATTGCTGGGCTTTTTGCAGCAACTACTGGAAGACCAGTGCCTGGAAGGCGCGCAGGAAGCGCTGGCCAGGCGCACGCTTGCCAGTGGTATCGCACAACTTACAGCAGGCGAGCGCAATCAGCTGGAGCAGGAAATCGTGGCGCCCTACAGCCTTGATTGCGAAGCTTGCGGCAGCAGCCCGGACTGGGCGGAACGCCTCGATGTCTATGACATCGGCCTGTGCAGCAAGTGCTTCAATGAACTCGAGGGAACGGATGACCTCGGAGTAAGGCCTGACTGGATGCCTCTGGTGCCATTACCGGAAAACGACGATCTGCCGCTGGCCGCCGAAGATGATCTGCCCCTGCCCGTCGAGCCGGAGGAAGTCAGCCTCCCCGCCTGACGTCGTTTCTAGCAAATCACACGGCACGGACAGGGCACCGGAAAATCTCAGGCTGTGCTGGTTCCGGCGAGTGGCAATGCGGCAGCCTGCTGACTAAAGCACTATGCTTGCCGCATGAGTAAACGGAATTCCAAACTGGACTACCCGTTACCCGGCAAGCCCAATGACGGCGAAATGCTGGAGATAGCCCCCGGGGTACGCTGGTTACGCATGCCCCTGCCGTTTGTGCTGAACCACATCAATCTCTGGTTACTGCAAGACGCGCCTGGCTGGAGCATCGTCGATACCGGTATTGCGGCAGCCGAGACCCGTGAAATCTGGTCTGCCGTGCTGGATAAGCAACTGCAAGGTCAGCCAATTCAGCGCGTACTGGTCACCCACCTGCATCCCGATCATGTCGGCCTGGCCGGCTGGCTATGCGAACGCTGCGGCGTCGACTTATGGATGAGCCGGCAGGAGTATCTGTCGGCACGCATGCTGGCCTCCGATCAGCCGCCACCACCGGAGATTGCGCTGGATTTCTACCGGGCAGCTGGCTTCACTGAGGCGCAACTCGATCAATACAGCGAGCGCTTCGGACGCTACGGAAATCTGCTTTCCGCATTGCCGGAGTCCTATCATCGGCTGCAGGATGGCCAGCAACTGCAGATCGGCCAACACCAGTGGGAAGTTGTCGTGGGTCGCGGTCATTCGCCGGAACACGCTTGTCTGTATTGCGCCGAACTCGACCTGTTGATTGCGGGTGACCAGGCGCTACCGACAATTTCACCCAATGTCAGTGTCTGGCCGACGGAACCTGCGGCCGATCCGCTCGGCGACTGGCTGGACTCCTGTCGTCGACTAACGGACCGAGTGGCAGCAGACGTTCTGGTGTTACCGGCCCATGGGCGTCCTTATCGCGGCCTGCGCATGCGCCTGGACCAGTTATTGACCGAACACGAGGACGGCCTGCAGAAAATCCTTGCGCAGTGCGTCCGGCCCAGCCGTGCCGTCGACCTGTTCGACGCGCTGTTTCGCGGTCTGATCGGCGACGGCAACCGCATCATGGCAGCCGGCGAAGCCGTCGCCCATCTTAACTATCTGCAACAGCGCGGCCAGTTGAGCGCGAGCCTGGATGCCGACGGTATTCGCTGGTACCGGACAACGAGCCGCAGCTAGGCGCCGCAACGCCGCCCCTATTGGGCGTTAATACGGGGTGCCATTGCTTTCATGAAGCCGTCCACGGCCAGGCCGTATTCTTCGACAGTCTGACGACAAGCCTCGTGCCCCTGCATCGCCCGCCACCAATCGGCAAGTCGGCCGTCACCCTCGGTTGGGTTAGTGACGCTGTCAAAATTATCGAACACGACCTTTTTAATCAGCATCATGTAAGGCCCGGCGGAGCAATCGCCCAGCGTCGGCGTAGCGCCAACACAAAAAGGCCCGGCACCCATAAAGTTTTCCAGATAGCCAAAGCCTTTTTCCAGCTCGGCGGCAGCCGCGTCAACGGCAGCCTGGTCGCGGCTGGCAGGATTCATCTGGCGAAAAAACGAACTGGTGTGCGGCGCGATGTATAAATCAACAATGCGAGAAACCAGGCGCGAAGTTGCACGATCAAAGGGATCACTAGGCAGGCCCGGCTCACCGCCGCCAGTTTCTTCCAGGTATTCGCAAATAACTTCGGATTCGGCCAGATAGCGACCATCAACTTCCAGCGCAGGAATCTTGGCGATGGGATTGATGGCCCGATATTCGTCGGAGCGCGTCGAGTCGCCCGGCAGATCGGCTATGGCGATATCGATACCCTTAATTCGAGCCAGCATGACCACGCGGGCCACGTAGGGAGAGGCCATGGCACCATAAAGCTTCATATTATTTTCCTTGCAGTTTGCGCGCAGCCGGTTGCTGCGGACTAAAAGCTATGTTCTGCCAAGGCGGGAGCCTCGTCAACGGCTATAATCCTGACGTCCTGCAGTTGCCAAGCCATTTAGATGAATCAATCCCTGCTAAAAAAGTTGTCATTGTTGCTGGCCGGCCTGCTGTTGCCGATGACACTGCTCGGCATCAACGCCAGCGGGCTGCCATCCGTAGACGATCAATTCGGTGATGCAGTTGCCGTGGAAAATTCCGGATCTGACGTGCAAGTGGCCATCCTGGTCTCTGCCAAGCGTCTGCGACGCATAAAGAAATGGGAAAAAGCCTTGCGTGAACGGTTTCCCGATCTGGCCATCGTTCGCGTAGCCGACGTGCCTCGCAACGCACCCACGGAATACCAGGTGGTTGCCGAAGCCTTTCGCAAGCGACTGCCACCCGATCTGCCCGTGGGCATCGACCTGGCGGGCGCATGGGCCAGCGAACTGCAGATTGATCCTGCCGTGCCCAATGTTCTGGTATTTGCTGGCGATGGTGAACTAGAAGCGGTGCACAGCGGCATGTTCAGCAGCGCATTATTTGCTCAGGCTGCCGCCGACATTGACTTGCTGATCAAGGCCGAGGCGCGCTCGCAGGAAACAGGTTAGCCCCTTAACGCGAGGCTACCTTGGCGGTTGCCGGGGAACCCGGATCGTCGAAGCGACGCCTGGCCGGCGCCTGCACCCCATAGGCACGACGCCCGGCGAACCAATACGCCAGCGCCCAGCCCGCGATCGCCGTACCTAAAAGCAGCAAAAGCGGTTGCGCTATATCAATCAGGCTATCCTGGCGCCAGAAGATTCCACTATAGGCTTCCAGCGCCCAGGTATTCGGCGTCAACCAGCCGATCTGGCGCAGCGCTTCGGGCATGAAAACGCGCGGCACCATACTGCCGCCAAGCGCCGACATCACCAGGATGACGGTATTGGCGATGGTCTGTGCCTGACGCCGGGTCTGGCAGACAGCCGCCAGCAACATCGCCAGCGATGCCGCCGCCAGACAGGCAATTACCGTCACCACCAGCCAGGGCAGCAAATGACCAAGCAAATCAAGGCCGTATAGCAGCCATGCGGCGACAAATATGACGCCCACCTGCATCACCCCCTGGGCAACCAGGAACAGGTACTTGCCGTTGATCAACACACCAATACCACCGGGACCGGCGAGCACCCGATCCAGCACACCCGACTCCCGCTCTTCGAGCAAGGAGACCGCACCGTGTACAGATGCAAACAATAAGAACATGAAGGCCACCGCACCGGCGGAATAAGCCACCAGGTTTACCGATTCGCCCTGCCCGGCCACTTCCTCGTTTTCCAGCAGATCCTCGAAGGACCAGCCAACTTCGCGTCCGGCCGCGGCATCATCGCGCATTTCCGTTAGACCTTCGGCAACCTCATCGCGCTGCAGGGGCGTTAAGGTCAAAAACTGATTTTCCAATTCGTCGACGACATTACCCATGGCTACGTCGGGCAACGCGCCAAAGTAGGCTTCACGGATTCGGCCCATCAGCATGGGGACCGTCACGCCGCGCGATGGATCACTGATGATCAGGATCGGCGCCGGCCCAAAACCACCGGCGCTATCCAGCGGCTCCGCATCGGCACGCAGCAACAGGCCCACATCCGCATCACCGGAGCGCACCATCTTGCGCAGACTATCGGCTGTCAGCTGCTGGCCCCGTTTATTGCTTTCAACCATACGGATGCCGTCTGTAACGGCCAGCGCAGCGAGCAAGCGCTGCGAAGTCTGATCCTGGATTTCGTCCACCAGCGCCACATTCAGATTAAGCGTGCCGCCCGAAGTCGCCGTAAAAATCTCCGCCATGATTACGAAAAATACGGCCGGCAGGACAAAGCTCATCATCAGCGCGCCACGATCACGCACCAGGCCCAGCCACATAGCCCGCAGAATCGCAAAACTCATGGCCGCAGCTCCTCGCCGGTCAGGCGTAGCAATACGCCCTCCAGGCCGGGTTCGCGGACCCGCACCTCGGCGGTGGCAAGTCCCGCTTGTTCAAGCCGGGTGGTCAGCTCACCGACATGCGCGAGATCGCCGTCAACGGGCCCGGTCCAGGTGATATGGCCCTTGGCCGGGCGCAGATCCAGGCTCTGCAGCAAAGTGCTGCCCGCGTGATCGGGTTTCTGACGCAGGGCGATCTTCAACTCTTTCATATCTCGAAACTCTTCATGAATCAGATCAGCGGGACGACCCGACGAGCACCACCTTGCCGTCCACCATAAAGGCAACGCGGTCGGCCAGATCTTCCGCCTGCGACAAATCGTGTGTGGTCAGCAGCATGCCCAGGCCGCTGGTGCGCAGGCGCCGCAGCATTTCATGAACGCGCTCGCGAGCACCCATGTCAACGCCGACGGTGGGCTCATCCAGTAGCACGACCGCCGGATGGTGCATCAGGCTGGCGACGATATTCAGACGTCGGCGCATGCCACCAGACAAAGTCTCGGTGGTGTCGCCGGCACGCTCCGTCAGGCCCGCCCAGGACATTGCCTCTTTGACTCGCTGTTCCAGGTCGCGCCGCCTGACCCCCATCATACGACCGATGATTTCCAGGTTTTCACGCACGCTTAAATACGGATAAACGGCCAGATGCTGCGGCACGAAGCCTAGCTTGCTGCGCACGCTGGCGTCGCGGCGAGGGCTGCGACCAAACAGGCTGACCTCGCCGGCATCCAGCGGCAAACGGCCGCAGGCGCCGCCTAAAAGTGTGCTTTTTCCAGCGCCGTTAGGCCCCAGCAGGACCAGGATTTCACCGGCATAAAGATCAAGATCGACGCCATCCAGAGCGCGCCAGCTACCCAGCGTTTTGACGGCACCGCGAATGCTGAGCACCGGTTCCTCGGCGGCATCGCCGCGGAGACTTTGCAGACTGCTATTCAATGAATTGGATACGCGGATGGTGGAGAAAAGACCCGTAAAAAAGGACTTTATCACGGCAGACTGCCGGACCCGAGTGGCGGCCCTGCGGGGCGCGCTGCGCGCGTCCAAAACCGCGCCGCGGTTTTGCCGAACCCGATGGTCTATTCGAGGCTTCGAACCCTGAAAGGGCCCTGCCAGGAACCGGCGGAGAGGGCGGGATTGATTCGCGACCGGGTACGGCCGCTCACCCCTGCGGGGCGCGCTGCGCGCGTCCAAAACCGCGCCGCGGTTTTGCCGAACCCGATGGTCTATTCGAGGCTTCGAACCCTGAAAGGGCCCTGCCAGGAACCGGCGGAGAGGGCGGGATTGATTCGCGACCGGGTACGGCCGCTCACCCCTGCGGGGCGCGCTGCGCGCGTCCAAAACCGCACTGCGGTTTTGTCGAACCCGATTGTCCATTCGAGGCTTCGAACCCTGAAAGGGCGATGCCAGGAGCTGGCGGAGAGGGAGGGATTGATTCGCGACCGGGTACGGCCGCTCACCCCTGCGGGGCGCGCTGCGCGCGTCCAAAACCGCACTGCGGTTTTGTCGAACCCGATTGTCCATTCGAGGCTTCGAACCCTGAAAGGGCAGTGCCAGGAGCTGGCGGAGAGGGAGGGATTCGAACCCTCGAAGGGCTTTTAACCCTTACTCCCTTAGCAGGGGAGCGCTTTCGACCACTCAGCCACCTCTCCATATCCGGGTTTTCTGCGGGCAACGGGTTCGCTAACGCTTGACCCGTGTGAGCTTGCTATTGAGCCCGGGCGCGTACCTTAACCGATTCAGGCCGCTGGCCAAAGACCGGGCCGGGATGAATTTAGTCGTTTACCGCATCGGGCAGATCGTGATCACCGGCGCCGTTTTGCTGTTCGCGGGCAATGCGCTCGTAAATCTCTTCGCGATGCACGGTAATTTCCTTGGGGGCCTTTACACCCAGGCGAACCTGGTTGCCTTTGACGCCCAAAACGGTCACGTCCACGTCATTACCAATGATGACCGTCTCGCCGACGCGTCTCGTGAGTATGAGCATGACTCCCCCTGTTATTTTTATTTCCTTATCCCCGCACCTTCCTGGAGCGGGCCCCGATTCCCTGCGCGTTCCCCAACCAGGCAATGCTTTCCTGGCCAGCGCAAAGGTCAGAAGGAACCGTCGGTAGCCATCACGGCAACCTCGGGCAAACCCTTATGAACCACTCGGTTTGAGCAGCATACCGCAGCGCGGCGCTGCATTTCCAGTGGATTACCGCTGTGAGGTCAGGAAAAACCTGAGAAAAACAGCGGCTTAAGGCGCCGCAGCAGCACCTAGCCCAGCTTCGCGGCAACCCACGCCGGCACCGAGGCCAGCGCCGCATCCAGGGCGGCCGGATCGCTGCCGCCAGCCTGGGCAAAATCCGGGCGCCCACCGCCCTTGCCGCCCACCTGCGCGGCCACCGCGTTGACCAGATCGCCGGCGCGCAGTGTCTTGCTCTGATCCTTGCTGACGCCGGCTACCAGGCGGACTTTACCGTCGCTGGTGGCACTTCCCAGCACCACGGCACTGTCGCCCAGCCGCGATCTCAAGCGGTCCAGGGTATCGCGCAGAGTCTTTGTATCCAGGTCATCGGCAACCCGCAGGGCCAACACCTTGATATCGCCGACCAACACAGCCGCCTCGGTGGGATCGCTGCCGCCGGCGCCGCCGGCAATCTGTGCCTTGAGCTGCTGTAGCTCCTTCTCGAGAGCCTTGTTGCGCTCCAGCGCCTGGGCCACCCGTGCCTCGACCTCGCCCGGGCCCGCCTTCACCAGGCTCGCCAGGCGTGCAAGCACGATTTCATCAGCGCGGACCTGATCCAGCGCGGCCTGACCCGTAATGGCTTCAATGCGCCGCACACCGGCAGCAATGCCGGTCTCACTGCTGATGCGAAACAAGCCGATATCACCCGCCCGCGAAACATGCGTGCCACCGCATAACTCGGTGGAAAAATCACCCAGGCTAAGCACGCGCACTTCGTCACCGTATTTTTCGCCGAACAGCGCCATGGCACCGGCTTCCAGAGCGGCGTCATAGGACATCAGCCGCGTTTCGGCCGGGGCATTGGCACGAATCTGCGCATTGACCAGGGTCTCGACCTGACCCAGTTCGGCAGCGCTGAGCGGCTCGTAATGAGAAAAGTCGAAACGCAGGCGCTGCGGACCCACCATGGAACCTTTCTGGCCAACGTGCTCTCCCAGCACCTTGCGAAGCGCCGCATGTAATAGATGGGTGGCCGAATGATTCAGCACCGTCGCCGTGCGACGCTCAGCGTCGACTTCCGCCTGCACGATATCTCCGGGACGAAACTCGCCTTGTTCACACACACCCAGATGCACATGCGCGGACGCATTCTTGACCGTATCGGTGACCCGAAAACGCGCGCCGGCAGCCGTGCGCAGCGTGCCGCGGTCGCCCAGCTGCCCGCCGCTTTCGGCATAAAACGGGGTGGCGGCCAGCACCAGTCCACCTTGCTCGCCGGCCTTCAGAACCTCGCCACGGCCTGCCTCCAGTAGCACGGTGCTTAGCACCGACTCGCCACTGAGCTGTGCGTAGCCTGTGAACTCGGTTTGTTCGTCCAGCCGAAGCTTGGCGTTGTCGGCCATGGAGAACTTCTGCGCGGCGCGGGCGCGGGCCCGCTGCGCCTGCATGGCCGTCTCGAAGCCGGCACGATCGACTTCAACATTGCGCACGCGGGCAATATCTGCAGTGAGATCCACGGGGAAGCCATACGTATCGTAGAGCTTGAAAACCAGGTCACCGGGCAGCGTATTGTCGGACAGCCCGGCGAACGTTTCCTCCAGCATGCGCATGCCCTGGGACAGCGTCTCGGCAAAACGCTCCTCTTCGTTGCGCAGGACTTTCTCAATATGCGGCACGGCGGCACTAAGCTCCGGATAGGCCGAGCCCATCTGCTGCTCAAGCGGCGCCACCAGGCGATGAAAAAAGGCTTCTTTAACACCCAGCTCGTAGCCGTGACGCACGGCGCGCCGGATGATCCGGCGCAGCACGTAACCCCGCCCTTCATTGCCCGGCAATACCCCGTCGGTAATCAGGAAAGCACAGGCACGGATATGGTCTGCAATCACCCGCAGGGAAGGCGAGGCCCGATCATCAACGGCAACGATCCGGGCGATGTCATCAATGAGGTTTTTGAACAGATCTATATCGTAGTTGCTATGTACGCCCTGCATGACCGCGGCAATTCGCTCAAGCCCCATGCCGGTATCCACGGAAGGCTTGGGCAATGGCTGCATGTCGCCGTTAGCCGAACGGTCGAATTGCATGAACACGAGGTTCCAGATTTCGACATAGCGATCGCCGTCTTCGTCGGCGGATCCGGGCGGACCACCCGGCACTTCCGGCCCGTGGTCATAAAATAATTCACTGCAAGGCCCACAGGGCCCGGTATCGCCCATGGACCAGAAGTTGTCCTTCTCGCCGAGGCGCCCGAAGCGCTGCGGATCGATACCGATTTCATTGAGCCAGATATCGGCAGCTTCATCATCGTCCTGGTAGACGGTGACCCACAAACGTTCGGCCGGAATACCCAGCTCGCCGGTAATAAATTGCCAGGCGAACCGGATCGCCTCACGCTTGAAGTAGTCGCCGAAGCTGAAATTGCCCAGCATCTCGAAAAAAGTGTGATGCCGGGCGGTATAACCCACGTTCTCCAGATCATTGTGCTTGCCGCCGGCGCGCACACAACGCTGGGAACTGGCCGCGCGTTGATAGTCGCGCTGTTCCTGGCCGAGGAAAACGTCCTTGAATTGCACCATGCCCGCGTTGGTGAATAACAGGGTCGGGTCGTTGCCCGGCACCAGCGGCGAACTGGCTACGACGCGATGACCCTCACGGGCAAAGTAGTCGAGAAATAACTGGCGTAATTCCGAGGTAGTCATGTTTGCCGAGCCTTGTCAGACCGATTCATCGGTCGCATTCAGTTCCCGGCTGATCTGCTCACCGGTAAAGCCGCGATATTCAAGAAATTTCGCCTGACGGGCACGCTCCTTGAACTCTCCTGGTAGCTCGGGACCAAATTTCTTGACCCTGGCTGCGCGTGCCGCTGCGGACCAATCCACACTGGCCAGCGGTTCATGGGCCAGTGTCTCGGCCACGCCGCGCGCGTCCAGCTCCAGCTGAATGCGCCGGGGACCCTGGCCCCGGCGCACCCGGGCAGCAACGAAAGCCTCGGCGAAACGCGCGTCGCTGGCAAGCCCCTCGGCTGCCAGCGCCGTTACCGCCTGGTCAATCTCATCTGCCGCAAACTCGCGCAATGCGAGCTTGCGGCGCAATTCGGTGCAGGAATGCTCGCGCCGGGACAGCAGGTCCATGGCGACATGACGAGCTGACCGCGCGGTTTTAGAGGCCCCGCGCATCTCTGACCACAATGCCTCGCAGGATCAGGCCTGGGCGGCCTCTTCCGAAGCTTCGGCAGCATCCTCAGCCGGCGGCGTGCTGGGCAGCAGTCGCTCGCGCACCCGCGCTTCGATCTCGGCGGCGATCTCAGGATTCTGCAGCATGAATTCGCGGCTGTTTTCCTTGCCCTGGCCGATGCGGTCGCCGTTATAGCTGTACCAGGCGCCGGACTTGTCGACGATGTTCTCGCGCACACCGATATCGATGATCTCGCCTTCTCTGGAGATTCCCTGGCCATAGAGAATCTCAAATTCGGCCATCTTGAATGGCGGCGCCACCTTGTTCTTAACCACTTTCACGCGGGTCTGGTTACCGACCACTTCATCGCCTTTCTTAATGGCGCCGATGCGGCGAATATCCAGGCGGACGGAAGAATAGAACTTCAGCGCGTTACCACCGGTGGTCGTTTCCGGGCTGCCGAACATTACGCCGATCTTCATGCGGATCTGGTTAATGAAAATGACCATGGCATTGGAACGCTTGATGTTGCCCGTCAGCTTGCGCAAGGCCTGCGACATCAGGCGCGCCTGCAAGCCCACATGGGTGTCACCCATTTCGCCTTCGATCTCGGCCTTGGGTGTCAGCGCGGCAACGGAGTCGACCACGATTACATCAACGGCACCGGAGCGCACCAGCATATCGGTAATTTCCAGCGCCTGCTCACCCGTATCCGGTTGCGAGACCAGCAGATCTTCAACATTCACGCCGAGTTTTTCGGCATAGAGAGGATCCAGCGCATGTTCAGCATCGACGAAGGCCGCTGTGCCGCCGACTTTCTGGCATTCGGCCACCACCTGCAGGGTCAGTGTGGTTTTGCCCGAGGATTCCGGGCCGTAAATTTCAACCACCCGACCGCGCGGTAATCCGCCGATGCCCAGTGCGACATCCAGGCCCAGTGAACCGGTGGAAACGACTTCTATATCAGGGATTGAACCCGGATCGCCCATGCGCATGACCGAACCTTTGCCAAACTGTTTTTCGATCTGTCCGAGAGCGGCGGCCAGGGCTTTCTTGCGATTGTCGTCCATGTTGATTCCGTTAATTGACTAGCGGGTTAAAAGGTACGGCGGTGCGCTGGATTATTCCACAGATACCCGGGGTGCACAGCCTGCAGAAAGTCAGATTTTAAGGCACTTATGGCTCAGTCGATGAGCCTGCTCGAACGCGCTGAATTCCCGTGAAAAGACACCGGCGCGCGAACCCGCTGGTCAAGCAGACTGCAAGCTCGCGAGCAAAGCTTGCAAGGCCGCCGCCACGGTTTCGCGGCGCACATCCTCGCGATTGCCGGAAAACTGCCGCCGCTCGCTACCGCATTCGGTGGCCGTCGCCCAGGCCAGCCAGACGGTGCCCACGGGCTTATCGGCGGAGCCGCCGCCAGGGCCGGCAACACCGCTGACGGCCACGGCCAGGTCTGCATCGCCCTGGCTCAGAACGCCGCGGGCCATAGCCTCGACCACCGACTGACTGACCGCGCCCTGCGCCTCTATAAGGCCGCCCGGAATTCCCAGCAGGGCTGTTTTCGCCGCGTTGCTGTAACTGACCACCCCGCCCTCGAACCAGGCCGAACTGCCGGGCACATCGGTCAGGCACTTGGCGATCCAGCCGCCGGTGCAGGACTCCGCGGTGGTGAGGCGCTTACCGCTGGTCAGCGCAGCCTGGGCGACCAGGCCGGACAGGCGCATTAACTCGGAATCTGTTTGCTTCATGCCTGTGCTCCCAGCAGCTCCTGATAAACGTCCAGATTGCCCTGCAACATGCGCTCGGGGCTGAAGTGTCTGCGTACCTGTTCACGCGCCCCGTCGGCCAGTTGCGCGTGCAGGCGCGGGTTCCACAACAGCCGGCTGATGGCCGCGGCCAGCGCGTCGAGGTCACCGGGCGGTACCAGCAGGCCGGAGCGTCCGTCATCCACGGCTTCCACCAGGCCCGGAATACGGAAGCCCACCACGGGAACGCCGGCTGCCTGGGCCTCCAGAAGAGCAATGCCGAGCCCTTCCCGGTAAGCCGGATGCAGGACCATCTCGAGGTGGCCGAGGAAATCCAGCAGATCGGCGCGATAGCCAATCAGGCGCACCTGCGACTGCAAGCCGGCTGCGGCAAATTCGCCCCGCAGGCGCGCTTCCAGAGGGCCGCGCCCGAACAGCAACACACGTGCATCGGGGCACGCGGTAAGCACCTGCGGCAATACCTCCAGCAACTGACGATGACCTTTGCGCGGAATCAGCTGGGCGATGACGCCAATGGTGGGCTGCCCCGGGCGCAAATTAAACTCAGCGCGAAAACGATCCACGGGCCAGCGCGGCTGGCAGGCTTCAGGCACCACGGCGCTGACGACGCGGCGCAGTTTGCTGGCCGGCGCGCCATCGCGACGGAGCTGGGCTTCGACGCCGGCTGAGATGGCCACGATGCGATCGCATAGCTGGTAGCGCAGCTTGCGCAGCAGCGGCACATCGGGATTATCCACGCGGCGGGTCAACACCACCGGGCGGCCGCTGAAGCGGGCCGCCAGCAAACCCCAGCTGTCGGCACCGCGCCGGCTGTGCAGATGGACCAGGTCCGGGCGCAGCTTCCCGATCAGGCGATACAGGTCAGGTAACAGGCGGGCGTCGAGGTCGCCGCCCGCCGGCAGCGCGCGCATCGGCAGTCCAGCGCCCAGGGCCGTCGCGGCTACCTCGCTGCCGGCTGCGCAAACCAGTGTGCTCTGACAACCCAGGGCCGGTAGCCCCGTGGCCAGTTGCAGGACCTGGCCGGCGCCGCCATATAGGTGCCGGCCGGTTTCGATGTGCAGCACGTGCATTGTCTGCAGTTTAGCGCGCTTGTTGGGGCCGACCGCGGCTTAAGGCAATATCACAGCATGAACGCCACCCGTCCCGCGCCCGACGAGCCCGCTGCAGGGCATACGCCAATGATGCAGCAGTACCTGCGCATCAAGGCGGAGTTTCCAGACACGCTGCTGTTCTATCGCATGGGCGATTTTTACGAGCTGTTTTTTGACGACGCCCGCCGCGCCGCTGAACTCATCGACATCACCCTGACCGCGCGCGGCAAATCCGGCGGCGAGCCGATCCCGATGGCCGGCGTGCCTCATCATGCCGCGGACAATTACCTGGCCCGGCTGGTCCGACGCGGCGAGTCGGTGGCCATTTGTGAGCAGATTGGCGACCCGGCTACCAGCAAGGGCCCCGTTGAACGGCAGGTGGTTCGCGTAATCACGCCCGGCACCCTCACCGAAGAGGCACTGCTGGATGCGCGCCGCGATAACCTGGTGGCGGCCCTTTGCCTGGACGATCCGCAACCCGGTCTTGCCTGGCTGGACCTCAGCGCCGGGCGCTTTCGGGTCATGGCGCTGGAGCAGTCCGATGCGGCGGCCGCCGAGCTCGCGCGGCTGAGCCCGGCCGAATTACTGATCGCCGAAGACCAGGCGCTGCCGGCGTCGGAACTGCTCAGCCTGCGCAAGCTGCCGCCCTGGCAGTTCGACCTGGATAGCGCGCGCCGTGAACTATGCGAGCACTATGCGGTCCGCGACCTGAGCGGGTTTGGCTGCGAAGGCCTGAGCGGCGCGGTACGTGCCGCCGGCTGCCTGTTGCGCTACGTGCGCAACACCCAGCGCGGCGCCTTGCCGCATATCGACGCCCTGCGTACCGAACAACGCAGCGACGCGCTGCTGCTGGATGCCGGCACCCGCCGCAACCTGGAGCTGGAGGAAAGCCTGTCCGGCCACCTGGAGAATACCCTGGCCGGACTGATGGACCGTTGCGCCACCAGCATGGGTAGTCGCCGCCTGCGCCGCTGCCTGCAACGCCCGCTGCGCGACCCTGCGCAATTGCGCGCGCGCTACCAGGCCATCGCAGCCCTGGAATTACCTGGCAACAACCGCTTGCACGACCAGCTGCACGCGATCGGTGACCTGGAGCGAATTCTCACCCGGGTGGCCCTGCAGTCCGCACGACCGCGCGACCTGGTGCAACTGCGCCGCGCGCTGGAGACGCTGCCGGACCTGCGCGATCTGCTGCCGCAGTCACAGTCACCGCTGCTGGAACAACTGGCCGGCGACCTGGCGGATCAACCCGCGCTGCTGGAGCAGCTACAACGCGGACTGATTGACGATCCGCCGGCATTGATTCGTGACGGCGGCGTCATTGCCCCGGGTTACGACACGCAACTCGACGAACTGCGCAATCTGAGTCGCAATGCCGACGATTACCTGGTCGAGCTGGAAAAACGCGAACGCGAACGTACCGGCCTGCCCTCGTTAAAGGTCGGCTATAACCGCGTGCACGGCTATTACATCGAAATCAGCAAAGCGCAGGCACAATCGGCGCCGGAGGACTACACGCGTCGACAAACGCTGAAGGGCGCCGAGCGCTACATCACTCCGGAACTGAAAGAATTCGAAGGCAAGATATTGTCCAGCCGGGAACGCGCCCTGGCGCGCGAGAAGATGCTCTATCAGCAATTGCTGGAAGCACATTTGCCACTGCTTGCCGAACTGCAATGCATGGCCCGGGCCCTGGCCGAAATCGATCTGCTGGACAATTTCGCGCGCCGGGCCGCAGCTTTGAATCTGCGTCAGCCCGAACTCTGCAAGGAGTCGATCATCGATATTCGCGGCGGCCGCCACCCGGTAGTGGAGCAGGTATCCAGCGATGCCTTTGTGCCTAACGATTTGCGCATGGATGAACAGCGCCGTCTGCTGATCATTACCGGGCCGAATATGGGCGGCAAGTCCACTTATATGCGCCAGGCAGCGCTGATTGTCATTCTCGCCTACGCCGGCAGTTTCGTGCCCGCCGAGTCGGCCCGCATAGGTCCCGTGGACCGCATCTTTACTCGCATTGGCGCAGCCGACGATTTATCCGGTGGTCGCTCAACCTTCATGGTGGAGATGACGGAAACCGCCGACATATTGAATAACGCGACGCCCCAGAGCCTGGTACTGATGGACGAAATTGGCCGCGGGACCAGCACCTTTGACGGACTCTCCCTGGCCTGGGCGACGGCCTGGCAAATCGGCCAGCAGTTGCAGGCGTTTACTTTATTCGCCACCCACTATTTTGAGTTGACGGCGCTGGCCGAAGAAATACCGGTCTGCGCCAACCTGCACCTGGATGCGACGGAACACGGCGATGAACTGGTGTTCCTGCACAGCGTTCGCGAGGGACCAGCGAATCAGAGTTACGGCTTGCAGGTAGCCCGACTGGCCGGCGTGCCAGCCGCAGTAATCCAACGCGCGCGGCAATTCCTTCTGCAGCTTGAGCAACAGTCTGCGGCCCAACAGGGCGCACACAATCCGCAACAACAACTCGCGCTGGAATCACCGCAGAAAGAACCGCCCATTGATCCTGTGCGTGCAGCATTGGAAGCGCTGCAGCCCGATGAGCTGACACCTCGGCAAGCGCTGGATGCGCTCTATAGGCTGATGGAAATCAGCAAGAACCAGGGTTAATTTCAAGCGCTGGCCAAGGAGCTGTGGTGCCGCACCGGCGCCGCTAGTCGCCGCGGACAAACGCGCCATCGCGCAAGAACGCTGCAGCCTGATCGGCAACGTCGACTGACAACAACAGGCCGGTATGACTAACCGGCAAGACAATGTGGTCGGTCAGTCCCGGTAGCCGGGTCTCGTCCACGCTGACCGTACCGTCGTGCTCACCGTCCAGGGCATTCAGCAACAGGCCCGCGCCCATGCCCAGATCACCGGCGATCATGCCCGCTTCCGGGGTGCCGGGCCATTGTTTCAGTGGCGCATCCAGCACCGCTTCGCGAATCGCATGGCCCATGATTGCGGCGCCGCCGGGCCAGCTCTGCAAGGCCCGCGCTGCGCTGCTGCCGACCAGCGGCGCGCCAAGACAGACAATTCGGCCGATGGCCGACGGCTGAATTTCCAGCGCCGTGCGCAAGGCAATAACGCCGCCCAGACTATGGCCCACCAGGTCGATACGCGCTGCGTCCAGACCCTTAAGGTACTCGCCCAGCAAGGCCACGTTCTCGTCAATACCAGCGCTGACTGAGGGATAACTATAGGTAAGGAGGCGGCTGTCAGTCCGGCCTTCCAGGCGACTGGCCAACAGCCGCATAACCGTGCCATGCATCCACAGCCCGTGAATCAGGACCAGCGCGGATTCTTCCTTGCCTGGTGCAGACACGCCAGACAGGCTCTACGGCGCGCTAAGCGCCGCCAGGCGTTCCACCGGCGTCCGCGCTCTTCTTGCGCAGACGAATGCCGGTTTCGCGCAGTTGCTCGGCAGCGACCGGGCTGGGCGCATCGGTGAGCAGGCAACTGGCCGTCTGCGTCTTGGGAAACGCGATTACATCGCGAATGCTCGCAGCGCCCGACATCAACATCACCAGCCGATCGATACCAAAGGCGATTCCGCCATGCGGCGGACAACCATAGCGCAAGGCGCGTAGCAGGAAGCCAAACTTGTTCTCGGCTTCCTCGGCTTCGATACCGAGGATACGAAATACCGCCGCCTGCACATCTTCGCGATGGATACGAATGGAGCCGCCGCCGATCTCGCTGCCGTTAAGCACCATGTCATAGGCGCGCGAGAGCGAGTTGCCCGGTGCAGACTCGAGATCAATGGGCAAATCAATGCTTGGCGCAGTGAACGGATGATGCAAGGCCGTCCAGCCATGACCGCTAGCATCGCGTTCAAACATCGGGAAATCTACGATCCAGACCGGCCGCCAGCCTGTCGCCACCAGTCCCTGATCGTGGCCCAGCTGGACGCGCAAGGCACCGAGTGCGTCGTTGACGACTTTGGCCTTATCGGCGCCAAAAAACACCAGGTCGCCATCGGCCAGTTCGAGGCGTTTGAGCAGGCCCTGTACCGTTTCATCGGGCAGGAACTTGAGGATCGGCGATTGCAGACCATCACGACCGGCGGCGACCTCATTAACCTTGATATAGGCCAGTCCGCGGGCGCCATAGCGAGCCACAAAATCCGTGTAGTCATCGATGGCCTTGCGCGTCAGGCTGGCACCGCCGGGCAGACGCAGCGCAGCCACCCGACTATCCGGGTCTGCAGCCGGGCCCGCGAACACCTTGAAGTCTACGCCGGCCATCAGGTCACTGACTTCCACCAGCTCCAGGGGGATGCGCAGGTCCGGGCGATCGATGCCAAAACGCTCAACGGAATCTGCATAGCTCAGGCGCGGGAACCGTTCTGGCAGGGTTACGTCCAGAACCGTTTTGAATAATTCGCGCATGAGTTGCTCCATCAATTCCATGATGGCGTTCTCGTCCATGAACGAGGTTTCGATATCGAGCTGGGTGAACTCCGGCTGCCGATCAGCACGCAGGTCTTCGTCCCGAAAGCAGCGCGCAATCTGATAGTAGCGATCGAAGCCAGACATCATCAGCAACTGCTTGAATAGCTGTGGCGATTGCGGCAGAGCGAAAAATTCACCCGGGTGGGTGCGACTGGGCACAATGTAATCACGTGCGCCTTCCGGCGTGGCACGGGTGAGAATCGGCGTCTCGATATCGATAAAACCCTGTTCATCAAGAAAGCTGCGCAGCGCACGGGTTACCTGATGGCGCAGCTTCAGACGACCGGCCATTTCCTCGCGACGCAGATCAAGGTAGCGATAACGCAGACGCATGTCTTCATTGGCGTGTTCATCGTGATGAAACGGCGGCGTTTCCGCAGCATTCAGCACCGTCAGGCTGGAGGCCAGCACCTCAACTTCGCCACTGGGCAGCTTGGTGTTAACGGTGCCCTCCGGCCGCGCACGGACCGTGCCGGTAACGGCCAGCACAAATTCACCCCGTACCCGCTCGGCCTCGGCAAATATTTCCGGGCGATCGGGATCAAACACCACCTGCAGTAAGCCGTCGCGATCGCGCAGATCAATAAAGATCACGCCACCATGGTCACGGCGACGATGGACCCAGCCGGCCACCGTCACTTGCTGGCCGATGGCAGCGGCGTTTAGTTCACCACAATAGTGCGTGCGCATGGGTTTCGCCTCGCCGGCCGGCGGATTCAGAAGGGGCCGCGATGTTACGGCGAGGACTGGGGCGGCGCAAGGGACTCGGCCGGGGCGCCATTCCGCCAGGGCGGCACCACCACGCCCAGCGAGACCACCATCTTCAAGGCCGATTCCACGTCCATGTCCAGCTCAATGACATCCTTCCGCGGCACCATGAGTATCAGTCCGGAGGTGGGATTCGGGGTGGTCGGCACGAATACGCAGATCACTTCTTCGCTGGTGCGCTCCTGCACTTCCTGCAATACGGTCGCGGTCTGAAAGCACAGGCTATACAGGCCCTTGCGCGGGTACTCAATCAACAGGACCTTCTTAAACGACTCGTTGTTTTCGGTAAACAAGACTTCGGCAAACTTCTTGGCGGCGGAATAGATCGAGCGCACCAGAGGAATACGTTCGAGAATCGACTCCCACAAATTGACCAGCTGACGACCCAGAAAATTGGTCAGCGATCAGCCCGGTTAGCGCCAGCACCAGGACCGCGGCGATCAGCGTCAGCGACGACGTCAAGATAGGGTAATTTGAAGCCCAACAGCTGCTCGGGCTGATAGGCCGGCGGAATGCTCACGAGACCCTGGACCAGGTCGGCGACCAGCTTGAGCACCAGCAGGGTCACGCCCAGTGGTACCCAGACCAGCAAGCCGGCAACGATGTAGCGGCGAAAATGTTTCATTGTTGCGGGCAATCCCGGGCTTATCGCTGCCGGCCGGCAACGAATCGAGTACGCTATCCTGAACCAGCCGCTGCCGCTGCTCAAGAGTCGCCGGCGGCACTCGCCGACTTGCCCGTGCCGGCGCTCTTTTCCTTGGCGGGTTTTTTGGCAGCCGGCTTGGCGTCTGCGGACTTGCCGGCATCATCTGACTTCTTCTTGCCATCCTTGCCGGCATCGTCACTGCTCTTCTTGGCTTCTCGTTCGCCGGCCAGATTGCGCTGATTGCCGGACTTGAAGTCCGTTTCATACCAGCCGCCACCCTTGAGACGGAAACTCGGCGCTGAGATCAGCTTGCGCAGCTCGGCAGCGCCGCACTCAGGACAATCCGTTAGCTTCGGATCGTTCATTTTCTGCAGCACATCAAAAGTGTGGCCACATTTCCGACAGGCGTATTCGTAGATCGGCATCGCGCTCTCCGCGGCTAATTGGTCGCCCGTCTCTGCGGGTCAGTTTTGCTGGAACGAGAGTTTGCCGTCTTCTGCGTCCACGCGCACCTCGTCACCCGGTGCCAGGCTGCCACTGAGAATTTCCTGTGCCAGGGGATTCTCCAGCCGCTGCTGAATGGCGCGCTTGAGCGGGCGGGCGCCGTAGACCGGGTCATAACCCACCGCAGCCAGCTGATCCAGCGCCGCATCGGACAGATTCAGCTGCATATCGCGCTCGGCCAGGCGAGCTTTCAGGTAACCCAGCTGAATGTCGACAATTTCCCGAATCTGCGCAGCATCTAGCGGATGAAAGACCACAATGTCGTCAATTCGATTGAGGAATTCCGGGCGAAAATGTTCGCCGACTACATCCATTACTGCAGCTTTCATAGCCGCATAATTCTCTTCGCCCGCCATCCGCTGAATCTGCTGGGAACCGAGATTCGAGGTCATCACGATTACGGTGTTGCGGAAATCGACGGTGCGGCCATGGCCGTCCGTCAGCCGACCGTCGTCGAGGACCTGCAGCAGCACATTAAATACATCCGGATGGGCCTTTTCGACTTCGTCGAGCAAGATCACCGAATAGGGCTTGCGACGCACAGCCTCGGTCAGATAGCCGCCTTCTTCATAGCCCACATAGCCTGGCGGTGCGCCAATCAGGCGCGCCACCGAGTGTTTCTCCATGAATTCCGACATATCGATGCGGATCAGCGAATCTTCGCTGTCGAACAGAAACTCCGCCAGCGCCTTGGTCAACTCGGTCTTACCAACACCGGTGGGACCGAGGAACAAGAACGAGCCGTTCGGCCGCTTGGGATCTGCCAGCCCTGCGCGCGAACGTCGGATCGCATTGGCCACGGTTTCCACCGCCTCCGTCTGCCCGACCAGGCGTGTGTGAATGGCCTCCTCCATGCGCAGTAACTTGTCACGCTCGCCCTCCAGCATGCGCGACACGGGAATGCCGGTCCACTTGGCGACGACTTCGGCAACTTCTTCGTCAGTGACACGATTGCGCACCAGCTGCTGACTCTCCTCGCCCGATTCCGCATCCTGGGCCGCCTGCAACTGCTTCTCCAACTCGGGGATGCGGCCGTACTGCAGTTCCGATACCCGCGCCAGATCACCAGCACGTTGCGCCGCTTCCTGTTCAAGCCGGGCCCGCTCCAGGTCTTCCTTGATCTGTGTGGCACCGGCCATGGCCATCTTTTCGGCCTGCCAGATCTCATCCAGGTCGGCGTACTCTTTCTCGAGTCCCGCCAACTGCTCCTCCAGATCCTCCAGGCGCTTGCGCGACGCATCGTCGGACTCTTTCTTTAGCGCCTCTCGTTCGATCTTCAGCTGAATAATGCGCCGATCAAGCCGATCCATGGATTCCGGCTTGGAATCAATTTCCATCCGAATAAGTGAGCCGGCTTCATCGATCAGATCAATGGCCTTGTCCGGCAACTGGCGATCACTGATATACCGATGTGACAGCGTCGCCGCGGCCACGATGGCCGGGTCGGTAATGTCGACACCATGATGAACCTCATAGCGCTCCTTCAAGCCGCGCAAAATTGCGATGGTGTCTTCCACCGTCGGTTCATCAATCTGAACTTTCTGGAAACGACGCTCCAGCGCGGCGTCTTTTTCAATGTACTGGCGATACTCGTCCAGGGTAGTGGCGCCAACGCAATGCAGTTCACCACGCGCTAGCGCGGGCTTGAGCATATTGCCGGCGTCCATGGCGCCCTCGGCTTTACCGGCACCCACCATGGTGTGCAGTTCATCGATGAACAGGATGATCTGACCTTCCTGCTTGGCCAGGTCACTGAGCACGGCCTTCAGACGCTCTTCAAATTCACCGCGAAATTTTGCGCCGGCAATCAGCGCGCCAAGATCCAGCGAGAGTATGCGTTTGTCGCGGATACCCTCGGGTACCTCGCCATTGACAATTCGCTGCGCCAGACCCTCGACGATGGCGGTTTTACCAACGCCCGGCTCACCGATCAGCACCGGATTGTTTTTGGTCCGTCGCTGCAGAATCTGAATGGTGCGACGAATCTCGTCGTCGCGACCGATGATGGGATCGAGCTTGCCCTGCTCAGCGCGCTCGGTCAGGTCAATGGTGTATTTATCCAGAGCCTGGCGAGTATCTTCGGCATTCGGATCATTAACCTGGCTGCCACCACGAATTTCTTCAATGGCCTTTTCCAGGGCACCGTGCACCACGCCGGCTTCACCGAGAATTTGCCCCAGGTTGCCGCTGTCCTCGGCCGCCGCCAGCACGAATAGCTCGCTGGCGATGTAATCATCGCCGCGCTGCTGCGCCAGCTTGTCGGTGACATTCAGCAGACGTCCAAGGTCGTTGGAAACATGCAATTCGCCCGGTGTGCCTTCCACCCGCGGCAATCGATCCAGGGCTTCGCCCAGCCGTGAACGCAACAGGTTGACGTTGGCACCGGATTTCTGCAGCAAGGGCCGCACGGTACCGCCCTGCTGATTTAGCATGGCCAGCATCAGGTGCACCGGCTCAATAATCTGATGATCGCGGCCCAGCGCCAGCGACTGGGCCTCCTGCAAGGCCTGCTGAAAAATGCTGGTCAGCTTGTCCATGCGCATGCGCTGCGCTCCCACAAAAAACTTAGCCTATAAATGGGGCCAGCATGGCGTATTTCAATATCCGCGGGCCTGCCAAGTCCGTTTTCAGCTAGCCGGAAGCCACAGGTTCGAGCCAGATCAGCGTAGCCTGGCGACCACAGTTGCCGTCACGTCGATGCGAGTAAAACCGTTGCTCGTCGCCGAAGGTGCACAGCTGACTACCAAAACTGGCCGTTACGCCGGCCTTCGCCAGGCGACGGCGCGCCAGGCCAGCCAGGTCTAACTGCCAGCGACCGCGCGGGTTCTCGGTAAAGGCTTCTCGGTCATCGGGAAACGCCTGGCGCACCGGCTCATCAACCTCATAGGCCGCAGCGCCAATGGCCGGCCCAAGCCAGGCCAGCAATTCTTTGGGCTGGATGCCGGCGTTGGCGAAACAGGCCAGGCCCTGTTCCAGCACGCCGGCTGCAAGGCCTCGCCAGCCACCATGCAGGGCGGCCACCGCGCGACCGCCCTGGTCACAGAGCAGAATCGGCAGGCAGTCCGCCGTCAGCACCACGCAAACTTGTCCGGACTGCCGAGAGAAGCTGCCATCCGCCGGCGCTGCAACGGACCCGCCGGACAGCTCGACCACACAGGCGCCATGCACCTGCTCCAGCCAGTGCGGGCTACCCGGCAGCGCTAATTGCCGGCGTCAGGGTCAGCCGATTGCGCGCCACGGCAAGCGGATCATCACCGACGTGATCACCCAGATTGAGGCTGTCCCAGGGCGGCACGCTGACACCGCCGTGGCGGGTCGTAGCGTATGCCCGCACGCCCGACGGCGCCGGCCAATCCGGCTTTATCAGGGCGTCGTTCAAGCCTTGCCAGGCCAGGCCAGCTCATCAAAACGCTGGCCGCTTTCGCCCGCCTCGTTAAGGGCCTCCAGCAAAGCATTCATATCGGCAGGCAAGGCCGCGTGAAATTCCAATGCTTCGCCGGTCACGGGATGGTTCAGGGCCAGACGACTGGCATGCAATGCCTGCCGGTTGAAGGCCTGGATCACCGCGCGCGCCGCCGCCGAGGCGCCCGGCGGCAGGCTGCGCCGACCACCGTAGGCGGCGTCGCCAAACAGCGGGTGGCGGATATGCGCCATATGCACTCGAATCTGGTGCGTTCGGCCCGTTTCCAGGCGCACCGCCAGCAGGCTGTGCGCGGCGAATCGGGCCAATACCCGGTAGTGAGTGACGGCCGGCCGGCCGCGCGGATGCACGGCCATGCGCGTGCGATGCACCGGATGGCGTCCCACAGGCGCATCGACGCTGCCGCCGGCGGTCAGTCGACCCAGGCAGATCGCCCGATACTCGCGGGTAATGTCACGCGCCTGCAGGGCGCGCACCAGTTCGGTATGTGCAGGCAAGCTGCGCGCCACCACCAGTAATCCGCTGGTGTCTTTATCCAGCCGATGCACCAGGCCGGCACGTGGCAGCGCGTCAAGCTCCGGAAACGCATGCAACAGACCGCTGACCAAGGTGCCGTCGCGATTGCCCGCACCAGGATGCACGACCAGCCCGGCCGGCTTATCCACAATCAGCAAGTCTGCGTCCTCATGCACCAGACGCAGGGGCATCGACTCCGGTCGGGCATCGGTCTGCTTCTCTGATTCAGCAGCCAGGGTAACGATTTGCCCACTTTGCACGGCGGTGCGCGGAGTCGTCACCAGGCCATCCAGTTGTACCTGGCCGGCCACGATCCAGGCCTTAAGGCGCGAACGCGAATAATCGGGCAGCAGCCGGGCCAGCGCCTGGTCCAGGCGGCGACCCGCCAATTCCTCGGGAATCGTAATCTGATGTTGAAAAATAGCCATGAGCTGTCGCTGGCGGAACCTGCAGACGTCTAGTCTATAATTTGCGGAAGCTTAAGTATCAGAGTCCTCCTTCCCATGCACCAGACTTCTTCCCGCCGGCGTCTCAATGCCTGCCTGTTGCTCTGCCTGGCCCTGCTGCTGGTCCTGTCAGGCTGCGGCAAGGGTGAGCGCGACCCTCGCTCAGGCGCGGAGGAACTGTATGAACGCGCGGCAAAATCCCGCAGCAGTGGCAACTACCGAAATGCCATCGGCTACTACGAAGCGCTGGTGGCGCGTTATCCGTTCAGCAATCAGTCCAAGCAGGCCCAGCTGGACCTGATCCAGGTTTACTACAAAAACGGCGATCCGGATTCGGCGATCGAAGCTGCGTTGCAATTTGAACGCGAGAACCCTCGCCATCCGCGCGTTGACTATGCGCTTTACATGCGCGGCCTGGCGCTTTTTCATGGCGAGAAAAACACCTTTCATCGCCTGCTGCGCATGGACCTTGCCCGCCGACCGCCCGTTGATGCTGCGGAATCTTTCTCGGCCTTCTCGCAGTTACTGACGCGCTACCCGAACAGCGTCTACGCGGAAGACGCTCGCCAGCGCATGGTATTTCTGCGCAATCGTCTGGCAGACCATCAGAATTATGTGGCCGGCTATTACATGCAACGCGGCGCCTACATCGCCGCGCTTAATCGTGCCAAGTACGTGATGGAAAACTTTGACGGCGCGCCGGCGGTGGCGGAATCCCTGGACCTGATGGTCGAGGCCTACGAAAAACTGGGTATGCAGGATCTGGCCGCGTCGACACGCCTGGTATTGCGCGAGAATTATCCGGAACGACCATCCGGTCGCGAACCCGAGAAGAAGAAACGCTTCCTGTTTTTCTAGGCTGGCAATAAAGCCGGCTATTCGTGCCGATAGCCCGAGGTTATCGGATATCGCCAGTCGCGACCAAAAGCGCGCGCACTAATCCTGACGCCCGGCGGTGCCTGGCGGCGTTTATATTCGTTGCGACGGACTAAAGACACCACCTCCAGAACCGTCTGCCGATCGAAGCCGCGCGCGATAATCTCATCCACGGACAAATCCTCAAGCATCAGCGCGTCCAGGATCGCATCGAGGATTTCGTAGGGCGGCAAGGAATCCGTGTCTTGCTGATCGGGCGCCAACTCTGCTGACGGCGGACGTTCAATCACCCGCTCGGGTATCACCGCAGACTGCACATTGCGATAACGCGCCAGACGATAAACCAGCGTTTTCGGACAATCCTTGATGGGCGCAAAGCCTCCAGCCATATCGCCGTACAAGGTCGCATAGCCGACCGCCATCTCACTCTTGTTGCCCGTGGCCAGCACCATGCGACCGGTCTTGTTGGAAACCGCCATCAGCAACATGCCACGACAGCGAGACTGGATATTTTCCTCGGTCGCATCGGCAGGCAAGCCGGCGAACAATTCAGCCAGTACGCCAGTGGTCGCCGCAACCATGCTTTCAATCGGCAGTACCTGGTAATCCACCTGTAAGCGTCGCGCCTGCTCCTCGGCATCCTGCTGGCTGATATCTGCGGTATAGCGATACGGCATCATGATGGCCTGCACGCGTTCCGCGCCCAGCGCATCCACGGCTATCGCCAGGACCAGCGCCGAATCAATGCCGCCGGATAGTCCCAGCACGATGCCGGGAAAGCCGTTCTTATTAACGTAATCGCGCACGCCGCAGACCAGTGCCGCGTAGACACTGGATTCGTCTGCCGACAACGGCGCCAATGTTCCGGGCTGCGGGGTCAGGACCCCGCCATCGACCACGAAATCCGTGTAGTAAAGCCCGGCCTCAAAAGCCGGCGCCCTCGATATCGTTACGCCTTGGGCCGACAGCACACAGGAACCCCCGTCAAAGACCAACTCGTCCTGAGCGCCGGTGACATTCTGATAGACCAGCGGCAAGCCGACATCGCGGCAACGCTCGGCCAGCACCGCTTCGCGCAGCCCCTGCTTGCCGGCCCGAAACGGCGAACCGTTGATCGCCACGATGAGCTCGGCACCGGCCGCCGCGGCCAGTCTGCAGGGCTCACTTTCCCAGACATCTTCGCAAATGGTGACACCGACCCGGGCGCCGGCAACTTCAACAACAAGTGCCTCGTCGCCGGGACTGAAGTACCTTTGCTCATCGAAGACGGCATAGTTCGGCAGGCAGTGCTTGCGATAATTGGCGACCAACGCCCATCAGTGAGCACAGCAGCGGAGTTGTAGATCGCGCCGTCCAGATACTCCGGATAACCCACCACCACGGTGATGTCCCGAGTCGCAGCGGTCAATTCAGCCATGGCTGCCGTCACCTGCTTGCGCAAGCCGGCATGAAATAACAGGTCTTCAGGGGGGTAGCCGCAGACCGCCAGTTCCTGGAACAGGACCAGGTCAGCACCCGCGTCGCGCGCCTCGGCGATGCTGGCGATCATGCGCCGGCAGTTGCCGGGCACATCGCCCACCAGCAAATCCAACTGAGCCAGAGCTATTCGCAGCATCTTTTCAGCCCCGGGGCAGCGGCCGGAACGCGGCGCGCGCCTTCAAAGGAGATTGACCTTCGGCAGCAGAACTCAGAGCAAACCGGCCATGGCGCTGCCCAGGTCAGCCGGCGAACGCACCGTGCTAACGCCGGCGTCGTCCAGTGCCGCGTACTTGGCTTCAGCCGTGCCTTCGCCACCCGAAATGATTGCACCGGCATGGCCCATGCGTTTACCGGCCGGTGCAGTTACGCCGGCAATATAGGCGACCACGGGCTTGCTGACATGATCCTTGATATAGCGCGCGGCAGCTTCTTCATCACTGCCACCAATTTCGCCGACCATGATAATGCCTTCGGTAGCCGGATCCTGTTCGAACAATTCCAGGCAATCGATGAAATTCATACCGCGAATCGGATCGCCGCCAATACCGACACAAGTGGTCTGACCCAGGCCGTTGCTGGTGGTCTGATAAACCGCTTCGTAGGTGAGCGTGCCGGAGCGCGAAATCACCCCGACTCGACCGGGCTGATGAATAAACCCGGGCATGATGCCGATCTTGCATTCACCCGGCGTGATAATCCCCGGGCAATTCGGTCCGATCAGTCGACAGTCATAGTCATTTAGCACCGCTTTGACCTTGACCATATCGAGCACCGGAATGCCTTCGGTAATGCATACCACCAGCTTTACACCGGCGTCGGCTGCCGCCACCACCGCGTCAGCAGCACCCGGCGCCGGTACAAAAATCACGCTGACCTCGGCGCCCTGTTGCAGCAACGGCTTCCGGCATGGTGTCGAAAACCGGCAAGCCCAGGTGGGTCTCGCCGCCGCGGCCCGGCGTTACCCCGGCCACAATCTGACTGCCGTATTCCAGGCACTGCTCGGCATGAAAAGAGCCCTGCCGCCCGGTCAAACCCTGGCAGATTATTTTGGAGTCCTTGTTAACGAGGATGCTCATATTGGACCTTGTTCGTCTGAATAGTGAATGCGCAGCAAGCCGCGCGGTAAGGCCTGGGCCGCGCGACTAGACTGACGCAACGGCTTTCAGGGCCGCGTCAGTCAGATCTTCTGCGGCGATGATAGCCAGGCCGCTGTCAGCCAGCAGCGCCTTGCCCTTGTCGACGTTGGTGCCTTCCAGGCGCACCACCACCGGTACCTTTACATCGATTTCGCGCACCGCCTGAATGATGCCCTCGGCAATCAGGTCGCAGCGCACGATGCCGCCGAAAATATTCACCAGAATCGCTTCCACCGAAGGATTGGAAAGAATCAACTTGAAGGCTGCCGCCACTCGATCAGGTGTGGCGCCACCACCCACATCGAGAAAATTCGCGGGCTCACCGCCGTGCAACTTGATCAGGTCCATGGTGGCCATAGCCAGGCCCGCACCGTTGACCATGCAGGCAATATTTCCGTCCAGAGAAACGTAGTTCAGGTCATGCTCAGCAGCACTGCGCTCCATCTCGTCTTCCTGGGAAGGGTCGCGCATAGCCTGCAGTTCCGACTGCCGGAACAGGGCGTTGTCTTCAATATTGATCTTGGCATCCAGTGCCAGCAGTTCGCCCGATTTTCGGACGATCAGCGGATTGACCTCGATCAGGCTGGCGTCAGACTCGTGGAACAGTCGATACAGGTTACGCGCGATGCCGATGAACTGCTTGACCTGGACTTTGTTCAGGCCCAGGCCAAAACCCAGTTGGCGAGCCTGAAAATCCTGCAGACCCGCAGCCGGATGCACAATCACGGTGAGAATCTGCTCCGGGGTATTCGCGGCAACTTCTTCGATATCCATGCCACCTGCGGCCGAGGCGATGAAGGCGATACGCTCTGCACCGCGGTCGACGACCATGCTCAGGTAAAGCTCGCGCTCGATATCACTGCCTGATTCGACAAACACCTGGTTGATAGGCAGCCCTTCAGCAACCGTTTGCTTGGTAACCAGCCGTTGGCCCAGCATCGCTTCCGCAGCGGCGCGGACTTCCTGACGGCTACGCGCCAGTTTGACGCCCCCTGCCTTGCCACGCCCGCCCGCATGCACCTGGGCCTTGACCACCCAGAGCTCACCGCCGAGCCGACCAGCCGCGGCTTCTGCCTCGGCAGGCGTATTGGCAACTTCACCCTGGGTGACGGGGACCGCGTAACGGGCGAACAACTGTTTGGCCTGATATTCGTGAAGATTCATGTTGGCTGAATACGTCCAGTGCGCGGACAGTGGCCCGCCGGGAGCGCGTATTGTGCGGCAATCGACGAGCCAATAAAACCGCCGGCATCGCGCGCAGGGCCGGGAGATTTTGCGAACTGGCGCACACGGCGAGGCGGCGGATCGGACATAATATGGCAACCTTGGCGGGACCCGCGCGCTGTCATTCATGGCGATTGCCCAAAAATCTCTCAGTCAGCAACTTGGCAACCCACCTGCGGTAGCCGAAAGAACACTGGCCGACCTGACCGCCCGGCGCATTCAGCGCCTGGTGGGGGTATTCCGTCTGCTGGTAGCTCTCGGCCTGCTGGGCCTGGCCCTGATCAATCGCGAGCCACCCCTGCTGGCTGCCCGCTTTCCCGACTGGTTTGTAATCATCTGCCTGGCCTATGCGGCCTTCGCGGCCGGCTGCCTGGCGCTGCCGTGGGTCAGCGCCAGCGTCGACGAACGGCTGGCACCCGTGCGCTTGCTGGTGGACATCGTTGCCGTGACCTTGTTAATGCATACGGGTGGTGGCATATCCAGCGGCATCGGCGGCCTGCTGGTAGTGCTGATCGGCGCTGCCAGTCTTAGCCTTAAGAGCGAACAGGCATTGCTGGCAGCAGCCATGGGCGCGCTGGCAGTCCTCGGTGAGCAAGCCCTGTCGGCCTCCCTGGGCCTGTCCGGCGCCAGCGCATTTATTCCCGCCGGCGTGCTGGGCGCGATTATCTTTGTAATTGCCGCCACGGCCAGCCCGCTGGCCAGGCGTCTTCAGGAGAGTGAAGCCCTGGCGCGTCAGCGCGGCATAGATCTCGCCAACCTCGCCCAGCTGAATGACTATGTGATCCAGAACCTGCGTGAAAGCATTGTGGTTGTTGATGCCGACGACCGGGTCCGGCTGATCAACCAATCGGCCGCAGAATTACTGGGCGCCAGCAACCGGGATCCGGGCACCATCCTGCGCGAGCTATCGCCGGACCTGCAACGCGTGCTGGACAACTGGCGTCGCGGCGAAGCGGGCCCCGACTCCACCCTGGGATTTCCGTCTGCCTCGCACTCGGCACGCATCAGCACTTATTTCGCACCGCTGGAAGACAATCGAAGCGGCGCCTTGCTGATGTTCCTGGAAGACTCGAGTCTGTTGGCAGAGAAAGTTCGCCAGACCAAGTTAGTCGCACTCGGCCGCCTCAGCGCCAGCATCGCTCATGAAATTCGCAACCCGGTCGGAGCGCTCAGCCATGCCGGTCAGCTGCTGCAGGAATCGCCGGCCATTGGTGCCGGTGAGCAACGCCTGTTGGACATTATTAATGTCAACTCGCGTCGCGTCAGCGAGATTGTTGAAAACGTCATGCAGCTATCACGTCGCGATCGTACGCGAGCAGAGTCCATTCGCCTGAATCAATGGACCAGCGATTTCGTTCGTGAGTTTTGTTCGACCCTGGAACTCCATGAGGGTCAGGTCCGCATTGAGACCAACGACGAATCTTTCGCTGTGCGCATGGACCCCAGCCATCTGCACCAGGTGTGCTGGAACCTCTGCGAGAATGCCCTCAAGTACGCCAGCGAAGCCGCCGGGGGCATTTGTGTCGAGATTAGCTACGGGCGCATGACCGGCAGCAGAAGGCCGTTTCTTGAGGTCGCAGATCGCGGCCCGGGTATCGATAGCGAGATGCGCGAGCGCTTGTTTGAGCCGTTCGCGACCGGGCCCAACGGCGGCACCGGGCTAGGCCTGTTTATCTCGCGCGAGCTCTGCGAGTGCAATCGTGCTTCGCTGGTCTATGAACAGCGCGATGGCGGCGGCAGCCGATTTCGCATCGTGTTCGCCGATCCGGCCCGCTGGGGACAACGCGGATGACTCGCCCACAGGCACTGGTGGTAGACGATGAGCCGGATATTTGCGAGCTGCTGGCGATCACCCTGGACCGTATGGACATCGACGCTGACACTTGCGGCGATGTAGGCAGCGCCAGGGAGAGACTTACGCAGCGTGACTATCAACTTTGTCTCACCGACATGCGCCTGCCCGATGGTGACGGCCTGGAGCTGCTGGAGTGGATGCAGAGTAAGGGCCTGCGCACGCCCTGCGCGGTAATTACCGCGCACGGCAACGTGGAAACAGCAGTGCGCGCCTTAAAGCTCGGTGCCTTTGATTTTATTTCCAAGCCGCTGGACCTGCAGGACCTGCGCAAGCTCGTTGCCACAGCCCTGAAATTGCCTGGCGCAGAATCCAGCAACGGTCGCGGCCAACTGCTGGGCGAGTCAGCACCGATGGTCGAACTGCGACGTATGATCGATCGGGTTGCGCGCAGTCAGGCGCCGGTTCATATCACCGGCGAATCCGGTACCGGCAAGGAACTGGTCGCACGCATGATTCATGCGCAAGGCGCTCGCGCCGAAGGCCCATTCGTGCCGGTTAACTGTGGTGCGATCCCAAGCGAATTGATGGAGAGCGAATTCTTCGGCCACCTGAAAGGCTCGTTTACCGGTGCCGTCGCCGACAAGGCGGGACTGTTTCAGAGCGCCGAAGGTGGCACCTTGTTTTTGGACGAGATCGCCGAATTACCCTTGCCCATGCAGGTGAAACTGCTGCGAGTGATTCAGGAGAAGTCGGTACGCATCGTCGGCGACACCGTCGAACAACCCATTGACGTGCGAATTCTAAGCGCCACGCATCGAGATCTGCGCAGCCTGGTTAATGCCGGCCAGTTTCGCGAGGACTTGTTTTATCGCATCAATGTCATCGAACTGGGCGTGCCGCCACTGCGCGAGCGTGGCGATGATGTGAATCTGCTTAGCGAGCATATTCTCGAACGCCTGGCCCTCGAGATGCAGCAAACGGTACCGAGTCTGGATGGCGAGGCACGCAGCAAGCTGGCCGGCTATCACTATCCCGGCAATGTGCGCGAACTGGAAAACATCCTGGAACGCGCCATCGCGCTGTGCGAAGACGGCCAGATCCGCGCTGACGACATCCTGGTGCAGCACTACGGATGAGGTCTCAACAGGCGCAGATCTCGGCGACCAGCTGGAATCAGTGCAGCGCGACGCGATCAGCAAGGCGCTGGAAGAAACCCGCTATAACAAGACACAGGCCGCCAAACGCCTCGGCCTGACGCTGCGGGCGTTGCGTTACCGCATGCAAAAACTGGGCATGGACTGAGACAGGTGACGCAGAAGGTCACATTCTGACCTTATACGTCACTTGCCCGTCATGGCAGACCTTCATTATGTTTTGCCAAGTCCACGACACAGCGGCGATTAATCTATTTTATCCTTATAAAACAATTACTTATAGAAAACCAGCTGACAGCTGGCACGCAAATTGCTTCTATCCAGGCAGGCATCTACGCCGTGAACGATTAATTTTTTAAGACTCTAGAGGGAGTGTTACGCATGAAGAAGGTACAACAGGGCTTTACGCTCATCGAACTTATGATCGTGGTTGCGATCATCGGTATTCTGGCCGCCATCGCTATCCCGGCCTACCAGGACTACACCATCCGTGCCCAGGTATCGGAAGGTTTGTCGCTGGCTGCTGCCGCTAAAGCCGCTGTGGCCGAGACCTGGCAGGCTCGTGGCGTTGCCCCGGTCAGCCGCGCCACAGCCGGCATGGACGGCGACCCGCTCAACACCTCCGGTAAGTATGTGCTGTCCGTGGATGTTGATGCTTCGTCGAACGTCGTTATTACTTACGGCAACGACGCGCACAACCTGATCACCAATGACACGCTGGTTTTGACCCCGTATCTGACCGGTGACAGCAGTGTTGCCTGGCAGTGTGGCTATGGTCAGCAGCCCGCGAACACCAACGCCATGGGCGCCGACACCGGTTCCGGCAACATCGAAG
Organism: uncultured Gammaproteobacteria bacterium; assembly: GCA_963850255.1. GTDB lineage: Bacteria > Pseudomonadota > Gammaproteobacteria > Steroidobacterales > J054. Next base: position 42,691 of record CAWKLL010000039.1, read on the forward strand.
AGCAGTACCTGCCTTCGAACTGTCGCACCGGCGGCTAATAGCAGCCAAAGGACTCTCAAGTCCGGGAAAAAGGGGCCTTCGGGCCCCTTTTTTTATGCCGCTTCAGCGGCCGACGTGAAACCCGTCAAGAAACCGGCATCGGGCGGTTGCACGGGCGCGGTTCTTTGGTCAGACTATGTCACATTATAGGCGCTATGCGTCTGATTAATTGAGGATTTCCAAAGGGAACGGGGAATTCATGGCTGTCTCTGCTACCGCCGCACCACTGACCGGCCTGCCGCGCCGGCTCGTCCAGGATGGCATTCTCGCCGAGGATGCCTGCCTGCAGGCGATCGAAGACGCACGCGCCGAGCGCAAGAGCCTGGTGAGCTTCCTGGTTGATAAGGAACTGGCCGATCCGCGCAAGATCGCCATCGCAGCCTCGCATGAGTTTGGTGTCCCGCTGCTAGATATCAGCGTGCTCGACGTTGATCTGGATGTCATCAAGTCCGTCGACCAGAAACTGCTGACCAAGCATCGTGTGCTGCCGCTGGTGCGCCGCGGCCAGCGCATGTTCCTCGGTGTTGCCGATCCCACCAATCTGCAGGCCGTTGACGAAATTAAATTTCAGACCGGCTTTCGCATCGATCCGGTGGTGGTCGAGCAGGACAAACTCGATGAAATCGTTAATCGCTCGCTGGAAGCTGTCGACACCTCCATGTCGAACTTCGACGACGACGACTTTGACCTCGAGGGTCTGGACATCAGTGGCGGTGATGACGAGCTCGCCGACGAAGTTACAGCCAGCGAAGTTGATGACGCACCGGTGGTGCGCTTCGTAAACAAAATCATGCTCGACGCCATCAAGCGCGGTGCCTCGGACATTCACTTCGAACCCTACGAAAAGATCTTTCGCGTGCGCACACGACTCGATGGCGTGTTGAGCCAGGTCGCGGCGCCACCCATTGCGCTGGCACCAAAAGTTTGTGCACGACTAAAAGTTATGGCGCGTCTGGATATCGCCGAACGGCGCATGCCCCAGGATGGCCGCATCAAGATGCGCCTGTCGAAAAACCGCGCCATCGACTTTCGTGTGAACAGTTGCCCGACCTTGTTCGGCGAAAAAATTGTCATGCGTATTCTCGATCCGAGCAGTGCCAAGCTGGGCATTGACGCGCTCGGTTACGAGGGCTTTCAGAGAGACCTGTATACCACCGCACTTAACAAGCCCTACGGCATGATCCTGGTGACCGGACCTACAGGTAGCGGTAAGACTGTTTCGCTGTACACAGGCCTGAACATTCTGAATACCGTGGATCGCAATATCTCCACGGCCGAAGATCCGGCGGAAATCAACCTGCCAGGCATCAACCAGGTCAACGTGAATACCAAAGTCGGCCTGACTTTCGCCTCTTCACTGAAAGCATTCCTGCGCCAGGATCCCGACGTCATCATGGTGGGTGAGATTCGTGACCTGGAGACCGCGGAGATTGCCATCAAGGCAGCCCAGACCGGTCACCTGGTTCTATCCACGCTGCATACCAATGACGCGCCGCGGACTTTGTCTCGCCTGGTGGATATGGGGGTCAAGCCTTATGCCATCGCGACCTCGGTAACGCTGATTATTGCTCAGCGCCTGGCCCGGCGACTGTGCGAAAACTGCAAGGAACTGCGGGATGTTCCCGAAGAGGCTTTGCTACGGGAAGGCTTCCAGCAGGATGAGGTTCAAGCCGGTCTGCGCATATATGGACCCACCGGATGCAAGCAGTGCAATGAGGGCTACAAAGGGCGCATCGGTATTTACCAGGTAATGCCGGTAACAGAAACCATCGCGCGCATTATTCTGGAAGGCGGCAATGCGCCGCAGATTGCCGAACAGGCCGAGAAGGAAGGCGTCTGGGATTTACGCCGTTCCGCATTGCAGAAAGTCAAGGACGGGGTTACCAGCCTCGAAGAGATCAACCGAGTTACGATTGATTAGTGTCCGGGTATGGTCGGCCGGCGATGGGCGCGGGCAGGATTCACCGGGATGGGCAACAACGGATTAAAGACCCATGGCCGAAATAGCAGTCAAACAAAGTCCCTTTAGCTGGGAAGGCACAGATTCCCGTGGCAAACGGGTTAAAGGCAAAACCATTGCAGCTGACGAGGCGGCAGTACGTGCTGAATTGCGCCGCCAGGGCGTGGCGCCGATACGGGTGCGCAAGCAGTCGAGTTTGTTTCAGTCCAAGGGCACGGTCACGGCAGCAGATATTGCTATCTTCAGCCGCCAGCTTGCGACCATGCTGTCTGCCGGTATACCCCTGGTGCAGGCTTTCGAGATTGTTGGTTCCGGGCACGAAAACCCTGCCATGGCGGAGCTGATCCTGGCAGTAAAAGGCGACGTGGAAGGCGGTACGGCGCTCGCGGAAGCATTGGCCAAACATCCTTTACATTTCGATGATCTGTTTGTGAACCTGGTGGAAGCCGGGGAACAGGCGGGTGCACTGGAGACTTTGCTCGACAAGATCGCCACCTACAAGGAAAAAACCGAGGCCATCAAGAAAAAGATCAAGAAGGCCCTGTTCTATCCGGCGGCGGTTTTGGTCGTCGCGCTGGTGGTGACAACCATCCTGCTGATTTTTGTTATTCCCGAGTTCGAGAATCTGTTCCAGGGCTTCGGCGCTGACCTGCCGGCCTTTACGCGCGTGGTAATCAGTCTGTCTGAATTTATGCGTAGCCAGGGCTGGCTGGTCCTGGGCGGCATAATCGGGTTTGTCGTAGGCTACCTGTGGCTGAAAAAACGCTCCCGGCGGATGCGTGAAATTCAGGACAAAATCGCGTTGAAAATGCCTATTATCGGCTCGATTCTGACCAAAGCCTCCATTGCGCGTTTCGCCCGCACTTTGTCCACCATGTTCAGTGCCGGCGTCCCGCTGGTCGAGGCCCTGGACTCCGTTGCCGGCGCTTGCGGTAACGTGGTCTACGAAAAAGCCGTGTTTGAGATGCGTGACGAAGTCTCAACGGGCCAGCGACTGCAGCGTGCCATGTATAACACTGAGCTGTTCCCGAACATGGTGATCCAGATGATTGCGGTCGGCGAGGAGTCCGGCTCCCTTGATGAGATGTCTGCCAAGGTGGCCGACTTCTACGAAGAAGATGTGGACAACGCCGTGGACAGCATGTCCAGCCTGCTGGAGCCCCTGATCATGGCGATCCTTGGCGTGCTGGTCGGCGGCCTGGTGGTGGCCATGTACCTGCCTATCTTCAAGATGGGTGCAGTGGTCTGATCAACCCGAAAATTTTCCTGATTGCGCCTTGGCTGTTTATTGGCCTGGCGACACTGTTCGGCCTGGTCATCGGCAGCTTCCTGAATGTCGTTATTTATCGATTGCCCATCATGCTGCAGCGTGAATGGCGCAGCCAAAGCCGGGAAGTGCTGACCGCCGAAGGTGTGCAACTACCCGTCGATGAAGCCGAAACGCCTTTCAACCTGGTTGAACCGCGTTCCGCCTGTCCCAACTGCAAGACAACCATCAAGGCCTGGCAGAATATTCCCCTGCTCAGCTTTGTCTTGTTACGCGGACGATGCGGAGAGTGTGGCGAGAAAATTTCCTGGCGTTATCCGATCGTTGAACTCACCACCGGTCTGCTTTCCGGCCTGGTGGCCTGGCATTTCGGCTTTGGCGTACAGGCTTTCGGCGCCTTGGCCCTGACCTGGGCTCTGGTCGGATTGACCATGATCGACCTGGATACACAACTGCTGCCGGACGTCATTACCCTGCCACTGCTATGGCTGGGGCTGGGGTTTGCATTGTTGTTCCCTGCCCCTGAAGGCTTTACCAGTCTGTCGGATGCGGTGATTGGCGCTATCGGCGGCTACCTGAGTTTGTGGACCGTCTATCACCTGTTTCGCCTGGTCACCGGCAAGGAAGGCATGGGCTACGGCGATTTCAAACTATTTGCCGCCCTCGGCGCCTGGCTGGGCTGGCAAATGCTGTTCCCGATAATTCTGCTGTCGGCGCTGGTCGGCGCAATTACCGGAATCACCATGATCCTGTTGCGCGGGCGCGATCGCCAGTTACCCATTCCATTCGGACCGTTCCTGGCCGCCGCGGGTTTTGTTGCGCTGCTATGGGGCGAACCACTGGTAGAGCGCTACCTCCAGATCTCGGGGCTTTGAGATGGACCACAGGTCGCCGGGATTCCGGGTTGGCCTGACCGGCGGGATCGCCAGCGGTAAGAGCCTGGTGGCCGGGCTGTTTGCTGATCTGGGCGTGCCGGTGATTGATACGGACCAGGTAGCACGCGAAGTCGTCGAACCTGGCCAGCCGGCCCTGGCAGCAATCGTAGAAAGATTCGGCCCGGACATTCTGCAGCCGGATGGCAGACTCGACCGGCGACGGCTGCGCGAACTGATTTTCACCGATGACGTCGAACGCGCTGCGCTTGAGGCGATTCTGCATCCGGTTATTCGCGCTCGCAGCCTGGAACAGGCGCAGAGCGCCGGCGGCAGCTATCAACTACTGGTGGTGCCGCTGCTGGTGGAAACAGACTTTACTGCCCTGGTAGACAGGGTGTTGGTCGTAGATTGCCCCGAGCCGCTGCAACTCGAGCGACTGCTGGCACGTGACGCTGAAAACCCGCGCCAGGCAGCGCGCATGATTGCCGCTCAGCTGCCGCGTAGCGAGCGTCTCAAGGTCGCCGATGACATTATCGATAACAGTGGCGATATCGCCAGCACGCGGCATCAGGTGGAGAAACTTCACCGGCGCTACCTGGCCATCGCCGCCAGCAGCAAATAGGACACGGTTTGCGGGTCATTGCGGGGTCGCCCCCCGGTAGCGCAGAATAGACGCATGATCCACGCCGACAATCACGGGCTCGCCGGCGCATGAATCCAGACGCTGAGCCAAAGCCGAGGTCTGCTGACCAGGTGCCCGACATGGTTTACGAACAGCCGCTAAATGAGCGGCTGAGAACCTTTCTGCGCCTTGAGTTTCTCTATCGTCAGCTGCGTTACCACCTCGATCAGAGTTCGCCCTGGGATAGCCGCGCGACGATTACCAGCATGCTGGATATTATCGCCATACTGACCCGCGGCGATGTCCGCAGCGACGTACTAAAAGAACTGGAGCGCCAGCTGACGACCTTTGATCAGCTTCAAAACCGCCCGCAGGTAGATGGTCGTCGCCTTGAAGGAATCCTGCGTAATTTGCGTCAGCATCGCCAGGTGCTGTCCCAGGTTGCACCACAGTACTTGATGCTGCTTCGCGAAAACGAGTTTCTCAATGCCATCAAGCATCGCAGCGCCATTCCCGGAGGCACCTGCGAGTTCGATCTTCCTGACTACACCCATTGGCTGCGTCAGCCCGAGGCCCGTCGAAAAAGCGATGTGGAACATTGGCTGGGCGGCTTGCAACCGCTGTGTGAGGGTCTGGCGGAACTGCTCTGGCTGATGCGCGCCGGCAGTGGCAGCAGCAACCATGTGGCCACGAATGGTTTCTTCCAGCATAGCCTGGGCCGCGATACGCACTGCAATATGTTGCGCGTATTGCTACCGGACGATACCACTATCTACCCGGAAATCAGCGCCAGCCAGCACCGCTTTTCAGTGCGTTTCATGCATTGGTCTGATGTGGCGACGCGCGCGGTACAGGTGGATGAGGACGTTAGCTTCGAACTGCAGCTCTGCTAAGCAGCAAGGCCTCGATAATCGGCGCATCGGCCGGCAACAAATTACTGTTATGTAATTCTTCCGCAGCCACCCAGCGTATCGGCTGACCTTCCAGGCCGCTCGGTTCGCCCACATAACGATGCACGCGAAACACCCGCAAAACCACGTCACGCTCGGGATAGGTATGCCGATACCCGATTAACGGCGCGGCCTTGAGGACAGATATCCCCAGTTCTTCCTCGAGCTCTCTATCCAGGGCGGCCCGAGCAGATTCTCCGTCACGGACCTTGCCACCAGGAAACTCCCAGAAGCCGCCGGCATGCTTGTCTTCAGGCCGACGGGCGATCAGTACCGTGCCATCAGAGGCTTCGATAACACCCGCAGCAACGACGATTTCCTCGCGCATGTTCAGGCCTTACCGGCTAGGCAATGCGGCCGTGGCAGTGCTTGAACTTCTTGCCAGAACCGCAGGGACAGGCCTCATTGCGACCTACTTTGCGTTCGCCGCGCACAAACGGTGTCGGCGAATCGTCACTGGCCTGCGGTGGTGGTGGCGGCGGCACTCCGCGGGCCTGCCCTGCAGGGCTGGCGCTACCCGCAGCGGCGGCCGGCGCCGGCGCTGCGGCAATGGCTGACGGGGCATCGGCATGGCGCGCTTCGATCTTGCCGGCCGGACGACGCTTTTCTACGGCAGCAACATCTTCCTGGCTCTGCAGTTGCGCCCTGGACAGAATACTTGCCACACCGTGCTTGACCTGGTCCAGCATCGCACTGAACATTTCAAAAGCTTCGCGTTTATATTCCTGCTTCGGGTTCTTCTGCGCATAACCGCGCAGATGAATACCCTGGCGTAAATAGTCGAGACCAGCCAGGTGCTCCTTCCAGTGCATATCCAGCTGGTTGAGCATCACGACCTTCTCGAATTCGCGCATAATTTCAGCGCCAATATTTTTAACTTTCTCTTCGTAGCGCTGGTCTATTTCTTCGACCAGATAGGCATTGAATGTCTCCAGGTCGGCAGCTTCTGCCTGGTTGAGCCAACGCTGAAGGTCAAGATCGGCGCCAAACTCCGTGCGTAAGGCCAACTCCAGACCGGAAAGATCCCATTCTTCGGCAGTGGTAGCGGGATCGATATGATCAGCGACCACGCCGCCGACCACTTCCGCCCGAATTCCCGCAATGGCGTCAGAAATATCCTCGGACGCCATGAGTTCGTTGCGCTGCTGATAAATCACGCGACGCTGATCATTGGCCACATCGTCGTATTCGAGCAAGGCTTTACGCGCATCAAAGTTATGTGCTTCAACCTTGCGTTGCGCCCGCTCAATCTGACGCGTGAGCAACGGGCTCTCGATCGCCTCGCCTTCGCGCATGCCGACGCGGGTCAACAAGTTCTTAGTGCGCTCGGGATCACCGAATATGCGCATCAAATTGTCTTCCATCGACAGGTAGAAGCGACTGGAGCCCGGGTCGCCCTGGCGGCCTGCACGACCCGCTTAGCTGATTATCGATGCGCCGGGATTCATGTCTTTCGGTGCCGATAATGCGCAGACCACCCGCGTCCAGCACTTGCTGGTGACGTTGCGCCCATTCCTCACGGTGATTTAGCAGATCGTTTTCGCCGGTATCTTCACCGAGGGCTAGCAGTTCGGCCTCAAGATTTCCGCCTAACACGATATCCGTGCCTCGGCCGGCCATATTGGTTGCGATGGTGACGCTGCCGGGGCGACCTGCGTCAATAACGATCTGCGCCTCACGTTCATGCTGCTTGGCGTTCAGCACCTCATGCTTTACCGCGGCTTTTTTGAGCGCGGCGGACAGGAACTCGGACGTTTCAATGGAGGTTGTGCCCACCAGCACCGGCTGCTGGCGTTCCCGGCAATCCTTAATATCCTCAATAATGGCTTCGAACTTATCTTTCTGGTTGAGATAGACCAGGTCGGGCTGGTCATCGCGAACCATATCCCGATGAGTGGGGATTACCACGACTTCAAGTCCGTAAATCTGCTGAAACTCAAAGGCCTCGGTGTCTGCAGTACCCGTCATTCCGGACAGTTTTTCGTAAAGTCGAAAATAGTTCTGGAAAGTGATCGAAGCGACGGTCTGATTTTCTTCCTTAACCCGCACGCCTTCCTTGGCTTCGATGGCCTGGTGCAGTCCATCGGACCAACGTCGCCCGGGCATGGTGCGGCCGGTGAATTCGTCAACAATCACAATTTCGCCATCGTTGACGACATAGTCAACGTCACGTTTGAACAGTGCGTGGGCACGCATAGCAGCGGTCAAATGATGCACCAGGCGAATATTGGCGGCGTCGTAGAGGCTCTCGCCAGCTTGCAGCAGACCATGTCCGAGCATCAATTCTTCGACGCGTTGATGGCCGTCCTCGGTCAGATAGGCTTGCTTACCTTTCTCATCGACACTGAATTCGCCCGGACCGTCTTCCTCTTTCTGCTGTGTGAGCTGCGGAATCAGCTTGTTGATAGACACATAGAGTTCTGACAACTCATCGGACGGACCAGAAATAATCAGCGGTGTGCGTGCCTCATCAATGAGAATGGAATCCACCTCATCGACCACGGCAAAATTTAACTGCCGCTGCATCTGGTCCGGCTGATGCAAGGCGAGATTATCGCGCAGGTAGTCAAAACCAAATTCGTTATTGGTGCCGTAGGTAATGTCGGCCGCATAGGCCTCGCGCTTCTCTGCCGGTGTCTGGCCGCTGCGGATCACGCCAACCCGCAGACCAAGGAATTCATACACCGGCGCCATCCAGGCAGCATCTCGCTGCGCCAGGTAGTCATTGACGGTTACGATATGCACGCCCTTGCCGGTCAGCGCGTTCAGGGAGGCAGGCAGCGTCGCAACCAGGGTCTTACCCTCACCGGTGCGCATCTCGGCAATCTTGCCCTGATGCAGTGTCATACCGCCCATCAGCTGCACATCGAAATGTCGTAAGCCCAGCGTTCGCTGAGAGGCTTCACGCACTAGCGCAAAGACTTCCGGAATGAATGTATCCAGTTCGGCGCCGCCAGCCAGCTGCTCGCGGATCGCCATAGCGCGATCACGTAGCTCGCCATCGCTGAGTGCCTGCAACTCTTCTTCCATGGCGTTGATGCGCGCCACCAACTTGCCGTAGCCCTTGACCAGGCGCTGATTGCGGCTGCCGAAGAGTTTGGTCAGAAATTTGGCCAAAACCCACTATCTCCCATCGCACTAGGGGCCCGACCCGAAAGCCGCGCCAACAACAAAGCCCGTTATTCTACGGTGTCTCAGCAGGAATTGGACCCAGAGGAGGCCGGATTGCGAGCCAGGCGGCCAGGACGGCCGCCAAAGCCGTCGGGGGACAGATCAGCTGGTCTGGCGAATATGCCTGACGGGGTCTACCGGACGGCCCAGGTGCCACACTTCAAAGTGCAGGTTGGGGCCAGTCGCGCGGCCCGTGGAACCCATCAAGCCAATGGTCTGACCGGGTTGCACGTAGTCGCCAACAGCAACAAAGTTTTCCTGGTTATGCGCGTAGCGGGTCACATAGCCGTTGCCGTGATTAATCTCGATCATCTGACCATAGCCGTAGCGGTCGCCCGCCCAGGTCACCACACCGGCGCCGACTGCAACAATCTCGCTGCCGGCCTTACCGGCGAAATCTACCCCACGGTGGGTCGCTGATTTGCCGGTGAAGGGGTCGGTGCGACGCCCAAAGGTACTCGACATCCAGCCAGATTTGACCGGGCGACCCTTGGGGTAGACGCGCTGATACAGCTTTCGATTCAGCAACAAGCCTTCAAGAACTCGCAGCTGCTGTTCCTGGTCACGCAGCTGCGTGCCGAGAGAATCAATGTCGGCCACCAGTCCGACCACCTGGTCACCGGTAGCCGATACCGCCAATTCTTCAGGACCACCGTAGGCCGGCACATTGTCGAAATCGAACTCGCCCTTTTCCAGATCCGCCATATCCGTGAGTCGGCGACCCAGGGCGTTAAGCCGGAATACATTGGCATTCAATTCGCCGACACGGATGGCCATCGCATCCATTTCTTCGCGCGCAGCGCCGTTTAAGGCAGCAAATTGTTTTTGTTGTTCAGCGAGAGTTTCGCTTAGCTGATTGAGCTCATCTACTGGCGCGGCATCGGCTGTTAGATCGCCGACCAGGAAGCCGGAGCCGAAGCCGAAGCCAGCTACCAGCATTACAAAACCAAAAAGAAATATCCCGAACGTGCCGGACAGGTTCAAATTACGGGAACGGCCCCCGCGACCAAACACGATGATATTCATGGATATGCCCTTATGCCGTGTTCTTCGTTACAGGCCGAAACGCAGATTTTGCGTGACCCACAGGCCCGCTCTGCATGCGCCGGGTCCCGCAACACGGCGTCAGAAATCCTCCGCAGCAACATTCTGCAACCCCGCTATCGTAGATCTGCGTCCGTAGACCGGTGGCTTTGCGTCCCCACCTTTCGGCGGGTTTGCTCTTAAAATCAAGATAAACTATGCCGATTGCCACCATGCAACACAAGGAACTGGTTCCAAAGTCAGAGGCTTTTTCCTAGAAATTATGTCAACTAAGCAGCCCAAGTCATTGTCTGAAATTGTTTCCGGTGCTGGATCGCCCCTGCAGGACCTGGCGGCCAGAGCGGAAAAGCGCCTGGCCCTGGCCGAATTTTTGCGCAGAGGCCTGACAGAAGAACTGGCTGCCCACATTGTGGCGGCAAATATACATACGGATGGCTGCCTGGTCGTGCTGACGGACGCGCCAGAATGGGCAGCAAGATTGCGCTTTGAATCGGGCTTGTTATTGAGCCTGTGCCGGAAACAGCACCCCGAGGCAACTCACGCGAAGATAAGGGTCACCAGCGCAGGTTAGCCTGGCGAAATGGCGACTGCCGCCAGCGACTCGGCTATCTTGCCAACAGCGGCGCCGAATAAGAAACGGGCGCCTGCGTAGAATCTTCGAAAGTAACGATATCCCAGGCTGCTTCGTCTTCGATGACAGCCCGGACCAGCGCATTGTTCATAGCGTGACCAGACTTGTAGCCTGTGAATTCGCCCAACAGGCTGTGACCCATCAGGTATAAGTCACCGATCGCGTCGAGAATTTTGTGTTTGACGAACTCATCCTCGTAACGCAATCCGTCCTCATTCAACACCCGGTAATCGTTCAACACGATGGCATTGTCCATGCTGCCACCCAGGGTCAGATTACGAGCCCGCAGCGCCTCAATATCGCGCAAAAATCCGAAGGTTCTCGCTCGGCTGATTTCCTTGAGAAACGAAGTCGTCGAAAAGTCCATGCTCGCGCTTTGCAGATGCTTCTTGAACACCGGGTGTTCAAAGTCAATATGAAAGTTCACCTTCAGACCGGGGTAAGGTTTGCACTCAGCCCATTTGTCACCGTCTTCCACGCGGACCGTCTTGGTGATTCGCAAAAAGCGTTTAAGCGCGTTCTGCTCTTCTATACCTGCCGACTGCAACAGGAACACAAAGGGTGCTGAACTGCCGTCCATGATAGGGACTTCCGGCGCGGTCAGATCAATGTATGCGTTGTCGATTCCCAACCCGGCCAATGCCGCCATCAGGTGTTCGACCGTGGCTACTTTTACCGGACCATCAATCAGGGTCGTACCAAGCATGGTTTCACCGACCAGAAAACCGTCGGCTTTGATATCGGCCGGAGGCTCAAGGTCGACGCGACGAAATACAATGCCCACGTTCACGGCTGCCGGTCGCAAAGTCATGTAAACCTTGCGGCCAGAGTGCAGCCCGATCCCGGAGGCACGTATGACGTTTTTGAGGGTTCGTTGTTTGATCATAATCGGGTGGGATAGAAGCAGCCCTGCCTATAACGTGCCCAAGCTTCACGGCACGATTTACGCGTAGACCTGCCCAAACCGGGCCTGTCACAGGCTGCTGTCCCTTCTCCCTTTGTGTTTACAAGCTCTTGAAAAAAATGAAATCTTCAAGAACTTTCGCACTTCGACACAACTAATGGCGAGAAGCTATCACACCCCCTTCCGATCTAGCAATAGATTAAAGCGCATAGCTTAAACCCTCAGTCAGCCTGGCGGCGTAAAAATGCCGGGATATCAAGCAAATCGAAGGACTGCTCAGCGGGCACCGCGAGGTTGTCACCCACAGCCTGCTGACGCATCTGGGTCGGTTGCTCGAACTGCCGATAGTTAGGCTGTTCACCAGCCGCCGCCGCACGTGCTACCAAAGGCTCCTGAACCACCGAGATCTCGGGCTTTTGCGGGCGAATCGGCTGACCCAGCCCCGTTGCCACCACGGTGACACGGATTGAGTTGCTCATATCCGGATCGATTACCGTGCCCACGACCACGGTGGCATCGTCGGATGCGCACTGCTTGACCGTCTCGCCCACCTGCTGGAATTCACCGATGGACAGCTCCATGCCAGCTGTGACGTTGACCAGGATGCCTTTGGCGCCAGCCAGGTCTATGTCTTCCAGCAACGGACTGGAGATGGCCGCCTCGGCCGCTTCGCGCGCCCGGTCGTCGCCGGCTGCACTGCCTGAACCCATCATGGCCATGCCCATTTCCGACATCACCGTGCGTACATCAGCGAAGTCCACATTAATGAGTCCCGGACGGGTAATCAGCTCGGCTATACCCTGAACGGCACCCTGCAACACTTCGTTGGCGGACTTAAACGCGTCCAGAAGTGTCGTTTGCGAACCCAGCACTGACAGCAGCTTCTCGTTCGGTATGGTGATCAAAGAATCAACATACTTGCCCAGATCAGCGATGCCCTGGTCCGCAATCTGCAAGCGCTTCTTGCCTTCCATACCAAACGGTTTGGTCACCACGGCCACCGTCAGAATACCCAACTCGCGCGCCACCTGGGCCACTACCGGCGCAGCCCCGGTACCGGTTCCGCCGCCCAGACCCGCAGTAATAAAGAGCATGTCAGCACCCTCGATGACCTCGAGGATTCGATCACGATCTTCCATTGCCGCCTGACGACCAATCTCGGGGTCAGCACCGGCCCCAAGCCCCTTAGTAATATTGCAGCCAATCTGCAAAGCGGTGCGAACACTGGAACTCTTGAGGGCCTGCGCATCAGTATTCGCGCAAATAAAATCCACACCCTCAATACCCGTGGTCACCATGTGCTTGACGGCATTGCCACCGCCGCCGCCCACGCCCAGCACCTTTATCACTGCATTCTGGCTGTATGCATCCATCAGCTCAAACATCTAATTTTCTCCTAGCAACTACGCACAACAACAACACCAACCTCAAAAGAGGCATACCTAAAAATTACCCTGGAACCAGCTTCGCATCCGCTCCCAGATCTCACGAATTCCACCGCCCATCACGTGCTCTTCAACACCCTTGTCCGCGGCATTTTTAGCAAACAGCAACAAGCCAACGCCGGTGGCATGAATGGGATTGCGCACCACATCCAGCAAACCCCTGACATGCTGCGGACTGCCCAGACGAACGGGCATATGAAAGACCTCTTCGGCCAGTTCCACCGCACCCTCCATCTTGGCGCTGCCGCCGGTCATCACCACACCGGCGGCGACCATATCCTCGAATCCACTGCGCCGAAGCTCGTCGCGGATCAGACCGAATAGCTCTTCGTAACGCGGCTCTACCACCTCGGCCAGGGTATGCCTGGCCAGACGGCGCGGCGGCCGATCGCCGACACTCGGCACCTCGATGGTTTCGTCGGCATTGGCCAGCTGCGACAGCGCGCAGGCGTATTTGATCTTGATTTCTTCGGCGTACTGGGTCGGCGTACGCAGCGAGATAGCAATGTCATTGGTGACCTGATCACCGGCGATGGGTATTACCGCCGTATGTTTAATCGCACCACCGTTGAACACCGCGATGTCGGTGGTACCACCGCCGATATCAACCAGGCAGACACCCAGCTCCATCTCGTCCTCGGTCAGCACGGCGTAACTTGAGGCTAACTGCTCAAGGACGATATCTTCGACTTCCAGGCCGCAGCGCTGCACGCATTTGATGATGTTCTGCGCTGCGCTGGCGGCGCCGGTCACCATGTGCACCCTGGCCTCGAGTCTCACACCCGACATACCGATAGGCTCTCGGATGCCTTCCTGACCATCGATAACAAATTCCTGAGGCAACACATGCAGGATGCGCTGATCCGCCGGGATCGCCACCGCTCGCGCTGCATCTATGACCCGATCCATATCACCGCGAGCCACCTCACGATCACGAATGGCGACGATGCCGTGAGAATTCAGACTGCGCACGTGACTGCCGGCGATACCGGCAAACACCGAGTTAATTTCACAGGCCGCCATTAACTCAGCGCCCTCGACGGCACGCTGTATTGAATTAACCGTAGACTCGATGTTTACCACCACACCCTTTTTTAGTCCGCGCGACGGGTGCATGCCGAAGCCGATGACCTCCAGCTCACCGTCTTCCTGCAACTCACCGACAATGGCGACGACTTTCGACGTACCGATGTCAAGCCCAACAATAATGTTCTTGTCGTCCTTTTTAGACACGCGGCTCAGCCCCTTCGCTTTCCGATTGCGCCGCCGCAGTGTTGTCTTTCCAACCCACTGCGAAGCCGTTGGTATAACGCATATCAATGTAGTCCACTTGTTCCGCCCGGGCGCTGATTACGCCATCGTAAGCTGTGAAAAACCGACCCAGGCGCAGATCTAGTGCATCGTCTCCAAGCCGAACCGTGACACCGTTGCTAAGCTGAAAACTCCAGGCGCCGCGTGCATCGAGACGCATATTCACCGCAGTCAGACCACGCTGTTGGAGCCGTTCTTCAATCTCGAAATACAAGGCGGCGACCCGCTGGTTGCTGCCTTCAGGACCACTCAAGCGCGGCAATTCGGCCGGGCGATGGGTAGCGTCCGTCACGAAAAGTTCACCCTGCATGTTCAATAGTCCGCGCTCGCCCCAGCATGCGGCGGGAATCTCTTCAGCCACCGTCACCACGACACGGGCCGGCCAGCGGCGCCGAACCGTGGCCCGGGCCACCCAGGGAATTGCCACCACGGCATCGCGAATTTGTCCAAGGTCAACGCTGAAGAAACCCGAGCCCACATGCTCTGCAACTACTTCTTCAAGCTGCATGGTGGAAACCCGTTCGAAGGCGCCGTTGACGACTACGGACTCAATGGGGCGATTCATCAGCCAGACCGTGGATACGTAGGCTGACGCAACCACCAGCCCTGCCACGCCCAGCGTGCAAAGGCGGTGCCAGTTAATCTGCGGCACACGCAGCGTCGGCAGCCTGGCGGCGATGGTAGTTTTTCGATTCTTGCGACGAGCCATCAGTGCCCCCGCCCAAAACTTGTTTCAAGCACCCGCCAGCACAGCTCGTCGAAATCAAAACCCGCCTGGGCGGCCGCCATCGGCACCAGGCTGTGCGCGGTCATGCCCGGCACCATATTGACTTCCAGCAGCAAGGGCAGGCCCTTTTCGTCAAGCATGAAATCTACCCGACCCCAGCCATGGCCACCGACAGCTGCGAAGGCGCGGGCGCAAAGCGCCGAGTAGTCGCGCTCGACTTCCGCATCCAGGCCGCATGGGCAGATGTATTTCGTATCATCACTAAAATATTTGGCCTGGTAGTCGTAAAAACCGTCAGCCACATCAATACGCACCAGCGGCAGCACCTGCCCCTGCAAAATCGCGGCGGTATACTCGCGACCCGTCAGCCAGCGCTCGGCAAAAACTTCACACTCGCATTTCGCGGCGGTCGCATACGCTGCCGGCAGCTGATCAGCGTGGTCAACCCGCGTCAGGCCAATGCTTGATCCTTCCGCGGCCGGCTTGATCATCATTGGCAGGCCCAGCTCGGCAATCGCTGCCGCGAAATCCTGCGGACCCTGCAGGACCCGAAAAGCGGCTGTTGCCAGCCCGGCGCCCTGCAATAATTGTTTGCTGCGCAGCTTGTCCATACTCAGGGCACAGCCCAGCACATCACTGCCGCTATATGGCATGCCGATTTGCTCCAGCAGGCCCTGCAGGCTGCCGTCTTCGCCACCTCGCCCATGCAGGGCAATCCAGGCACGGTCGAAACCGCCGTCGAGCTGCTGCAACAAACCATCTTCCGGATCTACGCAGTCGGCCTGCACACCGCGGCGGCGTAAAGCCGCACAAACGGCATTGCCGGAGAGCAAAGAAATCTCCCGCTCAGCCGAATCGCCGCCCAGCAATACAGCTACCCGGCCGAACTGCTCGGGCTCGTTGACGGCAATGCGTTGCTGGCTGGCGATTGTCATGTCAGTTAATCGCCTCGCCGAGAACGTGCACTTCAAGCTGCAATTGCACCCCGTGGCGCGCAGCAACTTCGGCGCGCACCAGCTCAATCAGGCCTTCGACATCGGCGGCGCTGGCATCGCCCGTATTGATGATGAAATTGGCATGTTTCTCCGAGACCTGCGCGCCGCCCAGCCGGCGGCCTTTCAGGCCGGCGCTTTCGATTAAGCGGGCGGCATGATCACCAGGAGGATTACGGAATACAGAGCCACAGCTCGGCTGACCCAGTGGCTGACTTTCCTGACGTTCGCGCAACATCTGCTTGACGCGCTCGAGGGCGCCGTCCTGCTGATCTTCAAAAGCAAAACGCGCGGACAGGAACCATTCGTCTACGGGTCCGTTTACTTCCCGGTAGGCGATGCTGTACTCATCGGGTGCGCGCGCGTGGATACGGCCGGAACGATCGATGCTCTCGACGGCGACTACGCTGTCCCAGGTTTCTCCGCCAAAGGCACCGGCGTTCATCCGCAGTGCACCGCCTATGGTGCCGGGGATGCCGGCAAAAAATTCCGCAGGACCCAGTCCCCAGCGCGCGCAGCGCCGCGCGAAGGTGGTACAGGGTACGCCGGCCTCGGCCTCTACCTGACCGCCGTTCAAACGACGAACCGCGCCCAGTGCGCGGGACGTGTTCACCACGACGCCACGCACGCCACCATCACGCACCAGCAGGTTACTGCCCAGGCCAACCCAATGCAGTGCTGTCTCACGCGGCAGCCCCTGCAGAAATTCACTGAGCGCCTCGCGCGACTCGGGCCGGAAATACCACTCAGCGGGTCCGCCGACGCGCCAGGAAGTGTGTCGGGACATAGGCTCGTCACGGCGCAGTCCGGCATGCGCCTGCTGGGGCATGGCAATCATTGGCCACGCCTCGCGAAACGTGCAGCGCCCAGCTGCTCAGGCAGCTGGGCGGCAGCGGCGCCGATGCTGCCGGCACCCATGGTTAACAACAGATCGCCTTCCTGCAGAGCGCCGGCCAGTAACTCGGGCAGGTCTTCCAGAGCGGCCACGAATACCGGTTCCAGCTGGGCTCGGGTGCGCACGGCGCGGCAAATAGCACGGCCATCTGCGCCCGCGATGGGCTCTTCGCCGGCGGGATAGACCTCGCAGACGAACAGGCGGTCGGCTGCAGATAGCACTTCGGCGAAATCATCGAGCAAGTCGCGGGTTCGTGTATACCGGTGCGGCTGGAAAACCAGTACCAGGCGGCGCTCGGGCCAGGCTGCATGCACCGCTTGCAAGGTAGCCGCAATCTCGGTGGGGTGGTGACCATAGTCATCCACACACAACACGCGACCGCCAGCCGTATGCGTTTCGCCAAGCACCTGAAGACGCCGATCAATACCCTGAAACTCAGCCAGCGCACGCTGCAAGGCCGTATCGTCGAGTTCCAATTCATGCGCGACGGCACAGGCGGCCAGCGCATTGAGCACGTTGTGGTGCCCGGGCAGATTCAATACCACGGGCAAACCTTTTTTCTGCCCGGGCCGATGCAACACAAAGCGTGTCTGCGTGCCGTCTGCGGTAATCGCCTCGGCACGCACGTCTGCCTCGGCATGCGTTCCATAGGTCAGTGTGGCGCGTTTTATTGAGCCAATCACTGCTGCGACGCCGGGATCATCCAGGCAGAGCACCGCCAGCCCATAGAACGGCAGGTTGTGCAGGAACTCGATGAAGGTATGGTGAAGACGCTCCAGGTCGCCCCCATAGGTGGCGAGGTGGTCTGCATCAATGTTGGTGACTACGGAAATCGTTGGCTGCAGATGCACGAAGGAAGCGTCGCTTTCATCCGCTTCAGCCACCAAAAAGCGCCCGGCGCCCAAACGACCATTGGTATCAGCGCTGCGCAATCGCCCGCCGATTACGAAGGTCGGATCCTCACCGGCTTCCGCCAGCACGCTGGCAATCAAACTGGTGGCGGTGGTCTTGCCGTGGGTTCCCGAGACCGCGATGCCCTGCCGAAAGCGCATCAGTTCGCCAAGCATCTCCGCGCGACGCACCACCGGTTTACGGCTGGACTGAGCGGCGGCAATTTCCGGATTAGCGGGATCTATAGCGCTGGACACTACCACCACGTCGGCGTCACCAACATTCTCTGCGCGATGACCCAGCTGAATTTCCGCACCCATGGCCCGCAGGCGACGGGTAACCGCCGATTCTTTCAGATCGGAACCCTGCACCTGGTAGCCAAGATTCAACAGCACTTCGGCAATACCGCCCATACCGACGCCGCCGATACCCACCAGATGCACGCGGTTCACTTTGCGCATGCGGTCTTTCATGCCGTCACCTCGGCATTGAGCGGCAACCGACAGGCATCGGCCAGGCGCAGCGCCGCATCGGGTCGCGCCAATTCACGCGCACGTGTAGCGCGCAATAACGGGCGCTCGCGACCGCGGGTCCATTTGCGCAGCTCTGCGGCCAGGCTGCCGGGCCCGAGGATCTTTTGCGGAATTAAAACTGCGGCCTCGGCGGCAACCAGATACTGCGCGTTGCGCGTCTGGTGATCGTCAACCGCGGCCGGGAACGGCACCAGGATGGCACCCAGGCCTGCGGCCGCCAGCTCGGCGATGGTCAGCGCGCCGGCGCGGCAAATAACAAAATCAGCCCAGGCATAGGCAGCCGCCATATCCTCGACAAAGGCGTCCAGTTCAACAGGCACGGCTGCCTGTGCGTAGGCCTCGCGGGCAGCCTCCAGGGTGGCCTGACCCGTTTGATGGCGAATTACGGGACGTTCGTTATCTGCCAGCAGCGCGACAGCGGCAGGCACGGTTTCGTTCAGAGCTAGCGCGCCCTGACTGCCGCCCAGCACCAGTAGCCGCAACGGACCGCTGCGCCCGGCGAAGCGTTTTGCCGGCGGCGCCAGGGAGGCAATAGCGGGTCGCACGGGATTGCCAATCGCTCGCGCATTCACGCGACTGGAAAAACTGCCCGGGAAGGCTTCCAGCACTTCCCGGGCGATACCAGCCAGAAGACGATTAGTCAGCCCCGCAACGGAGTTCTGTTCATGAATAATTAGTGGTCGACGCAACACCCAGGCAGCCAGTCCACCGGGCCCGGAAGCAAATCCGCCCATGCCTAGCACCAGTTGCGGCTGCAATCGCCGAACCAGCCGAAAAGCGTCAAAAAAGGCAACGGCCAGTTTGAAGGGCGCCAGCAACCAGCTGAGTAACCCCTTGCCGCGCAGACCAGACACGCGAATACATTCCAGCGGGAAGTCATGAGCCGGCACCAGCTCAGCCTCGATGCCGCGACCGGTGCCGAGCCAGACCACGGGCTGTTTGCGAGCGCGCAGTATTTCGGCAACGGCGAGAGCAGGAAATACGTGCCCGCCGGTGCCACCCGCCATGATTAATACCGGACCAGACATCAGCGTTTAGCCCTCGCTTTGCCAGTCGCAGATCTGCGTCGCCGCACAGGGGCTGGCGCGCGGTTTTCGATATCGATACGCAGCAGCAGACCGATGGCGATGAGGGTGATAATCAGGCTGCTGCGGCCGTAGCTAATCAGCGGCAAGGTCAGGCCTTTGGTCGGCAGGATACCCATGTTCACGCCGATATTGATAAACACCTGCGTGCCCTGCCAGACGGCAAAACCGAAGGCCAGGTAGGCCTGAAACATCTTTCCAGCCAGTGCCGAGTGATTGGCAATCAGCAGGGCCCGCCAGATCAAAATGCCAAACAGCCCGATCAGTAACAGGCTGCCGAGCAAACCAAACTCTTCGGCAATTACCGCGAAAACAAAGTCCGTATGTGCTTCCGGCAGATAGAACAGCTTCTGCATGCTGCTACCCAAACCGAGACCGAACCATTCCCCACTGCCGATGGCAATCAGCGATTGGATCAACTGGAAGCCACTGTTATACGGGTCTGCCCACGGGTCCATAAACCCGGTGATACGCGCCAGCCGATACGGCGACTTGAGCGCAGCAACGATAGTAAGAACGGCGATCAACAAACTGAAAAAGGCGAAGTCGCGCAGCCGCGCACCCGCCACAAATAACACCGCCAGGCTGATTGCCGTCAGCACAACCGCGGAACCGAAATCCGGCTGCATCAATAACAACCCGGCACCGATGCCGACCACCACCATCGGTTTCGCGAAGCCCAGGAAACCCTTTTGCAGCTCGGCGGCATGCCGGGTGGCGTAGCCTGCCAGGTAAATCAGGAACAATAGTCGCGCCGGCTCGGCCACCTGCAAGGTCAGACCACCCAGACGCAGCCAGCGTGTCGAGCCGTTGACCTCGTGACCCATACCCGGCACCAGTACCAGGGCCAGCAAGACTATGGCCAGCAACAAGGTCAAGGGGCCAAGTTGCTCCCAGACGCGGGTAGGAATTCGCAGCATCGCGCAAGCGCCAGCCATGCCGATAAACGCGGCAACCAGCTGTCGTTCGAAATAGAAAAACGGATCGCCAATGTTGCGCTCGGCCAGAGAAATAGACGCCGAAGTCATCATTACCAGGCCACCGCCAAACAGCAGCGCCACCACCAATACCAGCAGCGAATCCACGGCGGGTGCTGCAACGTTCTTGGTTGCCACGCGACTCATGCGCCCAGCTTCCCGACGGCCGCGGCAAAAGCGCGACCGCGCTCAGCGTAGTTTGTGTACATGTCCAGGCTCGCAGCGGCCGGCGCCAGCAGGACCGTCCAGCCGGGGTCGACAATCGTCTGCGCCAGATTGACCGCCGCCTGCATGTCGTCGACGCGATGACAGGGACAAATATCACCGACGGCAGCCGCAATCTGTTCCCGATCTCGGCCGATCAGCACAATTTCGCAACGCCGCCCGCGCAATGCGTCGGCCAAAGGTGAAAAATCTGCAGCCTTGGCGTCACCCCCGGCGATCAGCACCAGCGGGCCGTCGATACCGCTAATACTGGCCACCGCCGCACCCACATTGGTGGCCTTGGAGTCATTGACCCAACAAACCTGATCACGATTCGCCACCACCTGCATGCGATGCTCGAGACCCGTGAACTGCTTTAACCCGGCCAGCATGTTGGCCAGATCGGCGCCAACCGCAGCGCCCAGGGCCAGGGCGGCCAGCGCATTAGCAATATTGTGTCGACCGGCCAGCTTGAGATCGCTGACCGGCAACAGCAGCGCGCGCCCGCAAGCCAGGTACTCGCTGCCGTTGTGAATACGCAGGCCGAAATCACCGGTCCCCGGCTCACCCAGGGTAAAGCCGGTGACGCCGGCACCCGCCTGCAGTAGTTTTGCCAGACTCGCATCGTCGCGATTGATAATGGCCTGCTGGCAGGCCGCCAGAATCCGCCCTTTGGCGGCCACATAGCTGGCGTAATCACCGTGACTGTCGAGATGGTCGGGTGACAGGTTTAACAGGGCAGCGGCTGCCAGCTTCAGCGGGCCGCTGCGCTCGAGCTGAAAACTGGATAGTTCCAGGGCATAGGCGTCGGCGCCGGCGGTCAGCAGGTCCAGTGCCGGCGTACCGAGATTGCCACCGGCAGGCACCCGCCAGCCAGCGGTGGCCATTGATGCGGCCAGCATTGCGGTCACTGTGCTCTTGCCATTGGAACCGGTTATGCCAATCACGGGTGCGCGCGCCTCGCGCATGAACACGTCGATATCACTTTCAACAGTAAGCCCGCGCGCTCGCGCGGTGCGAATCAAAGGCAGATCCAGGGGCGTCCCCGGCGACACAAGTAGCCGCTCTACCGTGCGCGGCAACTCGGGCAATTCCGCACCGCGGTAGCAGCGGGCCTCCGGCATGGCCGTGGCGATTTCCGTGAGCGCCGGGGGTGTGTTGCGCGTATCGACAAACACTGCAGGCAAGTCCTGCCGCGCCAGATAGCGAGCGCAGGAAGCACCCGTGGCACCCATGCCCAACACCATCACGCGCGGCGCCCTGCCGATTTGTGTGTACTTCTCGGTCATTTCAGCCAGCTGCGTCACCGTAGTTTCAAACTCGATAGACCGACCAGCACCAGGATCACGGTAATAATCCAGAATCGCACAATCACTTTCGGCTCGGCCCAGCCTTTAAGTTCGTAGTGGTGATGCAGCGGCGCCATGCGAAATACGCGCCGTCCGGTCAGGCGAAAAGAAGCAACCTGGATAATCACCGACAGCGTTTCGACAACGAACAAACCGCCCATGATCAGTAACACCAGTTCCTGGCGCACAACGATGGCCACTGTACCCAGGGCAGCACCCAATGCCAGTGCGCCAATGTCACCCATAAATACCTGCGCCGGGTAGGTGTTGAACCACAAGAAGCCCAGTCCGGCGCCGGCCATGGCGGCGCAGAACACCAGCATTTCGCCTGCGCCATTGATGAACGGAATACTCAGGTACTCGGAATAGATGGTGTTACCTGCGGCGTAACCGAATATGCCCAGGGCGCCACCCACCATCACCGTCGGCATGATGGCCAGTCCGTCCAGACCATCGGTGAGATTCACCGCGTTGCTGGAACCCACGATCACCAGGTAAGCAAACGGTATAAAGAAAACACCCAGCGGTATCAGCGCGTCTTTCAAAAAGGGAATCAACAACCAGGTATTGCCCGACTCGGCCGCCAGCCGGTACAAGGCAATGGAGGCCGCAATGGCGGCGATGGACTGCCAAAACAGTTTGGTGCGCGCCGACAGGCCGGCCGGATCGCGCAGTATCAGCTTGCGGTAATCGTCAACGAAACCAATCAGACCGAAGGCCAGCGTCACCGCGATCACAATCCACACATAGCTATTAGTGAGATCAGCCCATAACAAGGTACTGGAGAGAATAGCCACCAGGATCAGCGAGCCACCCATGGTCGGGGTGCCGGCTTTAAGCAAATGCGTTTGCGGACCATCGTCACGCACAGTCTGACCAACTTGCCCGGCGGTCAGGCGTCTTATCATGATCGGACCAAACACCAGCGAAATCACCAGCGCGGTCAGCGCGCCCATGATGGCGCGCATGGTGATGTAACTGAATACGTTGAATCCGCTGATATAGCGAGTCAGAAAATCTGTCAGGTAAAGCAGCATATCCTCAGCCCTCCCCCGACTCGGCGAGGCGCGCGACCAGCTGATCCAGCGCCATAAATCGCGAGGCCTTTACCAGCATTACGACCCCCGGGTGTAACTGTTCAACGGCCTGCGCGTACAGCGCGTCTGCATCCTGAAAATGTCGCGCGCCGCTGCCGAATGCCGCGACGCTGGCCTGACTCAGGGGCCCGGTTGCCAGCAAGCGCTGAATCCCGAGTGCACGGGCCTGATGACCAACCTCAGCGTGCAGGGCCTCGGCATCGGCGCCCAGCTCACCCATATCGCCGAACAGCAGCCAGGTTTCACCGGGCTGACCTGCCAGGAACTCCATCGCCGCCTTAACAGACGCCGGATTGGCGTTGTAGCTGTCGTCATAAAGCGTGGCACCGCTGGCACAGGTGACGCGGCGCAGACGACCGCCCACATTTTGCACCGTCGCCAGACCCGCCTGCACCGATTGCGGCTTTACGCCGGCAGCCAGACTCGCTGCCGCAGCGCCGAGCGCGTTAAGCAGATTGTGCTGACCCACCATGGGCAGCTGAATCGACAAGCTCAGACCCGGCCCGACGAGAGTAAATTCAAGCCCTTCGCCGCCATCCCGGCGGGTGATATCAGCCGCCGAATAGTCGGCTGACGACTGCAGGCCGAAGGTCAACACGCGGCGCCGGCCACACAGCGCCAGCCAGGTGTCACGAAAATCATCGTCGGCGTTGATCACAGCGATCCCGTCATCGCCCAGGGCGGCGTACAGCTCACCTTTGGCGCGCGCAACACCGGCGACACTGCCAAAACCTTCCAGATGGGCCGGCCCGGCGTTGGTCACAATAGCTACCGTTGGCGCAGCGATGTCGGCGAGGTAAGCAATTTCCCCGGCGTGACTGGCACCCATCTCAAACACCGCGCAACGGTGTGATGCGCGCAAGCGCAACACCGTCAGCGGCAAACCGATTTCATTGTTCAAATTGCCCTGGGTCGCCAGCACTGCCGACGCGTCGGCCTGATCGGCCTGCAGGATGGCCGCGATCATCGCGCGCACCGTGGTTTTACCGTTACTACCAGTAACTCCGATTACAGGCAGGTCAAACTTCCGCCGCCAGCTGCGCGCCAGCCGGCCGAGGGCCAGGCGTGCATCGTCTACCTGTACCTGAGAAATCTCGCAGTCCGCACGTTGCTCAACAACCGCGCCCGCAGCGCCGAGGCGCGCAGCCTGATCAATGAACTCACCTGCGTTAAAATTTTCGCCGCGCAAGGCGAAGAACAACTGTCCGGCGCTCAGCGCGCGCGTATCGGTGCTAATGGAATCAAAGCTTCGGTCAGCGCCAAACAACTGGCCGCCAACAGACTCCGCCACCATGGACAAACGACCCATACTCATGGCGCCCCGCTCAGGGCGGCCCGGGCAACCGCAACATCGGAAAAGTCTACTGCCCCGTCGGCCAGCCACTGTTGTGTTTCGTGTCCTTTGCCGGCAATCAGCACGGCGTCATCATTGGCCGCAGTCTTAAGCGCAAACTGGATTGCAGCGCTCCGGTCGGCGATGCGCGCCACGCGCTCCGCGTCAGGCATACCGGCCAGAACGTCGGCGGCGATTGCCTCGGGGTCCTCACTACGGGGGTTATCGTCTGTCAGCACTACCTGGTCTGCGAGGCTCGCGGCGACTTCGCCCATGGCGGCGCGTTTGCCGGCATCGCGATCGCCACCGCAACCAAATACGCACCACAGTTGTCCGCGCGTATGCTGACGCACCGCAGACAGCGCCTGCTGCAGGGCTTCCGGCGTATGCGCGAAATCAACAATCGCCTCTGCATGCCGGCCATTGCCGTGCAGCCGCTGCAATCTGCCCGGGGGCGCCACGCAGGACGACAAGGCAGCAGTCGCCTCGTCCAGTTTCAGTCCCAGCGCCAGCAAGCTACCGGTCGCGACCAGCAAATTTTCGGCATTGAACTCGCCCCACAGCGGACTGGAAAGTTCCGACTCACCGAAATCCCCGCTGAAACTCAAACCAAGGCCCCGGCGCTCGGTGGCTGTCAGGCGTCCGAGCAGATTGGCACCCGACTGCGTCGCGTCGTTACTCAGCAAGGCGACGCTAACGACCGGCAGCTTGCCTGCCAAGCGAGTGGCTAACTGACTTCCCCAGCTATCGCCGATATTGATAACCGCCGCACCCGGCGCACAATCAAAGAACAGCCGGGCCTTGGCTTCAGCATAGGCCTCAAGGTCACCGTGGTAGTCCAAATGATCGCGGCTCAGGTTGGTCAGTGCGGCCACGGCGATGCGCAGCCCGTTCAAGCGGCCCTGATCGAGACCGTGCGAGGAGGCTTCCAGTACCACGTGGCTGGCGCCGAGATCGCGAATGGCGGCCAGCTGTCGCTGCAGCTCAACACTGTCGGGGGTAGTTAGCTGTCCAGGCTGCAGAGCATCGGGCAGCCCCCAGCCCAGGGTGCCGAGGTAAGCCGCGGTCTTGCCCGCGCCATTCAGTGCCTGGGCCAGCAAGAACGCCGTGGTGGTCTTGCCATTGGTGCCGGTGATCGCCGTTACCGACAATGCTGCCGAGGGACTGGCAAAAAAGCGATCGGCCAGCTGACCAAGCCGCTGACTTAATTTCGCAACAGGAAAAGCTGCCACGCCCGCCGGCAATACCGGCGGCACGCGCCCTTCGACGGGCTCCCAGGCCACCGCCGCAACACCGGATTCCAGCGCCGCCGGCAAGTAATCGAGGCCGTGACTGCGCCGACCCTGGCAAGCCAGGAACAGGCTGCCGCGCGTCAGGCTGGCGGTGTTATTGCCGATATCGCTAACCATCAGGTCCGGCGCAGCAATCCCGGTGCCGTCAAACAAATCCTGCAGATTCATCGGCTTTGCCGGATTGGCGGGATTGGCTAGTTGTGCCCCGGTCATCGTGGGTTAGCCGCCAGGGTCAGACCGGACTGATTACCAGCCGGATTAAAATCGTCGGGCGGAACGGCGAGAATTCGCAATGCGCCATTAACCACTTCCGCGAATACCGGCGCTGCCACTTTGCCACCGTAGTACTCACCGGCCGATGGATCATCTACGATCACTACTACCGCCAGACGCGGGCGCGAAGCGGGCGCTATGCCGGCGAATACGGCTGTATAGCTATCCTCGGCATACCCGCCGGGTGCGAACTTGCGCGAGGTGCCGGTCTTACCCGCAATGCGATAGCCAGGCACCGACGCCAGTCGACCCGTGCCGTCGGGGGCGACCACCGTTTCCAGCATCGCCAGCACGGCGGCCGCATGCTCGGGCTCAATAACCCGGCGCGGAATGGGTGCCTCGGTCACGCGCAACAGCGATACCGGACGCAGAACGCCACCGGCACCGAGTACCGCGTAGGCCTGGGCCAACTGCAACGGCGTCAGCGACAGCCCGTAGCCATAGGCCAGGGTAGCCTGACTGATCGGCCGCCAGTTGGAGTAGTGACTGAGCAAGCCAGCCGACTCGCCGGGAAACTCACTCGCACTGAGTCGGCCCAGGCCGAAGCGCGACAGAACTTCATAAAGCAGTTCCGGTTCCAGCGACATGGCCAATTTAGTCGCACCGACATTGCTGGAGCGAGACAACAGCGTCGCGAGATCAATGCGACCCATATTCTCGCTATCCTCGATGAGTTTAGCGCCAACCTGAATAAAACCCGGCGAAGTATCGACCCGACTGTCAGATCGATAAGCGCCACTCTCCAGGGCCGCGGCAACTACCAGTGGCTTGATCGCCGATCCCGGCTCGAGAATGTCCGTGATAGCGCGATTGCGATAGCGCTGCGCAGACAATTGCGAACGATCATTCGGGTTGTAGCTGGGCTGATTCACCATCGCGAGCACTTCACCGGTGGCAATATCCAGTACCACTATGGAACCTGCCTTGGCGCGATGTCGCTGTACCGCCGCTTTCAGTTCGCGATAAGCCAGGTATTGAATGCGCAAATCAATGGCACTGGCCAGCTCGCGGCCGGGTCGCGGCGCTTCGATGAATTCAACATTCTCGACCACGCGACCGAGCTGATCTTTTAGAACTTTCTTGCGTCCTGAATGACCGGCCAGCCAGCTATCGTAAGAAAGCTCCATGCCTTCCTGGCCGGCATCGTCAACATTTGTAAAGCCCACCAGGTGACCACTGACCTCACCGGCAGGATAAAAACGCCGGTACTCGCGCAACAGATCAACGCCGGGAATCCCCATGGCGCGAACCGCTTCGGCCTCGGCAGGGTTCATGTGACGCTTCAGGTACATGAACGACTTGCCGACATTGCGAGTGACCTGGCGTGCCAGGTCGGTGGCGTCCCAATCCAGCGCACGTGCCAGGTCCGGAATTTGATCGGGCGCCTGCACCAGCTCGCGCGGATTTACCCAGACGCTGTCCACGGGTGTACTAACAGCCAGGGGCTCACCATTACGATCTGTAATCGAACCGCGATGCGCTGCCAGCTGGGCTACACGCAAGTGGCGGTTAGCTGCCTGATCGGCGAGAAAATCGGTATTGAATACCTGCAGCTGTACAGCCCGCCCGGCCAGCACTACCGAGCCCAGCAACAGGAAGACGGCGACCATACGCATACGCCAGCTAAAGCTGCGCGTGCTCTGGTTTACTTTTTTCGCAGCGCGACTCATTTGCTGAACAACAAGATCTGGTCTGCGGCAGGATCGCGCATATTCATTTCTTCACGCGCTAACTGCTCTACACGCGCGTGGGTCGACCAGGCGCTCTGCTCAATCTGCAGCTGGCCCCATTCCACCGCCAGCCTGTCGCGCTCGGCCGTCAGCGCCTGCAACTCCGTAAACAACCTGCGCGACTCGTGCTTGGCGTAGACCGCCGCCAGGGCCGAGACAAGCACCAGCAGGCCCAGCACGACTTCCGGCAAACGCTTCCGCCAGGCTATGCCGCTCACAGGCGTTCTCCCACACGCAAACTGGCGCTGCGTGAACGCGGATTTGCCTCGATCTCTTGCTGGTCGGGACGAATCGCCCGGGTCGGCAGGCGCATCAGCGGGCGTGCCGACTCGGGTACCACCGGCAAGCGCGACAAAGCCGGATCGACACGGGAATGATTGCGCAGGAATCGCTTCACCCGACGATCTTCCAATGAGTGAAAACTGATCACACACAGACGCCCACCGCTGCCGAGCATCTCCAGGCCCTGCTCCAGTAGCGCGTCGAGTTCTTCGAGTTCGCCGTTAATATGCATACGAATGGCTTGAAAACTACGCGTCGCGGGGTGCCGGCGACTCGGCTTGTCGGGATAGCTTGCAACGATCAGTTCTGCCAGCTGCGCCGTCGTGGTGAGCGGGCGCTGGCGGCAGATCGCCGCAGCAATTCGCCGGCCTTGCGGCTCTTCACCCAAACGCTTCAGCACGTTGGCGATCTCCCGTTCAGGGGCGCGATTAATCCAGTCGGCGGCACTTTCGCCACTGCCGGGGTCCATACGCATGTCCAGCGGGCCCGCGTGAGAAAAACTGAATCCGCGTTGCGGGTCATCCAGCTGCGGCGAAGAAACCCCGAGGTCGGCAAGAATTCCATCGGCCTGGCGACCGGGGAATTCACGTTGCAAGACCTCCGCGAGCTGGCTGAAACGGGCATGCGCCGGATACAACCTGGCGTCGCCTTCTGCGAGCTGTCGGGCGGCCTGCACGGCCGCCGGGTCGCGATCAAGCGCAAGCAGGCAGCCCTGCTCTCCGAGTCGCTCGAGTATCGCTGCGCTGTGGCCGCCGCGGCCAAAACTGCAGTCGATATAAAGCCCGTCGGCGCGAATTGCCAACTGCTCAAGTACCTGATCCCGCAATACCGGGACATGCTGATTCACCCCGCGACTCCCCGACCCGACTCGAGGCTGCTGTTGTTCTATCACCCGCAACTGCCGCTACAGCGACAGTGACTCAAGATCACCGCTTAACTCGGCGCCATCTTCATCGTCCTGCGCAACCCAATCGTTGCAACGCTCGGTCCACAGGGCTTCATCCCACAACTCAAAGCGAGCTGCCCTGCCCGATCAGCACGGCACTGCGCTCCAGGCGAGCAAAATCCCGCAACTCGCGCGGAATCAGCACCCGGCCTGCTGCGTCCATTTCCATTTCGGACGCGTAACCGACCATCATGCGTTGCAAGCGACGGGCCTTTGGCTGGAAACTAGGCAAGCCCATCAGCTTGCGCTCAATGTCGAGCCAGTCCGGATAGGGGTAAAGAAGCAGGCAATGATCCTGATCAACGGTGCAAACGAGCTGCCCATCGCAACGCGCTTGCAGGCGCTCCCGATACCTGACCGGTACCGCGAGACGCCCCTTGGCGTCGAGAGTGATGTTGGTTGCCCCACGAAACATTCTTGATCAGGCATTTCTGCCCATTTCTTCCCACTTTCTACCACTTCTCGACACTATAGGTAGAGGCCTTTGGAGCGTCAACAGAAAGTCCGGATTAATCTTTAGTTCACAGCGACTTAGGCGCTCGATCCGAGGTTTTTTCAGGGCACTTCAGAGGCCGTGGCTTGACATAAATCAGTGGCTTATTGGAAATTGCTCAGACAGCTTTTAGAAGTAAAAAAAACTCCTCCTTCCCACCCCTCAATCAGCGGTTTCGGCCCCGCCTGCGCAAGGCTTGCGCACAATCCGGCCTCACAGGACCGGTTGATACCTGCGCGTTCTGCATGTTTTTGCGGCTTTTAGAGGATTTTAGGCGCCAGATATCAACATATCGGCGCAAAAAGGTAGAAGTGGAGTCGGCCGATAAGCCGGGTTCTGTCGAGGACAGTCATTCATCTGGGGCCGCCGTCACCAACGACCTCAAGCAACCTACCCGGGAGCCCGGGTGGACACCGGCGGCAGGCCACCCGAAGGCGGCTCACCTGCTCCCCTATTTGGTCTTGCTCCGGGTGGGGTTTACCGTGCCGCGGCGTGTTACCACCCGCGCGGTGCGCTCTTACCGCACCATTTCACCCTTACCGGCCGTAGCCGGCGGTATATTTTCTGTGGCACTTTCCGTGGGCTCGCGCCCCCCAGGCGTTACCTGGCACCCTGTCCAGCCGGAGCCCGGACTTTCCTCCCGGCCCCTAAAGACCGAGCGACTGCCTGGCCGACTCCGCCGCGGACTCTAGGCTATCAGTCAGCCGGGGACAAGTTCGCCATGCGATACACCTCGGCCCGGCGGGCGCCGGTAATTCTTGCCGTCAGGGCAGCGGCCTTGCCGGGCGGCAGTTCTGCCGACAACAAGGCCAGAATGCGGCGAATCTCGGCGGCTTCCGGGCCCGCAGCCGGGTCACTATTGCCAGCCACAACCAGCGTGAACTCGCCCCGCCCGCCGCCACTGTCAGCCGCGCGGGCCTCGCGAATCTGAGTGAGGTCACCGCGATAGATCGTTTCGTGGCGCTTGGTCAGCTCGCGGGCCAGCACGGCCTGTCGGTCGGCACCCAGCACCTCGGCGCAATCGGCCAGGCTCGCATCAATGCGATGCACCGATTCAAAGAAAATCAAAGTTTCCGGCGCATTTGCCAGGGCGCTAAGATGCTGCCGCCGAGCAGCGCTACGCGCCGGCAAAAAGCCCTCGAAGCGAAACCGATCCGTCGCCAGGCCGGCCACGGACAGTGCCGCGAGGATGGCGCTCGGTCCGGGAATCGGGCTGGCGCGCAGTCCCGCCTGGCCGATGGCCGCCAGCAGGCGATAGCCAGGATCGCTGATTAACGGGGTACCCGCATCGCTCACCAGGGCAACATTCTGACCTTCAAGCAATGCTGCAATGATTTCTTCGACCCGCTGCGCTTCGTTGTGCTCATGGAAAGACAGCAGACGCTTGCTCAGGCCCAAACTGGTTAGCAATTGGCCGGTCCGGCGCGTATCCTCAGCTGCCACCAGGCTGGCATCGGCCAACACCTGACCAGCCCTGGCACTCAGATCTGCAAGGTTGCCAATCGGCGTGGCCACGACGAAAAGCGTGCCGGTTGTCTGGTTCATGACCTGGTTGTCCTGGTTCTGCTCGGATGAAAAAACAAACAAAATTAGCCCGGCGGAGTTTACGCTGCACGACGTCGCCACCGACAGGCTGGCCTGTCCCCCTGTTGCTCTCGGCAATGGCGATGTTGTCGGCTTGTCAGCCACTACAACAAGCGGATGGCACACGCACGTCAAACCCACAGGCTGAGCGCGCGGCTATTCTGGCTCGGCAAGGACGCCACGATGACGCCGGCGACAACTACCTGACACTGGCCGAGGCGGCCACAGGCGACAGCCGTCAGCGCTACCTGATACTGGCCGCGCGCGAACGCCAGCTGGCCGGAAGACTGGGCGCTGCCCAGGCCATTATGGACAGTCTTGAAGAGCCGATAGCCACGGCAAACCTGGTCGGCTGGGCCATTGTCAGCGGCGACCTGGCGCTCGCCAACGGACAGCCTGAAGCCGCACTCAACGCTTTGGCAAGAGCACCTGAGACCGACAAACCCTCCGCGGCGGCCGAGCTATTACGCATTCGTGCCCTGGCACAGTTCCGCCTGAACTATCCGGTGACGGCCACCAGCGCGCTGCTCGAACGTGAAGTCTGGCTGGATAACGCGGCAGCGATTGCCGGTAACCAGCGCCTGCTGTGGCAGGAACTCAGTCGCTATGGCAGCAAGCTGGGGCCGACCCAGCTTGACGCCGTTGACGATCCGCTGTTGCTGGGCTGGCTGGAACTCGGCCAGATTGCCGCCTCTTTGCCACCCGGTGGGCGCGGACTGCCCGGCGCGCTGGCGCGCTGGCAACTGGCGCACCCGAATCATCCGGCCAACCAGGTTCTGGTTCCGGAACTGCTGGCCACGGCCGGACCGGTCGCAGAAATGCCCGGCCGCGTCGCCTTGCTGTTGCCACTCTCCGGGCGTCAGCAATTGTCAGGCCGCGCCGTGCGTGACGGCTTTATGGCCGCACATTTCGAAATACCAGCCGCCGGTCCGCAACCGCAGATTCGCGTCTATGACGTTGATGCGGCCGGCGTCGCCGATGCCTACCGTCGCGCGACGGCTGAAGGTGCAGAGTTCATTGTCGGCCCATTAGTCAAAACAGCCGTTGAGGAAGTGGCCGCCATGGGCATCAGCGTCCCGACGCTGGCACTGAATTACC
This sequence comes from uncultured Gammaproteobacteria bacterium, assembly GCA_963850255.1. Classification (GTDB taxonomy): domain Bacteria; phylum Pseudomonadota; class Gammaproteobacteria; order Steroidobacterales; genus J054. The sequence goes on from CAWKLL010000039.1 coordinate 74,691, forward strand.
TGCCGGAGGAAAGCATCGCTCCGGCGGGCATGTTCCAGTTTGCCCTCGCGCCGGAAGATGAAGCCAGTGCCGCTGCGGAACGCGCCATACGGCTTGGCCAGCTGCGCGCCCTGGTGCTGGTACCCAACGGAGTCTGGGGACGACGCATGCTCAACAGTTTCGCCAACACCTATACGGGCCTGGGTGGGCAGATCCTTGACTATCGGTTTTATGATCCGGGCGCCGCTGATTTCTCAGCCGGAATTCAAGACATATTGCTGATTCGCGAAAGCAAGGACCGGCAAACCCGACTCAGCGCGAATCTTGGCGTAAGCCTGGGTTTCGAGCCTCGCCGCCGCACCGACATTGATTTAATTTTCATGGCTGCATCGGACAACGCGGCTAAATTGATTCGTCCGCAGTTGAAGTTCTACTACGCCGGAGGGATACCAACCTATGCCACGTCGACAATTTACCAGAGTGCCGCAACCGGCAATCGCGACCTGAATGGCATCATGTTCGCTGACATGCCCTGGATGATTGCACCCGCACCCCTGACCCAGACGGTGCAAAAAACACTTGACGAATTCTGGCCGGGAGAATCGCAGCGGCGCGCGCGGCTGTTCGCCATGGGTTTCGATGCTTACCAGCTGGTGCCCGAACTGGCTACCGGCATGGGCCTTAAGCGCTCTGAATTGACCGGCGTTACGGGCAAGCTGTATTTGAGCGGCGACCGCCGAATTCACCGGCGCCTCGCCTGGGCGATTATCAAAGGCGGTCAGCCCCAGCCCTTGGCGCCGCTGGATATCAACAGTCTTCCGGTTGAAATCACCACGGACTAAGCCCAAGGCTGCCCATTTGCACGCCGGCCGGCTGGCAGAACAACTCGCCTGTAACTTCCTCATTGAGCAGGGCCTGGAGTGCCTGTGCCGCAATCATCACTGCCGGCGCGGCGAAATCGACCTGGTGATGCGCGATCAGCGCTGCCTGGTCATGGTAGAAGTGCGTTATCGCGCCTCCATTTGCTGGGGCAGCCCGGCACAATCTATTACGCGCGAGAAACAACGGCGATTGGCGCGGGCAGCCCTGGACTATTTGCAGGTCACGCCGCGCTATGCTGAATGGCCGCTGCGTTTTGACCTGGTTAGCATCACCGGCGACCTGGCCAGACCGAGGCTTGAATGGAGCCCTGCGGCGATGGAGTTTGATGCAGAAGAAGACGGCTGGTAACCGGCCGACGACCAGGTCGCCTGCGGAAATCTATCCGCGGCCAGAGGACTATTTGACGATCTTGAGATGCGGCCGGCCGGCAGGCACATCTTTGCCCACCACTTCAACCGGCTCGGCAGCAGTCGGCCGGGGCTGTTCCTGGAGCTCATCTTCAGCTGAAAAAATCATCCCGCGCCCCGTTTCGCGCGCGTAAATACCCAATACGCCGCGCAGCGGAATCTGCACCTGTTGAGCCTGGCCCGCAAAGCGCGCCTCGAAGCCCAACCAATCGTTGCCCAACTCCAGATTGCGTACCGCGGCGTAACTGACATTGAGCACGATCTTGCCGTCCTGCACATACTCAGACGGCACCTGCACATCATCGGCGCTCGCGTCGACAACTACATACGGCGTGTGACCATTATCGGTCATCCACTCATGCATCGCGCGGAGCAGATAGGGTCTTTGTGGCGAAACAGTATCAGTCATTTAATTAATCCGCGATCACTGGCGCATTTCGTGCTCAAGCTCCGTCAGACTCTCCTGGAAAGAGCGCCGCGAAAATACTTCATCCATATACTTGCGCAATTCCGGCGCGCTGTCCCCCAGGTCAACACCGTAGACGGGCAAACGCCACAGTAGTGGCGCAATGGAGCAATCGACCAGTGAAAACTCGTCACTCAGGAAGAAACGCCTGGCCGCGAAAATCTCGGCGCTCGACAAAATACTCTCCTTGAGCATCTTGCGCAGTTTACCCAGGCGCTTGGTGTCGGTGGCCTCGTCCATTTCTTCGGCGACGCTGTACCAGTCGCGCTCGATCCGATACAGGGCCAGGCGAAACTGCGCGCGCGTCACCGGATCTACCGGCATAAGCGGCGGATGCGGAAAACGCTCGTCAAGATACTCAATAATGACTCGCGAGTCATACAGCACAAGGTCACGATCTACCAGTGTCGGCACACTGTGGTATGGATTCAGGTCGAGCAGGTCTTCGGGTAACTCAGGACCCTCGACGTTAATAATCTCGATGTTGATATTCTTTTCAGCCAGCACCAGACGCGCACGGTGACTGTGAAAAGCGGTTGGACTGGAATATAAGGTCATACGGGCTGCCCCCTGGATTGGCCGTTACAGCAACGCTGATCGGGCCGGAAGACGGCGAAGTCGCACCCGTCCAAAGGCGATTCCGCGTCTCGTTTCTGGTTAAAGACGTATACCCGCGGCACACGCCTACTTCTTAATATCTTTCCAGATCTCGTTTTTCAGCAGATAGGAAAGGATGCCGAACACCAATAGAAACAGTAGCACCCAAATTCCCAGCTGCTGGCGTTCCAGCTGCATAGGCTCGCCAATGTAGTCGAGAAAATTAACCAGATCGCGAACGACCTGATCGTATTCATCTGCACTCAGGCTCCCGGCACTGACCTGCTCAAGGCGGACCGTCTTGTGGCCTTCCTCATCGGTTGCTTCGATTCGCTGCTGCCAGCCCTGAAGTTCCCACAGCACGTGCGGCATGCTGGCATTCGCCAAGACCAGGTTATTTACCCCGGTAGGCTTGGAATCATCCAGATAAAAACTGCGCAAGAAACCGTACAGGTAGTCAGTACCCTTACTGCGTGCAATCAGACTAAGGTCAGGCGGTGTCTGCCCGAACCAGCGCTGTGCGTCGTCCGGCGGCATGGCAATCTGCATCGTTTCATGCGGCTTTTCCGCTGCAAACATCAGGTTGCTGACCAGCTGGTCTTCATTGATTGAAAGGTCTTCAGCCAAGCGGTTGTAGCGCACGTACTCAGCTGAATGGCAGCCCAGGCAATAATTGACGAAGTACTTGGCGCCGCGCTGCAAAGACGCGATATTGCTGACGTCATTCATCGCCGGCACCATCTTGTATTCATCGCCGCCGGCGGTAAACGCGAGCCCCGGCAACAGCACCATTAACACTGCCGCAATTATCTTCGTACGCCGCATTGGCTTACTCATGCCAGTCATCCGTCGTAGGTGACCCGTTCGGGCACCGGCTTGGTCTTCTCCATACGCGTGTAGACAGGCATGAAGATAAAAAATGCAAAATAAAGGACGGTAAAAATCCGCGTTAACAAGACGATTACCTGATCTGTGGCCGGCTGCAGGCCAAGATAGCCCAGGCTCACGAAACTCACTGCAAACACCGCCAATGCAAGCTTGAAGGTCCAGCCGCGATAACGAATCGACTTAACCTTGCAGCGATCGAGCCACGGCAGCAGGAATAGCGCAACGATAGCCAACAACATCAGCAATGCGCCCAGACCCTTGCTCGGCACCGCGCGCAGAATCGCGTAAAACGGCGTGAAGTACCAAACCGGAGCAATATGCTCCGGGGTCTTCAGCGAATTGGCCGGTTCAAAGTTGGCATGTTCCAGGAAATAGCCGCCCATTTCGGGCGCGAAAAACACCACCGCTGAAAAAGCTGCCAGGAAAATCGTGATCGCCACCAGGTCCTTGGAGGTCAGGTACGGATGGAAGGCCACGCCGTCCAGCGGAATGCCGTCAGCACCCTTCTTCTCCTTGATCTCAATGCCGTCCGGACCCAGCGAACCCACTTCATGCAGGGCCAGAATATGCACTACCACCAGCATCACCAGCGCCAGTGGCACGGCAATCACATGCAGGGCAAAAAAGCGGTTCAGGGTGATGTCGGAAATAAAGAAGTCGCCGCGGATCCACTCAACCAGGCCTTCGCCGATGCCGGGAATCGCCCCGAACAATGACACGATGACCTGCGCTCCCCAGTAACTCATCTGCCCCCAGGGCAGCAAATAGCCCATAAATGCCTCGGCCATCAGGGCGAGGTAAATCAGCATCCCGATTATCCAAAGCAGTTCGCGCGGAGCCTTGTAGGAGCCGTACATGAGGCCGCGAAACATATGCAAATAGACGACGATAAAAAATGCTGAGGCACCGGTGGAATGCATATAGCGAATCAGCCAGCCCCATTCCACATCACGCATGATGTACTCGACGGAGGCAAAAGCTTCCTCGGCCGAAGGCTTGTAATTCATGGTCAGGAAAATTCCGGTGATCAGCTGAATCACCAGCGCGACCATGGCCAGCACACCGAATACATACCAAAGGTTGAAATTCTTGGCCGCGTAGTACTCCGTCGCATGCTCTTTAATAAGCTTGCTGAGCGGGAAGCGAGCGTCAATCCAGGCCAGCGCCTTGGAGCCGCCGCCGTTCACGGCATCTGCACGGGTATTCATGCGGTCACCCCGGTGTCATCACCAATCAGCAGCAGACCGTCACCGATGAACCGATAAGGCGGCACCACCAGGTTCGTGGGCGCCGGCACACCCGCGTAAACCCGCCCGGCCAGGTCAAATTTGGAGCCATGGCAGGGGCAGTAGAAGCCGCCCTGCCAATCTGCGCCAAGTTCCTGGTCGGCAACGTCGAATCGTTCAATCGGCGCGCAGCCAAGATGGGTACAGTTGCCGACCACCACCAGATACTCCGGCTTGAGTGCCCGCGAGGGATTCTTGGCAAAGTCGGGCTGCAGGGACTCATCGGAAGCCGGATCACGCAGCTGGCCTTCAACCTTGGCCAGCCCCTCCAGCATGCCTGGCGAGCGACGCAGCACCCAAACCGGCTTGCCGCGCCATTTGACCCGCACCATCTCACCCACGTCGAGCTTGGAAATGTCGATTTCAACCGGCGCGCCCAGGGCCTGGGCCCGCGCACTGGGCCGAAAAGAAGCCACAAAGGGCACCGCGACAAAGGCCGCACCGGCGACACCCGCCACCGTGGTGGCGATGCTCAGGAAATGACGTCGGTTAAGTTCCGACTCTTCGCTCATCGAGCTGATCCTCCGAACCCGGCCTGACCGCTTGCCACCCTAAGCGGCGGCCGGATCTCAGCCTGTTTGTCTATTGATTCTGACCCAGCCTGGGGTATTGCTGGAAGTTGGCTTGCGTGAAACCGCGAAATTATACACGCGGCCCTTCGGGCTTGCCTACAGCACTGAGGGTGAAAACCTAGACCAGGCGTCGAATTCGTGCGCCCAGCTGGCCAAGCTTCTCCTCAATACACTCATATCCGCGGTCAATGTGATAGATCCGGTCGATGACCGTTTCGCCCTCTGCTACCAGCCCCGCCAGCACCAGACCGGCGGAGGCGCGCAGATCGGTGGCCATTACCGGCGCCGCATGCAGGCCCTCGGTACCCCGCACAATAGCCGTGTGGCCCTCGAGGCGAATATCCGCGCCCATGCGCTGGAGTTCCGGCACGTGCATGAAGCGGTTCTCGAAAACATTCTCCGTCACCGCAGCCACCCCGTCTGCCACCGCATTCAATGCCATGAACTGCGCCTGCATATCGGTCGGAAAGCCGGGATAGGGAGAGGTACTGACATCCACCGACAATGGCCGTCGGCCATGCATGTCCAGCTCAATCCAGTCAGCGCCAACGCGGATTTCTGCGCCGGCTTCCTGCAGCTTGGCCAGTACCGCGTCGAGATGCGGCGGCGACACGCGCCGCAGGCGCAATTTACCGCGCGTAATGGCGCCGGCCACCAGGAACGTGCCAGCCTCGATACGATCGGGCTGCACCTGGTAGTCACCGCCGCGCAGCCGCTCGACGCCCTGAATGACAATCCGATCGCTGCCAGCGCCGCTGATGTTCGCCCCCAGGCAGTTCAGAAATGCAGCCAGGTCAACGACCTCGGGTTCCCGGGCAGCATTCTCAATGACCGTTTCGCCGTCGGCCAGCACCGCCGCCATCATCAGGTTTTCGGTGCCAGTTACCGACACCTTATCCATGAATAACTGCGCCCCGCGCAGACGGCCGGCCCGCGCGCGAATATAGCCATCCTCTATCTCCACCTCGGCGCCCATGGCACGCAGACCTGCCACGTGCAGATCCACCGGTCGCGCGCCGATGGCGCAGCCGCCTGGCATGGACACATCCGCCTCGCCAAAGCGTCCCAGCAACGGGCCCAGCACCAGGATCGACGCACGCATGGTTTTAACCAGGTCATAGGGCGCGGCAAACTTATTGAGCGGTCGGGCATCAACTTCAACTTCAAGACCATCATGCACCGTCACTTCAACACCCAGACGGCCGAGCAGCGCGATGGTGGTGGTGACGTCATTCAGATGCGGCAAATTGCCGATTCTTACCCGGTCATCGCATAGCACGGTGGCGGCAAGAATGGGCAGCGCAGCGTTCTTGGCTCCGGATATACGCACCTCGCCTGACAGGGGCACGCCGCCTTGTATAGCCAGTTTGTCCATTTGTCAGGGGCCGGCGACTCAGGCCTGGCGTTGTGCCCATTCTTCAGGGGTCAGCGCCTGGATGGAAAGTGCATGGATTTCGCGGCCGACCTTTTCGCCGAGTGCTGAATAAATCAACTGATGACGCTGCAGCGCGCGTTTGCCCGTGAAGGCGCTGCTAACTACCGTCGCTTCATAGTGAGTCTGATCATCGCTGGCGACCTGGGCCAGGCAATCGGGCAAAGCGGCGATGAGGATTCGTTCAATTTCTTTCGGCTGCATAAATATGACAATAGGGTGAAGACTGGCGCGCCATTATAATCATGCTCATGTTGTTATATCTGACGGCGATCCTCGCCGGCTTTTTGCTGCTGGTGTACGGCGCCGACCGGGTAGTCCTCGGCGCCGGCGCTATCGCCCGGCATTTCGAGATCTCACCCATGCTGATCGGCCTGACGGTGGTCGGTTTTGCGACCTCCTTGCCGGAAGTGATTGTTTCTGCGACGGCGGCCCTGTCCGGCGCACCAAACCTGGCCATCGGCAATGCACTGGGTTCGAATATTGCCAATATCGGACTGGTGCTGGGGGTCGCGGCAATGATCCGGCCGCTGGCCATTCGCTCCAGCACGCTGAGCAAGGAATTGCCGGTCATGCTGGCGGTCAGCGTGCTCCCCGTATTGCTGTTCGCCGATAGCCGGCTGAGTCGGCTGGACGGACTGCTGCTGCTCGGCGGACTGGTGGTCTTCATGATCTGGGTGGTGCGGCTGGGCCAGTCCACCCGCGGCAAAGATCCCATCGAAGCACAATATGCTGCGGAGCTGCCGGCGGGGGTCAGCCTGCGGCAAGCCTCAATCGCCGTATTCATTGGCATTATCGTGCTGCTACTCGGCGCCAATGCTCTGGTCTGGGGCAGCGAGTCCGTGGCCCGGGCCCTGGGTGTCAGCGATCTTGTACTGGGCGTTACAGTTGTCGCCATCGGCACCAGCCTGCCGGAACTGGCCGTGTCAGTGGTCAGCGCTCGCAAGGGCGAACACGGACTGGCCCTGGGCAATGTTATTGGCTCCAATGCCTTTAATTTGCTGGCCGTAATTGGCGTCGCAGCGAGCATTCATCCGGTTGATCTTGAAGCCGATGCCGTGCAACTGCATTTACCCGTGATGGTTGGCTTCAGCCTGGTATTTTTCTTCATCGCGTACAATCGTGGCGAGACCATGCGAGTCGGGCGAGCGGCCGGAATTCTGCTATTTGCGGCGTTTTGCAGCTACCTCGTTTTCGTGGCGATGAGAGCGCTCTAGGCTTGCCGCAACGAGGCTGCGGCTGGAGCAGCAACGGACCCGGCTTTGACGAGTCACGGTAGCGACTGAAATTGAGTAGCACAGTGAACGAAACTGACATCCAGGCGCGCGCGCGCCAGGTCCTGGAAATAGAAGCCCAGGCGATTACCGCACTGCTGCCGCGCATCGGCGAGGCATTCACAAAGGCCTGCCGCGAATGCCTGGCATGCCGGGGGCGCGTAGTCGTTACCGGCATGGGCAAATCCGGTCACATTGGCGGCAAAATCGCGGCGACATTGGCCAGCACCGGCACGCCGGCTTTCTTTGTGCATCCTGGTGAGGCCAGTCACGGTGACCTCGGCATGATTACACCCAAGGACCTGGTTATCGCCATTTCGAATTCCGGCGAGACGGCAGAAATCGTCACCATTTTGCCGCTGCTCAAGCGCCTGGGCGTGCCATTGATCACCATGACCGGCAACCTCGAATCCACCCTGGGCCGCGCCAGCACGGTATCGCTGGACACCAGCGTTGCCGAGGAAGCCTGCCCCATGAACCTGGCACCCACGGCCAGCACCACTGCCTGCCTGGCTATGGGTGACGCACTGGCCGTCGCCCTGCTGGAAAGCCGTGGCTTTACCGCTGAAGATTTCGCCCTCGCCCATCCTGGTGGCGCCCTCGGCCGGCGCTTGTTGTTACATGTCAGCGATCTGATGCACAGCGGCGACGCCTTGCCGCAGATTGCGGCCACGGCCTCGCTACGCGACGGCCTGATGGAAATGACCCGCAAGGGCCTCGGCATGACCACGGTGATCAACGCCGATGGCAGTTTTGCCGGCGTTTTTACCGACGGCGATTTACGCCGGACTCTGGACCAGGGCGTCGATATGCACAGCACCGCCATGGCAGAGGTGATGACCAGCAACGGCAAACGTATCGGCCCGGATATGCTGGCGGCCGAAGCCATGCGGATGCTGGAGCAAAATAAAATTACCTCGTTGGTGGTGATATCTGATAGCGGTAGCTTGGCCGGCGTGCTTCACATCCATGACCTGTTACGCGCGGGCGTGGCATGACTGGCGTCGACGCCTCGCATTGGCCGCAAACAGTCCTGACCGCCGCCGCCGGCACTGAACTGCTGGTGCTGGATGTGGACGGCGTACTAACCGACGGTCGCCTCCACTACGACGCAGAGGGCCGCGAAGCCAAGGTGTTCCATGTGCGCGACGGCTTCGGCATCAAGGCCGCGATGGCCTGCGGCATCCAGGTAGCGGTAATTTCAGGGCGCGCGTCTGTGCCTGTGCAGCGACGCATGCAGGAACTGGGCATCACCCAGGTGGTGCTTGGTCGCGACGACAAACTGATTGCCCTGCGTGAACTGTGTGACAGGCTAGGTCTGGATTCGCTTTCCGGCGTGGCCTACGTCGGCGACGATCTGCCGGATTTACCAGCGATCAAGGCCGTCGGCCTTGGCCTGACTGTCGCCGATGGCCACCCCGAGGTATTGGCCGCAGCGATGGCAGCCACTCAACGCGCAGGCGGATATGGCGCGGTGCGAGAAATCTGCGACCTGCTGATACAACAACGCCAGCATCGAGCCTGACCCGGGTGGACTCACGCAGCCTGACACGCATCATATTGCTCAGTGTCGCCGCGGTTTCCAGCGGGCTGCTGCTATCACGCCTGGAAGACGAGCCGAAATCTGCAGATAGAGTGCCGCGACTGGGTGCCGGTTACTACGTCGAGGCTGCCGAACTGATCGGCACCGGCGACAACGGGGCGGTGCTTTACCGCGTGCAAACCGACCAGGCTACGGAACAGCTGGCCGACGGATCCGTGGCCCTGGATAGAGTTCGAATCATATACACCGCCGAAGAAGCCGTGCCCTGGAATTTGACCGCCAACACCGGGCGTATCCCGTCGGATGGTAAGATGCTTGAGTTGTTGGGCGATGTGGTGGCGATGACCCGCGAAGGAGAAGGCCAACCCGCAGTTATTCGTACGGAATACCTGCGTTTGGAGCCCGATAACTATGTCGCGTATACGGATCGTAAGGTGACTATAGATTACGCAGACTCGCGTCTGTTCGCCGTCGGCATGCGCGCGTATCTCAAGGAAGACCGACTGCAATTGTTATCGAATGTGAATGGAAAATTTGTTCCCTAGACTGCTGATCAGCGTGTTATCGAGTTTTGCCTGGGTCGGCGTTTGCGCGCAGACACCGGACCTGGAAATTCCCGATCTCACCCTCAGCGACACCTTACCCATCAATCTGGACGCCGACTCCTCGGAGTTCGACCGGCTCAACAATCGACTGCGATTCACAGGCCTGCGACTCTCGCAGGGGGCCCTGGGCATCGTGGCCGATGCCGCCGAAGCGAACGAACTGGACTTCAACAACAGCGAATGGATTTTTCGCGGCAATGTGCTGATTGAAAGCGGCAACACCCGGGCCTGGTGCGACGAAGCCATCGTGCGCTTCAGGGAACACCAAATGGCGTATGCCGAATTGAGCGGTGTGCCGGCCCGTTTCGAACAGAAGCGCGGCGACGATAAAGCCCTGGCCGAGGGGCGTGCACTTACCATCGAATATGATCTGTCGGGCGCGAATATCCGTTTGCTAAAGCAAGCCTGGTTGAGCGACGGCAAGAATGAAGTCTCCGGGGCAAGCATTTCCTATGATCTGGCGCGCGAATTCATCATCGCCGACAGTGATGACAGTGGCCAGGTGCGGATGAAAATCACCCCCCCGGAACAGCCCGAGCCCTGAATTATTGTGAGTATTCTCAGCGCAGAGAACATTTCAAAACGCTACAAGCTTCGCCAGGTGGTAAAGAACATCTCGCTGGAGATCAACAGCGGTGAAGTGGTCGGCCTGCTTGGGCCTAACGGTGCCGGAAAAACCACCGCCTTTTATATGATCGTCGGACTAGTCGGCGCCGATGCAGGCCGCATCATGCTGGACGGCAAAGACCTGACCAGCATGCCCATGCACAAGCGAGCCCGCATGGGCCTGGGATACCTGCCTCAGGAAGCGTCAGTCTTTCGCAAACTGACCGTCGATCAAAACATCATGGCGATCCTGCAGACTCGTGCAGACCTTGACCGGGCAGATCGTGAACGCATTCTCGAAGAGCTGCTCGACGAACTGCACGTTAATCACGTTCGAAACAGCCTAGGTATCAGCCTGTCCGGTGGCGAACGACGGCGGGTTGAGATCGCGCGTGCTCTGGCAGCCGAGCCGCGCTTCGTATTGCTGGACGAACCCTTCGCCGGGGTAGATCCGATCTCGGTTCTCGATATCCAGCGCATCATCAAGCACCTGGCAAAACGCGGCATCGGCGTGCTGATTACCGACCACAATGTGCGCGAGACCCTGGGCATTTGCGGGCGCGCCTATATTCTTAACGACGGCACGCTTATCGCGCGCGGTTCACCCGACGAAATCCTGCATAACCAGCATGTGCGCGAGGTCTACCTGGGTGAAGGTTTCCGACTTTAGGTTGGCGCCAAAATAATGAGCGCAATGAAACCATCACTGCAGCTTCGCGTCAGCCAGCAGCTGGTAATGACGCCGCAACTACAACAGGCACTACGCCTGCTGCAGATGCCGGTTCTCGAGCTGAGCACCCAACTGGAAAAAGCGCTGGCAGAAAACGTAATGCTGGAGGCCGATGAACCTCTGGATACTGCGGACGGCAGCGAAAAGGCCAGCGAATCCGACGACTCCAGCGACGCTGAGCAAGCGGCAGAAGTTGTCGCCGGCGAGTTTGAGGAGGGCGACCTCTGGGAAGACCGTAGTCAGGCTGACAGCCGCGGCGATTCATGGACGGACGATTCGCGCCGCCCCGAACTGGCCGACCAAAGCGGTGAATCGCTGCAGGAACATCTGCTTTGGCAGTTGGAGATGGAGGATTTTTCACCCCGCGAAATCGCCATCGGCCATGCCCTGGTCGATGCAATAAACGACGACGGCTATCTCACCGAGTCACTCGAAGACATACACACGGCGGTGCAGGGCGAAGCGGGTTTTAGCCGCTCAGAAATTGACGCCACCCTGGCCAAAATTCAGCAACTTGACCCGCCCGGAATAGCCGCCCGCGACCTGGCCGAATGCCTGAGCCTGCAGTTGCGCTTGCTCGACAGCTCTGTGGAAGGGCGTGAACTGGCGCTGGTAATTGCCGCCGGTCATCTTGACGCCGTCGCCGCCCAGGAGTACGCGAGCCTGCGACGAGCGCTCGGGGTTGCAGAGGAGGATCTGCACGCAGCATTGGCGCTTGTACGCGCCTGCAACCCACGCCCCGGTGCGGCGATTCAGGCCAGCACGCCTGACTACATCATGCCGGATGTGTACGTCCGCAAGCAGGACGGCCGCTGGGTTGTCGAGGTAAACCGTTCGGGCGCGCCGCGCTTGCGCGTCAACCAGGTTTATGCCGATCTTCTCAAGGGCAATGGCGCTCACGACACCCTGCGGGCGCAACTGCAAGAGGCGCGTTTTCTGGTGCGCAGCCTGGAGATACGCAACGACACCCTGACCAAAGTCGCGCTATGTATCGTCAAGCGCCAGACAGAATTTCTCGAGCATGGCGAGGAAGCGATGAAACCCATGGTGCTACGCGACATTGCCGAAACAGTAGAAATGCATGAATCGACGATTTCACGCGTAACGGCCAATAAGTACATGCATACGCCGCGCGGCGTCTTTGAATTTCGTTACTTTTTCTCCAGTCAGCTGGCAGGCAACGACGGCTCCGAACAGTCATCTACGGCGATACGCGCGAAGATCAAGCGCATGATTGGCCATGAAAACCCGGCGAAACCCTTAAGCGACGCAAAAATTGCAACGATTTTGGCCGAAGAAGGCATTCAGGTTGCACGCAGAACGGTGGCGAAATATCGTGAGGGCATGCGCATCCCCACATCCAGCGAACGCAAGCGACGCATAGCCTGATACCAGAACAAACAATCAAAGGAGCAATGCAGATGCAAATAAACCTAACGGGTCACCATGTTGAGCTCACTCCCGCGCTGCGAGATTACATCAATGGGAAAATGGAAAAGCTAGAACGCCACTTTGGGCATGTGACGGGGGTTCACTGCATTCTTACCGTTGAAAAACTTCGCCATAAAGCCGAGGCCCGGGTCGCGGTGTCCGGCGGAACTTTATTTGCTGAATCGGTCGAAGACGACATGTATGCAGCCATCGACGGACTGGTCGACAAACTCGATCGACAAATCGTCAAGCATAAAGAAAAGCTCACCGATCACCATGCGCGCGACAGTCATAAACGCGATCAACTCTGACGGATCGGTTTTGATTGATTCTGCCTTCATAGATGCCCAGCGGATTCGTTGCCGGGCAGACGCCAGCAGCCGCAAGCATGCCCTGGAACAACTGAGCCAGTTGCTGGCGGACGGGCCCAGCGGGTTCAGTGCCGCGGAAATATTTAGCTCACTTAACCAGCGAGAACGACTGGGCAGTACCTGCCTGGGCAATGGTGTCGCCCTGCCTCACTGCCGTCTGCCCAATCTGACTGCACCGGTGGCCGCCCTGCTATTGCTCAATGAACCCGTCGACTTCGACGGCGAGGACAGCGACGTACGAGTCGTACTGGGCGTGTTGCTGCCGGAAAACGACGAACGCCGCGAACTGGCCCCCATAGCTCGGGCACTACGCGCTGAGAGAAATTTGTCAGCCCTGCTAAACGCAGCAGACCCGCGCGCCGCCGCCAGTATCGTCAACACGCAGGCGGCGGAAGGAACAGACAATGCTGCGCAATGATGACGCTGCCATGCGCCTGATTATTGTCAGCGGCTTGTCCGGATCGGGCAAAAGTGTAGCCCTGAATTTACTCGAAGATCTGAACTTCTATTGCATCGACAATGTGCCGGCAGCCCTGCTGGATACCCTGGTGACGGAAATTGTCGCCACCCGTGACAGCATTTACAGCAATCTGGCCGTTGGCGTAGATGCCCGTAATCGTGCCCGGGACCTGGACTCTCTACCCGGTTTGATTAAAGATTTGCGTGCCCGTGGGATCAGCTGCGAAGCTATTTTCCTGCATGCTGATGACGATATTCTGCTCAAACGCTACGCCGAAACCAGGCGCAAGCATCCGCTCAGCGCAAAAGGGCTGAGCCTGCACGAAGCCATCGCTCGCGAACGCGAACTTCTCGGCCCAATCATCGATAGCGCTGAACTGATCATCGATACCACCCGGACTAGCGTCTATGAGTTGCGCGACTCTATCCGGCGGCGCGTAGGTACGCGTAGCGAAGCAGATCTGTCAATCCTGGTGCAATCCTTCGGTTTCAAGCACGGAATCCCGTCCGATGCGGATTTTGTCTTCGATCTGCGCTGCCTGCCCAATCCTTATTGGGACCTCAGCCTGCGCGCCCTCACCGGCCAGGACAAAGCCGTTGCGGAATACCTTGAGGCCAGCCCGATCGTGCAACGGATGTTCGACGACATTCTCAGCTTTTTACAAAGATGGATTCCGGAGTATCGGGACTTCAATCGCAACTACCTTACCGTCGCCCTCGGCTGCACCGGTGGCCAGCATCGCTCTGTTTACATGGCCGAGAAACTGGCCAGGCAGCTGGCGCAAGACAACGCGCACGTGCTAACCCGACATAACGAACTGGCCAGACCTAGCGCAGACGCAAGCCTCCGGGAAATCACCACCGGATAGGCGGCGGGCAGTCGCTTTGCCGCGCATTCCCGGCTAAACTCCTGCGCGCACGGCCCGGCGCCGCACCGGCGCATGGTGAACCCCGCAGCAATCCCCGCGGAGCAACCACCATGGATGTGGAACGCAAAGCAGAATCCAATCTCGGCCGACTCCGGGAAACATTAGAAAGCGGCACGCTTCGACAGGTGGGCGTGCTGGTTAATGCCCTGCATCCATCCGAAACAGCAGACCTGCTCGAATCCCTGCCGCCGACAGAGCGCGATATCGTCTGGAAACTCGTCAGTGACAGCGACGAAGGCGAGGTGTTACTGGAACTCAACGACGAGGTCCGCAGCCGCATCATCGAGGGCATGGATGCCGAGGAAGTGGTAGCAGCTACCGCGGGCATGGCCCTCGACGATCTGGCGGATTTTGTTGCTGATCTGCCCGAGGCCATAAGCAGTCAGGTTGTGCGCTCACTCTCGGAGCAGGAACAGGAACGCCTGCAAAGCGTACTGGCCTATCCCGAAGATTCCGCCGGCGGCCTGATGAACCCGGACACGATTTCAGTGCGACCGGATGTCAGCCTGGAAGTGGTACTTCGCTATTTGCGCCAACTGGGCAATATTCCGGATCGGACCGACGCAGTGTTTGTGGTCGATCGCAATAATCGCTACGTCGGCGCGCTGTACATGGCGCGACTAGTAACGCGCGATCCCCAGGCAACCGTAAGTAGCGTGATGGATCGCATGGTCGCAGCAATTCCAAGCCGGACACCCGCAGAAGAAGTGGCGCGCGACTTCCGCAATCGTGATTTGTTGTCAGCACCGGTGGTCGATAGGGACGGCCATCTAATCGGCAAAATCACCATTGATGATGTCGTTGACGTGATCCAGGAACAGGCCGACCACAGCATACTCAGCATGGCCGGGCTGGACGAAGACGATGACATGTTCGCACCGGTGGTTACCAGCGCCAGACGCCGCGCGGTCTGGCTTGGGGTCAACCTGGCGACTGCATTTCTGGCTGCCTCTATGGTTGCCTTGTTCGCAGATACCCTGGAAAAAGTCGTCGTGCTGGCGGTGCTGATGCCTGTGGTGGCCAGCATGGGCGGTATTGCCGGCGGCCAGACGCTGACCTTGATGATTCGCGGCCTGGCATTGGGCACGGTGCAGGAGTCCAATGCGCGCTGGCTGCTGAGCAAGGAAATTGCCGTCGGCATGCTCAACGGATTTGCCTGGGCGGGTGTGGTCGGCCTGGTGACACTGCTGTTTTTCAGTACCTGGCAGGTAGCGCTGATTATTGCCGCTGCCATTTGCCTGAATTTGCTGGTGGCAGCAATGGCAGGCTTCCTGCTGCCGTTTATCATGCGCCGACTAAAAATCGATCCGGCGCTCGCCGGTTCCGTGGTGCTGACCACCATTACCGACGTGGTGGGCTTTGTCTCCTTTCTCGGCCTGGGCACCTACTTCCTGCTCTAGACGGCTGGCCGTTAATCCGGCAATTTCAAAGCCGGCAGCCGCTGGGAGTATTCATCGCTGAGATCCTTCCAGCCCATTATTCCCGTGGGGCTGTCCAGCGGCGCGCCCTCCATGAAACTCACCAGTTCATCGCGACGTGCCATGGCATCGTCGTAACCCAGTTGAATCAGTTCGCGCGTATAGCCGGCTTCGAACAGTAAATAACTCACTAACTGACGACCGCCGTAATTCATGGCGCCCAGGCCGCGCATCAGCAGGCGCACAGGCTTAGGCATTTCGTGCAGGTGGCGCAACGCGATGTCGCGGACGTCTCGGCTCGGCATGATGATCATGGCATCGACAAAATTCAGAGTGCCGGCGTCGCTCTCGACCTTACGGCCCGGTAACTGGTCGAGAATCAGATTGATGCGCGTCAGGCGCTCAAGGTCCGATGAGAGGCCGTCCATTAACAAGGCATCCAGCATATAGCCGGCGATGCGCCCGAAACTCGGATAGGTCACGTCGGCTTCGGTAGCCGGCACCGGGTCCGGCTCTTCGTTGCGCACACCAATAACCAGTAGTCTTTCGGCGCCCAGATGCAGGGCCGGTGACAAAGGCGTTGCCTGGCGCATGGCGCCATCGCCAAAATATTCATTGCCAATCAACACCGGCGGAAAAACCATCGGCGCCGCAATGCTTGCCATCAGGTGCTGCAATTCGATTCGCGTTGGCCGGCCGCGACGGCGCACGCGTTTCCAGGGCTCCACACTCTCATTGCCCTGATAAAAGCAAACCGATCGGGCCGAATCATAACCAGCCGCGGTGACCGCAATACCGTCCAGGTAGCCCCGCTTGATGGACTCACCAATGGCATCAAAGCGAATATTTCGCGCCAGCATCTCGCCCAGCGGGGCATTGTCCAGCAGCGAGCGCGGATTGTGATCACCCAGACCACCGACCACCAGGGTACTGAGCCAGTGCAGACTGCTCTTCAGCATGGTGCCGGAATCCGCCCGAAATACCTGCTCGGTGCGAAAGTTGCCCCACACCCGCTCAAGATCAGCGACTGCATGCCGAAATAGCCGAGCCCGGGTAGCCAGGACCACACTGTTAATGGCCCCGGCCGAGGTTCCACTAATCACCGGAAATGGGTTGGGCGCGCGGCGCGGAACCAGCTCAGCCAGCCCCTTGAGCACTCCGACCTGGTAGGCGCAACGCGCCCCACCACCCGGCAGAACCAAGCCAATTCGACGGTCCCAGCTTTTCACCTTGCACGAATCCTCACCGCGTATTGCAGCGAAATGTTATCTGGTTAAGCTGTCCGGCACTATGGGCAGCCTCACAGCCAGCTGAGATCAATCAGGAGCGATTCCATGCAAGCCATCCGAGTATTCACCCTGCTGACAGTAATGATGTTGGCCGCTTACAGCAGCGCTGCGGCCGCAAACCCCGAAGTCGGCGCTGCAGCACCGGATTTTCGCCTTCAGGACCAGACTGGCGACTGGCATGAGCTGCGCAATTACCGTGGCCAGTGGGTGACCCTGTATTTCTATCCCAAGGACGATACCCCGGGTTGCACCACCGAAGCCTGCGCCTTTCGAGACAATATTTTCGCCTTTGAGGCCATCGGCGCCACGGTACTGGGTATCAGTCTGGATGATGTCGATTCGCATGCGGAATTTGCACAGAAATACTCCTTGCCGTTCTCGTTACTGGCGGACATGGACGGCAGTGTCGCTGAAGTCTACGGGGTGCTATCCGACTATGGCAGCTTTCAGATGGCCAAGCGGCAAACATTCCTTATCGACCCGCAAGGCAATATCGCCCGTCACTATGCAAGCGTGCAACCTGCCACGCATACTGAACAGGTACTGGCGGATCTGAAAACGCTGATGGACGAAAGTGACGGCTAGCCGGATTCGCTCTGGGCTGTTGGCAGACTATCGTCCGCCCTGACGGCCTGACCGCGTTCAAATACACGGCCCAGATAAGTCCCGACGGCTGCCCAGAGCGCAGCGATGCCTGCACCGATGCCGGCCATGATGCCGAGCCCCAGACCCAGGCCGTCGGTCAGGCTGGCGAATGCGATACTGCTGACGGCATCGCCGCCGCGATATACCGCGATATCAATAACCGGCTTGGCCTTAAAGCGCGTTTCGCGATCAACCGCAGTGAACAGCATCTCGCGTGCTGGTCGGGTAATCCCGTAGTTACCTGCGCGGCGCGCGATCTGCAGTGCCAGCACAATGGTTAAAATGGGCGCAAAGGCCAGAATTAACAGCCCGGCCGCAATAAACACCGGCACCAGTGCCAGGGTGGTGGGCATGCCAAAGCGCTTAACAATTCGGCTGGTGGCAAACATGCCGATGCCGAATGTCAGTACGTTCACCACCAGGTCAACGCCGCCGAGAATTTGCGTACGCGTGGCGCGATCGAAGTCGGCCAGCAGGTTTTTCTGCTCGAAGTAAACGAACGAGCCAATCGTTGTGTACAGCAGGATGAAGGCACCAATCGCCAACAGGTAGGGATTGGTAAAAAACATCTTGAAGCCGGCAAAGGGGTTGCCCCCTATACGTGCTGCGCTGAGATCAGCCTGCACGTCTGCGTTACCCAGATCGACGACTTTAAGTCGCTCCAGGTACACGATGATGGGTATCGGAATAACCAGCGCCACCGCTGATATCAACATCAAACTATCAATACCCAGGATGCCCGCAAACAGGGTTGGAATAATCGGCCCCACCAGGGCACCAGCGCTTGAACCGGCCGCGATGAAAGCGAACAAGCGGCCACTTTGTTCCATATCGAACAGGTCCGACATGAAGCTCCAGAAAACGGACACGTGAAACAAGCTAAATACGCTAACCCACACGTAGAAAATTTTATCGATCAGAACCCGATCAGACAGCAGGGTCACGCCGAAGTAAAAAGCAATAAAGCTGAGCGCAAAAAACGCGTACACGCCGGGAACCAGCAGTTTGAAACGGATCTTGGATACCGCAATGCCATAGATGGCCACAACGATGACGCTAATGAAGAAATTGATATTCCACAACAGGCTGACTTCGGTATCGGTCCAGTCACTGGCCATGGCATCGCGCACAGGGCGCAGTATGTAATAAGCCGCCATCAGCGTAAAAACGAAAGCGAAAGAAAGCCATACAGCACGCACTTCGTTCGGTTCAATCTTCGAAGCGCTTTTCATAAAACGCGCAAAAATACCGGCTCTTTCATTGCTCATGGTTTTCTTATTTGATATTCGGCGACGCCGAAGTAAATGGACGGCGCAGTATAGCCACGCTAGGAAACGGTACTTGTGGGCCGACTGACCCTATTCACTGGCCGGTCACCCGCAAAATCTTGAGTCCGTTGGTGCCGCCGGAAACCCCTTCCAGGTCACCCTTGCTAATAATCACCAGGTCTCCGGCATGCACGGCCTGCATGTTTATCAGGACCGAGAAAACATCCTGATAGATACGTTGCACCTCGCTGTGGACGATATCGAAAGCCACCGGATAGACGCCACGATACAGGGCCACGCGGCGCAGTGTTTCGGCATGCCTGGCAAGGGCAAAAATCGGAATATCGGAGCGAATGCGCGACATCCACAAAGCCGTGGAACCCGATTCCGTGAGCGCAATAATCGCCTGTACATCGAGATGATTAGCGGTGTACATGGCAGCCATGGCGACAGCTTCGTCGACGCGACGAAAACGATCGTCCATGCGATGACGGCTCATGCGTGAAGCTGACTGATGATAGGTTTCGGCGCCAACACAAATTTCCGCCATCGCTGTCACTGTCTTGACCGGAAACTGACCGGCGGCGGTCTCGGCCGAAAGCATCACAGCATCGGTACCGTCCATAACCGCGTTTGCCACATCGGAAACTTCAGCGCGGGTGGGCGCCTCGTTATTGATCATGGATTCCATCATCTGGGTCGCCGTAATAGAAACCTTCAGGTGACGACGGGTCATACGAATGATGCGCTTCTGCAAGCCCGTCAAACCGGCGTAACCGGTTTCAACACCGAGGTCGCCACGCGCGACCATTACTGCGTCGGCGGCGGAAATGATTGATTCAAGTTGGTCCACGGCTTCAGCACGTTCTATCTTGGCGACGATCAGTGCTTTACCGCCCGCACTGCGCAAACTGTGACGCGCATCCTCAAGATCAGAGGCGTCACGCACAAAGGACACGGCCAACCAGTCGACGGAATGCGCAGCGGCCCAGCGTATATCCTCACGATCCTTATCCGTCAGAGCCGGTGCAGACAAACCCCCACCCTGCCGGTTAATGCCTTTGTTGTTACTTAGCTCACCGCCAATCTCGACCTTGCAATTGATGCGCTGGCCCTGCACTTCGACCACCTTCAGCACAATCTGACCATCGTCGAGCAATAGTCGATCGTCGGGCGCCAGATCACGCGCGAGCTCCTCGTAAGCGACGCCAACGGCATGCTGGTCGCCGGCATCGACGGGCAAGTCAGGATCCAGTGTAAAGTCCTGGCCTTCACGCAAATTCACGCTGCCCGTGGCAAAACGCTGAATACGAATCTTCGGACCCTGTAAATCACCGAGCACCGCGATGTAGCGACCCAGTGACTCGGATGCCGTGCGTACCATTTCGATGCGGCGCTCGTGGTCAGCCGGACTGCCGTGGGAAAAGTTTAGTCTGACCACGTCGACACCCGCGCTAATCAGCGCATGCAAAGTATCGGGGTCGTCCGTGGCGGGACCCAGCGTGGCAATAATTTTGGTACGGCGCATACTTAATAGACCCGTTAAAATTCCCGGCAGGGTACCGAGTCCGCGCCGTCCTGTCAGCCGGCGTCGATCAGTATGACGCGAAAATCATTAACGTTGGTGCGCGTCGGGCCGGTAATCAGTAGCTGATTCAGGCCGGCAAAAAATGTGTAGCTGTCAGCCACCGACAGCATGGTTTCAGCATCAAGCCGATTTTCTCGGGCCTGCCTCCAGCTTTTATTATCAATCCAGGCGCCGGCATGGTCACCGCTGCCATCAATGCCATCAGTATCGGCGGCCATTGCCAGCACCCCGGGACAATCACCCAGTTCCAGAAGCAGACGCAGCAAATAGCTGCTGTTGCGGCCTCCGCGGCCCGGATGCGCCGGCAGTTTCTGGGTGGTTTCACCACCGGAAATTAATGCGACGCGCTGGCCAGCGGCGCGCTTTTCGCGCACCAGCCGCGCATGCTGACGAGCCAGCTGCTCGGCGGGCGCATCGATGTCATCGCCCAGCAGCAGTGGCTGATAGCCCGCGGCAGATGCCACCGCCGCTGCCGAGGCCAGGGCATCCCGGGAGCGCGCGATGATGCTGGCGGTCAACCGGCCGGACGGCGCTGCATGGCCAGCCGGAACCGCGGACTCGATTTGCGCCAGCAGCTTTATCACCGGCTGCGAGGGTCGGCAAGCGTACTTATCCAGCACGGCACGCGCCTCTGCCACGCTGCAGGGATCAGGACTGCAGGGCCCCGAGCCGATATCAGCCAGTCGATCACCCGGTACATCAGAGATAGCCAGCAACTCGACATCAGCGGGCGCAGCGGCCCGCGCAATGCCGCCGCCCTTGAGCCGCGAAAGTTTGCGGCGCACCGCATTGATCTCGCCGATACTCGCGCCGCTGCTCAGCAGGCACCGGTTGATCGACTGAATATCCGCCAGCCCGAGACCTTGCTGCGGCACTTCGAGCAAGGCCGAGGCGCCACCGGAAATCAAAAATACCAGCCGATCGCCGGCCTGCGCTTGTTCGGCCAGCGCGAGGATGCGCTGGCCGGCCTCCAGTGCAGCGTGATCGGGCAGCGGATGCGCAGCTTCCATAACCTCAACGCCGGGCAGCAATTTACCGTTCGGCAGGCCATGCCCATAAGGCACCACTACAACGCCACGACACTCGACGGGGGAAGCTTCAACATAGGCCTCGGCCATACTGGCGGCGGCTTTGCCGGCACCGGTGAGCCACAGCTTTCCGCGCGGCGGCGCCTGCATATAGGCAGGCAGGCAGGACTTTGGCGAAACCGCTGCCAACGCGGCCTCATGCATGGCTCGCAGGGTTGCCGGGAGAGCCGCCACCTCAGGCCGTCGCGGCGCGTTCCTCGAGAATGGCTACGGCGGGCAAAGACTTGCCTTCGAGAAACTCCAGGAAAGCCCCGCCGCCGGTGGAAATGTAGGAGATCTGGTCACTCAGGCCAAACTTTTCCAGCGCAGCAATGGTATCGCCGCCACCGGCGATGCTGAACGCGTCGCTGGCTGCAACGGCCTCAGCCAGCCGACGCGTACCGTCGGCAAACTGATCGATTTCGAACACGCCCACGGGGCCGTTCCAGACGATGGTACCGGCAGTCTGCAACAGCGCGGCGTAAGTCTCGGCAGTCCGCGGACCAATGTCGACAATCAATTCGTCGCTATCCACGTCGCTCACCTCGCGCTGATGGGCCGGCGCCGATGCACTGACTTCCAGCGCCACCACCACATCTTCCGGCAATGGAATCGCCGCACGATGACCCGAGTCCATCAATTCCCTGGCCACAGGCACCAGGTCAGCTTCGTACAAAGACTGGCCCACGGCATGGCCGGCCGCAGCAATAAAAGTGTTCGCAATGCCGCCGCCCACAATCAGCTGATCGACCTTGCCGACCAGGCTCTCGAGCACGCTAAGTTTGCTGGATACCTTGGAGCCGCCAACGATGGCAACCACCGGACGCCTGGGTGACTGCAGCGCTCGGCCAAGGGCTTCGAGCTCACCGACCAGCAATGGCCCCGCGCAAGCCAGCGGAGCAAACCTGGCTACACC
This sequence comes from uncultured Gammaproteobacteria bacterium, assembly GCA_963850255.1. GTDB lineage: Bacteria > Pseudomonadota > Gammaproteobacteria > Steroidobacterales > J054. Next base: position 97,339 of record CAWKLL010000039.1, read on the forward strand.
ATGGGTGCTGGCCTGGGCCCTGTGCGCCGAGCCAAACGCATCCATGACAAAAATATCGCACAACGCGGCCATGCGCCTGGCCAGCGACTCATCATCAGCCTTCTCGCCCGGATTAAATCGTACGTTCTCACACAACACGACCTCGCCGGCTTGTACTTCGATGCCATCAAGCCAGTCGGCTTGCAGACGCACCGGATGGTCCAGCAACTCCGCCAGATGGACCGCCACGGGCGCAAGCGAAAACTGCGCGTCGAACTGACCCTCTGTCGGCCGCCCGAGATGGGACAACAGGATAACTGCAGCACCGTCGTCAAGCGCCTTGCGAATACTGGGCAGCGAGGCACGAATGCGCGTATCGCTGGATACGCGCCCGTCTCGCAACGGCACATTAAGGTCGAGCCTGATCATGACTCGCTGCCCCGCCAGGGCGAGGTCGGTCATCCGTATCACGGCCATCGCTTCGCTCCCGCCGGCTTGGTGACTAGCGGGCGTTGATCAGCGCCAGGGTGGTATCGAGCATCCGATTGGAGAAACCCCATTCGTTGTCGTACCAGGAACAGACCTTGACCAGGTTGCCATCAAGCACCTTGGTCAGCGTGGCATCAAAAATCGACGAGAGGGGATTATGATTAAAGTCGATGGACACCAGCGGGCCATCGTTGTAACCCAGCACGCCGGCCAGCTCGCCCTCGCTGGCCTGCTTGAGCAGGCTGTTGACCTCTTCTACGGTCGTGTCGCGACCCGCAGTAAAGGTCAAATCCACCAGCGAAACATTGATGGTCGGCACACGCACGGCAAAACCGTCGAGCTTGCCGGCCAGTTCCGGCAACACCAGGCCTACGGCCGAAGCCGCACCGGTCTTGGTGGGAATCATCGACATCGTCGCCGAGCGTGCCCGGCGCAGATCCGAGTGATAAACGTCGGTCAGCACCTGGTCATTCGTGTACGAATGGATAGTGGTCATGATGCCGGCCTGCAAGCCCATGGAATCGTTCAGCGGCTTGACCAGCGGCGCGAGACAGTTGGTCGTGCAGGAAGCATTTGAGATCACCTGGTGCGCCGCGGTCAGCGAATCATGATTAACGCCGTAAACGATCGTCGCATCAACATCCTTACCGGCCGGCGCAGAAATCACCACTTTTTTAGCGCCCGCCTCAAGGTGCGCCGCAGACTTGTCGCGGCTGGCGAAAAATCCGGTGCACTCGAGCACTACGTCTACGCCCAGCTCACCCCAGGGCAGCTTGGCAGGATTGCGTTCCGCCAGCACCTTGATACGGTCGCCGTTCACGACCAGGCTGTCGCTCTCGACGACTACTTCGCCGGGAAAGGGACCATGTGCGGTATCAAAGCGTGTCAGGTGAGCGTTGGTCTCGGCATCACCCAGGTCATTGATGGCAACAATACTCAATTCATTGTTGCGTCCGGACTCATACAGTGCGCGCAGGACGTTTCGGCCGATACGGCCATAACCATTGATTCCAATCTTGACTGGCATTGTTGCTACTCCTGAAAAATTACTGGTCGGAAAGCGTGGCCTTGGCGGCTGCCACCACGCTTGCCTGGGTAAAGCCAAAATATTCGAACAGCTCCGGACCCGGGCCGGAAGCACCGAAACGGTCGATACCGATAATTTGACCCTCGGGACCCACAAAGCGATACCAAAGGCCGGTGCTGCCCGCCTCGATGGCGACTCGAGCGGTGATGGCCGGCGGCAAAACGCTGTCTTGCCAGGCCTTATCCTGAGCGACAAAGGTCTGCATGCTGGGCATGGAAACCACGCGCACGGCGTGACCGTCCGCGCGCAGCTCGGCGGCAGCCGCCTGGGCCAGGGCGACTTCTGAACCGCTGGCAATAAGAATAATCCGGGCGTCGGCATCATCGGACAGTACGTAGGCACCACGGCGCACTGCGGCTATCTGGTCAGCATCGCGCGGCTGCGCCGGCAGACCCTGGCGGGTCAACACCAGGCAACTGGGCCCATCCCGTCGCTCAATGGCATCCTGCCAGGCCACGGCTGTCTCCAGTGCATCGCAGGGTCGCCAACAGCGCAGATTCGGAATGAGTTGCAGACTGGCAAGATGCTCGACGGGCTGGTGGGTCGGGCCATCTTCGCCCAAGCCAATGGAATCATGTGTGAACACTGAAATGTTGCGGATGCCCATCAAAGCCGCCATGCGCAGGGCGTTGCGGGCATAGTCGGAGAAGGTCAGAAAGGTGCCGCCGTAGGGAATAAATCCGCCATGCAGCGACAGTCCGTTGTTGACCGCCGCCATACCAAACTCGCGCACGCCGTAGTAAATGTAGTTTCCGTCGGCATCGCCAGCACTGATTGGTCGGGAACCGGCGTGCAGGGTCAGGTTTGATCCGGTCAGGTCGGCAGACCCGCCCACCAGCTCTGGTAAAGCCGGCGCAAACGCATTGAGCGCTTGCAGCGAAGCCTTGCGCGTCGCCAGCTTTTTACCCTCGGCCGCAATCCCGGCGACCGCCTCGGCCGCAAACGCGGGCCATTCGGCCGGCAGCTCACCCAGCATGCGACGCTGGAACTCAGCGGCCAGTTCGGGATGGGCATTGGTATAGCCAAGCATCAGTTTTTGCCAGGCCTGCTCGCGTTCCGCACCCGCAGTGCGGGCATCCCAGGCCCTGGCGACATCCGCAGGAATTTCGAACGGCGCATAAGACCAGCCCAGTGCCTCGCGCGCTGCGGCAACTTCCGCTTCGCCCAATGGCGCGCCGTGGGTGGCTTCGCTGCCCTGCTTGTTCGGCGCACCAAATCCGATCACGGTTTTGCAGCAGATCAGGGTCGGGCGCCGCAGCTCGCCGCGGGCTTCCTCGATGGCCGCTGCTACGGCACCTGGATCATGACCATCCACGGCATCGATAACCTGCCAACCGTAAGCGCGGAAACGTGCCGGTGTGTCGTCGGCAAACCAGCCGGCAACGTCACCATCAATGGAAATCCCGTTATCGTCATACAGGCAGATCAGCTTGCCCAGGCCGAGATTGCCGGCCAGCGAGCAGGCTTCGTGAGAAATGCCTTCCATCAGGCAACCGTCGCCGAGGAACACATAGGTGAAGTGATCGACGACGGGAAAGTCAGGCTGATTGAAGCGTGCCGCCAGCATCTTTTCGGCCAGCGCCATGCCCACCGCATTGGCAACGCCCTGACCCAGCGGGCCGGTCGTGGTCTCAATGCCAAGCTCGGGTTCATATTCCGGATGCCCGGCCGTGCGCGAACCCAGCTGACGGAAGTTGCGCAGCTCATCCATACCCAGCGGATAGCCGGTCAGGTGCAGCAACCCGTAGATCAGCATGGAACCATGCCCGTTCGACAGCACAAAGCGGTCGCGGTTTGGCCACTGCGGATTGGCCGGATTATGTTGCAGAAAATCGTTCCACAGGACTTCGGCTATGTCGGCCATGCCCATGGGCATGCCGGGATGACCGGAATTGGCCTGTTGAACCGCGTCCATAGCCAGCGCACGCAAGGCGTTGGCCAGGGCACGACGGGCCGGTCGCTGGAGCGCAGGTTCGGGGCTTGTTGCCATGGATTCGCGCGGCACAGTCCGCGTCTTATGATTGGAAATGAGGCCGAGGATTGTCCCGATTTCCAGGCCGGGCCGCAATACAGCGGCAACGCTCAGAGTCAAATCAAGGCTATAATTTGCGATTCCACCGCAACCAGAAACGGGACTATCCATGCCCAGCCGCAAGTTATTTACCTCCGAGTCGGTCTCCGAGGGACACCCCGACAAGATGGCCGATCAGATCTCTGACGCCATTCTCGACGCCATCCTGCGCGAAGATCCACGCGCCAAGGTCGCCGCCGAAACCCTGGTGAAGACCGGTTTCATCATGCTGGCCGGAGAGATCAACACGCAGGCCAAGACGATCTTTTTCGACCTCGAACGCCTGGTGCGTGACGTCGTTCTGGAGATTGGCTACAACGACTCCGCCATGGGCTTTGACGGCGAAACCTGCGGCCTGATGAATGCCCTGGGGCCACAGTCCGGGGATATCCGCCAGGGCGTTGATCGCGATGACGAACGCGCGCAGGGCGCCGGCGACCAGGGCATGATGTTTGGCTACGCGTCCGATGAGACTGACGTGCTGATGCCGGCGCCGATTACCCTCGCGCACCGCCTGGTGCGCCGTCAGGCAGAGCAGCGCAAGAACGGCAAGCTGGCCTGGCTGCGACCCGACGCGAAAAGCCAGGTCACACTGATTTACGAAGACGAGCGCCCCGTCGGCATCGACGCCGTGGTGCTGTCCACTCAGCATTCGCCCGAGGTCAGCAACGCTGACCTGCATGCCGGTGTCATGGAAGAAATTATCAAGCCGGTACTGGAACCCACTGGCTGGCTGAGCAAAGACACCCGTTACCACATCAATCCCACCGGGCGCTTTGAGATCGGCGGTCCGCAGGGCGACTGCGGTCTTACCGGCCGAAAAATAATTGTCGATACCTACGGCGGCATGGCTCGCCACGGCGGCGGAGCGTTCTCGGGTAAGGACCCCTCTAAAGTCGATCGCTCAGCGGCCTATGCCGGGCGCTACGTGGCAAAAAATATTGTCGCCGCCGGCCTGGCCCGCCGTTGTGAGGTGCAGATCTCCTACGCCATTGGCGTAGCTGAACCGACCTCCATCGCCGTGGAAACCTTCGGAACCGGCAGCCTGCCCGAAGATCGCCTGGTGCAGCTGGTCCGCGAAGTATTCGATCTCACCCCCTATGGCATTCGCCAAATGCTCGACCTGCTAAAGCCCATATATCGACCGACTGCCGCCTATGGCCACTTCGGCCGTGAAGACCTGGACTTGAGCTGGGAACGCACGGACCGCGCCGAAGACCTGCGTGGTGCCGCAGCCGCCTGATCCAGATTCGCCTCGCAGGCGAACACTCTATACACATTTCCGGAGATACAACTGATGAGCACAAAAGCCGCCGAATTGGTGCAAGAAGATTTTAAAGTCGCCGACATTAGCCTGGCCGATTGGGGTCGCAAGGAAATTGCCATTGCCGAGACGGAAATGCCGGGCTTAATGTCAGTGCGGGCCGAATTCGCCGCTGAAAAACCCCTGCAGGGCGCGCGGGTTGCCGGTTGCCTGCACATGACCATTCAAACGGCGGTGCTGATTGAAACCCTGGTGGAACTCGGCGCCGACGTGCGCTGGTCTTCCTGCAACATTTTTTCGACCCAGGACCATGCTGCTGCGGCCATTGCTGCCACCGGCGTGCCGGTGTTCGCCTGGAAGGAAGAAAGCGAGGAAGAGTATTGGTGGTGCGTGGAACAAACCATTCAGGGCCCCAATGGCTGGACGCCGAATATGATCCTGGATGACGGCGGCGACCTGACAGCGATCATGCATGACAAGTATCCGGAGCTCATGAAACAGGTGCGCGGGATTTCCGAGGAAACCACCACCGGCGTGTTGCGGCTGTACGAAATGGCCAAAAACAATGACCTCGCCTGCCCTGCTTTCAACGTCAACGATTCGGTTACCAAATCGAAGTTCGATAACCTTTACGGCTGTCGCGAATCGCTGGTCGACGGTATCAAGCGGGCCACCGACGTGATGATCGCCGGCAAAATCGCGCTGGTCTGCGGCTATGGTGACGTAGGCAAGGGCTGCGCCCAGTCCTTGCGCGGCCTCGGCGCGGTCGTCTGGGTCACCGAAATCGACCCGATTTGTGCCCTGCAGGCCGCCATGGAAGGTTACCGCGTGGTCACCATGGACGATGCCTGTAAAGAGGCGGATATTTTTGTCACCGCCACCGGCAATTACCAGGTCATTAACAAGCAGCACCTGGAAGCCATGAAAAATCAGGCCATCGTCTGCAACATTGGTCACTTCGATAACGAAATCGACGTCGAAAGCCTCAAAAAACATACCTGGGAAAACATCAAACCCCAGGTGGATCACATCATCTTTCCCGACGGCAAACGCATCATTCTGCTGGCCGAAGGTCGACTGGTGAATCTCGGTTGCGCAACCGGTCATCCGAGCTTCGTGATGTCCAGTTCGTTTACCAATCAGGTCATGGCGCAAATCGAGCTATGGCAGAACGCTGACAACTACGGCAAAGATGTCTATGTGCTACCCAAACACCTGGATGAGAAAGTAGCGCGACTGCACCTGGGTAAATTGGGCGCTAAGTTAACCGAACTGACCAAGGAACAGGCCGACTATATTGGTGTGTCTCAGGAAGGACCCTACAAGGCCGAACACTATCGCTACTAGTTAACGAAAGTTTCCACCGGGCTTGAGACCCGTGTCGGATTCCGGGGCCAGTAACATCCGCTATAGTCGGTTTTTGCTGGCCCTTTTCATTGCGCCATGTCCACTCGCGTTCTACGCATACTGCATATCACCGATACACATCTGCATGCGGCAGAAGAAAGTCGCATGCGCGGTGTGTGCACGGCCAGCAGCCTTGCGGCAGTGCTGAAAAAAGCGCTGTCAGACCCGGACCAAGCCGACGTAATTCTGGCCACGGGCGATCTGGTGCAGGACGAGACCAAGGCTGGCTACGAGCGTTTGCAGGCCGCGCTGGAGGCAGCTCAGGTGCCAGTCTATTGCGTGCCAGGCAATCACGATTCCCCGACATTGATGTCGGAAGTACTGGCCCAGCCGCCATTTCAAATTGGCGGGCATGCGATTTACGCCAACTGGGGGCTTATTATGCTCAGCAGTTTCAGTGCCGGTGACGACGGCGGCCGCCTAAGTGAGAGTGAACTGGCACGACTGCAGACGATTCTGAGCAGCGGCGAGGCCAGTCATTACCTGATTGGCGTACATCATCATCCCCAGGCTATGGGCAGCCGCTGGCTGGATGGCGTAGCCTTGCGTAATGGTGACGAACTCCTGGAAATCGTGGATAACTCCAAGCGAGTGCGCGGGATTATCTGGGGTCATGTGCACCAGGCATCGGACCGCCGGCGCCATGGCGTTCGTTTGATGAGCACGCCTTCCACGTGCACGCAATTCCTCCCCAATAGCGATAGCTTTGCGCTGGACTCGCGGCCACCTGGCTATCGCTGGCTCAACCTGATGGCGAACGGCCGCATCGATACCGATGTTGTCTGGCTCCATCAAACACGAGACAGCAAATAATGCGACGACTTCTGTTGACCAGTTTGCTGATCATTGTTGCGCTGCCGGCCTGGTGCCTGCCCCTGTGGGAGCTTCAGGGTGAAGCCAGTAATGTTCGGCTGCTCGGCTCGATTCATTTTTTGCGCGCGCAGGACTATCCGCTGCCGGAGGCCATTGACCAGGCTTACCAGGCGGCCGATATTCTGGTTACGGAAATTGACCTGGACGATCTCAATCCGCTGGCGGCCGCTGCGCTGATGCGGAAACTGGCCATTGATCCGCAGGGTCGCGATCTGGCGGCGCTGCTGGGTCGCAGTAAATACCGCAGCGCCAGCACAGAGCTGGAGGCGCTGGATATTGACCCGCAGGCCATCACGCCCTATGAGCCGTGGTACGCCGCCCTGCAAATTACCCAGCTACGTCTGCAGCAGCTCGGCTTCGACCCGAGCTACGGCATAGAAGCGCGCATGCTGATGCTGGCCAGCCGGGACGGCAAGGAAATTCGTGGGCTGGAAACGCTGGAGCAGCAGCTCAACGCCCTGGATTCGCTACCTGCGCCAGCGCAACGACTGTTCCTGATGCAAACCATCGAAGAAGCAGCGGAAATCCAGGCCAGCATTGATGCCGTGCTGGTAGCCTGGCGCGCCGGCGACAGCCAGGCACTGCAGCGGGAATTGCTGGGCGGACTGAGCGACCAGCCCGATCTGTATGAAAACCTGCTGGTAAGACGCAATCGCAACTGGGTCAGGCAAATCACCGAGCTGGCCGGCGACGGCAACCAGTATCTGGTAATCGTCGGCGCCCTGCACCTGGTAGGCCCGGATAGCGTGCTGGAAATGCTGCGCGCCAAAGGCGTTGAAAACCAGCAATTACGCGACTAAACGGCTCGCCCGCCGGCTAGTCATCTATCAGTTCGAAATCTTCCTTACCTGCGCCACAGTCCGGACAGCGCCAGGACAAAGGTATATCTTCCCAGCGCGTTCCCGGCGCCAGTCCGGCCTCGGGCAAGCCTTTGCTTTCTTCGTAAACATAGCCGCAGATCAGGCACATATAGCGGCGGTATTCAGGTGCTTCGGTCATGCTCGGCTCTATTGTGGGCGTTCGCCGCGAATCGAGCGCAGCAACGGGCGCATACTCGCCAGCCGCTCGATGGGATCGTCCATTTCCAGACAAGACTGCTTCTGTTCAAGATCCATGGGCAGAATTTCTGCAAAACGCTGACCAACCCAGCTAGCGTCTTCGTAGCGTTTCTCAACAGGCTCATAGAGTTTGCCCAGATCATCCACAATGGCCTGAAGCAGGTCGGCCATGGCGCGGTATTCACTGGGCAGCGGAATGCTGGGTTCCGGGGGCAAGTCTTCTACGCTGGCCAGGTACAAGCCGTCATCCTGGCGGTCAACTTCAGCAATACGGAAGCGGCTGCCGCCCAGCGCCGTGATACCCAGGATACCGTCACTACCCTGATACCAATCGGTGATACGCGCCCGGGTACCCACACTAACCAGGCGTGCCTCGCCCACATCCGATCCTTCCAGGATCAGCACCACGCCAAAATCGCTGTCTGACTTCATACAACGACTGACCATGTCGAGGTAGCGCGGCTCGAACACTCGCAATGGCAGCGGCCCTTGCGGGAAGAGCACCGTGCGCAAAGGGAACAGGGGTATCTGGGTATCGCTCAATGCCTTGGCCTGGGGTGTGTTAGCGCAACTATAACCGACTCCGCGGGCGTCGCGAACGGGCCTTAAACGCGCGCGCTCAGTGCGGACTCGAGGCGCGCCTGAATGCCCTCGAAGCCACCATTGCTCATGACCACAATCCGGTCACCGGGCTCGGCCATAGCAGCAATCTCGCTAACCATTGTCCCGACGTCTGAACACAGGCGCGCGGTTTCCAGCGACGCAAAGCAAGCGGGCAAATCCCAGTCCAGCTGTTCGCCGGCATATACCCAGACACCATCAGCCGCGGCAAAGGCTGCGGCCAACTCGGCCTGGTGCACGCCCATGCGCATGGTGTTGGAACGCGGTTCGAAAGCCACCAGCAGGCGTCCTGTATGCGCCTGGCGCAAGCCCTCAATGGTTCGTCGGATAGCTGTCGGATGGTGAGCAAAGTCATCGTATAGCTCGACTTTATTGAATTGTCCGCGCAATTCCAGGCGTCGCTTGACGCCGCGGAAACAGGCGATCGCCTCAAGCGCCAGCTCCGGTGCAACGCCGGCGGCTACCGCAGCAGCCAGCGCGGCGGTGGCATTCTCGGCGTTGTGGCTGCCGGTCATTTGCCAATCTACCTCGCCCAGACTGTGACCATTTCGGAACACAGCCAAGCCCCGTTCACTGACCTGACAATGCCATTCAGCGGCATCAGCGCGCGTGCTGGAGAAATATTCCAAAGGCGTCCAGCAACCCTGCGCCAGCAATGCCTGCAGATTCTCGTCGCCGGCACGCAGAATCAGACGACCGGCCCCCGGCATGGCACGCAGCAGCTGGTGGAACTGCCATTGGATCGCCGCCAGGTCGGCATAGATATCCGCATGGTCAAACTCCAGATTGTTGATCACACAAATTTCCGGCCGGTAATGCAGAAACTTGGCGCGCTTGTCAAAAAAAGCCGTGTCGTACTCGTCGGCCTCGATGACAAACCATTCACCACTGCCTAGTCGCGCCGACACATCAAAGTCGCGCGGCACACCGCCGATCAAAAACCCGGGATCGAGGCCGGCATAGTCCAGAATCCATGCCAGCATGCTGGTGGTAGTGGTCTTGCCGTGGGTTCCCGAAACGGCAATCACGCGCCGCTGGCGCAACACTTCGCTGGCCAGCCACTCGGGACCCGATACATACGGCAGGCGCTGATTGAGCATGGACTCCACCACCGGCATGCCGCGGCTCATCACGTTGCCCACCACCACAGCATCAGCCACGGGTTGCAGCTGCTCGGGATCAAAACCTTCGCGCAACTCGATGCCCAGAGCCTCCAGCTGATCGCTCATCGGCGGATACACGTTGCGATCAGAGCCGGTAACGCGATGCCCTGCAGCGCGGGCGATGGCGGCGACACCGCCCATGAAGGTGCCACAGATGCCAAGGATATGAATGTGCATTATTCGCTCGCCGGCACTATCAGGAACAACAGATTCATATGCACGAAGAAATAAGCAATGGCAATAATCAGGCCGAGCACGAAAGGCTTGGACAGTGCCTCAGCAAGAATATGGCCGCCCACGATGAATGACCACACCAGGATCATCAGAATCGCGGCCGTTGGCAGCGCCATGTCCAGTTGCGCGTCGCCGAGTCCGGAGCGCCAGAGATAGAAGGGAAATGTCAGCACGCTGAGCAAAGCACTGGTGCCGAACACAGCCGTTGCCGTCTGCGGATAGCGAGCCAGCCGGCCAGTTAGCCATAGCAGCGCTGCCAGGCTGAGGCCAATCAGCAGCGCGTCTGCCAGCACGACGAGCAAGGAACGATCCAGGCTGCCGGGCAATATAACGGCGGCCGGCAACTGTGAGAGCAAATAAGCGAGGATCGTTGCGGCCAGCAAAAAACGCGAAGCCGGCAGATCCTGCGGACCCTTGCGGCGCAAGGCGATATCAGCAAATGCTCTAACAAGTGCAAACATGGCAAGGAAAATCGGGTTTTGGCCGCGTTGGCCGGACTGCAACATGATCCACTACACTAAGCGCTTATGCCAGTCCCGCAGCAACCCGCGCAACTTATCAGCACCAGCAATGAGCTCACAGCGCCGATGCAGCAACTCGCCGCGTCTGGCTACATTGCCGTGGACACAGAATTCAACCGTACCAATACTTATCGACCCGAACTCTGCCTGGTGCAGATTGCCGGACAGGATCAGCTTGTGCTGGTTGATATGCTGGCTGACAGCGATTTTCAGCCGCTGCGGCAGCTACTTGCCGAGGCGCCTGCACTGAAACTCTTCCATGCCGCCAAGCAGGACATGGAAGCTTTGCTGCTGACCTGCGATTTCCTGCCCAATCGCATTCTGGATACCCAGATCGCCGCCGGCTTTCTCGGCTTTCCGGCGCAAATCGGCTATGCACGACTGGTACAGGAATTGCTGGGCATCGAACTGGATAAAGGTGAGACCCGAACTGACTGGTCACAGCGGCCGCTGAGCGACAAGCAAATGAGCTACGCCGCCGCTGACGTCAGCTATCTATTCACCCTGCATGACCTGCTCTGCGAACGGCTTGAGCAGGCCGGTCGCTATGCCTGGGCGATGGACGACAGCGCCAGGCTGCTCGACCCCAGTCTGTATCGGAGCGATCCGCAACTGGCCTGGCAACGCCTGCCCGGCCTCGATTTTCAGCCCGTAGAGGTGCAGGTTCGCGCTCGCCAGCTGGCTGCCTGGCGGGAAACCCGGGCGATCCAGATCAATCGTCCCAGGCAATGGGTTCTGGGCGACAAGGCCCTGCTGGGTATTGCCCAGGCCAATCCCGCCAGCAAAGCGTCGCTGGCTGATACTCCGGAATTACCGCCGGCCATCCTGCGCCGGCAGGGCGACAGCATTTTGGCGATATTGGCCGAAGCTAACCGGGTGGTTTCGGCAGGTGAATTTGATTTACAGCGCAAACAGCGCACCGATACCCCTGATCCGGCCGCGGTAAAGGCACTTGGCAAGGTCCTCAAGGAAGTCGCCGCGAGCATGAATATCGCGCCGGAAATTCTCGCCACGCGCCGCGAGCTCCTGGGCCTGCTGCGCGGAGAACTGGAGCAGCCGGTCACCAGCGGCTGGCGGCGCGAGGTGGTTGGCGAACAATTGCTGGCTGCGCTGCCCTAGTCGGCCGGCGCAAGGCTATCCTGACTGGTCGAGTACCGCCGTGAGACGCGCGTAGACCTGTTCAACTTCACCCTCGGCGTCGATACGCCGCAGCAAACCGTGCGCGGAGTAGTAGGCAATCAGCGGCTCAGTCTGTTGTCGATAGACATCCAGCCGCTTGCCGATCGTCTCTTCGTTGTCGTCGGCACGCTGAATCAGCTCTCCACCCGCGGCAAGCGCCGCGTCCAGCTCGGACTGCGGCGAGAAATACACGTTGAGCAGTTTGCCGGTCTTCGAACAGGTGCGACGGCCGGTCAGCCTCTTCATCAATACGTCGAAGTCCACCTCAAGCAGCACCGCGGCGTCCAGCGGCAGCGATTCTTCCTCCAGCAACAACGGCCAGCGCCTCGGCCTGGGCCAGGTTGCGGGGAAAACCATCGAGGATAAAGCCTGCGGGCATGTCGCCCTGGCGCAGACGATTCTGAATCATGCCGAGAACGATCTCATCGGAAACCAGCTCGCCGGAATCCATGACCGCCTTGGCTCGCTGACCAAGCTCAGTGCCGGCAGACACCGCAGCGCGCAGCAGGTCGCCGGTGGATATCTGCACCATGCCACGTTCGGCCACCAGACGGTGCGCCTGGGTACCTTTGCCGGAACCCGGCGCGCCTAGAAAAACGATTCGCATCAGCTGACTCTCAACCTTGGCTTGCAAGGGTCGGCTACGCTACCGCTCGCAGCAGCACAGGTCAATCGCCTCGCTGCCTTGGCCTGTGATATTTTGCGTCGCTGTCCAAGCATTTCAAAAAGGGCTTCAAGATGGCCAAAGCCAACGCTTTTTACGCGCAATCAGGTGGTGTCACCGCCGTGATCAATGCCTCGGCCTGCGGGGTCATTGAAACCGCGCGCCTGCACCGTGATCGCATTGGCAAGGTCTATGCCGGGCGCAACGGCATAATCGGCGCCTTGCAGGAAGACATGCTCGATACCAGCAAGGAATCCGCCAGGGCGATTGCAGGGCTGCGGCATACACCGGGTGGCGCCTTCGGATCTGCCCGCTACAAGCTCAAGGGCCTGGAAGAAAATCGCGCCGAATATGAACGCCTGATCGAGGTATTCAGGGCGCACAACATCGGCTATTTCTTTTATAACGGCGGCGGCGATTCTGCAGATACCTGCTACAAGGTTTCGCAATTGAGCCGCAAGCTCGGTTTTCCCGTGCAGGCTATCCATGTACCGAAAACCGTAGACAATGATCTTCCCGTTACCGACACCTGCCCGGGCTTCGGCTCAGTGGCCAAGTATGTGGCGGTTTCAACGCGCGAAGCGTCCCTGGATGTCGCGTCCATGGCGCGCACCTCCACCAAGGTATTCGTGCTTGAGGTGATGGGCCGGCATGCCGGCTGGATCGCAGCGGCAGGCGGACTGGCCGGCAATGGACCGGAAGACCCACCGCAGATAATCCTGTTCCCCGAAGTGCCATTTCGAAAGCAGGCCTTTCTCAAACGCGTCAAGCAGTGTGTCCGCGACAACGAGTATTGCGTGATTGTGGTCAGCGAAGGCGCGCGATATCGCGATGGTCGCTTTCTCGCTGATGTCGGCACCACCGACGCCTTCGGGCACAAGCAGCTCGGCGGCGTGGCCCAGGTGGTAGCGCAGATGGTGCGCGACGAACTCGGCCTCAAGTACCACTACGCTATTGCCGACTACCTGCAGCGTTCTGCTCGACATATTGCCTCGGCAACGGATGTTAAACAGGCCTATGCGGTCGGCAAGGCGGCGGTGGAATTCGCGCTGGCCGGAGAAAACTCAATTATGCCGACCATCCAGCGCACAGTCCGATAAACCCTATCGCTGGCGGATCGGCAAAACACCACTCAGCCGGGTGGCCAATCGGGAAAAAATGCTCCCGGCGCGTTACATAAGCAAGAACGGTTTCGGCATCACGCCCGCCTGCCGACGCTACCTGGAGCCCCTGATACACGGCGAGGACTACCCGCCTTACCGCAATGGGCTACCGAACTATGTGCAGCTCAAGTGCGTCCCGGTAGCCAAAAAATTGGCATCTGCCTTTGTGCTATGATCGCGGCGCTTAGCGTTGGGCGGTACTGCTCTTCGGCGGATAACGCTTAATAAATCAAATAGTTATGATCAGGCTTCCGAATAGCCTGGCCGATTCTGCCTGTTTGGAGGAGAAAAGCATGTCTGGCGATCTTGCCCTGTCTTTAAGCGTGGGCGCGGGCTTTATCGCGCTGATTTACGGCGCCCTTTCCATTAAATGGATTCTTGGCCAGTCCGACGGCAACGAGCGCATGCAGGAAATTGCCAGCGCGATCCAGGAAGGCGCCAGTGCGTATCTGAACCGCCAGTACACGACCATTGGTATTGTCGGCGTCGTGCTGACCATCGTGCTTTGGCTGAGCCTCGGCGCGACCACGGCCATCGGCTTTCTGATCGGCGCCGTGTTCTCGGGCGCGACCGGTTACATCGGCATGAACGTCAGCGTTCGCGCCAATGTCCGCACCGCCCAGGCCGCGCACGAGGGCATGGGCAAAGCGCTGGACGTCGCCTTTCGCGGCGGCGCGATCACCGGCATGCTGGTGGTCGGCCTCGGCCTGATCGGCGTTGCCGGCTACTACTGGATTCTGACTGCCAACGGCGTCTCGACGGATGATGCGCTGCATGCGCTGATCGGTCTCGCCTTCGGCGGCTCGCTGATCTCGATCTTCGCGCGACTCGGCGGCGGCATCTTCACCAAGGGTGCCGACGTCGGCGCGGACCTGGTCGGCAAGGTCGAAGCCGGCATTCCGGAAGACGACCCGCGCAACCCGGCCGTCATTGCCGACAACGTCGGCGACAACGTCGGCGACTGCGCCGGCATGGCGGCCGACCTGTTCGAGACCTACGCCGTGACCCTGATCGCGACCATGCTGCTCGGCGGCCTGCTGATCGAAGGCACCGATGCCGGCGTGCTCTACCCGCTGGTGCTGGGTGCCGTCTCGATCATCGCGTCGATCATCGGCACGTTCTTCGTCAAGACGAAGGAAGGCGGTTCGGTCATGGGCGCGCTTTACAAAGGCGTGATCATTTCCGGCGTGATCGCCGCGATCGCCTTCTACCCGATCACCAACATGATGATGGGCGACATCGAATCGTCATTAACGGCAGGAGATCGCCGCAACAAACGTTTATTTCGCGGCCCTGATCGGCCTCGCGCTGACGGCCTTCATGATGTGGATCACCGAGTACTACACCGGCACGGAATACTCGCCGGTGCAAAAAGTCGCCAACGCTTCAATCACGGGTGACGCCACCAACATCATCGCCGGACTCGGCGTATCGATGAAAGCCACTGCTGCGCCGGTGATTGCGATCTGTTTTGCGATCTGGGGCTCTTACGCACTGGCCGACCTGTACGGCATCGCCATCGCCGCAACGGCCATGCTGTCGATGACCGGCATGATCGTCGCGCTCGATGCCTTCGGCCCGATCACCGACAACGCGGGTGGCATCGCCGAGATGGCGGAACTCGACGAAAAGATCCGCGGCATTACCGACCCGCTGGATGCCGTCGGCAATACCACCAAGGCCGTGACCAAGGGCTACGCGATCGCTTCCGCCGGCCTGGCCGCGCTGGTGCTGTTCGCTGACTACACCTACAACCTCAGGGTCGAGGGCAAACTGCCGGCAGAGGGCTTCACGCCTCAGTGACCCGGCCGTCATCATCGGCCTGTTCATCGGCGGCATGGTGCCTTACCTGTTCGCTGCGATGGCCATGGAAGCTGTCGGTCGCGCTGCCGGTTCGGTGGTCGAGGAAGTGCGTCGTCAGTTCCGCGAGATCGAGGGCATCATGGAAGGCACCGGCAAGCCGGACTATTCGCGCTGCGTCGATCTGCTGACCAAGGCAGCGATCAAGGAAATGATCGTCCCGTCGCTGCTGCCGGTGCTCGCACCCGTCGCGCTGGTTTTCGTTGCCGGCCTGACCTTCGGTGAAGGCGGTGGCGTAAAAGCCCTGGGCGGCATGCTGATCGGCACGATCGTTACCGGCCTGTTCGTCGCAATCTCCATGACCGTCGGCGGCGGCGCCTGGGACAATGCCAAGAAATATATCGAAGACGGCAACTGCGGCGGTAAGGGCACCGATGCGCACAAAGCCTCGATCACCGGCGACACCGTTGGCGATCCCTACAAGGACACGGCCGGACCGGCGATTAACCCGCTGATCAAGATCATCAATATTGTTGCCCTGCTGATGGTGCCGCTGCTCTAGAGCGACGCCTGCAGCACTACAGAAAAGCCCCGCCAAGTGCGGGGCTTTTTTTAGGCCGCCTGACCCAAGGGTGCGGGCCGATCGACAAAATGGCCCTGGATAAAATCAACTTTCAGATCGCGTAACGCGTCGAAATCCGCCTGCTGCTCCACTTGCTCGGCAATCACCTGGAAGCCGACGGTACGGGCCAGCTGGGTAACCGCTGCGACGACCTGATAATTCATCGTGTCGGTGGCCAGTTCATGGGTATAGGCACCATCGATTTTCAGGAAATCGATGGTCAGGCCACGCAGGCTGGCCAGCGAACCAACGCCGCTGCCAAAATCGTCGATGCCGAACTGGCAGCCCAGACCGTGCAGCACGGCGATGAAACGGCGGGCGCGCTGCAGATCTGCAAGCACCGCGCTTTCGCTCATTTCGAAACAAACCTGGGCCGGATCCACCTGGCTGTGGTCCAGACACTCCACCACGAACTCGAGGAAACTCTCGTCACCCAGGGTCTGGGCAGACAGATTGATGGCGCAGCTGCGACCCCTCGGCAGCCGGATAGTGCCCTGGCCAACGGCAGCCAGGCTCGCCTGCACCACCCAGCGATCGATACCACCCATTAACTGGTAGCGCTCAGCCGCCTTCATGAAGCGCCCGGGCAACACCAGGCCACCCTCATCGTCGCGCAGGCGCAGCAACACCTCAACGGCCGGGCCTAAATCAACACGCCCGGTGACGGCAATAATTGGCTGGGTGAAGATCTCAAAACGATCTTCCTTGAGGGCTGTTTGCAGCTGCTGCAGCCAGTGAATCTCGCCACGCTGGCGCGCTGCGGCTTCGTCCTGGGCCGAGTACACATGCACCTGGCCGCGTCCCTGTTGCTTGGCTACGTAGCAGGCTGAATCTGCGGCGGCCAGCAGATCGCTGATGGAGGCACCATCGCGGCCCACTTCCACCAGGCCAATACTGACGCCAACCGTGAAAATCTTGTCCTGCCAGACGAAGCGATGATCGCGCACCGCACGACAAACATCGTCGGCAATCTGGCGCGCCTTTTCCAGGGGACAACGCGTCAACAACAAACCGAACTCATCGCCGCCCAGGCGCGCGACGGTATCCGACTGGCGAACCTGCTCCTTGATCAGGCCGGCAATTTCCCGCAGCAAATTATCGCCGGCCAGGTGACCGCAGGTGTCGTTTACCGCCTTGAAACGATCCAGGTCGAGATAGCACAGCACATGCGCCACACCGTCATCGCGCACCTTGCCCAGCGACTGCTCCATGCGGCGCTCGAATTCACGCCGATTGATCAAGCCGGTCAGCGGGTCATGTGCCGCCTGATAACTCATTTTCTGGGTAAGCCCGCGAATCTCGGTGACGTCATGCATGATCACCACCACCCCCGCCGCGGCCTCGTCGTCGGGACCTTTTATGGGCGAAGCGGTGAGCTCAACGGAAAGCTCGCGCTCTCCATCAGCCTGAATCATGAGGGCGCGCCGACCGATGCTGACACGCCGCCGATCGGTCAGGCTGCGCCCCACCGGGTCGCCAAGGTCGCGCCGATCCTGCTCGTCAACCAAGCGCACGATATCGCTGAGACGCTTGCCGGCAGCAGCTTCGCGAGTAGCCCCGGTCAACTGCTCGGCGGCCGCGTTCATATAGTCGATCAAGCCATCCGTATCCGTAGTGATCACCCCCTCGCCGATGGATTCCAGGGTGTACTGGGCCTGCTGCTTGCTGCGACCCAGGGTCGCTTCGATACTTTTTCGGTAGCCAATATCGCGGGCAATACTCAGAATTGTCTGCTTGCCGCGGTAGTCGACCAGCCCGCTGCTCAGCTGCACCCAACTGCCGCGTTCGCCGCCGTTAATCAGCTGGATCTCCAGATCTTCGCCGGCTGGCTCGCCGGCCAGCAGCTTGTCAATCATTTTGCGCGTCATCGCCCGGTAGGCCGGCCGAATCAGGTCCGTTACCCCGCGCCCGGAAAGCTGGCCGGCGTCTACACCCAGGAGTTCGCCGGCGCTGCGATTGGCATACAGCACCCGTTCGTCGTGCAGCAACACCACCTCCGGCAGGGTATCTACCAGTTGTTCCACGGCATTTTCGCGCTGACGTAGTGCCGTATCCCGTTGCGTAAGTGCGTCGAACAATTGGTTAACGGTAGTGGATAACTCGCCCAATGCTCCGCCCGCCGTTCCGCTCAGACGTTCACCGAAAGCGGCGTTCTCGGCCGCATCAACAACTTTCTTGCGAAATTCGCGCAATAGCCGTGTGTCACGAGCGCGGCGGCGCCATAGCCAGAAAACCAGGCCGAGCAGCAGCACGACCAGAAGGGCCAAGGCTAGATTTATCAAAATGTCAGGCATGGAGCGGCGCTATGGCCCGCAGGGCGCAGCCATACGCGGCCTAAAACTCTGTTTTTGCTTGTTCAAACTGCCGCAGCCCCTGGGCTTGATGTGCCGAATGACGGTATCCGCGGAACAGTCGCGTCCGATTTAGTCGGCGCGCCCCGTTCCCTTCAAATCGGGAATCCGCCGCGCGGCCACGAGGTGAGTGAAATGGTGCTCTGTTAGAATATCCCAGCACTCAGCGAGGTTAGTGGGCATTCACCATAATCCGCGCTCCGTGAGCGATCGACAGCGATGCCAGCCTAGAACCAGAACATTCGACTCTATAGAAGTGATGATGAGCTATACCTCTCAAGCCGCGCGCCAGCAAATGGTGCGCCAGCAAGTCCGTTGCTGGGACGTCCTGGATCCGCGTGTCCTGCAGGTCCTGAAAGACTTGCCGCGCGAAGAATTCGTCCCGCCAG
Source organism: uncultured Gammaproteobacteria bacterium (assembly GCA_963850255.1). Classification (GTDB taxonomy): domain Bacteria; phylum Pseudomonadota; class Gammaproteobacteria; order Steroidobacterales; genus J054. The sequence goes on from CAWKLL010000039.1 coordinate 116,274, forward strand.
CCTATCAGCAAGTCGCTTATGCTGATGCGGACATCCCGCTGGCGCATGGCGAATTAATGATGACACCTTCCGTCGAGGGGCGACTGCTGCAGGCACTGGATATCGGGCCCCAGGACAATATTCTGGAAGTCGGCACTGGCAGTGGTTTCCTGACTGCCTGCCTGGCCAGGCTCGGCGGCCAGGTGATTAGTATCGACTTGCGCGAGGATTTCATTGATAAGGCGCGGCAGCGTTTGCAGCAAATCCAGATCGACAACTGCGAATTGCAGCATAGCGACGTGTTTACGCGCCCGGACAGCGCCAGATATGACGCCATCGCGGTGACCGGATCAATGCCGGTTTATAGCGGCGAATTCGATAGCTGGCTGAAACCCGGTGGCCGAATGTTCGTCATTGAGGGCCGTGGCAGCCTGATGGACGCGCTGCTGCTGCAAACGGACGCCGGCGGCATGCGCCGCGAGGCATTGTTCGAAACCTACCTGCCCGCGCTGCGCAATGCTCCGGACCCGCAGACATTTCGCTTCTGATGCACCTGACGGCAAGCAGCGCTGCCGCGAGTGACAGTCCCGGGCCGCTCTGGTATACGATGCACACCCGCGCGCCCGACAGTCCTTGTATCGGTTGAATATAACTAGAGGCTTTGATCCAAAGTGAAGCAATTTGCCGCCCTGATTTCATTTCTCCTTATTCTCGTCGTCGGCCCGACTGTGCAGGCCGCCGACCTGACTGAGATCTACCAGCAAGCCTTGCTGAGTGATCCGCTGCTGCGCGAAGCTGAAGCCAACCGGCTGGCGACGCTGGAAGCCAAGCCGCAGGCACGCGGGATATTACTGCCGCAGATCGAAGGTCGCGTGAACTACAATATTTCAAAGTCAGAAGGCAGTAACGTTTTTCCGCAGGTATTGCAGACTGATTTACCCGGAGTCGGCAACGCCGGCGACGTAATTGTCGCGAATCGCAGCTTCGATGGTGATTCGGACACTCTGTCCTGGACCCTGGAGCTTCGCCAATCGTTGTTTCGCTGGGATCAATGGGTGCGCCTGAGACAGGCTGATAAATCAGTTGCCCAGGCTGAGGCTGACTATCGCGCCGCCGAGCAGGACCTGATGACACGTGTCGCAACGACCTACTTCGACGTATTGGCGGCACAAGATACCCTGCAGTCAGTTCAATCCACCAAGGAAGCTGTTGGTCGGCAATTGGAGCAGGCGCAAAAGCGTTTCGAAGTCGGACTGATTGCCATTACCGACGTGCAGGAAGCCCAGGCGGCCTATGACGATGCCATAGCGAGCGAAATTACGGCCAAGCGTACGCTCGCCGTGCGCCGCGAGGTTGTGCGGGAAATTACCGGCCAATATGAAGAAAATCTGGCTTTTCCCGGCGTAGAGCTACCGCTGATCAGCCCCGTACCAGCCGATGAGAATCAGTGGGTCGAGATCGCCCTGCAACAAAACCTGGCCCTGCTGTCGGCCGAGATCGGCGCGGAGATTACGCGCGACGACGTTGATATTACTCGCACGGGCCATTTTCCGACGCTGGACCTGGTCGCCGGTCGAACCAACATTGATGCCACAGGCAGTCAGGCCACCGGCATCACCGGCCTGGGCGGCACTGGCGCTCTGAGTTCTGCACAGCCCACGGACTTCGACAACACCGAAGACAGTATCCGGCTGCAATTTGCCTTGCCGATATTTAGCGGCGGCACCACCTCGTCGCTGGTGCGCGAATCTGTTTACCGACATCGCGCCGCCAAGGAACGCCTTGAGCGCGTAGCCCGCGAGACCGAACGCGCTACGCGCGATGCTTATCTTGGAGTGATTGCGGAAATCTCGCGTGTAAAAGCCTTGAGCCAGGCGCTGAAATCTTCGCGCACGGCACTCAAGGCGACGGAGGCCGGATTCGAGGTCGGCACCCGGACCACCGTCGATGTGCTTGATTCTCGTCGTAACTTGTTTCTGGCAGAAACCAATCTTGCGCGCAGCCGTTACGACTACATCCTCAATATTCTTCTGCTAAAGCAGGCAGCGGGTATTCTGACTGTGGAAGACGTCGTAGAAGTAAACGGCTGGCTGACCAGCGCAACCTCAATCATGCCCCAATCTAGCAAGTAGCCGACGGCAGCAAGGGTTCAAGCAGCGTCATCAGGCGCTGCAGGGCCCCGCGACTGGTAGCGACCGTGTTGCGACCTGCCGCACCGCGCCGGGCTCGCTCCTGCGGATCATTCAGTAACCGAATCAGCGCCGGTGCCAACGCATCGGCGTCGGGCAGAATTTCCACCGCACCGCTGGCGGCCAGCAATTCGGCGATGTCCAAGGCATTGAAATTGTGCGGGCCGGTTAGTGCAGCCACGCCCAGGCTGGCAGGCTCAAGCAGGTTATGGCCACCGATGGGCACCAGGCTACCGGCCACAAAGGCGACATCCGCAGCCGGGTAAAACAAGGTCAGCTCGCCCATGCTGTCGCCCAGAAATACCTGCGATTTCTCGCTACAACGCGCACCGCTGCTGCGTGTAACAAACGGCATGCCGGCACGTTCCAACTGTGCTGCTACGCCTGGAAAACGCTCGGGGTGTCGCGGAACCCATAGCAACAGGGCGCGGGGGTTTCGTGTCAGCACCGCGCGGTGAGCGACCAGAATGGCCTGCTCTTCCTCAATATGGGTGCTGGCAGCGATCCAGACCGGGCGATCAGGCGCATGCAGAAGACGAAACTCGCGTCCGCGCGATTCAAGGTCCACCGGCAGCGCAAAATCGAACTTGATGTTGCCGGTCACGTGAGTGCGTTCAGGACTGGCGCCAAGGGAACGAAAACGAGCGGCATCGGCCTCGGTCTGCGCAGCGATAAATATGCCATGCGACAGGGTTTCTTTGAACAGCTTGAGCATGCGCTGGTAACGACCCACGGAAGTGGCCGAGACGCGCGCGCTGGCCAAAACCAGCGGTACCTGGCGCTGGCCGCACTCATGATAGAGATTTGGCCAAAGCTCGGTTTCCATAATGATCGCAATGCTTGGCCTGGCCCAGTCGAAAAAACGCCGCACTGCGCCAGCCTGATCGTAGGGCAGATAGCTGTGCACGACCCGGTCGCCGAACAAGTCGCGAACTCGCGCGGACCCGGTGGGCGTCATGGTGGTGATTACCAGGGGCACCTCGGGATGACGCTCCAGCAACAGCTCAACCAATGCTGAGGCCGCCTGCACCTCGCCCACCGACACTGCATGCACCCAGATACTCGAGCATGACAAGCGCGGCATGCCAAAGCCGAAGCGCTCGCCGATACGTCGACGATAGCCGGGGCTGCTAAGACTGCGCCAGTACAGGTGCACCAACAGCAACGGCGTCAGCAAATAGGTAAGCAGTGCGTAGAGCGGACGCACGACGTTGATCAGGACAGCTTGCGCAGGGCTTCGATCAAAGCCGAGGTAGAGCGCCCTTCCTTGAAACTCAGAACCTCGACCGTGCCGCCGTTGGCCAGCACGGCTTCACTACCGGCTATTTGGTCCGGACGATAATCACCGCCCTTGACCAGCACGTCGGGCAGCACCGAGGCGATCAAGTCCGCCGGCGTGTCCTCGCCAAACGGCACCACCCAGTCCACCGAAGCCAGACCGGCGAGCACGGCCATACGGTCCTCAAGAGGATTAACGGGCCGGCCGGCACCTTTCAGGCGAGTTACAGAAGCATCGTCGTTGACTGCCACCAGTAGTCGATCACCGCGCGCCTTGGCTTCTTCGAGATACGCTACGTGGCCGGTGTGCAGGATATCGAAGCAGCCGTTGGTCATCACTACACGTTCGCCACGGGTACGCGCTTCGGTGGCGACCAGGACCGCTTCCTCGCGGCTGAGCATGCCGCCGCCACCCTGGCCATGCTCGTGCAAAGCCAGTCGCAACTCAGACGGGGTAACGGAGGCGACACCAATTTTTCTGACCACCAGGCCGGCAGCCAGATTCGCCAGTGCTGCGGCACTGGCAAGCGGCATGCCAGCGGCGATGCCTGCTGCCAGCGCTGCAATGACGGTATCGCCGGCACCGGTCACATCGAAGACTTCGCGCGCGCGGGCCGGCAGTATCGTCGCCGCGTCCTGTTGGTCGATGACCAGCATACCGCGCTCACTTAAGGTGACTACCAGACCGTCTAATCGCAGATCAGCACGCAAATGACGCGCGCGCTGCAACAAGTCTTTGTCGTCACTGGCAACTCCGACCACGGCCTCAAACTCTGCCAAATTAGGGGTTAGCAGGGTAGCGCCGGAATAGCGGGCAAAATCCGTACCCTTCGGGTCAACCAGCACTGGCACGGACTGCGCCCTGCAGGCGGCGATAAAGTCACTCACGGCGTGCAGCGTACCTTTGGCGTAGTCACTCAATACACAGGCACCCACGCCAGCCAGCTGCGCTTGCACGACCTGCCCCAGGGGCTCGACTTCCGCCGGGGTGTAGGCATCTTCCATGTCCAGGCGAATCAATTGCTGATTGCGGCTCAGTACACGCAGCTTGGTAATGGTCGGTCGACCCGCAGCATGTACCGCTGCCAGCTCGATACCCAGCAGTTTCAGGGTCTCCTGCAGGCGGACGGCATTGGCGTCGTCGCCGATCACGCCGGCCAGCACCGTACCGGCGCCAAGGCTGGCGAGGTTTACGGCTACGTTTGCCGCTCCACCGGCGCGTGCTTGTGCAGCTGTGACCCGAACCACGGGTACCGGGGCTTCCGGGGAAATGCGCGAGGTGGCGCCGAACCAGTACTCGTCCAGCATCAGATCGCCTGCCACCAGCACTCTGACGGAGGAAAAATCCGGAACCGTGAGACTCATTAGTCGCCCGCGTGCGGCCTTAACGGCGGCGATACTAGCACAGGGGCCAATTATGCCCCGCCAGTATCAGGCTAACCGCACTTGGATTCGCCGCAATTAAGGCAAGTCATGCAGCCATCCATCATTACCACCGAGGTTACGCTGCATTTGCCGCACAGCTGGGCGCCTGCGGGAAACTCGCTGGTGGAAAAAGCATCCTGCTGTTTGCGCTGCTGTTCGAACTCCTGGCGTTTGCTGTCCACCAGCTTCTGCTGATGCTCATCCAGGGTCGCCGCGGGCAGCAAGCCAATAAACTGCAGATGCTTCTCTACGATATGTCCCAGCTCGGCGATGATGGAAGGCATGAACTTGCCACCGGGCTGCCAATAGCCGCCGCGCGGATCAAAAACCGCTTTCAGCTCGTCGACAATGAAAGTCATGTCGCCGCCCTTGCGGAACACCGCGGACATGATCCGCGTCAAGGCAACAATCCATTGATAATGATCGAGATTCTTCGAGTTGATGAAAATCTCAAACGGCCTGCGCGCCTCAAACTCGGTGTCCGGATTCAAAATAAGATCGTTGATGGTTACATACATGGCGTGATCGGAAACCGGCGTCTTCACCTTGTAGGTTGAACCGCGCAACATCTCCGGCCGCTCAAGCTTCTCGTGCATGCGCACCACTTTGCCGTCGTTGCTGGTCTCCACGACCGGCGCTGGTATTTTTGCAACCCGTTCTTCTGCCTGACTATCGGTCTCAACACGGTAGTCGACGATACGCTGGGAAATTACGATTTCAGCCATGATGCTTCTCTAAAATTATTTAAGCAGGGCCAACGGACCCGCCGCTATTCCTAAAACTTGCCGTAGTAGCCTTCCTTGAGGGCATCGAAGAGATTGGCGGCAGTATGAACCTCGCCGTCATATTCAAGCTCTTCATCACCGCGCAGGGAAACCTCCTTGCCATCTTCAAGCACGAACGTATACGTAGTGCTTTTCAGATCCTGCTCTTTGACCAGCACACCCTGGTGTGCCTCCGGATTAAAACGGAAAGTGGTACAACCTTTCAGACCCTTCTCGTGCGCATACAGGTAAATATCCTTGAACTGCTCATAAGGAAATTCTGTGGGCACATTGGCCGTCTTGGAGATGGAGGAATCGACCCATTTCTGAGCCGCCGCCTGAATATCGACATGCTGACGCGGCGAGACATCGTCGGCGGCAACAAAATATTCCGGCAATTGCTCGTCGGCCTTTTCGCTGACGGGCATGGCGCGCGCATTAATTAATTCACGATAAGCCAGCAGTTCAAAAGAGAAAACGTCGACCTTCTCTTTGCTCTTGCGGCCTTCGCGAATCACATTGCGGAAATAGTGATGCGCGAAGCTGGGCTCGATGCCATTGCTGGCATTGTTGGCCAGCGACAGCGAAATGGTTCCGGTCGGCGCTATAGAGCTATGGTGGCTAAAGCGCGCACCCGTGCGTTCAAGATCTTTAACTAATTCCGGTGCAACCTCGGCAACCCGCTGCATATAGCGGCTGTAACGTGCATGCAGAATCCGCCCGGGAATGCGATCGCCAACCTTCCAGCCATCTTCTGCCATCTCCGGCCGGCGCCGCAGCATCTCGGCCGTAACGCGGAATTCTTCCAGCATGATGGGTGCCGGGCCTTTCTCAAGAGCCAGGTCCAGAGCCGTTTCCCAGCCGGCCACGGCCAGTTCCCGTGCGACTGTCTCAGTGAACTCTATCGACGCTTCCGAGCCGTACTGCATACGCAGCATGGTGAGCGTGGAACCAAGCCCGAGAAAACCCATGCCGTGGCGACGTTTGCGGTAGATCTCCTCGCGCTGACCCTCCAGCGGCAAACCATTGATCTCAACCACGTTGTCCAGCATCCGCGTGAACACCTTGACGACTTTGCGGAACTCTTCCCAATCGAAAGCGCTGCGCTCAGTAAATGCGTTGCCGACAAACTTGGTCAGGTTTACCGAGCCCAGCAGGCAAGATCCGTAAGGCGGCAAAGGCTGCTCACCACAATTATGCGCATGCAATCCGTTTGCATCGAAACTATGCATGCCTGGCACCTGGCAGTCATAGACCTTCTCGCTGCCATCCGCACTCAGCGACTTGACCCGGGCAACAAATCTTTCGCTGGCCTCACGCACAGACGCGTGTTCAAGCATTTGTGTCAGGGCCGCAGATTTTTTGTCGCAGTTGAAGCCAATCAGATCGGCGAATCGGGCCAGGCTACGGCCGCTGATCCATAAGCAGGTTGCGGTCACCGCCGAATAGCGCAGACCACTACGGCGGGTAAGAATACCCAGGCGCAGCAACATGCGCTGGAGCGCGACAACATCCTCTTCTGGCCCAGCGGTATAGCGAATAGCCGGGCCGGCATCGCCCTCCACGGTAAGCTCAGCGCGCAATTCAAAGCAGGCTTGCAGATAACCCTGATAAAAATCGCTGGACGCCCGCTCCACCGCCGGCGTAACCAACTCGGCGCTATCGATCAGACCGAGCTCCTGCACGGCACCAGCCAGCCAGGGTAACGACAAGTTGTACTGACCCTGTTCGACCTGTTCCTGCCAAGCCAGCTGCGTGGTGGTCGGAGCAATTTCACGCGCTGCGTTCAGCGCCGAAGCCATAATCGACTGGCTATCATCGGTCAACGGCGTATAAGGCGCGTTTGCCACCACCGGGTGACGCGGCACAGACAAGCTGACGGAGTCGGCGTCGAGCTTGCCGCCACTGGCTTTGATTAAACCAAGCAGATAGCCAGTTTCGCGGCCGAACGCCGAAGCACCCTGCCAATAGCTATGCTGGCGATGATCCTGCAGCAGCACACGGTCACCCGGGGCCAGGTCTCCGGCCGCACACCACTCGGTTTCAGTCCGGCTATCAGTAAAACGTAACACCCGCCGGAGACGATGATCGGCGGTCAGACGCAACGCGTAACCGGCCGCCGTTTCCAGGCGCAGCACCGGCTTGGTCGCGGTCTTGAAAAAGCCCTCGGCGCCCGATTCCCAGGGCTGGCCATCCACCAGGGCAGTGAAGGCCTTACCCTCCAGGTCGGCGACCTGTTGCGGCCCGGCTGCGGTATGCACCCAGGTGTCCGCCGTGACGCATGGGTTGGTTGCGCGGATGTTTTCCACGAACCAGTTATTGTTCATCTCGTTAACACGGTCCACCAGCACAAAGCCGGGCTCGGCAAAATCGTAGGTGGAACTCATGATCAGATCCCACAGCCGCCGGGCCGGAATCTTTTTGTAAATCTGGCAGGCCGTCTGGCCGGCCTCGTTGCAGATATAGCCTTCGGTTACGGGCCAGTCGCGCCACACAACCTGTTCGCTGTCTTCAAGGTCTATGCCACCCTGCTCCATCTGCCGATTGTCGATGGGAAAAACCAGTGGCCACTCGTCGTCGGCCTTGACCGCGTGGATGAAATCGTCGGTCACCAGCAGGGAAAGATTGAATTGGCGTAAACGACCATCCTCGCGTTTGGCGCAAATAAAGTCGGGGACATCCGGGTGATTGACGTCGAAGGTACCCATCTGCGCACCGCGCCGGCCGCCAGCCGAAGACACGGTGAAACACATCTTGTCGTAAATATCCATGAAAGACAGCGGTCCGGACGTATAGGCGCCGGCACCCGATACATAGGCACCCTTCGGACGCAGGGTGGAAAATTCGTAACCGATACCGCAGCCGGCTTTCAGGGTCAGTCCGGCCTCATGCACTTTGTCGAGAATGTCATGCATCGAATCGCCGATGGAGCCAGACACCGTGCAGTTGATGGTCGAGGTTGCCGGCTTGTGATGGCGGGCTCCGGCGTTGGAAATAATTCGCCCGGCCGGCACAGCACCCTGGCGCAATGCCCAAACGAAGGACTCGTACCAGCGCTCACGATCTGCCTCGGCCTCGACATCCGCCAGCGCCCTGGCCACGCGTTTATAGGTGTCATCCATGGTTTCATCAATGACATCACCGGACTTGGCCTTGAGGCGATATTTTTTGTCCCAAATATCCAGGGAAGCATCCTGGAAGCCGATGGTGGCGATTGAACCTTGATTAACCTGCGCTGCGGATTTCATTGCGACACTTTTCCCCGAACGTTGCAAAACCCGGCCTGCGCCGGGCATCGACCCCTACGCGGGTGCTGGGATAACCCGGCTCCCGCCCCCTTTTCACCGGGCAAGTAGCTCCCTTGGCCAAAAAGCGGGTCGCGAAAACCCGTGGCCGATACTACGGTCTGATGAAAAGTGCCGGCACAAGATGTTGTACCGACGCCGTCTAGGTTATGTCTACAGTTCGCGCCTGTCAAGATCCGGCTGACAAGTGGTCAGCGCTACTAAATACATAAAAAACAGTTACTTATACTATATCCTCACGAACTGACAAGAAAAATATTTTTACGCAGAGACGATTCCCACCGAGCGGCCTAACCACAATATCTTGTAGTCAGCTTATCCACCCCCAACCCCCCGTTTTTACCCAGTTTATTCAGCATTTGTTCACAGCCGGCAGGCGCTGGGCCGGTCAACGCATCAGGGCGCCGCTGCGACCTTTCGCGCCCGAAGCGCATCCAAGCAACACATCTATGCGCTGCAGCGGCGACGATTAGCCCACGAAATCGGGCTATCATCCGCCGCTTGCTGCGGTACGAATTCCGTCTAATACGGCCTATAAGGTAATTCCATGAAATACCCGATACTGCGCGGCGCCGCCCTGGTTTGCGGCCTGCTATTGACCCTCAACGCTCCTGCCCAATTGCCCGCCAAGGTCGGCGACCAACCGGTGCCCAGCCTGGCGCCGCTGGTAAAAGACGTGTCGCCCGCGGTGGTCAATATCGCCACTCAGGGCACCGTCGACGCACCTCAGAACCCGCTGATGCAGGACCCGTTTTTCCGGCGCTTTTTCGGCGTACCCGATGAGAATCAGCGCCAGCGGCAGCGCCAGGTGCGCAGCGCCGGCTCAGGCGTCATCGTTGATGCAGCCAAGGGCTACATCATCACTAATCACCATGTGGTGGAAAACGCCGATCAGATCGAAATTGTCCTCAGCGATGACCGTAGTCTCAATGCCACCATCGTCGGCTCGGACCCGGGTACAGATATCGCCGTCCTGCAAATCGAAGATTCCGGCGACCTTGATTTGACCGAAATGTCGCTTGGCGATTCCGATATCGTGGAAGTCGGCGACTTTGTGCTGGCCATCGGCAATCCGTTTGGCCTGCAGCACACGGTCACCTCCGGCATCATCAGTGCGCTGGGCCGCCGCGGCATCAGCCGCGATGGTTACGAAGACTTTATCCAGACCGACGCGTCCATTAACCCCGGTAACTCGGGCGGCGCACTGGTCAACCTCAACGGCCAACTGATCGGCATTAATTCGGCCATCTTCAGCAATAGCGGCGGCAACATCGGTATCGGCTTCGCCATTCCCGTCAACATCGCCAAGTCCATCATGGCCCAGCTGATCGAGTTTGGCTCCGTCAAACGCGGCCTGCTTGGGGTCAGCATTTCTGATGTCAATGCAGAAACCGCCGAGGCCCTGGGCATTGATGCATCCGTGCAAGGCGCGCTGGTTAACGAAGTTGTGCCAGGCTCCGCGGCTGAATCAGCCGGAGTAGAGGTTGGCGATGTGATCACCAATGTCGACGGCGAAGTTGTGACCAATGCCAACGACCTGCGCACTACCATCGGGCTGATGCGCAGCGGTGACGAAGTGCGCCTGCAGGTGCTGCGTGACGGTAAGAATAAGCGGTTCAAGGCGACGCTGACAGAACTCGCATCGATGCAACAGGTTGCCGCGGATGACATCCATCCCGCGCTGCAGGGCGCCGAACTATCGAACTATGCTGAGGACATCAGCGGTATGGGCGGCGGGGCGATTCGCGTTGACAGTATTGCACCGGGTAGCCCGGCGGCCATGCGCGGCCTCGAAGAGGGTGACCTGATCGTTACCGTCAACCGGGTACGTGTGCGCAGCATGGAGGAAATGCGTGATATTGCCAACGGACAGAATTTGCTGATCCTCGGACTGCGTCGCGGCAACCGCAACCTGCTGTTGCAGATCCGTTAGGCATCAGACGCAGAGCATGGCCGGTATCGGCAACAATTCGCAGCGCGTCTGCGTACTCGGCGGCAGCGGATTTGTCGGCCAGCGCCTGGCGGCAAGGCTAGCCGATAGCGACTGGCTGCTGCGTGTGGTAACGCGCAGCAGCTTGCGACCCCAGCATCTGCGCGTCCTCAGCAATGTCGATGTGGTCACCGCAGACATCTTTCAGGCAGACACCCTGGCGGCCTTGTTCAACGATTGCAGTGCCGTAGTGAATCTGGTCGGCATTCTTAACGAAGCGGGCTTTGACGGCAGCGGATTCCGGCGCGCACATGTTGAACTCACCCGACTCGCGCTGCAGGCCTGCCGTGACGCCGGCGTAAGCCGTTTTGTTCAGGTCAGCGCATTGGGCGCCGATGCCGTCGGCGCACCGAGTCACTATCTGCGCAGTAAGGGCGAGGCCGAAGCACTGATCGAAGCCAGCAGCGATTTTCTTGACTGGACGATCCTGCAACCGTCGGTAATTTTCGGGCCCGGCGATGATTTTCTGAATCGATTTGCCCGCCTGTTGCGGCTGCTGCCGGGCCCTTTCCCGCTGGCACGTCCGGCGGCACTGTTTGCGCCAGTACATGTGGATGATGTGGCAGCGGCCATTCAATGCAGCCTGGAAGATACCGCGCCCATCGGCCAGCGCCTGGAGATCTATGGCCCCGAGGTCTACACCCTGCGCGAACTGGTGCAGATGATCGCGCGCGCCTGCGGCCTTAAACGAAGGGTGATCGGTTTACCCGATGGCCTGGCCCGTCTGCAGGCCCGCGTTCTCGAACGCCTGCCGGGCAAACTGTTCACCATGGACAACTATTTATCACTAACGGTACCCAGTGTCGGCACCGTCGATGGCCTGGCCCGACTGGGGATCCAGCCGCGCTCGCTGGAGGTCAACCTGGCGGAGACCCTGGGGATGCCCCGTAACCAGCTTGAACTGAACAGTTTCCGACGCCTGGCGGGTCGCTAGGCGCGCGCGCATCAAGTTCCGCGAGACCGGCCTCGCGTTCCTGTTTGGGCAGCTCAGACAAGCTGGCGGCACGCTGGTAAAAAACCTCCCAATCGCCCTCGCTTTCGCGCAGCAGTTGCCGGAACGCCGGCACCCATTCGTTGTAAGTGGCCAATGCCGCCAATCGGGCGTTGTTCAGATCGCCCGTCAGCCAGCCATCAAAGTTCGGTGGACCTGGCCAGCCGGCTCGCAGGGCAGCGTAATCCGCACTTAACTGCTGCAGGATACGGGTCTTGTGCGCACGCTTTTTATCCGGCGTATCCGCACCCGCATAGAGCGCTTCCAGTTGCTCGCGGCTATCGGTCAGCAGCCCCGACAGCTGTGCGCGACGCGTGAGCCACAGCGCGTATTCGCAGGCCTGGTCCGGATCATCGGCCAGCCACAGCAGCAGACCTTCACGCTCTACCGCAGTAGCAAAGGACTCGTTGAAGGGCGAATCATCGCGAACGTACAGCTGCTGATGCGCCAGTTCGTGAAATATAAGACCGGCCAGCTGATAGCCCGGCAGCTGCACGAAGGTATTCAGGATCGGATCATCAAAGCGTCCCAGGGTTGAATAGGCGCGCACGCCGCCAACCAGCACATCGTCACCCGCGGCGCGCAATTTATCGGCCTCGGCCTCGGCTTTGTCAGCGTCGAAGTAACCGCGGTAGCTGACACAACCGGCTATGGGGTAGCACCAGCTGCGCGCCTGCAAGGAAAACTCCGCGGTAGCCACTACGTTCCAGACCACGAAGGGCCGCTGCAAATCCGCGTAGTGACGATAACTACCCTGATCGGGCAACAGTAAAGTCTGATGGGCGAAATCCCGCGCCGCAATTGCCCGGCGCAGACGCTCCGACAATTCATCCGGGGTGTCCGGGTCGGCCAGCACCTGCGTCACGGCTTCGCGCTGATTCATCACCTGCAGGTGTCCGCTGGCCGCCTGCCAGTAATAACCAAGGCCACAGCCGTTTAAGCCCAGGCAGAGGCCAAGCAACAGGAGGCTGAACGGAAGCGGATGCCGATGCATGTGCGGAGTCTAGCCCGGCGAATGCCCATACGGGTGCCGGCCTGCGGATAGAATGCGCGCATGGAAATTTATCTGGTCGGTGGCGCGGTACGCGATGATTTGCTCGGCCTGCCCGTGCGCGAGCGCGATTGGGTGGTCGTGGGTGCCCGGCCGGAAGACCTTGAGGCGCTGAACTATCGCCGCGTGGGGCGCAGTTTCCCGGTCTTCCTGCATCCTGAAACCGGCGAAGAATATGCGCTGGCCCGCACCGAGCAGAAAACCGCGCCCGGTTACCGGGGTTTCTCGGTGCGCGCAGATCCCTCGGTGACGCTGACGGAAGATCTGCAGCGTCGGGATCTGACTATTAACGCCATAGCGCAGTCCGATGACGGTGAAATTATCGACCCCTGGGGCGGGCGTGCCGACCTGTCTGCCAGAAAACTTCGCCACGTATCCGACGCATTTCGCGAAGACCCGGTGCGCATTCTGCGTGCCGCCCGGTTCGCCGCGCGTTTTCATGCGCTGGGCTTCGAGCTGGCCGCGGAGACGCTGCAATTGATGACAGAAATGGTCGCCGCCGGCGAAGCCGATGCCCTGGTCGCCGAGCGGGTCTGGCGCGAAACTGAGAACGCGCTGGGCAGCGACAACCCGGAGGTTTTCTTCCAGGTATTGCGACAATGTGGCGCACTGGCCGTCGTTTATCCCGAACTCGACGCACTGTTCGGGGTGCAACAGCCGGCCGCCCATCACCCGGAGATTGACTGCGGTAAACACCTGTTGCTGGCGCTGGCCGCTGCCAGCCGACTGAGCAGCGAGCAGGAAGTTCGTTTCGCCGTGCTTTGTCACGATCTTGGCAAAGCTGAAACACCCGTTAGTGAATTGCCGCAACACATCGGCCACGAGGCGCGTAGCGTGGCCTTGGCCGAGGCGCTCTGCAAACGCCTGGGAACGCCTAACCGCTATCGCGAACTGGCCGTGCAGGTGGCGCGATACCACGGACTCTGTCACCGCGTTGCCGAATTGCGTCCGGCCACCCAGCTAAAAATTCTTGAGGCTTTGGATGCATTCCGCCGGCCGCAGCGACTTGAACAGTTTCTGCTCGCCTGCGCCGCGGACCTGCGCGGGCGTGCGGGTCATGAGGACGACGAATACCCGCAAGCCGACCTGCTGCGCCGGGCGCGCGATGCAGCGGCGACCGTCAGCGCTCGCGCCCTGGCCGAGCAAGGCCTGGCCGGCGCCGAACTCGGTGAAGCGCTGCGCCAGGCGCGTATCGGGGCAATCAGCTCTGCAGGCGACGGCTAAAAAAGACCGTTTAAAAGAAGGCGTAAACCAGTAACGCCGCCAGGGCCAGTCGATACCAGACAAACGGCAACATGCCGATTCGCTCAACAAAGGCAATGAATGCCTTGATGCAAAGCCAGGCACTGAGCGCCGAGATAATCAGCCCGCTGACCAGCAAGCCCCAGTCCACCGGGGCCGCACTGGTTATCAGTTCGCGCAGTTCAAATACCGACGCACCCGCGATAGCGGGAATCGACAACAGGAAAGAAAATCGCGCGGCGGTGGTGCGATCCAGACCCAGGGCAAGCCCGGCAGTTATGGTAATGCCGGAACGCGAAGTACCGGGTACCAGGGCCAGAACCTGGGCCAGGCCGATGATCAGCGCCATGCGCAAATCGATGCCGGACTCACTGGATACGCGGTCGGGGCGGCGATCTGCCACCCATAACATGATCCCGAAGAAAGCCGTGGTAAAGGCAATCACCAGCGGCGAACGCAAGCGCGTTTCGACCAGGTCTGCCAGCAAAGGTCCGGCAACAACCAACGGCAGTGTCGCGAGCAACAAGGCCCAGCCGAGGCGCGAGTTGGCGTTCTGCGCTGCACGGCCAAACACACTGGCCAGCCAGGCAGCGATGATATCCACCAGTTCGCGCCGGAAGTAACCCAGCACCGCCAGCAAGGTGCCCAGGTGCACAGCCACGTCAAAGGCCAGACCCTGATCGGGCCAGCCAAGAAAGCGCGGCACCAGGATCAGGTGGGCCGAACTGGAAATCGGCAGAAACTCTGTGATGCCCTGGACCAGTGCCAGCAGGCAGGCTTGCAACAAATCCACGCGTTACCCCGGCGTGCAGCGACGTCGGGCACCCTACCGCAAGCATTGGACGCCGCCTAGTGCAGCGGCCACAGCTTATTCAGAGCTGGTGGGCGAGATCTCGCAGCAAGGGCGGACTGGCCAGTTCCAGGCCCCGCGAACAGAGCAGGAACTTGAAGTTTTCGCCCATTTCTCCAGGCAACAACAGCTGGCGAAGACTGGCTGACTGGCGGGCATTTTCCAGCGGGTCGGCCGGCGCGCGCATGGACTCGGCCAGACCATTGGCCAGCATGAAATGCGCCTGGGTGGTGTAGTAATCAAGTCGCAGGCCGGCCGCGGTAATCGCCTCGGCGACGGCCGTGAAGTCCACCCAGGCAGACAGATCCTGCAAGCCAGGCAGCCAGAACGGATCGGCGTGGGCATGATGGCGGTAGTGGCAAATCAGGGTGCCATCCTGGCGGCCTGGCCGATAGTAGTCGCGGCGCGCACAGCCGTAGTCTCCGAGCAGCACGGCGCCCTGATCGAGACAATCAGCCAGGCTGTGCAACCAGGCATCCAGGCCGGGACAAAACTCCGACCGAAAACCCGGATCGAGGGCTGGTTCCGCCGCCAGCCTTGCCAGCAGCCGAGCATCCACGT
This sequence comes from uncultured Gammaproteobacteria bacterium, assembly GCA_963850255.1. Lineage (GTDB taxonomy): Bacteria > Pseudomonadota > Gammaproteobacteria > Steroidobacterales > J054. Next base: position 131,899 of record CAWKLL010000039.1, read on the forward strand.
CGGCTTCGGCCGTCGCCCAGCAAAAGTTTTCACCATCCATGGCCACGCCCAGTGGCCGAGGACCCGCTTCAGTCATGATCCAGCGGCTGACCGGCAGCGCGTCCATCACTTCGTTCGCCAAAATTAAACCTTGGAACCCAGGCGGCAGCGAATCCAGCCATCGGACCCTGTGACTCAACTGCGGCACGAGCTCATTCAGTGTGTGTTGCTGGCGCGCACGCAGTTCGGCGCTGACTTCCAATATCAGGTACTCATCCGGCAGCGCATCAAGGGCGGCGCAGGCGGTCAGCAAATCAGCCGCCAGCGCGCCGGTACCCGCGCCCAGCTCGAGCACGGCAGGCCGTGGCAATGCCGCGAAGATAGGCTGTGCAGCCTGAGCAATACAGCTGGCCAGATAGGGTCCAAGTTCCGGCGCGGTAATGAAATCACCGGCGGCACCAAACTTCGCCGCACCGGCACTGTAATAACCAAGCCCGGGCGCATACAACGCCAACTCCATGAACGCTGAAAAATCCAGCCAGCCACCGCGGGCCTGCAATTGCGCCTGCAAGGCCTCGCTGACCTGCCGGCTGTGCTCGGTTGCATCCGCATCCGGAGCCGGCAACTCGGAAGAAGCCGCCGAGCGCTGTCGATTCACAGCAATAGACTCAGCAGTCTGCTCAACACGGCGCCGCAGATGGATTGAAGAATACTCATAAACTTTTTCCGGTCGACCCGCCCCAAGCTTTAGTGATTAAGCTGATGCCGGATGCAAAGGCTCTCGCGGGCAGTTATCTTACAGCCCCTTACTGATCTGCCGGAGCCGGCGACATGTCAAACAAGCACTTGCCGCTGGCCGGGCAATGGGCCCTGATAACCGGCGCCGGTAAACGCATTGGCGCCTGTGTTGCCAGCACCCTGCACGCCCAGGGCGCCAACGTGGCCATTCACTACCGGGGTTCGGCCGCGGCCGCCGAGGCTCTGGCAGCCGGTTTGAATGCCGAGCGCGCGGACTCGGCGATAACGGTGCAGGCTGACCTGCTCGCCGGCGAGCAGCTTGCCGGCATGGTCGAGTCGGTCATCGCGCATAGCGGTCGGCTGGATATCCTGATCAACAATGCCTCGTCTTTCTATCCAACCCCCCTGGAAACGGTAACGGAGGCGCAGTGGGACGACTTGCTCGGCACCAACCTGAAGGCGCCGTTGTTCCTGAGCCAGGCGGCCGTCGAGCATCTGCGCAAACAGCGCGGCTGCATCATCAACATGATCGACATTCACGCCCTGCGCCCGCTTCGTCATCACACAGTCTACGGACCCGCTAAAGCAGCGCTGGCCATGCTGACGCGCACGCTGGCACGAGATCTTGCCCCGGACATTCGCGTCAATGGTGTTTCACCCGGCGCCATCCTGTGGCCTGAAGACGGCATGACGGACAAGGTCAAGGATTCGATTCTCCAGCAGGTGCCCATGGCCCGGGCGGGAGACCCGCAGGATATTGCTGACTGCGTGCTATTTCTGGTGGCAAACGCCGGCTATATCACCGGCCAGATAATTGCCGTGGACGGCGGCCGCAGTATCGGTTGGTAGGGCACCCGGCTAGTCCGACAACAAATCGACATCCACCCGGCGCATCGAGTCATCCTTGTCCGGAAAATCAGCCCAAAGCTGGGCCATGCTCTGACCCGTCTGCGGATGCAACAGCTCGGGCGCTAACTCCGCCAGCGGGCGCAGTACGAAGGCATAGCGAGTGACATCATCGCGCGGTACCCGGATAGCGCGGTCAGGAATAATCGCGTTTCCGTAGAGCAGCAGGTCCAGATCCAGGGTCCGCGGCGAAAAAGGATTCGGTCCGCGCACCCGACCCGCCTGATCATGCAGATCCTCAACAACTGCTACCACCGCCTCAGGCGTGGCCTGGGTGTGAAACGCCACCACCAGGTTCAGAAAGTCGTCGCCGTCGAAACCGACCGCGGTGGTCTGATAAACGGGTGACAGGCGCAAGGCGCCAAAGCGACTTTGCAAACCTGCGCAGGCCATACGCAGGTGCTTGACGGGATCCACGTTACTGCCGGCACCGAGATAAACGTCGACGCCATCGGCCGACCCTCCAGCCGTCATCGCTGACCGCGCTCGATACAAATACCCACATCTCGAGAGCCGCGAATTGCCCAGGGCTTGTGCACGCTGACCTTGACCCAGGGCACCTCGAATTCATCGATGATGATCCCCGCGATACGCTCGGCCATGGTCTCAATCAACTGAAAATCGGAGGCTTCCACGAAGGCCACGATGCGCTTGGTTACGCCCTTGTAGTCCAGCGTTGCGTCGATGTGATCAGCCGCTGCGGCCGCGGCCACGTCGGCGACCATTTCCAGATCAATGCTGACGGTTTGCGGCAATGCCCGCTCCCAGTCCCAGATTCCGACCACGGCTTTAACCTGGAGATCCTTGAGAAAGATGGTGTCGGGCGCATTGTTCATAAGATGTGTTGCTCAGTTGCCCGGCAGTTCCCAGCGAGGCCGCGCCTCCACCTGGTAACCCGCAGGGGCGCCCTCGGCCGCGAGACGCCGCGAGCCGGTGTAAGCAACCATAGCGGCATTGTCGGTACAAAATTCGATGCGCGGATAGTAGACGCTGGCTGCGCGCGACTCCAAGGCCAGGCGCAATCGGCTGCGTAATTCGCGATTTGCGCCAACACCGCCGGCCACCACCAGGCGCCGGCGACCGGTCTGCTCCAGTGCGCGCAGGCTCCTGGCAATCAATACGTCCACCACCGACGCCTGAAATGAGGCAGCCAGGTCAGCCCGCCGCTGGCCGGCCAGTTCGCCGGCCGCGTCCAGTTCCCGCGCAACCAGCATCACCGCGGTTTTCAGGCCACTGAAACTAAAGTCCAGGCCCGGTTTGTGCAGCATTGGCCGCGGTAGCTCAAAGGCGTCGGCGGCGCCGTCCTCGGCCAGGTGCGCCAGCTCAGGGCCGCCGGGATAGGGCAAACCCAGTAGCTTGGCGACCTTGTCGAAGGCCTCACCAGCCGCATCATCGAGGGTCTGACCCAGAATGCGGTATTGGCCGAAACCCGCCACATCCACCAGCATGGAGTGGCCGCCGGACACCAACAGGGCCACGAAGGGAAAATCGGGCGGCTCTGCTTCCAGCAGGGGCGCCAGCAAATGCGCTTCCATATGATGAACTGGCAGTGCCGGGACTCCCCAGGCCATGGCCAGCCCGGCCGCGGTGGTGGAACCTACCAACAGCGCGCCAATCAGCCCGGGACCCGCGGTATAGGCCACCGCGCCAAGCTGCGGGCCAGGCGTGCCGGCCTCGGCCAGGACTTCGTCCACCAGCGGCAGCAAGCGCCGAATATGGTCTCGCGAAGCCAGTTCCGGCACGACTCCGCCATATAAGGCATGCAAATCGACCTGGCTGAACAGTTGATGGGCCAGCAAGCCCCGGTCAGGGTGATATACGGCAGCCGCCGTCTCGTCGCAGCTGGTCTCTATGCCCAGTACCGGTAGGCCGCTCATGCCTTATTCCTTTTGCAATTAACTGACTCAGAGGCTATATTTTCAGGCTATCTCCGGCGCAAGCCGGTTTTTTTCGCCTTGAGGACCACTTTGTGCCCAGCGTTCGCATTAAAGAAAACGAAAATTTCGACGCCGCCCTGCGGCGCTTCAAACGCGCCTGCGAAAAAGCCGGCGTCCTGACGGAAGTCCGTCGCAGAGAGTTCTACGAGAAGCCGACCCAGGAACGCAAGCGCAAGCGCGCCGCCGCGGTCAAACGCCAGCTCAAGCGGACCTCCCGCGAAGTCAGTAAGGGCCAGCGCCTCTACTAGGCAGGCGGCTTTCTCACGCCCGCTCATTATCGCCCGCGGCCGTTAATCTTGACGCTAAAACAACGTATTCAGGACGACGTAAAAGCGTCCATGCGCGCGGGCGACAAGCCTCGCGTTACGACCCTGCGTATGCTGCTGGCGGCTGTTCAGCAGCGCGAAGTTGACGAACGCATCGAGGCCAACGATGGCCTGGTGCTGCAGATCACTGAAAAACTCATCAAACAACGCCGGGAAGCAGCAAGCCAGTTTGGCGATGCGGGCCGCGCCGAATTGCAGGCCAAGGAACTCTCGGAAGCCGAGATGCTGCAAGCCTATTTGCCCGAGCCGCTGGACGAAGCCGCTCTCAACCAGTTGATTGAAGAGGTGCTGGCCAGCACCGGCGCAAACAGCCTCCGCGATATGGGCAAAGTCATGAGCGCGCTGCGCGAGCAAGCCCAGGGACGCGCTGACATGGGCCAGCTGAGCCAGCGGGTAAAAGCACGCCTGCAGGGCTAAGTCCTGCGCCTGGCAGCACTTCTGCTAGACTGATTCCCTGCGCTGACGGCAATCAGCCGTGCGCCCAACCTAGAAAAAAACGAGAGCCGTGCCAGGCCGGATACCGCAAGATTTTATCGACGACCTTGTGACTCGTGCTGATGTCGCCGAGGTGGTGGGTTCGCGTGTCCAGTTAAAAAAGGCGGGCCGAGAATACAAAGCCTGCTGCCCGTTCCACGGCGAGAAGACCGCTTCATTCACCGTGGTCCCGGACAAGGGTTTCTATCATTGCTTTGGCTGCGGGGCCCACGGCACCGCGCTGGGCTTTCTGATGGAGTATGACCGCCTCGAGTTCGTCGAAGCGGTAGAAGAACTGGCCCAGATGCTCGGCGTCGAGGTGCCGCGCGAACAAACCCGCGATGACCGCGAGCCCATAGCACCGGTACTCGAGGTGCTGGCCAAAGCTGCCAGCCTTTACCAGCAGGCGCTGCGCGAGCATCCGCAGGCTGTCGAATACCTGCGTGGGCGTGGGCTGGATGGCGACACGGCAGCCCGTTTCGGCATCGGTTTTGCGCCGCCAGGCTGGGACTTTCTGCTTAAACGCCTGGGTGACGACGACCAGCAAAGACAGTTGCTGCTCTCGGCCGGCCTGATCGCGGCGCGCGACAGCGGCGGATACTACGACCGTTTTCGTGACCGAATCATATTTCCCATTCGCGACGGCCGCGGGCGAGTGGTGGCCTTTGGCGGACGGGTGATGGGCGACGATGAGCCCAAGTACCTGAATTCGCCGGAGACCGCCGTATTTCACAAAGGCCGGGAACTCTATGGGCTGTATGAGGCACGCCAGGCCCGGCAGCGTCTGGACAATGTGCTGGTCGTAGAAGGCTATATGGACGTGGTCAGCCTGGCCTGCCACGGCATCAACAACGCCGTTGCCACCCTGGGCACCGCCACCACCGGCGAGCATTTACGGCGGCTGTTTCGCGCCACCCAGCAAGTCCTGTTTTGCTTTGACGGCGACCGGGCCGGTCGGGACGCCGCTTGGCGGGCGCTGGAAAACAGCCTGCCGGAAATGCGCGATACGCGTCAGGTGAAGTTCCTGTTTCTGCCCGACGGCGAAGACCCCGACAGCCTGGTGCGCAGCGGCGGCGCGGCAGCACTGACCGGGCGCTTCGACAGCGCCCTGCCCTTGTCCGACTACCTGTTCGAGCAGCTCAATGCGCAGGCGGATACCCGCAGCCTTGACGGTCAGGCACGCCTGGCCGAGCTGGCCCGTCCGTTGTTGCAGCGGCTGCCGGAAGGCGTCTATCGCGAACTGCTGCTTGGGCGACTGGCAGAGGAAGTATCAATCGGACGTGATCGGCTGGAACGTTTGCTGGCCAGCGAGCCGCCAGCCAGGCAGGCTGCTCGACCACAACAACACCGGCGCACCCGAACCGAGCGCTCGGGACTGGTCCGGCGGGCCATCCAGACCCTGTTGCACTTTCCCGGCCTGGGCGCCGGCGTACCGGCAAGTCATGAGCTGAGCGAGGTCCAGCAGCGCGGCATTCCGCTGCTGTGCGAAATCCTTGATATCAGCCGGCAAAACCCACATATCAACACTGCCGGGTTACTGGAGCGGTTTCGCGACCGCGCTGAAGCCCCTCACCTGGAAAGCTTGTTGACGGAAGAAATGCTGCTGGAAGAAAGTGGCGCGGCGCTGGAACTGAACGACTGCCTGGAACGAATATTGGCTACACGGCAGGGCGCCAGGTTAGCGGAGCTGGTGGCCAAGGCAGAATCCCGCCAACTGACCAGCGAAGAGCTGGAGGAGCTGCGCGGGCTGCACCGCCGCAGTGCAGCAGAAGGCTTAACATAAAGTCTTGTCCGCTAGCCGCCGACAAGCTAAGCAAGCCCCAGGCCGAGGCGAGCACGGGGCACGCCAACCCAGCCGGATTTTTGGGTTGCCGGCAAGCCCAGCATGTATAATTTGCTGTTTTTTTTACGCAGGCATTGAGAGAAATCGTGGTTAAAAAACGCGCTGAAGCTCCTAAAAAAGCCCCTAAGAAAGTTTCTAAGAAAGTTTCTAAAAAGGCTGCAAAAGAGGCTCTAGAAAAAGCTCTGAAAGTAGCTCCAAAAAAAGCCGATCAACAGTCGCAGCTGAAACGCCTGATTGCCCGCGGCAAGGAACAAGGCTATCTCACCTATGGCGAGGTCAATGATCACCTGCCCAACGATATCGTCGATCCGGAACAGATCGAAGACATCGTAAATATGATTAATGACATGGGCATTACGGTCTATGAAAAGGCATCGGATGTTGAATCCAGCGTGCTGAGCGACAATGCCGTAACCAATGATGAAGAGGCGGTCGAAGAAGCGGCCGCGGCTCTGGCCACCGTCGACAGTGAATTTGGCCGAACCACCGACCCGGTTCGCATGTACATGCGCGAAATGGGTACCGTGGAACTGCTGACCCGCGAAGGTGAAATTCGTATCGCCAAGCGCATTGAAGAAGGTCTGAACCAGGTCAAGAATGCCCTTTCCTATTTTCCGCCGACACTCGAACTGATCGGCACGGCCTACGCACCCTATAAAGCCGGCACGGGTCGTCTGCAAGATCTTATGGTCGCCTTTATCGATCCGAATGAACCCGATGAGGTAGTGCCTGCCAGCGCCAAGAGCGACGATGACGACGAACCGGAAGACCTTGGCCCGGATCCGGCCGAGGTTGTGAAAAGATTTGATTCCATCATGCGCCGACACAAGCGCGTGCTCGCTGCCATCGAGAATGAAGGCACCGGCGACGCAAAAACCCAGCGCGCTCGTGATCGACTGACCGCTGAAATCATGGAAATCAAATTCGCACCCAAGCTGTTCGACCTGCTGACGCAAAATCTGCGTATGAGCATTGGCAGCGTGCGTAGCTGCGAACGACGCATTATGGCGTTGTGCGTGCGCGAGGCCGGCATGTCGCGTAAGGAGTTCATTGCCAGCTTCCCGCGCAGCGAAACGAATCTGCGCTGGGTCGACAAGCATATTCGCGCCAAGCGCAAATACTCGGCCACTCTGGCTAAACTCAAGGATGAAATTCTGCGCAACCAGCGGCGGCTGATTGCCATTGAGGAAGAAACCCATCTGACCATTGCCGAGATCAAAGAGATCAATCGGCAAATGTCGCTGGGCGAAGCCAAGGCGCGCCGCGCCAAGAAGGAGATGGTTGAAGCGAACCTGCGACTGGTCATCTCCATCGCCAAGAAGTACACCAACCGCGGGCTGCAGTTTCTGGACCTGATCCAGGAAGGCAACATCGGTCTGATGAAGGCCGTCGATAAATTCGAATACCGTCGCGGTTACAAGTTCTCAACCTACGCAACCTGGTGGATTCGCCAGGCCATTACCCGCTCCATCGCCGATCAGGCACGCACCATTCGAATTCCGGTGCATATGATCGAGACCATCAACAAGCTCAACCGCATCTCGCGGCAGATGCTCCAGGAGATGGGTCGCGAGCCGACACCGGAAGAACTCTCCGTGCGCATGGAGATGCCGGAAGACAAGGTGCGCAAGGTACTGAAGATCGCCAAGGAGCCGATCTCCATGGAGACGCCCATTGGTGATGATGAAGACTCACACCTGGGTGATTTCATCGAGGATGTCGGCGTTCTGTCACCCGTCGATTCCGCGACTACCGAGGGGCTAAAAGAGACCACGCACAATGTGCTGGCCGGTCTTACCCCGCGGGAAGCCAAGGTGCTGCGTATGCGCTTCGGTATCGACATGAATACCGACCACACACTGGAAGAAGTCGGCAAGCAGTTCGACGTAACGCGCGAACGTATCCGGCAAATCGAGGCGAAAGCGCTGCGCAAGCTGCGACATCCCTCGCGCAGCGATCAGCTGCGCAGCTTCCTGATGGAAGACTGAGCAAACGGCGGCTTCGGCCGCCGTTTTTTATTGCAACTGCCTGGCCGGCTCGCGGTACGGAAACACTTCGTCCAGCGGCAGGCTGCGGCCATTGGCCTGCACTATCCTGCAGTGAAAGCGCCGCAACCGGCGTGGTTCCGCTGCTCCGCAGGAGTGCGCAATTACACACACGGCCTTTTCCATATTTTGTTGATAACGCGCAACTCTCCTGGCCTTGTCCGCCGGCACCAGGCCGCGCTGCAACCGGGGATCGTGTGTGGTGACTCCCGTCGGGCAGGTGTTCTTGTTGCATTTCATCGCCTGGATACAGCCCAGCGAGAACATGAAACCGCGCGCCGACACCACAAAATCCGCGCCTGCACACAGCGCCCAGGCCACACCCTCAGGATTAATCAGTTTGCCACTGGCGATGACCCGCACATTCTTTCTCAGACCCGCCTTGGTCAGGCTATCGATAACCCTCGGCAGGCTCTCGCGCACGCCGAGGCCTACGTTGTCCATCAGGGTCATGGGCGCCGCGCCGGTGCCGCCATCACCGCTGTCCACCGCGATGAAGTCCGGAATGGCACCACCACCGCGCGCCTGTGCCTCCCAAAGCAGATCATCCAGCCAGCCAAAGGAGCCAATCACCGCCTTGATCCCCACCGGCTTGCCGGTCACATGCTTAATCCGCTGCAACATGTCCAGCAGCTCGGAAGGATTACCGATATCCGGGTGACGGTTAGGGCTGTTGGAGGGCTGACCCGCCTCAATGCCGCGTATCTGGGCGATCTCTTCGGTCACTTTCTCGGCCGGCAGCATACCGCCCTTGCCGGGCTTGGCGCCCTGACTCAATTTGAGTTCGAACATGCGTACCTGTTCATGGGCCGCGATGGCGCGCAGTTTGTCTTCATCCAGACCACCCTCGCTGTTGCGCACGCCGTACTTGGCGGTGCCGATCTGGAAGACGATGTCACCACCACCGGCCAGGTGATAAGGCGACAGACCGCCCTCGCCGGTATTCAGCCAGCAGCCGGCAATTTTTGCGCCAGCAGACAGAGCCTGGATGGCAGGCTTCGACAATGCACCGAAGCTCATCCCCGAGATATGAAAAAACCGGTCGGTGGTATAGGGATGCCGGCAGTCGGGCCCAATGGTCACCGGCTCGGTGACCGCGGCATCCTGATCGAGCGTTGGCCAGGGTGTGTTCACAAACAGCACCGTACCGGTGCGCGTAATATCGCGCGTTGATCCAAACGCCACGGTGTTGTCGATACCCTTGGCAGCGCGATAGGCCCAGGAACGCTCGGCCCGGTTAAACGGCATCTCTTCGCGATCCATGGCAAAGAAATACTGGCGGAAAAACTCGCCCAATTCCTCGAACCAATAGCGCAGCCGACCGATGACCGGGTAGTTGCGCCGAATCGCGTGGCTGCTCTGATTGCGGTCGATCACATACAACACCGCAATCGCCAGCACGCCCAGGCCAATAGCAAAAATAAACAGGCCTGCGAACAGGTCGAGAATTTCGCCGATCAGAGTCATGCCTTTCTCCTGGCAAGCAAGCTTTACCTGACCTCAGCCAGGACGATTTCCAAAGGATAATGGTCTGAACCCACTGCCGGACCTATGCGCACATCTACTACCCCGCTGCCGGGGTCCGCCAGCGCGTGATCGATGGGAATCCACAATGGCAGCGGCAAACTGGGCCAGGTGATATGCAGACCCTGCGCCTGGCGCGCATCCAGCAGACCCGAGTCTGCCAGCAAAGTATGAAAGTAGGGAGAAAATGGCGTCAGGTTGAGGTCGCCCGTGATCAGCCGGGGTGGTGGCGACTGCGCGACTGCATCTGCCAGACGAGCCAGCTGCTGCTCGCGCGCGGCCGAGCGCGTCGGCGAGGTAGGCGGAAACAAATGCACCGCAAAGATACTCAGATCACGACCGCCGATGCGCGTGCGCAGCTGAATATTCTCCGCCCCGGGCGTACCCAGGTCGAGACTGGCGGCCCGAGCCAAGGGCTGCCGGGAAAATACCGCCATACCAAAAGGATCCACACGCGGCCGAATCAGTCGATGCGGATAATCCGTCATTCGATCTGCCAGCACCGCATCCCAGGCCGGGGTGTACTCGGAAAAAATCAATAAGGCCGGCTGTTGATCCTGCAGATAGCCGAGCACACGCTCCGATTGGGTATTACGATAGCTAAGGTTGATGACAATGATCTGCGGCGCTTCGGGCTGCGCCACGGCCTGGGTCTGACTCGGCAATAACGGCAGCAGGTATGGCATTACATACCAGGCATTCGGCAACGCGAGCAGGAACGTAGCGACCAGCCAGGCATAGCGCTGCGTGTTCAAAAACACCATCAGTAAAACGGCCTGGGCCAGCAGGTAGTACAGACGAAAATGCGCGAATAATTCGGCAAACCAGTGCCAGCGGCTAAACAAAGCCAGAATGGTGGCAAGGGTAGTGGTAATGCAGACCAGCCACATTAATTTGCGGCTGTAGCGACGCTCCTGGCTGACGGCTGCAGCGAGACTATTGGCACTCATCAAGATGGGCCGCCGGCCAGTCCCGGGTGATTAGCTCGTCGAAGCTGCGCAGTAAAAATAGCAGCGGATCCGGCTTGTCCAGCAAGCTCGGTAAGAATTCCTCCGCGTACGGCAGAATGGCACTGCTATCCGGCAGTGGCTCGTCCGCGTCCAGAATACGGGTGATGCGCGGTAGAAACTGCCACTGCAACCATTGATGAAAGCTCATGGTGTCAAAACAAAACGGCTGGGTACTGGCCATGCACTCAGCCGAGGGCGCCTCGACTTCCCAGATTTCTGCGCGCCGCATCTCACGAGCAATACCCGCAACGACATCCGCTACCGCAGCGCGCCGATCATCGGATTCTTCTGAGGAGTTCTGTTGCGTCATGGTGGGCGATATTCTGGCATAGCCGGGGCACCACAGTGATAGGGTCAGGGCATCGGCTGAGTTAAAGTAACCGCCATGAAGACTCGCACCCGGATGCTGGCGCTGGCCGCAGTGCTGATCAGCGCTTGCAGCCCTGCCCCCGAGGCCGAGCCGCCGCCGGCAGGGCCTGAAGCCACAGCACGCCAGCTGGTGGCTGATGTGCTGGGCATCTCAGCCGATCAGGTACAGGTTATTTCCGTCGAGGCCCGCCAGTTCAGCGACTCCAGCCTCGACTGCCCACAACCCGGCATGAGCTATCTGCAGGTCATCACACCCGGTCACCGGCTGCTGCTGGAGGCCGAGGGACGCCGTTTCGATGTTCGCAGCTCCGGCGGCCAGGGTCGGATCTGCCGCAAACGCAAGCCAGCAGACGGTCCATCATCGCAGTCGGAAAATTCGCCGGCAGTTTCGGACCTGGCTGACTCGGCGCGCCGCGACCTGGCCGAAAAACTTACCATCGACGAGGCGTTTATCCAGGTACTTGGCGTGCGGACACGCCAGGCGAAGGAAAAGCTGTCTGGCTGCGAACTTAACTGCGCGGCCGACGGCGCCTGCGGCTACGTGGTCGAGCTGGGCTTCGCCGACCGTCGGTTTACCTACTTCGCCTCACAGCAGCAGCTGCTGCCCTGCCCGGCTATCAGCCGCAGTTAACTAGTCGTCTTGGCCCGCTGCAGCAGCATTGCGCTGTTGGCGACGGCTAATTTTTCGCCATAACCTGCGCAGGGCTCGCGCGATCTGTTCTGCCTTGGTAGGTCGAAAGTATTCGCGGTCCTCTGCCAATGGCGTCTCATGTACGAATTGATATTTGATCTTGAACCAGGCGTTCAGATCCATGCGGCAGGCCTGCCGAAACAACCAACCCTCGCCCCGGC
>CAWKLL010000040.1:0-29002 GCA_963850255.1 uncultured Gammaproteobacteria bacterium
TCTGGTCTGCCGATGGCCGCGAGCTGATCTTTTCCAGCGACCGAGCCGGCAATCTGGATTTGTGGGCCGTGAATATCGCCGACGGTGAGTGGCAAGCGCTGACCAGTGACCCGGGCGATGATTACCTGCCGGCCATGGGCGCCGACGGCAGTGTGTGGTTTGTTTCCGATCGCGATGGCGCGCCGACCATATGGCAGCGCAGCCCCGACGGCGAAGAGACGCCGCTGGCCAACAAGGACTGGCCACCCGCATCCGGATTGTCCCTGAGCCCCGACGGCCAGCGCCTGAGCTGGATCACTGCCACACAAAAGATCGGCTTTCCGGCGGCGGCGCGTCACGCCGTGGTGGTTTACGAGTTGGCCGAGGGTATGGGTCGCACGCTCGTGAATGCCGGGGCCGACGTGTTTCCTTTTGCGCCACAGTGGATAGATAACTTGACCCTGCTCTACAGCGCCGACGGCGGTATTCGACAACGGCGTATTGACCGCGCTGAACTCGCGCAGACCGTACCGTTTAGTGCCAGGTTTAGTGTGGATGCGCGCAAGCCCGAGATTCGTTCCGCATTGAAACGGCGCACAACGGCGGGCCAGGCCCTGGGTCTGCAATCGCCTCTGGCCGGACCCGATGGCAGCGTGATCTTCACAGCGCTCGGCGACATCTGGCAGCGCAGCAGTAAAGGCGCACTAAAACGCCTGACCAACGACCCCGCCGTGGAACGCGACCTCAGCCTCGCCGCTAACGACGATGAATTGTTTTTCATTACTGATCACAGCGGCCGCATGCAGATCTGGTCTCTTGCTCTGGACAGCGGCAACATTGCGGCGGTCAGCGATGCCACAGGCGTGCGCTTCCCAAGCCTGTCACCCGACGGTCAGCAATTGGCTTACCTGCAGGTCGGACCCCGCGGCACCCAGGACTTCAGCCTGCGGATACTTGATCGGATCAGCGGAAAAACGCGCCGACTACGTGCCGTGCCTGGGCTGTGGCCGCAGCGTATGGCCTGGAGCGCGGACTCTCAACACTTGCTGGTCACCGCATTACAGCCGGCGTCGGCGCGTTTCCGCGCCGGCAGCAATGTATTGCTGCGCGTCGACATGGCGGCAGACCGCAGCGAAGCGCTGGACGATCTGCCGATACTCGACGAGGGCGTTGCCGTATCCGCGCGCGGCGACCGCCTGGCGCTGGTCAGTAACGGACGCCTGTGGGCCCTGACACTGTCCACCGACGGCCGACCGATGAGCCAGCCGCGGCGGCTGGTCAATCAATTGGTCAGCGCACCTGCCTGGGGGCGTGATGGCCAGACACTGCTCGTGCTTGGCCCGCAGGGCCTGAGCACCGTCAGCCGGCGCGGGCGGCTGCAGCCGTTGCCCCTTGAACTGCCCTGGCGGGAGGCGGTGAATACCGGAACCCTGCTGGTACATGCCGGTCGTCTGTTCAGCGGCCACGGCGAAGGCTATCGCGCCGGGATCGACATCCGGATTGAGAACGGTCGCATCGAGGCGGTCTTTGCGCATCGTGATCACGATCCATCGGCCCAGGTGATTGATGCCGGAGATGCCACGGTTTTGCCCGGACTGATTGACCACCACGCACATTTCGAGGCTCACCAGGGCGGCTGGATCGGGCGGGCCTGGCTGGCGTTTGGCGTGACCTCCGTCGTCGAACCGGGTGGCCTGCCCTATGCCTCGCGCGCGCTGATGGAAGCCTGGGACAGCGGCAAGCGCGCCGGGCCAAGACTGTTTTTCGCAGGACCGCAGCTCGACGGAGAGCGCAAGTTCTTTCCCTTCGCCAGCCACATTCGTGACGACAAGCGGCTGCAATGGGAGTTTGCCCGCGGCGAACGACTCGGCTATGCGATGGTGAAAACCTATACGCATATGCCGGTCGCGCGACAGCAGGCGGCGATTCGCGCAGCTCGTCGTGCCGGGCTGCCGCTGTCCTCGCATGAACTGTTTCCGGCCCTGGGCCTTGGCGCCAGCCGCGTGGAGCATCTGCGTGGTTCCAGTCGCCTGGGTTATTCCTCCAAGCAGACGGCCTTGCTGAGAAGCTATGCCGATGTGATTTCACTGGCCGCTGCGAGCGGCGGAAGCATCACCCCCACGCTGGTGGTCTCGGGCGGGTTCTTCGATTACCTGGGCCGGCATCCACAACTCAATGATCTGCCGCAGTATCAGGCTTTCTACGACAAACGCTATCGCGGCGGGCTCACGTCTCTGCTCAAACTGCTGTCACGACGCGGTGACCTGCTACCCACGGCTGCCGCCAATGCGCGGCGCGCAGTGCGCGACTATCACCGTGCCGGTGTGACTATCGTGGCCGGCACCGACTCGCCCATCTTCCCCTATGGGCTGGCACTAATCGTGGAACTGGCCTCCTACGTCGAGGCGGGCCTGCGGCCGGCCGAAGCCCTGCGCACGGCGACGATCAATGCGGCGGCCGCGCTGGGCGCTGACGGCGAACTGGGCGTGATCGCACCAGGCGCGCGTGCCGACCTGATCATCGTCGACGGCGACCCGCTAAGCCGCATGGAAGATTTGTTGCAACTGCGCGGCAGTCTGCGCGGCGGCATCTATTATCCGCTGGAACAACTGCTGCAGACGCAGGCTGTTCCGACGTCATTGCCCGCAAAATGATTACTGGAAGTCAGAGAGCTGACAGACGAAAAGCTGGGTTGTTTGAATGCGAGGAGCCGTCGGTTACAGTTGATTCTCTGCTTCACCGTCGATCTGGAGGCAAATCATGAATTTCCTGAAGACTACTTTTCTCGGTGGCTTGTTTGTTCTACTGCCGCTAATACTCTTGTGGCTGGGACTTTCAGAGATAGCGGGATTGCTGGTTGCGATGGCAACGCCGATCGCTGATCTGTTTCCTGCCGGTGTATTTGACAAGCTAAATGCACCTGCGGTGGTTGCGGTAATTCTGATCATTGGCGCGTCTTTCATCCTGGGTCTCGCGGCCAGGTCGGCGTTAATAAACAGGCTCGGTCGAAAATTTGAGGATGGAGTACTTGATAAGGTGCCGATGTACCGCATGCTCAAGATTATCTCCAGCGCTGTCATCGACACGGAAAAGTCGGACGTCAGCCCGGCCATGGTTAGCGACGGATCGGGTGGCGGCGATCCTTGCTACGTCATGGAGAAACATCAGGATGGACGTGCGACGGTTTTGCTGCCCTGGTCGCCTGCTTCATTTGCCGGAAGCATCAAAGTTGTGCGGCAATCTGAACTTGAGTTTCTCAGTTGTTCGATTGACGAATATTCGCGCTCTCTGAGCCAGATGGGCATCGGCATAGAGGAATGCATAGCCTCTAAGCCGGAGCAGCTTGGCCAGCCTTAGCGGGTCGTTGGCGGTTCCAGTATGTCAATCTTTCCGTCAGCCACAAGGGGCGGCGACCAATACCAGCCTTTCGGGTCCCAGGCTTGTGCATAGCTGAATTCATCTCTGACGACTTTGTAGGCGACCAGAGCTTCGGTTCTCCTGCCCAATTTCGCCAAGGCTTCGCCCCTGATGAAATGGCAAGTGCCTACGTCATTCAATGCCCAGTATTCGTTCACCACATTACTTGACGGGAATGCGCTGAGTGATGCTTGCATCTTTCTCGCTTGTTCTTCGTAAAGCTCCGCACATTTTTCGGCGTATTTCACGGCATCTTCATACCGGCCTTCGACCAGGGCACCCCAGGCATTGTTCATAAGCGTGACTGACTTGTAGTCGCCATAGTCCAAGCCGCCTTCGCCGGGCTCCTCGGCTAGCGACAGAGACGCAAAGGCGAGTAATACTGAAAGCACCAGGATTTTTTTCATCATGAGTGTCCGTGTAGGCTGAACTGAGGTCTGTTCGATAAACAAGTTTCTTGTTTCGGATAACGGGGCAAAATCCCTAAAAGTGAGTTTTAGCATAGCAGTTGACTATCTTTGCCACCAATAACCCTTAAAAAGAGTTAGTTATCCGCTTTGAGTCGCTGGCAGCCCATTGGCAATTGCGCGAAACCCGGCCCGCTAACTGCAATATTAATCGTCAGGACGACCAAGACTGCGCAGCAGGCGCCAGGGCGATATGGGCATTTCGTTCAATGGCCGACCGATAGCATCAGCCACGGCGTTGCCGATGGCGGCCATGGTCGCGACGATGGGACCTTCGCCGACTTCCTTGGCACCAAAGGGGCCGTGCGGGTCTATGGTTTCCACCAGGATGTGCTCGATCTCCGGCACTTCGTAGGAACGCGGCAGTTTGTATTCCAGGCGATTCGGGTTCAGCGGCTGGCCGTCTTCCAGCAGCATTTCCTCGTAGAGCACCTGTGACATGCCGGAGAAAACCTGGCCGTCTATCTGCCCTTCCACGGCCTGCGGATTAATAGCCCGACCCAGGTCATGAGCGGCAACCACGCGGTCGACGCTGACAAAACCTGTCTCCAGGTCCACCGTCACTTCAGCAACCTGGGCGCCGAAGGAGTAAGCCATGGAGCCCTTCTTTGCGGGCGAATTGTAAAAGCCACGGCCCATCACCACCCGGCCTTCGGCGCTATGCAATAAGCCGTAGACTATTTTTTCAAAGGGTACTGCACGTTCGGGTTCGCCTTTCGGATAAACCTGGCGATCACGAAACACCAGCGAGCGGCGCGGTACGTCCAGTACCCGTGCCGCTTCTTTTTCCAGTTGTTTACGTGCGTCACTGGCGGCAGCTTTTACCGCGTTGCCGGTATTAAACGTTCCACGCTGGGAAAACGCCCCCATGTCGAAGGGTGTGATGTCGGTATCGCCGGCGATAATGGTAATGTCATCGGGCGCGATGCCCAGCACTTCGGCGGCGATGATGGCCATGGTGGTGTGCGAACCCTGGCCCATGTCCGGAATACCTGTGGCCAGGGTGACGGAACCATCTTCGGAAACCTTGATGAATGCTGCCGAGGCATCGTGCACGAAGCGACCCTTGGCGCCGGAAGCCATGGCTGACAGACCAATGCCGATACCCTTGCGGGTGCCAGTATGTGAACTCTGGCCATTGCCCTTGTTCAGCTTGCCGTACTTCTTTTTCCAGCCAGCCTGACGCGTCGCTTTGCGAATGCACTCTTTAAGACCGCAACTGGCAAAGTGCGTACCAGTCATAGTGCGATGATCTTTCTCCACCGCGTTCTGCAGCATGAAGTCCACCGGATCCATACCGCAGGCTTCGGCCACCTCGTTCACGTGCCGGCCCCAGGCAAACTGCATCTGCGCGATGCCGCCGCCGTGGTGGAACCAGTAAGGCATGTTGTTGGTGTAAACCACCCGGCCGTGATAGCGAATCCCATCGACCTTGAACAGCCAGTGCAGGTAGGAGGCCGTCAGGTAGGTCACCAGCTGCTGCAACTCCACATAGGCACCCGAGTCGAACAGCATGTCGGCATCGATACCGGTCATGCGGCCGTCGCGGGTCACGGCCGTACGGAACTGGTATTCGCAGCGGCCACCGGCACGGCCCATTAGAAACTCTTCGTCGGAATAGGCACGAATTTTTACCGGCCGACGCGCCTCGCGCGACAGCAGCGCTGCCAGGTAGTGATGTGGGCGCAGACTACCGCGACCGGTGAAGGCGCCCCCTGTATTCAGTGTCATCAGCCGCACATTGCCCTCGGGCAACTTGAAGACTTCGGCCATGCCTTTTTGAAAAAGCACTGCAGATTGCGTGGGCGTCCACAGCGTCAGGCGATCGGCGCGCGAATAGTCGGCTACGGTGGCATGAAACTCGGCATAACAGTTATGGCTTGCGTTGCTGGCGTACTTGCCCTCAATAATCTGGTCAGCCTCGGCGAAGGCCTTGTCGGGATCGCCATGTGACTCGCGGTTTTCCCAGGCAATGTTGCCCTTGGCGCCTGCATGCAGCTGCGGCGCGCCGGCGGCCATGGCTTCACTAATGCTGGTGACTTCGGGCAATGGCTCGTATTCGACCTTGACCAGCGAAGCGGCTTCAAAAGCTGCGGCTTCTTCCAGTGCGCCGATCACAGCAATTTCCTGGCCGACAAAGCGCACGGTGTCATCAAACAGTGGCTGGAACATACCGATGTCCAGGGCCGGCGAGTTATTGCGTGTCAGTATCTGTTTAACGCCCGGCACGCGCTCGGCCGCCGAGGTGTCGATGTTGACGATGCGGGCATGCGCGCGCTCGCTACGCACCACCCGCCCCTGCAGCATGCCGGGCAGATGCACATCGTCGGTAAATTCCGAACGGCCCGACAGCTTGTCGAAGCCGTCCAGTCGCGGCTGACTTTTACCGACGACGCCGAGTTCAGCTCGCCTGGCCACGCTCGCGCTCCTCGGCCGCAATGCGCTGCACGGCCTGGGCCACCGCTTTTTTCACTTTGATATGACCGGTACAGCGACAAATGGCGCCGGCCAGCGCCTGGTTGATGGCCTGTTCGTCGGCCTCGGGGTTCTGAATCAACAGCGCGCGTGCGCTCATGATCAGACCCGGCGTACAGACGCCGCACTGCACCGCGCCCAGCTCCAGGAAAGCCTGCTGCAGCGGATCCAGCTCGCCGTCACTGGCCACGCCCTCCACGGTGGTAACGGCACGGCCGTCCCACTCCAGCGCCAGGGTGATGCAGGACAAAATCGCGCGGCCCGCCTCGTCGTTGACCGTGCACACGCCGCAACTGCCGCTGGTACAACCGCGCTTGGTGCCGGTCAGGCGCAGGTCATCACGAATCACCTGGTTAAGGGTGCGCGTGGTGTCCACCGCCACCTGGTGCGTATCGCCGTTTACCGTCAGCGTAATCAAATGTTTGTTCATGCGAATAGACTACCCCCGGGTGCGGCGGCACGAATCTGCTGCAATGAGCGTCTTAACAAGGTGCGCAGCAAGCGGCGCTTGTAGCCGGCCGGGCTCCACAGGTTGGTAATTTCGCCCAGGTCCTCGCGCGCCACCCGCAGGGCGTAGTCGATGCCCTTGTCACTCAGCCCCTGTTCAAGCAACGCAGCTTCTGCAGCGCGCAAACGCATGGGCTGCACGCCGAGCGAGTTAACGATGATGCAAATACCGGTGGGCGCGGCATCGGAGCCGGCGATGCGCACGGCGATATTACCGAGGCCAAAGTCGATGCCTTCGCGCGGGGTAACTTTTATAAACGCGGTACGATCGGCGCAAGCTGGCACGCTCACGGATGTGATCAGTTCATCGCTGCGCATCACCGTAGGCACGGCGCCGTCGTCACTGTAAAAGTCGCCCAACTCCACCGTGCGACTGGCATGCTGGCTTTGCAGGGTCACGGTTGCATCCAGTGCGATCAACGCGGGCACCGAGTCGGCGCTGCTGGTGGCGACACAGCGTTCGCTGCTGGCCAGCACATGACAGGCGTCGCGATCGGTCTTGTAACAACCGGCGCGCGCATTGCGCCAGGTCTCGGTCTGATTGGTGTACCAGCAGCGCGTCGGCAGCGCGAGGTTGCCGCCTAAAGTCGCCATATTGCGCACATGCACCGAGGCCACCGCGGTAATGGCATCGGCGAGCATCGGCCAGCCTGCTGCCAGACCGGCATGCTCTGTGAGTTCTGTCAGGGTAGTACCGGCCCCGATGCGCAGCGAGCCATCGCTCGCGAGTTCGATGCCGCGCAGTTCATCCAGGCTACGAATACTGATCAAGCGATCGGCCTGGTTCAGGCGCTGGGACAGGTTGGCCATCAGGTCCGTGCCGCCGGCCAGGATCGCCGCCCGACCCGAGGATTCGCCCAGCAAGGACAGGGCATCGGCCAGGCTGGCAGGCCTTAGATACTCGAACTGCGGCAGGTGCATGGTCTGGGCGCCTCCGGGGACAACACCGGTTTGCTACGGACATTCATCCTCGCCGAGGCCGTTAACCGATACAAGCGCCGGCGCCGCGCAGACTCCACCCGGACCGCTGCGCGAACCGGGAGGCCGGTAAATCCGTAAAGCCTTGCCCCGCCTCAGTCATTCGCGAAAAGATGCGCCCGACCCTGTTCACGGAGATGGCTATGCGCCATAAGTTTCTATTCGCCCTCAGCCTGCTATTGGCGGCGGGCCTGACGAACCCCGCCACCGGCGCCGACGCGTATCAGCCGACGGCGCTGATTACCGGCGCCAATCGCGGCATCGGCCTGGAATTCGTGCGCCAGCTATCGGCGCGCGACTGGCGCGTTGTTGCCACCACCCGCAACCCGGAACAGGCCGACGAGCTTCAGGCCCTGGCCGACGCTGACCCGAATATCCTGATCGAGCAACTGGACGTCACCGACCACGCCGGTGTCGATGCACTGGCCGAGCAATACCGCGAGCAGCCGATCGATGTGTTGTTGCTGAACGCGGCCATGGGACCGACGCCACAAACGGCCGGCCGGCGACTCAACAAGCTCGACTTCGACACGGCTACGCGCAGCTTCGCCGTAAACAGCATCGGACCGATGAAAGTGGCGCAGGCTTTTTATAACCACGTAGCCGCCTCCCAGATGAAACAAATCATCGCCATGTCCAGCAACAGCGGCTCCTTCGTGGCCGGCGCGCAGCGCGCCGTTTTGTATCACTACAAGGCCAGCAAGGCGGCCCTGAACATGTATCTGCACACCCTGGCCTTCGAAGCGCCGCGCCGGGGCATTACCGTGGTGATGTTGCACCCGGGGCTGGTGGGGACTAACGAAATGCTGGCGCGCTTTCCCGGTGCACTGGCCACCAGCGACAGCGTCGGGCAAATGCTGAACGTCATTGACGGCCTCAGCGCTGAAGACAACGGGCGATTTATCGACTATCAGGGCGAAAGCATGCCCTGGTAGGTAACATTCATCCCATGAGCACGATCCACGAACTTTTAACCCAAGGCGCTGCAGCGCATGCCGCGCTGACCGCCCCCGCGCGCCCGGCCATGGACTATGCCGGCCTGCGCGTGCAACTCGAACAAACCGTCGCACAGCTGAATGCCCTGGGCATCGGCCGCAATGATGCCGTAGCCATCGTGTTGCCGAACGGACCGGAGATGGCTGCGGCCTTCGTGTGTATCGCCGCCGGCGCCACCACCGCACCGCTGAACCCGGCGTATACCGCCGCTGAACTCAAGTTCTACCTGAACGATCTGGATGCTCAGCTACTGGTAGTGGCGGACAACGACGCCACGCCCGCCAGCGAGGTCGCGACCGAACTGGGCATCCCCGTTGCGCGCTTGATGTTTTCAACTGATCAGCCGGCCGGGAGTTTCACCCTGCAGGGGGAAAGCAATCGCGCGCCCTGCAGCGACGGGCTGGCCGAAGCGGACGATGTGGCGCTGGTTTTGCACACCTCGGGCACCACTTCGCGACCGAAAATCGTGCCGCTGAGCCAGGCCAACGTCTGCGCTTCGGCCCGGCACATTGCCGAGAGCCTGGCGCTAAGCAGCGATGATCACTGCCTGAACGTGATGCCGCTGTTTCATATTCACGGCCTGATTGCCGCGGTACTGAGTTCCCTGCAGGCCGGCAGCAGCATCTGCTGCACACCGGGCTTCAACGCGCTGCAGTTTTTTGCCTGGATGCAGGAAGCCAAACCGACCTGGTATACGGCGGTACCGACCATGCACCAGGGCATCCTGGCGCGCGCGCCGCGCAACCAGGAAATCGTCGCGGCCAATCCGCTGCGCTTTTTGCGTTCTTCCTCAGCCTCGCTGCCGCCGCAGGTAATGGCCGAACTGGAACAGACGTTCAATGCGCCGGTGATTGAAGCCTACGGCATGACCGAAGCCGCACATCAGATGGCCTGCAATCCCTTGCCGCCGCGCGCGCGCAAGCCGGGCAGCGTAGGTATCGCCGCCGGCCCGGAAGTGGCCATCATGAATGAAGCCGGCGAACTGCTGGCCCAGGGCGAGATCGGCGAGATTGTGATTCGCGGGCCCAACGTCACCGCCGGTTATCGTAACAATCCCGAAGCCAATGCCAGCAGTTTCACTCATGGCTGGTTTCGCACCGGCGACCAGGGCGCCCTGGATGCTGAAGGCTACCTGCGCCTGACCGGCCGGCTGAAAGAAATAATCAACCGCGGCGGCGAAAAGATCTCGCCGCGCGAAGTGGACGAGGTCCTGCTGGACCATCCGGCTGTCGCCCAGGTGGTGACCTTCGCGGTTCCGCACGCAAAACTTGGCGAGGACGTGGCTGCGGCCGTGGTACTCAAAGAAAATGCCAGCGTGGATGAACGCGCGCTGCGCGACTTCGCCAGTCAGCGGCTGGCAGACATGAAAGTCCCGCGCAAGATCCTGTTCCTGGATGAAATCCCCAAGGGCGCCACCGGCAAGCTGCAACGCATCGGGCTGGCGAAAAAACTCGGACTGGGCTGACGCATGAAAATCTGTATTTACGGCGCCGGCGCCATCGGTGGCTACCTGGGCGCCGAGCTCGTCGCCGCCGGCTATGACGTCACCCTGATCGCACGCGGTCCGCACCTGGCCGCCCTGCGCGAAAAAGGTCTGACGCTGGAGATAGACGGCGAAAGGAAAACCGTCGCGGTAAAGGCGACTGACCAGCCGGCCGAAGCCGGGATACAGGACTATGTCATCGTCACGCTCAAGGCTCACTCCGTGTCAGCCATTGTCGAACAAATGCAGCCACTGCTCGGGCCGGACACCGCCGTGGTCACGGCACAAAACGGCATCCTGTGGTGGTATTTCCATGCGCTGCCGGGACGCTTTGAAAATCATCGCCTGGAGATCACCGATCCGGGCGGCCGCATCTGGGACACCCTCGGGTCCGCAGCGCGCGATTGGCTGCGTCGTCTATCCGTCCTGCGAAATCGTCGAACCCGGCGTGATCCGGCATATCTCCAGCAACCGCTTCATGCTCGGCGAACCCGACGGCTCGAAATCAGAGCGCGTCAAAGCGCTCGCCAAAGCCTTCACCGCCGCGGGCATGAAGGCACCGGTGCGCAGGAAAATTCGCGACGACATCTGGTTCAAGCTGCTGGGCAATACGACTTTCAATCCGGTCAGCGTTTTAACCGGCGCCACCCTCGGTGCCATGGGCCGCGACCCGGCGACCCGCGGACTGATTCGCAACATGATGCAGGAAGCCGAAGCCGTTGCCGGCAAACTCGGCGTCGAGTTTGCCATGGACATCGAACAGCGCATCGACGGCGGCATGAACGTCGGCGACCACAAAACCTCCATGCTGCAGGATCTGGAAGCCGGGCGGCCGCTGGAACTCGACGCGTTGGTGGGCGTGGTTACTGAACTGGGGCGAATGGTGGGTGTAGCAACGCCCAGTATTGACCTGGTGCTGGGACTGGCGCGCCTGCGCGAGCAAAGCGCACGCGCCTGAGCGGCGGCACGTCCTTGCGTAATAGCCGGGCCACGACAACTACAGATAAGCGGGACTGCAGCGACTTGGGCGAGACAGTGGCCCTACCCTGCAAATTCAAATGCGTCCCTGCGGCGATACCGCCGACAAAATCCTGCGGCCAAGCACTGTCAGACTGCAGTCCGGGTATCGGATCATTTAGCGAATGCTGCGAATGAATAGCAAGTTGATTCAGTGCGCCGCGTAGGCCGCCCGGGCCGCGGCCACTGCTTCGCCCGTATCCACCGGAATACCCTGAGCGACCAGCGCCGCCTCCAGCGCAGCCAGACAGAACAACACGTTCTTCTTGTTACTGGCATAGCCCATCAGGCCGATGCGCCAGACTTTGCCGGCCAGCGGGCCGAGGCCGGCGCCGATCTCCAGGCTGTATTCCTGCAATAGCTGCTTGCGCAGGGCTGCATCGTCCACGCCGGCGGGGAACACCACGCAGTTGAGCTGCGGCAGGCGATGCTCGGCATCCACCAGGAACTCAATATTGAGCGCCTCCAGACCCGCGGCCAGCGCCCGGTGATGGCGACGATGTCGCGACCAGGCATTTTCCAGGCCTTCTTCTTTCAGGATCACGAGTGATTCGTGCAGGCCATACAGCGCATTGACCGGCGCCGTATGGTGATAGCTGCGCTGCGCGCCTTCGCCCCAGTAGGCCATCACCAGTTCGAGATCGAGGAACCAGCTTTGTGCCGGGCGACCACGCGCCTTTATCGCTGCCTGGGCCTTCTCGCTGAACGTAACCGGCGACAGACCGGGTACACAGGACAGGCATTTCTGCGTGCCGGAATAGACAGCGTCGGCACCCCAGCCGTCGACGTCGAGTTCGATGCCGCCCAGAGAAGTCACCGTGTCCACGATACTCAGGCAGTCATGCTTTGCCGCCAGCGCACACAGCGTGGCTGCGTCGGAGCGCGCACCGGTGGATGTTTCCGCGTGCACGAAGGCGAAGATTTTCGCGTCCGGATGGGCTTTCAGCGCGTCCTCAACTTTCTGCGGGTCGACGGCATGACCCCAGTCGTCCTGCACCATGACGGCGGTGCCACCGCAGCGTTCGACGTTTTCTTTCATGCGCCCGCCAAACACGCCGTTCTGCGCCACCACCACTTTGTCACCGGGATTCACCAGGTTGACGAAACAGGTTTCCATGCCGGCCGAGCCGGGCGCCGAGACCGGCATGGTCAGTTCACTGCGCGTCTGAAACGCAAATTGCAGTAACGCCTTGGTCTCATCCATCAGGCCGATAAAGGCCGGATCCAGGTGGCCGATGGTGGGCCGCGACAGCGCTTCGAGAATGCGCGGGTTGACGTCGGAAGGACCGGGGCCCATCAGGGTGCGCTCGGGCGGATGGAAAGACTGGGTCATGTTTTGGAGCTCCTGCTGGGTCTGGCGCGGTCGGCAATCTTACACCGGCGGGACCTGGTTCCGTGGCTACTACCAGGCGATGGTCTCGCCGTTGTAGCGGCGAAAGTCGCCGCTGTTTTGCAGATTCAGTTCATCGATCCGGCGTCGCAGTCCGGCCACGCTATCTACCACCTCCACGCTGGCGCCCGGGCCACCCAGGTCGGTTTTTACGTGCCCCGGACAAAACAGACCCACCGCGATACCGTCATCGCGCAACTGCGAAGCCACCAGGCGCATGCCCTTATTAAGCGTTGTCTTGCTGGTGGCGTAGGCGAAAACCGGGATGTCCTCGGCCTCGATGGAGCCGATGGTGCTGGACAGGTTGACGATCTTTTTCGCGTCACCGGCCATCAGCTGAGGACGGAAGGCCTCGGCCATCTTTACCGGCGCGAAGGCATTTACCCGCAGCACTTCCAACCAGGCGGTGTAATCCAGACTGCCGAAAAACTGCCGATGCAGCTGTTCGTTATCGGGATCGCGCGGGCCGATGCTGCCCGCATTATTAATGAGTACATCGAGAGGCTGGTCGGCAAGCCGCGCAGCCAGCGCATCTATCTGCCCGAAATCGCTGACGTCCAGCGTTTCGATCTGTATTTGCCCCGGGTACTGCGATTGCAGGGCCTGCAAATGCACAGCGTCGTTGGGCCGGCGGCAACAGGCAATGACCTGCCAGCCATCCCCGGCAAAACTCTGTGCCAGGCCCAGGCCGATTCCGCGATTGGCGCCGGTGATCAGCACGGAGCCCGGGCTGTGATTCGCTGATGTCATGACAGGGCTGGCTCAGATAACAAAGCAGGCTGCGATGATCCCAAGTTCTGCTCGCAGAGTTAAGCCGCAGGTGGCTTTCGGTTCGCAGCGGGGACGCTAGAATGGCCTATGGCCAAAGCACTGCAGCGTAATATGTCGTTGCACAAGTATCTCACTCGCGAAGATAGTCGCGCTAAGCCTGCTGCTGTGCCTGCCTGGCCTGTCAATTGCTGCGCCCGCGGCCGAACAGACTGTTTTGGTCGCCGGCGCCAGCGGGCGCACCGGCGGGTACATCATTACCGCAGTGCGCGATGCCGGATACCAGGTTCGACCACTGACGCGTAACGCGCAGCGTGCCGGCGAACGTATGGGGGAGGACTGGGACTGGCGCGAAGTCGATGTGCGCGACCCGGCCAGCGTTGCCGGCGCGATGCAGCGCGTGGACTTCGTGATTTGCGCCATCGGTGCGCGCGAGCGCTCCGGTGAAAACGGCCCGGAATTTGTCGACTACGGCGGCGTGCGCAAGCTGGTGGATGCCGCCAAAGCGGCCGGCGTAAAACATTTCGTGCTGATCTCATCCGCCGCGGCCGGCCCGTATCGCAAACGCAGCGGCATGCTTCAGCTCGGTGATATTCGCTATTGGAAAACGCGTGGCGAAGACCATCTCAAGCTCAGCGGCCTTGGCTACACCATTATCGGGCCCGGCGGATTGCTTAGTGAAGAGGCCAGCGGCCTGGGGCTTGAGCTACTCAGTCGGCGCGAGTACACCGGCGGACGGGTAGCCATGGGCGACGTGGCAATGCTGGCAGTCAATGCCTTGACGAATCCGGCAGCAAGCAACAAGAGCTTCGCTATCATTCGAAACAGCAACCAATCGCCCGATGCCTGGCAACAACAGCTGGCGGATCTGCCGCTGGATCAGGACAGCGATGAAGCAGCACCGACGATAGACGGACCGCCTTAGTTATTTTCAACGCGCGGGGAAATCACTCCAGTCGATGCGCCGCGCCAATGCCCCGGGAACCCGCGCCTCCAGGGCGGCACGAAAATCGGCCGGTAGTTCATCGATTCGTGTGAACTTGCGGCCGTTCACAGTCCACAGCATGTGGCCGGGGATATCTGCCATCGCCAGGCTGCTCATCCATTCGGCGCGGCTGGTCCAGCTATAGATGGCGGGCAAGTTACCGATGGCGTCATTGTTTAATGCCTCGGCGCTAAATCAGGTCTCAGGGCTCCGTATGCCAATGCTGATGCTCCTCGGACCAGACCCGTCGCCCGCCACTGTCCCCGCCACCGTCACGCACGGCCAGGAACGCAGCTATCGCGCCGGCGCCGAGCACCAGCACCACTACGCCGATCAGCAAGCGCTGGCTCATCGGCGTCTTGGTCTGCTGAATCAGGCAGCAGTGCTTGTATTTTTTACCGCTGCCACAGGGGCAGGGTGCGTTGCGTTGCACTTTCATGGCTAGTCCCTCCGCCGGCCATTATACGAGCAGCGCGGCGGTCAAAATCGATATGCTAGGCTTTGTCCGGACATTTAAGGCGAGCAGCACCATGAGCCAGCAGCATCCCACCTTCGTCGACCGTTTCACACGGCCGATTGAAATTCGTCCCGACAATACTGCCTTGATCGTGGTCGATATGCAGAATGCCACAGGCAATCCCAATATGGGTCTTGGCCGGCTGCTGCAGGATGAAGGCCGGGCAGATTCCGCCGTGTATCGATTTGCCCGGATCGAAAACCAGCTGGTACCGAACATCCAGAAGCTGGCGGCGGCCTGTCGCAGTGTTGGCGCACGGGTCGTTTACATCACTTACGGCTCAGAACTGGAAGACTTCAGCGATATGCCGGCGCATATGATTCGCATCGTCGAAGCGACTAACAATCGTGCTGGTCGCCCGGAACACGAAATTGTCGACGCCCTGAAACCCGAGCCCGGCGAGCTGGTACTGAACAAGAAAACCATGGGCGCATTCGGCTCCACCGGCATTGATTGCAACCTGCGCGCCATGGGCATTGAAACGGTCCTGATGGTGGGGGTGTCGACCAATAACTGCGTCGCCATGACGGCCATGGAAGCCTGTGATCATCAATACGGTGTAGTCACCATCAGCGATGCCACCGGCACCGACAGCGACGAGATGCAGGAGGCCACGCTGACCATGCTGCAACGACTGTGGGGTCGGGTGATTACCACTGACGAGGTAATCGCCGAACTGACGGCCGGCGATGCACGTCGCGCCAGCGCCTGACGCGCGACCAGTATGGATGTTGCAAGCGCGATCCGGACGCGCCGATCAATCCGCGCCTTCCTGCCCAAACCGGTAGCGCGCGAACTGATTGACGATATTCTCAACGCCGCCCGCTATGCGCCCAGTGGCAGCAATTTTCAGCCGTGGCAAGTGCACGTGGTGCAGGGTGAATTGCGCGACCAGATCGAACAGGATGCCCTGGCGGCCTTCGCCGCCGGCGAGCTCGGCGCCGACTGGGCCTACTACCCTGAGCCGATACCCGAGCCCTACCGGGCACGACGCCGGGCCACGGGCTGGGGACTCTACTCGTTGCTGGGCATTGCCAAAGGTGACCGCGCCGCCAGCCACGCTCAGCATGCGCGCAATTTTCAGTTCTTCGGCGCACCCGTCGGCTTGTTTTTTGTCATCGACAAAAGCCTCGAACTCGGCAGCTGGCTGGACTATGGCATGTTCCTGCAGAACATCATGCTGATGGCCCGGCAACACGGCCTGCACACTTGCGCCCAGGCCTCCTGGCCAGAGCTGCCGCGGGTGGTTCGTCGGCATCTGTGCATAGGCGATGATCAGGAACTGGTCTGTGGAATGGCGCTGGGCTACGCCGACCCCGACGCCGCAGTAAACAGCTACCAACCTGAACGCGCCGGCGTCGAAGAATTCACTCGCTACCACGGCTTCAGGGAAAACAACTGAACGGCGGCAAGGCGCTGCGCACAGCTGATTTTAGCGGCGTGCTGCTGGTGGCAGCGGGCGCCATCGGCCTGGCCAGCAAAGGCATTTTTGCGAAGCTGTTGTATGCGCAGGGCGTCG
The DNA here is from genome assembly GCA_963850255.1 of uncultured Gammaproteobacteria bacterium. Lineage (GTDB taxonomy): Bacteria > Pseudomonadota > Gammaproteobacteria > Steroidobacterales > J054. The sequence continues at coordinate 16,499 of CAWKLL010000040.1, forward strand.
AGGTATCTACCGTACTGGTACTGCGCACGCTGCTGGCGCTACCCGGCTTCCTGCTGGTGGGCTATTTGTTCGGCGCCGCCGCTTCCCTGCGCGCGGCCCCGCTGTGGGCCTGGCTGGCGGCCATGACGGGCGGCTTCGTATGCTACTACGTCGGCGCCTCGCTCAACTTTTTCGCACTGAGCCTTATTGATGCCAGCGTCGAACGCGCCTTGCTGTTCAGCTACCCCGCACTCATTGTGATGACTAACAGTGTCATCAAACGGCAGCTGCCGGGCCGCGCCACCCTGCTGGCTATTCTGCTGACCTGGGCCGGTATTACGCTGGTGGTGGGACTGCTGGACAAGAATGTGTTTGACCAGAATCTGACGGGTTCGCTGCTGGTGCTGGTCTGCGCCGCCACCATGGCTTTCTACCTGATGGTGACAGAGCGCACGACCCAGGCGATGAGCAGCGCAGCCTTTACCAGCGTGGCCATGGCCACAGCAGCTGCCTGCTTCAGCGCGCAGTTCGCCGTGATCGGCGAGGCCGACAAACTCTCTTTGTCGACATCAGGCTGGGTGCTGATGCTGGGGCTGGTGATTTTCGCCACGGTGCTGCCGCTGTTTTGCATGGCCGAGGGGGTGCGGCGAATCGGTGCGCAGCGCGGCTCGGTAATCAGCACCGTGGGCCCGCCGGCGACCATCCTGATGGCCACAATGTTCCTGGGCGAACGCATGGATGGGCTGCAGATGCTTGGCGTGGCGGGGATTGTGGCCGGCATCCTGATCCTCGAGCGGCGCGGTCGCGTGCCCTACAAAGGTCCGGACATTTAAAGCAAATTGGGTTATGCTAAGAGCCGGTTGTACGGACATTTAAGCATGGCCCTCCAGATAAGACCCCTGCAGGACAGCTTCGGCGCTGAAGTCATTGGCGTTGATATCAGCGGTCATTGCCCCGATGAGCAAATCGCTGCGGTTAAGCAACTCTGGGCCGAGCACAAACTGCTGCTATTCCGCGACCAGTTCCCCAGCGAGGCTGAACTGGTGAACTTCAGCCGCCGCCTGGGCCCGCTGGAAATTCATGTCCGCAAAGAATACCTGTCGCCGGATAACCCGGAAATTTTGTACATCTCCAACATCAAGGACAACGGCCGCCCCATCGGCATCCTGTCCGAGAACGAAGTCGGCTGGCATTACGATCAGATTTACCTGCCGCAGCCAGCCGTGGGCTCGCTGCTCAGCTCTGTGAAAATTCCGCCCGATGGCGGGCGCACGCACTTTGCCGACATGAGCGCCGCCTATGAGCAGTTATCGGAAGAGATCAAAGCGAAGCTGGCAGACAAGCGAGCGACCCAGTCCTACGAAGCTTTCAACCGCGCCTATAGCGTGCCGACCGATAGCGAACAAAAGAAAAAGACGGCCGATATCGACCATCCCATTATTCGCACGCACCCGGTTACCGGGCGCAAGGCGCTTTATCTGTGCCCGGGTATGACCACGCGCATACTGGGTATGCCGGAAGCCGAAAGTCGCGAAATGCTGGACTACCTGTTCGACTGGATAGTGCGTCCGGAGTTTGTCTACAGCCACAGCTGGCGACTGGGCGACTGCATCATGTGGGATAACGCCTGCACCATGCACAAACGTGACCCCTTCGATCAACAGCATGAACGACTCATGAAGCGCACCACCATCCTGCCGCCGGAAGCGCTTGCTGTTCCTTTCTGATTCAGAGTCGCTAGAGCGGACTGCGTCGACTTCTACCCCCCCATCCCCCCTAAGTAGAGTCGGCGCGGTCCCGCTCGACCCAACAGCGCTTAGTCGCTGAGCGACTTCTCGCGCGGCAATTCAGGCGCCGCACAGCCCACCGCACAGCACTTGCCGGGCTGACGCTCTCGCGCCGGGGCCCCGGTCTGCTCCGTATCCAGCACACCGCGATCGAGCAAGCGTTCGACCAGGGCCTTGCGTTCTTCTATCGGGTAACGCCGATAGATCTCGCGCTTCATGGCCTCGGGCGAGCCGCCGCCATGCAGGCTGATCAGCGAATACCAGCCGCCGGTATCCGAGGCCGTCAGGTCTTCGATGAAACGCGCGACATCAATACGCTTCTCGTAGGGCACATCCTCGCGCGCTCTGAGCAGGCTGGCCAGGTCGCCGGCGGTGGCCGGGTTATGGTCTTCGTCGGGCCCGGGCAGCGCCACCACCAGGCCGCCGGAAACCTCATGGGCACGCCGGTGCATGTCGTAGATTTGCGTGGCCAGCAACAATTTGCCGACATTGGCGAATACCGGCTCTGGCTGCCAGGCCCCGGATGCATGTTCCAGACCGTAGACCGATGACGCCACGCCGCAGGCAAAGAAACCTTCGACGATCTTGATGAGTTCCACCATCGACTCGCGGATATGGCCAACACGCTCAGGATCAAGGCCATTGGCTTCGGTCATCAATACGCCGGCGCCGATGAGCAAATCGCCGAAACCGGCGCGCGCGCCGATACAGCTGTGGCGATGATGGTTGGCATAGGTAGTCACCAGGAACTCGGTCTGCTCCGCTTCGCCGGCCAGGAAAACCTTGTCCCAGGGCACAAATACGTCATCGAAAATGCACACGGCCGTGGCCTGACCATACTGACTGCTGAAGCGCGCCGCGGCCTGGCCGGGTCGCCCCGCGCGGCGCGAAACCATGCGCAGGCCCTTGGCATCGACGGGCACCGCACAACAGACCGCATAGTCTGCGGCCTCGGCATTAACGGTACGACAGGGCATGACCAGCAGTTCGTGCATGTAGGGCGCGCCGGTCACAATGGCCTTGGTGCCGCGAATCACAATTCCGTCGGCGCGCCGCTCGGTAATATGCAAATACGTGTCCGGGTTGGCCTGGTGCTCGGGCCGCTTGCTGCGATCGCCCTTGGCGTCGGTCATGGCCACACCCAGGGTCAGATCACGCGCCTGGATATCATGCAGGTAGTGCAGAAAACGCTGGTGCACTTCGGCGCTCATGCCATGCGTGGTTTTGTACAGGGCGTTCAATGCATCGTGGGACAGGTAGCGCTGCGCACAGCCACTCTCGCGACACACCAGTCGCACGGCTTCCAGCTTCAGCAGCAGATCTTCCGTGTTCTGATTGATGTGCAGCATTCGGTTCACGGTCTGTTCGCTCGAGTGCTGGGTGGCCAGCATGTAAGGCTGGTAGGCCTCGCGCAGGGCAAAGTCGTAAGTCACACCGACCGCGCGCACACCAGGCGCCAGGCTCGGATCGTCAGCCACGCTCTCGACGCGCTGGCCGTCGACATACACTTCGGGTGAGTAGCTGCGCAGGCTCTCGCGATATTCCTCGGCAGACATCAGCATGGCTTAAGTTCCTCGCGTGCCAAGCACGGCGGTGAGCGCACCAAGATGCGGTGCAGTATCCAGTGACATGACAGCCTGCCAGATCTCCTCGGCATGGTCGGCCGAGATAACGCGCTGTGCATTGCTGGTGAATTTCTCGCGCACGTCGTCCGCGCTCAGGGGCCGGCTGTCGGCGCCCCGGTTAACGGCTTCGCGGTGGCGCAGCTCGCGCCCGTCTTTGGTGGTCAGACGCAATTCACCCGAGTAGTAGCGCGGGAAGGCGGAATCGGGATCGTGCTGGTAATCCACGCGATCGCAAAGGGCCAGAATTTCCGGGTCGGCCAGCGCCTCATCCTCCAGTTCATCCAGGGTAAAGCGCCCGCGCACCAGCGCGGCGGCGACGGCGAAGGGCAAACTGAACTTGCCATCGTAATCGCTGGCCGGGCGACGCTTGTTGGCCGCGGGCTCGCAAACGACCTGAGACTGTCCCTCGTGAATCAGCGCCGTCACAGAAGCCACATCGTCAGGCTTGAGCCCGGCCTGCTCGCGCAGCGCCAGGGCGGCGTCGATAAAGGCGTGATTAAAGTGGCAAACGGGGTAAGGCTTGATGGCGATCTTCATAGTCTCCCAATCGCTGCCCAGCGAATCCAGGGCTGCGCCGAGATCACCCACCGGGCGATTCTGCAGATAGATGTTGTACAGGCCATAGCGCCCTTCATACACCTGCAGCGGTGCCTGGAAGTCTTCACTGGCCAGCGCCGCCGCGGTAATCGCGCTGGACGCAGCCCAGCCGGGGTGCAGACGTTTGGTCCACGCGCCGTCCTCGAGAAACTCCAGGCTGCCGGCGGACATACTCAGGGCGATGCCCTGGGCGTAAGCAGTCTGCCTGGGCGTCAATTCCTGCAGGTAAGCGGCAGCCAGTGCGCAGCCGAAAATACCTACGGCGCCGGTCGGGTGCAGGCCAACTTGCTGAAACTGCCCATCGGCCATAGCACCAATGCGCGCGTCGGCCTCCAGCGCCAGCACGTAAGCAGCCAGCACCTGCGCGCCGGATACGCCGTGCTCGGCACCCAGCGCGAGCACCAGTGGAACAGCACTGGCCGAACAATGCGTAATACTGGCCGGGTGGGTGTCGTCGAAGTCCAGGCCATGCACCAGCAAGCCATTCAACAAAGCGGCGTCGCGCAGCGGCAGTCGCTCGCTGCGGCCAATGACCGGATGCGCACCGTTCCCCGCCAGCCTGGCGACGGCGCGTGCGCTGCGTTCCGCGAAGTCATAGCTGTTTGAGGCCAGACCAATTCCGATGGCATCGGCGATACACAGCTTGGCATAGGCCAGCACCTCGTCGGGCATCGCAGCCAGGTCGAAACCGGCGGCAAACGCCGACAGTCGCTCGGCCATAGTCACCCCGGCTGGCTCCGCCCCGGGGGTAGAAATCACCGCGCTCATGCTGTGGATACTCCGTTAATGCTTGTGATGGCTGTCGATCTCACCCAAAATGTCCGGACATTATAGGTTTTTCGCCCAAGGTCTTCCATGCAAGCTCTCCACGGTATCCGGGTCCTGGATATAGCCACCTATATCGCTGCCCCCTATTGCGCCACCATGCTCGGCGAGTTCGGCGCCGAAGTGATAAAGATTGAGCTGCCCGGATCCGGCGAGCCCATGCGCAAGTTCGGCTCGCCCACGGACTGCGGCGAAACCCTGGTATGGCTATCGGAAAGCCGCAACAAGAAGTGCATCACCCTGGACCTGCGGCACCCGGAAGGCGCAGCGCTGTTCAAAAAGCTGGTTGCTGAAGCTGATGTGGTGTGCGAAAACTTCCAGCCTGGCACGCTGGAAAAGTGGGGCCTGGGTTACGAGGTCCTGAAAGCAATAAATCCCCGCCTGGTGATGTTGCGCGTGTCGGGCTATGGCCAGACCGGCCCTTATCGCGACCGCCCGGGCTTCGGTCGCATTGCCAATGCCTTTGGCGGCATCAGCTACCTGGCCGGCGATCCGGACAGGCCGCCATCATCGCCGGGCTCGGCCACCCTGGCTGACTACCTCACCGGTATTTACGGTGCTTTCGGCGTGATGGCCGCACTGCGCGCCCGCGACCTGAACGGAACGGGCCAGGTCGTGGATCTCGGTCTGTACGAATCGGTATTCCGCATCCTCGATGAACTGGCGCCGGCTTACGACCACCATGGTTTTGTGCGCGAGCGGATGGGCGCGGCCACCGTGAACGCGGTACCGCATAGTCACTACCCCACCGGCGATCAACGCTGGGTTGCCATTGCCTGCACCAACGACAAGATTTTTGCGCGCCTGGCCGAAATCATCGGCCAGCCGGAAGTCGCCGGCGAGGGCAAATTTGGCAACATCCGCCAGCGCGAATCACAACGCACCGAAGTCGACGCCATGGTGACCGCATGGACAGGTTCCCTGCCCCAGGCGGAGGTCCTGCGCCTTTGCGATGCGGGCCAGGTGCCCTGTGGACCCGTCACTTCCATCGCGGAGATTTTCGCCAACGAACAATATGCCGCGCGCGAGAACATCCTGCGCATGGTCGATAGCCGGATCGGCGAACTGGCGATTCCCAACGTCGTGCCGCGGCTGACGGAAACGCCCGGTGCGGTGAATTGGCTGGGCCCGGGCATCGGCGAACACAATGCCGAAATCTATTCCGGGCTGCTCGGTCTAGGGCAGGCCGAGATGGACGCACTGCGCGAGCAGGGCACCATCTGAAAAACGTCAGGCTTTAGCCTGCAGACGCTCCATCAGGGCCAGAATGCGTTGCGCCTTATAGACGATGGGATAGTCGATGAAGTAGCCGTCCAGCTGGATCGACGCCGAACCTTCAGCCTCAGCATTCTCGAAAGCGGCGATCACTGCCCGGGCGTGGGCCACCTCTTCTTCGCCCGGCGTAAACACCTCGTTAGTCACCGGTACCTGGTCGGGGTGAATACACAGCTTGCCGGCGAAGCCGAACATGCGGCCGCGCTCAGCCGAGGCGCGAAAACGTAGGTGATCACGGATGTGAATGACCACTGTATCGATGGGCGGCTCTATCTCGGCCACGCGAGAAGCATGCACCAGGCGGGCACGCGCATAAGCGAGCACTTCTTCTTCCGGCGTCCAGGTGAAGTCGAGATCATTGGTATAGTCGCCGCCGCCGAATGACAGGCGCCGGACGCGCGGCACGGCGCCGGCAATCTCGTCGACATTGACGATGCCTTTGGCCGTTTCGACAATCGGCATCAGGTCGATACTACCCACTGCCAGGCCGGCAGCCTGCTCGGCTGCGGCGATAGCCTGGTCAACCAGGATCAGGTCGGCAGCCGACTCAACTTTCGGCAACACGATACCGTCGATCCAGGGGCCGACCACAGCCGGAATATCGGCTTCCCAGAACTCGGTACCGAGGCTATTGATACGCACATACCCCCGACAGTTGCGCGGCTCTCTCAGTGCCGCCACGACTACCGCGCGGGTCGCAGGCTTCTCGGCGATGGCAACGGCATCCTCGAGGTCGAGAATTACGGCATCGGCGCCGCTGTGGAAAACTTTGGCCAGCTTGCGGGGGTGATTGCCCGGCGTGAACAGAAAGCTGCGCAGGCCGGAAAATTCAAGACGTGTGCTGCTCATGAAGCTGTCCATCCGCTGTTGGCCTGCCAGCCGCGCTTGAGTTCCAGCGAATAGGTGAATCGCTCGGCCGGATGCTCGGAAACCGAGACTTCAAAATAACCACCGTCGCGACCACGATAGCGGCGTATTACCCGCAGCGAAGGCGAGCCCGGCTCGACCTTGAGCGCCTCGGCAACGGCCTCTGAAAGCACGCCGGCGCGGATCTCAATACCCACGCTATCGACCTTTTCGTCGAACTGCTGCTCAATAATTTCATACACCGGTCGCCGGCTACGACCAATTTTTTCCGCGACACCCGCGTACTCCGGGCGTACGTAAATATCTACCCAGCAAATCGGTAAATCGTTTTCCTTGAGGCGTCGGAGCGCGCCGATTTGCACCCATTCCGTTCCGGTGCGACATCCCAGCAGGCGAGCCAGCGCCCGGCCGCTGCGCAGCGGCGTCTTGGAAACAACGCGCAGGCGACTGCCTTCCGGATACTGCAGCAGCTCGGCCGGCGAATTAACCGTCTGCACATAGGCCGGCGCCGAATCGCGCGACTTCACCACCGTGCCGACCCCCTGGTAGCGGCCTATCAGCCCCAGTTCTTCCAGCACTCGCAATGACTCGCGCACGGTATGCCGGCTGACCCCGTGGGTTTCCACCAACTCCAGCTCGCCGGGCATAACCTCGCCGACGTCTAGCTTGCCGGAACGGATCGCGTCGATCAGTTCATTAGCCAGCTGTCGGTAACGCGGTTCGCGGACAGATTTACGTGTATTCATCGAATTTTTTGCCATCTTTTAGCCGCTTGGAATGCCTGTGTGCCGCAACGCGCGTTTGACAGTGCTAGCTGAGAAACATAGCATTTGTCCGGACAATTGTCGCCAACAAGAAGAACATGGTTCAAACAAGCGAGACTATTTCACCGCAGCGATACCGCGAGAGTTTCGGTCGCTACTACGAGGATTTTGTGGTCGGTGATGTCTACGAGCATCGCCCCGGTCGAACCATTACCCAGAACGACAATATCTGGTTCACCCTGCTGACCATGAACACTCACCCGCTGCACTTCGACGATGAATACGCCAAGGGCACCGAGTTCGGTCGCACCCTGATAGCCAGTCCCCTGACCGTAGCTATTGTCGTCGGCATGAGTGTCTCGGATGTTAGCCAGAAGGCGATTGCCAACCTGGGCTGGAACGACATCAAGCTAACCCATCCCGTTTACCCAGGCGATACGCTGTATGCGGAATCTGAGGTTATTAACAAACGCGAATCCAAATCACGGCCGAATGCCGGCCTGGTCAGCGTGCATACCATCGGCAAGAACCAGAATGGCGACGTGGTCTGCACCTTTGATCGCACCATGCTGATACCGAAAAAGGCGTCAGCCGAGGAATAAGCCATGGTCAGTCATGCAGAAGATTTCGAAACCACGTCGGGGATGAGCGCCGAAGACGAAGCGGCGATCCTGGAGGCCATTGATCGCTGGGTCGAAGGCGAAGTCCGGCCCATCGCACAGGAATACGACCACGCCGACAAGTACCCCACGGAACTGGTCGAGCAGATGAAAGGGCTGGGCCTGTTCGGCGCTACCATCAGCCCCGAGTACGGCGGCTTGGGCCTGAGCGCCAGCGTTTACGCCAAGCTGGTGGCGCGCATTTGCGAGGCCTGGATGGCGCCAACGGGCATGTTCAACTCGCACCTGATTATGGCGGCCTGTGTCGAACGCTTTGGCACCGATGAACAGAAAACCCGTTACCTGCCGCGTTTTGCCAGCGGCGAGTTGCGCGGCGGCATCGGTCTGACCGAGCCCAACGCCGGCACCGACCTGCAGGGTATTCGCACCACCGCAAAGCGCGATGGCGATGACTATATTATTAACGGCAGTAAGACCTGGATCACCAATGGTGTGCAGGGCAGCTGTTTCGCAGTGCTGGTCAAGACCGATCCCGAGGCGGAGCCGCGCCACACGGGCATGTCGATGTTCATCCTGGAGAAGGGTGAAGGTTTTACGGTTGGCAAGAAGCTCAAGAAGATGGGCTATAAGGCGATTGATAGCGCCGAACTGATTTTCGAAGACTTTCGTGTACCCGCCACGCAATTAATCGGCGGGATTGAGGGCCATGGCTTCCAGCAAACCGCCGGTGGCCTGGAACTCGGCCGCATTAATGTTGCCGCGCGTGGCGTCGGCATCGCCAAGGGCGCGCTGGACCAGTCCCTGGCTTACGCCAAGGAACGCGTCACCTTTGGTAAACCGATCGCCAAGCATCAGGCAATTCAGATGAAACTGGCCGATATGGCTACGCGCGCCGAGGCGGCCCGCCTGCTGGTGGAACAGGCTGCGGACAAGTACGACCGCGGCGAACGCTGCGATCTGGAAGCCGGTATGGCCAAGCTGTTTGCCTCGGAAGCGGCGTTGGAAAACAGCACCGAGGCGATGCGCGTGTTTGGCGGCTACAGCTACTCCACCGAGTACGATATCGAGCGCTTCTATCGCGACGCACCACTGATGTGCATTGGCGAGGGCACCAACGAAATCCAGCGCATCATCATCGCCAAGCAGCTCGTGGCGCGCTCCGAAAACTGAACATGCTCGTCGGAAGACCGCTGGCCGGCCTGCGCATCCTGACCTTCGAGAATGTCGGGGCCGGTCCCTTTGGCTCCATGTACCTGGCGGACCTGGGCGCCGAAGTCATCAAGATCGAGAACCATCTCAGCGATGGTGACGCGACCCGCAGTATGGGCCCGCATTTCCTTGGCCGTACCGACAGCCACTTTTTTCAGTGCTTCAACCTGAATAAACGCAGCATTGCGCTGAACGTAAAAACCGACGAGGGCCGCGAAGTGTTCCACCGCCTGGCTGCCGGTGCCGACGCGGTGTTAAACAATCTGCGCGGCGATCAGCCGGAAAAACTCGGCCTCGATTACGCCAGCCTGAGAGAAATCAATCCGGCGATTATTTGCGCCCACTTGTCGGCCTATGGCCGCGACAATGAGCGCAAGGCCTGGCCGGGTTACGACTACCTGATGCAGGCCGAAGCCGGCTTCATGAGCCTGACCGGCGAACCCGACGGTCCGCCCACGCGCATGGGCTTGTCCATCATCGACTACATGACGGGCATTACCACCGCGCTGGCCATGGTCGCGCGCCTGTACCAGGTGCGCGATACCGGCGTCGGCGGTGATATCGATGTCAGCCTGTTTGACGTGGCCCTGCACCAGCTTACCTATCCCGGTGCCTGGTATATCAATGAGCAGGACCAGACCGTACGCCAGCCGCGCAGCGCGCATCCTGCCCAGGTACCGGTGCAATTGTTTCCGACCGCCGACGGCTGGATTTTTGTCATGTGCATGACGGACAAGTTCTGGCAGATTCTCTGCAGGGAACTGGGACGACCGGAATGGATCAATGATGAGCGCTTCGTATCGCCGGCAGCCCGGCGCCAGAATCGCGATGAACTAACCGCCCTGCTCGACGACATTTTTGCCGGCAATACCAGCGAGGCCTGGCTGGCGCAGCTGCGCAGCAAGATGCCGGCGGCGCCGGTAATGAGTATGGGACAGGCGCTCGACAATCCCTTCGTACGCGAGATTGGTATGCGCCGAAACACACCGCATCCCGAACGCGCCGACTACCAGACCCTGGCTAATCCCATCAAACTGAATGGTGAGCGCATCGCATCGCGAGCCGGGCCAGGGCTGGGGGCCGATACCGATGATATTCTGGGTCAGCTCGGCTATAGCGACGACGAACTCAACGAGTTGCGGCGTAAAAGCGTCATCCGGGGCGACAAACCGTCAGCATGAAACTCGATGGACTCAGAGTCGTCGACCTATCCCTGTTTTTGCCGGGGCCATTCCTGACCCTGATGCTGGCAGACCACGGCGCCGAGGTGATCAAGGTCGAGCCGCCCGGCGGCGGGGATCCCAGCCGAGGCATCGGCCAGAAGCAGCACGGTCACTCGGTTTTTTTTCGCAACGCCAATCGCGGCAAAAAAAGCGTGGTGCTGGATTTAAAGTCCGACAGCGGCCGCGAAGCGCTGCTGGATCTGTGCGCCAGCGCGGATATTTTTGTCGAGGGTTTCCGCCCCGGCGTGGTGCAGCGACTTGGCGTGGACTACGCCGCGGTGAAAGCACGTCGACCCGAGATCATTTATTGCTCGATTAGCGCCTTTGGCCAGGACGGACCCTACCGTGACCGGCCGGCGCATGACCTGGCCAACCAGAGCCTGGCCGGATTCGTTGCCATGAATACCGGCAGCGGCAGACGCGCTACCGGTGCGGCAGTGTGCATGGGCCAGCGTCCAACCGCAGGCAGTGGCGTACTGGCGGAGCTCGCTCGGTGTGAACGACTCCACGTCGGCCGATCCCTTCATGTCCCACATCTGCCGGACGTAGTAGTCGTGTACCCCGGCCGTACCGCGCGCCCACCCAAGCATAATGTCGCTAGCCGACTGCATCAATCGCTGACCTTCGACCACGCGCTGGCCGCTATTGGCATAGCGACTCGGCGGAAGGTGAGCCTCGAGCACCGACGGACCCGCTTCCTTGATCTGCAGGAACAGCGGGTCTTCCCGGTCGCGACCCTCGAATAGCGCCACGTAGCAGCGGGTTCCCACGCTGCCGACACCGACGACCTTCAAGGCGACGTCAACCAAGCGGTAGCGCCGAAGCAGCGCTGCGCGATCGTCCGGCAGGGATTTCTCATACTGTCGGAAGAGCTCGCCTATGAGCTGGCGAATGTTGTCCGGATGTTCATCCGCGGCCAGGTCTCTCAGCGGAACGATGCCGGGCGGCTCGGACTTGATTCGATAGCGGCCGTCTTCTTCGACGGCCAGCTTCCGAAGTGCCCGCAAGCTGTCCTTGCTGCGTGCTTTGTCGAGCATCGTCTGGGTACGCCTAGCGGCCTTGCCCTGCTTCTTGCCTCCTTCCTGAAGCAGAGTCTGGAGTGCGTCCACATCGATGGTCGCGTACCACGCGTCGATGTAGCGTGCGCGTGCAAAGCGAGCCACGACCTCGCGGTAGGCCTCCGCCGCGCGAAGCGCCGCCTCTTTGTTGTTGTCCTCCTGGTGACCGAGATCTCGCCCGGCGAGCACGAGACTCGCGGCGAGGCGCTTGACATCCCATTCGAACGGCCCTGGCAGCGTTTCGTCGAAGTCATTGACATCAAAGACGAGGCGCCGTTCGGGCGAGCCGTAGAGGCCGAAGTTCGATAGATGCGCATCGCCGCAAAGCTGCACTTCGATACCCGAGGCAGGAGTACGCGCGAGATCCGCCGCCTGTACGATGGCCGATCCCCGGTAGAACGTAAATGCGGACACCCCCATGCGCTCGTGACGAAGCGGTACCAACGACTGCAACCGACTGGCCTCCTGGCCCTGAATCAGGCCAACCGGGTCGCGCGAGCCAGGGTCGCCAAGCTCGGCGTGGCTCTCGAGCGAAACGCGCTCACGGACGGATCGGCCCCATTCGTATCGGTCCGCCGCGTGTTCGCCAGGGGTCTGATGTGTGTCCATGAAAATTTCCTAAAATTGTTGCGGATGCGGCGCTCTTGAAAACAATGGGGTCAGGTCTTTGATCTT
>CAWKLL010000041.1:0-7019 GCA_963850255.1 uncultured Gammaproteobacteria bacterium
TCAGCCCACCCTGCCGGCCATCCCGGCGGCCGACCTGGCCGCGGCCCATATGGGCCTGGCCGCGGTGCTGATGGCCCTTTACCGACGCACACAAACGGGCGGCGGCGACTATGTCGACATCGCCATGCAGGATTCGCTGCTGGCCTGGGCGCCCAACGTACTCGGCCCGGTGTTTGCCGAAGACCGATCACCGCGACCCGGACTTGAACGCACGCTCGGCGGCGGCGCGTTTTATCGTGTTTACCAGACCAAAGACCAGCGATACATTTCCCTCGCCGGACAGGAACCGAAGTTCGTGCGCAACTTGCTCACAGAACTCGGTCGTATGGATTTGTTCGCGCTATGCGAACAGGGACCGGGCGCCCATCAGCAGCCCGTCATCGACTTCCTGCAGTCGGTGTTTGCCGGGAAAACCCAGGCCGAATGGAACGACTGGTTTGCCGGTCGCGACATTTGCTATGCCCCGGTGCTGACTCTCAAGGAGGCCCATGAGGATCCGCATGCGCTAGCGCGGGGCATGACCTTGGTCGACGAACAAGGTCTGCGGCACGTCGGTAACCCGATCCATTTCGTCGAGGAACCGGCACAACCCGACTACTCGGTAGCTGCCTATGGTGAGCATACCGATGAAGTCTTCAGGCAACTTGGCTATAACGATGCGCACGTAAGGGCGCTGCTGGAAACAAGCTAGCCGAATAGCGGCCAGGCCAGGCCAACAGCCAACAACACGGGCGTCACCAGGCTGGTAACCACATTCACCGCCAGCCAGGGCATCAATACCGGCACGCTGCCGTTCCAGCGCCAGATCACCAGCGCCGATCGGCAACGCAGCAAGCATCGGCAAAAGCGCGATTAAACAACTGCGCGGCAGGACGCCGCTGGAAACCGCAAACAGCAACACCGTCAAGGCCGCCAGCAACATACCCGCATAGGTCACCGCCGTAGCCCGCAGCCCCCAGCGCAGCGGCAGATTGGACCGACCCACGCCGCGATCAGCCTGCATATCGGGCAATTGATTCAGTAACAGGAGATTGTTGACCAGGAAGAACACCGGCAAAGCGGCCCAGCTGGCCTGCTCAGACCAGCCCCCACTCAGGGCATGGCTGCTACCGATCACCATCACCACACCAAAGCCCAGGCCAGGCGCGACCAGGCAAATCAGCGGCCGGCGCACCAGCTGCGACGAATAAGTCACCAACACGATCAGGCCAAGACCGCCCAACGCCAGCAGCGGCCAGCCCCGCAAGCGGACAAAAAACGCACCAATGCCAAGACAAACGGCAAGCGCCAGCCAGGCAATGGCGCGGGCGGTTCCCAACAGCGCCGGATTATCCGGTATCGCACCACTGCCGCCGCTGAACGGCGTGCGTTGCGTGGTCAGGTCGAGACCGCTCTCAAAATCCGCGACTTCATTGAAGGCGTTCACACTGATGTGCGCGGCCAGTGCCGCCAGAAAAACCAGCGCAACCAGCAGCGGAGATAGCGGCCCGCCAACAGCCGCCGCGGCCAGGCCTGGCGCTACACATGCCGGGGCCAGCAGAAGGAAAGGCGGACGAGTGGGCGCTAAAAATTGCATAGTTGCAATACAGTCGAGCTAAGCGACTAGGACGGCAGTCGGCACAGCCTGGAAGCCGAGGCTATTCGGCTAACCAGGCTTCGGCTGCGCCGGCCTGATCCTGATCAAAGGCCTTGATCTCAAGACCGGGCATTAGCAGACCTTCCAACTCACTGGCTTTCTGCAGCCATTTCTTATCCGTCAGCACGGCAGCACGCTTGAATTTCTTAATCAGCCGAAACATTTCCGGAAGACGTGAAAACTCAACGCCCAAAGCCGCGAGGGTCGGTATTTCAAACGCCTCAATGCGATACAGCATGCGGCCATTCTCGATCCCTGCGGACTTCGCGATCAGATCATCCAGGGCGAGGCGCATTTCATCGCTGTCGAGCTTGCCGCGAAATTCAATGTCGATGCGATTTTCACCCCTGGGTGTCACTGTGAACATTTCGATTCTTGCCTTTTATTTTTGTGCGGAGGGCTCAGAGCGGGCGAACCGGCCACAAAACCCGGAAGATGCTGCAAAAGCCACCGATGGCTAGGCGCTTCAACCGCAAATGTAGCGCAGGAAGGCCTCGACAAGATAGACAGAAAAATCAGGCTGACGAGCCACAGGAGACTTTTCGCTATTATTCATTCATAAAGGGTTTGCAGGATCGCCCCATGTCTACGCAGAGTCGCAAGCAAAAATGCTTTAGCCACCTTGGCCTGCTGGCCTTGTTCGGCCTGGCGGTCGCTTCTGCGCAAACGCCTGAGCGGCCCAACGTACTGCTGATCATGAGCGACAACCAGAGCGCCTCTTTACTGGGCGCCTACGGTCATCCGGTAATCCAGACGCCGAACATCGATCAACTGGCGGCAGACGGCATGCTGTTCGAGCACGCCTATGCCACCTCGGGCGTCTGTTCGCCGTCGCGCGCGGTGCTGCTAACCGGGCGCATCCCTTCAGCCAATGGTGTGCACAACGGCCTGCGGGGTCGCTGGCCGGCAGAAGGCTATTCGGCCATTGCCGAGTATCGCAACTGGCCACAGACGCTGGCCGATGCAGGTTATCGAACCGGGCTGGTGGGCAAATACCATCTTGGCACTTCGAACCAGCCCACCCTCGGCTTCGATTTCTGGGTGACCTTCCAGGGCGGACATACGGAAAGTTTTACCGACGCGAAGATTTTCGACAATGGCGAAACCTTCAATGTTGCCGAGCTCAGCGAACACCTGACGGATTTCTGGACGCAACGGGCGATAGACTTCATTGAATCAGAGCGTGGCCAGAAACCGTTTTTTCTTTGGCTGTCTTATAACGGACCCTACATCCTGCCACCCACGGTGAATGAGCCGCCGGTTTCTCGCTTCGCGGATCTGTACGTTGAGAATCCCCCACCCGTTCCGCAGCATCCGGTGCACCCGTACATGCGCGACTGGGCCAAGGTGGCCGGCAAGGGCAATAATCCGAATATCGTCGGCGGCAGTTATCCCTGGGCGGCCATTGATGCGCTAAACAACCAGCGCGCGATGATTAATATTGCCGCCGAAACCACGCATGTGGATTACGGCGTTGGACAAGTGCTGGAGGCACTAAGAGAACAGGGACTGGAGGATGACACGCTGGTGATTTTCCTGTCCGACCAGGGTTCTTCCTACGGACAACACGGTATCTGGGGCAATAGCTCCTGGGGCGAGCCACCGCCTGCCTACAATGCCAACATGCAGGTACCCCTGATCGTTCGCCAGCCTGGCAAGATTCCAGCCGGCCGCCGGCAGGCGATGATGATCAATCAGTTCGACGTATTTCCCACGGTGCTGGACTACGTCGGACTGGGAGAACTGAGCATCGACAACTCGCCCGGCGAGAGTTTTGCGCCGGCCCTGCTTGGCGAAGAAATGGACTGGCAGGACGAGGTATTTTTCGAGTACATCACCACGCGTGTAATCCAGACGCCGCAGTGGAAATACACCAAGCGATTCCTCGATTCGCCCAACGAACTGTACGACATGGCCGCCGACCCGGAAGAGACCCGAAACCTGATCGACAACGCCGAGTTTGCGCCACTGGTAGCACAACTTGATGCGCGCCTCAGCGAATTTTTCGCCGACTATGCTGATCCCGAGTTCGACCCCTGGAACGGCGGTACGGGTAAGGCTCTGCTATTCTATGCGCGACGCCGCACCGACCGTTTTCGCGAGGTCTTTCCGGAGTTTCGCGACCCGTTTATCGAATTGCGGCCGGCTTTCCGCGACTCTCCCCAGTAGCACGGAATAACCCTGCATGTCTGAATACATTAGAGAAACCCTGGCCGAATGCGCGCAGGCGCTGGCGGCGCTGCAAGCGAACGACGATGCCATTCAGGCTATTCAGCGTGCCGGCGAAACCCTGGCCGAAGCTTTCGGCAACGGCAATCGCGTTTACGCCTGCGGCAATGGCGGCTCCATGTGCGATGCCATGCACTTTGCAGAAGAACTGTCTGGCCGTTTCCGCGAAGATCGCGCGGCTTTGGCGGCCGCAGCCATCAGTGACCCCGGTCACCTTAGCTGCGTCGCCAACGACTACGGCTACGAGCAGGTTTTTTCACGCTATATCCAGGCGCATGGCCGCCGCGGTGATGTACTGGTCGGCATCAGCACCAGCGGCAACAGTGCGAACGTCCTGCTGGCTGCACAGCAAGCCAGACAGCAGGGACTCAAGGTTATTGCGCTGACGGGTCGCGAAAGCTCAAAACTGGATGATGTGGCGGATATCGTCATCGTCACGCCCGGCGGGCAATACGCCGACCGGGTGCAGGAACTACATATAAAAGTGATTCATATCCTGATCGAGTCGGTGGAACGGCAACTGTTCGGCGAGTAACCCGGCGCTTGAGCTGATGTCGGCGCGACACTACGAAGCGGGCGAAGAACGTAGAATACAGCCATGCTTCGGTCAACTGAGTTCAGAAACCTGTCAACTTCGCATGATCTGTCCGGCACGAACCGTCAAATGGTCACAGGCGGATCACTGGCCTGATGAGCGACGCTGCCACCCGCTTGATCGGGCCAATTATTTCGACCAGCAAGCTGGAAAGTCATCGTGAATTGCTGGGTAGCGTATTCGGCCTGCAGTGCCTGCCCGAGCAACGGCTGGATGCAGCAAGCATTGAGGCCTTGTGGAATGTCGAGGCCCGCTCGGCGCGCCTGCAACTTTGCCTGACACCCGGCACCTGGTCAGGGATATTGCTGCTGCAGTTTGATCCGGTGCCGAGCCAGGTGATTCGCGAGCGTAGTCGTGGCGACGATCACGATGCGCTGAAAGTCATCGACTTTTACACCACGGACTTTGATCGGGCCATAGCGACGCTCGCCGCCGCCGGCTATAAAGTCAAAGACACCATTGCCGAATACGAAATGAGCGAGGGCCGTTTTCGCGAAGCGCATCTGTGGGCGCCTGACCAGGTCGTATATGCGCTTATTGAGGGGCCCGCCGACTTCATGGCCAAAGTCGTGCAAATTGCCGACCGACCTTTTAGCGAGGTAATGAGCGTTTCCACGCCGGTGAGCCGGCGCGACGAAGTTCTGCGCTTTTACGCTGAAGTACTGCAACTCGATGAAGTCTATCGCTACGGCTTCGACGATCCGAGCTTTGCCGAGCTGGTCGGCGGGGAGCAGAGCATGCAGCTAACGGCAGTAAACGTGGGGACGCGTCTGCGCGAACCTTTTTTCGGCTTGATTCACTATGGCCAGCGCTCCGCCGGCGCGCGTTCGCTTGCCGATCACTCGCAGCTACCCAATCGCGGCATCGCCGCAGCGCTGATGGAGGTGACCAACCTGGAGGACTGCCTGGCGCGCGTCGCCGATTGGCCGGGCGCGTTAATTAGAAATTCCTCGCCGCTGGAGCTGCCAGCGCTGGGCTCCGTATCTTCTGCGTTGCTGCGTGCGCCGCATGGTGTCTTGCACCAGGTGGTTCAGCGCCGTTAGTCACCGCGGAATCTGCACCGCTTCGAGTGAACCGAAGTGCGTGCGCCGAAATTCCTGCTTGTCAGAAAAGCTCCTGCGCATAGACTGTTGTCATCCAATTCGGTATTAAAGTTATGTTGCGCTTGAGCATTGACGAAGAAATCTCGCCAACCTGGCGTCCAATCATCGAGTACCAGGTGGCGATGACCTTGTCTTCCCTTGGTAGCGCCTTGCGCAGCCTGCGGATCGATTTCGAAAAGATCGGCAATGCCGATGCCGGGCGCATCGCTTATCGCTGTGAATTTCGTGGTCGCTCCAACGCGGGCCGAATGTATCGGACCTTCGCGCAACATCCGGACGGTCAGACGGCGATAGCGGATACCCTGAATCGTGCCAAGCGCGCAATCGTCCGCGAGCGACGCATGGCGGCCATGAGTCGCTAGTCGCCGGATCTCCGCTACGGCTCAGCCAAACAGGCCCAGGCGGGCTGCCTCGGTAATTTGTAGCACGGCCGGGTGCTTGATTTTGCGTTCCGGCGAAATCGCAAAGTACTGCTCTTTCAGGTTCGCCACCGAACCTATGCTACGCGAGTGATACATGTGTTCAACTTCGCTGGCTATGGCGTCAGGAGCGGGAAAAATGCCCATGCCGGCCTCACCAAAGGCCTTGAGCAGAGCGCTATCGTCGAACTCGGCCACAATTCGTGGCGTTATTTCATGGCGATCGAACCAGTCATCCAGACCACGTCGCAAGGCACTGGTATTCACGGGCATCAGTAGCGGCGCATCGTGGAGACTGGCAGGAAAGTTTTTAAGGTACTTAGCGGCCAGCCGCTTATGTGCAAAAAGCGATACGCCACTTTCACCCAGCGCGTGGCTATAAGCCTTGACGTTCAGGCCCGTGGGCACCGGGCGATCAGACAACACCAGGTCCAGCCGATGCACGGCCAGATCGGCCAGCAATTTCTCCAGATCACCCTCCCAGCAAACTACCCGCACCGGGTCCTGCATGGCCATGGCCGGCTCAAGCGTGCGATAGGCGATCAGCTTGGGAATCGAATTGACCACGCCGACGTTGAGCGCCACCGGCATACCCGGTTGTTTGCTGCGCACCCGCTGGGTGAGTTCAGCGCCCAAGGTGAAGATCTCATCCGCATATTGATTGACGACTTGACCGGTGTCCGTCAGAGTCAGCCCGCGACCAACGCGCTGGAACAGGGGCTCGCCAACAGACTCTTCGAGCAGCTTGATCTGACCGCTGATGGTCTGCGGGGTCAGGTGCAATACCTGGGAGGCTTTGGCAATGCTGCCTTCACGGGCAACCGTCCAGAAGTAGAGCAAATGGCTGTAATTGAGATGACGCATAAGCTGCAAGCCGGCTAGTCCCTGGGGATCATGAGCGGCTATGTTGCATGCTGTATTTAGACAGAAACAGCCGATTCATCAGATCTTTTAGTACGGTTTTCCCGAATTATCTATCATTCGGGATTTTCGCATGTTTATCTCTGCAAGATCGGATTGTACGAAACTTAAGTTGC
>CAWKLL010000042.1:0-30862 GCA_963850255.1 uncultured Gammaproteobacteria bacterium
CTCATATTCGCCGAGTAGCGCTCAGGCATTCAGCCACTCCCCAAAGCCGCCAATACCCCAGTACTCGTGATAGCGATACTCATAGTCAATTCCGATACGATGGATTGTCTTCCTTGGCTTGCTCCAAGGCATAACCCATCAGTTAGAGGCGATGGTGCGGTAACGCGTGCTCACCTTCCTCCGCCGCGGACACAGGGAAAAGCCGTTGTATTCAAGATCAAGACAATCGGCAAGCTCTTGGTGTAAATGCATTTATATAATTTTCTATTTAACGGAGAGGCTGTCGATTCACCGAAAGCAGTATCTATCACAACTGACGAGACCCCCTTGCGTTGCTGAGATGCTTAGCGCCCGGCATGAAGTCCGTTACCAGAACCGGTTTTTCCGCCCCCACCACGGTATCCGGTATGCCGTTATATGCAGCTGGCCCAAGGTCAAGTTGTTGTGGTCATTATTACTGCGCGCAAACAACATCTTCTTACCGTTCCTCGACAATGACGGCAGCCCGTCGAAACCCGTATTGTAGGTCAGACGCAGCGGTTCACCGCCAGCCAGAATCGCCAAGAAACACTTCCCAGTTTCTGCCATCGGCCACACGCACAAATACATACGCGCCGACCATCGCTGGCGGGGTACGCGCCGAGTTCATCTTGTGTTGAAGGTGCGCTGCTTCATATTACTGCCGTCATGCTTGATAGTGAATACGGTCATTGGTGTGGGCCAAAACTTTGCCCATTTTCATGGGCATCGCCAGGCCCTGAACAAAATAGTTTCATTGTCCGGGAAGAAACGGCGCGCCCGGCTGCTGTGAGTTCGGTGAAGGTAATCTGCTGTTTGTCACTGCCATCAGACGCATACGCCAAAGATTCAGATTGCCATTGATCTGTCGAGTGAAGATGATCCAGCTACCAGCGGAGAAATGGGACACTTTTCGGCCAGACCATTGGTTATTGGTTAGCCGGACAATATTCCGCCGTCCAGGTCGAGGCAGACAGTCGGAACCCTGGGGATAATTATCCTGGTGGCCGCTTCACCCAGCGGCATATCCATATTATCGCGCGTAGAAGTCCAGACGATGCGTTGTGGTCTGGAAAGAAATAGGAGCAGGCATCTTGCCCGCGGTCGTTGATGCGAATGGATTCTTTGCCGTCGTCCGTGACGGTAGGTCAGCGCGCTTGCTCCGCCCGGCGGCTTCTGCGCATCGTCGGTCCTGGGTCTGCACAATCAAATGGTACCATCGGGCGCGTAATAGGCTTCGGTGCGGCTGGGATATAGGACCGGGCGCACGGGCAGTTCCAGGCTTTGTCCGGGGCGGCGGACCGCTATCGGGGCTAGCGCCGGAGACCGCGCTCGTTTCCTCGCGCCACTGCGGCGGCAGCGAACTGCAGGACAACTGCGGAAGAAGATCAGTGGCTTAATGTTGATTGTTTGCATAGTTTCGGCTCCGCCAGGAAAAATCCCGTGCTTAGTTTCCCACGTTGCCGCACGCCGACTGGACCTGCATCGACGGATGCCTGAATAAGGCATACGGTAAATCTCAACCCCAAGCTGAAGCACCCTGTATTCGAGCTATCCAGCGTCCCAGGTCAAGTTATAGCAGGACATGTCTCGGGCAATGCTTATTGCTACGTCGACCAAGTGGGAGCGAGGCCGATTCCGCTTCGCCATAACGATCTAGCTTGCGAATGCTTCCTGCGCCAATAAGAGGCAACGAATATGCAAACTTGCCATCCTGTCCTGCAGTCCCAAGGCATACAGCACCCGGCGACTGGTGGAGGCCGCGACCAAACGAGACCATCAGGTCAAGGTCCTCAACACGCTGAAGTTCGCCATCGATCTGGAAGCAGGGGCGGCCCGACCTCTTCTATCGCCAGAAGCAGTTGAGCCACTACGACGCCGTGCTGCCACGGATCGGCGCCTCCATCACGTACTACGGCACGGCCGTGACGCGGCAGTTCGAGGAGATGGACGTGTTCTGCGCGAACTCGGCGAACGGCATTCTGAACTCGCGGGACAAGCTGCGAAGCCTGCAGATCCTGAGTCGCCACCACATCGGCATCCCGGCGACCACGTTCGTGCGCGACAAGCTCGACGTGCTGCCCGCCATCGAGCGGGTCGGCGGCGCCCCGGTGGTCATCAAGCTCATCGAGGGAACCCAGGGCATCGGTGTACTGCTGGCGGAAACCGTCAAGGCGGCCGAGGGGATCATCGAACTGCTGCAGAGCCAGAAGCAGAACGTCCTGATCCAGAAGTTCGTGGCCGAGAGCAAGGGCAAGGACATCCGCGCGATCGTGGTCGGCGACCGGTCGTGGCGGCAATGCGACGCGTCGCCCAGGGCCAGGAATTTCGCAGCAACGTCCACCGTGGCGGCGTTGCCGGTTGAATGGAGCAGGAGACGGCCGTTCGTGTCCGCCAATATCAGGCCTGCGGGTCGCCGGCGTCGACATGCTCGAGGGCAAGACTGGCCCGCAGATTATGGAGGTTAATTCCTCACCGGGTCTGGAAGGCATCGAGATCCCCACTGGCCTGGATTCCGGCGCTGTTATCGAATACATCGCGGCGCAGGTTGATTTCCCCGAGATTGACGTGCGCCACCCTTACGGTCAGCAAGGGGTACGGCGTCAGTGAAATCTTCGTACCGGAAGGGTCCAAGTTCATCGGGCAGACAATTCTGGAGACGCAGTTAGCGCAGGCAGGATATCAATGTATTGACTTTATACCGGGATGCCAAAGCCATCAAACGGCGCTTGGATCGCGTACTGCAAGCGCGAGATAGACTGCTCTGCTTCGGCAAGCTGGTAGTCAACGCGCGGCCTGGTGCCACAGAAATCAAGGCGCCGAAGACGCCCACTAACTGGGCCGCTATTACGCAAAGTAGCAGTGTTCAGACTTGGCTGGATTTTGAACCGACGAAAAATTCAGTTTTCTGCTCAAAACTGAATTGCCCTTAAAAAACGGCGGCGCTTGATGCGCCGCAGTTTCTGTTTTTGTAAGCCCGAATAAACTCCAGAAGTTCATCTCAGGGCCGTTTCACATGCTTCTCTGTCCGCAGCTATTTAGCACCTTTCCGTAAAATCACATCATGTCGAAGCGATCCAGGGTCATCACCTTGGTCCATGCGGTAACATCTTCCCCTCCGCAGGTGCCTCTGCCACCGCGCGCAGCTCAAAATAAGATCCACCGGGGGTGGCCGTCCATTTCAGCTCACCCGTGGACCCTCGGATGCGGATGACTTGGTCCAGACGGTGGACATGCCGAGCAGATTCACAAAGAAATCGTTGCTCAGGGTTCCAGGGCTGTCGGTAAACACGCCGTGTGCGGCTTGGCCGGTATTGGCATTCAGGGCACGCATACCGCCGACCAGGACGGTCATCTCAGGCACAGTCAGGTTGAGCATACCCGCCTTATCAACCAGCATTTCTGCCGGCGACCGGTAGTTACCTTCACCAAAATAGTTGCGAAAACCGTCAGCGGTCGGTTCGAGCAGGGCGAATGACTTTGCCCTGCGAGGATCTCTGTGCGTCCCGGCGTGAAGGGTACCTGGACTCTCTGAGCGGCCTTGTTCGCAGCATCTTCAATCGCTGCGGACCGGCCCAGTACGATCAGATCGCCAGCGATATCTTCTTCCTCGCTCTCGAAGTCTTTCTGCATGACCCTCCAGCTTCTTCATAGTTGGCCAGTTGTTTCGGGTTGTTTACGGCCCAGTTCTTCTGAGGCGAGAGAAACGATGCGCGAACCATTCGCGCCACCGCGCATGTCGGTACCGCGGAAGGTAGCAGCCGAAGCCCAGGCAGTCGTTACCAGCTCGGGAAGTGGTCAGCCCCGAGTCAAGGATCTCGGACTTCAGCTTGGCAATATCCCTGTGCAGTGAGCGCATGATCGATCGGCGGATGGATCCTGCCAGATCAGCTCCGCCGGAAACTCAGTGCCGATATAGCGAGAACGCGGACCCATGTCGCGGTGCGTAGTTAAGTCAACGGCCTTGGCGAAGGCAAGTTCGAAGTCGCGGGGTTCTGTGCAAAGCGCTTGGCAATCTTCTGATAGCTCGGGTCAAACTCGAAAGCCGCGGTCTCCGTGGAACATCGGTGCATGACGCTTGGTTGGATCGAAAGCCATCCGGAACGAGCGTGGCTGCGGGCGCCGTCAGCCGGAATCCCATCCCTGGGTCGCACCCGCCGGGCTTTTCACCTGCACCCACATTATAGGTGAACAGGTTAGTGGCATGGTGGTCCAGGCGCCTTCCAGACAACCACTAATCGTATCGCCGGCATTGCCGCTGCCGCACTTGCTGGTCAAGCCCCTAACCCCGCTCAATGCCTGCCGCAGCAGGCTCGAACCGACGACGGCTGGCACAGCGCCGTGCGCTTTACCGAGGCGCGCTCCGCCGACGCGCAACGGATTCTTCATCGTTCATCGCCGATACGGCCTCATGTTGCGTACTCTCGGCGGCCGAGAGCGGATCGTGGTTGCCGTTCGGCCCCTCCGGATCTTCACGGAGATCAGGCCCACTGCAACAGCAGCGGCACGCATTGTCCAGTTCCCGGTCACCGCTGTAGCGTTCATCGGCGATCGTTCTCAGGACCCCAGAAGACCAGGTCAGAGGCTCCCAGTCATCCTCACGCCCACTGGTAAAACCGTAGGCTTGAAGCCCATGTCTTCCATCGCAACGGTCCCGGCCAGGACCATCAGGTCGGCCCAGGAATATCTTGCTGTATTTGCTTGACGGCCAGGTAGCCGCTGCGCCTCTTGTCGAGATTGGCGTTGTCTAGGCCAGCTGTTCAGCGGCTCAAAGCGCTGTTTGCACCGCCGCCGGCGCCGCCGCGGCCGTCAGCAACGCGGAAGGTGCCCACTGTGCCAGGACATGCGAATCAAGAACTGCTCATAATGGCCATAGTCGGGCGGCCACCAGTCCTGTGGCGTCGTCAACAGAGCTCATGTTGTTAAGAGCTTCGAAGTCCAGGGATGAAAAGCTTCTGCGTAATTGAAGCCGCTGTCATGGGATCGGACTCAGCAGCGTGTGGCGCAGCGGCCAAGGTCCAGCTGTTCAGGCCACCAGAATTGGTTGGACTTGGGCATCCCCTGTGCAAGCGCAGGGGACAGCGGCACATAACCAATGACATGGCTACCGTGCAAGCAGGAGCAATCGGATTATTTGTTTCAGCATTCGAACCATCTCCATCGGCGAAGAATTTTTATATTGATTGAAAAGCCAGCGTTGCTGTAACCGGGTTACAGACAAACCATTTCAGATGCTCACTAATTTAGACTAAGTCTAAATGATAGTGAAAGGTTTTTTCGCCTTCTACCCCACCCCATTCGCCAGGCATCCGATGGAAGTGTACAACCCCATAGTTTCGTTGACGTACCATCAGACTTTTGCTTCTGATTAGACACATTAATATGAGTGCCCCGCCGCCGGCACGGCAGACCGGGCCAAATGAAACGAGCATGAGCAAAGTTCCTACTGAACGCCTGGAAAACCCACGTAAAGGTTGAGTCATCGCAAGACAACGCCGTGGATCTGCTGCATCAGGCATCGGAGCTTTCAAAACAACGCATTAAAGCCACGATGACGCAGGGAGCCTGTATGGTTAACCCGCGGAAGCAACGGCGGCCGACGGGCGGCCAAGCGTGCGCTCGCTGCAGGGGACGAGTTACACCTTTACTACGATGCGAAAATTCTGGTAGAGGTGCCGCCAACTCGTTGGTGGTTATGGCGCAAACCCTATGGATTGCGTTCGCAGGGTTCGAAGCGCGATCACTGCACCGTGGTGCGCCGCGCCGAACAACACCGCAAGTGCATAGGTCCCGGATTGACGGTTCCTATTCGGGGCTAGATACGGCCAGCGGAATTATTTCTGGGGCACATTCCAAATCGATGGCCGCGGCTCTATCGACGCTATTCAGCGAGGGGCGCCATTGAGAAACGCTATTGTGCTGTAGTCGCAGGCGATCTATCCCAGTGTTCTGATGTCATAAAGGTGGAAGAACCCATCGATGAGAAGCGGCGTTCAGCGAAATTTCATTCCGACAGCTCAGCACTGACGGAAAGCGTTCGCTGGTAGACGTGCGTATTGAGACGGTCGTAGATTCGCCGAACGACCTGGCGGTGCTTGGCCATCCTGTTTGCGGTGATCGACGACGGTGAAGGAGAGACAGACGGTATCGATCTTCAATTGATGGCCTATTTATTGGCATTCCATTGCCCGGTAAATCATCGACCCGTGGAATAAAACTGCCGGAAAAACGGGACGCCGAGTTTGACGACCTATTGCACTAAACAGTTACCGATCACTCCCGGACAAATGTTCAGCGGAGATCTTCCGGTGGCCACACGCGATCCGCAGTTGATGATATTGAACGACGGATTGCTGCAGGAATACGAGATAGCCCACATAAGCTGGTTTCGCAGCGCGGAGACTAGGCGTTCTTTCCGGCCATACCGTCAACCAGGACACTCATTGCCATGGCTTATGCCGGACATCAGTTCGATCCACGTGCCGCTGCTCGGTGATGGCCGTGTCATATGCGGGTCAGATGCAGACGGCGAATGGTGCAGTGGATATCCAGCTCAAGGGCTCATGGCGCGGCGGCTGTGCTACGCTTTTAGTACTGCGTGAATAGCATTGTCAGCGAAGCCCGGCCATGGCTTCGCTGACAATGTACTCACGCAGTACTGAAGCGAGCGTAGCGCGCCCGTCGCCGCCGCGCGAGAAGGTGGTGGGTCCTGAGCCCTTGAGCTGGATATCCACTGCACCATTCGCCGTGTGCATCTGACCCAGCATATGAGCGCGGCCATCACCGAGCAGCGGCACGTGGTGCCCGAACTGATGTCCGGCATAAGCCATGGCAATGGGTGGATTGTCCTGGTTGACGGTATGGCCGGAAAGAACGCCTAGTCCTTCCGCGCTGCGAAACCAGCTATCGGCTATCTCGTATTCCTGCAGCAATCCGTCGTTCAATATCATCAACTGCGGATCGCGTGTGGCCACCGGAAGATCTCCGCTGAACATTTGCTCCGGGAGTGATCGGTAACTGTTTAGTGCAATAGGGTTCATAGAAACTCGGGCATCCATTTTTCCGGCAGTCTATATTCCACGGGTCGATCATTTACCGGGCAATGGAATGCCAATAAATAGGCCGTCAATTGAAGATCGATACCGTCTGTCTCTCCTTCACCATACAGTCGATCACCGCAAACAGGATGGCCGAGCGCCGCCAGGTGTCGGCGAATCTGATGCTTGCGGCCGGTCTCAATACGCACGTCTACCAGCGAACGCTTTCCGTCAGTGCTGAGCTGTCGGAATGAAATTTCGCTGAACGCCGCTTTCTCATCGATGGGTTCTTCCACCTTTATGACATCAGAACACTGGGATAGATCGCCTGCGACTACAGCACAATAGCGTTTCTCAATGGCGCGCTCGCTGAATAGCGTCGATAGAGCCGCGGCCATCGATTTGGAATGTGCCACCAGCATAATTCCGCTGGCCGCCCGATCTAGCCGATGAACCGTCAATGCCGGACGCTCTGGCTGCAGGTGTTGTTCGGCCCAGCGCACCACGGTGCAGTGATCACCCCACTTCGAACCCTGCGAACGCAATCCATAGGGTTTGCGCCATACAGAATAACCACCAACATCTGTCAGCAAAGTCGGTTCGGCAGGCACCTCTGCCAGAATTTTCGCATCGTAGTAAAGGTGTAACTCGTCCCCTGCAGCGAGCGCACGCTTGGCCCGTCGCAGCCGTTGCGTCTTGCTTCCGCGGGTTAACCATACGGCTCCCTGCGTCATCGTGGCTTTAATGCGTTGTTTTGAAAGCTCCGATGCCTGATGCAGCAGATCCACGGCGTTGTCTTGCGATGACTCGACCCTTACGTGGGTTTCCAGGCGTTCAGTAGACTTGCTCATGCTCGTTTCATTTGGCCCGGTCTGCCGTGCCGGCGGCGGGGCACTCATATTAATGTGTCTAATCAGAAGCAAAAGTCTTAAATAGGGCTGCAGGTCGACGAAACTATGGGGTTGTACACTTCCATCGGATGCCTGGCGAATCGCAGCGGTGGGGTAGAAGGCAAAAAACCTTTCAGTTATCATTTAGACTTAGTCTAAATTAGTGAGCATCTGAAATGGTTTGTCTGTAACCCGGTTACGGCAACGCTGGCTTTTCAATCAATATAAAAATTCTTCGCCGATGGAGATGGTTCGAATGCTGAAACAAATAATCCGATTGCTACCTGCTTTAGCGGTAGCCATGTCATTGGTAGTGCCGCTGTCCCCTGCGCTTGCACAGGGGATGCCCAAGTCCAACCAATTCTGGTGGCCTGAACAGCTGGACCTTGGCCCGCTGCGCCAGCACGCTGCTGAGTCCGATCCCATGGGCGCAGACTTCAATTACGCAGAAGCTTTTCAGTCCCTGGACTTCGAAGCTCTTAAGACGGACATTGAGGCTGTGTTGACGACGCCACAGGACTGGTGGCCGCCCGACTATGGCCATTATGGGCCGTTCTTTATTCGCATGTCCTGGCACAGTGCAGGCACCTACCGCGTTGCTGACGGCCGCGGCGGCGCCGGCGGCGGTCAACAGCGCTTTGAGCCGCTGAACAGCTGGCCTGACAACGCCAATCTCGACAAGGCGCGGCGGTTGCTCTGGCCGATCAAGCAGAAATACGGCCGGAGTATTTCCTGGGCCGACCTGATGGTCCTGGCCGGGACCGTTGCGATGGAAGACATGGGCTTCAAGACCTACGGTTTTGCCGGTGGGCGTGAGGATGACTGGGAGCCTGACCTGGTCTACTGGGGTCCTGAGAACGAATTTCTCGCCGATGAACGCTACAGCGGTGACCGGGAACTGGACAATCCGCTGGCTGCTGTTCAGATGGGCCTGATCTACGTGAATCCGGAGGGGCCGAACGGCAACCACGATCCGCTCTCGGCCGCCAAGGACATTCGCGAGACCTTCGGCCGTATGGCGATGAACGATGAAGAATCCGTTGCGCTTATCGCGGGCGGACACACCTTCGGTAAAGCGCACGGCGCTGTGCCGGCCGATTGCGTCGGTTCCGAGCCTGCTGCGGCAGGCATTGAGGAGCAAGGATTGGGCTGGACCAGCAAGTGCGGCAGCGGCAATGCCGGCGATACGATTACCAGTGGTCTGGAAGGCGCCTGGACCGGAAGCCCGACCGCCTGGACCATGCAGTATCTGACTAACCTGTTCACCTATGAGTGGGTGCAGGTGAAAAGCCCGGCGGGTGCAACCCAGTGGATTCCGGCTGACGGCGCCGCAGCCACGCTCGTCCCGGATGCTTTCGATCCAACCAAGCGTCATGCGCCGATCATGTTCACGACAGACCTGGCGCTCAAGTTTGACCCGAGCTATCAGAAGATTGCCAAGCGCTTTCAGCAGAACCCCGCGGACTTCGAACTTGCCTTCGCCAAGGCGTGGTTCAAGCTTACGCACCGCGACATGGGTCCGCGTTCTCGCTATATCGGCACTGAGTTTCCGGCGGAGGAGCTGATCTGGCAGGATCCCGTCCCGCCGATCGATCATGCGCTGGTCAATGCGCGGGATATTGCCAAGCTGAAGTCCGAGATCCTTGACTCGGGGCTGACCACTTCCGAGCTGGTAACGACTGCCTGGGCTTCGGCTGCTACCTTCCGCGGTACCGACATGCGCGGTGGCGCGAATGGTTCGCGCATCCGCCTCTCGCCTCAGAAGAACTGGGCCGTAAACAACCCGAAACAACTGGCCAAGGTGCTGAAGAAGCTGGAGGGTATCCAGAAAGACTTCAACAAGGCGCAATCCGGCGGGAAAAAGATATCGCTGGCCGATCTGATCGTACTGGGCGGGTCCGCAGCGATTGAAGATGCTGCAAACAAGGCCGGTCAGAAAGTGCAGGTACCCTTCACGCCGGGACGCACAGATGCCTCGCAGGCACAAACCGATGTGAATTCATTCGCCCTGCTCGAACCGACCGCTGACGGTTTTCGCAACTACTTTGGTGAAGGTAACTACCGGTCGCCGGCAGAAATGCTGGTTGATAAGGCGGGTATGCTCAACCTGACTGTGCCTGAGATGACCGTCCTGGTCGGCGGTATGCGTGCCCTGAATGCCAATACCGGCCAAGCCGCACACGGCGTGTTTACCGACAGCCCTGGAACCCTGAGCAACGATTTCTTTGTGAATCTGCTCGGCATGTCCACCGTCTGGACCAAGTCATCCGCATCCGAGGGCGTTTACGAGGGCCGTGATCGCGCCACGGGTGAGCTGAAATGGACGGCCACCCCGGTGGATCTTATTTTCGGTTCCAACTCCGAGCTGCGCGCGGTGGCAGAGGCCTATGCTTCGAATGATGCAGAGGACAAGTTTGTAGGTGACTTTGTTACCGCATGGACCAAGGTGATGACCCTGGATCGCTTCGACATGATGTGATTTTACGGAAAGGTGCTAAATAGCTGCGGGAATGTAGCTCGCAGAGCATCTGAAACGGCCCTGAGATGAACTTCTGGAGTTTCTTCGGGCTTACAAAAACAGAAACGGCGGCGCATCAAGCGCCGCCGTTTTTCTTTAAGGGCAATTCAGTTTGCAGCAGAAAACTGAATTTTTCGTCGGTTCAAAATCCGGCCAAGTCTGAACACTGCTACTTTGCGTGATCAGCAGCCAGTTCCAGGATCTTGGGGCGTCTTCGGCGCCTTAATTTCTGTGGCACCAGGCCGCGCATTGACTCCAGCTTGCCGAAGCAGAGCAGTCTGTCTCGTGCTTGCAGTACACGATCGGAACGCGGGTTTGGGATGGTTTTGGCATCCCGGTATAAGGTCAGTACATTGATATCCTGCTGCGCTAACTGCGTCTCCAGAATTGTCTGCCCGATGAACTTGGACCCTTCAGGCAGAGAAATTTCGCTGACTCCGTAACCTTTGCTGACGGTTAGCCGCTGGCGCACGTCGATCTCGGGGAAATCTACCTGGGCGGCGATATAGTCAATGACGGAGCCGGCGATATCCAGGCCGGTGCATTTCTCGATGCCTTCTAATCCGGGGGATGAGTTGACCTCCATAATTTGCGGGCCGGTCTTGCTCTCAAGCATATCGACGCCTGCCACACGCAATCCTGTGATCTGGGCGGCGCGAACAGCGGTCTCCCTGTACTCTTCATCGAGTTCCACGGCTTCGGCAACGCCGCCACGGTGTACATTGCTGCGGAATTCCTGGCCCTGTGCCACGCGCCTCATGGCCGCCACGACGCGATCACCGACAACGAACGCGCGTATGTCTTTGCCCTTGCTCTCAGCAACAAATTTCTGAATCAGAACGTTCTGTTTCTGGCTTTGCAGCAGCTCGATGATCGATTCTGCCGCTTTGGTGCTTTCCGCCAGCAATACACCGATGCCCTGTGTGCCCTCGATCAGCTTGATGATGACCGGTGCACCGCCGACTCTCTCGATAGCTGGCAGCACATCTTTCTTGTCCCGCACGAAGGTGGTCCGCGGAATCCCAATATGATGACGGCTCAGAACCTGGAGGCTACGCAACTTGTCGCGGGAACTGGCAATACCATGCGCAGCATTGGCGCAGAAGACGTCCATCTCCTGGAATTGCCTCAGGACCGCCGTGCCGTAGTAGGTGATGGACGCCCCGATGCGTGGCAGCACGGCATCATAGTGAGAGAGCTGCCGCTGCCGATAGTACAAATCAGGCGACCCCTGTTGTAAGTCGATCGCGAACTTCAGGGTATTCAATACTTTGACCTGGTGGTTGCGCTGCAGCGCGGCCTCCTTCAGGCGGCGCGTGCTGTATGACCTGGGTCCGCAGGACAGGATAGCGAGTTTCATATTCGTTGCCTCTTATTGGCGCAGGAAGCATTCGCAAGCTTGAGATCGTTATGGCGAAGCGGAATCGGCCTCGCTCCACTTGGTCGACGTAGCAATAAGCATTGCCCGAGACATGTCCTGCTATAACTTGAGGGCCTGACTTGGGACGCTGGATAGCTCGATTGCGGGTGCTTCAGCTTGGGGTTGAGATTTACCAGTATGCCTTATTCAGGCATCCGTCGATGCAGTTCCAGTCGGCGTGGCAACGTGGGAAACTAAGCGCGGGGAACTTTCCTGGCGGGAGGCCTGAAACTATGCAAACAATCAACATTAAGCCGCTGATCTTCTTCGCAGTTGTCCTGCAGTTCGCTGCCGCCGCAGCATGGGCCGGTGGTCACAAGGAAACCGACGCAGTCTCCGGCGCTAGCCCCGATAGCGGTCCGCCGCCGGACAAAAGCCTGGAACTGCCCGTGCGCCGGATTCCTGATATCCCGGCCGCAGCCGAAGCCTATTACGCGCCCGATGATTACCATTTGATTGTGCAGACCCAGGACGACGATGCGCAGAAGCCGCCGGGCGAGAGCATTGGCGGCGCGCTGACCTACATTTTCACGGACGACGGCAAAGAATCCATTCGCATCAACGACCGCGGGCAAGATGCCTGCTCCTATTTCTTTCCAGACCAGCAACGCATCGTCTGGACTTCTACGCGCGATAATATGGATATGCCGCTGGGTGACTGGGCCAGCCAGGATAATTATCCCCAGGGTTCCGAGCTGTATACCTCGGACCTGGACGGCGGGAATATTGTCCGGCTAACCAATAACCAATGGTACGAGGCCGAAGTCTCCATTTCTCCGCTGGGTGACTGGATCGTCTTTACTCGACAGATCAATGGCAATCTGAATCTTTGGCGTATGCGTCCTGATGGCAGTGACGAACAGCAGATTACCTTCACCGAAGACTGGCAGCCGGGCGCGCCGTTTTACTTGCCGGACAATGAAACTATTTTGTTCAGGGCCTGGCGATCCAGTGAATACGGCAAGGTTTGGCCCACACCAATGACCGTATTCACTATCAAGCATGACGGCAGTGATCTGAAGCAGCGCACCTTCGACGGCAAGATGAACTGGGCGCCGTACCCCGCCAGCGATGGTCGGCACTATGTGTTTGTGCGTGTGGCCGATGGCAGAAACTGGGAAGTGTTTCTTGGCGATCTGGCTGGCGGTGAACCGCTGCGTCTGACCTACAATACGGGTTTCGACGGGCTGCCGTCATTGTCGAGGAACGGTAAGAAGATGTTGTTTGCGCGCAGTGATAAAGCGCGCGACAACCTTTCAACGTTTGTCATGGATATGACATCCTTTGACCTTGGGCCAGCTGCATATAACGGCATACCGGATACCGTGGTGGGGGCAAAACCGGTTCTGGTAACGGACTTTCATGCCGGGCGCTAAGCATCTCAGCAACGCAAGGGATTTGGTCGGTTGTTGATAGATACTGCTTTCGGTGAATCGACAGCCTCTCCGTTAAATAGAAAATTCATATAAATGCGCAAATTATCTTACCGCCAAAAAAAGCCAGCTTGCCGATTATTGGCCTGCTTGTCTTGATATTGAATACGACGGCTTTTCCCGTCTGTGCGGCGGAGGAAGGTGAGCACGCGTTACCGCACCATCACCTGTCAGTACTGATGGGTTATGCCTTGGAGCGCAAGCCAGAGGAAGACGAGAATGCCATTGCTGTCGGAATTGACTATGAGTATCGCTATCACGAGTACTGGGGTATTGGCGGCTTTGGGGAGTGGCTGGATAGCGCTACTCAGCGAGACTTTACCGCCGGTGCCCTGGTTAACTGGCATCCTCTCGGCGGCTGGGCCGTGTTTTCCGGGCCGGGCCTGGAATTTACCCCCACCAAGAACAGGTTTTTGCTGCGCGTTGGCGTCGGCTATGAATTCGAGCTTCGGCATGAATGGACGCTGGGCGCAAAAGCGATTTGTGATCTGATTGATGGCGGCAATCGGACTTATGCCCTGGGTATCGATATAGGCCGCAAATTCTAGCGGCGATTTCTTCGGCGGAGGGGTCTGAATCGGCGATTTTTCGATGCCTGGCTAGTTCACGACTCAGATGAATGTCCGAGTCGCTTCTCCGGAAAGCTGACCGATTCACATCGCATGGGTTTTCGTGAGAACAAGCCTGAACCGGCAGGGACAAAAGCCTATCGTCAGGCCGGCGATGACTTATTCTTTTTAGGGCGCTTTTTACCACTGCGTTTTTTCTTTTTCTTCTTCTTTTCGGTCGGCTTTGCCTTGCCCTTGGATTTCTTCGGTGGCTTTGCCGCGTCGTAGAGAGATATTTGCAGCGGCTGGCCGCAGACCCTGACCTTCTTCAGGTCCATGAAGATATCTTTGGGCATACCTGTCGGCAGGTCGACGAGACTGTACTCGAGCTCGATTTCAATGGCTCCGATGTGCTCGCCGTCCAGCCCTGCTTCGTTGGCAATGGCACCGACGATGTTTCCCGGTTTTACGCCATGCTCATAACCCACTTCAATGCGGTACCGTTCCTTGTCATCGTCCGGCTGTGAGAAAGCGCCACCGCGACGTTTTCCGGCGCCTGCAATCTTGCCCTTACGCTCACGTAGTTCAGCACGCTCCGGCCGTTTCTTGCGGATGTCTTTGTCCGGGCTAAGCAACATCGGCTTGTCGCCGATGGATAGTTTGGCCAGGGCCGCAGCAATCTCTACCGCGGGCACGTCGTGTTCCTGTCGATACTGCTCAACCAGCCCCTGCATAAACGCCAGTTCGCCCCCGGCTAGCGTATCGGTGATCTTCTGCTTGAAATTCGCGATGCGTTTGTTGTTTACAATTTCCGTCGTCGGCAACACCAGTTGTTCAATACGTTGGCCGGTTGCTTTCTCGATAGCTGAGAGCATGCGACGTTCGCGTGGTGCTACGAACAAGATTGCGTCGCCCTGGCGTCCGGCACGCCCGGTGCGGCCAATACGATGAATATAGGCTTCCGTGTCTGAGGGAATGTCGAAGTTGACCACGTGGCTGATACGGTCGACGTCGAGCCCCCGTGCGGCCACATCGGTAGCAACCAGTATGTCCAGCGTGCCCTTTTTTAGCCGTGCAATCATCTGCTCGCGTTGCTTCTGCGGCATATCGCCATTCATTGCTGCCGCCGCGTAACCACGTGCCTCAAGGCGCTCGGCAAGTTCCGCGGTGGCGGTACGCGTGCGCATGAAGATGAGCACCGCATCGAAAGGCTCAACTTCGAGTATCCGCGTCAATGCATCGAGCTTGTGAAAGCCGCTGACCTGCCAGTAGCGCTGACGTATAAGTTCAGCGGTGGCCGCGCGGGTCTTGATGGAGATTTTTTCCGGCGCGTTGAGATGTCGTCGTGCGATCTTTTCTACCTGCGCCGGCATCGTTGCAGAGAACAGGGCCATCTGTCGCTTGTCAGGCGTTTGCTCGAGGATCCATTCGACCTCATCAATAAAGCCCATGCGTAGCATCTCGTCGGCCTCATCGAGAACCAGCGCCTGCAGTCCGCCGAGCTTGAGCGTGCCCCGACGCATATGGTCCATAATGCGGCCCGGTGTGCCGACGACAACCTGTACTCCGCGCTTCAACTGGCGTAACTGGCCGGTGTAATCCTGGCCGCCATAAATCGGCAGTACGCGGAATCCCTTGATATGGGTTGCGTAGCGCTGAAACGCCTCGGCCACCTGGATCGCCAGCTCTCGCGTTGGCGTCAGGGCCATGATTTGTACGCTGTTGTTTTTGAGGTCGAGGCGCGACAGCAATGGCAGGGCGAAAGCGGCTGTTTTACCGGTACCCGTGGGCGCGTGGCCGAGCAGATCCCGGCCCTCTAGCAAAGGCGGAATCGCCTGTAGTTGGATCGGTGTCGGCGTTTCATAGCCGATTTCATCCAGCGCCTGAATCAACGGCGCGGCGATCTTCAGATCCTTGAAGCTGACCGGATCGGAACTGGCATTGGACTTAGGCATCAGGTGACTCTGCAGTGAAGTGGAAGCCCGGCGAAGACTCGCAGGCTGAATGTGAATAGTAACCCGCCCGAGCCAGATTCGTGCTGATTAGTCAGGCCCGGACAGGGCGCACGGCCCGTTTACCAGCTTGCCGGCGGTCGGTGCGGTTTACGCCGCCTCAGAATATGTAGTCACCCAGCACTTCGACCAGGTGATCCGACCATCTTTCCGGAAAAGGCTCAAGCAGCTCCGGCGAGCTCTCGAAGTCCGGCTGGAACAGGCGCGTCAACAGGTCGTCTACCGCCGTTCTATGCGACGTTGCGATATTCATCTCTCGATTGATCTTGAGGCTGAGGCGGTCAAAGTTCGCCGAACCCAGGCAGGCCCAGCCATCGTATACGGCTGCTTTTACGTGCGACATGCCGGGATAAATGAACACGCGAATACCGTGCTCAAGCATGATGTTCGCCGCCAACGCATTGTCGCGTGTCAGCGCGCCCCGGTCAGAAACTATCGGCACGATCACCCGAACGTCGACACCGCGATGCCGGGCTTTCACCAGCTCCTGCAACATTACATCGTCGGTGAAGTAAGCGTTTTCGACGTAGATATACTTTCTCGCGCGCTGCATCGCTTCACGCTGAACCATATAAATTTCGGCCCGCGAAGGCCGGGTATGCAGCAGGCGGATCGGATATCCGGCGATGCTGGCAGGCTCCGCTTGCCGAGAAAGTTTGTTCAGGAACCAGCCAAGGTCACCGAAAAAACCGGCATGTATCCAGGACTCGCTGAATTCGGTCTGCATCTCGCGCACAACAGGGCCGTCGACCTCGACCATCATATCGTGCCAGTCATATCGGTATTCGCGCGCAATATTCATGCCGCCGATGAATGCCGTTTCGCCGTCGATTATCGTTGACTTGACGTGGTCACCCGTTAACCAGGGGTTTGGCGCCTGGCGTACTTCGACATTTGAGCCGTCCTCGAGAAATCGGTGCACCGACTTCGGTGCGTCGTAATCCGTCGGCAGGCTCTCCTGGGTTTCGGCCGTCGACATTATTGTGCCGATGCCATCCAGCAGTACCTTTACCCGCACACCGTCGAGAGATCGATCCTTTAGTAACTTGCCAATGCTTGCGGCAAAGTCATCGTTGTCGAAGATGTAGGTGCGCATGTGTACATATTCTTGCGCCGCTTCTATGCCTTCGATTAGCCGTGGAAAGAATTCGTCACCGTTTATCAAATATCTCATGCTCCCTGACGATGATGGTCGCTGCGTGATCTCATCGAGGAATAATTCCCAGGTACCGAGATCCATCCCCATGGATCTGGCCAGCGGGGGCGCCGGTCCATCCGGCAGGTCGGCGCCCAGCCGGGACTGCATCGGTTGCACGACCGTATCGCCCATGACGAACATCAGCCGTTGCAACGATGACAGCGGCCGCACTGCCATTGCAGTGAGGTGGCTGCGCGCCAGGTGTCCCAGTGACTGGGTTATCGGCGCTATCGGTGGTGCGGCGATCCTCGCATCGTCTGGCGGCTCAAGCCGTGCAAAGACTCCCAGGCCCAGATCGAGGTTTACGTAGAGAAATGGCAGAGAATAAAGGCCGGAATCGCCGGTATTCAGAACCACCTGCCGGTCCTCAATGCCCTGCTGCTGCAGATAGTTTTCCGTTACCGGTTGTCCTGATTCCAGTAGCTCGCCAACCGAAAGATTTTTCGTGATTCGGTATCGCTCAGGTCGCTCGCGTAGCGGCACCGAAATGATCTTGTTGTCCTGGTCGAGATACAGGAAGTAGTCGTCACGACTGAAGCTGACCACAATGCCGGACTCAGGATCCGCCGGAAGCGCCTGCCTGAATAGTCGATCACGAAGCTGCTGCCAGTGTCGGGCCGGCAGAATTCGAACGGCTGTTAAGTCTGCGGGTAGATCTGGCCAGGCTTCCCGGCTATGAAACTCCAGCGGCAGGATGTATGGCCCTTTAAAGGTCTCATTGTTGACTAGCTCGAGATCAATGCGACTGGACCAGTTGCCGCCCGAGAAAAAATCTCCTGAGGCCGAACGATAGCGGACGAAAAAGCGCTCGTCGCCCCTGAACGCCTCAGTGGCTAAAAGCTCGCCATCTGTCGGTGTCTGCGCAGCAGCACAGATGGCCGCAACCAGGCAGCCGAAAAGCAGCATCGCGGTTCGCAGCAAATGAATCTCCTGGTGCCAGACAAAGCAACTGCCGCATAACGGTTTCATGTCGCAAGACTAGCGCACAGGGGACCTGTTTGCTTCGGATGCGCGTTTCCGATTAGAGCGAAACTGGCACGCAGAGGCATATCCGCACCTGCAGCAATCCGCTGGCCGAGGGGATGAAAAGAGCGGAGCCTTGGTCCATTATGAGCAGTTAAAGACTGCTTAGAAATTCCGTGCCCATGCTGATTAATAACTGGTACGTGCTGGCCCTATCAGACGCGGTTACCGATATGCCTGTCGGCGCGCAGGCCCTTGGCCAGGACTTCGTGCTGTTCCGTGATGAGTCAGGCGAGGTGCATTGCCTGAGTGACACCTGCGTGCACAAAGGCGGCTCACTGTGTCGAGGCAAGGTGGCGGGTGCCGCGGTGCAATGTCCGTACCATGGCTGGCGATTTAACGAGGCGGGTCAATGCGTCGAAATACCCTCCATCAGTGCCGAGCAGTCAATTCCCAAGCGTGCGCGAGTCGATGCCTATCCCACGGCCGAGCGCTGGGGCTGGATCTGGGCATTCCTTGGCGATCTGCCCAAAGAGGAACAGCCGCCGCTGCCGGATTTCTTTCCGGAGCTCGATGGCCAGCTGGATGACTGGCGTTTCACCCGTGGCAAAGCGCAGTTCGAATGTAACTGGGTACGTGCCGTCGAAAATGGCGTGGACCGAAGCCATGCGGTGTTTGTACATACCGATTTTGGGAATCCGGAACGCAAGGCAGTGGCTGACTACGATGTTATCGACGACGAGCAAAGTCTTTACGTGCGTGGCACCAGCAAGCCGCTGGATAAGCGCG
Source organism: uncultured Gammaproteobacteria bacterium (assembly GCA_963850255.1). Classification (GTDB taxonomy): domain Bacteria; phylum Pseudomonadota; class Gammaproteobacteria; order Steroidobacterales; genus J054. The sequence continues at coordinate 18,827 of CAWKLL010000042.1, forward strand.
GCCAGTGGCGAGAGGCGATTCCCGATGAGCGAACGGATCGCGAAAACGAGGTAAGAATTTATCTGCGCGCGCCCTGCATTCGTATCCAGATGCACATGCAGCCGCCGAAGTCGCAGATTATTGTTACCGCCTATACGCCATTGGCCGACGGGTTGACTCAGCTGCATTTCATCCAGGCCAGAAATTTTCTGATTGAAGAAGAATACGATGAGGACTCGCTAAAGCGGGTGTACTTTGTTTTGCAGGAAGATGCGGTGGTGCTGAATCACCTTCAGCCCAAGCGCGTGCCGCCAACGCTGGCCGATGAGCTGCTGCTGGACAACGATAAGCACGGCACATTGTTCCGCAAAAAAGTTCAGGAGCTGGTTACGGCCGGCTACGCCATCGATACCCTGGCCATGCGCGACGAGATTGATCGGGTGCGCTGTATTCCCAGCCCGGCGCGGCGCGCCGATCCCAATGGTTGGGTGCACAAGCCGGTTTTGCTGCGTTGATCTACAGCGGATCTGCGCTGGCTAGCAAACCGTCTTGTTCTTGGTCGTCTTCTTCTGGTCGCCGGCACGGCCATAGCCGGTAGCGACGAGACCATCTACTACATTGGGATCGACGAGGCGTTCTGAGGCCGCTTGGCGTCAGATAATAATCACGCTCGTTTACTAATCATTTTGATCTCCGACAACGGCTGCCTGTTGCCGTCTCGCGATTGATCTGGACAGCAGGAGCGAGGCCCATGCCGCCAGCAATCCGGTTAGCACAATCAGCGCAATGGCACTAACGGATAGCTGGCCAAACTTTCCCGGACCAGCAGAAAAGGCCAGCAGGTCGCGTCCCATCACCACGGCGATGTGGGTGCAAATACACAGTGTCAGCGAACCGCCCAGATGCCGCAGCCAGGCCCAGGCAAACAGAATGGCAAATAAGGCCAGCAAGCGCAGGTGAAGTGTTTCCCAGGGATGCGCGAGAGTATTGAACAGCACAACCAGTCCAATGGCTGGCCACAGCCCAAGCATCCGGGTGAGGATGCTTTGCATGATGCCGCGAAAACAAACTTCCGATGAGGTCGACAAGGCAATAGAAATCACCGACCAGTAGGTCACCAGGAAAAGGGTGCTGGTGCCTTCCGGCCCTGCAGGAAATGCGTAGCTGGTACCGTGGTAGTTCTTCTCCAGCACGCCAACGCACAAAGCCGCCAGATTGCTTAATATCGCGAACGAAATTAGCGGGCCCGCAGGAGCCCGAAGGGGCGCACGCAGACCTATGTTCCAGCGCCGCTCGCTCCACCAGGTAATGCCGAATACGACCGCCAGCACCGGCACTGAGAACCAGGGGATCGACGGTGTAAGGTCGGCGTTGTATTGGGCCAGAAGAATGCTGAATGCCACCAGTCCCATGAACAGGAAGCTGGCGCCGAAACAAGCGGCCAGACTCGTCTTGATTGCAGCTTTATTCATTACAGCCTACCCCGAAGCTAGCCTGAGTCTAACCCTGCAAGAGAGCCGATAAATGTGCAACAGGTGGCAGTGACTGCTGTTTGGCAGGCGTGCAGGCTGCCGTGATAGCGTCCGTTGTTCGCAGCCGCCAAAAAGGAAAGTATTGATGTCCCTGGCCATGATCAGCCATTCGGCCTGTCAGCTGCATGATATGGGGGCCGGACACCCGGAGCAGCCGGCGCGACTCGCGGCCATAGAAAGCCAGTTTCATGAACGCACGGCTTCGGATGATCTACAGTTTTACCAGTCGCCGCGGGCGACGCTAGAGCAGTTGTCGCGGGTGCACGCACTGGATTACATCCAGTCATTGCGCGCGGCCAGTCCGGATACGGGCCTTCTGGCCATCGACGCCGATACGTTTATGGGTCCGGGTACCTGGGAGGCAGCACTGCGGTCTGCCGGTGCCGTTGTGATGGCGACGGATTTGGTGATGACGGGCGACGTTGAGCATGCTTTCTGTAATACACGGCCACCGGGTCATCATGCCGAATACGATCGGGCCATGGGCTTCTGCTTTTTCAACAACGTGGCCGTGGGCGCCGCGCATGCCTTGGAACACCACGCCGTGGAGCGTGTCGCCATCATTGATTTCGACGTGCACTTCGGTAACGGCACTGCGGATATTGCCCGCCGCGACCCCCGCATGCTGTTGTGCTCCTTGTACCAGCATCCGCTTTATCCGGGCCAGAATCCGCCGACAGTGCCCGGTCGTGAGATTAATTGCCCGTTGCCGGCGGGCAGCGACGGCCGCGACCTGCGTGCGCTGGTCGAAGCAGACTGGTTGCCGGCCTTGCGCGACTTTCAGCCACGCCTGCTCTATTTGTCAGCCGGTTTCGACGCGGCTGCCGGTGATCCGCTTGCCGGTCTGCAGTTCACAGCGGATGACTATGCCTGGCTTACACAGCAACTATGCGCATTTGCCGATCAGCATTGTGATAACAGGGTGATTTCCGCGCTGGAAGGCGGTTACGACCTTGATTTGCTAAGCGCCTGCGCTGGTGCTCATATTGAAGTCCTGATGAAAGCCTGAGTGGCGCAGGATGTTTCCATTAACGCCCCGTAATATTTTCCTGATACAAGTTGTAAGTAACTGCAAGGCGCCGGAGAGCGGCGTTGCCCGCCTATGAGCAGAGCATTAGCTACTATCTCGCGCCGCCAGTTGCTGGGCTCGGCACTGCTGCTGACCGGTTGTGCACCGGCCCTGTCACAGTTGGATGCGTCGCCGCAGTCCGCGGGCGTCTTGCCACTGGCGCCCGTCGCTGACAGGCATACCGGACTGCCACTGCTGCAGCTGCCGCCTGATTTCAGCTATACAAGCTTCGGCTGGACGGGTGATCCCATGGCGGATGGCGCACCGACCCCGAAATTGCATGACGGCATGGGCGTGATCGCAGACGAAAATGGCGTTCTCACGCTGGTGCGTAATCACGAGATCGTATTTGCTGGTGAACCTCTGGCCGGCCGACCCGCCTACGATGCGCTGGCCGCCGCCGGCACCACTAACCTGCGTTTCGACAGTCTTACCGGTAAATGGCTGGATGCGCGTGGCAGTCTGGCCGGCAGCTTTGCCAACTGTGCCGGCGGCGTTACCCCCTGGGGGAGCTGGCTGAGTTGCGAGGAGGCCGTGATTGACCTGGATGGTCGCCTCGGACCGCGTTTCAAGAATCGTCGCGCCGAGCTGGAGCAGCAGCACGGTTACGTCTTCGAGGTCCCGGTCGACGGTAATCCTGATCCACAGCCGCTCAGGGCGCTGGGGCGTTTTCGCCACGAAGCCGTGGCCATCGATCCGCGCAGCGGCATTGTCTATCAAACGGAAGACAACCAGCCGGCATCCGGCGTCTATCGCTTTGTGCCCGGGCAGTCGGGTGACCTGACGGCAGGCCGCTTGCAAATGATGGTGGTCGCGGGCCGCACTGACATGAGTCGCCAGGTGTCGCGGGATACCTGGCTGGACGTGGCCTGGGTGGATATCGATGACCCCGATCGTGGTCACAACCCAGGCCGTCTGGACAGCGCCGGCGTCTACACCCAGGGCAAGCGGGCCGGCGGCACCAGCTGGCGACGGCCGGAAGGCTGCTGGTTCGACTCCGGCCTGGTGTATTTCTCTGATACCACGGGTGGCGATGCCGGCTGCGGCCAGGTTTTTGTGTATGACCCGGTGAGCGAAAGACTGCGTTTGTTGTTTGAATCCACGGACCCGCAGATTCTTGATCATCCCGACAACATCACCGCCACCCCCAATGGCGGTTTGATCATTTGCGAAGACCGGCCGCGGCGGTTGCAACGTTTATTCGCGCTAACGGTCGACGGCCAGCTGTTGCAGATCGCGGCCAACAACGTGATGCTCGACGGCGCGGTGAATGGTTTCAGTGGTGATTTTCGGGGTAAGGAATGGGCGGGCGCCTGTTTTTCCCCGGACGGCCAGTGGCTGTTCGTGAACATCCAGCAGCCGGGTATCAGCTTTGCGATTACCGGCCCCTGGTCACAGCTGCAGCTCTGAAGCGTTCCCGATCTATTAAACTTGTCGCTGATTGGCTACGCGCTGTCTGCGCATATCTGAGGATCGAAGATGACTGACAATCGCAACAGGCTCAGCCGTCGCGCATTTGCCGGCGCTGTTGCCGCGGCCGGTGTGTCCGGCCTCAATGCCGCCGATAGACTGGCGCGCCGAAAAACTTTCGTATTCGTACACGGCACCTGGCATGGTGGCTGGGTCTGGCGCGATGTACGTCGCAAGCTTTCCGGCCGCGGTCATGATGTGTTTACGCCGTCCTGCACCGGCTGCGGTGATCGCAAACATCTGATGAGTCCGGATATCGGCCTGGATACCCATATCACTGACATCACCAACCTGATTGAGTACGAGGAACTACAGGATGTGATCCTGGTGGGTCATTCATTCGCCGGGTTGACCATCACGGGCGTGGCTGATCGCATGAAAGATCGTATCAAGCACCTCGTGTATCTGGATGCGCTGGTGCCGGGCACTGACAAGATGAGCGGCGTAATGCGCAACGAGGACGGTTCCTTTACCGACTTCTGGCTGAAGCGCGAGGCAAAGTTCATCGACGGTTACCAGATGGATTACTTTGCCGAATACCCGCTGGAAATGCTGGTGCCAGCCGATGACGAGGAGAACAAGGCCTGGCTGCGGCGGCGCATTACCCCGCATCCCGCGCGTGGCTGGTCGGATATCGTGGTGCTGTCGAACGGCGGTTGGGAAGGTCTGCCAAGGACTTTTCTGCATTGTGTCGGTCAGGAATACCAGCAAACCTCCATGGCCATGATTGGGCCGGCCAAAGAGCCCGGCTGGGACTACCGGGCGATGCCCTGGTCCCGCGACGCCATGGTCACGCACCCGACGGAACTGGCCGACCTGCTGGATGAGTTTGGCTGAGTTGTCCGTCGGCGAAAAGAGCAGCTGCCGCCGCAGTCATGCCGTTTCGGATTGGCAAATGACTTAAGCTGGGCCCGCCCTGATTCACCGCCGCCGTGCTGAAATTTTCTAAACCCGGAGAACAAAAATGCCCATTGATCGACGCGTCTTCCTGACCACCGCGGCCGCGGCGGCAGCGACTTCCACGGTCACGGCCAGCGCCAGGGATAGCGAGTCTGCGCGGGTCTGGGAAGTGGGAGAGAAGGGTCCCTTCGACACCATGCGTATGACCACCCGCGAGGTCTCGGCGCCGGACCCGGGACAGGTACTGGTGGATGTGGCCATGAGTGCCATCGCCGCCCGCGACCAGGGTATTGTGCAGGGCTGGTTTCTGACCGACAAACCGCCGACGCTGATTCCGCTCAGCGAGGGCGTGGGCACCATTATTGCAACGGGTGAAGGCGTGTCGCGGGTCAAGGTCGGCGACCGCGTGGTCTGCTGCCACTTCGCCAGCTGGGTGGATGGTCCCTGGACCCAGGCCAACTATCTTGCCGATGTGGGTAATACCATCGACGGATGGCTGGGCGAAAAAGTCTTGCTCCCCGCTTCGGGTATCGCCGTGCTGCCGGACTCCGTCTCTGATCTGACCGCGGCCACGCTCACCGGTTCTGGTGTGACCGCCTGGCATGCGCTGCATGAAGTGGCGCGCGTGAAGTCCGGCGATACAGTATTGACCCTGGGCACCGGCGGTGTCTCGTCCTGGGGTGTATTGCTGGCCAAGGCGGCCGGTGCGCGTGTGGTAGTCACCTCGTCGAGCGACGAGAAGCTGGCACTGATGCGTGAACTGGGTGCTGACTTTACCGTTAATTATCGCAGCACACCCGACTGGGGTAATGCGGTTATGGAGCAGACCGGTGGTGTGGATATCGTGCTGGAAAACGTTGGCCGCGCGACCCTGGATGAGTCCATGCTTGCCTGCGCTAACAACGCCATGCTGGTCATGATTGGTACCGGTCGACTGCCTGAACAGCTGCCAAAAATGCCCGGCTTCTATATCAAGAACCTGGCCATGAAAGCGATCAGCAATGCCAGTCGACGAATGCTCGAGGACATGATCCGTGCGGTGGCGGCCAATGATCTTCAGGCGGTAGTCGGTAAAGTCTTTGCCTTCGATCAGGTAGTCGAGGCTTTTGAGTTCGCGGCCCGCTCAGGCCACATAGGCAAGGTGCTCATCGATCACAAGCGCTGAGTTTTACGCGGGCCCTAGTCTTCTGCAGAAACCACGTCGAGAATCAGCTGCAGATGGTCGCGCAGGCTGCGAATGGCCAGGTAATGTTCCTTGACCGTTTCCCCGGCTGCATCCCCCAGGCGCCGGCAGTGTAGTTCGTCGTCCAGCAATTCGTTGAGCGCTGCCACAAACTCCAGCGGTTCTCGCGGGTCATCCAGCAACAGGCCGTTGTGAGCGTGCTCTATCTGATCCTGCAAGCCGCCGATGCGGCTGGCGATTACAGCGCGGCGCTTCCACATGGCTTCGGTAAGCGTCAGGCCAAAACCTTCACGCAGGCTCTTTTGCACAACCACGCGGGCATGCCGTTGCAGCGCGTTGACGATGGCGCCATTTTCATCAACATCCACCATCGGCAGCATGGCCAGGTGGACCCGGCTGCGTTGTTCGTGGGGCAGGGCGCACCAGGCCGCGAACACTTCTGCAAACACGGCCGGGCCTTCGGGGTCATCGGCTACGGCCTTTACACTCGGCCCGGCCAGCACCAGTTCGGCGCGGCTGCCCCGGCGCTGGGTATGCCAGCGGGCAAAGCCGTGCAGCACACCGACAGGGTCTTTCAGTGTGTCCCAGCGTGAAACCTGGACCACCAGGGGTATATCGGGTCCCGGCGGTGGACCACAACGGACAACATCGACAAAGCGATCGACCCGGCCGGGCCCGCCATCGGCGCGCTTGAATCCCAGCCGACTGCGATCACCCGGGGTTCCTGCCAGCAGGCCCGTATGCATCAGGATGGCACGCACGTTGGCCGCGGCCATGGGCTGATTCTTCGGGGTAAAGGCATCAATGCTCGGCGCCAGGATTACGGATTTTCCGTGGTCCAGGTGATTGGGTACGTACTCCCGTCGCGAGAAAATATAGCGGGGGATAGCCTGTAAATAGGGCGCCAGAAATTCCCAGGCAGCGTCGGTCTCGTCACAGGATTCGCTGCGACCGATATGGCAGCGCCAGATCAGCCTGGCGCCGTGCTCTGCCAGGGCCGGTGCCAGGCCGAGGGTTTGCGGATCATGCAGGATGACAAAGTCGCCAGGCTGCACCAGCGCCATGACTTCACTGAGATTGGTCTGTAAGGTCTTTTCGTAAATCCGGCGTGCCTGTTCGTCCAGGGCACTTCCATCACCGGGTTCGCCGTGCAATGCGTGATGCAGGCGTTTGGTGACGCGAAAAAATTCCTCTGGCCCGTTGATCACCAACCAACGTGCGTCGATGCCGAGATCGCGACAATAGCCGATCAGCGGTGGCAGCATCTCGGCGACGCCGCCGCCGACGGCAGTAGAATTGATATGCCAGACGGCCCCGCCGGCGAGGTGCGCCTGGGCAGCAGAGGCTAGCTTGCGCACCTCGGTGACGCGCGCCTGCCCGACCACTTTTCGATAGCGGGTTAGCTCCTGCGTCGGCAGGCTGACTTCGTTTAGTCGGTCCACGTCATTCCATTGTCCGGCGTTAATCCTGAACCGCTGCGGCTTTCGATTGAAATCATGCGTACAGGGACCAGCGGCAGCTTGTTCGTCGTTGCGGCCATTATGCGGGTGATGCAGCTGTTGGCACAGGCCTGCGCCGAGATATCAGCTGCTGGAGGTCGAGACTTTGCGATCTCTAGGGTGGTGCCGGCTGGCAACTGGGACAATAGAACAGCTTGCGGCTCGACATCGCAATACGAGCCACTGGCGTCCCGCATTGGCGGCAGGGCAGGCTTTCGCGGGCAAACACCCAGAACCTGTAGCTCTCGTAGCTCAGGCCTTCCGCCTTGCCTGAGCGTGCCAGCTTGTCGGGGACGGTGATGCCACGGGTACGATAGGAGCGGCGACTAATCCTGAGCGTTTCCCGCGCCAGTCTCTGGCGCTGCTGTGTTCCCAGGTCCACGGGCCGCAGGCGGGGATGCAGCCTGGCACTAAACAGAATTTCCGAACGCAGGTAATTGCCGTTGCCGGCCAGGAAAGACTGGTCAAGGTAAAGTCCGCCGAGCGAGCGACCTCTAAAGCGATTGCTGCCCAAGCGGGTAACAATTTGGTCTGCATCCATTCTGTCGTCAAGAATGTCCGGTCCGAGGCGACGCAAAAAAGCATGCTCGGCCAGTTGTTCCACGTTCAGCACATCAACGTCCGAGGCGCTGTACAGACGCGCGCTATGCGTGCCGGTATGCAATGCCACGCGAAGGCTGCGCCGTGTATCGGGTATTCGTGCACGTCGCCCCGTGTACCAGCGGCCGTAGAGCTGGTTATGGCTGTACAAGGTCAGGTCGTTGTCGAAGCGTGTGAGCATAGCCTTGCCGCGCGTATCGACGGCGGTTACCCGGCAGCCACGAAGCCGGTTCTCGTAACCTTGCAAATGCGGGAAGGCGAGAAAGCATTCGTCGATCACCTGGTTGACCAGAACTTTGGCAATCTGGTCCGCGGCGCGGCGTATTTCCGGGCCCTCAGGCATGCCGATAGCCGTGGCAGGGTTGAGGATTTTTCATGCAAATCGACATAAGTGAGCCTTCGAGTTGGAGGTTTCGTGGTGGCCGCAGGCTTCGGATGTGCGCCCAAGTGGCTCTCGACAGCTGCCACGCGTTGCCGCTAAGGTATCCGGCTAGCCTAGTCCAGACAGGAGCAAACCATGGCCGCTAAACGTGAAACGGATTACGGGATATTTCCGCGCCCCAGCCACGATGAACTGGCGCGTCAACGTTATGCGATGGGTTTGCGCAGCTACCTGTTTGGGCCGATGCGCGAGTCCGTGGGAAAAGCGTTTTACGCCAAGGTCGCACCAGAATATGAGGCGCGTGAAGGCAAGCCGCTGGACGATCGGCGCACGGCCCGGGCAGAAATTCTCAAGTTGCCCAGCTACCAGGCTTTCTCCGATCTGCATCGCATTAGCCAGGAAATGATCTGGAATAGCGTGATCGACACCCTCGATCGGAATGAAGAGACGCTGGCCGCGGCTTACCGGGAGATCGGCCCCGGCGGCATTGGTTCTCTAAGCCTGAATCCCGAGCTGGAAATCCCACGCTACGTCAGTGCTATTGATATTCACTGCATGCCCGGCAACTACCAGGCTGACCATGGCGAGGATGACGTTATTACCGGCGCCTTGTATGACCGCGGCGGTTATCTCTACAGCCCTGGTGGCAGCGGACCCAAAGGCGAGGGCCTGGGCTACACCAGCCTGGCCTACCTGAAAAAGAAATTTCCGGATCTGAAGCCCAAGCGCATTCTTGACATGGGTTGCGGCATCGGTGGGCCAACCGGCCCGTTTCTCGATGCCTATCCGGACGCGGAGCTGCACGGCATTGACCTGGGTGCGGCGATGCTGCGCTATGCGCACATGCGCGCCGAAAGCATGGGTCGCGCAGTTCACTTCAGTCAGCAGAGTGCCGAGCACACCAATTTTGAAGACGGCAGTTTTGACCTGATCGTCTCACACATCATGTTTCATGAGACTTCGGCCAAGGCTGTGCAGCCAATTCTCAATGAGTGCAAACGGCTGCTGGCGCCCGGCGGTGTAATGCTGCACCTGGACCTGCCGCCGCCCAGCCTGTTGCCGGATATCTACACCAAAATCATTTTTGACGGCGACGCGTATTACAACAACGAACCGTTCTGGATGCGTATGCATGATCTCGATTGGCCGGCGATGATGGCCAAGGCCGGATTTGCACCCGATGACAGTGAAATCGGCATTACACCGGCGCTGATATTTTCGGCGCCGACGCCGGAAAATCCCGACGGAGAATGGAAGCCCGCGCGACTGGCCTTTACCGCTTTCTCTGCCACGGTGCCCGCATAATGACTATTCAACGGGCTGCCAAGGGCAAACGACCGGTTTTTATCTCCGGCAATGTTGAACACAGCCTCAATCAATTGCTGGCGATGGTTTCATCGCTCGGTGCCGAGGTTGCCGTACTGCGAGATCGTCAACGCACCATCGAGCAATTGCTGGCCGAGCGCGGCAGTATCACGCTGGCAGACATCGAGGCCTTCGAGCCGGAGCTTACTGATCTGGCTGAGCGCAATGAATGGCAGACAGGTTTCATGCGCCGGCTCTACTACATCCTTGAACAGGATGCAGCGATGGACGGCGACGTGGAAGAGACTGCTGACTAACCTGCCAGCTCCGCTTTAGTCGCCGGGGGACTGTGCGAAATCAGCGATCGTGACGATGCTGTCTGCGTCCAGCTCCACCTGCACACTGCCATCATCGGCAAGCAGTTCGACCATAATGCGTTTGCTGTTGCCCAGTTGTTCCAGTTCGGCGGCCGGTAAACGGTATTCCAGTTTCTCAAGGAACTGACTGGCTGGTCCTATCGAGGGCTGGGATGCACGCAATGGCTCGAGCGCCATGCGCTGACCGTCAGCAAGCACGCTGACCGGGTTCCCCTCGCTGAAGCTCAGCCAGCGGCGACCAGCGTGACGTACCCAGAAAATGTATTCCTGATCGGCCTTGGCGCCATTCATCACCATGGCGCTGAGCCCAATGGTCAAACTGTCGCTGTCGCTGAATTTTCCGCTGGTGACCTTGTGGCTGTTGATGGCGCCGTCACTCAACTGTACGGAATAGAAGGTCACGCCGCGCAGCGGGTCGCGGAGCTCAATGCGTTGTTGTGCAGCTGCCAATGGGACTGCGGTGAAAAACGCGATGAGCAACGCTGTGGCTGCCGGCAAGCTCAAATAACGCATCGTATGGAATTCCTTTTAGTGATTTTTTGGTTGAAGTGATGTGTAGCCTGCAGTTCAGGTCTGGCGCGAGGCTGCGCTGCGGCCGTTCATACTTGCGCAGGGCCGGCCATTGCCGGGTAATGCTGCGGTTGGCGCTTGCGCTTCAGGGCCTGGCGGCGGTGAACTTCGCGATCAATCAGCCCGCGACCGCGTCGCAGGCTGCGCATCAAGGCGTTCTCCAAGCGGGAACTGCGATCTGCCACCATGACTTCGCCGCCATCGCGAAGTTCGGCGCGTATTACACAGACTTTATCGCGCCCGCCGCGCGGGCCATTGATGTCTTTCAGCGTGACGTGCAAACGCGCGACCCGCGAACTGAGCCTGGAAAAACTACGCTGAATCCGTTCAGCCAGTTCCGTGCGTGATTTACCGGGTAGCTCAACCTTGTGGGTCTGTACTCTTACTTCCATGTTTATTAGCTCCGTTGACAAATAGATTACTGCGACTAACACTACCGGATGCAATGATCGGAACAAGTCGCTGATAAAGGCGTCGGGACTTCGATTATTTCGAATCCAGGACGCTGCGTATCCGGCTACGCAAACTACTGCGGTGCGCGTATGTTCGCGTGATCGGGCAAGTAACTCGAGGTCAGCTACAGAAGCGTCGGCGCGCCATCGATAATTACGAAGCCGGGGTGCGCCAGTAGAAAAACGATTGCATAGGCTATCGTGATTTTTATCGCGGCTGTTCCATTTTCGCTCAGCATCTCCGCCTGACAGTGACGCTAATCTATGTGGCAATGGAGCAAAAAACAGACGGTGAAGGCGGGAGATAGCTCAGCCTGGCCGGGAAGACTCGGGCTGTTAGCCGATTCGCGTTATCCGCGCGGCTTTCTCCAGCACCGACTTCTCCAGCGTGCGCTTATACGCGCGAATGCGATCGCGAATCTCTTCATCGCCGGTGCCCAGCATCTGTGCTGCGAGTATGCCGGCGTTGGTGGCGTTGTCGATGGCCACCGTGGCTACGGGTACTCCAGCCGGCATTTGCACAATCGATAGCAGGGCATCCTCGCCGTCCATCCGCGTAGCGCTGATCGGAACACCGATCACCGGTAGTGTTACCAGGGCCGCCACCATGCCCGGCAAATGTGCTGCACCGCCGGCGCCGGCGATAATCACCCTGAGTCCGCGGCTCTCTGCTTCACGGGCGTAGGCATACAATCGCTGCGGCGTTCGGTGAGCGCTT
>CAWKLL010000043.1:0-75945 GCA_963850255.1 uncultured Gammaproteobacteria bacterium
GCGGCCCGCAGAACAGGTGGCCTTCGATGTAGCGGCCGGACTGGTTAGCGTGGACGGCGCCAAGCGCTATGGCGTGGTGATCAACAAGAAAGGCGAGGTCGACGAGAAGAAGACCACGGCGCTGCGTGCACGCTTGAGCAAGAAGCGCGGCCGCACCAAGCTGTTCGATAAGGGCGGCACCATCGCTGAGCTTAAGAAGCGCTGCAAGAAAGAAACGGGAATGGAGCCGCCGACAACGCCGGAATTCCAGACCTGGTTCCTCGATGCGGACGTGGCCAAGCCTAAGCGTAAGGCTAAGAAGAAAGCCAAGAGCAAGGCTAAAGCCAAGACTAAGGCCAAGCGCAAAACTAAGGCACGCCGTAAAGCTGCCTGATACAGCTAGAGTCTAGATAAGGAAAATGGCCTAACTCGTTGAAAAAACGAGTTAGGCCTTTTTTATGCGTCCGGTTCAGTCGCTACCGTCTGCCGGTCCGGTGGGTATCGACACCAGCGCATCATTAGAATGCTGATCGACAAATTGCTCGCCGATGGTCTGCGCCAAGCCTCTGAGTTTAGGCACAAAGCGCTTTTCCGCCTCGCCAGGTTCTACGGCGGTAATTGAGAATCGTGTGGTCAGCGTCGCCAGCAGGCGGTCCTCGGCGAAGATCGGCACAGAGACACTGATTTCGTCAGATACCCGTCTTTCGCGCCGCGACATGGCGAAGCCGCGTTTGCGCGCCTCAAGCAGTATTTCGTAGACCTTGCTCTTATTGCGTGCCGCCTTGTCAGCCTCACGCTTTGACTTGGATAACACATCCAGCAAGGTGTCGCGCTGTTCCTTGGGGCAGAAGGCCAGGTAGGCAAGGCCTGAGGCTGACGCCAGCAGAGGCACCCTGAAGCCCGGCCCGCGCTTTTCAACGGCCAGCGGGCTCTCATGATCTGTGGTCTGGCGTATCAGCATACTGGAGCCTGACAGCGTTGCGATGGCCACCGGCCAGACGATGTCGCGGCACAGCTCATACATAAACGGCCGTGCGATTTGTGTAACCCAGGCTTCGTCATCAAAACCATCGCTTAGCCCGCGCACCATGATGGTCAGGCGGTAGCGTTCGTCGCTGGCCGCACGATAGGCATAGCCGGCGACGCACAAGGTCTCGAGAATGCGATAGGTGGTGGTGCGCGGCAGATCGATCGCAGCGGCGACTTCGGAAACCGTGGCGCCATTGTGCTGGTTCAGTACGTGCAGAACCTCGAGGCCCCGCAGTAGAGCGCGAATTGGTCGAGTGGAACTCATCTGCTTGTAATGCTCTTATTGTCCGACAGGTGGTCGAATATAGTCGGTCCTGTGGTCCCCCACAAGTGCTGTTCTTATGAACGTTACATTTAGATACAACTGCTAAGCATCGGTGTGCTCGGCTTTTTTCGAATCCGGCTTGGGGCCGTATCGTCGTGGTCTGTGCTTGATTCGGCAAGCCTCAGACGGTGAGCTAACATACGCCGCCGGCGCTGCAAGGTCGGTGTTAATTGGGGGATTTGCATGTCTGAGGTTTCGATGCCGGGTCGCCAGCGCCGCGATGAGGCGATATTTGGCTGGGTCATCGCCATCGCCTTCCTGGTGCTGCTATACAACATCGTCAGCCTGCCGCGATTGCCTCTGGATGAGCGTGCCGGGATGCGTGCTTTTCACGATACTTTTGGGTTGATCTTCATCGTCCTGACAATCTGGCGTTTGAGCTGGATGTTACGGCGACCGGCACCCAGGCCACCGGCAGGGCTGCCTGTCAATTCATTCGGTTTTAACCGTGCCTTGTTGGCGGCGCTTTACCTGACCTTCGTGATTACCGGCGCCGTCGGTTTGATTTATGGCTGGGGCGAATTCGACCGCGAGGTTGTGATGTTTGGCTTGACCATTGCGTCGCCGTTCGGTGAAAGCGATGCGGTGCGCAAGACTTTCGGCTATTTGCATAGCTCGCTGGGTTTTTATTATCTGATGCTGGTGGGTGTTTGGCTGGTATTTGGCGTTTATCAGCACCTGCGCTATCGCAGTGGCCTGTTACGGCTGTTTCCCGGCGCGAGGGTCTAGGTATGAGCACAGAAAATAGATCCCCTGAAAGCGTTTCGTTCGGTGCAAGAATTTTTCACAGTCTCGCGTTGCTTGCTCTGTTGGGTTTCGCCCTTTACTTCCCTTACTTGTGGTTCGGCGTTCTGCCCTTTGGTTCCGATTACCAGGTATCTGAGCAGCGCGTTGAAGAGTTACTGACGGGTCTGGATTTACCCGACTACTACGCAGTACCAGCGGCTGAAATTTCTGCCGAGGAACTGGAATCCCAGCGGCAGGCTTTTACCTGGTGTCGTTTTTGTCACACGCTGGAAGCCGGCGGCGAGCACCGGGTAGGCCCGAATCTGCATCGTATCTTCGGTAAGCCTGCGGCGACGGTGTCAGGCTTTTCCTACTCCGGTGCATTCCTGAAGGCGCAGGAGAATGGCCTGGTCTGGACGCCGGAAAGTATGGCCGCTTTTATTGCCAATTCCGGCGAGATGGTGCCGGGCAACCGCATGCGCTTTCCGCCCATGATTGGCTACGAGAATGATCCCGAACGGGAGCGGCGAATTCTTGAATACCTGCTACGTATGACGCGTTAATTAACTGCCCGGCCGCGAATGCTGCCGGGCAGTTTGCAGATTTACTGATCGGCGCCGTGCTGGTAGACGTGAACGTCACGCTGAGGGTAGGGGATGGCGATGCCTTCGGCATCAAAACGTTTTTTGATTTGTTCCGTCAGGTCAAAATACGCGCCCCAATAATCGCCGCTATTCACCCAGGGCCTCACCACGAAATTCACGCTGCTATCGGCCAGCTCTGATACAGCGACGGTTGGCGCAGGCTCTTTTAACACTCGCTCGTCTGCCTCAACGATCTCTGTCAGTACGCGTTTAACCTTATCCAGATCGTCATCGTATCCGCAGCCGGCCACCAGATCGACGCGCCGGTGTTCATTGGCCGAGTAATTGATAATTTCACCCGCCATCACCTGGCTGTTCGGCACAATGATTTTCTTGTTGTCACCAGACTTCAGTACCGTAGTAAATATTTGTACCTCGATGACCGCGCCGGTTACCCCGCCGGCCTCGATGAAGTCACCGACTTTATAGGGCTTGAATGCGACGATCAGCACGCCTGAAGCAAAATTCGACAGCGATCCCTGCAAAGCCAGGCCGACGGCCAGGCCGGCGGCACCCAGCACCGCCAGCAGTGAGGTGGTTTCAACACCGAGCTGGTTAATACTGCTGATTACCACCACGGCCAGTAAAACGGTGTACAGAATATTGCCCAGGAAGCGTTCCAGCGTGTCTTCAATGCCGGCCTTGGCCATCATGCGCCGGGCCACATTAGTCAGCATTTTGGCCACCCAGCGACCAATGATGAAAATGGCGGCGGCAGCCAGCAAGCGATAGCCAAATGAAATGAGCAGGCTCATATCTATACTGGACAGATCGATACCCATACTCGTTGCTTCAGTTTCCATGCGCCATAATCTCCTTTGCTATGTGCTGCGGATAATCTTGCGGCGGATTTTTACGGGTTTGGGGTGGCAATGCAAAGCTGATCCGGATCGCGAAGGAGCGAATATGAAATACCTAAGACTTGGCCACAGCGGGCTGATGGTTTCGGAATTCTGTCTTGGCGCAATGACCTTTGGCGAGGAAATGGGCATCGGTTCCCCGGAGGCAGAGTGCCGTGCTGTTTTTGAGGCCTTTATCAGCGCCGGCGGCAATTTCATCGATACCGCGAATATCTATAACCGCGGTACCAGTGAAAAGATTCTTGCCGGTTTGATTGCAGCAGAGCGCGATTACCTGGTGCTGGCCAGCAAGTACACACTGAATACACGCCCGGACGATCCCAACGCCGGCGGCAACCACCGTAAAAATCTTGTGCAGGCCCTGAATGCCAGCCTTGAGCGTCTGCAAACGGACTATCTGGATCTGTTCTGGATTCACGGCTGGGATGCCAGTACGCCGCTGGCTGACGTAATGCGTGCGCTGGATGACCAGGTGCGTCTCGGCAAGGTGCTGCATATCGGTATCAGTAATGCACCAGCCTGGGTGATTGCCGCGGCGAATACCCTGGCCACGGAGCGCAATATGACACCGTTTACGGCCATGCAGATGCATTACAACCTCGCTGAGCGTGGCATTGAGCCCGAGTTTTTCGAACTGGCAGCGGCCCAGAATATGGCGCTTACCCCGTGGAGTCCGCTGGCAGGCGGCCTGCTCACAGGCAAATTTAATGCGGCTGCTGATCCGGCCGCGCGCGCCGACGCCCGACTCAGCAGTGGCCCCATGGGCGCACGCACGCTGACAGACGAGAAGCGCGCCGTTGCCGAAGGCCTGGCCCGGCAAGCTGAAAAGATTGGCTGCAGCAGTGCGCAGTTAGCCCTGGCCTGGCTGCGTCAGCGCAGTCAGGTTGCGGTAGTGCCCATCATTGGTGCCCGTCACCTGGAACAATTGCAGGACAACCTGGCGGCAGCCGAAGTCACTCTGAATGCTGCGCAGCTGGCTGAACTGGATGCGCTTTCGCCGCCACCAGCACGCTATCCGGCCAACCTGCTAAGCAGTGAGTTCTTCCACCGCATGATGTTTGGTGAGCCGGCCGCCGCGGGTGATCGGGTAACGACGGAATGAGTTCCGCCGGTACGGTCCTGATTACCGGTGCCAATCGCGGCATCGGTCTGGAACATGCGCGTCAATACGCCAGTACCGGCTGGCAAGTGCTGGCTTGCGCGCGTCGGCCTGAGCAGGCGACGGCCCTGCAGGCGCTGAGCGCGGAATATCCCGGGCGCGTAAAACTACTGGCGCTGGAAGTCACCGACTTTGCCGCTGTCGATGCACTGGCGGAAGAACTGGCCGGTCAGCGCATCGACGTGCTGCTGAATAACGCTGGTACCTTCGGTCCCCAGGGTGCGCCCGCGGGACTGGCCTATCAGAGTCTGGCCAATATGGACTACGACATCTGGCGCAATATGCTCGAGGTGAACCTGCTCGCGCCATTCCGTGTGGCCGTGGCTCTGTCCGATTGCCTGCGCCTGGCAGAGCGCCCGCTGCTGGTGATGATGTCCAGTGATCTTGGCTCGATCAGCAACAACAGCCAGGGTAGTTCGCACGCCTATCGCTCCAGCAAGGCGGGCCTGAATATGCTCAGCAAGGGTATGGCGGTGGAATGGCCGGACGTCATTGTTGTCGCCATGGCGCCGGGCTGGTGTCGCACGGACCTCGGTGGTCCGGACGCAGTCGTTGATCCCGTCGACAGCGTGCGGGATCAGCAGCGGACTTTCGCAACACTGGCCGCTGCCGACAGCGGTCGCTTCATAGATCGCTTCGGCAGCAGCGTTGACTGGTAATCGTCGCGAAGACTAGAACAGGACCGTCGTCGCCTTAGTCTTCAGATAGGGCTCCAGGCCCTCCTGACCAAATTCCCGACCCCAGCCCGACTGCTTGTTGCCGCCAAACGGGATGGCCGGGTCCACGGCTGCGTGGCAATTGATGGAAACCTGTCCGGAGTCAATTTTTGCCGCCATCTTGTGGGCCACGGAAATATCTTTGGTCCAGACGCTACCGGATAAACCGTAAATCGTGTTGTTGGCCTCATCGGCAACCGCTTGCAGTTCCGAATCGCTGAACGACTGGACACACATCACCGGGCCGAAGATTTCTTCGCGCGCAATTTTCATATCCATATTGGTGCGGCCAAACACGGTCGGTTGCACGAAGTAGCCGCGTCCCGGCAGTGCTTCGCCGCCGAAGCGCAGTTCGGCGCTGGATTGCTTGCCGGATTCGATATATCCCAGCACACGTTCGCGCTGTTGTTCGGAGATCAAGGGTCCCAGCATCGAGCCTGGCTTCAGACCGGGACCCGGTTGCATGCCGCCGGCCATGGCCGAGATGCCTTCGACCATAGGCTCGAAAACGTCTTCATGCACAAACAGGCGTGTGCTGGCCATGCAGTTCTGCCCTTGCAGGAAGAAAGCGCCGCGCACGGCGCCGGGAATAGCCTGTTCGAGGTTCGCATCGGGGAACACCACGAACGGCGACTTGCCGCCCAGCTCCAGGGTGACTTTTTTCAGGTTCCCGGCCGAGGCCTTGATGATTTGCTTGCCAACGGCTGTGGAGCCGGTGAAAGAGATCTTGTCGACATCCGGATGCTCGGCCAGTGCCGCTCCGGCGCTATGCCCGTAGCCCGGCACCACATTTACGACACCCTTCGGAATGCCGGCTTTATGCGCCAGCTCACCGAGTAACAGTGCCGTCAGCGGGGTCAGTTCGGCGGGCTTCAGCACTATGGTGCAACCCGTTGCCAGGGCGGGTGCCAGCTTGAGAATCGCCATGGCCAGCGGTGCATTCCAGGGAATGATGGCGCCGACGACGCCAATGGGTTCCTTGCGCGTGTAGGTCAGCGTTTCGCCGTTGCGCGAGTCCATGGGTGAAACCGGAATGGTCAGGCCATGAATCTTGGTGGTCCAGCCGGCGAAATAGCGCATGAATTCAGCGCCGAACTTCATGATGGTGAACTCGGAAATCATCCGCGGCAGGCCGTTCTCAAGCACTTCGACTTCGGCAATCAGCGGCAAATGTGCTTCGATTTCCTCGGCAAAGCGGAACATGACTCCGGCCCGCTCGTAGGAGGTCATCGTCGACCATTCACCCTTGAACGCGCGCCGCGCGGCGGCCACGGCTCGATCGATATCTTCGGGGCCGGCGCCGGCCACGGTGGTGATCAGATTTTCGGTAGCGGGATCAAACACTTCGATGCGTTCACCCGATGCTGCCGGGACACGCTCCCCGTCGATCAGAAGATTATGCTCGCCGGCCAGGTATTCCTGGGTCTGCGAGGAGGGGGCGAAGGTCTCGGCGGCCGCACTCATGGTCAATTCCTGTAGTCAGATTAGTTGATCAGAATAGCCTTCCGGCCTCCGGCCGATCAAGCCGGGCGGGGCCGGATTCGCCCAGCGGTCGACGCAGGCAAAGCTCGTGGTGGCGTCGGCCGGCGCTTTATCATCAGCAACCCCTAAGAAATGGAGACAAGCGTGAGCTCAGTACTGATAACCGGCGCTAATCGTGGTCTGGGTCTGGATTTCGTACGCCAGTATTTACAGGACGGCTGGCGTGTATTCGCCTGCAGTCGCACAGCAGGCGATACGCTGACCGCGATGGCTGCCAGCGAAGCACGACTGTCTTTGCATAAGCTGGATGTGGCCGATCATCAGCAAATCGATGCGCTCGCCGCAGCGCTAAGAGGCCAGGCCATTGATGTGCTGCTCAACAACGCGGGCATGTTCGGACGAATTGGGTTTGCCGAGGGTGGTGTCGAAGCACAGTCATTCGGGCGCTCTGACTTCGACGACTGGGCGCAGGTATATCGCGTCAATGTCATGGGCCCAATGAAGATGGCTGAAGCCTTCGTTGAACACGTAGCTGCCAGCGAGCAGCGCAAGATCGTCACCACCACCAGCATGCTCGGCAGCATGGGTCTTAACAACATTGGTGGTTTGTATGCCTATCGTTCCAGCAAGGCTGCCGTGAATGCGGTGATGCACTCCATGGGTATCGATCTGAAACCGCGCGGCATCATTGCCGTGGCCATACATCCGGGCTGGGCGCGCACCGGTATGGGTGGGCCACAGGCAGAACTGGATAGCGAGACGGCGGTGCAGGGCGTGCGCGAGGTGATTGCCGGTCTGAGCGTCAACAGCCTCGGCCATGTCACTGCCTATAGTGGTGAACAGCTGCCTTATTGAGCGTTAGCTGATTCTGGCGCTGCCTGTTCAGCGAAGGCTTGTTTGCCGGCCAAGATCAGCGCGTAGACTTCGCCGGCCTGGCCGCCAGTTTCAGCGACCACGGCGGCATGACTGCCTTGAGTGGCGTTCCGCCATTCAGCGGCCTGCGTGTCGCTAGGCGTATGCACAATAACGCCCAGTTCGCCCAGGCGGTTCTCCTGCAGATCGGCCAGTGCTGCGCGCAAATTCCGGCGGCCAATATCGGTGGGTTCGAGGCTGCCGAGCAGGGCATCGCGTTGCGCGCCTTGCAGGCTGTCCAGCCAGGTTTGATTAGCGACTATCAGGCCCGTGTCAAAGATGTGGTAGGTGAGTGTCAGGTAGGGAGCTTCCTGAGCAGCGCCGCTCAGCGCATACAGACCCACGCCGCCCTGACCGCAATCCAGCAGACCGGTTTGCAGGGCGGTAATCAGCTCAGCGTAGTTGACCGGCACGTTGTCTGCGCCGACCCGACGCGCAAACTCCTGCGGTCCGATGGCGCTGGAGGCGCGAATTTTCATACCTTTTATATCCGCCGGCGAAGTCACGGGCTCACGACAGAACACGTGGTTCCAGCCCACTTCACTCCAGCGCAGCAGGGTAATTCCCTGCTCGGCAAACAGCCGCGTGAAAATGTCGGTCAGATAGTTGTCCATGATGAAGTCAACTTCGGCGCGCGACTCGAACAAATAGGGTGCCAGCAGCACACTCAGTTCCGGCACCACGGACGCCAGGCCATGCAGAGAAAAGCCGCCCAGCTGCACCCGGCCACGGCGCAGATTGGATAGCACTGTTTCCTCGCTGCCTAACTGGCCGGTCAGGAACATATTGAGTTTCAGGCCGGTGCGGGGCCTGGCTTCAAAAGTTTCCTGGAAGCGCAGCCATTCATCGTGCCAGGGTGTACCTGGCGCAGACAAGGATCCAACCCTGACCAGCTGTTCGTCCGTGCTCGGCGCTTCGCCGCAAGCGGCCAGGAAAATGAGGCCAGCCAGCAGACCGGCAGCGCGGGAAACAGTAAACCGACGTTGGCATCTGCACGCGGGTTGTTTAGATTCGCTGCGGGGCAGGGGATTCATTAACGGGAGACTCCAGATGGCACGACTAGAACCACTGACGGTGGACGAATTGCCGGACAATATGCGGGCGGTCTTCGACTACGCGGAACAAACCATGGGCTTCAGGCCCAACGATGTCCTGATCATGGCTCGCTGGCCGGAGTTACTGCAAGCCATGTCCGGTCTGGTGGGTGCCGTATTTGTGCCTGGCAGCGTGTCGATGGAGCTGAAACGCATGGTTGCACTGATCACCAGTTCGGCGGCCGGTTGCCAGTATTGCGTCGCCCACAATGCGCATGGCATGCAGCAGGACGGCATGGATGCGGAGAAGCAGGCGGCAGTGTGGGACTACCTCACCAGCCCGCTATTCAGTCCTGCGGAACGCGCAGCGCTGACCTATGCGCGCGGCGCAGGTCAGTCACCCAGTGGCGTGAGCAATGCCGACTTTGCGGATTTGAAGGCGCATTTCAACGATCAGCAGATTCTTGAAATCGCCGGGGTCATCGGTCTGTTCGGTTTTCTGAATCGCTGGAATGCGAGTCTCGCCACGCCGCTGGAAGATGCGCCACTGGCATTTGCCGAGACGCGCCTGGCCGGCAGAGGCTGGCAGCCGGGTGAACATGCGCCGGGCGATACAGTCTGATGTTACCGGTAATTGTCCCGGCTTCTGATGCCGCCAGGGGACTCAGCCCTTGCTGAACCGGTTCCTGGCCGTGCGCTGGCAGATGGCGATTTTGCTGTGCCTGATCACCACGGTGAACTATATCGATCGCCAGGCGTTTTCCGTGGCCGGCCCGGTAATCGTCGAGCAGTTTCAGCTGAGTAATACCGAATTCGGATTTATTGGCTCGGCATTCCTGTTCGCCTACGCCATCGGCCATGTCGTGGTTGGGCCAATCGTCGACCGGATCGGCGTCAAGCGAGCCTTCAGCATCGCCGTCGTGGCCTGGAGCCTGGCCGGTATGCTGTGCGCGGCGGGCCGCGGATTCTGGAGTTTTCTCAGCTTGCGCTCGCTGCTGGGTTTGGCCGAGGCCGCCAATTTCCCGGCCGCCCTGAAGTCTGTATCGCAGTGGTTCCCGGCTTCGGAGCGATCGCTGGCGGTTGGTATCGTATTCGTCGGTCCGGGCCTGGGCGCGGTCCTGGCGCCGCCATTGCTCGGCTGGCTGATTCTCAGCTTCGGCTGGCAGTGGGCTTTTCTGATTCCCGGCGCAGCCGGATTTATCTGGTTGTGGGTCTGGCAACGTTTCTATCATCCGCCGGAAACCCATCCACGGGTCAGCGCCGCCGAGCGGGAATTGATACTTGCTGACCAGCCCGCGGATGGAGACGATGCCGAGTTGCCGACCATCAGCGTTGGCCAGGTGTTGCGTCAGCCGACCATGTGGACATTGATGCTGAGCCGCTTTATGAATGACGGCGCGTTCTATTTTTTCGTCTTCTGGTTGCCCTTGTATCTGTCCCAGGAACGCGGTTTCGACATCATGCAAATCGCTGTGTTTGCCTGGATTCCATTCCTGGCGGCTGACCTCGGTTCGCTCGGCGGTGGCTGGCTCGGACGGCGTTTGATTGACGGAGGAATGAGTCTGGATCGCTCGCGTAAACTGTTGATCTGGGCCGGGGCTCTAATGGTGCTGGCGACCTTGCCGGCAGTTTGGGTGGATTCGCCGTATCTGGCCATTGCGCTGATTGGTGTGGCGATGTTCGCCATTCAGGGCAAAGCAGCCAACCTGTTCGCCCTGCCGGCGGATATCTATCCATCGACCCAGGTGGCTACCACCTGGGGTCTATTCGGCGCCGTGGGCGCCATGGGCGGTGTCGTGTTCAATTCCGCGGTAGGCTGGGCCGTGGATGGCTATGGGTACCTGCCCGTGTTTGCTGCCGTCGGTATCACGCAATTTCTGTCCGCCGCGGTGATTAGCTGGTTTATCCCGAAGATAAGGCCAATAAATTATAAAGAACAAGAACTTGAAATCACTTTGTAAAGTTAATTATCTGGCAGGATTTTGCTTGTGAGCGCAGCACCCGGATGGGCCAGGGGCTGGCTGAGTGCCTGTGGCCGGTTTGAACGGGCGGTGACCTTTGTCGCTTTCTTGCTGATGATCGGCGTGGTTTTCGGCGATGTAGTGAGCCGCGAATTCAGTGGCACGGGCATTCACTGGGCGCGGCAGGCCGGGGTCTATGCCAACATTATTGTGGTCATGTTCGGCATCGGACTGGCTTCAGCGGATGGCGCACATTTGCGCCCGCGCTTTGCCGATAGCTGGTTGCCGGCGAGCTGGGATCCGCTGGTCAGCCGCCTGAAAGAGTTCCTGATGGCGACTTTCTGCGGGGTGTTCGCCTGGGTGGCCTTCAATGTGGTGGCCGAAACCTTTGCCTTGCAGGAGCGCTCCGCGGTGCTGCGCACCCTGGTCTGGCCCGTGCAGGCCGTTATTCCGCTGGTGTTTTCTCTGGCTGCGCTACGCCACACGCTGTTTGGTCTGTACCCGGCGCTGCGTCCCGATGAAGCTTCGTCTGGCGCAGCGCTGACCGGCTCAGGCTCGCTGGACTGAGCATGGGCGTCATTGCATTACCGCTAATCGTCCTGGTATTGCTGGCATTGCGCCAGAACCTGATGGTCATTCTTGGCGTGGTGACGGCTTACGCTTACCTGGTGTGGGGCGACGGCGTGGTGGCGAATATCGTTATCGACGCCTGGGACGCGGCCAACAAGGAAGTTCTGCTGTCGATCCCGCTGTATATCCTGGCCGGCAATATCATGTCGCGCGGCGTGATGGCACAGCGCCTGATTCGTCTGATGAGCGCCGTCAGCGCGCCGGTACCCGGCGGTCTGGCCATCGCCACGGTATTGTCCTGCGCCGTGTTTGCGGCCGTTTCCGGGTCGGGCACCGTCACCTTGCTGGCCGTGGGCACGGTCATGTATCCGGCGCTGCGCGATGCGGGCTATCCGCGCAACTTCTCCCTCGGCGCTATTTGTGCCGCAGGCACCCTGGGCATCATTGTGCCGCCGAGTATCCCGCTGATTCTTTACGGCGTCATGACGCAAACTTCCATTGCTGACCTGTTTATTGCCGGCATCGGCCCGGCCTTGCTGCTAACCACGCTGATGGTTATTTATGCGGTGGTGGCCAATCGACATTTTCGCGGCGGGCGCTGGAATGGCAGCGAGGTTCGCGAGTCTTTCCGCCAGGGCATCTGGGCCTTGTTGATGCCGGTGTTGATTCTTGGCGGTATTTACAGCGGCTACTTCACCGCCACCGAATCGGCGGCGGTGGCGGTGGTATATGCCCTGTTTATAGAAATGGTGGTGTATCGCGAGCTGGGCTTCCAGGGTTTGTATGCGGTGGTGGGCCAGACCACCAAGCTGCTGGGCTCATTATTTCCGGTGCTGATGATCGCGCTGAGCCTTAACGTTTTCCTGACTTACGAGCAGGTGCCGGAAATGCTGGTAACCGCCCTCAGCAGCCGGCTGGACAGCCCGGTGGCGCTGCTCGTCGGCATGAACCTGTTCCTGCTGTTGCTGGGCTGTGTGATGGATATCGGCTCAGCCATATTGATCCTCTCGCCCATGTTGCAGCCACTCGCCGAGGCCCAGGGCATCGATCCGGTGCACTTTGGCATCATCATGGTGGTCAACCTGGAGATCGGCTACCTGACGCCGCCGCTGGGTCTGAACCTGATTGTGGCCATGACCGCATTCCGTGAAGATTTCTGGACTATCTGTCGTGCAGTCATACCCTTCCTGTTCCTGATGTTGACGGGCCTGGTGGTGGTTACTTTCTGGCCGGCCCTGTCGCTGTTTTTGCTGCGCTGATCGGCTACACGACGGGTCACCGGAGCACGCGGAATCTGTACAATACGGCGCTCAGGCGGCTCGCCCGCCCAAAACAATAACGCTCAGCGCGATTTCCAGGAGAATTTCATGAGTATTCAAGTCGGCGAAAAAATGCCTGCGGGCAGCTTTGGCATCATGACCAGTGAGGGTCCCGGCAGTATTTCTACGGATGAACTATTTGCCGGCAAAAAAGTCGTTTTGTTTTCGGTGCCCGGTGCTTTCACGCCAACTTGCTCGATGAAGCATTTGCCCGGCTATGTAGACCAGGCTGCCGCGCTGAAAGCCAAAGGTATCGACACCATCGCCTGTATGTCGGTGAATGATGTATTCGTGATGGACGCCTGGGGCAAAGATCAGAATGCCGGCGATCATGTGCTGATGCTGGCCGATGGCAACTGCACCTATACCAAAGCACTCGGATTGGGGCTTGATGCCAGCGGCTTCGGCATGGGTCAGCGCGGCCAGCGTTTTGCACTGGTGGTGAATGACGGCGTGGCGGAAAAAGTTGAGGTTGAGGCCGGTGGCGAATTTAAAGTCAGCTCGGCGGATTCGATCCTGGCTGGACTCTAAGCACCGCACCGGGTTGCAGTTGAGATGCCACCGGGCCGTCCAGGCCCGGTGGCTAAAGATCTTAGTTTTACAGCGCGATTTTTCATCGCTGTGTGATTTCTATTTGAGCGGGCGCTGACCGCCTGCGAACTATGCCGCGGTTCTGATCGGCCGAATCATCCAGCCGGTCAGGGCCGTGAGGCTCGCAGCGACGCCCATCAGCATGGCAACGGGCAGAAAACTGCCGCTGTAGAGTGATCCGGCGGCAATACTGAAAGTGCCACTCAAAACCAGCCCGAGCGCGCTGGAAAGTCCCGAGCTCGTGCCGGCAATCTCGGGTCGGTAGCTGACCGCGCCGGCCATGGAGCCGGGGATCACCAGGCCGCTGGCGGCAGTCAGCAGTGCGAGCATGGGCACCAGGCTGTAGAAGTGCACGCCAAGAACTAGCACAGCGATATAGGTGCCCCAGCCGGCCACAAAGGTCAGGCCCATGCCGAGGTAAATGACCCGGCGCATACCCATGCGAGCCGTGAGGGGATTGGCCAGGCTGGCGCCGGCTACATAGGCCAGTGCCATCAATCCCCAGATCAGGCCAAATCCTCTCGGCCCCATGTCGAGGTCTGTTTCGAACACCGCCGCGCCCACGGCGAGAAAACAGAAAAAGCCGCCCTGCACGAAACCAAACATCAGCGTGTAGCCCATAAACAACCGGGACGAGAGCAGCTGCCTGTAGTCGTCCAGCAAGTTAGCCTGTTTCGACGCGGCGACAACGCCGGGCGGGCGAGTTTCTGTGAGTCTGCCGAGGATGCTCAGCCAGACCAGTCCGCCGAGCACGGCACTGGCCAGGAAAACCGCCTGCGGGCCGGCCATTTCGCCCAATACGCCGCCAATGATCGGTGCCACGACCGGTGCGATGCCCATGGCCGCCGCAATGGTGGCCAGTGCCCGTGCGGTGCCGGCTTCATCGTGGGTGTCGCGAACAATCGCCCGGGTAGCGACGGTACCGACGCTGACGCCGACGGCCTGCAGGAAGCGCATCAGGATGAGCAACGACAGATTGTCGGCGAAAGCGCAGGCGAGACTCGCGACTACGAATAGCGCGAAGCCACCCAGCAGCACAGGACGTCGGCCGAGCCGATCACAGAGCAGTCCGCTGAACGGTTGTGCGACGCCCAGACCGAACAGGTAGGCGGAGATCAGGAACTGGGCTTCGCCGAAGCTGATGTCGAAACTGCGCGCCAGCTCGCCCAGGGTCGGCACCACCACGACCATGCCGAACGGCGACAGGGCGCTGGCCAGGCTCAGCAACCAGATATTGACGGTGCTCGCGGGCGCGCTGGCGTTGCTGAGCACGACTTGAAATCGAGCGAATTAACCGCCCAATTGTTTCTCAAGTTCCGGAATAACCGCGAACAGGTCACCCACCAGGCCAATGTCAGCAATCTCGAAGATGGGCGCCTCGGCGTCTTTATTCACGGCGACGATGGTGCCGGCATCCTTGATGCCGGTCAGATGCTGGATCGCACCGGATATACCGAAAGCCATATACAGCTCCGGCGATATGATTTTGCCCGTCTGCCCCACCTGCATCTCGTTGGGCACGTAACCGGCATCTACTGCCGCTCGTGAAGCCCCGACGCCGGCGCCGAGATGGTCGGCCAGCTGATACAGCAGGGCGAAATTGTCGGCACTGCCAACCCCGCGGCCGCCCGACACGACCACCCGGGCGGCCTGCAGATCGGGTCGGTCACCGCCGCCGGACTTAAGCTCCAGATACCGACTGTGGCCAGGCAGTTCGACAGACACTTCGGCGGCTTCGATGGCTGCGCTGCCACCTTCGTCAGCGGCGCGATAAGAGGCGACTCGCACGGTGGCGACAATCAGCTGGCCGTCCGGCACGTCCACGGTAATCAAGGCATTGCCGGCATAGATCGGTCGCTGAAAACTGCGCGCACCGACTACCGCCATGACATCGCTGATTTGCCCAACGCCCAGCAAGGCTGCAGCGCGGGGTAAGACATCCTTGCCGAAGGTCGTGGAGGGCGCGAGCAAATAATCATAGCCCTCGGCCAGCGCAGCGATCTGCGGCGCCAGCGTGGCCGCCAGGGGCTGTGCATTCTCTGGCCGGGTAATCGTTCGAACGGTGCTGACGCCGGCCAGTTTGGCCGCGGCGCTGGCAACTGTTTCAGGCGCAGCAGAAAAAACCGCGATGTCTATGGCTTCAGCGTTGAGTTCGCCGGCGCAAGTCAGGCACTTTGCCGTGCTTGGATTAAGCGTCTCGCCGTCGTGCTCAGCGATAATTAAAACTTTACTCATGCGTAGGGGTCCCGGGAGTTAATTCAGCAGGCCTTTGTCGCGCAATGCGACGATCAGGCCGTTAACATCTTCAACCATAATGCCCTTGGCGCGTTCAGGCGGTGGGGCGTAGGCACTGATAGAAAACTGGCTGGCTGTGTCGGCGCCGAGATCAGCCAGGGCCAGATGTTCCAGCGGCTTTTTCTTCGCTTTCATGATGTCAGGCAACTTCACGTAGCGGGGCTCATTCAGGCGCAGGTCGGTGGTAATCACCGCCGGTAAATCGACCTCGATGAGTTCCAGCCCGGCATCGACTTCGCGGGTTACCGTAGCCTTGCCGTCAGCCAGTTCCAGTTTC
This sequence comes from uncultured Gammaproteobacteria bacterium, assembly GCA_963850255.1. Taxonomy (GTDB): domain Bacteria; phylum Pseudomonadota; class Gammaproteobacteria; order Steroidobacterales; genus J054. The sequence goes on from CAWKLL010000043.1 coordinate 15,880, forward strand.
GAGGCAAAGGTTGCCTGGGGTCGGCCCCACAGGGCCGCGAGCATCTGCCCGGTCTGGTTGCAGTCATCGTCAATGGCCTGCTTGCCGAGGATGACCAGCTCGGGCTGTTCGCGTTCAATCAGTTTTAACAAGGCGCGGGCGGCGGCCAATGGTTCCAGTGCTTCATCCGTCTGCACCAGGATCGCGCGGTCAGCGCCCATGGCCAGTCCGGTGCGCAACTGTTGCTGACAGTCTTCGCTGCCGATAGAAACGGCAATCACTTCTTCGGCTTGACCCGCTTCACGAAGTCGTAACGCCTCTTCCAGGGCAATTTCGTCAAAGGGGTTGATACTCATCTTTACCCCTTCGGTGGCGACGCCGGAAAGATCGGGCTTGACCCGCACGCGGACGTTGTAATCCACCACGCGTTTCAGGCAAACAAGGACTTTTTGCATTCGGAAGCTCCTGAAGGCAGGCGCAAAACCTGCTATTTTCCGTGACCGGCGCGGGCGTTACAAGCCGCGCTCCGGAACTCTAACGAGATACACAGCGTATGCACTCCAATCTGATCAGTGCCAGCGAACTGGCCGGGCGTTTGCATCGGCCCGATCTGATCGTGGTGGATTGTCGCTTTAATCTGCTTGATCCTGCGGCCGGGCGCGTTGCCTGGCAGGCCGGACATATTCCGGGCGCGGTCTTTGCGGACCTCAATGAACAGCTGTCCGCAACGGTTTCCGCGGCTGCGGGTGGTCGTCATCCGCTTCCCGATGCGCGCGCATTGTGCCGAACCCTGGGCCAGCTGGGTATCGGCAATCATAGCCAGGTTGTGGCTTATGACGATGCCTCGGGCATGCTGGCCGGTCGCTTGTGGTGGCTGCTGCGCTGGCTTGGCCATACGCGCGTCGCTGTGCTGGATGGTGGCCTGCCGGCGTGGGAAGCGGCTGGTCAGTCGCTGAGCACAGATCCGCAGACACCGCCGCCACAGCAGTTTCAGGGTGAGCCTGGTCAGATGCCCGTGGTGGATGCTGCCGAGCTTGCAGCCGGTCTTGGCGATGGTCGCCGGCGTCTCGTCGACGTGCGCACATCCGTGCGTTTTAGCGGTCAATCCGAGCCCATCGATAAGCTTGCCGGCCATGTCCCCGGCGCGATCAATTTGCCGCTGGAACGGAATCTCAATGCTTCGGGTAGTTTCCGATCGGCAGTTGAACTGGCCGAGCTTTATCAACCCTATCTGGATGGCGGCAGCGCCGGCTCGCTGGTGCTGATGTGTGGCTCCGGCGTTTCTGCCTGTCACAGCCTGCTGGCCCTTGATGAGGCCGGCCTGCCGGGCGCGGCGCTGTATGCCTGGTTCCTGGTCGGACTGGATCAGCGATCCGTCCCGACCCGTGGCTACGGACTGAGCCGGTGAACTGTCTGTCCGTCTGCAGAGCCTGGACCGTTGCGACTGTCGGTGTCTTACTGCTGAGCGCCTGCGCATCCGAAAATCGTGAACAGCAGGCCGTGGACAATGAGTTAGTGGGTGCGCCTGGCTGCTTCTATGCGCGTGATGTGCAGGATTTTCGCGTCATCGATCGCAGCCGTCTGATTGTGCTGGCGCCAAATGATTCGCGTGCCTTTCAGCTGCGCATCAGTCCGCCCTCCAGTGCCCTGCGCAATGCTACGCGACTACGCTTTGAGTCGCGCGGCGGGCAGATCTGTGGTCGCGCCGGCGAGAGCATATACTTTGATAGTCAAAGCAGTCTCCGCTACGTGGTAATGGACGTACGCCGCCTTGATCAGATGTCTGTCGATTTGCTCGGTGGCAATGGCGGGCCGGCTGCAGCGGGCCTGGAGGCACAAAATGAAACGGAGGCCGAGATCGAGCCCCTGGCGGGCGACGGCGGCGAAAACTCAGACGACAAGCAGCAAGCAGGGAAACCATGAACGATATTTTGCAGCGGGATCACCGCACGATTCGCGGTGTCATTCGTTACACCAGCAAGAAGCCGGAGCGCATGGACCAGGAGCGTGGCCGGGAATTTTTCATTATCAATGTTCATGACGATGGTGCGCGCACCATCAATGTGCACTCGGAGATCGATGACCGGCCCAGCGTGATGCGCGATGCAACCTACAGCCTCGACGCAGACTGGTATCCGGTGGATTGTTTTGTGCGGCTCACCGTCGCCGACAAATTTATGGGCACCGGCTGGTTTTTGTTCGGGCCTGACTACACCGATTGCGAAACCTATACGGCACTGGAAGGTCGCATTACGCAGCGCATGCAGACCAATGGGCGGCTGAAGACTTTTCAAAACCATGCCATTGCCTGCGATGCCTGGCATATGCGTCTGTACGATCGCAGCCAGGGCCCCGGCGTGCAGGGCATCGATGAAGTGTTGCTGTGCTCGCCGGATCATCGTGGTGCTACCGGACCGATGCTGTTCCGCATAGGCATGGGCGTTGAGTATGTCGGTGAAGAAGTTATTGAGGTCGAGGCTGGAAAATTCGACGCTTTGCACTTTCGTATGGTCGCCGCGCCGGGTTTGCCCCAGGAGCATCCGCCGTATGACGTCTGGTGCAGTAATGACGACGATTTTATTCTGTTGCGCGCCGCCGCAGCAGGTTACATGCAAACGCACTATGAACTCGTGGAACTGATTCACGAAGATAAATAGGCCCGCTGCCCCGCAGGGCGATGTCTTATAGCCAGGTTCGTTTCCGGGAGAATGTGATGATCGAAAAGCTCAGGCAGTGGTGGCACTGGGATCCGGAACTTGAGAAGGCCAGCGCTGATAATCCGATTTCACCCTTAAGTGACGCCCAGCGCCGCGATACCTGGCCGCTGCTGACCCTGGCCTTTGGCTGGGGTTTTCTGGTCACCGGGCTGATTGCTGGTGGCTTGCTCGGCAGCGGCATGCCGTTCTGGCCGGACATTATGCTGGCCACCTTCGCCGGCAACCTGGCCAACTTCGTGATCGGCGCGGTGGTCGGCTACATCGGCTATAAGACCGCCTGCAACAGCGGCCTGCTGTACCGCTATGTGTATGGCCGAATCGGCGCCTACGTGCCGGTGTTGGTGATTGCGCTGCTGACCATCGGCTGGCAAGGCATCGTTGTTGGCGCCTTCGGCTTTGCCTGGGCGCAGAGTTTTACCAGCCCGACTTTCTACGCCGTGGCGATTTTCGCCGGCCTGCTGTTTACCCTGACTACCTACTTTGGCGTGCGCGGGCTGGAAATTGTCAGCGTACCGGCGGTGGTTATCCTTGTTGCGGTGGGGGGTTACGCAGCCTGGCTGAATATCGACCAGGCCGGTGGCTGGAGTGAGTTCCTGGACATGTCGCGCCGGCAAGCGGGCGCCGATGGTGCCGGTCTTACCGTGCTGGAGGGCATTAACCTGGTCATCGGCTCGTGGATCGTCGGTGCCATTGTGATGCCTGAATACACCCGCTTCGCACGCAAGGCCTGGGTCGCCATAGCCATTCCTTTTATTGTGCTGATGGTGTCGCAGTGGTTCCTGCAGGTGATTGGTGCGCTGGGCGGTGTGGTCTCCGGTACCTTTGACTTCACCACCTACCTGCTGGCCCAGGGCATGGTGGTGGGCGGTATCGGGGTGATGGGTATGAGCCTGGCACTGTGGACCACCGGCGACGCCAACCTGTATCTACCGGTGATTCAGACTTCCAGCGTATTTCGCCGACCGCAGCATGTGATGACGGTGATTTGCGGCGTACTCGGCACCTTGCTCGGGCTGGGCATCTATCAGCGCTTCGCCAGCTGGATCGAGTTGCTCGCGGTGCTGGTGCCGCCGCTAATCGGCCCGGTGATTGTGGATTACTACCTGGTGAATCGCGGGCGTTTCAACGTCAAGGCACTGGAGGCGTCTCCGGCCTGGAATCCGGCAGCGTTTATCGCCTACCTGGCGGGTGCCGTCAGCACCAACTGGTCACCGGACTGGACCGTGCCGGCGCTGTTCGGCCTGCTGGTTTCCATGCTGGTTTACGCGGTCGTGTACGAAGCGCTGCGCCTGGCCGGCATCAATCCGCATGCCGTCGGGCACGCTGAGAAGCGGGCGGCAGGCAGCGACTAACTCAGGGCGCTGGCGAGTCGCCGGCGCTTGCCGGTGCCGCGGGTTGCTCGATGAGTTCCAGCCATTCGCCGGCGGGACCCACGGCGACGCCCACACGCCGGCCGTTATACGGCGTGCCTGGCAGTGCGGCGGGTGTCGCGCGCCAGTCCAGACCGACGCTGTCGAGATCTTCGACGATAAAGCTGACCATCGCGACGCCGGGCGGCAAGCCGCCGGCGGGTACTTCGCGCGGCTGGGCCACATCGGGGTATTCATCCAGCTCTATCAGGAATTCCGGCGAAACCCGGGCAATGGATAGGGGATATTCCGTGTCTGGGGACAGGCCCTGGGCCCTGGCGATAACACCGATCTTGAAGGGTGTCGGCTCGCTCACAAACAAGCCCAGACGATCGCCGTAAAAATCATTGAAGGCTGCCATGGACGGTCCGGCCAGTACCATGATGAAAACGCGGTCAATGGCGGTTTTCACGGTGAAATCGGCATTGCTGGTCAGATACAAAAGCTCGTTGCCCGGACCGATCGCCTGCATCGCGCGCGGCGCGTTGGGTGCCTCCCAGAGATCATAGGGCGGGCCAATGATCTCAAAGGGTGAGTTTTCCAGGCGGGCAGCCACGGCGTCGGGGTCCACCACCAGTAGTTCTGTGGCGTTCCAGCCATACGTGGTCATCGGCGCATAGCTTGCCGGCTGGGCGCTTTCTATAAAACGCAGGTAAACCTCGGCATCGCTTTCTGGCTGCAACAGCGCATAGCGCTGACCGCTGCTTTCCGGTGCGCCCCAGACAGCCGCCTTGGCTTCGCTGACCGTGCCACTCTCGACCAGGTCATAGTCCAGATAGGAATCATAGGCCTCGGGCAGACCCTGCAATTGCGCCACGGTAATGGTGATAACCAGGATGGACTTGAGCATGAGCGGCCTCCGCCGGAAAAGCTGGGGGTTGATTCTAGCGGGGTCTGTCCCGGCGCCGCAAAGGGCTTGGGGGGGTTCAGCGATTCCGGTATGGTGACTCGGCGTTTAGACGGGCAGGGGATAGCGTGGAAACCACGGTAAGCACTTCCAAGGGTTTTTATTACGGGTGGGTGATCGCGTTCTGCTCGTTGCTGATCATGTGGATCACCAACGGACTAACCCTTGCCGGTCTCACCGTCTTCGACGAAGAAATACTTGATTTTCTCGGCGGCGAGAATGGCAGTGACGGTTTACGCGGCCCACTGAAGTTTCGCGACCTCATTACCCTGTTCGCCAGCGGCCTGATGGCACCCTTTATTGGGGCAATCGCTGACCGGGTCGGTGTGCGACCGCTGATGGTAATCGGCTTCTTATTGCTGTCTGCCGGCAATTTCTTCTACTCGAAGATTGCCGACATGAACGATATCTATTTGATTCACGTAGTGCTGGCCATGTCCCTGGCCTGCTCGGGCCTGGTGATCAACGTGATGATCGTGTCCAAGTGGTTTGTCAAACATCGCGGTATTGCGCTGGGTATTACCGTCGCCGGCACCAGCCTGGGCAATGCGGCCCTGCCTCAATTGAACGCCTGGCTGGTGGCGGAATTTGGCTGGCGCACGGCGTTTGTCTATACCAGTGTTATTCCGCTGCTGTTGATTCCGCTGGTCATTTTTGTGATGCGCGAGCGACCCGAGGACATGGGGCTGACAGCACCCGGTGCGGATGCGGCCGTCAATGGCGTGGCTCCGGCGCTGACTGGCATGAGTTATCGCGATGCGCTGGTCACGCGTGAATTCTGGTTGCTGGCCGGCATCGCCATGCTGACCTTTTATTCGATCCTGTCACTGCTGACCCATCTGTTCCTGCACATGCGTGAACAGGGTTTTGAACCGCAGGTGGCAGCCAGCGGTTTAACGGTGTTGTTCCTGCTCGGGATAGTGGGCAAGTTACTCAGTGGCGTGCTGGCCGACGTGCTCGGCCGGCGCGTGGTGTTTGTCGGCACACTCGCGATCATGTGTTCGGGCGCCTGGCTGCTGATCAGTACCAGCGAACTAACCTTCTGGCCCGCCATCGTGCTGCTGGGTTTCGGCTGGGGCGGCTTATACACCCTGCTGCAATTGCTCAGCGCAGATACCTTCGGGGTGCGCGATCTGGGCAAGATCCTTGGCACCATTACAGTGCTGGATACCTTCGGTGGCGGCATGGGGCCGTTTATCACCGGTCTTATGTATGACCGATTCGGCGCCTATACCGTGCCATTCACCGTGATCGCGGTCATGGTGACCGTGGCCTTGTTACTGTCTTTCCTGTTTCGGCCGCGGGCGCTGGCCTAAAACTCAAGACGCCGGCCCGTTACTGCCGGGGCGGCTTTCCTTTATGCTTCCGGTCGTCGTTTATTGATCAGGCCCAGCCTCGTGACCGAAGCTTTTCGCCCCAGTGAAGCCCTGCGTGATGTCCGCTATGAAATCCGCGGGCGCCTGGCCAACCGTGCCAATGAAATGGTACGCCAGGGCTACGAAATCGTGCATCTCAATATCGGCAATCCGGGGGCTTTCGGCTTTCGCACACCCGAAACCATGCGCCTGGCAATGATTGAGAACCTCGCCAACAGCGAGGGCTACTGCCACCAGAAAGGCGTGTTCCCCGCCCGCGAGGCCGTGGTTCTGCAACAGCAGGAACGCGGTGTCTCCGGCGTTGCGGCCGAACATGTATTCATGGGCAACGGGGTCAGCGAGCTGATTGATCTGACCCTGCGCGCGTTGCTGGACCCGGGCGATGAGGTGCTGATTCCCAGCCCGGACTATCCGCTGTGGACGGCTACCGTGACGCTTAATGAGGGGGTGCCGGTGCACTACGCCTGCCGCCCCGAGAATGGTTTTCAGCCCGACCTGGAAGCGCTGGCGCGCCAGATCACCCCGCGCACGCGCGGAATCGTGGTGATCAATCCGAATAATCCCACCGGTGCGGTGTATTCGCGGGCCACGCTCGAGGGGCTGGCGCGGCTGGCCGAGTCACACAAGCTGGTGGTTTTCAGCGATGAGATCTACGACCGCATGGTCTATGACCAGGCCGAGTTCACGCCCATGGCGACCCTGGTTAAAGACACGCTGTGTCTGACCTTCAGCGGCCTATCCAAGGTTTATCGCGCCTGCGGATATCGCGTCGGCTGGGTGGTTTTTTCCGGTGACCTGGAGCATGCCGACGACTACCTGCAAGGCATGGATCTGCTGGCCTCATTGCGTCTGTGCTCCAATGTACCTGGCCAGTGGGCCGTGCAGACGGCGCTGGGCGGCTACCAGAGCCTGCAGGAGCTGGTCCGGCCAGGCGGGCGCCTGTATGAGTCTCGCCAGGCGGTTCTCGACGGGGTTGCCGCCAGTCGCTATCTGACCCTGGTGCCACCGGCCGGCGCTATGTATGCATTTATCGGCGTTGACCGGGAAAAACTGCCGGATTTCGATGACAACCAGTTTGCCCTCGATCTGCTCGAGCAGGAGCACGTACTCATCGCACCGGGCAGCAGCTTTAACAGCGGTTACAACAACTATTTCCGCATCACCACGCTGCCGGACCAGGGCATGCTGGCAGAGGTATTCGACCGCATGGAACGGGTGCTCTCGGCCTATGCCAATTCCTAGCTAAAGTAAAAACTCATAAAAATTTAATAAGTAACTGAATATTAATGAATAATATTCTGGCTGCCCTGGAGCGAGGCGACACCCTGGTGAGCGCCAGCACGCGCCAGGCGCGGCATTGGCGCTGGCGCTTCGACCAGCACCAGCGCGCCGCCGGTTGCCCTGGCTGGAAGGCACCGGCGATCTACAGTTTCAACGAGTGGCTGGAGCGGCAATGGGAATTGTCGTTGCTGGCCGGTGGCGAAGCCGGCGAGCAAGGCCTGTTGAAGCCCAAGCAATCCGAACTGGTGTGGCGCCAGGTCCTCCGCGACCAGCGCGCTGAGCTGGCCGGCATGACCACCGCTGCAGGGCTACGCGCCGTGCGACGAGCCTGGCAGACCAGCCAGGCCTGGGGATTGTCACTGGCCGCCGTCGCCGCCCAGGCCAGTACCCCGGATTCGGCGGCCTTTGCCGACTGGGCGCGCAGCTACCAGGCGCTATTGGCTGATCGGCACTGGACCGATCTGGTGCTCCTGCCGCTGCGGCTGTGCAAGGATCTCGAACAAGGCGTGATTCGACCGCCTGCGCGGCTGGCCTGGCTGGGCTTTGCAGAGCCGGACCCGGTGCAACGACGACTGGACCGGGCGCTGCAACAAGCGGGTTGCCAGACCCGATTTTTTCGGCCTGCCGTTGACCAACAGGAAACCAGGGCTTTCGCGTTCGCGCGCGCTGCGGACGAGCGTTCGGCCGCCCTGGATGGGCTGCTCGACTGGTACCGCCAGGCTGAACCCTCGGTACTGGCGCTGGTACTGCCCGAAAACAGCACGCAAGCAGGCGTTGGTCTGCAACAGAGTCTGCTCGACCGCTTGTCGCCGGCCTGGCGGCACAGCGAAGCCAGCGAGCTGCCTGTCAGCCTGTCGCGTGGTCGATCACTGACCGGCACCGGCATGGTGCACGCGGCGCTAACCGCGTTGAGCCTGGCGGAAGGCAGGCTCGACTATCGAGATTTCAGCCTGTTGCTGCGTTCTCCGTACCTGGGCGATGCACACCAGGAAGCCTTACCACGCGCACAACTGGAGCTGCGCCTGCGCGAGGAGTGTCAGCGCGATTTGTCGCTGGCCGAGCTGCTCAGCCTGGCGGACTTCCCGGCCCCGCTATTGCAGCAGCGACTGGAAAATGCGCGCCAGCTGATGCGCGATGGCGGGACCCGCCGCGAACCGGATGCCTGGGTCGGCTGGTTCGAAACGCTGCTGGACGCGCTGGGCTGGCCCGGGCGCCCGACGCTGCAACTGGATGAGCAGGTGGCTTTGGATAGCTGGCGAGGCTGCCTGGAACAATTCGGCGCCACCAGCCCGGTAACGGGCAAGCTCAGTCTTGGCGCTGCGCTGGCACTGTTGCATCAGATGGCCGAGGAGCAGGAATTCCAACCCGGCGCCAGCGCGGGCGGAATTCAGATCCTGGCACCACAGGAGGCCCTCGGGCAGTGTTTCGAGGGGATCTGGATTGCCGGGCTGCATAGCGAAGCCTGGCCGCCACCGGCACTGCCGGATCCGCTGTTGCCGCTGTCTTTGCAACGTCAGGCGGGGATTCCCGCCTGTTCGCCAAGCGCCCATGTCGCCTGGTCAGAACAAATTCTGCAGGCCTTGAACAGCAGCGCGCCGGCCGTCGTATTGAGCTATGCGCGCGCGGAGAATGATCGTTTGTGTGCGCCGAGCCCGGCCTTCAAGGCACTGCCTGCGCTGGCGATGGAAGAGGGCGGGTCAGGCTCAGATGCAGCGGGGGCGGAACTGATCCAATGGCAGGCAGAGATGGAAAGCTTGCCGGAGGACCCGCCGCCGGCATTGCGCCCAACCGAACGGGTGCGTGGCGGCAGCCGCTTGTTGCAGCTGCAGGCCACCTGTCCGGCGCGGGCATTTTTTGAGTTGCGCCTGGGCGCCGAGCCGCTGGCGATACCGCCCTTCGGACTGGATGCAGCCGTGCGCGGTCAGTTATTGCATCAGGCCGCACAGACGCTATACACAGGATTGCAGGCGGATAGTCTGGCGCCAGACAGTGAGGCCGCACTTGCCCTGGTACCGGCAGCTGTGCAGGGCACGATGGCGGTCTGGCTGAATGCCCGCCATCCGCTGCTGCGAGTACTTGCCGAACTGGAGCAGCAGCGCCTGATCGGACAGTTGCGGGCGCTGCTGGCCTTCGATGCGCGGCGCCCCGAGTTCCAGGTGCTGGGCATGGAGCAGGCCGGCCAGGCGCGGATCGGGCCGCTGGAGCTTTCCTTGCGCCTGGATCGCCTCGATCAGCTGGATGGCCAGGCTCAGCTGGTGATCGATTACAAGACCGGCCGCCGCTTTACGCCGGCCGCGTGGCAGGGCGAGCGTCCGTCAGAGCCGCAGCTGCCGTTGTATGCCATAGCCAACGACGTGGACGGCATCGCGATTGTAAAAATCAACGCCGACGGGGTCAGCTTGCAGGGCGTCGGCGCCGAAGATTTCGGTGTGCCCGGTTTGAAACCCGTTGAGAGATTTGCCGGCGGGGAATTTGAATCCTGGCAATCCCTGTGTAGCGCCTGGGCTGCTGCGCTAAGTGCGCTGGCCACAGAATTTGCCGATGGCTTTGCGGCCATCGACGCGGACCATCCGGAGCAGGCGCAGGGACAGTTTGCACCCCTGACGCGCGTCTATTCCGGCTTGCCTGAGCAGACATCATGAGCGCACCAGCCGACGCCGCGGTGCGCGCCGAGGCGCTCGATCCGGGTCGCTCATTCCTGGTACAGGCGCCGGCCGGCTCGGGCAAAACCGAGTTGTTGATCCAGCGCTACCTGCGCCTGCTGAGCCTGTCCAGGGCGCCGGAAGAAGTGCTGGCCATTACCTTTACCCGCAAGGCCGCCGCCGAAATGCGCAGCCGCGTACTTGAGGCCTTGCTGGCTGCTGCCACCGGGCAACCGCCTGAAGCCGAGCATTTGCGCCGCGGCTATGAACTGGCCGAAGCCGTGCTTCGCCAGGACGCCGCACAGGACTGGGGCTTGTTGCAGCAACCGGCGCGGCTGCGCATCGGCACAATCGATGCGATTAATGCATCACTGGCGGCGCGCACGCCGTTTAGCAGTGGCAGTTCCGCGTTACGCGAAGTCAGTGAGGATGCGCGCCCCTTATACGAGGAAGCGGCACGCGATACCGTCGCACTGGTGGCCGAAGACGGCCCGCTGGGCGTTGCCATGACGCGTCTGCTCGAACACTTCGACAATCGCGCGGAAAGTCTGATGGGCTTGCTGGCGGCGATGCTGGCGCGTCGCGACCAGTGGTTGCGACATACCGGTGCCGGCGTTGCTGGCGAGATGCCGGGCTTACGCGAGGCGCTGGAACAGTCTCTGGCCAGCCTGGTCAACCAGGAACTGAACGTCGTCGATGGTCTGCTTTCGGCCGATCTGCGTAGCCGACTATTGCCGTTGCTGCGGCATGCGGGGCAGTCGCTGCAGACGCGCGACCCGCTGCCCGACGTAACCGCCTGGGCTCAGCAGCCGGACTTCCCCCCGGCCTTGGCCGAATGGCTGACCTGCTGGCGAGGCCTGGCGCAGAGCCTGTTGACTGATCGCGGTGAATGGCGAAAGACCGTCAACAAGAACCAGGGCTTTGGTACCGAGCAACGGGATCTTAAGAATAGTTGCCTCGAGCTACTGCAAGAGCTGGCCGATGACACACAACTCTGCGCGGCGCTGGCGGGGGTCAAGAAGTTACCGCAACCGCAGTACAGCGATGCGCAATGGTCCGTGTTGCAAGCTTTGCTGACGGTATTGCCCGTGTCCGCGGCACTGTTGCAGCAGGTATTCGAGCGCCGCGCCAGCGTGGACTTTAACCAGGTGGCAGGCGACGCCCTGACCGCGCTGGGCCGGGCTGATGCCCCGAGTGAACTGAGCCTGGTGCTGGACTACCGCTTGCAGCATATCCTCATGGATGAGTTTCAGGACACCTCACGCAGCCAGTACGAATTGCTGCGTCAGCTGACGGCCGGCTGGCAGGCCGGCGACGCGCGCAGCCTGTTCCTGGTCGGTGATCCGATGCAGTCAATTTATCGATTTCGCGAAGCAGACGTGGCGGTTTTCCTCGGCATACAACAGCAGGGCCTGGGCGACCTGCCGATTGAATTCCTGCAACTGGAAAGCAATTTCCGCGCCGACCCGCAGCTGGTGGACTGGGTGAATCGCTGTTTCGCCGAGATCCTGCCCGATCAAGCCAATGCGGCGCTGGCCGCCGTGCCGTTCTGGCCCAGCCGCGCCGAACGTCACGCCAGCGAAGCCGCGGGCCTGTCCTGGGTGGCAACGGCAGCCGGTGATCGTGTCGCTGAGGCTGCGGAACTGGTCGCGCTGGTGGCGGATTGCACGCGGCGCTATCCGCAGGACAGCATCGGTATCCTGGTTCGCAGCCGTGCGCATGCGCGTTTGCTGGCGCCGCGACTGCGCGCTGCCGGGGTTGAGTTTGCAGCACCCGATCTTGAAGTCATGACCGAGGAGCCAGCGGTTCAGGACCTGTTGGCCCTGACCCGGGCACTGCTGCATCCGGCCGATCGCATCGCCTGGCTGGCAATATTGCGAGCACCCTGGTGCGGCCTGACGCTGGCCGATTTGCACCGCCTGGCGACGGTCGACCTGAAGGCCGGTATTTGGGATTTACTGGGAGCGGATGCGCAGCTCGACGCGCTCAGCCGTGATGGCGCGGCCCGGGCTCGCAGCTTGCGCGAGGCCCTGCGCCCCTGGCTCGCGCGTCGCGGCGCCTGCAGTCTGCGCGAGCTGGTGGAAGGCTGCTGGCTTTGGCTGGGTGGGCCGGCGACGCTCGAGGATGCTGCCTGTCTGGATATCACGCAGGCCTATTTCGAATTCCTGGCCAGTCAGGAGCAGGGCAGTGACTGGCCCGACCTGGCGCGCCTGCACGAGCAATTGGGTGAACAGGCGGTGGCGCGTGGCAGCGCCGATGCGCGCGTGCAGGTGCTGACCATGCACAAGGCCAAGGGACTGGAGTTCGACAGCGTGTTTCTGCCCGGGCTGGCTTACGGCACGCGCAAGGACACGCGACCGCCGTTGCTCTGGCGCGAACTCGCCGATGTGGATGCGCCGCTGGTGCTGGCGCCCATCAATGCCACCGGCGAGCAACCCGATGAGATTTACGAGTTGTTGTGGCGCCAGGAACAGCAGCGCGCACGCTACGAACGTGACCGCCTGCTATACGTGGCAGTGACCCGCGCGCGCCGCCGACTGTGGTTGTTCGCCGCGCGACCGCCGAACAACGACAACGACTGGCAGCCGCGCCCGGATACCTTGCTGGCACCGCTGTGGCCGGTATGCCGCGATGAGATTCCGTTGCCGAGCGCTGCCAGCATTGCGCCGGAGCCAGCCGTTTCGCCGCGCTGGACCAGTCCCGCCTTGCGCCGGCTGGTGGCGGGCTGGACGCTGCCTGACAGTGTCCTCGCGCAGCCGCCACGCTGGTCAACAGCGCCGGAAGATGCTGAGGCGCTGGAATTCGACTGGGCCCAGCGCTGGACCCGGCAGGTCGGTGTGGTTGTGCATCGCTGGCTGGAAGACATCGTCACCGAGGGCGGCCTGCAGCCGGAACGGCATGACTTCGCCCGGCAGCGCGCAGCCATTGCCCGGCAGTTGCAGCACCTCGGTGTCGGCAGTGCGCAACTCGAGCGTGCAACGCGACGGGTAATCCAGTCGCTGCAGGCCTGTGTTGAGGATCCGCAAGGTCGCTGGGTACTGTCGGCTGAACATCAGGAACAGGCGGCTGAGCTGGCCGTTGCCAGCGTCGAGAACGCCGGCATCAAAACCCTGCGCGTGGATCGCAGTTTTGTCACCGCCGATGGCGAGCGCTGGATTATTGATTACAAGACCGGTCGCCACGAAGGCCAGGATATTGAGGTATTTCTGGCCTCGGAAAGCGCTCGCTATCGCGCGCAGTTGCGCGAGTATCGTGATGCACTCGCGAGGATGGATTCGCGGCCGATTCGTACCGCCTTGTACTTTCCGCTGTTACAGCGTCTGCACGAAGTCGATGTTGATTGGGCCGATGCCGACGACTCAGAATGACCCGCCAAGCGCAAACTCCCTTCGACCCTGCGCGTCTTCAGGACCCAGCAGCACCAGGCCTTGAGTCAACGAGTCTGGCGCTTCTGCACGCGGCTTCAGCAAACCGGCCACGTTGTAGTTATTTGGTGGCAGGAGTTCGACGCTGCCACTGAGTTCCAGTGCACCACCCAGATCACGCAACTCGCCAACCAGGCTGTCGCCGGGCGCCAATTGTGGATTATCGAAGCTGGCCAGAAAACTACCCTCGGCGCCCGGTTCCGCGCGCACGCCCGGCAGGGCCAGCGGTACATTACCGACGCGCACTTCGCCAACGGCGACCGTCGGCCAACCATCCTCCAGCACCAGCTGTGTGATCTTGGCGCTGGCCTCGCCACCGTCCACCGGCAGTCCGAACATCTGCCCCAGGGACTTGAGCGGACTGGCGGCTTGCGCATCGCTCAGGCCAATCCGGCCGCCCAGGCCGACTTCAGCACGACCGCGCAAAAAGCCGCCAGGCAGGTCCACGTCGACATCGGCGGCCAGGCGCCCGAGCAGCAAGCTCAGCGGTTTAAGGTTCCAGCGCGTACGACCGAGCGAGATGCCGGCGACGTTGAGACTGGCAAACTCGCCGCGCCACAGGGTTCCGGTGGCGCTGCCGGCCCGCAGTCCGGCCGTGCCCAGCAGGTCGGCGGCCAGACGTGCCGGTACATTGCCAATCAGGAACAATAGAAAGCCGGCAACGCCGGCGGCGATCAACAGCCTGCGACCGGACATGGCTAGCCCGCTTTCCGGCTCAGAATCAGATTGCAGTTGACCCGCCCGGTCTCATTGCTGGCATCGATATTCGCGGACTGCACGCTGATCCCGTTGCTGTTCTGCAAGTCTGCCAGCCACTGCATCAGTTCATCGAAGGGCGCACGTTCGAAGCGCAGGCGAATGCTGTTGTCGCCATCGGGCTGATTGCGTTTCAGGTAGGCGGTGAGGCCGCGACTCCGGGTGCTGCGATCCACCAGCAGGACCAGGGACTGATCGCCGCCGCTGGCGCCACCGGCTCCGCGTTGCGGACCGAGACGCAGGGCCACTTGCTCCAGTTCCGCGAGCAGCGACTCCTGGTCGCTGACCCGCTGCGCGTTACGGTCGGCCTGGCTTAGCAAGGGGCGCAGCCCGAACAACACCATGATTGCGAATAGCAGTAAGGCGGCGGCCGAATACACCATCAATCGCTCGCGCGCTTCCAGCTGCTCCAGCCAATTCGTTATAGCGTTCATGGTCAGGCGCCCGCGGTACTGATACGCAGACGACCCATCACGCCGTCGTCTTCCGCGTTGGCCGATTGAATTTCCGCACTGAGTCCGCCGGCCGCGGCGATGTCACGCTGAATCCGATCCAGCACCTCGACATTGGGTGCGCGCAGTCGCAGTTCCAGGGTACCGCTGCGGTAGTCGATACCTTCCAGGCGGGTGCCGTCGGAGTCGTTTACGGCGCGCGCCACCTGCTGCAAGACATCCAGAAACTCGGCGCCGTTGCCGGCAGCATCGTTCTGGCCCAGGCTGCGCAAGCGACTTTGTAGCTGCGCGCGTGGATCGCGAATCGTGCGCACGTCCGGGAATGTATAGCGAAAAGCCTGTTCCACAGATTGCTGCAGGGCGTCGGCGCGGCGCGCCAGGCGCCAGTTTTCCGCCGCCAGGCCGGCCACGGCGACGACCAATACCGCGGCCAGCAGTGCGGCGGCCAGGCGCCAGGCCGGCCAGTAGCGACTCAGGTTGGAACGCTTGGCGTAATTGCCCTGTAACAGGTTGATGCCGGGCGCCACGGCCAGGTTGGCGGCCAGGCGGGCCAGCGCCGATTCGCCCAGCGCACGGATTTCCAGGCCCTGCAGGCGCGGCTGCAGCCCTTCCAATACTTCAGTAACTTCTAAAGAAAGCTCAGTACCTGCTTGATAAACCAATAAATGTGGCTGTGTGTCCACGTCGCCGTCACTGCGCGCCAGCCACAGTGCAAGCAAAGTCTCCAGGCCATCGAGATCGGTGCTGGCCAGGCTGCCATCCGGGTCACGCAGGCTCGCCGTGTCATTTTCAATCAGCAGCACCGCTGTGCCGGGGATTCTGTCGAGTCCCTCGGCCTCCGAGTAAGCGGCATTCGCGGCTATCCCGGCGCCGCCGAGGCGCTCCCGCCAGTCCTCCACCAATTGCCGATTAATCACCGCGACGGCCAGGGCGTCGTTGGCATCGCGCTGGCCGGCAGCAAAGTGCAGGCTTTCGACGTCCTCGGCCAGCTGCTCCTCCATGGCAAAGGGCAGGGCTTGCTGAATCTTCTGCTTACCGCGGACCGGAACACTGGCGTGGGTCAGTAGAACCTCCAGGGCCGGCGCCAGCAGCACGACGCGCCGATTGTTGGCGCGCAGGGGCAAATCCGGCAATGCTGCCTGGCCGCCCGGTTCGAGCAGCGCGCCCTGATCGTCCACCACAACCCATTCAGCCCTTTCGGCCTCGGTTGCAAGCATCCGGATTACCAGCAGTTCAGCCATTTCACTCCGTGTCGAAGGACCGATATCGGGCCGCGACCACGCCCTGTGCGTTACGTTCCAGAAGACTGTACATAGCGAGCCGGGTAGTGCCAATAGACACGATCACGCTGAGGCGGAAATAACTGCTGGTAATGCCCAGATAGGGCCGTACCTCCTCATCCAGCACGTCTTTGGCGCCTTCCATGAATTCGTCCAGATTGTCATAGGGCGCTGATTGCTGCTGTGCAACCCAATCGGCGGTCTGGATTTCGGTCACCTCGTCGGACAGGCTGCGCAAGACCGCTTCCCGGGCGGTGTTGAGATTTATGCTACGCGCGCCGGAAGCCACCGGTGGCAGGGCCGCCACCGCGCTGGCCAACGCCTGGTAGGCGGCCGGTGTGACACCGTTCACGGCCTGTAGCTCGCTGATACTGGTGAACCAGAAATTGCCGGTGCGATAGGGCGGATCCAGGGCGGTATAAAAGCTGTCTTCGGCGCCGCCCAGTTCCGGCAATTGATCCGGGTCCAGCCAGTCGAGGACGGACTCGACCACGGTGTCTACATTGACCTGATCCTCGCGCGGAATATCCTGGGTCGTGATGCTGACCAGGCGACGGAACTGATCAGTGACCTTGGGATTGCGACGGCCATTCAGGTCGATGAGATTGTTCAGGTTGAAGCGGCCCTGCAGGTCTTCCAGCTTGCCGCTGACGGTGCCGCCTTCAAAGGGAAAATCGTATTGCTCGGCCCAGGCTTCCGTCAGGCTGTCGATCTGCGGGTCGTCCTCGTAGTCAGCTTCGAGCAATTGTTCGGCTAACAACTCCATGCCCAGGGCGACCTGCATGGCCTGTTCTCGCGTTAGCAGCGATTCCGTGCGACGCAGGTCAAGGTTCAGATCCCAGACCAGTTCAACCGCCAGGATGGTGGCAATGGTGACCACCAGCATGGCGGTAAGCGCGGCAATGCCGCGCTGCTTTGCCGGGTTGCCGGGCGAGCGGCTCATGGGGTCAGCTCGATCAGGCGCTGAATCTCGCCCCAGCCGTCCAGTTCCAATTCCAGTCTGACCGCGCGCGGGCGCGGCGCCACGGGCGCATCGATGGCGCTCAGCGGCGGCCACTGCGGTTGCCACTCGTCCTTATCGTCCAGAAAGAACAGGCGCAGGTCGATCACGTCTTCGAGCAGCGTGACGGCGCGTGGTTCCATGCCGAGCGGATGATCCAGCACCGGCCAGTATTCGCGAATCAGCGCGCCGTCGTCGAGGCGATATTGCACCCGTTGCAGCGTGCCGCGCGCGAAGCCCGCTGGATTGCGCCAGCCGCCGCGCGTCAGGCGCACCAGGTAGTCGAGGCGACCGTCGGCCAGCAGCGGCGCCTCGCTGCCCTGGCCGAGTTCGTCGCGCACGTAGCGTGGCTGCAGCTGGCTGAAGTCCCAGACCAGGTCGCGAATGGCGCGCTGCAACTGGTTGAGCGCCTGCATGTCTTCGCGCGCCAGTTCCTGCTGTCTGATGACCGCGTTGAGACCGCCCAGCGCCATGACGCTGATCACGGCAAAAATGGTCATCGCCACCAATAGCTCAATCAGGGTAAATCCGCGCGCCTTCACTGCAGTTCGCCGTCGCTGATATCGGCGTTGGGATCCAGCGGCGCAAAAGTCGCGCTGCTGGCGACGGCCGGTGCGTCGACCTTGCGCAGGAATCCCGAGACTTCGACAATTTGCCGGTCAGGTTTGTCGGCAAAGGCTACGGTGACATCGATACGGCGAAAATCCTCCACGCCGACGGCCGTGGTCTTGACCCGGTAGACCCAGCCGACGCCGGCCATTTCAATTTCGTCCGAGCGTTCGCCGACCTCGGGAAATTCGCCGGCCAGGCGGAGTTCAGTGATGCGATCCAGGCCGATCCAGTAGGCCAGGGTTTTGTCGCGCATTATCGCCGTGGCGGTCAGGGACTGGCTGACCTGGCTGAACACGGCAATCATGCCGAGCCCCACGATGACCAGCGCCACCAGCACTTCGAGCAGGGTAAAGCCGCGACTAGTAACTCTCACGAGTCACTTCCATGCTGGTATCAGCCTCTGCGGTGATCACCAGCACCTGGTTCTGAAACTCGCGTCGCAGGCGAACCTCGAACTCCGGGCTTAGATCGCCGCTGGAAAAAATAAAAATCTGCGGGCGAAAGG
This sequence comes from uncultured Gammaproteobacteria bacterium, assembly GCA_963850255.1. Lineage (GTDB taxonomy): Bacteria > Pseudomonadota > Gammaproteobacteria > Steroidobacterales > J054. Next base: position 34,221 of record CAWKLL010000043.1, read on the forward strand.
CGTTGTCGTCCGCCCGGCCATCTTCGTCCTCTTCGTCGTCGTCTTCGTCGAGGTCGAATTGATCATTAAATTCTTCGCCGCTGAGCAAGCGCAGTTCACGGCCTTCGATTTCTACCGTCACTTCAACGCTTTCATCAAAGCGGCGGGCTTTGAAGACCGGATCGGCAGCAAGACGCACCCAGCGGTTTTCATCCGGGTCCAGCAGCGAAAATTCGTAGCCATCTTCGAGAAAAGTCAGGCCGAGTTCACGGCCCTGCAGCAGGGCATCTTCGCTGGCCATGCTTATCAGTGCGCGCAGTCGATCAGCTTCGCGTTCCAGGTCCCGGTCGCTGCCGGTAACGCCAATGGACAGCGTCAGCATGGTCACCAGGATGCCGATGATGACCACCACCACCAGCAATTCGATTAGAGAGAAGCCGCGGACATGTCGGGCTGATTTCAAAACACGGGCCCGTTAGCGTCGGTTGAGCCGACCGGGCGGATAGTTAATCCAGATCCCAGTTGCCGAGATCGGCATCCAGGCCGTCGCCGCCTTGCTGGCCATCGCGCCCCAGCGAGTAAATATCAAATTCGCCGTTGTTGCCCGGATACAGATACACATAGGGTCGGTTCCACGGATCCTGCGGCAAACGGTCCAGATAGCCGCCTTCGGGCCAGCGCGCGCCCGGATCGGCAGGCGGTGTCACCAGGGCGTCCAGTCCGGCGTCCGTATCGGGATAGCGGAAATTGTCCAAGCGGTAGAGCTTCAGCGAACTCTCGATGGCGCGAATGTCCTGGCGGACCTTGGTCACCTGGGCTTCGTCGATACGACTGATGACATTGGGCGCAATCAGCGCCGCAAGGATGCCGAGGATCACTACCACGACCATGATCTCGATCAGTGTAAAACCAGCGTTTTGAACCGCGCTAACTGCGCGCTTGCTTCGTGCCATGAAAACCACCCATGTTTCTGCGAAGATGCTCTGCGGCAATCCATGCCAGAGCTGCACGTGCCGGACAGCCACTTAGGCCCGTTCGGGCCAGCCTCAACCGGCCGAATTGTAGCAAAGTGATCGACAACGAAAAGCCAAGCTCCGTCACAGGAATCCCATCGCTGAGGCAGTTATGGCCGGTTGCGGCCTTAACCCTGGTCCTGACCCTGGTGCAGCTGCTGCCGCCTGACTGGCAGGCCGCCTGGCGCTATGACCGGGCCGCCGTGGCACAGGGAGACTACTGGCGGTGGTTGAGCGCCAACCTGGTGCACCTTGGCTGGGGGCATTTTCTGCTCAATGTCGTCGGATTGTGGTTTGTGGGCTGGCTATACGCCGGCGATCGCAGCGCGGGCCGCTGGCTGATCGGGCTATTGCTGAGCGGCGGGCTGGCCAGTCTCGGGGTGCATTTCTTCACCCCGGAAATTCACTGGATGGTGGGCTTGTCCGGTGCGCTGCACGGCCTGTTTGTGCTGGGCGCCTGTGGCCTGATCCTGTCCGGCGAGCGGCTGGGCTGGGGCTTGTTGCTGGGTGTGCTGGCCAAATTGGCCTACGAGCAATTAGCCGGTGAACTGCCCATGACCGCCGCCATGGTCGGCGGCTCAGTAGTCACCGATGCGCATCTGTGGGGCGCTGCAGGCGGCTTTCTGGCGGCTTTGCTCGAGTTGCCCGGCTGGCGCCGACGCGGTGCATCGCTATAATGCGCGCGGGTTCGGCGTCATACGGCGCCATTACGGGTTGGGTAATCAGCTTTGAATGAGCTTGGTGAGTGGTTTTCCCTGCAAGGGGAGGTCGCGCTGGTAACCGGTGCGTCACGCGGTATTGGTGCAGCGATTGCCGACGCGCTGGGCGCGGCGGGCGCGACGGTTATTGGCACCGCCACCAGCGAGGCAGGCGCTGCGGCGATTAGTGAGCGCTTCGCCGCTGCCGGCATCCCGGGCCGGGGTCTGGTGCTGGATGTGGCCAGCGCGGCAGCAATCAATGCCGCGCAGAAGGACATTGCGGACCAGGAAGGCGCCGTTACGCTGCTGATCAATAATGCCGGTATCACGCGTGACAACCTGTTGATGCGGATGAAAGACGAAGAATGGGAAGACATTCTGAAGACCAATTTGTCGGCATCTTTTTACACCTGCCGCAGCTTTATGCGCGGCATGCTGAAGGCGCGCCGCGGCCGGATCGTAAATATAGTTTCTGTGGTTGGCGCCATGGGCAACGCCGGGCAGACCAATTATGCTGCCGCAAAAGCCGGCCTGGTGGGCTTTAGCAAATCGCTGGCGCGCGAGCTGGGTGGCCGCAATATCACCGTGAATACCGTGGCCCCGGGCTTCATACAGACAGCCATGACCGAATCGCTGGGAGATGAGCAACGGGCTGAGCTGACCCGGCAGATACCCCTGCAGCGCCTGGGTAGTGTCAATGACGTGGCGGCGGCAGTGTTATTTCTGTGTGCCCCGTCTGGCGCCTACATCACTGGCGAGACGATCCACGTTAACGGCGGGATGCTAATGGTCTAGCCGCCTTCTATTTCGCGCAACGGGGCCAATCAGAGCGAGTAGATTGCCCCGGGGCTTTACCTTAAAATAGCGATCCCCGGACAGACCTGTGCGAAATCAGGTACCCCCGGAAATGCATTTTCGAGAGGAAAAATCGAGCATGAGCAGTATTGAGGAACAGGTAAAAAGCATCGTGGCTGAACAGCTCGGTGTGAAAGGAGACGAGGTCATTAACGCAGCCTCGTTTGTCGATGACCTGGGAGCAGATTCTCTGGACACCGTTGAACTGGTCATGGCGCTCGAAGAAGAGTTCGAGACCGAGATTCCTGACGAAGACGCTGAGAAGATCACCACCGTCCAGCAGGCCATCGACTACATCAACGCCCGTAAGGCGTCCTGATTATTTTCTTCCGCAAGGCGGTCTGCGAAGACCGTCCAATAAAACCGAGTAGCTGAAATGTCCCGGCGGCGTGTTGTTGTAACCGGTATGGGAATTATTGCCTGTGTCGGCAATGAACTCGAAACGGCTTGGCAGAACGTGGTTGCCGGGCGTAGCGGTATCGGACCGATAACTGAATTTGACTGCAGTAAGTTCAGTACGCGTTTCGGTGGCTCCCTGAAGGGTTATGACCCGAGCGATTACATAGCGCCGAAGGAACAGCGCAAGGTAGATACCTTTATTCAATATGGTATCTCTGCCGCGCACGATGCTGTCCGACATGCCCGCCTCGACACCGAGGCTTACCCGGCGGAACGTATCGGCGTTGCCATTGGTTCCGGCATTGGTGGTATCGGCACCATTGAAGCGAATTACGAGAAGTATTCGGCAGATTATTCGCCGCGCAAAATCTCGCCGTTTTTCGTGCCGGCCAGCATCATCAATATGATCTCGGGTCACGTCTCCATTCGCGAAGGTTTCCAGGGGCCGAACATCGCCCTGGTAACGGCCTGTACCACAGCCACGCACTCCATTGGCATTGGTGCACGCACCATTGCATACGGCGACGCTGAAGCCATGGTGGTGGGCGGGGCCGAAGCACCCATGACCCCACTGGGTCTGGGTGGATTCTGCGCGGCCCGCGCCCTGTCGACACGCAATGATGATCCCCAGGCTGCCAGTCGACCCTGGGACAAAGACCGCGACGGTTTCGTGCTCAGCGCAGGTGCCGCTTGCCTGGTGCTTGAAGAGCTTGAAGGGGCGCGTGCGCGCGGGGCCGAAATTTTTGCAGAAGTCGTTGGTTTCGGTATGAGCGGCGATGCGCACCACATTACAGCGCCTCCGGAAAACGGTGAAGGCGCTGCACTGTGCATGGCGTCGGCGATTCGCGACGCTGATTTGTCGCCGTCCGATATTAGTTACGTGAACGCCCACGGCACCTCGACACAGCTGGGTGATATCGCCGAAACGCGTGCAATACGTTCCGTATTCGGCGCCCATGCCGGCAGTCTTGCGGTCAGTTCAACCAAGTCTACTACCGGGCATTTGCTGGCTGCAGCCGGCGGGGTAGAGGCCGTGTTCAGCGTATTGGCCATCCGCGACCAGGTTGCGCCGCCAACCATCAATCTGGACAACCCGGATCCCGAATGTGATCTGGACTATGTGCCGGGACAGGCGCGCAAGATGCCGATCAAGGCCGTGCTAACTAATTCATTCGGATTTGGTGGCACTAACGGCAGCCTGATTTTTTCTCAGGTCTGACCAACGCAGTCGGCTGAATATGGCCAAGGCGGATTCCGCGGCCCCGGCCCAGTTCCTTGAACTGGACTATCATTTTGATCCTTTGCGACTGCATGCGGCGCGCCCGGATCGATATCCCTTTTTACTGGAAAGCACTGCCAGCGGCACTGAACAGGGTCGTTTCGATTTGTTGCTGGCGTTTCCCGGTGAGCGTCTTAGCCTGCATCCGGACGGCCAGTTAAGCGGGCCGCATGCTGACCAGGCCGGCTTTCTTGCCGCGCTGGATAGCTGGTGGCGGCGTGAGCCGGCAGCCACTCCGATACCGGGACTGGTATTTAGCGGCGGCTGGTTCCTGCTTCTGGGTTATGAGCTTGCTTCTGAAATAGAGCCCTCGTTGCAGCTGCAGCAGCCGGCAACGGGACCCGTGGCAACGGCGGTGCGCGTGCCGGCAGCGGTCCTGCGTGATCATCACTTGCAACGGGCGTGGCTGGTGAGTGAACCCGATCATGCTGAACTGTTGCCACTGATGCATGCTGATGTGGCGGCTGCAACGGATGTCGGCCTGCGCAGCGACACGGTGCTGCACAGCGCCGTGTGTGAGGAGCCTGCGCAAAGCTTTCTCGATGCCGTACTGCAGGCCAAGGCGCACATTGCCGCCGGCGATATTTTCCAGGCCAATCTGTCACGCCAATGGCAAGCGGTGCAGGCCGAAGGCGTTCAGGCCTGCGAAATCTATGCAAGACTGAGACGCAGCAATCCTGGTCCGTTCGCCGGACTCGCAGTACTCGATGATCTGGCAGTCATTAGTTCCTCGCCGGAACGCCTGGTCGCGGTTCGCGATGGACGGGTAGCAACGCGACCCATCGCCGGTACCCGCCCGCGGCGTGCGGCTCGCGGTGACGAGCCGACGCGGGCAGAGTTGCTGGGTGACCCCAAGGACCGTGCCGAGCACGTGATGCTGATCGACCTGGAGCGCAATGACCTGGGGCGTATTTGCCGCGCCGGCAGCATCGCCGTGGATGAATTCATGGTGGTGGAGTCTTATTCGCATGTGCACCATATCGTTTCGAACGTGTTCGGGCGCCTTGCGACGGGATGTCACACCGGGGAGGTGATCGCGCGACTTTTCCCGGCGGCACCATTACCGGTGTACCCAAGGTGCGTTGTATGAAGTGATCAACGAACTGGAGAACCGTGCCCGCGGCCCTATACCGGCAGCATCGGCTATCTCGGCCGTGATGGCAGCATGGACCTGAACATCCTTATCCGAGCTTGTTGGGGGCAATCAGGCTCAGATCTGTCTCTCCGGGCCGGAGCGGCATCGTGGCGGATTCACGCCCCGAACAGGAGTTGGCGGAGACGCGGGCTAAGGCGAAGGGGTTGCTGCTGGCTGTCGCGGAAAATGGAGCATGCCACGCGATGTGGTTGGTTAACGGCGAGCCCGGGGACATCGTTGCCATCGGAGATCGCGGCCTGGCCTACGGCGATGGTCTGTTCGAAACTATCGCGGTGCGCGACGGGCGGCCGCGCTTTTTCGAAAGGCACTTCGCACGGTTGTCGGCCGGAGCCGAGCGTTTGCAACTGCCGGCGCCTGATCAGGCTGAGATCGAAGCAGAATTGCGCAATGCCTGCGCCGGACTGAGTTGGGGCACGGCCAAGATCATCCTGACCCGGGGTCGCGGACCGCGCGGTTATCGCCCGCCGCGCGATGCGCGGGTGACGCGAGCGCTGGGAATCTTCACCGGTAAAAAACCAGACCCGCTGCTGTACCGCAATGGCGTGCGGCTGCGTTTGTGCGACACGTCACTAAGCGAGAATTTGAGCCTTGCAGGTCTGAAAACGCTAAATCGGCTTGATCAGGTCTTGGCCAGGGCCGAATGGGACGATGAGCAGGTTGCCGAGGGCCTGATGTGTGGCCTCGACGGCCGCGTGGTCTGCGGTACGATGAGCAATCTCTTCGTAGTAATCGATGAGTGTTTGCTGACGCCGTCGCTGGCTACCGCCGGTATTGCGGGCGTGATGCGTGAGCTGGTGTTGGAAATGGCAGCCGGCCTGGGCGAGCCGGTAGTCGTACGCGACCTGTCATTAGAGGATCTGGGCCAGGCCAGTGAATGTTTCCTCACCAATTCACAAATTGGACTGTGGCCGGTGCGCTCCATCGGCGAGCAGATATATACCGTAGGGCCGGTCACACGCAGCCTGATGTCGGCGCTGGTAGATCAAGGGGTGAGTGAATGCGCCGTCTAGCGCTGATTTTTTTGGTCGCTGCCTTGCTGCTTACAGCGGCGGCTGCCTGGGGCCTGAGCCGTTATCTCGATACGCCGCTGGGCCTGGCTGCGGAAAATTATCTGCTTGATGTGCGCGAAGGCAGTGCCCTGATCAGCGTATTGTCCGGCCTCAGCGAGGCGCGCGTGATTGCCTATCCGCAAGTGCTTTCGGCGTATGCGCGTTGGCAAGGCCTGGCTGCCCGTATCCAGGCCGGTGAGTATCAGCTGAACGCGGACCTTACGCCGCGCACGCTGCTGGAAATGCTGGTGGCGGGTCGTGTGCGCCTGCATGCCTTCACCATTGTCGAAGGTTGGACGGTGTGGGAATTGCTGGCCGCCTTGCGCGCGGATGCCACGCTGGTGCAAACCCTGACAGCAGCGAGCCCCGAAGCACTGGCTGCCGAGCTGGCGCTGGATTTCGCGCATGCCGAGGGGCAGTTTCTGCCCGAGACCTATATGCATGCGCGCGGCATGTCAGACCGTGAACTGCTGCTGCGCGCGCATCAACTGCTGCGCGAGCGACTGGCTGCTGTCTGGCAGGCGCGCGACAATGGACTGCCGCTGGCCGACGAACAGGCGGCGCTGGTGCTGGCTTCGCTGATTGAACGCGAGACAGCTTTACCTTCAGAGCGGCCGATAATTTCCGGCGTGTTTACCCGGCGACTGCAATTGGGTATGCGTCTGCAGACCGATCCGGCCGTGATCTATGGCCTGCTTCCGGAGTTCGACGGCAATCTGACTCGCCGTGATTTGCGCCGCGACACGCCCTATAACACCTACACGCGCGGCGGCCTGCCGCCAACGCCTATTGCCATGGCCGGTGAAGCATCGCTGCGCGCCGCCGTGGCGCCGGCGCCCGGCGACGCCCTGTACTTTGTTGCCACCGGACTTGCGGATGGCAGCCACGTGTTTACCGCGACGCTGGACGAGCACAATGCGGCGGTTGCCACCTACCTGGCGCGCCTGCGCAGGAATAAAAATGGTGGCTGATTCACCCCGCGGACGTTTTATTACCATCGAGGGTATTGAGGGCGTGGGTAAATCCACCAACCTGGCCTGGGTGGCCGAGCGGCTGCGTAAGCAACGCCTGGAAGTGGTCATCACTCGTGAGCCTGGCGGAACCCCGCTGGCTGAACGTATCCGTGGCCTGCTGCTGGATTCAGCGCCCGGCAGCGTGCCCGAAACCTGCGAGCTGCTGTTGATGTTTGCGGCCCGGGCCAGCCATCTTCAGGCCCTGATTCGACCCGCCCTGGCGCGCGGGGCCTGGGTGGTGTGTGATCGATTTACGGATGCGACTTATGCTTATCAGGGCACGGGCCGCGGTATGAGTGCGGACTGGATCGCCGCGCTGGAGCAAATGGTGCAGGGCGATCTGCGTCCGGATTTGACCCTGTTGCTCGATGCAACGCCGGCCCTGACGAGCAAGCGTCGTCACGCAAGGGGTGTGATGGACCGATTCGAAGCCGAAGACGAGGCGTTTTTCGAGCGTGTTGCCAGCGGCTATCGTCAGCGTGCAGCGGCGGATGCGCAGCGATTTCGCGTGATTGATGCCAGCCTGCCTTTGCCGGCGGTACAGAAGGCGCTCGGAAAGGCCCTTGATTCCTACCTAGAATCCATATGATAAAATTCCAGTAACTTAATAGTTTTATGAACTTTAATTGGCTAGACGGCCTACTCGAGCAACACTATGCACAGCTGGAAATGGGGCAGTTGCCGCATGCATTGCTGATCCAGGGGCCCGCAGGCACCGGGCGCCGCTACCTGGCCCTGAGCCTGGCGCTGAGGATTCTGGCTCAGCCGGCACCAGATCCGCGCTCGGCGATGCACCCGGGCCTGCCGCTGAATGCCGATGAGTTACCGGCACATCCCGATTTGATGCTGGTTCAGCCGCCGCCGGACAAGCGCAGCATCCCCATCGATCGAATTCGCGAAATGATCCGCTTTCTCCAGCTGACCGCCCATCAGGGCGGCGCCAAAGTTGCCTTGCTCAGCCCGGCCGATGCGCTCAGCCATGCCGCGGCCAACAGCTTGTTAAAAACCCTGGAAGAACCCCCGGCGGGCTGCCATCTGCTGCTGGTCACAGACAGCCTGGCGCGTTTGCCGGCCACCCTCATCAGCCGTTGCCAGATTTTGCGGGTGGCCTTGCCCACAGCGGCTCAGGCCGCAGCCTGGCAGGGTGAAAGCGGGTCTTCCGCAGACTGGAAAATGGCCCTGGCGCTGGCCGGCGGCGCGCCTTTGCTGGCCGCCAGCCTGCAGGCCAAGGATTTTGTGGCTGAGGCAGGGCGCCTGGAAGCAGATCTTGCCAGTCTCGAGCGCGGCCAGGTCAGCGCCCTGCTTATAGCGCGGCGCTGGGCCCGACTCGACCTGGCCGCCTGCCTCGACTGGTTGTATCGGCGTTCGGCCAATAAGCTGCGCGCAGCGCTGCAAACAAGTGGGAAAACGGCGACTGAACACTTGCAAAATGCCCCCGAAGGTCTAAACATGGAGCCGTTTTTTACATATCTCCGTGAGATCGGTGAGCTGCGACGGCTGCTGGGCTCCGGGCTGAATATCGAGCTGAATCTGGCGCGCCTGCTGGGGCAATGGCAGCGCGTGCATGCACAACTCACAGGATAGAGCAGGATGTCCAAGCCAGGCTTGCTGACGCTAACAATCAAAGACAAAAGTGCCCTTTATCTGGCGTATATGCCCTATGTGCAAAACGGCGGCCTGTTTATCCCCACCAACAGCAGCTATCGGCTAGGGGATGAGGTGTTCATGCTGCTGAACCTGATGGGCGAGGACGAAAAGATTCCGGTTGCCGGTAAAGTTATCTGGTTGACGCCCAAGGGCGCCCAAGGCAAGCGCACCGCAGGTATCGGCGTGCAGTTCAGCGACCAGGACGGCGGAACCACGCAAAAGAAGATCGAGAACTATCTGGCCGGTGCGCTGGGCGGCGATAAACCGACCCATACCATGTAGCCGACGCAGGGCCTGGCTCAGTTCAAGCCCGACATATTCAGACCGCCCTTGAGCACCCGCGTCTTGAAGCCCCGTTCATTCAGAATGAACGCGCCGGCAGAACTGCGTCGGCCGGTATCGCAGCACAACACATAGGTTGTATTTTCGTCGAGGGTATTGATCTTCAGGCGAATAAAGTACAGCGGGATGTTGATGGCATCGGGCTCGTGAAAGGTTTCGAACTCACTGGGCAGACGCACGTCCAGCCAGCGGCCGCCCTCACTGACGATTTGCTTGGCTGAATCGTGATCGACCCAGTCGAGCATCGGCTCGTTCATCAGGGTATTGAAATCGTCCTTGCCCAGGCGCATCAGTACACCGTCAGAAATCATACTGACAGTAGCATTGCGACGATTTTCGGAAATCAGCGCTTCTTCGCCAAAGGTGTCGCCAACCTTCAGCTCGGCCAGCTTGATACCTTCGTTATTTAGCGGTGTTTCGCGCGTGACGCTGCAAACGCCGTCGATGATGCAATAGAAAAAGTCGCCTTCGTCGCCCTGCTTGATAATCACTTCGCCGGCGTTGTAAGTCATCCGTTGCATACGCATGAATATCGCCTGGATATTCTGCGGCGGGATGCGATGGAACGCCTTGGTCTGCAGCAGCGTCGTCATCCAGTCATCGGGATTCGATTGCTGGGCCGACGTAGTGAGTTCACTGACTTCGTAATCGCCCGTCTGGTCCCAGGTGAGCATTACGTCAAGCAGGTCCGTATCCAGTGCTACGTACTCACTGTCTTCCAGGGCAGCTGCGGTATAGCGTCGCGGCAGCATGGGGGCCAGAGGTCCGCGCGATTGCTCGGTAGCGGCCCGGACTTCCCGTGTGCCGCCATCGGCGTCGGTCAGTTCAATCGAGCCGGACAGCAGGTAATAAGTCCGTTTTTCACTATCACCGGACTTGAACAGGTTCTCACCCGCCCGCAGCTTGCGCACCTCGGTTTTCTTGGCCAGGGCAGCAATATTCTCGCGCTTGAGCCCGTCGAGGGGGCTGAAGCTGCGTAGCTCCTGAATCGTTACATTCCTTGACGGCATGGATTGTTCGCGTTTTCGTTAATACTCGGCCGGCGGCAGAGCGGCGGCCATTGTAACCGCAAGGATTTCAGCTGCGAAAGCAAACTAGTTCGCGTTGTGCTGTTTTATTGCGGACCAGCCTGCCGAAGGCCTGAATCGCTCACCATGAGCCGCCGCCAAAGACTCCAGTCTGCTTACGATGGACACAATGCCCTGACTGCGGGCGTAATTCAGCGGACCACCCCGGAAAGGCGCGAAGCCGGTCCCGAAAATTGCACCTGCGTCCACCAGGTCCGCATCCTCCACCAGCTCATCAGCCAGGCAATTGGCGGCCTCATTGAGCAGGGCCATGATCAGGCGTTCCTGTAGCTCAGGCGGGGCGCTGTCGCGGGGCACCCGCTGGCGCTGGGGTTTGCCGTCTTTATAGCGATAGAAGCCCGCGCCGGTCTTGCGACCTAACTCGCCGGCCGTTACTCGCTCCAGCAGCTCGGGCGCCACGCTACGACCGAGCACCGGTTCGAGCACGGCGGCCACGTGACTGGCCACATCCAGGCCCACGGAATCAGCCAGTTCTACCGGGCCCATGGGCATGCCAAAGTCCACTGCTGCCTGGTCGATGCTGGCCGGCGCATGTCCCTCGCGCAATAGTTCCATGGCTTCGCCCATATAGGGCCCGAGAATCCGGTTAACCAGGAAGCCGGGCAAGCTGCGGCAGGGCAGGGGCAACTTGCCGATCTGGCGGGTAAAGGCCATGGCGGCGGCGGTGCTCGCCGCATCCGTATTGGCAGCGCTGACCACCTCTACCAGCGGTAGTTTGGCCACCGGATTGAAAAAATGCAGGCCGACCAGACGTTCTGGTCGATCCAGGCAAGGAGCCAGCTCCTGCAAGGGAATGCTGGAGGTATTGGTAGCCAGCAGGGCCGTGGCCTTCATCTGCGGTTCCAGCTGGCGATAAAGATTCTGCTTGGCCTCACGATCCTCGAATATAGCCTCGATCACGACATCCGCTTGCGCGACGCCGCTGCCCGCTACATCGGCCTGCAGGCGCTGGCGCGCCGCATCGGCTTCGCCGGGCGCACGCAGTTTTTTGGCGAACAGTTCGCCGGCGCGCTTGAGCGCCGGTTCAATGTATTTGAGTTCGCGATCCTGCAAGGTCACCGTCAGGCCGCGCAGGGCGCACCAGGCAGCAATATCGCCACCCATCACACCGGCCCCGACTACGTGCACGTGTTCGGCTTTGACTTCAGCTTCGCGGCCCAGGTGTTTGAGGCGTTCCTGCAAGCCGTAAACACGCACCAGGTTCCGCGAAGTGTCGCTTTGTACCAAGCGGGCAAACGAGCGCGCCTCGGCCCGGTAGGCGGCGCTGCCGCGGGCGCCCTCGGCTTGCCAGAGATCCACCATGGCGAAGGGCGCCGGATACTGATCCGGACGCGCCCTGGCGGCTACCTGTTTGCGCAGCAGCGAGGCCAGTAGTGGTCGAATCAGGCGCAGATTCAGCAGGCGGTCAATGAACGGCGGCTGCCGGCGTGGCGCCGTAGCGCCGGCCAGTTCAGCCGCGGCAGTTCGCCAGTTGTCGCTCGCCACCAGCTGATCGGCCAGGCCGATTTTGCGTGCCTTCTCGGGTGTTACCGATCGGCCCGTGAGCATCATCGGCAGGGCTTCACGCACCCCTACCAGCCGCACCAGGCGGACCGTGCCACCCAGGCCCGGATGCAGGCCGAGGTTGACCTCCGGGAGGCCCAGCGTTGGCTTATAGCCTTCCAGGACCAGGCGCCAGCTGCAGGCCAAGGCCAGCTCGAGCCCGCCACCCAGGGCGAAGCCGTTAATCACGGCGACACTGGGGCAGGGCAGGTCCTCGAGACGCTGAAATAACGCCAGACCATGTTCGGTGCTCGCCAGGGTCTCGGCCTCATCCCCCAGGTCCGGAAATTCGTTGATGTCGGCGCCGGCGATAAAGCCTTTTTCCTTGGCTGAATACAGCACCAGACCCGTCGGTGGTTGCGCGTAGAGCTGATCCAGCAGCTGAGCGAGTTCGCCCAGTACTTCGCGTGACAGAACATTGGTGCTGCTGTCGGCTTTATCCAGGCTTAGCCAGGCCAGCCCCTTTTCATCGCGTTGCAAATGCCAGTGTCGGAACGGCGTTGTCATGTCTTTCCCTTCACCTCGAAGTCGCAGACCAGCGGCAGGTGGTCAGAGAGCTTTACCGCCGGTATTTCGAAGTTATGCACCTCAATACCCTGACTGTACAGGATGAAATCCAGTTCCATGCGCGGTGCGCGGCTCGGGTAAGAGGGCAGGCCCTGCAGATTGGCACTGCGCAGTCCGGCCGCTTCCTTAAACAGGAAGATCTCGTTTTCGCCCCAGAACGTGTTGAAGTCGCCGGCCACGATCACGGGTTTCTCGGACTTTTTGACCAGTTCGTACAAGTGCCGCAGCTGAAAATGTCGATGCCGGTACTTGAGCGACAGGTGCACTAGGAAAATCGCGATATCGTCCAGTTCCAGCTCAATGATCAGCCGTTTGATGCCCTGATCGAAGTAGTGAAAACGCTCCCCCTCGACCCGCGGCGCTGCCAGGAAAGCATTGCCCTGTTTGCGCAGAATGGGCAAATACTGATTGACTGATTCCTCACCGTACTTGCACTCGTAGGACGAAAAATGCCCGAGCGCTCGCGCGATCTGGTCGGCCTGGTTGACCCGGGCGCTGCGCATCGAGCCCATGTCGACTTCGATCAGACCGACAATGTCCGGATCCTGGGATTTGATGAATTCGGTAATCTGTTCCAGTACGCCGGGATTCCCGAACAAATAACCGGCACCCGGCACCGGGACATGCGATGGCACACCGGTACCGACGGCATAGCGAATGTTATAAATCAGCAGGCGCATGGCGGCTATTCTAGTGTGCGATGGCAGCTAGCGGTAAATTGAGCCGACGGCTTGCGAACTGGCTCGCGTTTTTCGCGCCTGCGCATGGGACTGGGCGGGGGAGTGGGCTAAAATACGCAGGCAAATTACCGGGGAGTTGGCCGTGTCCGAGAAAGATCCGATCCGCGTCTATGTTGTCCATCTGTTTGAGTCGGATGTTGACTATCTGCGCCTGTTTGAATATCTCGAGAATCGAGACAGCTTTTTCTATATCAATCTCAGCCGCCCGGACAGCATGCCCGAGGGTGGTCTGGAGCCGATGAAGGAAGAGCTGCGCAGCCAGATGGAGAACGCCGAGATCGTGGTTATTCCCATGTCCACCTACGATCGCAACGAAGATCTGGCCAAGTTCCAGCTGGATGTGGCCCAGGCGGCGCACAAGCCGGTGCTGGCAGTGCAGTCCTTTGGCGGGACCGTGGCGCTGAACAAGCTGATCCTGGATCGGTCTGACGACGTGGTCGAATGGAATGACCGGACCATCACCGATGCCATCAAAAAGCTGGCACGTAATGAAGACACCGCGCAATGGGAAGTGCTTGAGTTCGATATGGACTAGGCCCGTCCGGCCGCTTCGCTTGTTGCCCGGGGTCGCCTCCAGTAACATTCCGCGCCTGCTGCCGCCGGCAGCCTAACTGCTGCAACGGCGACAGGTGCCGGGAATTCAACATGACTATTCAGACAGATGCGCTGATCGTGGGCGCCGGTCCTTCCGGGCTGTTTCAGGTTTTCGAGCTGGGCCTGCTGGGTCTGAAAGCTGACATCGTTGATAGCCTGGCGCATCCGGGCGGTCAGTGTGCCGAGCTGTATCCCGACAAGCCCATTTACGATATTCCGGCGGTGCCCGTTTGCACCGGTCAGGAACTGGTCGACAAGCTGATGGAGCAAATTGCACCCTTTGAGCCACGCTTTCACCTCGGTGAGCAGGTCGTGGAGCTTGTGCCCCAGGACGGCGGCTTCCGCGTAGTAACCAGCGCCGGCACCGAATTCGCGGCCAAGACCGTATTTATTGCCGGTGGCGTTGGTTCCTTCACGCCGCGCAAGTTGCGCGCGCCCGAGGCCGAGGGACTGGAAGATACCCAGGTGCATTACCGGGTCCGCAATCCTGCGCAATTCAAGGATCAGCACCTGGTGGTGTTTGGCGGCGGTGATTCGGCGCTGGATTGGGCCGTGGAACTGGCGCCAGCAGCTGCCAGCCTGACGCTGGTGCATCGCCGCGATGAATTCCGCGGTGCCGCTGCCACGGCCGCCGCGCTGCGGGCGCGGGTTGATGCCGGACAGGCGAAGATTATTTTGAACGCCAGCCCGGCGGGTCTGGAACTGACCGAAGGTCGGCTAAGCGGCGTGCAGATCAAATTTAAGGACCGCAGTACCGAGGTGCTGCCCGCGGATCACGCGCTGGTTTTTTTCGGCCTGTCACCCAAGCTGGGGCCGATTGCCGAATGGGGGCTGGAAATTACCCGCAAGACCATAGCCGTTGGCACTGAAACCTTCGAGACCAGTATTCCCGGTATTTTCGCCATCGGCGATATCGCCGATTATCCGGGCAAAAAGAAACTGATTCTGAGCGGTTTTCATGAGGCCGCCCTGGCTGCCTTTGCGGCCAAGGCCATTGTTGAACCGGGTAAAAAGATTCCGCTGCAGTACACCACCACCAGCCCGATCATGCATGAGCGTCTGGGCGTGGAGGATGACATCGCTGAGCAGGCCGGCTAGCTTGCACGCGGCGGGATGAACGCCCAGGCCGCACAGCGACCCCATATCATTGCCCACCGCGGCGCCAGTGGCTATTTGCCCGAGCACAGCCTGGCCGCCAAGGTGCTGGCCTATGGTCAGGGTGCGGATTTTCTCGAGCAGGATGTCATCACCAGTCGCGACGGCGTTCCGGTGGTGTTTCACGATCTTTACCTGGATGCGCTAACGGATGTGGCGCAGCGCTTTCCTGGCCGTGCCCGCGCCGATGGCCGACACTACTGTATTGATTTTGATCTCCGCGAACTGCGCCTGCTGGCGCTGCGCGAGCGCATTGATCTGACCAGCGGGACGGCATTCTGGCCGGCGCGTTTTCCGCCGGCGGCGGCAGCCTTTAGCATCCCGACCCTGGCCGAGGAACTGGCGCTTATCCGGGGCCTGAACCAGTCCAGCGGGCAGAGCGTGGGCATTTACCCCGAACTGAAGGACCCGCTCTGGCACCAGGACCACGGTATAGACCTGTCGAGAGCCGTACTGGACGTGCTGGAGTCGCAAGGCTATCTGCGCGACGGCGAGCGGATTTTTTTGCAATGCTTTGACGCTAACACCCTGCAGGCCGTGCACAGCGAGCCGCGTGCCCGGCAGCTGTCGCTGGTTCAGCTGATTGGCAGCAAGCAGGCCGATTTAGCCAAAGATCTGGCCGCCGTTGCGGCCTATGCAGCGGCCATCGGGCCGTCGATCAAGCTGTTCAAGCTGCGTTCAAAGCAGGGTCGAGTAAACGCGGGCCGGGATCTTGCCAGTGAAGCGCGAGCGTTCGGCCTGGCGGTCCATCCCTATACGTTTCGCGCGGATGCCTTGCCGGCATCCTGTGGCAGTTTTAACGAGCTGCTCAGTCTGTTTATCGACGAATTAGCCGTCGATGCCCTGTTTACGGATTTTCCCGATCGGGTGCGCAGCTACCTGGGCGGCGCAGAAGGGTCTTCCGGCCAGCGCTGAGGGACACGCTCTAGTTTGCTCAGATCGTAGCCCATATCTGCTGCCCGGCTGACCAGCGACTGATACGTATCAGCGTCCACTTCGGGTTTTCTGGCCATGATCCAGACGTAGCGTCGCTTCGGCTCGCCGACAATGGTGGTCTGATAATCGTCATCGACATAAGCGATCAGATAGGCGGCCCGAAACGGCCACAGGAACTGCATGCGCCATTCTGCGTTCGTTTCCTGGTTGTAGACGAAGCCTTTCGGCCGCATGCGCTTGATCGGCCCGTCAAAGGCATCCTGGCGAAAGGTATAGGTGGTGTTGATCTCGCCGGCCTCGTTAAGTGCATAAGATTCGATGCCATTGTGTGCGCCGGCTTCGCTGAAAAACGGAATCGTCACCGGGATGCTGGCAATGACGTACCAGTCGCCCATGAAGCGCGGCAGATCAATGACTTTTTCCGTGGCTTTCAATTCGCCCTGGCCGGTGCTGGCGCAGGCGGTCATCAGCAGCAGGCCCGCTGCCAGGCCAAGGAGTCGATAGTTGGGCATGAGTATTTGCTCCGCATCGATAAGAGGACTTCGCTGCGATCGCCAGAGCGGATGATCACTAGCCACGTCCCCAGTAGATCTGCATCTTCAGGAAGGTAAACGATGCAGACCAGGTAATCAGCACCAGGCCAACCAAAGCCTCGACGCCGGCGAGAATGCGCACCGGTCCTTCGGCGACGATATCGCCGAATCCCAGGGTGGTGTAGACGGTAACCGAGTAATAGAGATGATCAACCGCCGTCATAAATCCCGGCTCCATGCAATTCGCCGCGCCGATTTGCATGAAGCTACCGTAGCCTGGCTGCTGACTCAGTGCATGATTGGCCATGGCGAACAGTGCAACCTCCAGGAAATGCAAAATCAGCTGGCCGAAAATCAGCGAGACGATGCGCACTCGCGCCGGTAATAGATCCAGCGTTACCCAACGGCTAAGCAGCCGCAGACCCTCGTAGTGAAACAGCACGGAGGTAATGACCACGGCCAATGTCACCAGGGTGGTAATCAGGTATACGTAGTTGCCATTCATCATCGTGTTGCTGCTGCGATGCCAGTGGATTTAGACGCCCATTATATTCTGGCAGCCTGTGCACTTCGAAAATATACGTAAGCAACGCAAGCGGCGGCGTGGCCCGATCTATTTCGGGCCTGGCCTCGGTCCCGCGCTGCGTGGCATCGGCGAATTCAACGGCGTGTTTGCGAGCCGCTTTATCTGCGCCGGGGCCTGAATGCCGAACTCGGCTATGTGGTTAGTAACGGCTCCAGCCACGCTGCGGCTCGAGGTCTGCGGCGCAGCCATCACAAGCTTCGAGACTAACTGGCTGAATCGGGCTCAGGATCTGCGGTTGCCGTAATTGATAGGTTTAGTCTGTTGTCTTTCGCCGGCGCCCGTCTGTGCAGCTCGGACCTGGACGGGCTGGCTTGCAGAACGTGAGCCAACGGGGCATAAATGCTGGACGTTCGATCGGGGGATCTGTAATGCATCGCAGCAAATCTGTTTTTGGGCCTGATACTCACCTGCGTGTCGGCTATAACAGCAGGCCATGCAGCTAACCTGGTTCAGGTGAGTGAGCCGGGGCGGCGCGCTGTGAGTCCGGAGATTGCCGTGGCGCCGGACGGCAGCATAAACCTTGTCTGGCTGGACAAAGGCCTGACAGCCGATCGACCAGCGCCGAAAAAGAACCGCAAGCCAGGCGAGCACAGTCACCGCTCCGCAACGGACCTTTATTTCAGTCGCTCCACCGACGGTGGCGCGAGCTGGACGCCGGCTGTGCGTGTCAATACCGAGGCCAATTCGGTGTGGGGCTTTGCGGTGAGTAAGCCGCGCATTGCGGTCGGCGAAAGCGGCACCATTCATGTGTTTTTCCCCGCCAATGAAGTCTCGCCGACGAATGGCACGGACGTGGTCACGGCGCGCTATACGCGTTCGACGGATGGCGGACGCAGTTTCGAACCGGCCCGCACGATTAACCAGCTGCCCGACGTCAATCGCAGCGAGTTACTGGGCGAGGGTCTGACGGCAACTTTTTCTTTCGGCACCATGGGCATGGCGCCCGATGGCAGTCTGGTAGCCGCCTGGCAGGACATCGTTGAGATGCAGGAAGAGGGTGCCGGTGCAGACGTTTACCTGGCCATTTCCCGTGACGACGGTGAAACCTGGACCGAGGAACTGGCGGCTATCGAGACCAACGCCGTGTGCCCCTGCTGCCAGCTGACCATGCACTTTAACGGCCCGGAAATGTTGCTGGGCTATCGCAAGATCTACGCGGATGGCCGCGACAGCACCGTGGCCCGTGCCCTATCAGCGGAGCAGGGCATTGATGGTGAAGCGAGATTGCCATTCGCCGCCTGGGATATAGACGGATGCCCGCTTAAACCGACCGAACTGGCCACGGATGGCAACTGGGTGTTTGCCGCGGCCTATACCGCCGGTGAGGCAGAGCCGGGCGTTTACTTCTCGCGTTCGTCGGATCGTGGTGAAAGTTTCCAGGGTCGGTTGCGGGTGCACCCCGATGCTGTTTACTCCGATGCACCCGAGATGACTGTTGGGCCCGATGGGCGTATTCGCCTGGTCTGGCAGGCCAAGCTCGACGGACCGCGCCGCCTGTTCATGGCCGAGTCTATGGATCACGGTGCTGCATTTTCATCGCCGGTGGAACTGCCGACGCCCGCGGGCAATAGTTACTGGCCGGCCTCGGCAGTGGCCGCAGATGGCACCGTTTATGTGACCTGGCAGCAGCAGAACGAAGAAGTCTATGTCCTGCCGTTGCCTGCTGCAGAAGCAGCCGCGATGAACCAAAGACCGGCTCCAACTGCTAGTAATTAGATTATATTACCTGCAAAAGCTATTGATATTTCTCTATTTCCAAGCCGGGTAGTCCATCCAGGCTCCGGGCGTTATTGCTGCGCAGATAGGCCCGCAAATCGGCCGGGTCCTTGTCCTTAACGTAGTTTTCAATCGAGCGGCGATCGCTTTTGAATTCGTACAGGGGCACGCCGTAGCCACAGGAATCACTGATGCGTATCACGTCGACGCGAATCACTGAACGCGGCGGCGAAGGGCTGGTTGGAAAGCCGGCGACCAGCTCTGCAAAGCCGGCATCGCCGTGCTCGATGACCTCAGCGAGGCCGTGAAAACGAACGATTTTTGGCGGACCGTCGAAGGCACACAACATGATAACGATGCGGCTATTTTCTTTAACGTGCGCTACCGTTTCGATACCGCTGCCACCGAGATCCAGGTAGGCAAGCTGACGCGGCCCAAGGATGCGCAGTGTGTCGCGACCCTTGGGCGAGCAATTCACCAGTCCGTCGCCACTCAACGGCGCGGTGGCGACGAAAAACAGCTGCTGACGCGCTACCCATTTCTGCATACTTGCGTCGATTTCGCTGAATTCTTTACCCATCGGGCCGCTCCTTTGCGTTTTCGCTTTGCACAAGCTTAGCAATTCAGTCAGGAACCCAGCGACCCGGTTAAACTGACGGCTGCAATACGGACGAAGCGCGTATGAATCACGAATCTATCGTCTTGCTGGCAGGCGTCGGTGTCTTGTCCCTGCTGTGCCAGTGGTTGGCCTGGCGGAGCAAGCTGCCCGCCATCCTTTTTCTGTTGCTGGCAGGCCTGCTGATTGGTCCGGGCCTCGGCGTGCTGGACCCCGACGCATTGTTCGGCGACTTGTTATTTCCGTTTATCTCCCTGGCCGTCGCCGCCATTCTGTTCGAGGGCAGCCTGACCCTGCGGATTGAGGAAATCCGTGGCCACGGCAATGTGGTTAGCCGCATGGTCACCATCGGTTTCGTGGTGACCTGGGTGGTCGCTGCCGTGGCAGCAAGATTCTTTGTTGATATGGCCTGGCCCGTGGCCATTTTATTTGGCGCCATCATGGTAGTTACCGGACCTACGGTGATCATGCCCATGGTACGAGCGGTACGCCCCAATCAACGCATTGCCAATATTCTGCGCTGGGAAGGCATTTTGATCGATCCGGTGGGCGCCATTCTCGCGGTGTTGTCATTCAACGTGATTGTAGCCACGGGTGTTTCTGCGGCGGCGATGGACACCGTATCTGGTGTTGATCAAGATGATTGCCAGCGGATTACTGGTGGGCGCTGCCTTTGGTTACTTATGGGGCCTGGCCTTACGCGCCATGTGGGTGCCGGACTACCTGGAAAATGCGGCAACGCTGTTGCTTGTGTTCGCCTGTTTTGCGCTGGCTGATAGTGTCGAAAGCGAGGCCGGTCTGCTGGCCGTGACGGTGATGGGGGTCTGGCTGGCCAACATGCCGGGTGTGCGCGTCGAACGAATCGTGGAATTCAAAGAGACCCTTAGCCTGCTGCTCATATCCGGATTATTCGTGCTGCTGGCCGCGCGTCTGGATATTGAACGAATGTTAGCGCTGGGCTGGGGTGGCCTGGCTGTGCTGGCAGCGATTCAATTCGTCGCGCGCCCCCTGCAAGTCTATTTTTGCACACTGGGCTCGGACCTCGCGCTTGCCGAGCGCCTGGCGCTGGGCTGGATCGCGCCGCGCGGAATTGTCGCCGCGGCAATCTCTGCCTTGTTTGCGCTGCGCTTTGAAGCCGAAGGTTATACCGATGCTGCCCTGCTGGTACCGCTGACATTCGTCATGATTCTTGGCACCGTAGTTTTTCAAAGCCTGACGGCGATACCGTTGCTTGGTCTGCTCGGTGTGCGTTCGCCGCCGCCTGAGGGGCTGCTGATTACCGGCAGCGGTCCGGTGCCGCGCGAGCTTGCCGCAGTGTTACACGCTAACGATGTGGAGGTCCTGGTCGCCGACTCGTCCTGGCAGGGAATACGTGAAGCGCGCATGGCAGGACTACGGACTTACTTCGGCAATGCCGCCTCGGACCATGCGGAACGCCGGCTCGACTTGACCGGCATTGGTAAACTGCTGGCCTTGTCGCGGCGTCCGGACAATAACGACTTAATGTGCGCGCATTTTGCCAGCGAGTTTGGACGTCGCCAGGTATTTATGTTGCCGCAAACCGTTGACCTTGACGACAGCAAGGCAGAGAAGCACGCAGTGGCAGCGTGGCGAAGAGGGCGACGCGCATTCGCAGAAAACGTAAGTCTCAGGCAAGCTCAGTCGCCTGCTCGCGCAGGGTGGTGAAATTCGCGTAACTCGCTTGACCGACGAATTCGATTTTGCCAGTTACAGCGAGGCCAATGCCGATCAGGCCATTCCATTGCTAGCCTGGCGCAGCGACGGAAAAGTACGCGTGCTGGCTGCCGACGACGAGTGGTTACCGACTTCAGGCTGGTCTATCGCCAGCCTGTTTCCCGCTGCAAAGCCGGAACAGCCTGATTCAGCCAGTGCTGCGGTTTGACATACCAGCCGGCAGCGACAACGAATCGCAGGTATGTGTCGCGAAGCCCAGACCGGCTTCCGCGTAGTTGTTGTAGGTCACATCAACGCCGGCGCTGATAATTTCTGCACGCTGATCCTCGTACTGATGCGTGGCGCTTATCAGCCCATCGAAACCGCGCGCCCGCAGTTGTTCAGCAGCCAGAACCTTGCCCTCGAGATCGGGGAGGGCGAGCATTACTGCGCGTATCCGGTCGAGCTTCAGGCGATGCCAGAAGCCCGGATCTTCAGCGTCAGCGAACACCACGCGACGGCCGGCATCGCGATGTTTATGAATTTTTCCCGGATCGTTTTCAATTCCAGCCACAGAGTAGCCCTGGGTATGCAGATGATCATAGGCACCCGCGCCGATTCGTCCCATACCAACCACCATCACTTCAGCGCTGCCCAGTGACAAGGGCTGGTCATCCGGGTGTCGACGTTTTGTTTCGAAGCGCTCGAAATAACTGCCTATCGGTCCGTAGAGTCGATGTGCATGGCGGTTGAGAGGCGCAGCGATGGCAAAAGAAATTGATACCGTCAGCGCTGCAATAATCAGCAATGATTCAGGCAGTGCACCGGCTTCAACCCCGAACTGAATCACGATTAATCCGAATTCACTGAAGCTGGCCAGCGACAAGGCTGTCAGAAACGCGGTGCGTGCACGCAGTCCGAACATCATCAAAAGAAACTGGAACAGCAATGCCTTAAGCGGCAGAAGCAGTGTCAACAGGCAGGCCATTAACAACATATCCAGAGTAGGCAGTGCCGATAAACCGATGTTCAGGAAAAAGCCGACCAGCAAAAATTCCTTGATGCCCCAGAGCACGTCACCGAGTTCCTTTGACTTGGGATGATCGGCAAGCAGGCTGCCCATCACCAGGGCGCCAAGTTCCGGGCTCATGCCGACGGCTTCAAAGCCCAGGCCACCCACGGCCAGCGCCAGCACGGCTCCATAGACCACCAGCAGTTCGTTGTGGCCAATCCAGTCCAGGGCGCGGGTAAGCAGTGGCCGCAACAACAGCAATAACGGCAAACCCAGGGCCCAGGGTGACGGGCTGTGGCCGCCGAGCGTTGTCAAAATTGCCACCGCAAACAGGTCCTGAATAATCAGGATGCCGATGGCCACCCGGCCGTGAAAAGCGCGCAGCTCACGCCGATACTCAAGCATTTTTGCCGCCAGCACCGTGCTGGAAAAGCCCAGCGAGGCTCCCAGGGCCAGGGCTGGAAGACTACTCAGGTCTGCGAGACTGATTAGCATCCAGGCACTGATGCCGGCCACCAGTAGCAGATGCGCAATACCGCTGCCGAGGACTTCGGGTCGGATCAGGCTGATCAGACGCACTTTGAGACCAACGGTAAACAGCAGCAGCAATACGCCAATGTCACTCAGTTGCTCGAGCAACGCGTCGGCTTCAAAGCCCAGCGCACGAAAGCCAAAGCCGGCGGCCAGAAAACCCACCAACGGGGGTAAGCCAATCTGGCGAACCGCCAGTCCGGAGACAAATGCACCAGCAAGCCAGAGTGAAAACATCATCAGAGATTAATCGTTGGCGTAATCGAACGGCAGCGATAATGGCCGAATGAGGGCGGCGGCGATAGTTCGTTGCTGGCGGGTCCTGGCGGCTGCGGTGAGGAATCTTGGTGCCTGGTGACCTCAGCCCTAATACGCATAATATATATTATGTTAAATAAAATATATTCCCAGCCATGGCCGGTGTGCCGCAGCCTCCCTTTTGCGCTAATCCATGCTTCTTTCAGCCGGCACGTAGTCCTGGTATTCCGGCGTCCAGACGCCTGCACTGAGGCGTTTTTGCATATCCGCTTCCTTTAACGCCGGGCACAGGCCTTCCTCGACAGCGGCGCGCATCACCGCACTGGCTACCGCGGTCGAAACTTCGCGCAACCTGGATATGGGCGGATACAGCAAGCCGCTGTTCAGTTCGTGTTCGCTAACCATTCCGGCCAGGGCCTTGGCGGCTGCATAGAACAAATCATCGGTCACACGGCTGGTGCCCGCCAGCAGCGCACCCAGACCGACCCCCGGGAAAATAAAGGCATTGTTGCCCTGCCCGACACGCACGCGCCGTTCACCGCGGATCACGTCCGGGAACGGACTGCCGGTCGCGATCAGCGCCTGACCGGCTGACCAGTCCAGCACCTCAGCCGGAACGGCTTCCGACTGATCGGTTGGATTGGACAAGGGCATGATCAAAGGTCGGTCCACCACATTGCTGGTTGCGCGCACGATATGTTCATGGAAGGCACCAGGCTGCCCCGAGGTGCCGATCAGCACCGTGGGTCGGAATTTGTTCACCACGCTTTGCAGCTCGTGCTGCGCAGTCAGGCCAAGATTTTTCGCAAACGCAGGATCCCAGGCCATTTCCTGCTTATAGGCATCACGAATGCCGCCGTCATTGACCAGCAGCCCGCGGCTGTCGAGCACCGCAATCTGATGGCGGACCCGATCAGCACTGATGCCTTCGGCACACAGCGCAGCGCGAATCTGTCGGGTGATGCCCAGGCCTGCCGCCCCGGCACCGAGAATTAACACGCGTTCGTCTACCAGGCGCCTGCCGTGGATCCGCTCGGCACTGAGAATTCCTGCCAGTGCCACTGCGCCGGTGCCCTGGATATCGTCGTTGAAAGACGGCAACTGGTCGACGTAGCGATCCAGAACAGTCAAAGCGTTGTCTTTGCGAAAATCTTCCCACTGCACCAGCGCACCCGGGAAGCAACTACGTACTGCAGTGACAAACTCATCCAGCAATGACTGATATTCGGCGCCGCGCAGGCGCCGTTCAGGCCAGCCGAGATAGCGCTCATCAGATAGCAAGGCGGCGTTTTCTGTGCCTACGTCCAGGCTCACCGGCAACACCGTGGCCGGATCTATGCCTGCGCCGGCAGTGTACAAGGCCAGTTTTCCGATAGCGATTGCCATACCGCCGGCGCCCTGGTCGCCGATGCCGAGAATGGATTCGTTATCGGTGGCAACAATCAGACGCACATCGCGGCCACGCGCCGCAGTCTTGAGCGCTGGTGCAATTCGGCCGCGCATGTCCGGGGAAATCCAGATACCCCGGCCACGCTGAAAAATGTGGCTGTATTTTCGTGTGACCAGGCCCACGGTCGGGGTGTAGATGATGGGCAGCAGCTCCTCAAGATATTCGCTGAGCAAGCGAAAATACAGGTGTTCATTGCGATCCTGCAGCGACGCCAGGTAGACAAATTTCTGCAAGGGATCGCCGTAGTTCTGCAAATTTCGGTACATGCGCTGTACCTGCATCTCGATGTTGACGGTGCGCACCGGCAGCAAACCTTCCAGCCCAAAGGCTGCGCGTTCCTCGGCGCTGAAAGCGCCGCCCTTGTTGAGCAATGGTTCACGAATCAGGTCATGGCCGTGCAGATAGACGGTCTTGGATCGCGCTTTTTTGTTCACAATTAACTCCGTGATCGGGATGGCAGGCATAGCCCCAAACCTTGCACACAGTATGTTTCAAGAGGTCCGGCTGGTTGTATAATATCGGTTTAGCGGCGAACCGACTGGCTTAACAGCCTGACCAGTCCTCACCAGATTCTTACGCCGATTCTGCAACTAATTCCTTATCGCAGACGAAGTTCCGGGTAAGGTTTAAGAGATTCTCACACTATGTCTACAGCGGAACGTAATGCGCGTGCTGTACAACTGGGCTTCCTGGTTTTTCACCTCGCCTGTCTGGGTGCTTTTTTTACCGGCATCAGCCCCGTTGCCCTATGGGTTGCCTTGGGCCTTTATGTTGCTCGAGCCTTTGGCGTAACGGCGGGCTTTCATCGCCTGCTGGCTCACGGCGCGTATAAGGCCAGTCGGCCGGTGCAGTTTTTGCTTGCTCTGCTGGGCAGTCTTGCAATACAGGGCGGCCCGCTCTGGTGGGTCAGTCATCATCGCAATCACCACCGCTACACCGAGACCCCCAGGGACATCCACTCCCCCTCGCGCAAAGGTTTCTGGTATGCGCATATGGGCTGGATGATGGATAAGGAATGCTTTGAGGGTAACGCGACCAACGTTAAAGAGCTGTATCGGTACCCCGAGCTAAAGTTTTTGCAAAAAAATTATGCGCTGTTGCTGGTCGCTGAGGCACTGGCCATTTATGCGCTGGGCGCTCTGCTGGGTGCAGCCTATCCCGAATTGGGCACCTCGGGCCTGCAGATGCTGGTGTGGGGATTCTTTATCAGTACGGTGGCGCTTTGGCATGCCACCTTCATGGTCAACTCTGTTTGCCATATCTGGGGACAGCAGGCCTACGATGCGGGTGACACAAGCACCAACAACTGGATAGTGGCCCTGCTCACCCTCGGCGAAGGCTGGCACAACAATCACCACAAGTTCGCCTACTCGGCAAGACATGGCTTGCGCTGGTGGCAATTGGATATTACCTGGATGACGCTAAAGCTTATGAGCTGGCTCGGCCTGGTCAAAGACCTGCGGCTGCCGCGCCGCCGCGTCCCGGCGGCCGCCGCCGCCTGAGCTGCTTCAGGGTCTTGGTACCACCTGGTTCATCAAGATATTCACCGGGCCATCACCGGCCGACCAGCGTGCTTCGCCAAACACATCGCCCGGCTGTGCCAACGCTTCGCCGCCGTTAGACACGCGCGCAATAAGCTTGACTTCGCTGATGCCGGTGAGCGTTCGTCCGGGGATCATGGCATTGGCGTCACTGATGTTGAGCGTGCGGGGGAAACTGCCAACGGGCAGGCGTACCGCGGCCACCGGCGGACCCGGCCGGTCGCCGTCGCGGGCTACCAGGAACAGCAGCGCACCCTCCTCCACCTGGCCTTGCAAGCCATTGGCCATGGCGACCTGCACCTGGATACCAGCTGCGTCATTGCTGCTTGCCGGCGGTAACTCCCCACCCATGGCCTGCAGTCGCTCGCTGACAATGCGCTGCACGGCTTCTGGCGGGTTTAGTGTGAGCAGCTGCTGCCAGCGACTCTGCAGCAAGGCATTGTCTCCACGTGCACTGGCTGCCAGCCCGCCATAGAACAAAGCCTTGGCATTGTCTGGTTGCTGGGCGAGTACCTCTTCCAGCAGCGCACCCGCGCTGCCGGCGAGACTGTCGCGACTGGCGAGAATTTGTGCTTCGGCGACGCCCAGTTTGGCGGCCGTGTCTTCGCCGCCACTGATCGCCAGGGCACGCTGAAACGCACTTTCGGCATCTGCGGGTCGCTGCACCTGCAGGAAAGAATTGCCCAGCAACAACCAGCCGGCTATATCGTCAGGATTTTCAGCGAGTTTCGCCTCCAGGCCGCCGATGGCCGTGGCCAGTTCAGGCGCCATTGCGCCGTTGCCGCTGCTGGCCGGTGCCTGCACCGGGGGCTGCCAGTCATAATTGGAACCGGCGAGATAGAGCAAGGCCGCCATGGCAGGAATCACCAGCGCCGCCAGGGTCGCCGCCACGGGTGCCGGCTGCTCCGAGTCGCGTAACAACGGCAATGCCACCAGTCCGGCGGCCAATAAGGCTGCCAGTATCGCCAGCGCGATGAACAAACTCATGGATCGGCGACCTCAGGCAAATCTTCTTCCTCGCTGCTGATGGGCAGGTGCGCACGACGCGCGACGATGCGCCCTATCCACACACCACCCAGGACCAGCAACAGTCCTGGTGTCAGCCAGAGCAGAAAGGCCGGGCCGGTGTAGCGCGGCTTATAGAGGACGAAATCGCCGTAGCGGTCGGTCAGGAAGGTTTTGATCTGCGCTTCGTTCTGGCCGGCCTCTATGCGCTCACGAATCTCGCGGCGCAGATCCATGGCCAGCGGTGCGCTGGAATCGGCAATAGTCTGGTTCTGGCAGACCAGGCAGCGAACCTCCTTGGTCAAATCCTCATACAGCCGGCGCTGTTCCGGGTCATCGATGGGCTCATCCACGTCAATGCCGAAAGCCGGCATCGAAATCAGCAGAATGCCCAGAGTTAAGCCTAGATATTGCATCAGGTACCTGTCTTAAGTTTTCGAATAATAGGCATAAAATCTCGTTGCCATATTTCGAGTGTCAGGGGTGCAATGTGCTTGTAGACGACTGTGCCCTCGGCGTCGATAAGGAACGTCTCCGGCGCGCCGTAGACGCCCCAGTCGATGGCCGCACGACCGTCGGCATCCACAGCCGTGGCTGCATAGGGATTACCCAGCCTGGCCAGCCAGGCGCGCGCCTGTAGTGAGTCATCTTTCCAGTTGAGGCCATAGATCGGCACTTCGCCGCTGGCGGCAATGGCCAGCAAGGTATCGTGTTCCTGGCGACAACCGACACACCAGGTACCCCAGACATTCACCAGGCTGACCTGGCCCCGCAATACCTCGTCACCCAGCATTTGGCCGGGGTCATCCAGGCGTGGCAGGCTGAAACTCGGCGCGGGTTTGCCGATCAGCGGCGACGGCACCACCGAGGGGTCGCGGCCCAGACCCAGCCAGAAGACCACCACCATCAGGCCGAAAACGACCAGGGGCACTACAAAGCGTGACATGAATCTAGCCGCTGCTGCCCGCAGCCGGGACGCTGCTGCCGCCTTCCGCTGCGGTTACGCGGCGTCGCCGGTAACGGGGATCGCAGATGGCGATAAAGCCACCGAATGCCATTACCACGCAACCAAACCAGATAAATCGAATCATCGGTTTGTACTGCAGGCGCACGCTCCAGGCCTCGAGCCCCAGGTCTTCGCCCAGGGCAACGAAGATATCGCGACTCCAGCCGTCATCGATGGCGGCTTCGGTCATGGGTGACTGCTGCACGCGGTAAATCCGCTTCTCCGGATACAGGGTCTTGACCAGCTTGTCGTTGCGCCGCAATTCCATCTCCGCGCGAACGGCCAGGTAGTTGGGGCCCTGCTGCTGGCTGAGGTCCTTAAAGGTCAGCTGGTAATCGGCCAGATCAAGGGTTTCGCCCAAAACCACGCGCTGGTCAGCCTCCAGGCCATAAGAACCGGTGACGGTGATACCCAGCACACTCAGGCCCAGGCCAAGGTGAGCGATCTGCATGCCCAGCATGGCCAGGGTCAGGCGCGGCCCTTTGCCGAACAGTCGCAACACTGGATCGCGCAGCGACGCCGCCACTACCCACAGGCCGGCCACAATGCCAACCGCGGTAAGAATCGACTGGCTGCCGTAGACGACCCAGGGCACGGCAATGCCGCCCACCAGCGCTATTAATGCAGGCCAGCGCAGGCGCCGCGCCAGTTGCGTCGCGTCGGTGGAGCGCCAGATCGTATGCATGCCCACGCCCATGGCCAGCACCAGCGGCAGCATGGGAATCAGGAATGCCGTTTCAAAATACGGCGGTCCGACGGAGATTTTGCCGAGATTGAAGCCGTCCAGGATCAAGGGATAAATAGTGCCGAGCAGAATCAGCCCGGCGGCTACGCTGAGTAGCAGGTTATTGATCAGCAAAAAGGTTTCGCGAGACAAGGGTTTGAAGCCCACGGCCCGATCCAGACCGGGCGCGCGCCACGCATACAGCGTGAGTGCGCCACCCACGACCACGCCGAGATAGATGAGGATAAACAGACCGCGCGTCGGGTCACTGGCAAAGGCATGCACGGAAACCAGAACACCGGAGCGCACCAGGAAAGTCCCCAGCAGGCTCAGCGCAAACGCACCGATGGCCAGCAACAAGGTACTGCCCTTGAACAGCCCGCGTTTTTCCGTCACGGCCAGGGAATGAATCAGCGCCGTGCCCACCAGCCAGGGCATGAATGACGCGTTTTCTACCGGATCCCAGAACCACCAGCCGCCCCAGCCAAGTTCGTAATAAGCCCACCAGCTGCCCAGGGCGATGCCCAAGGTCAGGAAGCCCCAGGCTGCCGTCGTCCAGGGTCGCGCCCAGCGCGCCCAGTTCTGATCGATTTTTCCGTCCAGCATGGCGGCCACGGCAAATGCGAAGGCCACCGAGAAACCGACATATCCGATGTAGAGCATCGGCGGATGCAGGGCCATGGCCGGATCCTGCAACAGCGGATTCAGATCATTTCCGTCCAGCGGTATCGGGCTAAGGCGCAAGAAACGGGTTTGAGGTGATGAGGATAAACAGCAGGAAACCGGCACTGATCAGGCCCATCACCCCAAGGATCCGGGCGCTGAGCCGCTCGGGTAATTGCTGGCTGGAATAGACCACGGCCAGGGTCCAGCAGGCCAGTGCCAGGACCCACAGCAGCAATGAACCTTCGTGCCCGCCCCACACGGCGGCCACCCGATACAGCGTTGGTAATTGGCTATTAGAGTTGCTGGCGACGTAGAGCACCGAAAAATCGTGATTCAAAAACGCCCAGGTCAGACAGCCGAAAGCCAGCGCAATAAAGACGAATTGACCCGTGGCTGCCGGGGCGGCCACATTGGTCCAGGCACGCCGTCCGAGTTGCGCGCCAACTAGTGGAAAAAATGCCTGGGCCAGGGCCAGGCAGAGGGCCAGGGCGAGGCATATTTGACCCAATTCGGGCAGCATGAGCAGATCCTAGGGTTTGCTTGACTCGTCCGGGTGCCCCTGGGCAGCCAGCATCTCGGCGACCTCGGGTGGCATGTAATTTTCGTCGTGCTTGGCCAGCACTTCTTCGGCGCGAAAGCTGCCGTCCGACTGCATATTGCCGTTGGCGATCACGCCCTGACCTTCACGAAACAGATCGGGCAGCACGCCGTCATAAAAAACCTTGACGGTATTCTGGTTGTCGGTGACGTCGAAACTGACTTCCAGTTGCCCCGGTTCGCGGCTGACGCTGTCGCTGGCCACCAGTCCGCCGAGGCGAAACTTGCGATCGGCAGGCGGCTCACCGGCCTGCACCTGGCTGGGGCTATAGAAGAACAGCAGGTTCTCTTCGAAAGCCTGCAGGGCCAGACCCACAGCCAGACCTACGCCGACCAGGATCAGGGCCACCGTCAACATACGCTGACGTCTGGGTTTCATGTCTTGCTCCTTCTGTGCGCCGCACGCGCGAGTCTGAGTTTCAGCTGCTGCTGCACGCCGCGCAAGCGGCGTTTGGCGGTGATCACATTGATCACCAATACGACCAATGTCAGGCCGAAGGTCGACCAAACATAAGGCGCGTAGCCGCCCATGGCGAAAAACTCATTCACAGTCTAACCGCCCTCCGCCTGCGTCTGCATGACTTCCGTCACCCAACGCGCATTGCGCTCGCGCTCCAACACCTCGGCCTGAACGCGCTGCAGCAGGAGGGCGACGAAAAACAGCGTAAAGGCCAGAATCAAGGTGAGTAATGGCCAGGCCATTTCCCAGGTAATCGAAGGTGCATCGAGCTTTTTGATTGTCGGTCCCTGGTGAATGCTGCTCCACCAGATGACTGAATAATGAATGATCGGAATATTGACAACGCCGACCAGCGCCAGGAGTGCCGCTGCCCGGTCGCCTTTGTTCGGTTCCTCGAAGGATGCGCGCAGGCTGATAAAACCCAGGTACAAAAATAACAGGATCAGTTCGGAGGTCAGGCGCGGGTCCCACTCCCAATAGGTACCCCACATCGGTTTGCCCCAGATGGCGCCGGTTACCAGGGCCAGGAAAGTAAACCAGGCGCCGATGGGCGCGGCCGCAGCCGCCACCGCATGCGCCAGCTTCATGCGCCAGATCAGACCCACGGCCGAGGCGCCGGCCATCGCGGCATAGATCAGGGTAGAGAGATAGGCACTGGGCACGTGCACATAGATGATTCGAAAGCCGTCGCCCTGCTGATAATCTGCTGGCGCCAGCACCAGGCCGCCGAAAAAGCCTACCGCGATCAGGGCCAGAGCCGGCCAAAAAAACCACCCGGCCAGGCTTCCGGAGATGCGGTAAAAATGCGGCGGCGAAGCCAGTTTGTGCATCCAGTTCGGCAAGTACATAACGATCAATCCAGGCTGATGCGAATAGCGGTGGCTGTGACCAGGGGAACCAGCGTTATCGCCAGTACCAGGAATGCCGCCAGCAGGTACAAAGGCCCCGAGATTACCTCGCCCGAGGCCGCCAGAGCCGTGCCACGTGCCCCGAAAATAAGCACCGGCAAACATAGCGGCAGGACCAGCAGGGCCAGCAGGCCGCCTGACTGCCGCACGCCGGCGGTCAGCGCCGCGCCGATCGAGCCCAGCAGGCTTAGTGTCGGTGTGCCCAGGGCCAGCGTCGCACAAAGCGCCGTAACGCCGGTGGCCGGTAAATGGTAGGTGACTGCCAGTAGTGGTGCCAGCGCGATTAGCGGCAGACCGGCAACCAGCCAATGCGCCGCTGCTTTGGCCAGCATCAGTGCCGGCAAGGATTGCGGGCCGATGGCCAGTTGCTCCATGCTGCCGTCTTCCAGGTCCTGCCGAAACAGCGCATTTAGTGACAGCAGCATGGCCAGCAAGGCGGCAATCCACAGCACTCCGGGTCCCAGTTCCTGCAACACCTCACGACGCGGCGACAGCGCCAGCGGAAACAAGGCGCTGACAATGGCGAAAAACATTAGCGGGCTGGCGATGTCGCCCCAGCGTCGATAGGCCAGTGCCAGATCGCGGCGCAGCACCGCCAGCATGAGTGCCCCGTTGTTCACGATGAATCACCCAGGGTGAGGGTGAGGCTTGTATGGGCCAGTTGCACGGCTTCATGCACCGCCAGCAGGGCCAGTCCGCCGCTGGCCAGGTGCGCATTAACGGCATCAAGCACAAAGCTCCTGCCCTGCTCATCGAGATTAGCCAGCGGTTCGTCCATCACCCACAACGGTGCCGGCGAGATCAGCGTGCGCACCAGCGCGGCCCGGCGCTGCTGACCGGCCGACAGCAGGCGCACGTCCAGTTCACCCAATTCCTGCAAGCCCAGCGGTTCAAGCAATGATTGCCAGATCCTGTCTGGCTGGTCTGCCAGACGAGCGAAAAAGCTCAGGTTTTCGGCCAGGCTGAGATCGCCTTTCAGCCCGGTCTGGTGGCCACTGTAGGCCAGGGCCGTGCCAACTTGTGCGCGTTCGCGATGCAGATCGGCCTGTTGCCAGAAAACCTGCCCCGATTCCGGCCGGGTCAAACCACAGACTACGCGCAGCAAAGTGGTTTTGCCCGAGCCGTTGGGGCCACGCACCAGCATCGCCTGACCGGCGCTGAGCTCAAAAGACAGCGCTTCGAAAAGGCATTGGTAACCGCGCCAGAGGGTGAGCTGGGAAGCGCTCAGCAAAATTTTGGCCTGATGGGTGAAAAAACTATATCTATCATACGTTAGTAGACGATTTAGAGAACTAGCCGAAGGATTGGTACCGGGCGAAGCCGGCCTTTACATAAGGCTGGGGCTTGCATAGACTCAGCATTGATAACAATATTCTTTAGAATTAAAAGACAAACAATTGTTCTTAATAGCCTAACCGGCAGCCATAAGCCGCAGAGGGCAATAAAAATGCACGATTCAGAAGTGGGTGCCCTGGCACCGGAAACGTCCGTCAACAGCCCGGATCGGATTCTAGGCGGTCTGGACTATTTGCAGAAGTGTCTAGATGAAGAAAGACCTTTCGCAGTGGTTACCGGTGAGGCCGGCAGCGGCAAGACAGCGCTGATCCGACGCTTTCTGCAAGATCATCGGGAAGAAAACCTGGCCCAGATCAGGCGGTCGCTGGATGACCCGCACGATTTTCTTGAACAAATTCTTACCCAGCTGGGCTTTGAGCCGTTTGAATCCTCCGCTACGGAGTTGGAACGCCTGTTGTCGGTGTTTCTGCAGCACGAGTACGGGCAGGATCGCCGCACCCTGATCATTATTGAAGATGCACAGGAATGCGGGCCGCGGGTGCTGGAAACCATGCAAGCCGTAGCCAAGGCCAATGCCGCTGAGGAACGACCTGCAGTGACCTTCATGATTACTGGTTTGCCGGATCTGCATCGGGTGCTGGACTCGGCCGGCATGCTGGCCGTCGCCGCTATGACCAGCGAGCGTTTTGACCTCGGTGGCAAGCAAGCGGCCGCCAATGAGCCCGGCCCGTCTTCGGAGGCCACGGTAAGTGCCGGTCAATTGCTGGTGAGTCTGGACGGCAAACTTATTGGCCGCCACAGCCTGCGCCGTCCGCAACTGATGATTGGTCGCAACGAACACAACGACGTGTCTATCGTCAGCCGCTATGTCAGCCGTCATCACGCGTTGCTGGTCAACCGCCCGGAAGGCACCTATGTGGTCGATCTGAAAAGCACCAACGGAACCTACGTAAATTCTGTGCAAGTGAGTCAGCAGGCGCTCAAGGATGGCGACATCATTACCATCGGCAATTGTCGACTGAAGTACGAAAACCCGGCGGTACCGCGTGCATCGGGTTTGAACGGCACCTCGGCTTCCAGCTTTACCGAAACCATGGTAATGCGTTCGGCGCAGGGCATTAGCCCCGAGCAGGCCGAGTCGGAGCGCGAGGCAGCGATCAGCCAGAATCGCTGACCCGGCGGTTGCTAGCTAAGGTCGATTAGTATTTTGCCGAAGTGCTGGCCGCCGGGCATGGCGCCCAGTGCGCTACCGAGCTGTTCCAAGGGGTGGCGAGAATCGATCACGGCTTCTATCCGATGTTCGGCAATAAACTCCAGCAACTTCACGTGGTCGGCGCGACTCCCCACCATCACGCCCTGCAGCTGCGCGCCTTTGGCTACCAGGCCCATAAGGTTTAACTCAGCACTCATACCGGCCAACACGCCCAGATAAGCAATGCTGCCATCCCAGCCCAGCGCTTCTATGGATTGCGTCAGCGTACCCGCGCCGCCGGTCTCGACCACGGTATTGACGCCGAGTCCGGCCAGGCCAAAGGCCTGCTTACCCCAATCCGGCGTGGTCTTGTAATTGATACCGTGATCCGCACCGAGCGCTTTTGCGCGCTCAAGTTTTTCATCGCTGCTGGAAGTAATGATCACCTGGGCGCCCAGCGCCTTGGCAATTTGTAAAGCGAACAATGAGACGCCCCCGGTCCCGAGCAACAGCACGGTATCGCCCGGCCCGGTGTTACCGACATTGGTGAGCGAGGTCCAGGCCGTTACCGCGGCACAGGGAATCGACGCGGCCGTATCAATGCTGATGCTGTCGGGTAGTTTCAGCACGGCTGATTCCGGCAGCAGTGCAAACTCGCTGGCCATGCCAGGTGCTTCACAACCGGTGGAAGCACCAATTTTGCTCAGCGCCGCTGGTCCGTCAGGCCAGCCTTGCCAGAACACGGATGAGACGCGATCACCGGCCGACACACTGGTCACGCCCTCGCCCACGGCTACCACTTTGCCGGCACCGTCGGACAAAGGCACCAGCGGCAAGTTCAGATCGGGATTGTAAAAACCCTGGGCTATCAGGAAATCGCGATAATTAAGAGACGCCGCTTGCACGCGCACCAGCACCTGCCCGGCTGCCGGACTGGGCTGTTCGTCGCTGACGATGTGCAGATGTTCAAGTCCAAACTCAGCCAGTTCTGCTTTGCGCATGCGCGGATCTCCGTTAATTCTTGCGGGACTTATTCTAGTTGATGGCTACATCAGATCCATTAACTTCGAACGGAACGCTTCCTTGACCAGGGACAGAGCGAGAATGCCGGACAGCACTACCAGCACGGTGGTGATATTCCAGTCATTCAAAACATAGCCCAGGGCCAGGGCTGCGGCGGGTGGATGTTCGGTATCCAGCACCACCATGATGAAGAAGCACAGTCCGACGGCCATCGCGCCGCAGATGATCTGCAGCGTATGCAGCTCGGCGCCGACTCGCGGTGCCAGCCATATCGACAGCAGCGACAGTGCGCAACCCACAGCCGTGCCTACCAGGTAGCCACCCAGCAGTGCGCGTGGTCGGGAGGCATAGCTGCGTGGTACGGCGAAGGCAATAAAGGCGCTGGCCCCCAGTGAGGCAATCAGCACTGTCTGGCTGACAGAATCCAGCGCCAGCAGAACGACCAGCATGGTCATTGCGACGCCGCCGGTCTGCGCCAGGTAGCGAAGTTTGTTTTGCCGGAACTTGGAGTCCACCAGTCGCCAGCGCACCAGGCGCTGGCCCAGGCGTTGCATGGCTCCGGGTGAACCCGCCAGGGGCGGCGCTGGCTCGTCGTTCATTTTTGTAAAGCTGCTTCTGCAGCCCGGCTGGTTTCGGCCATGATCGTTTCGAGCTTGGTTTGCCAGGCGAGCAACTCTTCGGCACCGCCGCCCTTGGGCACCTGCACCGGGGCACCGATGACAATGGCCACGCGGCTGAATGGCCAGGGCACCAGGAATTGATCCCAGCTATTCCAATAGGTACAGGGCGATGCCGCATAGGCTATGGGCAAGATGGGTGCGCCGGCCATGCGTGACAACAGAACCGCCCCGCTCTTGAACTCATGCCGAGGCCCCTTGGGGCCGTCGGGACTAAGCGCTACCAGCAACTGTTCTTTGCGCAGCGCCAGATGCAGATCGCGCAGCGCCTGTCCGCCCGTGCGGCTGGAACTGCCGCGAACCAGCCTGGCGCCCCAGCGCCGGGCGACCGCAGCCGGCACTTCACCGCTGACCGAGGGGCTGATTAAAAATCCCACCCGGTCACCCGCAGCTATTCGGCGCAATAAATAGTTGCTGACCATGATGTTCATCTGGTGCCAGTAAACGGCGATGCCGGGGCCGCCCGACTCACGCAGCGCATCCAGATGCTCTTCACCCTGGATGGTCTGGATGCGGCAACTGGACCAGAACAGCCGCAATATTCCGCGGATCAGCACGACGATGACGGCATACCAGATCCGCCGACCGCGCGACATGCGCCGATCAGAGGACGCGGCGCGGCCGGTCCTGCGTGCAGCCGCTGCGCGCTGACCGGGTGCGTAGGCACCGGAGCCTTCGCCGGCTGGATTTTCTTCACTGTGTTGGTTCATGGCTTGCGATTGCGCTGCTGGCAAGAGAGTCTAGGCGCTGATCGTCAGCCCGGCAACGCAGCGCGGCCAGTAGCTTCTGGCATACTAGCGCCCGCCGCAGCGAGAGCAGCTTTCATGACCAGCTGGCAGACCCTGCCCGACATTCTCCAGCAACAACGCCAGGCCGATGGCTTTATCGAATACATCGATGGCCAGGCCGATCGGCGTCGCGTGCCTTTTGCAACGGTGGCGCGCAACGCGCTGGGCGTGCTGCACCATTTTCAGGCCGCCGGCATGCAGCCTGGCGACACGGTAATTATTTTCACGCCGTCGACGGAACAATTCATCGATGGTTTCTGGGCCTGCCAGTTGGGTGGCCTGGTACCGGTGCCCGTGGCCGTGGGGATCAGCGACGATCACCGCCACAAATTATTGCGAATTTTTCGCCGGCTCGGCAATCCCTGGGTGTATACGGATGAGGCGCGAGTGATCCGGCTGCGCGAATTCGGCGCGGAGACCGGGCTTGAGGACGACTGTCGTGAGCTTATCCGGCGCTGCTTCTGTGTCGAGCGTATCGACAGTGTGAGCACTCCGGGAAATCCCCACCAGTCACGCAGTGAAGACCTGGCGTTGATCCAGTTTTCGTCTGGTTCTACCAGTGAACCCAAGGGCGTGCAGCTGAGCCACGCGAATCTGCTGACCAATATCGGCGACATTATTCAGCGCTCCGGGCTGAATCCGGCCGATCGGGTTTTAACCTGGATGCCGCTAACCCACGACATGGGCCTGATCGGATTGCACTTGTCGATGTTCGCCGCCGGCGTCAGTCAAGGCATCATGGATACGCGTCTTTTTAGTCGCCGGCCGCTGCTTTGGATGCTGGATGCGCATCGGCTGGGCGCCACGTTATTGAGTTCGCCGAATTTCGGCTACAAACATTTTCTCAAGGTTTTTCGCAGCAAGGGTCTGGAAGATGTGCGCCTGGAGCAGGTCCGCCTGATTTACAACGGCGCCGAGCCCATCTCCCCTGCCCTGTGCCGGGAGTTTCTGCAAGCCATGGCGCCTTTCGGACTGCGACCGGAAGCGATGTATCCCGTATACGGTCTGGCGGAGGCCAGCCTGGCGGTGACCATTCCTGCCCCGGGACGAGAATTTCCCAGCCTGCAGGTGGACCGGCGACATCTGAGTGTCGGCGATACGGTGCAGGATTTGCCCGCCGACGACAGCAATGCCATCGAACTGGTGGGCTGTGGGCATCCCCTCGAACACTGTGAATGCCGAATTGCTGACGACCAGGCGCAGGGCCTGGCGGATGGCCAGGTCGGCCACATTCATATTCGCGGCGGCAATGTAACCGGTGGCTATTACGATCCCGATGGCAGCATCGAGCAGGCTTTTACCGCCGACGGCTGGCTGGATACGGGTGACCTGGGCTTTCAGCGTCAGGGCGACCTGTACGTCTGCGGTCGCGCCAAGGAGATCCTGTTTGTTAACGGCGAAAATTATTATCCGCACGATCTCGAAGCCGTCGCGGAACAACAAGGGGCGGTAGAACTCGGGAAAATCGCCATATCCGCGGTTCTGCCACGCGGGGCGCATGAAGATCGCGAAGTCGTCGTCGCCTTCCTGTTACACCGCGGCGACGCGGACAGTTTTGTCGAGCAGTCGCGTGCGTTGCGCCGCTGCCTGGCAGAACAAACCGGGGTTGAACTGGCGCTCTGCGTGCCGGTTCGCAATATTCCCAAGACCACCAGCGGAAAAATTCAACGGCGCAAACTGGCCGAGGCATTTGCCAATGGCGAATTCGATGCCGAACTGGCCGAGATTGCCGCCGCAGAAAAGTCCGATTCCGCTTCTGCCAGCGCCAGTCTCAGCGAGTTGGAGCAGCGGCTGTTGGCGATCTGCGCAGAAGTGGTCGTCGATCGGAAGATCGGTGTTGATGAGGATCTGTTCGACGCCGGCGTGAATTCCCTCGCCCTGGTAGAGATTCACGAGCGCATTGAGGAGCAGTTCCCGGGTCGCCTGGATGTGGAAGACCTGTTCGAGTTGCCATCCGTGCGCAGCCTCGCAGTGCATCTGGCGGCCACGTCCTAGCGACTTGAATGGTGCCCGGGGCCGGACTCGAACCGGCACGGGGTTGCCCCCGAGGGATTTTCTTACCCGCTACGGCTTTCGCCGCTGCCTGCCGGCATTTGGGGTCTGGACTTTCTCTTTACCGTATCCCGACAATCGAACGTAGGTAGGAGCCGTCAAGTCTCTACACTTTCCGCGACGGCGGCCCGGCTTAGCTCGGGATTGCCACCGCCCTGGGCGTTGAGGTTTCCCCGAATTTGACTCCATTCACCCGAGGGGTTTCCGACCGGGTGCTCAAAATTTTAAGTCCCTTGCGTCTACCAATTTCGCCACCCGGGCAAGGGGGCATTGCAGCTCATTGTATTGGCGCGACGCGCATAAACTGGAGGCTGGGACCGGAATCGAACCGGTGTACACGGCTTTGCAGGCCGCTGCATAACCACTCTGCCACCCAGCCAGATGATGGACGCGGAATACAACCGGCGGGGATTCTAGCACTCCGGGCGCGAAAACCCTCGCAACAGGAAACCCTCAGCGACGCAGAAGATCACCCAGTTTCTTACGGCCCTGCTCCATGGCCTTGTCCACTTCCTCCTTGGCGCGGTTCTCAAGCTGCTGCCGCGAGATGCCAATACCGGCTTCCATGGAGCGCTGCATCAGTGGCTCAAGGATCTGGCGTGCCGCCTGGCCAGGGCTAATTCCGCCGTCCTTGCGACCAATGTCACGCAGCACAACGTTTGGCACAGCAGCGGAACGACCACCGCCGGGCAGCCCTGCCAGGGCCACTGATACCTGGGCATCTTCAAAGCGGAATTCGTCGATGATCAGTTTTGTGCTGCTGGCATCGCTTTGTTTGGTGCTGCCGTCGTCAGAGCGGCGAATATTGTCCAGCAGCGTTTGCAGATTATTCTCGCCGCCTGCCTGCACGGCATTGATGCGCGCACCGCTAACAATGATTGACTCGATGGTAACCAGCGCGGCGCTGGTGTTAGCGATGTCCAGATCCAGCACGATGCGCTCGGAGGCCAGCGCATCTCCAGCCGGGAAGCCGCGCGGATTGGCAATTCGCAGTCCGCTGATCTCACCGCGCCCTTCATCCAGCGAAATAACCACCTGGTCAACGCTGACCTGAGTGCCCACCACCTGGCTACCAACGGTTTCGATCGCCTGTTTAACCAGGCTGTCTAAATTGGACAGCAGGTAGCTAAACAGCAGCCCGCCTGCTACCAGCAGGACTACTACGACAATACCGAAAGTTTTAAGCGTCTTGCCCATGATTGCGTTACTCGTGTCGCTGCGATCAATTGTGGGTTAACGATAACTTAATTCCGCCGCCTGCATCGCTCAGCCAGCCAAGCGAGCATAGCTGGCCTGCGGCCTCATCGTTTGCGTGGCAGACATTCCTTCATTCTGACGAAATCCGCGCCCGCAGCTTGTGATGGCAGGCGTGGCGCGCTAAGGCTAGCCGCTTTCGCCTGCTAACAGGCCGTTCGCCAGACAAAGAAAACCCGACACATGGCCGGGTCTTCTGGCTCAATGCATTATTGCGTTCAGGTGGTTCTGCGCCTGATCCAGCCCAGCAGGCCGAGGGCAGAGCCAAACAGCCAGACGGCCGGCGGGACTGGCACATAAGTCACGTTGTCGATGGCACCAGAGCCGTTCAGTTCGATGACCAGCCGCTTCACGCCGGACACCGCCCCGAAGTTCAGCTGATCCCACATGTTATCTCCGCCCGTGTTGGGTACGAAGAACAGGCCGGCCAGAATTTCATCGTCGTTTTCATCAAACAGACGAATTTCGCTGTCGGGGTCATCATTATCTTCGTTGAACTCGATATCGAAGAAATCGATGCTGAGCAGGGTGATCGGGCTGGCGAAGACGAACTCGATCTCGCCCGCCGGTGAACTGCCCTCGTCATCGGGAATCTCGCAGAAACCCGTGTTCAAGTCGCAATTGTTCGTTTCCTGAATGATCAGCACGTTGCCCGGGTCGTAGGGGTCGGGAAAATTCGGATTTGCACTCGTGAACGGCGCGGCCAGGTCGAGGTCGCCGCCGGTCGGCGCGCCGGTGTCGAATATGATCGCGACGTCTGGCCCGCCGCTCAGATTTACGGCCGCGACATTGCTGCCGGGCGGTGGGCTGGCCGCGTATTCGTCGTCGATTATCTGCCCGGCAGCAAAGCCCTCGAAATCGAGAACCGTGTTCAGGGTTGTCGCGTTCGCGACAGACGCCAGGCTGAAAGCCAGGCAGGCGAGTACATAGTGATGTACGGGTCGTAAAGTCACAGGAATTCCCCTTTGCGGCGCCGCGGCACCGAAGTTCCTAAAATCATCGTTTTCGGGACGACCCGTC
Organism: uncultured Gammaproteobacteria bacterium; assembly: GCA_963850255.1. Classification (GTDB taxonomy): domain Bacteria; phylum Pseudomonadota; class Gammaproteobacteria; order Steroidobacterales; genus J054. The sequence goes on from CAWKLL010000043.1 coordinate 74,858, forward strand.
CAGAGATTGCGTCAACGGGATGGGGCGTGCACACGTTGATACACGCTGATGATCCGGATTGTCAAAAATTTGTCGACTCGGAACATTGCGATTTAAGCGTGACAATGACTTGCCGTTAACACATACGAGCCAGTCTCATGGGGCAGACCGATGTAGTCCGCGCAGCATTAAGTTAAATGGCGCTGCCGATACCGCTACGTAAGCTGCACGTAGGGCTCGTGGGCGAGCCTGTGAAGCGCGCCATTCTGAGAAAAGTGTATGAGTTTGGCCCCGTCGGGGTCTTCTGTGAAAATTTGAGGGTTAGGTAAATGCCGTCGCGACGCACCGTCGTAGTCAGCTTGCCGCCCTGGCGAGGGAAATGGGGGCCTCTTACGCCGAGGCACGGAAAGCGAACGCTTTAGAGCGCCTGGGCGCGGTCGAGTAGCGTTCCGGCACGAGACGACGTCTCGGCAAAACGGTGGTGGACAGATATAAATCCTGCGAATGTCGTCGTGGAAATCGCGGATCAAGGGCTGTGTCCTGCGCAGCTGGCCCGGCGCCCGATCGGTACGGCTTGCCGAGCAGCAACCAGCGAAGCCAACAACCCAGTTGGAACCGGGTTTTTGACAACAGTACGAACTGCTTGTTTTTATTGGAGCGGGCGAACGGGTTCGAACCGTCGACCTCAACCTTGGCAAGGTTGCGCTTGACCAGCTGAGCTACGCCCGCGTTGAGGGTGGTATGGTAGCGGTGCGCAATCGCCACTGTCAAGAATCGAGATCGGCTTCTGCCATATGCGGCAGGCGACCGCAGGTAGAACGGCCATGGACCAGTAGCGTCAGGCCCGCTGCGAGGATCAGCAGGGTCTGCAATGGCAGTACCCCGGTAGACCGAAAGTCGGTGTACGATAGTATTGCGCCGAGACCGTACCATTTGCAGGATGGTTTCGGCTCGCCGGTACTGGTACTCCGCCACACGACGGCATCGGACCGAGCTCCGAGCATCCACTCGCGCAGCGCGGAAATGGTCAGTTCGCGACCGATGATCGGCCGCGGTGAACGGCTGAGGTAGCCTGCGGATCGGCCTGTACGATGATTACCAGCACCGTG
>CAWKLL010000044.1:0-67443 GCA_963850255.1 uncultured Gammaproteobacteria bacterium
TGCTCAGCGATGCAGAGATGGTGGAATTAATTTCATCCGTATGGACGGCCCGCGAAGATCGCTATAGCGAGCGCCGTGCAGGCCTGGAACCCGGCGAGGAAAAAGTTGAGATGTATTACATCGGTGGCTAGCCGTGGCCATCTATTGGCAACAACCATTGCCGAACAGACTGCAAGGCCTGCCAATCCATGCCCACGGCTAGCCACCGATGTAATACATCTCAACTTTTTCCTCGCCGAAAAAAAAAAAAAAAAATTTCCAGGCCTGCACGGCGCTCGCTATAGCGATCTTCGCGGGCCGTCCATAATGATGAAATTAATTCCACCATCTCTTCCTGCATCTCGCTGGCCTACCCCGTTGAGTCGGAACCTCGAGGTCAGTGCCACGGGATGCAAACAGACAGGTAAACAGCGGCCGTCGGAAGACAGTCGGGCGCCGTGCAGGAGCCGGAGAACGGCGCGCTGACGGAGGAAATAAAGCCCAGCTCACCTTCACCGTCGGCATAGGGCATAGCGACGGGCTACTTCGCCATGGTATTCGGGCTCCATCGGAACTATCGCTGGAGCGTTCACCGATGCCTGCAACCAGCTCTGCCGAGACCCATATCGCCGGCCTGCCAGTGATTAATCGTGCCCACATCCATGTATTTGATGAAGCGTACGATGACACCGCTGCCGCGGAAGTGCTCCACCAGTGGCATCACGCGCGTTCGTTGACGCCGCGTTTAACCACGGCATTAACCTTGATTGGTCCGAGGCGGCGACCTGGTGCTTCGGCAATGCCTTCCAGCACCCGGGGCTGCCGCGGCCACCGCTCATTTGCAGGAAGACCGCCTCTCATCCAGGGAATCCAGGCTGACGGTGACCCGTCTAGGCCGCCCCGCCTTCAAGGCCGCGGCCTGCTGCGTCAGCAGGATGCCATTGGTGGTCAGCGCAATGTCATCAATGCCCGGGATACGTTTCATATCACCGATCAGCTCCGGCAATTCAGGCAAATCGCCCCCGGTAATGCGTACGCTTACGCACGCCCAGTTGTGTCAATATCTCGTTAGCTCGTCATTTCATCGAGTTACAGGCGCGCATGGCTGCCGAGGAACTGAAAATCCTTGTGGTACTTGTCCTCCGGCATGCAATACGGACAGCGGGCTTAGCGATCCATCACGGGATATGCGTACAAAATCTGCAGCGGCCTGCGCAGGCGATCCGTCAACGCCGCATTGCGCTGGATATCGACAAACGTTGACTTTACGATGGTTTGTTAGCGAGCCGAGGCGCTAGCAGCATCCGAGGCGCGGCCGATTCAGAGCCGAGCGCGGCCGACGTCCGGCCACCAACACCAGACAACTATAACTAATGAGTGCGCAGCCCATTCCAGAGCCGATGACGGCCATGCAGAGCCCAGAACCTGGCGGTCGCCGGCCGGACCTCGCGACCGCCAGGTTCCGGGCTCTGCATGGCCGTCATCGGCTCTGGAATGGGCTGCGCACTCATTAGTTATAGTTGTCTGGTGTTGGTGGCCCGGCATACGGGCCGCCTTGAGCTTTATCAATGGGCCGCCGCTGAATTGTGCTAGCGTCGCTTTTCGCTAACCGGAGGCAAGCGTGGCAGAGCGTAACATTGTCGATATCCAGCGCAATGCGGCGTTGACGGATCGCCTGCGCAGGCCGCTGCAGGATTTACGCATATCCGTGATGGATCGCTGCAACTTCCGCTGCCCGTATTGCATGCCGGAGGACAAGTACCACAAGGATTTTCAGTTCCTCGGCAGCCATGCGCGCCTGTCCTTCGATGAAATCACCCGGCTGGCAGAGATATTCGCCGGACTGGGCGTGCGTAAGTTACGCATTACCGGGGGCGAGCCGTTGCTGCGGCCTGAATTGCCGGAGCTGATCGGTGACCTGAAACGTATCCCGGGCATTGATGACATTGCGCTGACCACCAATGGCATCCTGCTGACGCAGCAGGCCGCGGCCTTGAAGGCGGCAGGCCTGGACCGGGTCACCGTCAGCCTGGATTCCCTGGATGAAGCGGTGTTCCTGCAAATGAGCGGTGGTCGCGGCAGCAAAGACCGGGTGCTGGAAGGCATTGCCGAAGCGCAGGTCGCCGGCCTCGGACCGATCAAGGTTAATGCCGTGGTTAAACGCGGCGTCAACGAGCACACCGTGATTCAACTGGTGGAGCACTTCCGCGGCAGCGGTGTCATCGTACGCTTCATCGAATACATGGATGTGGGCACGATTAATCACTGGCAGGCCGGCGATACCGTGCCGTCGGCAGAGCTGGTTGCCGGCATCGGTGAACGCTGGCCGATAGTTCCGATGGAGCCCGAATACCATGGCGAAGTAGCCCGTCGCTATGCCTATGCCGACGGTGAAGGTGAGCTGGGCTTTATTTCCTCCGTCAGCGCGCCGTTCTGCGGCTCCTGCACGCGCGCCCGACTGTCTTCCGACGGCCAGCTGTTTACCTGTCTGTTTGCATCCCGTGGCACTGACCTCAAGGGTCCGTTGCGCGACGGTGCCAGCGATGCAGAGATGGTGGAATTGATTTCATCCGTATGGACGGCCCGCGAAGATCGCTATAGCGAGCGCCGTGCAGGCCTGGAACCCGGCGAGGAAAAAGTTGAGATGTATTACATCGGTGGCTAGCCGTGGCCATGGATTGGCAGGCCTTGCAGTCTGTTCGGCAATGGTCTGCGACTAACTTGCTGAAGTTAATTCGCCATTCCCGAGTGCAGGCATGAGCGAAGCCAGGGGACATGTGCCGGTGCGCCGTTATGACGGCGGCCAGTTCAACAATTCCGATGACCAGGTCGCGCTCGAAGCGCCGCTGGAAATCCGCCTGCGGCGCGCCGCGGAGGAATCTTCGCAAAGTATCTCCATCACCCTGCGCACGCCCGGGCATGACGCCGAGCTGGCACTGGGCTTCCTGGCGGGCGAGGGACTGATTCGCCGCCCGGCCGACGTGCAGGCGCTGCAGGTGTTTTCAGCCGGCGCAGGCGACGCGCAGGGCGACGTTGTCGAGCTGCAACTGGCGGCCGGTGTTGAGCCCGACCTGGAGCGTTTGCGGCGGCATTTCTATGCCACCTCGTCCTGTGGTATCTGCGGTCGCGCTTCCCTGGAAGCCTTGTCTGTGCTGGGTCATCCGCCCATTGATGCGCAGGGATTCTCCATTAGCGCGGCACGGCTGCTGGCGCTGCCGGCGGCGCTGGCCGAGCGCCAGTCAGGTTTTGCGGCCACCGGCGGCTTGCATGCCACGGCCGTGTTTGACGCCGACGGACAATTGGGCGAGGTGCGCGAGGATGTGGGTCGACACAATGCCACGGACAAGGTCATCGGCGCCGCACTGCAGGCGCAGCAATTACCGCTGGCGCTGCATGGCTTGTTATTCAGCGGCCGGGTCAGTTTCGAGATTGTGCAGAAAGCGCTGATGGCCGGCTGCCCGCTGGTGGCCGCGGTGGGTGCGCCATCCAGCCTGGCCATCGACCTGGCCTGGGAATTTGGCCTGACCCTGGTCGGTTTTCTGCGCGACGGGCGGTTTAATGTTTACGCCAACCCGGATCGGATCCGCGCCTAGTCACGGCGTCGGCGCGCCGCTGCACGGGTGGCCCACCCGATGAGCCTGCCAGCGCGTAGTATTCGATCATGGTGGATGAGTTATTTCATCCGGCCGTAGGCGGCTGGTTCAAGGAGCAGTTTCCGGCAGCGACGCCGGTGCAGGCGGCTGCCTGGCCGGCCGTGCAGAGCGGTCGGCATGCCTTGCTGGCCGCGCCGACGGGTTCGGGCAAAACCCTGGCGGCATTTCTGGCGGTCATCGATCAGCTGGTCAGGGAGGGTGAAGTCTTTGGTCTTCCGGATGAAACCCGCGTACTTTATATTAGTCCTCTCAAGGCTTTATCGAATGATATTCATGCAAATCTTGAGGTTCCGCTGGCAGCCATACAGGCCCGACTCGGCCCGCTGAGTCCACTGCAAATTCGCGCCGCCGTGCGCACCGGCGATACGCCGGCCAGTGCCCGCGCGCGCATGCGCCGTCAGCCGCCGCACATCCTGGTGACTACGCCGGAGTCGCTGTTCATCCTGCTGACCTCGGAATCCGGCCGTGCAATGCTCGGCACGGTACGCACGGTGATCGTGGATGAACTGCATGCGCTGGCCGACAACAAGCGCGGCGCCCACCTGGCTTTGTCCCTCGAGCGCCTGGAAGGCTTGCTCGAGCGTCCGCCGGTGCGGGTGGGCATTTCAGCCACCCAGAAGCCGATGAGCGCGATGGCCAGTTTCCTGCTCGGCCGGCGCGATGAACCCTGCGAGATTATTGATACCGGCTACATGCGCGAGCGCGATCTGGCCCTGGAGCTGACCGCCTCACCGCTGCAGACCATCATGTCCAACGAGGTCTGGACAGAGATCTATGAACGCATTGCGGAACTGGCCCGCAACCACCGATCCACGCTGATGTTCGTGAATACCCGTCGGCTGGCCGAGCGCGCTGCCCGCCATCTGGCCGAGCGGCTGGGCGATGACGTCGTGACGGCGCACCACGGCAGCCTGTCCCGCGAGCACCGGCTGGACGCGGAGCGGCGTCTTAAAAACGGTGAGCTCAAAGTCCTGGTGGCCACCGCGTCGCTGGAACTGGGCATCGATATCGGCGATGTGGATTTGACCGTGCAGCTCGGTTCGCCGCGCGCCATCGCCACTTTCCTGCAACGGGTAGGGCGCTCCGGGCATGGCGTTGAAGCCTTGCCCAAGGGTCGGCTGTTTCCGCTGTCCCGCGATGAACTGGTGGAGTGCACCGCTCTGCTGGATGCCGTGCGCCGCGGCGAGCTGGATGCCGTGCGTCCGCAGGGTGCCGCGCTTGATGTGCTGGCCCAGCAGATTGTCGCCGAGGTGGCTGCCGGCGAGTGTGCCAGCGATGACTTGTTCGCGCGGCTGACCCGGGCCTGGCCGTATCGTGATGTGTCGCGGGTCGTATTCGATCAATTGCTGGGCATGCTGGCCGATGGTTTCACCACCCGGCGTGGCCGCCACTCCGTCTATCTGCACCTGGATGCCGTCAACGGCCGCCTGCGCGCGCGCCGCGGTGCCCGCCTGACAGCGATCACTAACGGGGGTGCGATCCCCGATCAGTTCGATGTGGACGTGGTGCTGTTGCCCGAGGAGTTTTCCGTGGGCAGTCTGAACGAGGACTTTGCCTTTGAAGCTTCGCCCGGCGATATCTTCCAGCTCGGCAACACCTCCTATCGCATTTTGCGCTCGGAAATCGGCCGCCTGTACGTGGAGGACGCGCAGGGCGCGCCGCCGAGTATTCCGTTCTGGTTCGGCGAGGCGCCCGGGCGTTCGGACGAGTTGTCGCACTCCGTATCCCGCCTGCGGGAAACTTTCAGTGCCAAGCTGGCCGAAGGCGACCAGGCGCTGAACCAGTGGCTGGTTGATGAACTGCAATTGCCCGCGGTGGCGCGTACGCAGTTACGTGACTACCTGGCCGCGGCCCATCATGCGCTGGGCGGGTTACCGACCCGACGGCGCCTGGTGATCGAGCGTTTCTTCGATGAGCTCGGCGACACCCATCTGGTCCTGCATTCGCCCTATGGTTCGCGGATCAACCGCGCCTGGGGCCTGGCCCTGCGCAAGCGTTTTTGCCGCAAGTTCAATTTCGAGCTGCAGGCCGCGGCCATGGAAGACAGCATCGTGTTGTCGCTGGGCCCGACGCACAGCTTTCCGCTCGACGAGGTGGCCGGCTATCTGAAGGCGGCCAGCGTGCGCCAGGTGCTGACCCAGGCCTTACTGACGGCGCCGGTGTTTCCCAATCGCTGGCGCTGGGTCGCCAGTATTGCCCTGGCGGTGCGGCGCAACCGCAATGGCAAGCGGCTGCCACCGCAGTTCCAGCGCAGCGATGCCGAAGATCTGCTGGCGGTGATTTTCCCCGATCAGCTGGCCTGTGCGGAAAACCTGCCCGGCGAACGCGAGGTGCCGGATCATCCGCTGGTGCAGCAGGCCATCGACGATTGCCTGAACGAGCTGATGGATATCGACGGTCTGGAGAAATTGCTGGCCGGGCTTGCCGAGGGCGACGTGGTGATTGAGGCACGCGATCTCACCGCGCCGTCGCCGCTGGCGCAGGAAATTCTGAATGCGCGTCCCTATGCCTTCCTCGACGATGCGCCGGCCGAAGAACGTCGCACCCAGGCGATCCGCAGTCGCCACTTGATGGATCCGGATGAGGCGGCTCGCCTGGCAAAGCCGGACCCGGCCGCCATCGATGAAATATGCGCCGAGGCCTGGCCGCTGGTGCGCGATGCCGACGAATTGCACGATGCCCTGGTACTGAGTGGATTTCTCAGCGCTTCAGAATGCCGGGACCCGGCCTGGCAGCCGTTTTTTGCCGAGCTGACAGCCGCTCATCGCGCCACCTGTCTGAGCGGCCCCGCGGGTGGCCTGTGGGTAAGCGCCGAGCGTCTTGGGCAGCTGACCCGCGTGCTGCCGGAAGCGACGCTCGAGCCGCCCATTGCGGCTGTCGGCAGCGTGCGCACTGACGCCACCGGCGACCGCGATGGTGCGCTGCGCGAGCTGTTGCGCAGCCGCCTGGAAACCCTGGGCCCGGTGACGGCCGCGCAGCTTGCCGCGCCATTGGCTATACCTGAAGAGGAAGTTAAGAGTGTATTGCAAATACTTGAATTAGAAGGATTTGTAATGCAGGGCTATTTCCGGGGTGATAGCAGCGGGCCGCTGGAATGGTGCGAACGGCGGCTGCTGGCGCGGATCCACCGGCGCACCCTGAAGGGCCTGCGCCGGCAGGTGGAGCCTGTCAGCCCGGCGACCCTGATGCGCTTCCTGCTGCGCTGGCAAGGGCTGGCCGGCGAGCGTGCCGAAGGTCCGCCGGCAGTGCAGCAGGCCTTGCAGCGCTTGCAGGGTTTTGTCGCGCCCGCCGTGGCCTGGGAAAAGGAATTGCTGCCGGCCCGGGCCAGCGCTTATTTGCCGTCTGACCTGGATCAGCTGCTGGCCAGCGGCCAGTTTTTCTGGCTCCGGCCTGCCACCCAGCATTTGTCCGGCCAGCGTCCGGGGCCGGTGCGCAACACGCCCATCAGCCTGGTCAGTCGCGCCGGCCGCGCGACCTGGTTGCCGGTGCTGAGCTGCGCCGAACCCGATGATGAGCCGCTGCCGTCGGCGGCGGCGCGGGTGGAGGCGGCTCTGGAGCGGGGTGGTGCCCAGTTTTTTGCCGATCTTGTACAGGTCAGCGGACTGCTGCGGACGCAGGTCGAGGAGGCCCTGGCGGTATTGGTGGCTCGCGGTCGGGTGAGCTGTGACAGTTTTGCCGGCTTGCGCGCACTGATCACGCCGGCATCGCGGCGCGCCAGCTATTCGCGGCGACGACGACGTGGCGCCGTAAGCCTGGATGGCGCCGGGCGCTGGTCGTTAGTGCGCCCGCTGCTGCCGGTCGAGGCCGATGCGTCGGGCGCAGAGACACGTGACGAAGATCCGCTGGAAGCCGTGGCCATTGCCTTACTCGATCGTTACGGCGTGGTTTTCCGCAGCTTGTTGCAGCGTGAGCAGAAAGTCTTGCCGCCCTGGCGCCAGCTGGTGCGGGTACTGCGTCGCCTGGAAGCGCGCGGCGAAGTGCGTGGCGGCCGTTTCGTGAATGGCTTCGGCGGCGAACAGTTTGCCTGGCCCGAAGCCGTCAAGGTGCTGCGCCAGGCACGCAATGCGGATACTCAATTGGAAGTCGTGGTTTCGGCTGCGGATCCGCTGAATCTCGCCGGCATTATTACGCCCGGCGAGCGGATACCGTCCACCGCCAGGAATCGTTTGCTGTACCGGGGTGGGGTGCCCGTCGCGGTATTGGCCGGTGGCAGTTTTCGCTGGCTGGTGGAAGCGGATGCGGCGGCCGAATGGTCGGCACGCAGTTTGCTAATGCGCAACGATCCGCGGCTGATGATGTCCGTCGGCTCGGCGTGAGTTGGCCGGGTCCGGGCAGGGTCAGGCTTTGCTGATCAGTCTTCGCTATTCGGCTGATTGGTCAGCAAGGTAAAGCGGTCTTTGCCGCGATCACTGCGCCGTGCGCGGTGAGGTATGGCCGCCAGGGCCGGGCGCATCAACTCGTGTTGTTCATTGATGACAATAATCGCCACCGCGGTGTCTGACGCCAGCCGTTCAACGGCCGCATCCATACCACCCGTATGCGAAATGCGTTGATCGAGATAGAAATTCATCGCAGGAACCGTGCGGTCATCGAGCATGGTGGTAGACAGCGCCCGTCCGGCAAGTTCAGGCTGTACCAGTTCGAAAAACGGTCGCCAGGAGCGTTCCTTATCAATGAGCGGTATGGCCAGATTTAAGGACAGCGCCAGCGAGGCGCTGACAAATGCCAGCCAGGCTGTGCCGCCGGCGTGCTTCTCCTTGCGTCTGCGTTGCCATACCCAGAGCCCGGCGGCAGCCAGCAAATTCAGCACGGCCACGGCGTAAAGAGCCGGGTAGTCCAGTCGTACGGCGCCTACCATCGGCGCCGCCAGCACCAGCAACACCACCAGGCCAAGATTAGCGGCCACCAGTTTGCGTGGCCAGCTGCCGGTTTCTGCAGCTTGCAGTTCCCGGCTTGCGTAGCTGGCGACGGCCATAGCCATGATGAAAATGACTGGCAGGTAATAGGCCGATACCTTGGATGACGACAGGCTGACGAAAAACAGCACGGCAACAAAGCTGATTTTCAGAAACAACTCGGCGGCGCCTGCAGCGCGGCGCCGGAACAAAGCCACCAGCGCCAGGCCATAGATCAGGAACCAGGGCAGGCTGTGACTGGCCAGGGCCTCGATGAAAAACCAGAAGGGCCGCTTGTGCACCACGAAGGCGTCATTCAGCGGATTGATGGCCAGCGCTTCGTCATTGCGGATATCCAGGAAGCGACCCAGGGTGTTATCGACAAAGACCAGGCGCAGATATTCCTCGCCGCCGGCCTGGTATAGCGCCCAGGCCCAGGGCAGTAACAGGCTGATGAGCAGCAGCGCGCTGATGCTGCCGATGCGCAACAGGCGCAGATAGTCGTGTTGCCAGATCAGGAAGATGGTTACCGGCGGCACGACGATCAGAAAGCTGTAGAAATTTTTTACGAAAAATGACAGCGCCAGGATCAGGCAAAACAGCAGATCGAGGCGCAGCGGAACGCTTGCCTGCGCTGATGAGCCCGTCTGCCTGGCCACGGGCAAGCTGTGCAGGAAGACAGCAAAACAGGTAAACGCAAAGGCCGTGGCCACGGCATCGGTGGAGGCGCGGTGCATGATGCCGAAGTAGTTGGCCGTGCTGGCGCAGATCAGGGTCGCGATCCAGGCGGCGCGGTCACCGTAGTGTCGGCGTGCCGCCCAGAACAACAGGCCGAGGGCGGCCAGTCCGAGCAGCGCCACCGGCAGGCGTAGCAGTCCGGCGCTGGCCTCGCCGGCCAGGCTGAAGCTCAGCCAGGACAGCAAGTAGGCCAGCGGTGGTTTTTCCAGGTAGGGCAGGCCATTAATGTGCGGCACGAAAATCTCGCCGTGGCGAAACATTTCCCAGGTAACGCCGGCGAAGGCCTGTTCCGTCGGTGGCCACAGTTCGTGGTCAAACACACCGACAAACAGATACAGCCAGAGCAAAAGCGCGAATCCGGCCCAGTGCCAGGCGGCATTGACGGGCTGCTGTTGCGCCGGTGAGGGCGGACTCCTGTGAGCCATTTATTTGCGTCTCAATGATTCCCGAGCGAAATGATAGTCCATCACTCCGGCCAAACGGGCGAAGCCTGCTTGCCGACGCTCGGTCGCCGTGCACGGATTCTGCGCGGAACAGATCCGGGGCACTTATAGTTCGACGCTGGCAGGCTGGCCCCGTCAATGGGCCAGTCGAATCAGGGAAAACAGATGAATTACAACAGGCGGGAATGGATGTTGGGCGCCAGCGCGCTGGCCCTGCTACCGGCTGCCTGCGGAGACCCGGCTATGGATTTCAGCGAACTTGAGACGGCCAACGAGACCGTTGTAAACAATTTTTGCCGCGACTGGGGGCTGCGTGACATCGATGCCCTGATGCCCTACCTGGCAGAGGATCTGATTTACCAGATCACGCCCGGTCAGCCGCTGATTACCAGCGCTGAACAGTTCAAGAAACAAATGGGGCCGTTTCTGAGCAAGCTTGAAGAAGTGAATTGGGAAATCCTGCGTTCCCACGCCATCGGGCCGCTGGTCCTGAACGAGCGCATCGATCATTTTGTTGCTCCTGAAGGGGGTAAAGCCCCCAGCATGCACTTCCATATCGCCGGCCATTTCCTGGTCGAAGACGGCATCATCAAGGTCTGGAAAGACTGGCCCATGCCGGGTGTAAAACAGATCGTCGGCTGAACACGACGGCCCTGCCGGGGCCGTCAGCAACGCGATTCATCGGCCAGGCACGGCAGCGAGTGGCTTTTGCCGTTACCACCCCGTGTTAATGACCTGCTAGCCTAGGCGTATCAACGCTGCGCGGGCCTGTGCTGTCTGTCTGGCGTAGTGCTGACAAGGCGCAGGAATTATCCTGAAATGAGGATTAAAAATGTCCGCTAACTTAATGGAAAATAAAACAATAGTAGATGATCTGGTCGCCGTGCTCGGTGCCGATCACGTTCTCACCAACGACGCGGATCGCGAGTTCTACGCGATGGACGTGTACAGCTTCCGGGAAATGCCCATCGCTGTAGTCCAGCCCGGCAGCCTGGAAGACCTGCAACAAATCGCCCGGATTGCCTCGGCCGCCAAAGTCGCCCTGGTAGCGCGCGGCGGCGGCGCTTCCTATACCGATGCCTATCTGCCCAGCACGCCGAATTCCCTGATCATCGACACCAGTCGCATGGACAAGGTGCTGGAGATCAATGAACAGGATATGTATGTGACGGTGGAGCCGGGCATTACCTGGGCTGATCTGACCGCCGCGCTGGCTGAGAAGAAACTGCGCACCGCGTTCTGGGGACCGTTCTCGGGTCTCAAGGCCACGGTCGGTGGTTCCATGTCGCAGAACGCCGTAAGCCTGGGTTCGGGCAACTACGGTTGTTCCGCTGAAACGGCTTTGTCTTTTGATGTGGTGCTGGCCAGCGGTGAGCTGCTGCGCACCGGCTCCCAGGCGATCGAAAACGGCTCGCCGTTTTTCCGCTACTACGGCCCCGACCTGACCGGCTTATTTACCGGCGACGCCGGCTCGCTGGGTATCAAGGCCAGGATTACCCTGCGGCTGATTCCCCTGCCGTCGCATTTCGCCACTGCCAGCTTCGGCTTTGAAACCTATGACGGCATGGCGGGTGGTATGGGCGCAGCGGCTCGCACGGGCGTAGTCGCGGATAATTTCGGGCTCGACCCCAAGCTGCAGCAAGGCCAGCTGGGCAGTACCAGCACCAAGGACGCATTGGCTGCGGTCTGGGCGGTGCTCAAGAGTTCTACCAATCCCATCGACGGATTCAGCCGGATTGTAAAAATGGCCGCCGCCGGTAAACGTTTTCTCAGCGGTTTCGATTACTCCGCGCACTGGGTGGTAGAAGGCAGCACCCGTGCCGAGGTCAATGCGAAGCTGGCCCAGGTACGCAACGCGGTTAGCCCGCATGGCACGGAAATCGCCAACACCATTCCCACCGTGCTGCGCGCCATGCCGTTTATTCCGCTCTACCCGATTCTTGGCCCGCGTGGCCAGCGCTGGGTGCCGATGCACGGCATTCTGCCGCTCTCCAAGACCCGGGATTTTCATGCTCGTATTAACAAGGTCTATGACGAGTATGCCGAACGTATGGTTCAGCATAAGGTCGAGAAGGCGGCCATGTTCACCAGCATCAGCACCACGGCGTTGCTCTACGAGCCGGTGTTCTACTGGGAAGATGACCGCACGCCCTATCACAAGCGCTACCTGCCGCAGGAATATCTCGACATGCTGCCCGAGTACCCGGCCAATCCTGAAGGCCGCGCGCTGGTGCATGAAATGAAAGGCGCGATTCAGAATGTATTCAGCGCCGTTGGCGCAACGCATATGCAGGTGGGCAAGTCCTATCCCTACATGCGCGGGCGCCAGGCTGAAGCCAGTCGCGTACTGATAGAGCTGAAGAAAAGTCTGGATCCGCAGGGATTAATGAATCCCGGCGCACTCGGCTTGTGACTCAGACCGACGAGGCCGGCGGCTTGTCGCGCCGCGGATTTGTTATGGCGGGACTGGCAGGTCTGAGCGCCGGCCAGGCAGTCGCCTTGCCCGCCATCGGGCCGGCCGCCGACCGGCTGGATGCCGACTTCAGCAAACCCGAAGACAATCTGCGCCACCTGATGCGGGTCACGGCCAGCCTCGACGAAGAGGACGTGCCCTGGTGGTTTAACGGCATTGTCTACGGCATGGTCGGTGAGGGCGCGCCGCAGCCGTTATTTCATTTCGAGGGGCTGGAAATCTACTGGCTGTCGCATCTGGATGACGGCACGTTTGAGCTGACGGGCGGCACCGTTTCCTTTATGCGCGATCTAGAAAGCGGCGAGATGCTGCGCGAGTACAAGAATCCCTATACCGGCGAGATCAACCAGGTCGACGCCGCAGCGCAGGGTGGAGGACGGGGTCGCGGCTTCAATTATTCCGTCAATGGCGTTCGCGCCAGCTGGCGACTGGCGGATATTCCTGATCAGCCCTTGCTGCTGGAGTGGCATGCTGCCAGGGACACGGTCTGGTTGCACAACCGCACCGCTTATCCGCCGGGTACGCCGCCGCCACGCGAGCAGCGCCAGACGATGTTCGTGCCGCTGGATCAGTTCAATGATCCGGGTGTGCGTAACCTGCCGACTTTGTTTAGCTCCACGGTGATCCAACCCTGGTTTCGCTGGATGAATATGGGGGATTTACCCGGGCATACCATCTGGCATGCGGGCGGCAGCAAGATTAAATCCATCGACGACTTGCCGAAGGATTTTCGCGAACGCGCCGAAGCGGATCATCCGGAGCGGCTGACAGCGAAGCCTGCGGAAGCCTGATTAGCAGCCAATGGAACTACATAGCTAGATTTGCGGGCGCGCAGGGCGCTCGCCGAGTGAGACAACGGGGGAACCATGATCTACTCAAGCCAGATACGTGCACTAACGGATCGTCGCAGCCTGCTGCGCAATATGATGATGCTTGGCGGTGCTGCTGCATCGGCGCCGGTACTGACAGCCTGCGCGCAGGAAGCTGACGCGCCAAGCGCTGCGCCGGCAGCGCCCGCCGCCCAAGTTGGTGGTCCAACGCCGTTAAAAATCGATTTCATGGATGCCGCGCAGAATCTGCGCGCCTTCGTGAAAGTCCTGGGCAATCTTGATCCGACGGTTGAAACGGTTAGCTGGTTTGGCGGCGATATTTTCGCGGTAACGTCTCCCGACAAGCCGCTGCAAAAAATGTTCGGCGTTGAAGGTATGGGTGTGCTGCGCAGCGAGCCCCAGGCCGATGGCACTTACCGCCTGTTTAATCGCGAATGCGCTTTTTACAAGCACCCGTTTACCAACCAGTTTATCGACAGCTGGACCAATCCTTTTACGGGCGAAGAAGTGGAGACGGTATCCATTCACAACATGACGGTAAACGCTGAAATTGCGCCGGTGTTCAAGATGGATTTCGATGGCAAGGTCCAGGAAATTCCGTTCACACCGCCGTGGTGGGTGCAGGAAAAAATTGACACCGCCATGAGCATGTTCGAAGTGCATGTTGCGCCGCCGAGTCCGATGAGCGTGGAAGAATGGCCGCGTGAGTCAGCCGGGCCCATCAACCGCATCAGTGAAATGTTTCATCGGCATGTGTCGCTCTCTGAGTTGCAGAACGATGATCTGACCTCGGTAGACTACACCGGCGTCTGGACGCGTATCGGTCCGTGGCTGCCCTGGATGCTGCAGGGCCAGGCCGAGGGCCACATCCTCTATCGCACCTTCATGACCCGGCCGGCGACCATAGAACGCATGCCCGATGCGCTGCTCCGGCAAGTGTCTGATCAGCTGGGCGAAGAATATTTCCAGGCGCCGCCGCCGGAGAGCTGGGGTAGCGATAACGACTCAAGCTTCAGTGTGTATATGGCGGAAAAAGAGCCGGCGCCGCCGCGCTGACGGACTGGCGAGTAGCGCGCCATCGCGCGCTCCTCGCCGGCTCAGCTGGACGAAGGCTTCAGGCTGCAGCGTCGCAGGGTTGCGTAGCAGTGAACCGGTATTCCGCACAGCGAGTCGTCTGAATAAGGCGCTTGTATCGGCGGTGCTGTATAGCCCGCCGTAAATGCCTCGCGTGCAGCTCAACGGAGCGCTCCTGTAAATGGGCGCTGATACGCCAGACCTTGCCGATGGTTTGCGGCCGGATTACGCTCGATGCGGGTTCCGTCGCGCGAGGCTTGCTGCGTTGCCGGTGAGCGGTCGATTGCGGACCATGCTGTGCTAGACTTCGGCGCCTTCGAGGGTGCGCCAATTGATTGAATTTACACTGAATGGTCGGCCGATTCAGGTCGCTGTCCCCACTGATATGCCGTTGCTGTGGGTGCTGCGCGACGAGTTGGGACTGACCGGGACCAAATACGGTTGCGGGATTGCCCAGTGTGGTGCCTGCACCGTGCATTTGAACGGCTCGGCCGTGCGTTCCTGTGTGGTGCCCATCGCCGCCGTAGCCGGTGCCGAGGTGCTGACCATTGAAGGCCTGGCATCTCCGGAGGCACTGCACGCCGTTCAGTCAGCCTGGATCGAAGAACAGGTGCCCCAATGCGGTTATTGCCAGCCCGGCATGATCATGGCGGTCGCCGCGTTTCTGGCCGAGAATCCGGCGCCCGAGGATGCCGAAATCGATCAGGCCATTACCAATATTTGTCGTTGCGGGACCTATCCCCGCATCCGTAAAGCTATTCATCGTGCCGCCAGCGTAATGGCGACGCAAACTGCTGGAGGTTGATTCCCGTGCTAACAAAGAAATACTTGTTGATTCTTACTGCCTTGATTGCACTGCTGGCGGTTGCCGGCTGCGAATCCGGCGAAAAGCCGGCCGCGCCCGTCGAGATCGCTGATGTTGCCACTGCACCCGCTGCCGAGACTGCGGCCGCAGCTTACAAGATTGATGAGTTGATTGCCGGCGCTGATCTTAAGCGCGGCAAGACGCTGTTTCTGCAGTGTCGCGCCTGTCATAGCCTCGGCGAGGGCGAAGCCCACAAAGTCGGTCCGAATCTTTACGGTGTATTCGGTCGCAATGCCGGTCTGGCGCCGGGGTTCGCCTACTCGGAAGCAGTCAGTTCGGCTGACATTAGCTGGTCACCGGAAACCCTGGATGAGTGGCTAGCGCGTCCCAGTGATTTCCTGCCCGGCAACCGTATGGTGTTTATCGGCGTGAAGGATCCGCAGGATCGCGCCAATCTGATCGCCTACCTGCAGCAGGAGACCGGCGCCGCTCCCTAAAGATACGGCCGCTATTCGGTTTTGCCGGCGCCTATTTCGTCGAGTTGGTGCTGCAGGCTGAGTCGGTCCAGGGAAGCGATCGGCAGGCTGGTAAATGCCTGTAGTCGATTGGTGAGTAGTCGCAGGGTGTCAGCGAACGCCAGGTGACGTTCGGCTTCAGTGCCTTGCGCAGCAGCCGGATCTGGCAGGCCCCAGTGCGCGCTCATCGGCTGCCCCGGCCAGACCGGGCAGCTTTCTGCTGCTGCCGAATCGCACAGGGTAAATACGAAATCCAGTCGCGGCGAGTCTTCGGTGGAAAATTCCGACCAGTTTTTCGAGCGCAGTGCGCCGACGTCGTAGTTTTGTCGTTTCAGCAAATGCAGCGCCAGCGGATGCACCTCGCCCTTGGGCTGACTGCCGGCGCTAAACGCCTGGAAATTGCCTGCGCCGAAGCGATTCAGCAAACACTCCGCGATAATGCTGCGCGCCGAATTGCCGGTACATAGAAACAAAACCTTGTACATGCGCTTGTCCATGAATTTATTCTAGCCCCTGACCTTGCAAGTGTCAGGCTGCAACGGCCAGGCCAGAGTGACAGCCTGCTGCCTTCGCTGCCGGTTTGAAACTTTTCTTTGGCTCAGGCGAAGCGTTGCCAGGCCAGGCTGCCCCAGGTAAAGGCGACCAGTAGCAGGCTGAGCAGCACCGCGGCTGAGCTAACATCCTTGGCGCGGCCTGACAGTTCGTGATGCTCGGTACCGATTCGGTCAACGGTGTATTCCAACGCCGTGTTGAGCAGTTCCACGATGAGCACCAGCCAGACGCTGGCCAGCAGCAGAATTCTTTCCACCGCATTGTTGCCCAGCCACCAGCCCGCCGGCAGCAGGACCAGTGCCAGCAGGACTTCTTGTCGAAAGGCTTGCTCGCTGCGAAAAGCGCAGCGGAATCCGGAAAAACTAAAACCGGTGGCGGCGACCAGTCGTTTTAGTCCACGGCGTGTATTCGTGGCGGGACGAGGTTGGTTCATGGCGGGCTTCTCTTCGCGGCGCTCTGGCGCCGCTGGCGGGGGCGGCATACTATCAGTCGATCAGAGAAGAAATAAAGCTGGCCGAGACCGGCATAACCTACTCGTAATACACGGAATTCCTGCTTATGGCCTATCGTCTGGAAGGCAAGAAATCAGTTGCCAAAGAGCTGCAGCGCGTGTTGCAGGAACAGAATGACAAAGCGCTGGTTTTGCTAGGAGATTGGCAGGCTGATCCCGCCGATCGTGTCCATCGGGCCCGGCAGGCATTCAAGCGTATTCGGGCAGCACTGAGGCTGATCCGGCGTGCCAATCCCTATGTTTTCCAGGTCGAGAATCGTTTCTATCGTGATCAGGCGCGCCGTCTTTCCTATGCGCGCGATACCGCTGCGATGGTAGAGGTGGTGGATGCCCTGGCGGAACAGGTTTGGGAGAGCCTGCCGCGGGAGTCTTTGTTAGTCCTGCGGCGTAGTTTGCAACGCCGTGCCGAACAAGAAGTGCGCCATGGGATCAGCGAGATTACGGTCAACATTGACTGCGTCTGCGAAGATCTTGGCAAAGCACGAAGCCGGCTGAAGAAAATACCGGTCCGGCGGCTACGTAAAAAAGACCTGCGCAAGGGCGCTGCGGAAACGCTGCGTCGTGGCCGCAAGGCATTTGCTCTGGCCTGTCACCAGGCCGGCGATGATCCGCTGCATGAATGGCGCAAGGACGTGAAGTACGCCTACTATCAGGCCGGGCTGATGAATCATATTGAAGACGGCTGGCCAGCCGGTCATCGGCAATACCTGGGGACCCTTGCTGAGGTGCTCGGCCATGCCCAGGATCTTGCTGTGCTTAGCAAGCTGTTGATTGCTCAGCCGGACACGCTGCGTATCGACCTGCATCTGCAGCGACTGCAGTGGGTGGTCAACAAGGCTCGCCGCGAGACCCGCGAGCGTGCGCTGGGAATTGGCGTGCAGATTTTTGGACGGCCGCAGACCCAGGCAGCCGCGGTGCTGCAGTTCCCGGGCGGTATTGCCCGGCAGGCGCGCTGATTGGAACCTACAATGCACAGTCTGAAGCGTCGCTGTTATGCCGAAACATTCGGCATATTCGGCTTGGTATTCGCAGTTACCGGCGCACAGTCTGGTTCCTGCTTTGATCAGCTGGCAGTTGAATAGCCTCTGAATTCTTTAAATTTTCAGCAGGCTAGAGCAGTCAGGTGACAGGATTGTTACGCTGCGAATTGGCAGCGCTGATGGGTGGCAGATGCCACAATCGTAATCAAACTGAAATATTTACGTAAACAAGCTGCAACGACCAAAAGCGATAAGTAGTCATGTAAAAAGCACGGAAGCATTGGCATGGCGAGGATTCTGGTTATTGACGGCAGTGCAGCAGACCGGGAACTCGTTTGCGCGCAACTGCGGGCAGAAGGCCATGAAACACTGGCCGCGCAAAACGGCGAGGAAGGACTCGCATTGCTGCGTCGGGAAAGTCCGATGCTGGTGATTAGCGACTGGAGTCTGCCGGACATGGACGGCCATGATCTGCTGCTCGGCATCCGTGCCTGCAATGGCCAGGGTTTAGCGCCGGTGATGATGCTCGCCGCGCGGGCCTCGGCTGACAGTATTTCCAGCGCGCGCGCTGCCGGCGTGGCCGACATCATGTTCAAGCCACACCGCAAGGACGAACTGGTCGCCCGCGTCGCCGCGGCCTTGCGCGGCGATGGCGCGAGCATTGCCCGCCACAGCTTGCTGAGCAACGGCAAGCTGCGTCTCGACCGCGTCGCACACAAGGTAAAGGTCGGCCAGTTCGAAATAGACCTGGCGCCGGTTGAGTTCCGGCTACTGGCTTTTCTGATGGAAAACCCCGGTCGCGTGCTGGATCGCCAGCAGCTGCTGGAAAAGGTCTGGAATCGCCGCGCCGGGATAGGTCAGCGCACCGTCGATGTCCATGTCCGTCGTCTGCGAGCCGCGCTAGAGCCACATGGCTGTGATGGGCTTCTGCAAACCGTGCGCGGCTTCGGCTACCGTTTCGGATAGCCCTCAACCAGGCGCGTTTCAGCGCCGCCTGCAGGTTTGCCTGATATCTCGTAACCTGCTTGTAATAAAACACTGATGTACTAGTCTTACATAGCGAGTGGAGACCATGGGATCACGCCGAATACTTGTTGTTGAGGACGAAACTGCCATACGACAGATGATTGCGTTTAATTTGTTGCGCGCCGGATATGAGGTTGTTGAAGCAGAAGACTGCCGCACAGCGCGCAGCCTGATTGCCGACGAGCGACCGGACCTGGTGCTGGTGGACTGGATGTTGCCGGACGCCTCGGGCCTGGAACTGACCCGATCCCTGCGTCGCGACGACGCCAATCGAGAGCTACCTATTATTATGCTGACAGCCCGCGCCGGCGAACGTGACAAGATTACCGGTCTGGACGGCGGTGCCGATGACTATATAACCAAGCCCTTCGCGCCGCGTGAATTGCTTGCGCGTATCAACGCCCTGCTGCGTCGTTCCACATCTGACCTGGAAGAGCCTTTGAGCGCCGGCGAGCTGCGTCTGGATCCGGTTAGCCATCGAGTTACCGTCGGCGAAAACGAAGTGTCTCTTGGCCCTACGGAGTACCGGCTGCTCAAGTTTCTGATGGCTAACCCGGAGCGGGTCTATGGACGCAGCCAGTTGCTGGACCAGGTATGGGGTCAGAATGTCTACGTAGAAGAACGCACCGTGGATGTGCATGTTCGTCGTCTGCGCAAGGCGCTGGAGGCCTATTCCGCAGATCACTATGTGCAGACCGTGCGCGGCGCGGGTTACAGATTCTCAACGCGTTGATATGCCTGCGGTCTGGATAACAGCACTCTGGCAGCATGGCGCGGTGCTTTTGGCCGGGCTGTTTCTGGGCTGGGTTTATTCTGCTCCGCTGCCGGGGCTATTTGCCGCCGTTTTAGTGTTGCTGGGCTGGCATGTCTACCATTTATTTTTGCTCGAGCGCTGGTTACGCACCGGTCGCAAAGGACCCCTGCCGTCCGGGAACGGTCCCTGGTCCCAGGTTCTGGCAAGAATTCAGGCGCTGCGCGACGAGATTCGGCTGCACAAGGGCAATTGGCGAAGCCTGGTCAAGGAGTTGCGGGCCTCAACAAAAGCATTTCCTGACGGCGGGATCATTCTCGGTGCCGACAATGAAATTATTCGCGCCAATAAGGTGGCGCGTGGTTTGCTGGGCCTGAAGAAAAAGCGCGATCGGGGCGCGCGTATCGAGAACCTGTTACGACATCCGGACTTCGTCGCTTATCTGGAGCACGGTAAGAAAAACGAGAGTGTTGAGATTCCTGCGCCTGTTGGCGCAGACACCTGGTTGTCCTGTCGGCTTATTCCCTATGGCGTCGATCAGAAGCTGCTGCTGGTGCGCGATATATCCCAGAACGTCCAGGTCGACCGTGTGCGCCGGGATTTTGTGGCCAATGCATCGCATGAATTGCGTTCGCCATTAACTGTAATTTCCGGCTATCTCGAGGTCATGGATGAGGACCAGAGCATGCCCGAAACCTGGCAAACGCCGGTAAAGGAGATGCGCGAGCAGGCCGATCGGATGAGCGCGCTGGTGAATGACCTGCTGATTCTTTCCAAGCTCGAGTCTTCGTTAGTCGCGACCAAAGAACATAGTGTCGACATACACGCGTTGATCAAGGCGGCTCAACGTGAAGCTTTGTCCCTGGGAGATCATCCGCGGGATATCGAGCTGAACCTGGCTAGCAAGGCGAAGCTGCGCGGTGACGAGTCCGAACTAAAGTCGGTGGTCAGCAACCTGGTCAGCAATGCAGTGCGCTATACGCCAGAGGGCGGGCGGGTCACGATTAGCTGGAGCGTTGACGAGTGTGGCGCGCATCTAGCAGTTACCGATACGGGCATTGGTATCGCCGAAGAGGATATCCCCCGGCTTACAGAGAGATTTTATCGAGCCGACGGCGGACGAGCACGGGAGCAGGGAGGCACGGGCCTTGGGCTCGCCATTGTGAAACATGTCTTGAAACGTCACGATGCTGAACTGGAAATATCAAGTCAGGTTGGCAAGGGCAGTCGCTTTATCTGCCATTTTCCGGCTGCGCGACTTGAGTCGGCCGCGGATCCTATCCGCTAAAAAGCCGTTACGGGAGTAATTCAATATGGCCTCAGATCAATTTGCGCAGCACATTTCGCGGCGCTACAACGAAGAACTCGAAAGCCTGCGGACGGAAGTGCTGCGCATGGGCGGCGCGGTCGAAAATCAGTTGAGTACCGCGGTGGAAGCCATTACCGCCGGTGACAGCGAGATGGGCCTGGGGGTAGCGCGTTCAGACTATCGTATTAACGAGATGGAAGTGGCGATCGATGAAGAATGCAGCCGCATTCTTGCCACGCGAGCACCGATTGCCGGCGATTTGCGCCTGATTGTCGCAGTGATCAAAACCATTACTGACCTTGAGCGAATTGGCGACGAGGCGCAGAAAATCGGCTATCTAGCGTCCAAGCTGGCCGGCGAGCATCAGCCGCATGACCACTATGGCGAATTACGCGCGCTGGGCGAGCATGTGCAGGCAATGGTTCACGATGCGCTGGATGCTTTTTCCCGCCTGGATGCGGCGGACGCGCTAGAGGTGGTGGAGGAAGACAAGATGGTGGACGAAGAGTACGACGATATTACCCGCGCCTGCATTACCTGGATGATGGAAGATCCGCGCACCATCCGGCGCTTCATGGATGTTAGCTGGACAGCGCGGGCCCTGGAACGGATCGGCGATCATGCCAAAAATATATCCGAATATGTTATTTATCTCGTACATGGTCGGGATATACGGCATTTGAAGATCGAAGAAGTCAAAGAGGAAGTCAGCGGCGAAGCATCCGGCTGAAATATTTCCTTAACATTACGGCCATACACTGGCTGTACTTTTAGACGACCTTGCTGCGGAGGCAATCGTGTCAAAAATTACCAAACAGGCGGCTCTTATTGTGGCCGCCGCTGTCCTGGTTTATACATCTGCGCCGGTTTTCGGCCAGGCTGCTCGTGATTACATCAGCATCGTGGGCTCGTCCACGGTCTATCCCTTTGCAACGGTGGTGGCCGAGCAGTTCGGTCGCAGCACCAACTTCAAGACCCCCAAGATTGAGTCCACGGGATCTGGCGGCGGTCTGAAATTGTTCTGCGCCGGCATCGGCGTCAGTCATCCGGATATCACCAACGCGTCGCGTCGCATCAAGGCTTCCGAGGTTGAGAACTGCGCGGGCAATGGCGTTACCGATATTATTGAAGTCAAGATTGGCTACGACGGCATTGTCCTGGCTAATTCCAACGCTGCGAAGACCTACGAGCTCAGCCGTCGGGACATTTTCCTGGCCCTGGCCAAGGATGTGCCGGATCCTGGCGGTGCCGAGAAACTGATTGCTAATCCCTATCAGAAATGGAATGAGATCAATCCGGCCTTGCCCGCGACCACCATCGAAGTCCTCGGCCCTCCGCCAACCTCCGGTACGCGCGATGCCTTTGCAGAACTGGCACTGGAAGGCGGCTGTAAGACTTTTGATTGGATCGTCGCTATCAAGAAGCAGGACAAGAGCCGCTACAAGGGTATTTGTCACGGTGTCCGTGAAGATGGGCGCTACATTGAAGCAGGCGAGAACGATAATCTGATCGTGCAGAAGCTGCGCGCCAATCCCGATGCCCTGGGCGTGTTCGGATTTAGCTTCCTGGATCAGAATGCCGATGTCGTGCACGGTTCGGTGATTGACGGCACGTCGCCGACATTTGATGCTATTTCCGACGGTGAATATCCGGTTTCGCGCTCACTGTATTTCTATGTCAAGAAAGCGCATGTCGATGCGATTCCGGGAATCCGTGAATATCTGGCGGAATTCACCGGCGCTCGCGCCATGGGTGAAGAGGGCTATCTCTCGGATCGTGGCTTGATTCCGCTGCCGCCGGCCGAGTACGCAGAAGTGTCTGCGGCCGTGCGCGAATTACAATTACTGAGTCTCGCGGCCAATTAGTCGCGAACGCTCACGCCCCTGCCGCCGGGTTCGGGCGTGAATACTAATACCCTGCGGCGGCGGCCGGACTATCGGCCGCCGTCGCTGTTTTTTGATATGGGCTGCTGATGCAACTGTCGACCTTACTGTTGGTGCTTGGCACGATGGCGATCGCCGCCTTCATGTTGGGTCGCCGGCGCGCCATCTCGACGGTTGGCGGCTACGGTGGTCTGCGCGATCTGCATTCCCTGCCCAAGTACTACGGTTACTACGCGGCTATCTGGTGCGGGCTGCCCGGCTTGATGCTGGTCGGCCTGTGGCTGTCATTGAGTGACGGCGTGATCATGGCGCGCGTGCTGGCCTCTCTGCCCGCGGCGCTGCAGCAGTTGCCGGACTCCGAATTAAGTCTGGTAACCAATGACATCAAGAACATGGCCGCAGGCCAGTTCTCCAATCCGCTGCGCGAAGACGAACTTGCCGGCGCCGTTGATCTCTACATTAGTCTAAAAAATTCGGCACGCTGGCTGCTGTCGGCATTGCTGGTGGCGCTGGCCGCGGCCGGCTTCGCCGTCGCCTGGTCGCGCGTCGGGCCGAAGTTTCGCGCCCGCAATCGCGTCGAGCGGGTGATTCTCTGGATGCTCATCGCCGCATCGACACTGGCAATTTTTACCACCGTGGGAATTTTGCTGTCGGTGTTGTTTGAATCCCTGCGGTTTTTTCAGAAGGTGCCGATCACGGATTTTCTGTTTGGTCTCACCTGGAGCCCGCAAACGGCGCTGCGCGCAGATCAAGTGGGTTCATCGGGTGCATTCGGCGCAATCCCCCTGTTTGCAGGCACCATAATGATTTCGGCCATCGCCATGTTTGTTGCCATGCCCGTGGGGCTGATGACGGCGATTTACCTCTCCGAATACGCACCTTCGAGACTGCGCTCGGTGGTGAAACCGGTGCTGGAGATACTCGCCGGCATACCGACGGTGGTGTATGGATTTTTTGCTGCATTGACGGTAGCACCGCTGTTACGCGAGGCGGGCGTCAGTCTGGGGCTGGATGTCGCGTCGGAAAGCGCACTCGGCGCCGGACTGGTAATGGGCATCATGATCATACCCTTTGTATCTTCGCTGGCGGACGACGTCATTAACGCGGTGCCGCAGGCCATGCGGGATGGCTCGCTGGCGCTGGGTGCGACCAAGTCCGAGACCATCAAACAGGTTGTTCTGCCATCGGCCCTGCCGGGCATCGTTGCCGGCGGTCTGCTGGCCGCGTCGCGGGCCATCGGCGAAACAATGATTGTGGTCATGGCAGCAGGTTTGTCAGCCAACCTCACCGCTAACCCGCTGGAGGCTGTGACCACGGTAACGGTGCAGATTGTGACCTTGCTGGTCGGCGATCAGGAGTTTGACAGTGCCAAGACCCTGGCAGCCTTTGCACTGGGTCTGATGCTGTTTCTCACCACGCTGGTACTTAATGTGGTGGCACTGCAGCTGGTACGCAAATATCGCGAGGAGTACGAGTAGCTATGTCTGACGCCTCGCGTGGCCGCAACGAAGCTAATCGACAAAAGGTCGAGGCCAGTCTGGCCGCGCGCTATCGTCGCGAGAAGCGCTTTCGACTTTACGGCGCGCTGGCAGTGAGTCTTGGCCTGTTGTTCGTAGGCACCTTGTTTGTCTCGATTATCAGTAATGGCTACACGGCCTTTGGCCAGACCCACGTGCGTCTTGAAATCTATCTTGATCCGCAGGTTATAGATCCGGGCGGCAGCCGTGATCCGGCGGTGATCGGCCGCGCCAACTATGATCAGCTGGTACGTGTTGCGCTGCGTGAGATTTTTCCGGAAGTCACTGATCGACGCGGACGTCGCAGCCTGAATGGTTTGATGAGTTCGGGTGCCGGTTATTTTTTGCGCGATCAGCTGCTGGCGGATCCGGGCCTGATGGGCCAGCGGAAGGAATACTGGCTGCCGGCCGATGACGACGTGGACATGCTGATCAAAGGCTATGTAGACCGGGAGCTGCCACAGGAATCGCGACGTTTGAAGGATCAGCAAATCGCCTGGATCGACGCATTGCAGGCCGATGAGCGCATCGAGCGCAAGTTCAACAGCACGTTTTTTACCTCGGGTGATTCCCGCGAGCCTGAACTGGCCGGTATCGGTGGAGCGGCCAAGGGTTCTTTGTTCGCGTTATTGGTGACCCTGGCGCTGTCGTTCCCGCTGGGTGTGGCCGCAGCGGTCTACCTGGAAGAATTTGCGCCGAAAAATCGCTGGGTCGACCTGGTTGAGGTCAACATCAACAATCTCGCGGCTGTGCCATCCATCGTGTTTGGGTTGCTCGGTCTGGCCGTATTCATTAACTTTTTTGGCCTGCCGCGTTCGGCGCCACTGGTCGGTGGCCTGGTGCTGACACTGATGACCCTGCCGACCATCATTATCGCCTCCCGCGCGGCCATCAAGGCTGTGCCGCCGTCGGTTCGCGAGGCCGCATTGGGTATAGGCGCCTCTCAGATGCAGACCGTATTCCACCACGTGGTGCCATTGGCAATGCCGGGCATGCTGACCGGAGCGATTATCGGCATGGCCCAGGCGCTGGGCGAATCTGCGCCCTTGCTGATGATCGGCATGATTGCCTTTATTGTTGATATTCCTGCCTCACCGCTGGATCCTTCAACAGTGCTGCCGGTCCAGGTCTTTCTTTGGGCAGATAGCCCCGAACGGGCCTTCGTTGAGCGTACTTCAGCAGCTATTATGGTTCTGCTCGGGTTCCTGCTGGTCATGAATGCGGCTGCGATCTGGTTGCGCAAGCGCTTTGAACGTCGCTGGTAGGCCGGAGTCAGGGAGAACAACAATAATGACGAACAGGGAAGCTATAGAAACGCCTATGCCTAGCATCGACGACAAACCAGCTGCGTTCGAAGACTTGCCGACGCCGTCACCGGCAGAGTCCGCCGAGAGTCGCGTATTGGCGATGTCCGAAGAGGCGAGTGAAACGGTGGGCAATATTCAAGCCGAGGATCCCGCCATTACCGTGCGCAACTGCAATGTTTTCTACGGCGATACGCAAGCTTTGATAGATGTCAATCTGGATGTCGGACGCAACCAGGTGGTATCTCTGATTGGACCGTCCGGTTGCGGCAAGTCGACATTCCTGCGCTGCCTTAACCGGATGAACGACACCATTGATATCGCCAGGGTCACGGGCGATCTGCGCCTGTACGATGAGGATATCAACGCGCGTAGCACGGATGTCGTGCTGCTCAGGGCACGGGTCGGGATGGTGTTTCAAAAGCCCAATCCATTCCCAAAATCGATTTACGAAAATGTGGCCTACGGACCGCGATTGCACGGACTGGCCAGTAACCGGGCCGAGCTCGACGAAATTGTTCGGTACAGCCTGGAGAAAGCCGGCCTGTGGAAGGAAGTCGCAGACCGGCTGGAATCGCCCGGCACCGGTCTGTCCGGTGGTCAGCAGCAGCGCCTGTGTATCGCCCGAACCATTGCTGTGAATCCTGAAGTGATCCTGATGGACGAGCCATGCTCGGCGCTGGACCCCATCGCCACTGCGCGTATCGAGGATCTCATCGACGAGTTGTCGGAAAAATATGCCATCGTTATCGTTACTCACTCGATGCAGCAAGCTGCACGTGTCTCGCAACGCACTGCCTATTTCCACCTCGGCCGCTTGATCGAGGTAGATACGACGGACAAGATTTTCACCAATCCCGGCCATCAGCTCACTGAAGACTACGTCACCGGCCGCTTTGGCTAGTCGGCTGGTTTACCGCGACCGTTAGTTCTTTTTGTTGCCCTTGGCGCGGGATTACCCACGCTGCGGCAAAACAGCGTGGCGGGGTACACTGCAGCCGGCTCAGGCAGCGATTCCCCAGCCGCCTTCGCGATAGCCTTTGGGCAGGCCGGCGTCAGGGGTAAAGCCGTACATTTCTTCGCCCGGCACAGCGGCCTGAACGATTTCCCGCACCAGCATCAGTCGGTCGAGATCGATGCCGGTATTCAGGCCCATGGAATCGAGCATGAAGGCCAGGTCCTCGGTGACGATGTTGCCGCTGGCGCCCGGCGCAAACGGACAGCCGCCGATGCCGCCCAGCGAACTGTCCAGGGTGGTGATGCCTTCCTCCAGCGCGGCCAGCGCGTTGGCCAGGCCGAGCCCGCGGGTATTGTGCAGATGCACGCCGGACAGTTTATCTTTGCCGACCTCAGTCCAGATCAAATTGATCATGCGTTTGAGCTGGGCCGGGTTGGCATAGCCGGTGGTGTCCGAAAGGCCGACTTCGTCGCAGCCCAACTCGATGAGTTGGCGCGCCAGATCAACGACCTGGCCTTCCGGTACATGACCTTCCAGGGTGCAGCCAAAGGCCGTGGACAATCCGCCCTCGAAAGCCGGTCGTTGCTCGGCCGGCAGGCTGTCGAGCAGTTCCACAATTTTTCGGACCTCGTCCAGCACCTGGGCATGAGTTTTGCGCAGGTTGGCCTTGCTGTGAGTCTCGCTGACGGACAGGGGCAGGGTGATTTTGTGAGCGCCCGCCTTTATGGCATTTTCGGCACCCTTGAAGTTGGGTACCAGGGCGGCCACCGTGAGCCCCTGGATTTGACGCGCCCAGCTGACGATTTCTGCCGTGTCGGCCAGCTGTGGCAGCAATTTGGCCGGCACAAAGGAGCCGACCTCGATTTCCCGCACACCGGCGGCGGCCTCGGCCTGGATCCAGGCTTTTTTGGCTTCCGTCGGCATGATGGACTGGATGCTCTGCAGGCCGTCGCGTGGGCCGACTTCGCTGATCAGGATATCGATGTCGCTCATTTCGTTGCTTTCCTGTGCTTTCGCCGCCCCGCCAACATGGCCCGGCTGCAATAATCAGACAATCCCTGGGGCATAATGCTCCCCGGCCTGGGGAGCGCACCGGGACAAAAGAAAAGCATAACCAAAAAGGCGGAACGATGGCAGAAGATGCGGCGTTACCCCTGGCAGGCGTCAGGGTCATTGAATTTACCCACATGGTGATGGGGCCGGCAGCAGGTCTGATTCTTGCTGATATGGGCGCCGACGTGATCAGGATCGAGCCGGCCAAGGGCGACAGCACGCGCCATTTGCGCGGCTCCGGTGCGGGTTACTTTCCGATGTATAACCGCAACAAGCGCAGCCTGTGCGTGGATCTGAAGTCCCCGGCCGGTAAGGCAGCGGTGCTTAAGCTGCTCGAGGACGCCGACGTGCTGATCGAGAACTTCCGCGCCGGCACCATGGACCGACTTGGATTCGGCTATGACGCACTCAGTGCGATCAACCCCAAACTGATTTATTGCTCCGAGAAGGGCTTTCTCAGTGGTCCCTACGAGCATCGCACGGCGCTGGACGAAGTGGCCCAGATGATGGGCGGTCTGGCTTATATGACCGGTCCGCCGGGCCAGCCGCTGCGTGCCGGTACTTCGGTCATTGATGTACAGGGCGGCATGTTCGGCGCTACCGGCATTCTGGCCGCGCTGTTTCAGCGTCAGACCACGGGGCGCGGCCAGCGGGTCGTGGCCTCACTGTACGAGAGCACGGTATTTCTGGTTGGCCAGCACATGGCCCAGTACGCGGTAACCGGCAAACCGGCCGCGCCGATGCCGGCGCGCGTGTCTGCCTGGGCCATCTACCAGGTGTTCAATACTGGCGACGACGATCAGGTTTTCGTTGGTGTGGTTAGTGACAAACAGTGGAAAGTGTTCTGCGAGGCCTTTGATCTGACCGAGTTTGCCAATGATGCGAGCCTGGATACCAACAACGACCGGGTTGCTCACAAGGACCGGATCCTGTCGGTGATCAAGGAGACTTTCCGCCAATACGACAAACAGGCGTTAATGGCCAAGCTGGAGAAAACCGGTTTGCCGTTTGCGCCCATCGCGCGCCCGGAAGAATTGTTCGACGACCCGCACCTGGCCGCTTCTGGTGGCTTGTTGCCGGTCACTGTTACCGACGGCGAGCGGGCCGGCGATAAAACCCGTCTGCCGGCGCTGCCGCTGGAGATGGATGGCACGCGTTTTGGCATTCATCACGACGTGCCGCGAGCGGGCCAGCATTCGCGCGAAATTCTTGAAGCCGCCGGCTATTCGGCGGCAGACATCGATGCCATGGTGGAGCAGGGCGTTATTGGCGCCGAGTAATGACGCTACTGCCGGACTAGTTCGCCGGCAGGTAGACCCAGGGCCGGCGCAGTCGGTCGCGGGCCTGAAAGGCGAGGATTTCATCGTCGCGCTTCTGCGTTGAGGCTATGGCGTCCAGCCCCTCGAGCAGCATTTCGCGATCGCCGGGCGGAATCTCAAAACTGCTGGCCTCACCATCAGGCGCGGTCACAGTGCAGCTGAGCAGATCTACCGTAAGCGTATTAGCTGCCGGGTCTTGCTCGACCTGACGGGCCAGTTCTGTAACCCGCGATTCTGCGAGGACCACGGGCAGGATGCCGTTGCGTACACAGTTGCTTTGAAAAATTGCGCCGAAGCTGGGCGCGATAATGCAGCGAATACCCCACTCGTGCAGCGCCCAGACCGCATGCTCGCGGGACGACCCGCAGCCGAAGTTGGCTCCGCTGAGAATGATTTGCGCGTGCTCATAGGGCGCCCGGTTGAGAATGAACTCAGGGTCCGGATCGCGACCGCCGGGCGTGGTGTAGCGCCAGCCGGCGAACAGGCCTTCGCCGAGGCCCTGTTTCGACACGCGCTTCATTTCCCGGCTGGGAATAATGATGTCGGTGTCTATATTCAGGCGCAGGATGGGTGCCGCAATCGCCGTGAGCCGGGTGAATTTTTCCATACCTACTGCTCCGCGCCGCTGCTGTTGCGCAC
Source organism: uncultured Gammaproteobacteria bacterium (assembly GCA_963850255.1). Lineage (GTDB taxonomy): Bacteria > Pseudomonadota > Gammaproteobacteria > Steroidobacterales > J054. The sequence continues at coordinate 29,208 of CAWKLL010000044.1, forward strand.
ATCGGTCAGATGCCCGGCAATGGCTGAGGCTGCCACCGTGGTAGGGCTGGCCAGGTGCGTGCGGGTACGAGGTCCCTGGCGGTTTTCGAAATTTCGATTGGTGCTGCTGACCACCCGTGTTTCCAGGCCGAAGTTTTCGCCGCCGGCGAAAAAGCACATGGAGCAGCCGGCCTCGCGCCATTCGAAACCCGCCGCCTTGAAAATCTGGTCCAGGCCTTCCGCTTCGGCGGCCTGCTTAACCAGGCCGGATCCCGGCACGACAATGGCTTTGACGCCGTCGGCGACCTTGCGACCCTTGACCAGGGTGGCTGCGGCGCGCAGATCGCTTAGTCGGCTATTGGTGCAGGAACCAATGAAGGCTGCTTCGATGGGAATGCCTTCCATGGGCATACCGGCTTTGAGATCCATATATTCGAGCGCTTTCTGCATCAGTTGCCGCTGTTGCGGATCGCTTTGTTCGGCCGGGTCGGGCACCCGGCCGTTGATACCCACCGTATGCTGGGGGCTGGTTCCCCAGGTGATTTGCGGGATGATATCGGCCACGTCGATGACGATTTCCCGATCAAAGCTCGCATCGGCATCGCTGCTCAGACTTCGCCAGTGCGCCAGAGCGCGCTCCCAGTCAGCGCCTGCCGGGGCATAGGGTCGACCCTTGACGTAGTCGAAGGTTTTTTCATCCGGCGCAATCAGGCCCGTCCAGGCGCCGAATTCCACGGCCATATTGCACAGTGTGAAGCGCGCCTCCATGGCCAGGCTGCGCACCGCGCTGCCGGCGAACTCGATGGCGTAGCCAACCCCGCCGGAAGCGCCGTAGCGGCCAATCAAATGCAGGATCATGTCTTTGGCTGTTACGCCGGTGGCCAGTTCGCCGTCAAAGCGTACCCTGAGCGTGCGCGGTTTTTTCACCACCAGCGTCTTGGTCGCCATGGCGTGCTCGGCATCCGTGGAGCCGATACCCCAGGCTAGCGCGCCCAGCGCCCCCTGGGTGCAGGTGTGGCTGTCCGGGCAGACCAGGGTCAGCCCAGGGTAGGCAATACCCTGTTCCGGCGAGATTACGTGCACGATGCCCTGGCGCTGATCGCCCAGGTCAAACAGCGTGATCCCGGCTGCCCGGGTCGACTCGCGGGTGCTGGTAATGAAGGCCTTGCCGCCCGGCATCAGCGTTTCGTCGCTGCGGCCCGGGAAGGTATCGACGATATGGTCCATCACAGCGAATACCTGCTCCGGATTGCGTACGCTGCGTCCGGCGGCCTCCAGGCCCTTCAGGGCAATACTGCCGGTGCGTTCGTGCAGGAATACCCGATCTATGTAAAGCAGGCTGGTGCCATCGCCCAGGTCAGCTACGAGGTGCTCGGCCCAGAGCTTTTCGATGATGTTTTGGCTCATAGAGTGACTACCTGGTGGCGGTTAAACTGCTGGCGATGAGACTCTAAATCTGGCGCATTGGCTTCAGACGAATCCTTCCTGGCAAGCTGCGCGATAATATCAGTTCGCCCGGCGGGTCCGCAGTGGATAACTACCGCCATTAGCCTGGAGCAGGCGTGAATAAAAAGCTTTCGCATATCGATGAACGTAACCAGCCGACCATGGTCGAGGTGGCTGATAAGGCCGTGACCAGGCGTCAGGCGCATGCCCAGGCACGTGTGCATTTACCGGCGGCGGTACTCTCCGCGCTGGCGGACGGCGAAATTCAGGGTCCCAAGGGCCCGGTGCTGCAAACGGCCATCATTGCCGGTACCCAGGCGGCCAAGCGTACCCACGAACTGATTCCGTTTTGTCATCCGCTGGGCATTGAGGGCTGCAAGATTGCCATTACGCCCGACGGTGACGAGCTGGTGATTGACTGTCGGGTTACGGTGACACACAAAACCGGCGTTGAAATGGAAGCCCTGACGGGTGCCTCCGTGGCCGCACTGACGGTTTACGACATGTGCAAGGCGCTGTCCCACGATATGGTGATCAAGTCGCTGCGCCTGATCAGCAAGAGTGGCGGCAAAAGCGACTACCGGGCCAGCGAGGCATGAGTTCGACCGGCGTAATCAACGGGCTGGTGCTGGCCGGCGGTCATAGTCGACGCTTTGGCAGTGACAAGGCGGCCGTGCAACTGTCTGGAGAATCTTTACTGCAACGAACCGTGAGCCTGCTGCAGGAGTTTTGCGTCGAGGTGCGGGTCAGTGTGCGCGCGGATCAGTCCGATGACGCTTTGCGCAGCGCCTACCCCTTGCTGTTCGATGCGCCGGGCATCGAGGGCCCGCCAGCGGCTCTGCTGGCTGCCGCTGCCGAGGCGTCCGAGCACGCCTGGCTGATAGTCGCCTGTGACCTGCCGCGCCTGGACCGTGCAACGCTGGCCGGACTCGTGGCGGCTCGCGATCCGGCGCGCCCGGCGACCGCCCTGCGCAGCCCGGTGGACGGACTTCCCGAGCCGCTGTGCGCCATTTATGAACCAGCCGGCCTGGCCAGCTTTAAAAAATTAACCGCGCGGGGCCGCTTATCGCCACGCGACTTTCTGATCGAGCAGGCGGCGCTCAGCGTCGATCCGCCGCTGCCCGAAGCATTGATTAACATGAATCGGCCAGCCGATCTGGCCGACCTTAAACGCAAGGAATTACGCCCATGAGCGACGACAAGAGCCGCCCCAGCCTGGAACAAGCGGAGGCCGCGGTCCGTGTGCTGCTGAGCTGGATCGGGGAAGATCCCGACCGCCCCGGGCTCGGTAAAACGCCGCAACGCGTAATAGGTGCCTACGGCGATTACTTTGCCGGCTACCAGCAGGATCCCGCTGAAATTCTCGGCTCATCGTTTCAGAAAGTCGGCGACTATCAGCGTGTGGTGACTTTGCGCGACATTGTTTTTTCCTCGCACTGCGAGCATCACATGGCGCCGATGCTCGGCCGCGTGCACCTGGCCTACCTGCCGGATCAGCGCCTGGCCGGCATCAGCAAACTGGTGCGTGTGGTGGAAGCCCTGACCCGACGCCTGCAGGTGCAGGAGCGGCTTACCGCGGAAATTGCCAAATGCATCAACAGCGCACTGGAACCGCGCGGCGTTGCCGTGGTGGTGGAGGCCCAGCATCAGTGCATGACGACGCGCGGCGTAAACAAGACCGCGGTAAGCATGGTAACCAGCGAAATGCTGGGCGCCTTTGCTGACAACGATCGTATCCGCGAAGAGTTTCTGCGTTCGATCGGCAATCCCGGCTAGCTTAGTTTCCGCCTGGGCCGGCGCGGAGGAGCCAGGTGATAGCTGATTTTCGGTAACTCATTGCCGCGGTGATACGCCAGGGCTTCGTCCATGGCGCGTCGATCGGATCGCGTTACCCGATAGCGCTGACGCAGGTGGTGTAGCCAGGACTCATCCAAAAAGGTTTCGCGGAAGCAGCGTTCGTCGGCCACATCCTGAAACATCCCCCAGGCGACGGAACCATTTCCCAGACGCACGCGTCGCACGGCTTGCATGGCCGCGGTGAAATCTTCCGCTTCGTCCGGATCGATGACGTACTCGATATTGATCAGCACCGGGCCTCGGTCCTGATCGTTAGGCGGTGTGAGCTGCGGCTCTATGACCGGCTCGGCCGGCGTGTTGTCAGTCTCGGCGATTTTCTCCAGGCTGAGCCGCGAGGTCAGCAAAGTCCCGAAGCCGCCGACGGCAGCCGCACAGAGCAGGGCAGTTTGCAGTGAAGTCACGGAGGCCAGCTTGCCCCAGCCGACGGCGCCGAGGGCCATCACGCCCATGAAACTGGCGATGAACACGGCCAGGCCGCGGGCCCGCACCCAGCCCGGCAGTGCCAGCTGCGCCGTGACCTGCAGGGTCGACTGTGCGCTGATCCAGCTGGCGCCCAGGGCCAGCATGGCCAGGCCGAGCAACGGCAGATTGCGCAGGTAGGCTAACGCAACGCTGGCCAGCACCACACCGAAGCTGCCGAACAGGATTACGCTATCGGCGCTGAAGCGGCTGCGCATGGCTGGTAACAGCGCGCCGGTCGCCACTGCGCCGGCGCCGATACAGCCAAGCAAGATGCCGTAAGCCTGCGGGCCCATTTGTAATTCCGTTCTGACCACCAGCGGCAAAAAGGCCAGCGGTGCGCTCATGGCCGCGAACAGACCGACGCCGCGCAGGATCACCGCGTGCAACTCTTTGGCCTGACGGACGTAGCGCAGTCCGGTGCGCATGGAGCCCACAAAGCGTTCGTTGGGCAGCGTGCTGGCCGGCTGTTCGCTGCGCCAGCTATAAATCACGTAGATCACGGCAGAAAAGCTGACGGCGTTGATCAGGAACACAACGCCCGGACTGGTAACTGCCAGGATCGCGCCAGCCACGGCCGGACCCAGTGCGCGGGTGGCATTGAAGGCGATGGAATTCAGCGTAATAGCGGCTGTCAGTTCGTTGCGCGGCACCAGGTCCGGAATTAGTGCCGAAAACGCCGGCATCATCATGGCGCGCACCGCAGCCCATGCACAGGGTCATGAACAGCAGCAGCCATTCGTTGGTGAGCCCGGCCACGGTGAGTAAACCCAGTATGCCGGCGGTCAGCGACAGCCAGATCTGCGTGCCGATGAGGTAGCGGCGCCGATTGAAAATATCCGCCAGTGCGCCGGCCGGCAGCGTGAGCAGGAACAGGGGTAGCAGGGTAGCCGCCTGGACCAGGGAAACCATCACCGGGTCCGGTGCCAGGCTGGTCATCAGCCACGCGGCGCCGACGTCGTGCATCCACGAGCCCATGCTCGACACGATCAGGGCCAGCCACAGGGCGCGGAAAACTGGTCGGCGCAGCGGCAGCATGGCGGAACTGTGGGTGGCGTTGTCGCTCATAGGGGCCTGCCGGCGGGCGGCCGACCGTAGCACAGCCGGCTGGCGGCGTCGCTGAACCGGGTGCTGCATGCGTTCGCAGGCTTACGGTACTATCTCGACACTATGCCTTTAGTTGTAAAAGCACTGTCTGATGCCGCTGCCCTGATTGGTGAGGAAGTCGGCGTGTCCAACTGGATTGACGTCGATCAGGCGCGGATTGATCTGTTCGCCAAAGCCACCGACGATTTTCAGTGGATTCACGTGGATCCGGAACGGGCTGCCAAGGAATTGCCCATTGGTTCGACCATTGCGCACGGCTATCTGCTGCTGTCGCTGATGCCGGCGCTGACTGAACACTTTGTACAGTTTGAAGGACTCGAACGGGCGATTAACTACGGGCTGAATAAAGTTCGCTTCAAAAACATGGTGCCGGCCGGCAGTCGTGTGCGTATGCGTAGCAAGCTGGTCTCGGCGCGGCGGCGCGCCGGCGCACTCCAGCTGATCCTCGAGAACCGTCTGGAGATTGAAGGGCAGGACAAGCCGGCGTGTATTGCCGAGACCATCGCCATGTATTTCCTGGCCGGCGACAGCCCGCCGGCGAAAGGCTGATCAGACCGCGACGCCCAGCGCAGTAAGAATCTCCGCGTGCACGCGCGGATCGGCAGCCACCAGCATGTCGTCCTGCATTTGCGGGTCAAATTCCCGCAGACCTTTGAGTGGCTGGCCATCCAGTCGGCTGGCCCGGCCACCGGCGGACTCGATCACATAGGCCAGCGCACCCCAGTCGAGCATGTCTCCGCCGCGACAGGCGAAAGCGGCCACTTTGCCGGTGAATAGCTCATTCAGGTTATCCAGGCCGCGTTCGGGGTCGTCATCCAGAACCAGGTCATAGGCCTGGAAGCGGCCGGCCAGAGCGGCGACAACATCGGGCGCCTGGTAAGTCAGGCAAACCCGATCGCCGGGCGGCAGCGTCAGTGGGCGCATTTTTTCCAGGCGCGGTGTCTGCCGGTCGCCGGTCATGGCCTGACCATCCACCGCCAGGTAAAAAATCCCGCTGGCCGGCATATAGCTGATGACCGTGCGTAATTCGCCGGCGTGGCTGATATTAAGAATGATGTCCCAGCCGTCGCGCTGGTGTTGATAGAGGAACGTGGCGTTAACCGGGTCCAGGTGAATAACCGTTTCGGCCTGCGCATCGAAATAATCGGTGTTGGCCGACTGTGCTGATTCCTCGCCATAAAAACCCAGGGTCGGATCCAGGGCCAGGGTCGCCAGCTCAAAATAGTTCTGGATGGTCAGATCGGCATCGGTGATGGCCTGCGCCCAGGCGTTCTCGCCGGCTTTCGCTGCTGGCCCACGCACCTGGGGCTGAATGGCGCGGCCGTAGTCGCCGGCCGTGACCAGCAAGGGCAGGTAGTGATCTACCAGCCGGCGAAGTTTGGGCGTGTCCAATGCTCGCTGGCTTCGCCTCAGCCCAGCTTTGCCTGCAGTAGTTCCAGGAAGGCGCTAATGCGCGCCGCATTGGCGCCCATGTCGCCCATGCCGACGCGCGACTTGGAGCGCACATCCACGGCCGTCGCTGTGCCGCTGCTACTGATGCGAATGACTACATCATCGCGGAAGCGGAACCAGGAGGTAGTCTCGGTGGCTTCGATGCGGCCAAGTGCAGCGTCAGCAGCGACAATTTCCCAGCCCATTTCTTCTGCAGCCGCCTCGGCGGCGGCGAACACCGCGTCACGCGGCTGCTGCAGGGTCAAGGTCTTTAAGTCCGGAAAGGCCGCCCGCTGCTGCTCGGCAAACTCGGGTCCGGCATATTCGGGCGGATTCTGCGCACCGTCGGCCTCGCGCAGCGGAATGATCCGGTCGAAGGCCGGCGGGTTGTCGAGATCAGTGCTGATATCGTGAATTGGCGGTGCGCCGACGGCTGCCCATGAAGCCTGACAGGCTGACGATGACCAGCGCAGCGGCGGCAATGAACGCGCTCCAGACGCGGCCCTGGGCAATGCTGCCGCCGCTGCCTTTGCTGAGCAATAGGCCGATCAACAGGATCACCAGGGCGACCACGCAGATGAGTACGCCGATTCCAAACGCGCTAAAAAGCACCGATCGGATTAAGCAGGCCGCTGCCCGCACCGAGTATGCCAATCAAGGCTGCGCCCAGGCCGAGTCCGGCGAACCAGCTGCCGATGCCGCACCAGCCGGTGCCGCGTTGCTTGGGCTGTGTGGTCGTTTCGTTCATTGCGGACTCCTGATGGATTTAACCTTACCGGTTAGCATATGCCACCCGGAGGCGCTTGCCCATGGTTGCGGGCGTTCGCTGCCATGGCCTGGCTGAGGACCTACACTAAGCCTATGGATGAATTACTCGCTGACCTGGTGGGCGTGCTCGAGCTGGAGCCCATCGAGCGCAATATTTTCCGCGGTGAGAGCCGCGATATCGGCAGTCCGCAGGTGTTTGGCGGCCAGGTGCTGGGCCAGGCCCTGATGGCGGCCAGCCGTAGTGTCAGCGAGCGTGCCGTGCATTCTCTGCATGCCTATTTCCTGCGCCGCGGTGACGTCGCGGCGCCGATCGTTTACCAGGTCGAAGAAGCGCGCGACGGTGGCAGTTTCAGTAATCGCCGCGTCATTGCGATTCAGCATGGCCGCCAGATTTTCAATATGACCGCCTCCTTTCAGGCTCCGGAAGACGGGCTGGAACACCAGTTCGAAGCGCCCGAAGTGGTGGGGCCTGAAGAACTGCCCGATATTGTCGAGGCGCGCGCTAGCGAAATTGCGCAGCTGCCAAAACGCGTGCGCGCATTACTCGAGCATCGTCGGCCGTTTCATGTACGGCTGGTGCCCACGGCCGGCAGCGACGATCAGTTTCGGCCGGTCAAATCTGTGTGGATGCGCGCTGTCGATAAGCTGCCGGACAAGCCCGAGCTGCACGCGGCGTTGCTGGCGTATTTGTCAGACTACGAATTGCTGGGCACTGCGGTGATACCCCATGGTGAGGCGCGCATGTTGCAGGGCAATCTGCAAATGGCCAGCCTGGATCACGCGCTCTGGTTTCACCGCGCCTGCCGGGTGGATGAATGGCTGCTGTTTTCCTTCGACAGTCCAAGTGCTTCCGGGGCACGCGGACTGGCGCGCAGCCAGGTGTTTACGCAGAGTGGCCGGCTGGTCTTGTCGACGGCCCAGGAAGGCTTGATCAGACCTCGCTGAGGCCTTCGCGATAGCGTTGGGCGCGATCGATATAGCGTTCGGCATAGCTCGGCAGCCCGGCAATCTCCTCGGCCGTTAGCTCGCGTGCGACGCGCGCCGGTGCGCCGATTATCAGCACGCCGTCGGGAAACTGCTTGCCTTCGGTGACCAGCGCGCCCGCGCCGACCAGCGAGTTAGCGCCGATCACGGCGCGATTCAGTACCGTGGCGCCGATACCGATCAGGCTGTTGCGGCCGATGCTGCAGCCATGCAGCATCGCCTGGTGGCCGACGGTGACCATTTCATCCAGCAGCAGCGGTGCGCCCGGGTCAGTATGCAGGACTGAGCCGTCCTGAATGTTGCAGCCGCGCGCCAGCCGGATCGCCTCTACATCGCCGCGAATCACCGCGCCGAACCAGACGCTGGTTTGCGGTCCCAGCTCGACGTCGCCAATTACCACGGCGCCCGGCGCGACGTAACTGTCTGCAGCGCAGCGCGGCGCCTGGCCGTCAATGGCATAAATCATTAGCCGGCAGCCTGGCGAGCGACGGCCTCGGCGGCTTTTTTGACCGCCTCGGGATCACCGATAAATTCGCGACTGCGCGGTTTCAGCTGATCATCCAGGTCGTAAAGAATCGGCACGCCGGTGGGGATATTAAAACCCGTGATATCGGCATCGGAAATGCCGTCCAGCATCTTGACCAGCGCTCGCAGGCTGTTGCCGTGGGCGGCAATAATCACGTCCTCGCCGGCCAGCAGACGTGGTGCAATGCTGGCCTCCCAGTAGGGCTGTACCCGATCCAGCGTCGTTTTCAGTGATTCCGTAGCGGGCAATTTATCGATGCCGGCGTAGCGCGGATCGTGGCAGGGGTGGCGCTCATCGTCCTCGGCCAGCGGCGGCGGGGCGATGTCATAGCTGCGCCGCCAGATGTGCACCTGCTCGTCTCCATGCTCGGCGGCGGTTTCGGCCTTGTTCAATCCCTGCAAGGCGCCGTAGTGGCGCTCGTTTAGTTTCCAGCTGCGTTCGACAGGAATCCACATCAGGTCCATTTCATCCATGATCAGCCATAGCGTTCGAATGGCGCGCTTGAGGACCGAGGTATAGGCCACGTCGAAGCGAATGCCCAGCTCCTGTAATTGGCGGCCGGCGGCGCGCGCTTCTGCGACGCCTTTTTCCGTGAGTTCGACGTCGGTCCAGCCGGTGAACAGGTTTTCCAGGTTCCAGATGCTCTGGCCGTGGCGACAGAGTACGAGTTTTCCGGTCATGTGAAGGGTTCCTTGTGTTCTGCTGGTCTATTCTAGCCAGATGCGGGCTTCAGGGCAGGTGTGCGGCGGCCAGATAGTCATGCGATTGCATTTCCCGCAAGCGGCTGCGGGTGCGTTCAAACTCCAGGCTGAGGCGCTGGCCGGTGTAGAGCCGGTCAATCTCGGCGGCGGCAGAAATTATCAGTTTGACGCGCCGATCATAGAATTCATCGACCAGGGCGATGAAACGCCGCGCTTCATTTTCATGAAATTTGTCCAGTACCGGCACCTTGCCTAGCAGCACTGTCTGGAAGCTGCGGGCAATTTCGATATAGTCATTCTGGCTGCGCGGCCCGCCGCACAGCTGTTCGAATTCGAACCAGACAATACCGTCGGCGCGGCGTCGGGTCAGGATGTCGCGACCGAGTACCTCGATGGGCTGGCCGCTGGTGCCTGCATCCGGGGCGATTTCACCAAAGTAGCGATGCAGATTCTGTTCCGCACCCTCATCCAGGGGCGAGTGAAAAATGTCTGCCTGTTCCAGCACGCGCAATCGGTAGTCGATGCCGCCGTCGATCTCCATGACTTCGGTGTGGGTTTCGATCAGATCAATGGCGGGCAGGAATTTCTGCCGTTGCAGCCCGCCTGAATAGAGTTTCCGGGGCGGAATATTCGATGTGGCCACCAGCGTGACCCCGCGTTCGAACAGGGCGTCGAGCAGGCGAGCCAGGATCATGGCATCGCCGATATCCGCGACGAAGAATTCATCGAAACAGATCACCCGCGCCTGCGCGGCCAGTTCCTCGGCGACCACCTCCAGCGGGTCGCGCTGCTGCTGTTGTTCACGCAGCCGCTGGTGTACCCGGTACATCAGCCGATGGAAGTGATAGCGCAACTTGTCATCGAAGGGCAGGGCCTCGAAAAACAGGTCCATGGCGAAGGTCTTGCCGCGGCCGACGCCGCCCCACAGGTATGCACCGCGTACCGTGGCTGGCTGGCGGTCAGTAGCGAGCAAGCCGCGCAATCGCGCGCCGAGACGCCGCGGCTTTTCGCGCGCGAGTAATTCCCCGCGCACGCGTTCCAGGGCCGTCACAGCCTTAAGCTGGGCCGGGTCCGGGCTGTAGCCGTTATCCGTCAGTGCGCGTTGATAATGTTCCAGCAGGCTCATGTCACTCTCGCCGCTTGCCGGCCGGAAGCTTAGCGGCTGGCCTGCCCGGGTCAAGGAACCCCGATGCTAAACTTGCCGCCCCTTGCAGGCTGAGTTGGCACAACGCGCATGAGTGAACGGGAATCCATGGATTTTGACGTGGTTATCGTAGGGGCTGGCCCCTGCGGGCTGTCGGCGGCTTGCCGCCTGATGCAGATGGCCGCTGAGCAGGGCAGCGAGCTGAATGTTTGCGTGGTTGAGAAAGGCTCGGAGATCGGTGCGCATGTTCTTTCCGGTGCCGTTTTCGAGCCGCGACCGCTGGATGAGCTGTTTCCGGATTGGCAGGAACGCGGCGCGCCGGTAAAAGTCCCGGTAAAGGCTGACCAGTTTCATTTTCTGACCAGCCAGAGTGGCGCCTGGCGGGTACCCGAGTTTTTTGTCCCGCGTGCCACGCGTAATCATGGCAACTACATCATCAGTCTGGGCGAGCTTTGTCGCTGGCTGGGCGAGCAGGCCGAAGCACTCGGCGTGAATATCTTTCCCGGTTTCGCCGCCGCCGAGGTTCTCTACGAGGGGGATCGCGTGGTGGGTGTTGCCACCGGCGATATGGGGCGCGCTGCCAACGGCGAACCCAAGGCCAGTTTCGAGCCTGGCTACGAACTGCGTGCCCGCTACACGATTTTTTCCGAGGGTTGCCACGGTAGCCTGGGTAAGCAATTGATGCAGCGTTACTCGCTGCGCGACGGCGCCGATCCTCAGCATTATGGACTGGGCCTGAAAGAAGTCTGGAGCATAGATCCAGCGTTGCACCAGGAAGGACTGGTGATGCATTCCCTGGGCTGGCCACTGGATAACGGCACCGAGGGCGGGGGCTTTGTCTACCACGCCGGCGACAACCAGGTGTACCTGGGGCTGATCGTTGCGCTGAACTATCGCAATCCCCATCTCAGCCCCTTCGCCGAGTTCCAGCGCTGGAAACACCATCCTCGCATTCGTCGTTTCCTCGAGGGTGGTACACGGTTGAGTTATGGTGCCCGGGCCGTCAACAAGGGCGGATTGCAGTCCCTGCCGAAACTGGTGTTTCCCGGCGGGCTGCTGGCCGGCTGTGAAGCGGGCTTTCTCAACGGCGCCAAGATCAAGGGTTCGCATACGGCTATGAAGACCGGGATGCTGGCGGCGGAATCAGTCTTTGCGGCTTTGTCCGCCGATGCGCCTGATGTTGTTGCGGCTTTTCCGGAGGCCGTGGCCTCGTCGTGGGTACACGAGGAGTTGCATAAAACGCGCAACTTCGGTCCGGCGCAGAAGAAATTCGGGACCTTTTTCGGCGCCGCTTTTGCCTGGCTGGACCAGAATCTGTTCGCCGGGCGACTGCCGTTTACCCTGCGCAGTCCGCAGCCCGACTATGCAGCTCTGCAGCCGGTCGCGGCGGCAAAGCCCATCGACTATCCCAGGCCGGACGGCAAGATTAGTTTCGATCGCTTGTCATCGGTGTTTTTATCCAGCACCAATCATGAAGAGGATCAGCCCTGCCACCTGCAGCTGGCCGATCCCGAGCTGCCGATTCGCGACAACCTGCCGCGTTACGACGAGCCGGCGCAGCGCTACTGTCCGGCCGGCGTTTACGAAGTCATTGCAGAGCCGGACGGCAGCCAGCGCTTCCAGATCAATGCGCAGAATTGCGTGCACTGCAAGACCTGCGACATCAAGGATCCGGCCCAGAACATCAACTGGGTGGTGCCGGAAGGTGGCGGTGGTCCCAACTACAGCGGCATGTAGGCCGTATCAGGACTCATCTACCAGCACCGGCTGCTGCAATTCGACTTCGTCGAGCATGACTTTGTCCGCTTTGAGTCGCAGGCGGCCACTGGCGTACCAGGCGATGGCGCGCGGATAAATCAGGTATTCACCCGCCTGCACGCGTTGTCGCAGCGAGTCTTCGGTGTCCTCGGCGCTTACGGCAATGCGGTATTGAATAATCGCCGGGCCTGCATCCAGTTCCGGCACCACGAAATGCACCGTCGAGCCATGCCAGCGATCCCCGGCTGCCAGGACCCGTCGAAAGGTATGCAAACCGCGATACTTGGGTAGCAGGGAGGGGTGAATATTCAGCATGCGGCCGTGGTATCGGGCCACCGCGGCATCCGGCAATATGCGCATGAAGCCGGCCAGCACCACCAGCTCCGGCCGGCAGTCGTCCAGCTGGTCCAGCAGCGCGGTTTCGGCATCCTCGCGCCGCTGAAAATCGCCATAGTCGACGGCGCAGGCTTTGATGCCGGCGCGGCGCGCACGTTCCAGCCCGAAGGCATCGGCGCGATCGCTGAGTACTGCGCAGAGTTCTATCGGCAGGCTGCCGTCCTGGCTGGCATCGATAATGGCCTGCAAGTTGGTCCCGCCGCCCGACACCAGCACGGCCGTGCGTTGTGCGCGGCGCCGCGTCGCTCATGAGCGGATCTGGACCTGGCCTGTACCTGCCTGAATCTCGCCGATGGCGTAAACCGTTTCACCGAGTTCCGTGAGCTGGGCCGTCGCACGTTCCGCGGAGTCGGCCGGCACTACCAGTACCATGCCGATGCCGCAATTAAAGGTGCGCAGCATTTCTGCGCTGTCGATATTGCCGGTTTGTTGCAGCCAGTCGAATACGGCCGGCTGCTGCCAGCTGCCGGTATCGACGAGCGCGTCGCAATGCCCCGGTAATACGCGCACCAGATTTTCCGGTAAACCGCCACCGGTGATGTGTGCGAGTGCGTGGACAGGTGTCTGCTCCAGCAATTTGAGGATCGAGCGCACATAGATTCGCGTCGGTTGCAGTAAAGCCTGGCCGAGGCTGGTGCCATTCAAGGGCTTATCAAGCGCGTCGCTGCTGCGTTCGAGGATCCGGCGTATCAACGAATAGCCATTGGAATGCGGGCCTGAGGAAGCCAGTCCCAGCAGCCGGTCACCGGCAGCCACCTGGCTGCCGTCAATAATCTTGTCGCGTTCCACGACACCCACGCAGAAACCTGCCAGATCGAGGTCATTGCCCTGGTACATCCCCGGCATTTCTGCCGTTTCACCGCCGAGCAAAGCTGCACCGGCCAGTTTGCAGCCAGCGGCGATGCCGGTAATTACCTCGCTGGCCACATCCACGTCCAGATGCCCGGTGGCGTAGTAGTCGAGGAACAGCAGCGGTTCGGCGCCCTGCACAATTACGTCGTTGACGCACATGGCAACCAGGTCGATGCCGACGGTATCCAGCTGATTCATCTCCAGGGCGAGTTTCAGCTTGGTGCCGACGCCATCAGTGCCGGCCACCAGCACCGGGCGTCGATAACGCTCCAGGTCAAGTTCGAACAAACCACCGAAACCGCCGATGCCGCCGAGTACCCCGCTGCGCAGGGTCGACTTTACCGCCGGCTTGATACGCTCGACGAGGGCGTTGCCGGCGTCTATGTCAACGCCAGCGTCTTTGTAAGAAAGCGGTTTATCTGAGGTCATCAGCGGGGATCCGCGGCCGGGGCGCCGGTATAATAGAGCATATGACCAACTCCACGTTATCTCTGCGGCGTATCTTTCGCTGCTCCGCCCGGCTAGCCGGCGTGCTGTTGTTGCTGTCGGCCATGGGCCTGGCATCGGCCGCGCAGGTGGTCGATCTGCATTCAGCCGAGGTGGATCAGCCCACCGGGAGCCGTGGGCTTGAGCAGGCTTTTGCAGCCGCCCTGGCCCAGGTTGTGGTCAAAGTTACCGGGCAGCGATTAGCGGCTATCGAATCGCGGCTGCCGCTGCTGGGTGACCCGGCCGCCATGGTTGAGCAGTATCGCGGGGTCGCACCCGGGCGGCTGAGCGTAGGCTTCGATGCCGTGGCCCTGCGCAAAGCGCTGGATGCTGCGGAGCTGCCAGTCTGGAGCGAAGAACGCCCGGCCACGCTGATCTGGCTGGCGGTAGATGCCGGTCGCGGACAGCGGACTATTGTTGCCGCAGCCGAAGAAGATGCCCGGCCGGCAGCCCGCAATATCGTGTTACGGAAGGAGCAGGCTGCCGCCAGGACCTTGCTGCTGGATGCGGCGAACTCGCGCGGTTTGCCTGTGATCTTGCCGCTGGTCGATGGTGAAGATCTTAGCCAGGTAAATTTTGCTGATCTGTGGGGCGATTTCACCGATCCGGTGCTGGAAGCTTCGCGCCGCTACCGTGCTGATGCCGTGCTGATTGGGCGCGCACGGGGCGCCGATCCGGCGAGTTCACGCGTGCGCTGGTCGCTGCTGCTGGGTAATCAGCGCCTGGACTGGAACGGAACAGTTGCCTCAGGGCCAGAAGAAGCGGCTGATCGCCTGGCTGCGCAACTGGCGGCCGGGCCCGGGGCCGCGCGCGCGCTGGTGGTGGCCGTCGACGGTGTGGTCGATCTGGCTACTTACGGCAACATCACTCGATACCTGTCCGGACTTAGCAATGTTGAACTCTGCGAAGTGCGCGAGGTTGACGGTCAGCGGGTCGTCTATAGTCTGACCGTGCGCGGCGATGCGAACCAGTTGATGCGAGTCATTGCATTGCAGCGTCTGCTGCAACCGGTGGACGCGCCCCTGGGAAGCGTCGGCACCGATTTGAATTACCTGGTCATCGGCGGTTAAGCGCTGCCCGTGCAAATGTTCAAACTCGCGCATATCCCGAACGCGATCTGCTTCCTGCGGATTCTGCTGATCGTGCCGATTCTCTGGTGTTTGCTGACCGGGCGTTTCGCCAGCGGGTTGTTGCTGATTTTACTGGCGGGATTTTCCGATGGTCTCGATGGCTTTCTGGCCAAGCGCTTCGGCTGGCGAACCCGGCTGGGGGGCATCCTGGATCCCTTCGCCGACAAACTTTTACTGATGTCCGTATTTTTGGCGCTGACCTGGCTGGGCCTGACGCCCCTGTGGCTGACTGCCGTGGTATTCGGTCGTGATCTGATGATCATCATCGGTGCCCTGGCTTATAACTACCTGGTGGGCGAAGTACAGCCCCAGCCGACCCGCATCAGCAAACTCAATACGGCTTTGCAGTTGCTTTACGTGTTGCTGGTGTTGTCGCAGGCTGCGGCCGACTTGCCCTTGCAAATTGCCATCACCCTGGTCGGTGCCGGGGTGCTGGTAACCAGTATTGTTTCGGGTATCGATTACCTGTTGACCTGGGGAGGTCGGGCGCGTATTGAGCGTGCCGGCCAGTCTTGATGCAACAGTTACCCTTACAGGTTGGTCCGGCTGATCATGCCGTGTTCGGCAACTTTACCGCGGGTCCGAATGGCGCACTTCTGCATGCCTTGCAGGAAATAGCCACGCTGCGACAGCGCGCCTTGTTATGGATGTGGGGGCCCGCCAAGACGGGTCGCAGTCACCTGTTGCAGGCTTGTGTGGCAGCGGCGGACGATGCCCGGCAGCGCGCCGCCTATCTGCCGCTGGCGGCCGGCCTCGAACTACCGGCGGCCGCGCTGGAGGAATTTGCCGGGCTCGACCTGGTATGCATAGACGATGTCACCAGCGTGGCCGGCGACGCAGACTGGGAACGCGGCTTGTTTCAACTCTACGAAGGACTGCGCGTACGCGGCGCGCGGCTAGTAGTGGCTGCCGACCGCGCACCATTGCATGCCGGTTTTGCCTTGCCGGACCTGGTGTCGCGTTTCAGTTCCGGCGCGACTTTCCGGGTCAAACCGTTAAGCGATGGTGAGAAACTTGAGGCTCTGCGCCACCGTGCCCAGTGGCGCGGCCTGGAACTGCCCGAGGAAACGGCGCACTACCTGCTGACCCGGGTCGATCGGGATGCCGGTGCTTTGTTCGCCTTGTTGCAGGACCTGGATCACGAGGCGCTGGTGGCGCAGAAGCGCCTGACGGTGCCGTTTGTAAAACAGGTGTTGAACCGGCGGGCCGGCGGCCAGCCCGGCGCGCTTAGCGTCTCAGGCTGAATCCCATGCAGCGGGTCCAGTACAGGGCCGCAAAGCAGGCGAGCGCGCTGCCGATGGATAACAGCAGGCCAACCAGCGGTGTGGCTGGTCCGGCGAGCAGATTCATCACGCCGATGCCCAGGTAGGGAATCATTAGCGTTGCGACCCAGCCGCCCCAGCGCGGTCGCGGGCGCAGGCCGTTAAGGAACAGGATGGCCAGGGGTAGGGCGGCGAACCAATGCCAGGCTTGCAGCGGTGGCCACAAAATCAATGCCAGCATCAGCGCCAGCGCCGCCAGGGTCAGCGCCTGTGAAACCCTGGCAAGCTTCAAGGTCGATCCCAGCCCTGCAGACGCAGCGCAGCCTCGGCCACGCGCCTGCCGAGGGTCCGCGCAACGGCGATTTCGTCTTCGCTGAGTTCGCCGGCCTGTCCCGAGAAGGTGACATGGCTGGCGCCATAAGGGGTACCGCCCGTGCGGGTCTCATTCAATGCGGCCTCGGAGTAGGGCACGCCGACCAGCAGCATGCCGTGATGTAACAGCGGCAGCGCCATGCTCAGCAGCGTAGTTTCCTGACCGCCATGCAGGCTGCTGGTGGAGGTAAACAGTCCGGCCGGTTTGCCGCAAAGATCTGCACCCAGCCAGTTGGCGCTGGTGCCGTCAATAAAATACTTCAGTGCTGCCGCCATGTTGCCGAAGCGCGTCGGACTGCCAAGGATCAATCCGTCGCATTCCACCAGGTCCTGATTGGTCGCGTAGGGCGCGCCTTCGTCCGGCACTTCGGGCAGGCTCGCCGTGGTATCCGGCGATACTGAGGGCACGCTGCGCAGGCGTGCGGAGACATTGGCCACGGCGTTTACGCCGCGTGCCACCTGGCGCGCCAGCTTGGCTGTGCTGCCGTGGCGTGAATAATAGAGAACCAGTACTTCGGTCATGCCTACACTATCTCCAGAACATTTTCGGGCGGCCGCCCAAGGCGTGCCTGTGCGCCCACTACGACGATCGGTCGTTGCAGTACGCGTGGATGCCGCGCCAGCCAGGCACAGCGTTCTGTCTCGTTCATGTTTGTTAGCAACTCCCGCTGTTCGCGGTATTCAGGTTCGTTGTGACGCATCAGGTCCAGCACTGGCAGGCCAAGTTTTTCAGTCAGTTTCTGCACAGTTTCGGCGTTGGGCGGATGCCTGAGATAGTCGATAATCTCGGGTGTATAACCGCGGCCTTTCAGCAGTTCCAGAGTCTGTCGCGACTTTGAACAGCGTGGATTGTGATAGATCTGCATATTCCTGCCCAGGAGTGCCCAGGCGCAATTGTAGCGTGCAACTGACGTTTGCAGGCCTGGCGTGGATTTGCGTGTGGTGCAATTGCCAAAGATAAAGCCTCTATTTTTGCGCGCCTGGGCTTGCTTGACCCTTACCGAAGCGATTGCTAGCTTGCTTGATCAGGTAACGTCCTACCGCTTAGTTGAGTCTTTTGTGAACCGAAAATTTTCAGCGCTTGCCAGCATGCTGCTATTGGTCCTGCTGTCGGCCTGCGCCACCGCGCCGCCGGTGCAGGAGATGAGCGATGCGCGCCAGGCGATCGCGGCTGCGCGCCAGGCCGGCGCGGAGAGTCATGCCGCGGTCAAGTTGCAGGAAGCGGAATTGATGCTGGAGAGTGCTGAGAATTATCTGCAGACGGGTAGTTCGAATGGCTATTGGTCCGCGCGCCGCGCCGCGCTGAGTGCAAAAGACACCGCCCTGGACGCGCTGCTGGTGAGTCGTGGCGTGACCAATCCCGATCCCTGAGTTGCCGGCGACTTTGACCGCTTCCATTTGCGCGCGCTTTTTTGTTGCCGGTCGGGTGCAAGGTGTTTTCTTTCGCGCCAGCTGTGCACAGGAAGCCCGTCGCCTGGGGATTTGTGGTTGGGCCAAAAACCTCAGCGACGGACGCGTGGAAGTGCTGGCCAGCGGCCCCGTCAAAGCAGTCGACGACCTCGCGCGCTGGCTCTCTCACGGACCACCGCTGGCGAATGTGCAAAACATTGAAAGGCATGCGGAAGATCTGGCCATTGCCGCCCGCTTGTCCGACTTTCGCGTTGCTTGAGTAACGTTCGGTAATACCTACTGGCGAAACCAGCGCGAGCGCAGTCGCTCGAGTACTTTCTCCGGATAGCGGCGACTGCCAAGACTGCCGTTGTAACGTCCCAGGGCACGGATCCAGTCGCCTGATTCCATGTCGTAGTAATAACGCAAGATCGTGCAGCCCATGCGCAGGTTGGTTTCAATATTAACCAGCCGGTCGTCGGGCCGGCCGATCTCTTCCAGCCAGAAGGGCATCACTTGCATGAGTCCCTGGGCACCGGCGACGGATACGGCATAGGCGTCAAAAGCGCTCTCGATGTCGATCACGGCCAGCACCATCTCAGGTGGCAGCTCCACCCGGGTGGCTTCCCAATGCACCTGCTTAAGAATGCGCACCCGTTCCTGCGGATCTTTAACCTGGTTTCCCAGCCGTAAGGCCATGTCCGTCAACCAGACCTGGGCATCAAAGCGATCGGGGAAACTCTTGCTCCGCTGCATGGCCTCGAGCAGCAGCTCCTTCAGGGCCGGGTCCGGGGTGCACCAGACCGGCAAGGGACTGGTCAGCAAGACAGCCGCCAGCAGCCATTGGCGGCGCGTCAGCCTAGCTGTCCCGGGTCGCCTGGATGCGTTGGCGTAAAATTCCGACTGCATCATCTATGTCCAGTTGTTCCTCTAAGCCGCTGCGCCGTGATCGATACTCTAGCTGACCGGCCTTCAGGCCGCGCTCGCCAAGGACCAGCCGATGGGGAATGCCAAGCAGGTCCGCATCGGCGAACTTCACGCCAGGTCTTGCATCGCGATCATCTAAAAGCACCTCGAGGCCTGCCGCCTGCAGATCTTCGTAGACCTGGTTAACCGCCTGTGTGACGGCTGGCGCATTCTTGGGGTTTAGTTCTAACAGAACGACCTGGAAAGGCGCCATGGGTTCTGGCCAGATAATGCCCTGCTCATCGTGGTTCTGCTCGATGGCCGCAGCAACGATGCGGGATACGCCGATACCGTAGCAGCCCATCAGCATGGGCACTTTGCGACCATTCTGGTCGAGCACCGTGGCGTCCATGCTGCGGGTGTATTTGTCGCCCAGTTGAAAAATATGTCCCACCTCGATACCGCGTGCGATAGCCAGTTTACCGCCGCCGTTAGGGCTCGGGTCGCCGTCGACAACATTGCGAAGGTCGGCCGCCTGCGCCAGCGGCAGGTCGCGCTGCCAGTTTACGCCGCGCAGATGCGTGTCATCGGCGTTAGCGCCACAGACAAAATCAGCCAGCGCCAGCGCGCTGTGGTCGGCGATCAGCGGGATACCAACTTCCACCGGGCCGACAAAGCCAGGCGTGCAACCCAGTGCGGCGACGATTTCCTCGCTGCTGGCCAGGCGCAGGGGACTGGCCACTGCCTCCAGGCCGGCCGCCTTTACCGCATTCAATTCATGGTCGCCCCGCAGGGCCAAGGCAACCAGTCCCGCTTCGGCGCCGGCGACGATCAAGGTTTTGATGCAGCGACTGGCAGGCAATTCAAAAAATTCACTGACCTGCTGCATGTTTCTGATTGCCGGCGTATCGACGCGGCTCATGGCTTCACCGGGCTCCGGGCGTTCGCCCGGCGGCGCCAGCGCCGCGGCCATTTCAACGTTAGCGGCATAGCCGTCATCCGCGCACCAGGCGATGGCATCTTCACCGGAGTCAGCCAGTACATGAAACTCCTGCGAACGGGCGCCACCGATTTCACCGCTATCGGCTTCCACCGGTCGGAAGCCCAGGCCCAGGCGCGTGAATATCCGCGCGTAGGCCGCGGCCATGACCTGGTAGGTCTGCTCCAGAGAGTCCTGGTCAATATGAAAGGAGTAGGCGTCCTTCATCAGAAACTCACGCGCACGCATAACGCCGAAGCGCGGTCGAATCTCATCGCGAAATTTTGTCTGAATCTGGTAGTAATTGACCGGCAGCTGCTTGTAGCTCTGCAGCTCGCGCCGGGCGATGTCAGTGATAACTTCTTCGTGCGTTGGACCAAAGCAAAATTCACGCTCGTGCCGGTCGCGCATGCGCAGCAGCAGTGATCCGTAGATCTCCCAGCGACCGCTTTCCTGCCACAGCTCCGCGGGTTGCACCGCCGGCATCAGTAATTCCAGTGCGCCGGCGCGGTCCATTTCTTCGCGCACCACCTGTTCGACTTTGCGCAGAACCCGCAATCCCATGGGCATCCAGGTAAACAGTCCCGACGCCAGTCGGCGTAGCAGTCCGGCCCGCAGCATCAGCTGATGACTGATGATCTCTGCTTCGGCAGGGACTTCTTTGAAGGTGGTCAGGGGCAGTTGGCTCAGGCGCATGGGTATTCCAGCTGGGCGATAAATCCGCCGCAATTCTAGAACCTCCTGCGCTGTCTCGCACGATTGTTACGTTTGCCGTTGACCGGCAGGGCTTCGAGAGGTTAGAACACGCGCATGTCGGCTCTGGCCCACAATCGCTCCGTCGTTGCGCGGGAGGGCCTGATCTGGCTGTTCCTGATGCTTGTTATCGCCGTTGTGATCTATCGGCTGGGCGGCGGCTATTGGACCAGTTTGCCGCTGGGTATTTTTGTCGGGCTGTTTATGCTGTTCCGTGATCCCGCCCGGGATGTCCCGCCCTTGCCGCTGGGTGTGCTGGCGCCCGTAGACGGGCGCGTGCTGAGTGCCGAAGAGACAGCCACGGGTCCGATCAATGGGCGTTGGCAATGCGTGAGAATTCGCTGTAACCCCCTGGGTGCCTACACTGTGCGTGCGCCCATTGAAGGCGGCGTGCACTGCCTGACCGAAGCTATGTGCAGCGCCGGCATCGTAGACGGCTTGTGGTTGCGCAGCGAGGAAAACGACGATGTGATTCTGCTGTTTCCTGGCGCCATCCGTGCATTACGGCCACGGGCGTTTGTGCGTTTCGGCGAGCGCCTGGGGCAGGGGCAACGCTTTGCCTATTTGCGCCTGGCGCCCGTGGCCGAGGTTTATTTACCGGTTACGGCCCAATTGCGCGTCAGCGTGGGGCAACGCGTAGCGGCTGGCGTCAGCCCATTGGCAGACCTGAGGCGCAGCTAACTGCGGCAGAGGTCGGCCTGAGCGGATGTTTTCGCGGGCTTTAGGTGGCAAACTGGCCACTCCCCAGCGCCGGACAGCCATGGACGAACAACCGCCAAAAACCTCGTCGCCACGCCGCGGCGCGATATACCTGCTTCCGAACCTGCTCACCACGGGCGCTCTGTTCGCTGGCTTTTACGCCATTATTGGCGCCATCGACGGCAACTATCAGCGCAGCGCCATTGCCCTGTTTATTGCTATGGCGCTGGATGGGCTGGATGGACGCATGGCGCGCCTGACGGGCACCGAGTCCGAATTCGGCAAGCAATACGACAGTCTCTCGGACCTGGTCGCGTTTGGATTGGCGCCGGCCCTGATCGTCTATCAATGGGGGCTGGTGCGCCTGGCCGAATACGGCTGGATCTGGGGCAAGCTGGGCTGGCTGGCAGCCTTTTTGTACGCGGTTTCGGCAGCGCTGCGTTTAGCCCGTTTCAACGTTGGCGAAAGCAACTCGGACGGACGCTTTTTCGAGGGACTGCCCAGCCCGTCGGCCGCCGGTCTGGTGGTCAGCATGGTCTGGCTGGGCACCGAGCTTGGCTGGTCCGGCAGCACCGCTCTGGCGTTGGCCTGTGCGCTTACCACGGCCGCCGGCGCGCTGATGGTTTCGCATCTGGCTTACTACAGCTTCAAGGAAGTCAGCCCGCGCGGCAAAATTTCCTTCACCTACGTGTTCGTAATTCCGTTGATCTTTGTGTTGATTGCGTTGAATCCGCCGGTGGTGATTTTTCTGATCGCCTGCAGTTACGCGGCTTCCGGTCCGGTAATAGCTGTCTGGCGCTGGCAGCGCCGTCGTGCGCGGCGCCGGGCCAGTGTCAAGCCCGGTGAAGTCTGAGCGTTGACAGTGAGTTTGCCGCTCTCCAGTCTGCAGCGTCGTGCCCTGGCTGTGATGGAAATCCCCGTCTGGCAGCCTATCGAAGCTGAGCCGGTGGCAGAGCCCGAAACAGGCTTGCCGGCTGCAGAGGTCAGCGCTGACTGGTCAACGCTGGCAGCCGAAGTCTCGGTCTGCACGCGCTGTGCTTTGCACCAGTCGCGCACCCGGACGGTATTTGGTGTCGGTCACGCCGATGCCGACTGGCTGATCATCGGCGAAGCTCCGGGCGCGGACGAGGATCGTCAGGGCGAACCGTTTGTTGGCCGGGCCGGGCAATTGCTGAACGAAATGTTGCGCGCCGTCGGTCAGTCTCGCGAAGCAGTCTATATCGCCAATATCCTCAAGTGCCGCCCGCCGAATAATCGCGATCCGAAGCCGGACGAGGTGCAGTCCTGCGACTCGTATCTGCGTCGCCAGATCGAGCTGATTAACCCGCGCATTATTCTTGCCGTGGGCCGGATTGCCGCCCAGAACCTGCTGCACAGCGAGCAACCCGTGGGTCGCTTGCGGGGTCAGGTGCACCGCGTACAGGGTCTGGATATTCCATTGGTGGTGACCTATCACCCGGCCTATCTGCTGCGCAGTCCCGGGGAAAAGCGTAAGGCCTGGGATGATCTTTGCCTGGCTCGCGCTACCTTGCAGGCTGGTGTGGCATGAGTGCGGCCCTGGATGATTTGCCGCTCGGCATTCGCCGCATGGCTCAGGATGATGTGAAGGCTGTAGCGGCCCTTGAGCAGTCCGTTTACGACTTTCCCTGGACCGCGGGTATCTTTCGAGATTGCTTGCTGGCCGGCTACACCAGTGTGGTTCTGGAACAGGCGGGTGAAGTTGCGGGTTACTCGATCATGTCGGTGGCAGCGGGTGAGGGGCACCTGCTGAATATTTGCCTGGCGGAGCGGCTGCGTGGCCAGGGTATTGGCAGTGAATTGCTGCAATACATGCTCGAGCGTGGTTGCGAGGCGGGTGCGGAACGCCTGTTTCTTGAAGTGCGTCCCTCCAACAAGGTAGCCATGCGTTTATATCGGCGGCTGGGCTTTCAAGTCGTGGGTGTGCGCCGCGCCTATTATCGCGCCGCTGGTGGTAAAGAAGACGCGGTGGTTTTTGTGCGCCGCTTAGCTGAAGGCTCTGTTGCCAGCTAACGAAGGGCAGGCCAGGGTGCATTTCTGGCGCCAGCGGCCGGCACTCGGCTGGGCATTGTATGACTGGGCCAATTCGGCCTTTTCCCTGACGGTGGTGACAGCCTTTGTGCCGGTGCTGTTGGCCGACTATTGGAACGACGGAGCGACTGCTGCGGTAACGACTTTCCGTCTCGGTATTGCCAATGGCGCTGCCAGTTTACTGGTGGCCCTGATGGCGCCGTTGATTGGTGCGATTGCTGACCGGGCCGGTCGCCGCAAACGCACCCTGCTGATTTTCACCACGCTGGGCGTGGTAATGACGGCGGCTTTGCCGTTGGCAGCTGCAGGGCAGTGGTTGCTGGCCTTAAGTTGCTATGCCCTGGCATCCGTTGGCTTTGCATCCAGTAATTCCCTGTATGACTCGCTGCTGGTCGACGTTACCGAAAGACCGCGCTACGACCAGGTATCTGCCTTCGGCTTTAGCCTGGGTTACATCGGCGGCGCGCTGTTGTTTACGCTGAATGTTGCGATGGTTGCCAGCCCGCAGAGTTTTGGTCTGGCCGATGCCGGTCAGGCCGTGCGAGTGTCATTCATGACGGTGGCGGTCTGGTGGGCGCTGTTTACCCTGCCGCTGATTTGGTGGGTACATGAACCGCGCGTTGCCGCGCCGCCGATGGCGGTCGCGATTCGTGCCGGTATCAGCGAATTGCTGGCTACGTTGAAGGCGTTGCGCGCGCAACCCGATGTCTGGCGCTTCCTGATGGCCTACTGGCTGTATATCGACGGCGTCTACACGATTATCAAGATGGCTGTGGATTTCGGCATGGCGCTGGGGCTGACTACCCAGGATCTGATTCTGGCGATTCTGCTGACCAACTATGTGGGGTTCCCGGCTGCGCTGGTGTTCGGCTGGATTGGTCGTCGCTACGGGCCGCGCTTCGGCTTGTATCTGGCGCTGACGGTTTACATTCTGGCCACCATTGCCGCCAGTTTTATTCAGACCGAGATGCATTTTTATGTGCTGGCGTTTTGCATCGGCCTGGTGCAGGGCGGCGTGCAGAGTCTCAGTCGCTCACTGTTTGCGCGCCTGATCCCCGCCGGCAAAACGGGCGAGTATTTCGGCTTCTACAACATGCTGGGCAAGTTTGCCGCGATCATTGGTCCGGTACTGGTTGGCGTGGTGGCGCTTTGGACCGACAGCCAGCGGCTAGGCTTGCTGTCGATCCTGTTGTTGCTTTTGCTGGGTCTGGGTCTGCTTACGCGCGTCGGCTCGCAGCTTGCCGATGGGAAGGGTGGAAGCGCCTGACGGCCTCCGCGAAGGCCTTGTCAGCGGCGGCTGATGTGTCTCCGTCGTAACGCAATCGGACATAGTTGCCAAACAAGGCTGCTAGTTCAGCGCCGATATCCGGACGCATGTCTGCGCTAGCGCGGGCGTATTCCAGCGGGCCTTCTTCCGCCCGGCGTGGCCTGGCCGCTTTGCCGGTGCGCAGGCAAAGTTCGCGGTAGGCGCGCGACAGGGTGCTGCGCTGCGGGCGATACAGGCGCTGCTGGTACCAGGCGAGCAGCAACATGCAAACGGCGACTAACACCGCCATGGCAATAATCAGATAGCGTGTAGCACGCTCGGGCAGCCCGGCCAGGCCAAGCAGATCGGACTGGCTGTCAGGTCCGAAAGCCAGCACCCAGCGATTCCAGGCCGCATTGACGGCATCCCAGCTCATAAACAACTGATCGGCCAGTCGGCTGCTGCGCAAACTTTCGGCGCGACCAAGACTGCCGCTGTCGATGGCCGCATCCATGCCCCATTCGATGCGCTCCGGCGCCACCGCAGCGGTGGGATCGAAGCGCTGCCAGCCGTCGTCAAGCCAGACCTCCACCCAGGCGTGCGCGTCAGCCTGGCGTACCAGCCAATAGTTGCCGAGCGGATTTAATTCGCCGCCCTGATAACCGGTAACCACTCGGGCGGGAATATTTGCCGCACGGGCCAGCACCGCAAACGCCGATGCATAATGGCCGCAGAAGCCTTCCCGGGTATTGAACAGAAAATCGTCGACGGATTCCGCGCCCAGCAGGGCCGGCGTGAGACTGTAAAAAAAAGGCTGTTCGCGAAAAGTACGCAGAATGGTGGCGAGGAATTCGCTGTCACTGGCGCTCTCGTTGCGAAGTTGTCGCGCAAACTCGCGGCTGCGCGGGTTGCTGCCATCGGGCAGCCAGGTGTCGGCTGCGCGGGCGCGCTCGGTCATGGATCCGGGCGTGGTGCCGCCCAGCGCGGCGCGCGCCCGATAGGAGAGTCGCTGGTCCAGCGGGGTAAAGCTGACCAGCTCGAAGGCTGAATTCAGTGCCGCGCGCGGCGCCTCCGATTTCAGCAGGGTTTCCAGGGCCAGCAGCCAGCGCGAACTGCTGGGTTCCAGGGTGATCTCGTAATCGACCCTGGTTGCATTGACGTCGACTTGTTCCACCAGCTTTGGCAGGTAGCCGGTGGTGCGTCGCTCCCAGCGACGGCCGTCGAAGCGGTTGAGTACCGGGCCGCGCCAATACAGGTCGGCGCCGCGTGGAATTTCGCCGTCAAAGCGCGCCCGGAAGGCCACTTTGTCGGACAGCGCCAGTTCGGATATGTCGCCGGGACTCATGCTGTCGGCCAGTCCCGTGGTCGCGGCACCGCTTCTTTGCGGCAGCGACCAGAAAGGTCCGGGCACGCGCGGGAACAGCAGAAACAAGATCAGCATCAGCGGCAAAGCCTGCAGCAGCAGTCGGCCGGCGGTGGCAAGGGCGCGGCCGGGATGCAAGGGATGATCGCTGCGCGAAATCTGCAACAAGGCGGTTGTCGTGATCATGACCGCAAACAGCAGGTAGGGCGGACCCCACAGGGCCTGTTCGCGCAGGAAAGCCGCGAATAACAGGAAGAAGCAAATGAACACGACGACGGCGCGGTCTCTGTGGCCGCGCGTTTCCAGCAGTTTCATGGCAACCATTACCATCAGCAGGCCGGAACCGGCGTCGATCCCGGATACCTGCCGGTAGGTCAACAGAATTCCGGCGAAACCAAACAAAGTCAGTGGCACGCGCACCCAGGCCGTTGGCAATCCGTGCCGCTGATAGGCGGCATATAGACGCCAGGCGGTAATGCCAAATACCAGCAGCGGAACCCAGGGGTGTACATGCGGAACGTGGGGCAGCACGGCCACTAGCACCGCCGCTGTAAGCCATAGCAGCTGGCCGGTAGATTCGGCCGAGGATTCCAGCCGCCGTTCGCCCCTCGTGCTGCTGGTCATCGGCGCTCGGAGACGGGCAGCAACGCCAGTCGTTCCAGGCAGCGACTCAGTTGAGCGGGTCCGGCCTGCGGGACGATCTCCTGGCCAGGCAGCCGCATGCCGTAACGGCGTCCCTGCGCGTCAGCTTCAAGGACCCGGCGGGTAAGACGGGCGATGCGCAGTTCGGGGTCCGCGCAAGTCTCGCTGTCCCAGTCGATCCATAGCGGCGACGGGCTGCCGCTGCGATATTCGCTGATTAGTGTCTGGCCGCTGCGGGCGAGCACTTTCCAGGCAATGCGTCGCGGCGGGTCGCCAGGGCGCCAGACGCGCAGCCCGTAGAAGTCTTCCTCGCCGTGCGGATCGTGGCCACCTTCGTGCTGGCCGGTCTCGCCGCGATCTGCACCGCTGGCTTCGTGTGCGGGCTTCGGGTAAACGATGGCCTGCAAATCCATATTCACCCAGGCCCAGGCTTTCAGTAGCCCGAGTGGATACAAGGTGCTGACCTGCAAGCGTGGTGCTGCCAGTCGACCGCGCCTGCTGGTTGCCAATGGCAGCTGCAGATGCTGACGGCCGCCGGCTTCCAGTTCCGTGACCAGCGGCAGCTGGCCGTCCCATCCCAGCCGCAATTGCCAGCGCGGCTGGTTGCTGGCGTTTTCCAGCTGGAATCTAAACTGCAGCGCCTCACCGGCAAATACGGGTCCTGCGCCCAGCGCGCGCAGTTCGAGCCCGGCCAGGTTGTGATGGCAGTGATGCATGCTGACGATACCCACGCCGGCCAGCAGGAAGGTCAGCGCAAAGCCCAGGTTGTTGTTGTAGTTCATCGCGCCGAGCAGCATGGTGAACAGGATGAGCCCGAAAATGATCCCGGCGCGGGTGGGCAAAATATAGATGCGCCGGGTGTGCAGGCGGGTGCGCGGTGGATCGATGCCCTGGCGCCGGCCGGCCCAGGCGCGGGCGCGCCGACCCAGCCGCGAACCAAGCGCTGACAGCGCCGCCGCCATGCGCGGCCTCAGGGCACCGGAACGGCGTCCAGCACCTGCTGAACGGCGGTGTCGGAGGCCGACAAACTGTAATCACGCGGCCGCAGCCGATGACCGGCGACTGCGCCGAATACGGCTTTCAGATCTTCCGGGCGTACGCCGCGATGGCCGTGCAGCATCGCCCAGCAGCGCGCCGCAGCAAGCAGGTCAACGGCGGCGCGCGGTGACAGGCCAAATTCGAAATCCGGGCTTTCGCGGGTGTAACTAACCAGCGCCTGGGCATAGTCCAGGGCTGCATCGGCGACGTGCACGCTGTCCGCCGCCGTTTGTAGATCGCTGATTTCCCCCGCCGTTACCATCGGCTTCAGGTTGCCAAGCAGGCTGCGTCGGTCTCCGCCGCGCAGCAGCTCACGCTCCATCTCCGGCGAGGGATAACCCAGGCCGATGCGCATCAGGAAGCGGTCAAGTTGCGATTCCGGCAGCGGAAAAGTACCCACCTGCTGGACCGGATTTTGCGTCGCGATGACAAAAAATGGTTCGGGCAGGTCATGCGTTTCGCCCTCGGCCGTCACCTGGCGCTCTTCCATGGCTTCCAGCAACGCACTCTGGGCTTTGGGTGTGGCGCGGTTAACTTCATCTGCCAGCACCAATTGCGCAAACAGCGGTCCGGGGTGAAAACTAAACTTGCCGCTGGGCTGGTCAAAAATGGATACCCCGATGACGTCCGCCGGCAGCAGGTCACTGGTGAATTGGATACGCCGGAACTGCAGGCCAAGCACGCCGGCCAGGCTGCGTGCCATCAGGGTCTTGCCGACGCCCGGCAGATCCTCAATCAGCAGGTGTCCGCCGGCCAGCAGGCAACTGACGGCGAGCCTGATTTGCCGGTCTTTGTCGAGGACCACCTCGCTGACACTGGCCACGATGCTTTCAGCACGTCGGCGTGCGTCAGCGAGTCCGTCATGGTCGGCAATGCGGGTGACTGAATCGGTCATAGATGGAACTCGCGCGGCGTGACAAGGGGCTGCAGCTGGCTATGTTGCCGCAAGCAGGCCCGGCTAATTGCGAACTGGTACGCAGATTATGCCCCGCGGCGTGGGCGCTGAAAGACGCTGCCCTGGGCTTAGAGAGTCTATTGGGTAATTATTTATATAAAACAAGTATTTATATAAATTACCTCAAAATAATATTAGCTTATTCCAGGGTTTCGAGTCGCGCCAATTGGGCCTCGAGCTGGGCAAGCCGGTCCGCCAGGGCCGCGGCCCGCTCGCGTTCCTTGCTAACCACTGCTGCCGGCGCATTGTCGACAAACTTGCTGTTTGCCAGTTTGCCATCGACGCGTTGCAGATCGTTGCGGGTCTTATCGAGGTTCTTGTTAAGTCGCTGTCGTTCCGCGGCAACGTCGATCAGGCCGGCCATGGGGACCAGGATGCGTAAGCCGTCCAGCAGCGCCGTGGCAGCGGGTGGCGCTTGCTGATCCGTTGGCAACGGGCTGATGCTTTCCAGGCGACCGATTTCCCGCAGATAACGGGCGTGCTCGGTCAGCCGGCGTTGGCTGGTCGCATCCACATCCTGTAGCAGCACCGGCAAAGGTTTGCCCGGGGGGATGTCCATTTCGCCGCGTATCTGCCGCACACCGAGAATGAAATTCTGAATCCAGGCCAATTCCTGTTCGGCCGTCTGGTCGGTGGGGAAGGCGGTTTCTTCGGGGAACGGCTGCAGCATGATGGTCGCTCCGCCGACTCCGGCCAGCGGTGCCAGTTTTTGCCAGATCTCCTCAGTGATGAACGGCATGATCGGATGCAGGCAACGCAGCAGGTTTTCCAGCACCTCAACCAGCGTCAGCCGGGTGCCCAGCTGCTCGGCTGTTGAACCCTGGCCTTGCAGAATCGGTTTGGCCAGTTCCAGGTACCAGTCGCAATACTCGTTCCAGGTGAATTCGTACAAGGCGCGCGCGGCCAGGTCGAGGCGATAGGCGGCGATCTGAGATTCAAATTCACGCAGCGTGTGGCCCAGGCGAGAACGAATCCAGCGATCAGCAAGACTAAACTCGGGCGCGTCGCCTTGTGGCGCTTCGCTCACATTCATCATCACGTAGCGGGCGGCGTTCCAAAGCTTGTTGCAGAAGTTGCGATAGCCTTCTATGCGACCCAGGTCGAAGCGTATATCCCGGCCGTTGCTGGCCAGTGCGGCAAAGGTGAAACGCAGGGCATCGGTGCCAAATTCGGGAATGCCGTCGGGAAACTGTTTGCGCGTTGCGGCTTCGATTTTCGGGCGCATCTGCGGTTGCATCAGCCCGGTCGTGCGCTTGCTGATCAGGGTGTCCAGATCGCAGCCGTCGATCAGGTCGAGGGGGTCGAGGATGTTGCCCTTCGACTTGGACATCTTCTGGCCGTCGTGGTCGCGAATCAGACCGGTAATGTAGACCTGGTGAAACGGCACGTCGTCCATAAATTTCAGGCCCATCATGATCATGCGGGCCACCCAGAAGAAAATGATGTCGAAGCCGGTGACCAGCACGCTGGTGGGGTAATAGCGCTGCAGGGCTTGCTCGTTCTGCGGCCAGCCCAGGGTCGAGAACGGCCAAAGCGCAGATGAGAACCAGGTGTCGAGAACGTCTTCATCCTGGCGCAACAACACATCGTCGTCGAGCTGGTTGCGACTGCGGGCTTCGGCCTCGCTGCGGCCGACATAAATGCTGCCGTCTTCGTCATACCAGGCCGGAATCCGATGTCCCCACCAGAGTTGCCGGCTGATGCACCAGTCCTGGATATTGCGCATCCATTCGAAGTAGGTCTTGGACCAGTTGGCCGGCACAAATTCGATCCGCCCGCTCTCCACCGCCTCGATGGCTGGTGCGGCCAGGGGGCCGGCTTTTACGAACCACTGGTCGGTAAGAAAGGGCTCCACCACGGCATTGCTGCGGTCGCCACGCGGCACCATCAGTCGGTGATCATCAATGGCCGCCAGCAGCCCGGCAGAGTCCAGGTCGGCGATCACGCGCTTGCGTGCTTCGAAGCGGTCCAGGCCACGATAGGCCTGCGGCACGTTGTCATTCAGTGCCGCATCGATAGTGAAGATATTAATGAGCGGTAAATCGTGACGCTGGCCGACTTCATAATCGTTGAAGTCATGCGCCGGCGTGATTTTTACGCAACCGGTGCCGAATTCCGGATCCACGTAGTCATCGGCAATGACGGGAATCTCTCGGTCGGTGAGGGGCAGGCGAACCTGCTGGCCGATCAGATGCCGGTAGCGCTCATCTTCCGGATGCACGGCCACGGCGGTATCGCCGAGCATGGTTTCCGGTCGGGTGGTGGCTACGACCAGGTGGCCGCTGCCGTCGCTCAGCGGATAGCGGAATTGCCACATATGTCCGCTTTCTTCCTCGGACACGACTTCCAGATCCGAGACCGCCGTGTGCAGCACCGGATCCCAGTTGACCAGCCGCGTGCCGCGATAGATCAGGCCTTCATCGTAGAGTTTGACGAACACCTCCGTCACGGCCACGGACAGACCTTCGTCCATGGTGAAACGTTCGCGCTGCCAGTCCACCGACGCGCCCATGCGGCGCATTTGCTCGGAGATGATGCCGCCGGAGTGCGCTTTCCAGTCCCAGATACGGGCGACGAAGTTTTCGCGGCCCAGTTCGAGCCGGGTTTTTCCTTCCGCTTCCAGCTGTCGCTCCACCACCATCTGCGTAGCAATGCCGGCGTGATCTGTGCCGGGCTGCCACAGCGTATCGCGGCCGCGCATGCGCTGGTAACGCGTCAAAGCGTCCATGATGGTGTCCTGGAACGCGTGCCCCATGTGCAGCGTACCGGTCACATTGGGCGGCGGGATCATGATGCAGTAGGGCTGACCTTCGCCGCTGGGCTGAAAGCAGCCGGCATTCTCCCAGGCCTGGTAAATGCGCTGTTCTATGTCAGCCGGTTGATAGGTTTTATCCATGTGTCTGCGGTCAGTCCTGGGGTAAGCGTCTAGCCGACGCGGTGCGTCTGCGGGTCGTAACCGTTGTCGCGATAAAAGCTGAAGCGCAGCCGGCCGGCACTGCGACCGGCCTCGCTGGCGTCGACAATCTCGGCGACCCGCTCGAAGCGGTCGAAGCAGGCCGGTACTGTGTCGGTCAGGTTGATCAGGAGCTCTCCGCTGCAGCTGCTCGTGTCGCTGCCAATGGTAATGCTGTTGTCGTCGTCCGTGCCGCTGTCAATCAATGCATGTGGCAGGAAGCTGCCGGCACGAAAAGTCCACATCAAATTATCCAGTTCGGCCGCGCTGCCCCCATCGGGCGTCAGCGCATGCACGCGATGATCAAGACTCCAGGCCTTTTCGCTGAGTCGGCAGGCAAAACGGGCGCGCGCGTCGGCAACACCGGATTCCAGGATATAAAAGTCGATTCGTTTCGGATCTTGGCTCATGCGGATGGCGCGGTGACTGTCGCCACCGCGCGGCCCTGTCGTCTTGTTCTTGTTCGGCTAGCCGTTGAGCAGGTATTCCATCAGCATGGGTACCGGTCGACCAGTGCCGCCTTTCGCCGCGCCCTGACGCCATGCGGTGCCGGCGATGTCCAGGTGCGCCCAGTCGCTCTCGCCAACAAAGCGCGACAGAAAGCAGCCGGCAGTTATGGTGCCGGCCTCGCGACCGCCAATGTTGGCAATATCAGCAAAGCGACTTTTGAGCTGGCGCATATAGGCGTCGTCCAGGGGCAAGCGCCAGGCCGGATCGTCGGCGTGATCGCCCGCCTTCAGCAGGCTATTGGCCAGCTTGTTGGAATTCGCCAGCAGACCGCTGCGATGCCGGCCCAGCGCAATCAGGCAGGCGCCGGTGAGTGTCGCAATGTCGATCAGCGCCGCGGGCTTGAAGCGTTGCGCATAGGTCAGCGCATCGGCCAGGATCAGGCGGCCTTCAGCATCGGTATTCAGGATTTCGATGGTCTCGCCCGACATCGCCGTGACAATATCGCCGGGCTTGGTGGCATTGCCACCCGGCAGGTTTTCGCAGGCCGGAACAATACCGACCAGGTTGAATCCCGGTTCCAGCTGCGTGACCGCCTGCATGACGCCGAACACGGTCGCTGCGCCGCACATGTCATATTTCATTTCGTCCATCATCGGCGGTGGCTTGAGCGATATGCCGCCGGCGTCAAAGGTGATGCCTTTTCCGACCAGAACCACCGGTCGATCACCGCTGCGCTTGCTGCCGTGATAGTTGAACACTATGAACTTGGCCGGTTCGCGGGTGCCGGCGGTGACCGAGAGCAGCGAACCCATGCCCAGCTTGGCCATGTCGGCCTCGTCAAGCACCTGCAATTGCAGTTTTTTCTTGCCGCGTGCCAGTTTCCTGGCTGTTTGCACCAGGTAATTCGGCGTGCAGACATTACCCGGCAAATTGCCCAGGTCGCGGGCCAGTGACATGCCCTGGCCGATGGCGTCGCCGTGCTTCAGGCCGCGTTTGGCCGCGGCGGACTGGCGCTTGTTGCAGGCAATACTGAGACTGGTCAGCAGCGATGCCTGGTTTTCGCCGTCCGATTCCTGCGCGCTTTTCATCGCGGTGAACCGATAATTGGTCTGATGCCAGATTTCTGAGGCAATACTGGCGCGCCGATAGGCGTCGGCACCGCGGCTGTTTTCATCCGTCAGGTAACACACGGCGGTCTTGTGCTGGCTGGCCTGGATGGCACGAAAGGCTGCCTCCAGAGACTTGCGCAGCGCTGCCCGGTCAAACTTGCCGCGTGCACCACAGCCCACCAGCAGCAGGCGTTTGGCCGGCAATTCGCCACGGTGATGGACCAGTAAGGTTTCACCGCTTTTGCCGCGCATATCGCCGGCAGCCGTAAGATCAGTGATCAGACCGTTGGTGGCACGATCGATGGCCCGCGTGCTGGCCGGCAGGGTGCCGTCGCTATAGACGGGCAGGATCAGGCAATCAGTGCGCTGGCTGGCTGCTGCTCCGGTAGTTACTTGAAAACGCATGGCTGCTCCTGCTTTTTTTTGGTCAAATCACTGACGCCGCAAACGTGCTTGACGATCCTCACCACTCGCCGTGATGATACGAACGATGCGCAACGCATTCGTCATCCAACGTCCGGCGGCAGTTTACTGTATCCCTGCGGCATGGGTAACACCCAGCAACTGCCGGCGGCAGCCCTAGATGCCACCGATACTGGCCCGCTACGTATTGCGCGAGACCTTGCAGACCTGGCTGGTGGTGACCATGGTTCTGCTGCTGATCCTGCTCACCTACCAGCTGGCACAGGTATTGAGCGACGCTGCCGGGATGAAGGTTCCCAAAGAGGCGATTTTTCGGGTCCTGGGTCTGACTTTCCTGCAGTTTTTGGCCATTCTTACCCCCGTGGGGCTGTTCATCTCCATCATGCTGGCCCTGGGTCGGCTGTATCGCGATAGTGAAATGTCGGCTTTTATGGCCTGTGGCATTGGTCCGGCCAGTCTCTACAAGCCGCTGGCATTGCTGGCAGTGATGCTGGCGATCCTGGTGGGTTACCTGGCCCTGGTGGTATCGCCGGCGGCTACACGTGACATTCTTGCCATTGCCGAGGAGGCGAAACAGCGCGCAGACCTGGGCATGATTGAGCCGCGCCGATTCCTGCCCTTCGCGCGCGACGGTTCGGTGGTCTATGCCGAGAGCGTGGAGCCCGATGGCAGCCTGCGTAAGGTATTCCTGCAACGGCGCAAACAGGGCAGCGTTGAAGTTGTGGTGGCCGATCGCGCCTGGCAGACCATTTCCACGGAAACCGGAATTCGCACGCTGCATTTCGGCGATGGTCGCCGCTACGAGGGTGTGCCGGGCAGCGCCCGGTTTAATATCGTCAGCTTTCGCGAGTACGGTGTGCCGTATGAAATACCAGAGCTGGAAACCGGCGAGCTGGAGTCGGGTTCGCGGTCGCTGGCGCAACTCTGGGGCTCCGATGATCCCGTCGATCGCGCCGAGCTTCAGTGGCGCTTGTCCGCGCCGCTAAATCTCTTGGTGCTGACGCTGCTGGCGGTGCCGCTGAGTCGCAGCAGCCCGCGCCAGGGTCGCTACAGTGGGTTGTTTATTGGTGTTCTGGTGTATGTGATCTACGTGAATCTGTTGGCCGCGTCCAAGGTTTGGCTGGAGCGTGGCGAAATACCCGTATTTGCCGGTCTGTGGTGGGTGCATGGCCTGTTTGCGATAGTGGCCTTGCTGTTGCTGTGGCTGCAACAAGGTTCCCTGTCGCGGCTGCGCTGGCGCAAGGCGGCCAGCGCATGAGAATCGTTCGCCGCTATCTGTTCCGCAGCATCATGTCGATGATCCTGTTGGTTCTGGCCGTGCTGCTTTCGCTGAGCGTATTCATTGAATTCGTGGGTCAGCTGGATGACACCGGCACCGGAAATTATGGCATCCCCCAGGCGTTATTCTTTGCGCTACTAAAATTGCCTGGCATGGCTTTTGGCATGCTGCCCATGGCCACCTTGCTGGGCGGTTTGCTGGGTCTCGGCGCGCTGGCCAGCAACAGCGAGTTCATTGTGTTGCGGGCGGCCGGCATTTCCGTGGCGCGGATGGCCGCTGCGGTGGGCGCCACCGGTGCCGGGCTGGCGCTGTTTAGCATCTTGTTGGGGGAGTTTATTGCACCACCCCTGGACAACTATGCGCGCCAGTTTCGCACCCTGGTTAAACACGGCGAATCCGGTATTCGCGCCGGTCGGGGCGCCTGGGTTCGCGACGGCGATACCATCATCAGGCTTGGCCCCCAGGGTGAAAACTTTAGCTATGACGGCGTCTACATGTTCAACCTGGGCGATGACGGGCTCGAATCCGTGGCGCGCGCAGATTCCGCAGAAATCGACGAGTCCGACCAATGGGTGTTGAACAACTATTCAGAAAGCCGATTCTCCGAGTCCGGTGTGTCGGTTGCCGAGCAACGGCGTGCGGTCCAGCCCTATAGCCTCAATTCCGAGGTACTTGAGTTAATGGTGGTGCGGCCATCCTCGCTGACGGGTGCCGCCCTTTATCGCTACATCACCTACCTGCGCGAAAACGAGTTAGATTCATCGCGCTACGAACTCGCCTTTTGGGGCCGCATCGCCTCATCGGTCTCGGTATTGCCTATGTGCCTGCTGGCCTTGCCCTTCGCATTTCGCAGCTTGCGTTCGGGCAGCACGGGTGCGCGCCTGCTGATCGGAGTGATTATCGGGCTGGCCTATTTTCTGGTCAGCCGTACCTTGTCTGATGGCGGTGCCGTATTTCAGATAAGCCCGCTGGTCGTGGCCTGGGCGCCAACGGTCTTGTTGTCGCTAGTGGTGTTTTTCTTGCTGCGTCGCCTGCGTTAGGCCGCCACACAGGCTATTTCGCTAACAGCACCACGCGGGTATCACTCAGGCGGTCTTGCCAGCTCAGGCCTTGCGGATCCACCAGGATCCATAGCATGCCCAGACCAAAAGGCAGCCAGGCGAGAAATGCGCCGGCAAATCGCTTCACGGCCTGCATCCAGCTAACGGGCTGACCGTCGCGGGATTCGAGGCGCAGGCGCCAGGCCCGCATTCCCAGGGTTTGTCCGCCACGGGTCCAGAAGCCGGCGAAAAACAGGAACATGATCAGCAGCATACTGGCCTGAAAGGATTGGTTGCCGGCCGCCACAGCCTCGCCGCCGCCGGCAATTACCAGCAACAGGGTCACCAGCATCAATACACCGATCACCAGCAAACCGTCGTAAATCGCCGCAGCCAGCCTGCGCAACAAGCCAGCCGGTGCGAGCATTTTCTCAGCGTGCATAAAAAACTTCTGTTTGCGCCGCAAATGGCGCTCCCTACGAGAATCGAACTCGTGTTTCAGCCTTGAGAGGGCCGCGTCCTAACCGCTAGACGAAGGGAGCTGCGGCGCTCGCCGATTACCAGGGGCGGCGAGGGCTGGTATTATAGAGATACGTTACGGCCCTACAAGCGGGCTCCCAAGGGCCAAACCAGGAAGGTTTCCGATCCATTCACCTCAGATTATTCCGCGTCCGGACCACAATGTGTCCCGGGCCAATATTTCCAAACCCGCGCTGAAAGTTCTCTATCGGCTGAAAGATGCTGGTTACGCAGCCTTTCTGGTCGGCGGTGGCGTGCGCGACTTGTTACTGGGTCATCGCCCTAAGGACTTCGACGTCGCCACCGATGCGCGTCCCGAGGAAGTCCGCGCGCTGTTTTCCAACAGTCGCCTGATCGGCCGGCGTTTTCGCCTCGCGCACGTGCGTTTCGGCCGGGAAATCATCGAAGTGGCAACTTTTCGCGGCTCGGGCGAGGGCGACGACGACGAGAATCACGTTATTCACGAGTCCGGCCGTATTCTTTCTGATAATGCCTGGGGCAGTATCGAAGAAGACGCCTTGCGCCGCGATTTCACCATCAATGCGCTGTATTACAACATCGCTGACTATTCGATCCTGGATTTCGCCGGTGGCGTCGAGGATGTCAAGCAACACAGCTTGCGCATGCTGGGCGATCCCGAGCAACGCTATCGCGAAGATCCGGTGCGCATGCTGCGCGCCGCGCGGCTGGCTGCCAAGCTGGATCTGACTATTCATGCGGACACGGCGGCGCCGATCCCGTTACTGGCAGGTTTGCTTGACGATGTTCCGCCGGCCCGTCTGTTCGACGAGTTTTTAAAGCTGTTCCAGACCGGGCATGCGCTGGCCAGCTATCAGCGTCTGCGCGATCTGGGCCTGTTTGAGCATATGTTTCCGAGCACGGCCGGACAGCTGGATGCTGACCCCGGTTTTGTGGAGCTGATTGAGCGGGCCCTGCAAAGTACCGACAAACGAGTCGCCGAAGATAGGCCTATCACGCCGATGTTTTTGTTCGGCGTTTTTCTCTGGCGCACGGTGCAGGCCCGCCAGTCTGAATTGATCGCGGACGGCGAATGCACGCCGACCCAGGCGATGATTGTCGCCGCTGCGGAAGCCAGCACTGCCCAATGCCAGCGCGTCGCTTTACCGCGCCGCTTCAGTCTGCCCATGCGTGAAATGCTGCAAATGCAGCTGCGTTTGGAAAACCCCGGTGGCCGCCGTGCCCGGCGTCTGCCGGAACACAAGCGGTTCCGCGCAGCCTACGACTTGCTGGTGCTGCGCGCCGCTGTCGGTGAAGTCGATGCCCAACTGGTGACATTTTGGGATGAGATGCAGCAAGGGCATGCCCCGGCCGCAGAGGCGGACAAGCCCGCTCGGCGTCGTCGTCGTCGGCGCTCGCCGCGTCGCAATGGTTCCTCGTCGCCACCTGCGCCCTGACTCATGTCCGGGCGCTGGATACCTGTCTGGCTCGGCCTGGGCAGTAATCTGGATGATCCTGCGGCGCAATTGCGCCAGGCCATCATTGCGCTGCGCGCTCTCCCGGATTCGCGGCTTTATCTGGTTTCGCGCCTGTATCGGAATAAGCCCATGGGTCCGCAGGATCAGCCGGACTACGTTAACGCCGTGGTGGGGCTGCTGACACGCTTGCCGCCGCGGCGTTTGCTGGAAGAATTGCAATCTCTGGAACGTGCTGCCGGTCGCGATCGGTTGCGCAGTCAGCGCTGGGGTGCCCGGCGTCTCGACCTGGATATTCTGAGCTACGGTCAGCAGCGCCTGGACGAGACAGGACTTTCTATCCCGCATCCGGG
>CAWKLL010000045.1:0-102537 GCA_963850255.1 uncultured Gammaproteobacteria bacterium
GAAAAGGTGCCGGGTTTATTTTTCCGGCAGTGGCTGCCAGGCAAGCGCCGCTGCCGGCGTATGATAACGACCAGCACCGGGGCAAACGCGGAGGCGAGTAAGAAAAGGTGCCGGGTTCATTGATCGATAAATAGACCCGGTACAATTTCGGAGATGGTCATGCGAATCCTCATTTACGGTGCCGGGAACATGGGCTGTTTGTACGCGGCCAGGCTCGCCCAGGGCGGGCAGGATGTCGCGATTCTGGCGCGCGGTGATCGCTACCACGCCCTGCGCGACCACGGGATTACCCTGGAGAATGGCGTTTCTGGCGAGCGCACGACGACGTCCGTCTCGGTCGTCGATGGCCTGGATCCCGCAGACGCGTACGACCTCGTGCTCGTGGTGTTGCCGAAGCCGGCGCTCGCCGAGGTGCTGCCGATCCTCGCCGCGAACGAACGCACGCCGAGCGTAATGTTCTTCGGCAACAACGCCGCCGGCCCCGCGCCGATGATTTCGGCTTTGGGCAGAGAACGCGTTCTGCTCGGATTTCCCGGCGCTGCTGCCATACCGCACGACGACGCTATTCGCTACGTCATTACGTCGCGGCAGGAGCAGCCGACGACCATCGGTGAGCTCGACGGCGGGCGCTCGGAGCGGATCGCGGCCATCGCCGGCGCGCTCGAAGGGGCGGGCTTTCCGGCGTCGGTCTGCGCGAACATGGACGCCTGGTTGAAGACGCATGTGGCGAAGATTCTGCCCACCGGCGGCGCTCTCTTTTACGCAGGCGGGCAGGTCGAGCAGCTCGCAGCCAACCGCGAAGCGCTGGTGCTGATGGTGCGTGCAATGCGTGAAGGCCTCGAGGTACTGCGCGCCAACGACATCCCCATCACCCCGTCGAATCACCGCGTGCTGCTGTGGCTGCCCGAGTCGCTGATTGTGTTCATCATGAAGCGCATGTTCAGCAGTGAGACGATCGCTATCAAGGTCGGTCATGCGCAGCACGCGCACCGCGAGCTGCAACTGCTGGCCCAGAATTCCGAGCCCTGAACGCCACCACGCGGCTGCCAACGCCGGCGATGGATCGACTGTTCGAGCATCTCGCGCCCACCGCGGTCCACGCCTTGGCTTCGTGACGTGCCGCGGGCGTATGCGCGCATGTTCAAGGCCCGTTTTCCCGACTTCGTGCTTGAGGCGCACCACATCGCCCTTTGCCCGAAGGCGCCGAAAAGGTGCCGGGTCTATTTCTTTACCGGCAGTGGTTGCCAGCGAGGATAAGGCAGATGCCGGCATGGGGACCCGAAAATAACCCCGGCAGCTTGTAGATCCCGCCGGCAACGATCACCGCGCCAGACCCCGTCTGTTCGCGCAGGGCAGAACACTGGCGGTATACGGAGAATCTCCGATGTCCATTCGCCACTGAAAATGCTAGCGTAAAATTATATTAATGCAGGGGTCAGCATGGTCGATTTCGCAGAACAGCGCGAGCGCATGGTTGCAGACCAGATTGCCGCACGCGGCGTACGCGACAGCAAAGTTCTGGATGCAATGCGCAAGGTGCGTCGGGAGTTTTTCGTATCCGCCGATGCGCGTGAACTCGCCTACCACGACACGCCGCTGCCGATCGCGGCAGGGCAAACCATCTCACAGCCATACATCGTGGCTTACATGGCCGAGTCCCTTGTGCTGCGTGGTGGCGAAAAGGTTCTGGAGATCGGTGCGGGCTCCGGCTATGCCGCAGCGGTTCTGGCCGAAATTGCCGGCGAAGTCTATGCCATCGAGCGCGTCGGAGAGCTGGCCAGAGCGGCGGCGGAGCGTCTGCAAGAAGTAGGCTATGAGAATGTTCATATCCTGCACGCGGATGGCACGCGAGGTTGGCTCGAGCAGGCGCCTTTCGATGCCATCCTTGTGTCCGCAGGTGCCCCGGTCGTTCCGGAAAACCTCAAGTCGCAGCTGGCTGTGGGCGGGCGAATGGTGGTACCGGTCGGCAGCAGCAAGCGTGCCCAGGAACTGCTCCGCATCACGAATCTGGGCAACGGCAAATTCGACCGCGAAGATCTGG
Source organism: uncultured Gammaproteobacteria bacterium (assembly GCA_963850255.1). Classification (GTDB taxonomy): domain Bacteria; phylum Pseudomonadota; class Gammaproteobacteria; order Steroidobacterales; genus J054. Next base: position 2,042 of record CAWKLL010000045.1, read on the forward strand.
CGGATGTGCGCTTTGTGCCTCTTATTGGTGAGCAAGGCTGGGAAGTGGACGAGCCGGGGCCGGAGTCCACACGTCCCCGCGTGGCCCGCACGCGCCCATCCGTCAGTCAAACACTGCCCAGCCTAATTGTGCGCAACAGCGAGCACTTCGAGTTGCCCGAAGAGGTTCAGCTCCATGCACTCATCGAGCGCATAGCGGATGCCCGGGTCGTTCTGATCGGCGAGGCAAGCCACGGCACGTCGGAGTTCTATCGGCTCAGAGCCCGTATTACGCAGCGGCTGATTGAGGAAAAAGGATTTAGTATCGTCGCCGTCGAAGCAGATTGGCCCGATGCTGCGCGCATCGATCATTACGTGCGCCACCGTGAAGCCACACCATCGGATTGGACGGCCTTTTCCCGCTTTCCGACCTGGATGTGGCGCAATGTCGAAGTCCGTGAATTTGTCGACTGGCTGCATGAATACAACAAGCCGCTCGACATGGCCGAGCGAACCGGCTTTTACGGGCTGGACCTGTACAGCCTTTACAATTCGGCGCGCGCTGTTATCGACTACCTGGACGATGTCGATCCCGACCTCGCAGCCGTTGCGCGCTGGCGTTACGGCTGCCTCAGTCCCTGGGAGGCAGATCCGGCAGCGTACGGGCACGCGGCGCTGACTGGCAATTATCGCGACTGCGAGCAGGATGTTGCAGAGATGTTGACCGAGCTCTACCGAAATCGTCAGCACTATGCGCACAAAGATGGGTCAGCGTTTTCTCGATGCAGCACAAAACGCTACGCTCGTCGCGAATGCCGAGCGCTATTACCGGATCATGTATTACGGCTCGCGCGCTTCCTGGAATCTGCGCGACTCGCACATGTTCGAAACATTGAAACAGGTCATGGCTGCGCACGGGGAAGGCGCCAAGGCGGTGGTCTGGGCGCACAATTCACATATCGGTGACGCCGCGGCAACGGAGATGTCGGCCCGCGGCGAACACAATATCGGGCAGCTTTGTCGGCAAGCGTTCGGCCGTGATTCCCGGCGCATCGGTTTTGGCACTGACCACGGCACGGTGGCGGCAGCCTCAAACTGGGATGGGCCGATGGAGATCAAGCAGGTGCGTCCTGCACATGCGCAAAGCTACGAGCGGCTGTTCCACCTGACCGAACAGCCGGGCCTGATTCTGGCCCTCAGTGACAATCCGAACCTGGAACTTATTGGAGAGCTCGCCCAGCCACGTCTGGAGCGCGCAATTGGTGTTATCTACCGGCCCGAGACTGAAGTCGCGAGTCACTACTTCGAGGCCGAACTGCCACGTCAGTTCGACGAATACATCTGGATCGATCGCAGCACCGCGATCACACCGCTGACAACGGCAGAGATTCGAGGCGTGCCTGACACGTATCCGTTCGGCGTCTGAGTTAGCGGGTTCGTGCGGATGCGCCAAGAGGAAAATCTGCACGACGCGCGGACCATCATGCTCGAATTTGCCGATCGAAGCGGCTTGACCAACCCTGGAAATCCCCCGCGGCGCTATTTGTGGACCGACGCGCATGCAGTGTGCAATTTTCTGAGTCTGTACCGAAAGACCCGAAACGACGAATACCGCCAGCTCGCGCTGAGCCTGGTCGATCAGGTGCATAGCGTACTCGGCAAGCACCGGGAGGACGATCCCAGGCAGGGCTGGATCAGCGGCCTCAGTGACCAGGCGGGAGCGCTGCACCCGACCGCCGGCGGTTTGAGGATCGGTAAGACACTCAACGAACGGCGTCCCGACGAAGCTTATGACGGGGGACTGGAGTGGGACCGTGATGGCCAGTATTTTCACTATCTGAGCAAATGGATGCACGCGCTTTACCGGGCGAGCGCGGTGACGGGTGAACCGCAGTATTGCCGCTGGGCGATAGAACTGGCAAAAGCGGCCCACGCCGGGTTTGCAAGAGCGGTCCGGCCGGGTGGTAGCCGGGGCCTGCTGTGGAAGATGAGCATCGACCTGTCTTATCCGCTGGTGCCATCATTCGGGCTGCATGATCCGCTCGACGGCTTTGTCACCTACAACGAACTGGGTCTTTGCCCGGATACCGTTGCGGACCATGAAAAACGACCCGATCTGAATGGCGAAATAGCCGATGCGGCCGTGATGATCGAAGGCCAGCAGTGGGCAAGTGATGACCCACTGGGGATCGGCGGCCTTCTGTTCGATGCTTGTCGTATCCTGCAGCTGAACGCTGCAGAGCGTCTCGAAACTCAGGACCTCGTGGTGATGGTGATCAGAGACGTAAAGAGGAGTCTTGAATCCTTCGCAAGCCAAACGCCGCTTGGTCAGCCGGCGCAATACCGCCTGGCATTTCGCGAGTTGGGACTCTCCATCGGTCTGAAGGCGGTCGGGAAAATGCAAACGATTGTCGATTCTCGACCAGACGTGTTTGACCGCAGCCTGGCAACAGACCTGGAAGAATTGCAGAAGTATGTTCCGCTAGGCCAGGCAATTGAGAATTTCTGGCGCGATCCGGGCCATCAGCAGGCAGACAGCTGGTTGGAGCACCTGGATATCAACAATGTGATGCTGGCGACCAGCCTGTTGCCGGATGAATTTTTGGCGCTATGAAGCCTACGTCTTCGAGAATGGCGAACTCGTGTGCAAAGGGTTGACCTGGGCGCGGCGCCTTAGCGAATAAGTGTAATTAGCGCGCCACTGGCAACGCCTCAATCTCCACCATCACCTCATTGCGCCGCAAAAACGGCAGGCTAAACGGCGCGTTGTAGAAGGCGCTCTGTACCTCGCCTGCGGGCGTCACGGATGCCTGCTCCAGCGCTTGCAGCAACAGCACACGTTTTTTCGCGAAGTTGTCCTCGGTCCAGCGACCGGAGAATCGCAACGCAGCGGTGAGTCGCCCCGGCACCTCGCGGATGGCGACCCGCGGATCGGTGGGCTGCGGTGCGGTGTCCAGCGTGTATTCGGTGGGCAGCATGAACGCCACGCGCCAGCCTTCTTCCGCCTGGGTCTGCTGCACCGGCGCCGTCATGGCGATCTTCTCACTGGCGGTGGTCTGCGCCACGGGCACGGTCATGGCAATCTTGCTCTGGCCGGCGTTGCCGCCGCTGATATATCCGAACAGCCGGCGAAAGCCTTCATTGCCGGCTTCTTTGTAGTTCTCGGCTGCGTCGATCACCGTTTCCGATACCAGGTAGGGATCGTACTGGCGATACTCGATGCCACCGCTTTCATACACCACGCGGTAGTTGGGTTGTTCCAGGTCCATGAGACTGACGCCCAGGTAGATCCCGCCGACCACGATGACTGCGCCGATGATCAGGACAATGGTGGTGGTGCGGCTCATGGCGCGACGGCGCGCGGGCACAGCGCGGCAGCGCATTTCCACGCGCGCCCTGGTGGGGTGATCAGTATTCTCGGCATGCTCAGGTTCCTCACGACTACCTTCATCCTAGGCCTTTGCTGCGTGGCCTGCGCGCTTTGCTTCGCGGCAGCATGCTGCCCGCAGACAGCGGCTGCCAGGCAAGCGCCACCGCAGGCGTATGATGATAAGCAGTATCGGGGCAAACGCGGAGGCGAGTGATGACCCTGCAACGACGGGCGCTCCTGTCCCTGGCGGGCCTGGCGCCGTTTATGAACTGGAGCAACATTATGGCCGCGGAACACAAACCATCCACGCCGCCTGAGTCTGAGCGGCTGGTGCTCAGCGATTTCACCGGCGAAGAGCCTGTCGTCATCGACGGCGCCGGCTGGCGCGGCTTCAGCGACCGGGTGATGGGCGGCATCTCGGATGCGCAACTGCAGGCCAGTACGATTGATGGGGTTCGTTGCGCACGCCTGACGGGCAGCGTCACCCGCGAAAGTAACGGCGGCTTTATCCAGATGGCGATGTATTTCGGCTCGCGGGATGCAGAGCTGGATGCATCGGCCTACCGGGGCCTGGAGTTGCGGGTGTATGGCAACAACGAGGACTACAACGTGCATGTGCGCACGGCCGACTGCGGCTGGTACGACGACTCCTACCGCAAAACGTTTTTCGCCAAGCCCGAATGGCAGCGCGTGCGCATTCCCTGGAGTGACTTCGAGCCGAACCGCGTGACCGAGCCGCTGGACAGCCAGCGGATCACGCGCATCGCCATCCTTGGCTGGATGCGCGAGTTTGAAGCCGATATCGGCGTGGCGGAGGTTGCGCTTTACTAGCCAGGGGGTCGGCCTGATTTTTTCGCCGGCGTGGCGCCGAGTCATTCGACGTCATGCTCCTGGCCAAGCTATAGCCCTTACTAGTCCCCGCGGGGTCCCGGTCTCGCGTCCCCTCGTTATACTGACTCGCCAGTAGCGGAGGGGAAGCCATGCAGATCGAGCTCATCATCGGTAACGAGATGCACCCGGAGGAAGTGGCGCGCTTTGCCGTGGCCGCGGAAGAGGCCGGCGTGCGTACGCTGTGGCATTCGAATCTATCCAACGGTTGGGATCCGTTTCTGGGTTTGTCCCTGGCCGCCGGGGCTACCCGGCGCATCCGCCTGGGCGTGCTGGCGCTGAGCCCCTACGAAATGCACCCGGTGCGCATGGCCTATTCCATCATCTGCCTGAATGAAATGGCCCAGGGTCGGGCGATTCTCGGGCTGGGTGGCGGCGGCGCCATGGCCTTGCAGACGGTGCCGCGGCCGGCGGGTGAAACCCTGGACTTCAAAAAGATGCGCATCGTGCGCGGGGTGCGCGAGGCTGCCGAGATTATTCGCCTGATCGCCTCGGGCGAATTTCACCAGGGCTACGAGGGCGAGGTCTTCAGTGTGTCCTCACCCTTCAAGCTGTCGTTCATGCAGCATCCGCCGCCGCAGATCTTCACCTGTTCCATGGGCCCGCAGATGCTGCGCATGGGCGCGCGCGTCGGCGACGGCCTGCAGGTGGGCGATGTGACCGCGGATCGTGTGCCCGAGGTCATGCAGGATATCGAGGCCGGCTTCGCGAAACGCGAGCGGCCGAAAGGGGATTTTCGTATCGGCAATTTCTGGGCCTGGCATATCAAGCCCGAGCGCGAGGCCTCGATGCACGAGGCACGGGTGGGTTTGTTTGCGCGGGCTGAAGTGATCCCGCCGCACATTGGCCTGGATCACCTGCTCGATGCGGAAGAAGCGCAGATCGTGCGTGACAACTATCGCAACTTCCTGCTTGCTGGTGTTACCGGTAGCGGAGACATCAAGGACGTGGCGCCGGAACTGGTGCAAAAGCTCATCGACAACGTGGCCTCGGCCGGTGACTACGGCGACATCGATCGTGAGGTGGCGCGTTTCAAGGCCATGGAGGCAGCCGGCCTTACCGATCTGGCCCTGCGCGTGTTCGACGACCCGTGGCAGTCGCTGGAGATCCTGCGCGAGCGGGTGATACCGCAGTTTGAGACAGCCTGAGGGAAAAGGTGCCGGGTCTATTTTTCGATTTGCTAAAGTCGAGTCACTACTATTCGGCCTTGATCCGTTTGTGAATTTCCCGCAGCAGTCCTGAAGAGGATGACCCATGTACTCATTACTATTGCTGCCGCTGGTCATCGCCAATACGCTGCTGGTGGTCTGGCTGGCGCGTAGCTGGTATCGCCAGCGCGACTGGCTGCTGCTGGCGACCCTGTTGCCGATGATTGCGCTGCCCTACGACACCGGCATTGTGGCGCTGGGCAGTACCCTGGGTGAGGGCGAGTTGCTGCGTATGCTGAGCGCGCCGCGCCTGAACTGGTTTTATCTGACTGTCCCGTTATTGCTGGTAATCGCCGGTGGCATCGTGCGCCGCGCGGATTTTCCCTGGGCGCAATCGAAGGCCTTCATGGTCGGGCTGTGCGCGCTGGCGCTGGGCTTTCTGGTGTTCGACTGGTCGAATATTTTCCAGGTGCCCGAGTTGTACCCGGCCTGCTTTAAAGATGTGCTGCGCTATGTATCTTCCGTGGATCCGGCGCAGGCCTGCAGACCGGGTCAGGCGGGCATCGACGTTGGCGGAAACATTCCCTGGGCGGGCCTGTTCGGCATGCTGGCGCTGCTGGTGGTGGGCGTATTGCTCTGGTGGAAGCGCGGCTGGCCCTGGCTGACGCTGGGTTCAATTGTCAGCGCGGTGTTTCTGGGTTTGCCGAACACACCCATCGGGCCGCTGAGTACGTTTTACGGCGACTTCATATCCATGGCTTCGATTGTCTGGACGGTGATTCATTTCTCGAGCTTGAAATCAGTCGGCCAGGCTGCTGTATAGCGGTAAAGGTGCCGGGTCTATTTACCTTGGCAAAGCAGTAAAGGTGCCGCAGAAGGTGCCGGGTCTATTTTTTTTCCGCCTGGGCACCGTTTGACCTCTAACGACGCCCGGCAAATAGACCCGGCACCTTTTAGACACATTAATATAGGCTCCCTGACTCCAGTCCCCGGCTTATCACTTGCGGAACCTCATCATGCAGCAACCCGGCGCGCTTGCCCCTGTCTCCAAACTGCTCAGCGACTTCGCCACGGAGCGTGACTGGCAGCAGTTTCATTCGCCGAAGAATCTCGCCATGGCGCTGAGCGTTGAAGTGGGCGAGTTGCTCGAGCATTTTCAGTGGCGCACGCAGGCTGAATCCGCCGATCTGGATGACGCCGCCCGCCTGGCCGTGAGTAATGAGATCGCCGATGTGCAGATTTACCTGATTCGCCTGGCCGATCAGCTGGGCATCGATATACTCGCGCAGCTCGAGCGCAAGATGCGTGAGAACAGCGAGAAGTATCCGGCCGATCGGGTCCGCGGCAGTGCGAAGAAGTACACGGAGTACTGATGCGCGTGGTGGGCTGACGCCTTGTTAAGTTATCAACATGACTACCACGCCGGTAATCACGCCGATGTGCTGAAGCATTGGTTGCTGGTGGAGTGCGTGGAGTATCTGCAGCAGAAGCCGGCCGGCTTCGAGTACATCGATACCCATGCCGGTGCCGGCTGGTATCGGCTGGATTCGGCCCTGGCGCTCAAAAACCGGGAGTTCGAAGGCGGTATCGCGCGCCTGCTTGAGCAACCCATTGAGGAAATGGAAAGCTACCTGCGCCTGGTGCGCGAGCCGGTGGCGGCCCAGCGCTATCCCGGCTCGCCGGGCCTGGTGAATGAATTATTGCGCCCGCAGGATCGCAGCTGGCTGTTTGAGCTGCACCCGCAGGCCTTTGCCGCTTTGGAGAAAAGCTGCGCGCGCAAGAAGCAGACCCATGTGCGTCAGCAAGACGGATTCAAGGCATTGTTGCCGCTGCTGCCCGTGGCTTCCCGCCGCGCCCTGGTGCTCATCGACCCGGCCTACGAAGTGAAGGCCGATTACCAGGCCACGGTGCAACTGCTGCAACAGGTGCATAAGAAAATGCCGCAGGCCACTTGCCTGCTGTGGTATCCGCTGCTGGATGCCGCGCGCAATCAGAAAATGCAGCGCGAGCTGGACAAAGCCGCGCTGCCCGAGCTCTACCAGTTTGAACTGGCGCTACGCGAACCGCTGCCCGGCGCGGGCATGACCGGTTCGGGCGTTTTCATCCTGAATCCGCCGTGGACGCTGAAGGCAAGGGCAGACAGTGTGTTGCCGCGCCTGGCGGCACTACTGGCCGATGACGGGGTGGGGCGGTATTGCAGTCGGGCGATGGGTAACTAGGGCGGCGAGTCCTGCCGGTCTGCCAGCGGTTCAGCGCAGCCGCCGCGATCCCTGACTGACCGACACTCACTTGCACCCCGACGCGGATCGTCTCTCCGGGCGGTTCGGCCACGCGCCGTTCGTGCACGCGACCGTCATACTCGTAGCGCACCCGGTATCCGGCCAGCTCGGTTTTCGATTCCATGCGTGTGACCATGCGACAGGCATAGACGTCGGCCGCGGGCTCGCGCAGTTCGATATCGCGGGTCAGCGCGCCGAGCAGATCGGCGCCGGGATCGCGTACGCGGGCATCGCCGAGCATGGTGCGATCCACGGGTCTCTGTGTCGTCGAGGGTTCATAGCCGCATTGTTCTGTGCGCACCGGCACCTGGCGCGCCTCGTAAATCGGCTGGGTGTCGAGCACCGCGGCCTGGTCATAAAACATCTCGGCAGCGGCGGGCATGGCGAGCATCATTGCGCTGATGCTTGTGATGGCGAGTAGTCGATAGCGCATCTTGTTCTCCTTGTCGTTCCGCTACTGCAGCGGAAACCCGGCCCGGCTCAGCAGGTTCGCGCTGCGATTGAATTCATCGCGATCCTGGTAGGTGAGCACGACAATGAACTCGCCCACGCCCTGGCGGAACCAGTCGAGGGCCAGCCCGGGTGCCGCGCCTTCCATGCGCTCGATGAACGCAATGGCCCGATAGGGCTCGGCGAAGTGAATGACGGTGGTGCGACCGAGTGCCGAGTAGAGTTGATTCGCCGTGGTGTTCGCCGTGCGTCGGTCGCCGAGCACATAGCCGAGGTGGCGAAAGATGTAGCCGCTGTACCAGGCGGCGCCCGACGGGATATTGCTGCCGTCGGTGGCGATCCGGCCCGGCCCGTAGTTGTAGGCCGCCAGCGCCAGGTGCAGGTTGCCGCTGTAGCGCGACAGCAGTTCCTTCAGGTAACGCGCGCCGGCATCGATGTTGGTGCAGGGATCGTAGAGTTGCGACAGGCGATGGATGCCGAGGTGGTTGGCCGTGCCCGGCCAGAGGATTTGCATCACGCCGTAGGCATCGGCCTTGGAGCGGGCCGTGGCTTCGAAGTCGCTCTCGCCGCGGGCCACGGCCAGCAACAGGGTTTCCGGCAGCCCGTGCGCATTGGCCGCGCGCAGGAAGCACTGGCTATGCGGAAAGCGGTAACTCGGCGATATCTGCGTGTCGCGAGCGAGGTATTCGCGCCAGGCCTGGTCCAGCGCCGGCGCGGTGCGCGCCTGGACCCCGCCGCAGCTGATCAACGCGAGGAGCAGGACCAGCCAGCTATGGCGCGGCCGGGTCATAGCGCGGCTTCTTGCAGGTCGAGCCCGGTCTCGGCCTGGATCTGCGCGAGCTTGGTGGTGCGCTCGCTATCATCGCTGTAGGCGAACGCCACCTGGTAGACGCCGGGCTTGAGTCGCACCACCCGGTAGTCGATGCCGGTGATGGCCGTCAGGCGTGCCGCGAATCCGTTGGCGGCGATCTCGCTGCGGAACGGATTCCAGATGGACTGCCAGAGCGGGTCGCTGTTCGGCATGGCGGGGTCGGGCGGCAGGCTCGCTGTGTTCGCTGCGGCCGCGGTGCTTGTGGCCCAGGCGTTTGTTTGCGTGGTGTCGTCGGTGGGCAGGGAGTCTGTCGCTGCCGGTGTGGCATACGCGAAGTCATCTGCAAGGTTTGCTGCATCGGCTGGTAGTTCTGTGTCAGCTGGCCAGTTGGCAGTTCCGGCAATGCTGGAAGCCGACTCCGACTTCGACATCGATACTGCTCCCGACATCAGTCCCGGTCGCGGTTCTACGCCTGCTGCCGATTCCGTAACGGTGTTTGCGTTGGCCGGTGTCTCTACATTCGCGTCGGCTTCTATTTCTACTTGCATAGAATCAAAGCGATCGGTGGATGGAAAGCTATCGGTCTCCGGACCGTTCAGCGTGGTGACCTCAGCCATCGCGTTCGGTAACCGCAGTGTCGCCTCGGCAAGCGTTTCCGCCGAGCTCTCACGCAAGGCCGGTCTGCCCAGCACCATCACAATGGCGCCGATGGCCAGCGCCGCACCCGCTATAAAACCCAGTAATCGAAACATCGTTGTACTCCTAGTCCACGTGCTCAATGCGCACGGCCTGCCAGTCGAGCGCATACGGCCAGCGCTCGGTGATGTTGCGCAGCTCGCCGAGCCAGGCTTGCAAGGCAGGCCCGGTGAGCCCGCGGGTGGCGGAGAGCGTGCAGCGGCTCGGCAACTGACTGATCAGCGCGGCCAGTTCGCGCGCGGCGTTCCGGTCGCTGACGGCCAGGGCGTAGAAACTCTCGATGCCCGGGCGGCCTTGCCAGGCCGATGCCGACGGCCGGCTGTCGTTGGCGGCCGGGAACTGCAGCGTCTGGCCGGCGCGCGCACTGATCCAGGGCGATGAACTGCCGCAGCGCGGGCCCGACACGCTGACCAGGCCGTGAATAACCTGGAAATTGAGCAGGAACACCGAGGCATCGCCGACGGTGCGCGTCTGGAGCAGAAAACATTCGCCGCGCGCGACACTGTGGTCGGCGGTCACCAGCGGCTGTTTACGCCGTGACGAACCGTAGCGGAAGCATGAGCGTTGCCGGCGCGGCTCCAGGATGCTTAACGGTGCAATTAATCCGCTGGATCCGTAGCGCGCAGGTATTTGGCTCGCCGGCCTGGTGCTGACGGGTATCGGCATCGGTGTCGGTGTCGATGTCGATGACGACGCAACAATGGGGCGGCGCGTATTCGGTAGCCGCAGGTAAGCACTCGCGCTGACGGCCGGCAGGGCCGCGGCATTGCCCGTGGGCGTCAGGGTTACCCAGTACTGGTGTAAGTCGCCGCTAATGGCATGTGCCTTGCCTTCAAGCCGGGCATTGGCCGCCGCCGCATCGGCGGTGATTTGCAGCGCGGGATTGCCCGACAGGTTGTTGCGCACCAGTTCCAGTGCGCCGGCCATGGGCGTTGTCGTTGCCTCTGTCACGCCCTGTTCCGCGGCGATCACATACTCGCCGGCAACCTGTCGCATCAGTTCGCAGGTCAGATCGTGGGCCAGGCGCGCGGCGAGCATGTCGGCCTGGCCGGCGGTGAAGGGCACTTCGCGGCTGCCGCGAAAGTATTCGTCCGTCATGGCCTGTTCGAAGGCTTTGGCCTGCGCCCGCGTCAGGCGACCCTGCCAGGCCTTGCCCGTGCCGGCGACCCAGCTGCGGTCCTCGGCGTCGAGCACGCGCAGCGTGATGCGGTGTTGGCCGTCGACCAGTTGCGTCGCCTCGAGACCGATGTAGTAGTGCGTGTCATCGCGTTGGCAATTAATCGTCTGCGCGTCGCGCGCTGCCGTTGCATGGCCGGGCTGCCAGCCGATGGTGATGCCCGGCAGCTCGATGAGGCTATCCACCAGGCTGTCGCGCAGCGCCAGCACCAGCGCATTACTCACGGGCGCCGGTGCGCCGTCTTTGAGCGCGACGAACACCACCGTTTCGCCCTTAAAACGCGGGTGCTCGGTGAGCTGGCTGGCGAGATAGGGGGCGAGTTCCTGCTCGTTCCAGGTAGCCAGCGAGGCGGCGCTCGCTTGCGCGCCGACCAGGGTCGCGGCGCACAGGCATAGCGGTAGCAGCCAGCGGGTGATGCGATTGTTGCGCGGCGTGCTCATGCTACTGCTCCAGCCGCAGCTGGCCGTCGGCTTCAATCACCAGCGCACCCGATGACTGCTCGGCCAGGTAGCCGTTCAGTTGCTGGCGCATTTTCATCGGCAGGGTGACGCCCCACTTGACGGCGGGGTCCGGACCCAGCGTGCCCGAACGGCGCAGCGCTATAACCACGGTATCCGGCACCGTGCCGGGGTCCATCTCGTGAAACTGGTTCGGCGCCGACGCGGGCCAGAAGCTATAGGTGCCGCGATTCACGCTCATGCGCAGGGCCCGCTGCGGATTGATGGCGTACAGACCCACGGCGTTGTTCGCGACCAGGCGAGTCAGGGCAATGTCGGAGGCGAAGCGCAGCGAAAATCCTTCTTCGGCCGGGGCTGCGGCCGTTGTCTCATCGGGCTGCGCAATAGCCGTTGCCTGTTCGGACGGCGTATCGGTAGTGACTTCGTCGAGCTGCGCGTTGGCCACAGGTTCTGGGAGCGTCGCTTCCCTGGCCGCTTCGATCGGCTGCGACCCATTCGGCTCGCTGGGCGGCGTCGATTCTGCAAGCGGCGCAACGCGCCGCGCCGGCGACTGATTCTCCGGCGCCCGGGTGTTCTCAGGCGATCTGGCATCAGCGGGTGGCGCGTTGATGACTGGCGGGGCCGCGTCGCGCGGCGCTCGCATCGCTGCGGCAACGGGCGCTGTGATTATCTCCCTGCGCTCCGAGTCCGGCGACGGCAACGCACTGCTGTCCATGCTCGTCGGCACCTGCGGCAGGCTCTGCACCAGTGCAAACACCGCCACCAGGCACAGCGCCAGGATCGCCATGAAACGCATGATGTCCGTTTGCAGGTCGGCCGCGCCGCCGCCGTCAGCGTCGCCGCCGCGGTTGAGGGGGTAGAACAGCGGGGATCTATTCATCGCCCACCACCCGCATGCGTGCCGTGGCGTTGGGGTCGTGCAGATGCCGTTCGATCTGGCGCAGTGAGTCGCGCATTTCGGCGGTGTCGATGCGCGCGGCGCGATCGTAGTGCTGTTGCAGTTGCGCGCCGAGGGTCAGCGCCTTGTACACGCGCATCAGGTAGCCGCCGACGCCGCCGAAGATAGTGGTCGACAGCGCCAGCAGGATGCCGCCGTTGACCATTCGCTCGAGAATGGCAGCCGCCCCCTGTTGCATCATGACGTCGGGATCGCCGAGCGCGAAGATCAGCGCGCCGCGCATGCCGATGGCCGTCCAGATCACACCGGTGCCGAAAAACAGCGCGATCCAGATGTCGCTGAGATGATCCAGTTGCACCACGTGATTGGTATGGGCATTGGCCGGACTGTCACGCTCGCCGGCGTGATCCTGTTCCAGCCAGTTGCGCAGCCGCTGCAGGGTGATGAAGAAGGCCAGCCCCAGAGCGGCGAACACCGGGATCGAGGTACCGAGGTTCAGCGACACCCAGTCGAGCCAGTGATTCAGGTCGGGCAGGCGGTTGTCCGGGAACGACAGCAGGCCAAAGTGCGCCAGCGTGTAGATCAGCGCGGTGCCGCCCACCAGCGTGCCGAGCACGCCGGCGGCGAGACCTTGCAGGAACACCCGGGTAAAGCCGCGCCATGGCATCTTGCTTACCGGCTCGCCGCGCAGGCGGTGCAGGTGGCTTCGAGCACCAGTTCCATTTCCTGGTAGAGCTCGTTGGCGCGGTAGTAGCCGTCGTTGTCCTGGCTGATTCTGAGCAGGCCGCGTTCCTTGTCGCCCAGTTCGCGCTCCATGTCGGTGTACACGCGTTGCCGAATCGGGCAGGTGTGCGCGCAGTTGTTGTAGTCACCCTCCAGGGCGACGAACTTCACGTTGAAGTAGCGGTTGTAGTAGTGCTCGGCCTGGCGGCGGCTGAGCAGGCCCTGGTCGTTGGACCAGACCAGGAACTCGCTGAATACGCGCTTGTTCTCCGGCTGCGGATCGCCTTCGGCGATGCGTCAGCAGGTCGTCGTAGTAGCGATCGAAGTGCGCCTCGCAGCCGTTTAACAGCGAGTTCTGCGCCTCGTTGATGGCGGCGCCCAGGTTGTTGGTGGTCGGGCTGTCGCACATCGGCGTGCTGGTGGTGCAGGCCGACAGGATGGCGGCGACGACCAGCAGGCCGGCGAGCCTGGCGAGTGCGGAAACTCAGGTGGTGTGTGTTCATGACAGAAACTCCTCAGGCGTTTGCAGTGGGTGCGGCATCAGTATTGCGAGCGGGCTGCGATAGGCCTGCTCGACCTGCGCCGGCGGCGGGCCGGCAATCTGGATATCGCTGCCGGTTTCGCCGAACAGGATCGACTTCACGCCGCCGACCACTTCCATCATCTCGGGCGTGACGATGCCGAAGGACTGGTTGAGCTGTTCCATCAGCGTCGCGCGCGCGATTTCCTCGCGGGTGCGGGCGATCAGCAGGCTGGTCTCTTCCATGTCCAGGTAGACGTCGGCGGCGAGCACGGCCAGGGACTGGTCGCTCTGGCTGCCCGACGATGACGACCAGCTGGTAGTACTGCTTGAAGCGGTCGCTGAGGCGCATGCCGGAGCGGCCGCGCAGCTTCGGCGCCGGCTGTCGGCCGGCCTTGCGGGGCCGCCGCCGAGCAGGGTTTCCTGCAGCATCCACGGCGTCATCTTGTTGCCGAGCTCGCTGCGCAGGCGTTTTTCGAGGCTCAGGCGCGTGTTGTTGACGGTGTGTTCCATGTCCGGCAGGCGCTCTTCCATGATGCCGAGCATGTCCAGGTAGGTTGCGCCGAGTTGCTTGGCCATGCGCTGACAGCCGGGATCGTCTTCGGCGCCATCGCATTTGCTTTCGCGATAAAGCTGTTGCTGCTGATCGAGTCGGCCGATGACTTCCTGCAGGCCGGTTTCCATTTCGCGTGCGACGCTACTGGTCAGGCGCAGGTCTTCGACCACCGTGGTCGGGAACAGGCGGATGGTGGGTCCGCTGGGCTTGGCGGGTACGCTGACGGCGAGGGCCGTCTGCGCGCCGAGCGCGGTCGCTAGTGCGAGGGTTACGAGGACAGGCAGTCGCTCAAAATAAGGGTTCATATCGCCATCTCCACTGGGTAGGTCATACGGCCATGTGTGCCGTCGTTGTTTTGCATTGATAGTAGTCATGCAAGCTGAACCCAAGCTGAATCGGCTCGGCGAGTTGCCCGGAGAGCCGCGCAGAGCGCGTGTCGGGAGCGCCTTCCGGGGCACCGGCCGGAATGTAGCCAACGAAAAAATCACCGGGGGAAGTTGGCCGCAAAAAAAAGGCGCCGAACCGGTTTATGGGAAAACCGACCCGGCGCCCGCGTGCCGTCTGGCTTATCTAGTCGGCGATTCGAATGCCGATGCCGTTCAGCCAGATCGTGTAGCCGTTATCAGCACCCGGCCGGTAGCTATTGCGACGGTAGTAGTCGCGCCCGGCCTGCCGCTGCTTGTGGTTATGCCGATAGTTGTAGCGCTGGAAGGCACGCCATTGGTTGCGTTGGCCGTAGCGCCATTTATAGGCACGGTACCTGGGGCGATGGCGCCGCTGGTCGCTATAGTTATCACGGTAGTGGTTACGACGCTGATGCTGGCGTTCCGCCGCCGGTCGCCGCGCCTGGAACTTGCCCTGGCGATGCTGTGGTGCCGCCTTGTGCTGTCGGTTGTCATCACGATAGCGGTTGCCGCTGCGCTGGTCGGCATGGGCAACAGCCGACAGGCCCAGCGACAGGGCGACGGTCACTGTCAGTAGGGTTTGCATCCGTTTCATTACATATTCTCCTTCGCATCCACGGGCTCAATAGCGGCCCTGGCGAACAAGCTAGCGAGCGCTGCATGAATCGGTGCTGAATGGGCGGCGCCGTATTCGTGAAATCGGCAGCTGCTGCAAATCGGTATACCGTCGTTCAGCTTTCGTTCATCGACGGCCTTCTATCCTGAGCCTCACAAAAAACGGCGTAGCGGCTGCGTACTGCGTTTGCCGCTGCGTCAATACAGATGGCGTAAAGCGTAAGGAGAAAGTCATGAGACATTGGAAAGTCATTACCAGCCTGGTGGTGGTCGGTGCAGCCTGTCAGCCCCTGGCGGCATGGAGCAACGGCTATGCGAGCGGTTCCGGCGACGAATTTTTTATCGAGGCCCCGGTGACCTATGTGCAGCCACTCACCCGTTACATCCAGGTATCCACGCCGCAGGAAGTCTGCTGGGAAGAGTCCGTGCCGCAGTCCGCCTACAACCAGCCGTCGAAAACGCCCCTGGTGGTCGGCGGCCTGATTGGTGGTGCTATCGGCCATGCCGTCGGCGGTCGCCGGCGCTCGAAGAACCTGCTGTCGGTGGCGGGTGCGCTGCTGGGTGCCTCCATCGGCAATAGCGCCGCGTCTCAGCATCGCGCGCCACGCAACACTTATGTCACCACGCAACGGGTCTGCCGCATTGAGCAGGTCACGCACCAGGAAGAACGCGTGGACGGCTATCGCGTGACCTACGAATACCGTGGCCGCAGCTTTGTCACGCAAACGGCCACACATCCCGGCGCGACGATTCCCGTGCGTGTGGAGGTGCAGCCGCTCGCCTATAATGGCAACGACTATAACGGCCGTGGCAACGGTCGCCGGCCTTACCGCAGATCATTTAACGAGAGCTGATGTTTCACGAGAGAGCAGGCGTCGCAGGCTTACTGGCACTGATCGCGGCCCTGTCTCTTGCCGCCGCGCCGGTGTATGGCGGCGGGCACAAGCGGCGCACGACGGTGGCCCAGGCGCCGAGTTCGGAAATTTCTGCCGACCGGGCGGCGTCCATCGCCAGCCGTGCAACGGGCGGCCGGGTACTCAAGGTCAAGCGCGACGGCAACGTTTACCGGGTTCGGGTGTTGCTCGACGGTGAGCGGGTGCGCAACGTCAGCGTAGACGCGCGCACCGGTCGGGTACTGAACTAGTCGTACCCGGGAAGAGTAAAGCCATGCGAGTGCTGGTAGTCGAAGACGAGCAGGTGTTACGCGAGCAGTTGGTGCAATCGCTGCGCCAGGCCGGCTATGCGGTGGATGCCACGGATCGCGGCGAGGAAGGTCTGTTCATGGGCAGTGAATACCCGGTGGATGTGGCCGTGCTCGACCTGGGGCTACCGGATATGGACGGCCTCAAGGTGCTGACTCGCTGGCGTGAGGCCGGCCACAATTTCCCGGTGCTGGTACTGACGGCGCGCGGTCGCTGGAGCGAAAAAGTCGAGGGCCTGGAGACGGGCGCCGACGACTACCTGACCAAACCCTTTCACATGGAAGAAGTCCTGGCCCGCTTGCGCGCGCTGGTGCGACGTTCCAGCGGCCTGGCCAGCAGCTCGCTGTCGGCCGGCGCCATTCAGCTGGATACCAGCTCGCAAACGGTGCGCGTGGCCGAACGCGACATCGAGTTAACCGCCTACGAGTACCGCTTGCTGGAGTACCTGATGCTGCACGCCGGCGAGGTGATCTCGAAAACCACTTTGGCCGAACATCTTTATGACGAAGAGACCGATCGCGACAGCAATGTGCTGGAAGTGCTGGTCGGTCGCCTGCGCCGCAAGCTCGATCCCGATCGCAGCGCCGCGCCCATCGAAACCCTGCGCGGGCGCGGCTACCGGCTGCGCGCGCAAGCCGCTGATGCATAAATACTCCAGACAGACCGCATGCTGAGTTTGCTTTGAACGAATCCGCCGACAAACGCTCCGGCTGGTCGCTGCGCCTGCGCGTGCTGGTGGCCGGCGCGGTGGTGGTTGCGCTGTTTGCCGGGCTGACCGGCCTGGCCGCGGAGCGCGCCTTTCGCGGCAGTGTGGAAGCGCTGGTTCGCGAACGTCTGCTGGCGCGTATCTACATGCTGATGAGCGCGGTGGACGTGGATGAGCTCGGCGCCCTGATCATGCCGGCGGGGTTGCCGGAGCCGCAGCTGGCGTTGCCTGGCTCAGGTGCTTATGCGGCCATAACGACGGTGGAGGGCGAGTTGCTGTGGCGATCGGACTCCAGTCTGGGCGTGGAGATCCCCTATACCATCACCCGCAGCCCGGGCGACTATCGTTTGAACGAGGCTTTGCCGAGTGACAGCGAACGACTGCAGACGCTGGCTTACCCGGTGTTCTGGGAACTGGACGGTGATCGCGAGCCGGTGTTTATTTTTCAGGCTGCGGAAAGTCGCGCGGCGGTTGATGCGGAGCTTGATGCATTTCGCGAGATCCTGTGGCGCTGGCTCGGCGGCGGCGCTATTGCCTTGCTGATCATGCAGGCCGGTGTGCTGATCTGGAGCCTTGCGCCGGTGCGGCGCATTGCGGAGGAAGTCGGCGAAATCGAAACCGGCTCCCGCCAGTCTTTGGGCGGGGGTTACCCGCGTGAGCTGGGACCCCTGACGGAAGGTTTGAACGCACTCATCGGCGGCCGCGAGGCGCGCCTGCGTCGCTACCGCAATACGCTGGCCGATCTCGCGCACAGTTTGAAAACGCCGCTGGCCGTATTGCGGGTCGAGCAGGCGGCCGGCCGCGAGGGCGCTTCGCCGAAGTCTCTGAACGAGCAGCTCGAACGGATGGAGCAAACCATCGAATACCACGTCCAGCGGGCTGCCATATCGGGTCGTTCGCCGCTGGCCGCACCGGTGGCGGTCCGGCCGGCCGCACTGCGGGTGATCGACTCGCTGAAAAAGATCTATCAAGGCAAGTCACTGCAATTCGAGTGCGAGATCGACGATCAGGTTGAATTCGCCGGTGACCCGGGCGATCTGGCCGAGCTGCTCGGCAACCTGGGCGACAACGCCTGCAAGTGGGGCCGCTCGCGGGTGCGCTTTGCCGCGCACCAGGAATCGGGTCCCGACCAGCGACCGCGCCTGCACCTGAGTATTGAGGACGACGGGCCCGGTATTCCCGACGAGCTGCGCGAGGCGGTGCTCCAGCGCGGCGTGCGCGCCGACTCCCGGCTGCCCGGCCAGGGCATCGGCCTGGCCGTTGTGCGCGAGACTGTGGAAGAAATCTATTCCGGTACGCTGCAAATAGATGTCGGCGAACTCGGTGGGATGCGCTTGCGTTTGCTTATCTGAATTCGCAGTGCCGTTTCGGCGCGCCCGCTGCGCCGATGACCACACCCCGGGCGCTGACCGGCAAACATCGGGTGGCAAGGCGTTGGCGCTCTGTATCCTTACCGCTTGTGCAAGCTTCAGGATAGCGCCATGTCTGCTTCAGCCGCCGCCGATCCCTTTGTCGTCAGCCCGATGCGCGACAACTGGTACCAGCGCTGTTCATTTCTGGGTTCGACCTTCGCGCTGATTACCTCGGTGAGTGAAGAGGGCGAGACCAACATTGGCCCCTACCAGCTGAGCTTCCCCTTCGAAGTGAACACCAGGCGTTCGTGGATGGTGATCAGTCGCAATACCTCCAATACCGCCACCAACGTGCATCGCACCCACAAGTGCGCGCTGAATTTCATTGAATACGATGAAGCGCAGATCGAGACCATCCTCAAGTTCGGCTATCCGGGGCAGAGTACCGCGGAGAAGATGGCCTATAACTGCTTCGAGCTCATCGACAGCCCGACCCCGGGGCGTGAGTCCGGCGATATTTATCCGAAGATCCTGGCCGATGCCTTCCAGGTCTACGAATGCACCCTGGATGTCGAGCGCATCAATGAGAATCCCATCCTGCGCGATTCCCCCTCGGCGCATTTGTTGCTGAATATCGACACCATCCTGGTGAAAGAGCGCTGGATGAAGTTTGTCGATGGCAGCGGCGATGCAATGCCGCGCATTCCGCTCACCTATGGTTTCAGAGGTGGCAATACCTTCTGGTTCGGCGAAACCCAGCCCGCTTACAAACTGCCGATACCCGACATGGGCGCGAATCATGAACTGGTGCACTACGAAGCCAATCGCCTGGATGACGAGGTGCGCTTTAGCTGGGGTGCCTGCAAGCAGCTCAGCGGCATCCCCAATGCCTTTGTGCAGAATGTGCTCAAGGGCATTGTGAAGCAGGCGAAAGCGCGCGGCGTGACCGAGGTGGACGAAGACTTTATTCTGGCGCTGAACAAAGAGCGCGACGGCGGCTAAGCCGCGTAGCGGGGACAGTGCGCGGCTTCGGTCGCTGATCGAAATCAGTAAACTGTCTGCCCATCACACAGCAAGCCCACTGCCAGCCTGGTAACACCAGGCCACTGGAGACCACTATGAGTAATTCCCGCGTATCGCGGCGCCAGGCGGTAACAGCACTGGCCGGCGCCGGCGCGATTGGCCTGACGGCTGGTTGTGCCGACAACGGCGCCCGGTCGGGCAACAACAAACCGGCACCGCTGGCGCTGGATCTGGACGACCCGGTGGACCTGGCCTATGCGCGGCAGAAAGTCATCGGCAGTGTCGCCGAAGAAGAAATACATTCTTTCCTGCGCTTTCATTTTTATGGCCAGGTGCCCGGCGAGAAGGCCCGGCGTTTGTTCTCCATGAATAACTACATTGTGGATAAATGGCAGCCGGTGGAACGTGGCACCTACGAACTGCGCCACTGGGAAGTGGCCTACTACTGTGACTTCGACACCGACGATCCCATCGAAACCTGGGTGAACCCGTATACCGAAGAAGAGATTGAAGTCTTTCAGTTTATTCTCGGGCCCATTGAGCGGGTGTATTCGCCGGGTGATGTGCTGGCTCCTGGCCTGGCGCCGATACCGCTGACTTCGCACATCATGGGGCCGCGCTTTTACGTGGCCACGGAAGCGATCACGCAGGTGCCCAACCTGTTTCAACCCGAGGAATGGCCGAAACGTTCCAGCGGCAAGGTGGCCAACTGGTTATCCATGCAGACGATCTCCGCACAGATGGAGGACGTACTCAATCCCGAGCTGAACTCGGCGCCGTCGAATACCCACCTGCAGAACTTCATCTCCTGGGGTTCGTGGATGCAGATGGGCGGGCGGCCGGGTGGCAGCATGGCGCGCGCCTACGGCACCGAGATAGACGGTTTTGATGCCCTGCCGAAGAAGGTTTACGACGGACTTAATGAAATACACGCCGGAGATCTTCGATACGGAGAGCTGGACGACCACACGTTTTGACGAGTTCGACTACTTCAATCTCATGCAGGCGCGGCGGGCCAAGGGCGAGGTTTAAGAAGGTGCCGGGTGGCGCCGAGTGCCAGCGTGCGGTAGCTGCTGCTCGCCGTAATCGGTAGCATCGCGCTGGTCCAGTAACCCGACGAGAACCGCGAATATGACTGAACTGAACCCGACCGAGGTCCGCGCGCTCAAAGAGGCGCTGGATGACGAGTATCGCGCGTGGGCCACCTACGACCAGGTGATCGCTGACTTCGGCGAAGTGCGGCCGTTTATCAACATCCGTGGGGCCGAGGCGCGCCACATCGGCGCGCTACTGATGTTGTTCGAGCGTTACGAGGTAGCCGCGCCGGAGAACCCCTGGCCCGGCCGCGTGCCGCGCTACGCTAGTGTGCATGCCGCCTGCGAAGCGGGTGTGGCCGCGGAGATCGAGAATCGCGACCTTTACCAGCGCCTGATGCAGGAAACCGACCGTGAGGACGTGTTGCGCGTGTTCGGCAACCTGCAGGAAGCCTCAGAGGAACGCCATCTGCCGGCCTTCCAGCGCTGCGTGGCAAGGTCGAGCGTGGGATCCGGAGGACCGTAGCCGGCAGCAAAAAATGAACCGGTTAGGGAATAACCGGCGTGTGCGGCTCGAAGCCTTCGATTTTGGCCTCCGGGTGATGCCGCCGAACGAGGTCCGTCATCTGGTCTACTTTATCCAGCTCGACGTCGATCATAATCAATACTTGGCCGCGTTCGATCGCTTCTTCAAACTTCTTGAGGCGACTGCTGGGAAACGCGCTACCCGCCAAAGCAGCCAACCACCCACCAACCATCGCGCCCTCGAACGAAATCAGCAACACGGCCGCGCCGCCTAATATGCCGCCAGCAACCCGCAAGGCGATCAAGCCTGCCACCAGTCCGATAGTGGCCCCGGCCGCAAGGCCTCGCTCGAGCGCCGGAAAAAAGTCATTTTGATCGTAACCTGGACCCGGAAGCTCCTCGAGTGGAGTTTCGTCATTCGCCAGCAAGTGAATACGGCTCTCTGCAATGCCCGAATCTTCAAGTTCATGCACGACCTGGCGAGCGTGATCGATGTCAGGTAGAAGAAAGCAGAGTCTTTTCATGATCGTCCCGAAATGCGTATTTACCGCAGCCTGGCTGCCGACTAATTTGGAAGTCTTGTCAGCCGGATCCCGGCTTCCTGCTGGCCTGACTGTAAACAGTATCTCATTTATCTTCGGCCAGAGTTTCGGCGAAAAAAGGTAAAGGCGTTGATGGGGTCGGACCGCGGCAGTAAACCGATTGCTTGGCTTTCCCGGTCAGTTTGGCGCTATCTGGGAAAAAGCTGCGGGTCTATTTCCCAAGGTCGAATCGCAGCAGCTATAGTCAGACCCGGCCGTAAATAGACCCGGTACCTTTTGCGGTAGATGGGCGGGCTGCCGGGTGGCAGCATGGCACGCGCCGGCGTTCAAGCACTAAATTGGGCTGAAATAGCGCCAATCTCAACTGGAAATTACCCATGAAACTCTACGGATCCATCGCTTCCCCCTACGTCGCGCGCGTGGTCATGTTTGCCGGCCTGAAAGGCATTGAGCTGCCCATGGAGCCCGCGCCGGGCGGCCTGGGTTCTGCCGAGTACAAGGCGATTAACCCCACCGGCAAGATTCCGGCGCTGCAGGTCGACGGCCCGCAGGGCAAGCAATGCATTGCCGAGTCGACGGTGATTTGCGAATTCCTGGAAGCGACCCATCCGCAACCAGCGCTGATCCCGGCCGAGCCCATCGCCCAGGCGCAGACGCGCATGATCGCGCACATGACAGACCTCTACGTGGCGCCGCACAATACGCCGCTGAATCGCATGGGCCCGAACCGCGACCAGGCGCTGATCGAAAACCAGGCCGGGCTGTTTGCCCAGGGCTTCCACTTCATTGAGTCCTATATGGGCCCCGGCCCCTTCGCCGTTGCTGCTACGCCGACGCTGGGTGACTGCGCGCTGGCGCCGTTCATCGTCATGCTGAAGCAAAACATCTTTGCCACGTTTCCGGAAGTGACGGACCCCACCATGGGCGATGGCCGGCTGGCCGAATGGTGGCAAGCCGTGCAGGCGGATCCCGTTTGTCGCGATAACCTGGACCACTACGCCGTGGAACTGGAAAGCTTTCTCAAGTGGCTGGGCGAACAGATGGCGAAACGCCGCGGTGCCTAGCGCATAAGGTTTCGCGGGCGGCGCGCTAATTTTTCGGGTCGTCGAACGAGTAAACTGTTCGCGTAATTGTCCCGATAGCCGCCCATGACCCAGATTCACAAAGCCTATCTGCCCGGGCCTTTCGGCCAGATCCATTACTATTCAGCCGGCGAGGGCCCGACCCTGGTCATGGCCCACCAATCGCCGGTCTGCGCGCGGATGTTCGAGCAGGCCATGCCGCTGCTGGCCGCGCAGGGCATTAATGCCGTGGCCGTTGATACGCCGGGCTACGGAAACTCCGACATTCCGGGCACGCCACCCGCGCTGGCCGAATATGCCGATGCCTTCGCCGCGGTGCTCGATGGCCTGGATCTGGCGCGTGCGCACTTCCTGGGTCATCACACCGGTGCCGGCATTCTGTGTAACTTTGCCGCGCGCTATCCGCAGCGAGTAGACAAGTTAATTCTCAACGGGCCGCCGCTATTCTCGGCTGAAGAACTTTCACAGTTTCAGGACTTCGAACTCGGTCCGCACCCGGTGCATGCGGATGGTTCGCACCTGCAGGAAGCCTGGGATCGGCGCCTGCAATACACGCCCGGCTGGTCCAACGCGCAGGCCATGCATCGCCGCCTGGTCGATCAGCTGTGGGCCGGTGACACCTGGTGGTACGGCCACCGCGCAGCCTTTGCCTACCAGATGGAAGCCGACCTGCTGGCGCTAAGCGGACCGGTACTAATCCTGACCAACACCGGTGACGACCTGTACGGCAGCGCGCAAAAAGTCCGCGCGCTGCGCCCGGACTTTGCTTACGCCGAACTCGAAGGCGGTACTCACGACATCGTCGATGAACAGCCTGAGGCCTGGTCGCGGTGTGTGGCGGAGTTTATTCACGGGTAACAGGTGTCGAACCGAAATTCTAGTAGGACGATGCCTCGGAGACCGCATCGGTGACCATTGCAGCGGGATCGTCGTTCCAGCTGAAGGTTTCGCCGTTCTGCTCAGCACTTTGTTTATTGATGACGCTGATCATGCCCGCGACGCTGTCCTCGATGGGCGTGAAAAACTTGTTCGGTTTTTCGCCATGGGTGGCGATGCGGCCGGGCATCAGCACCATCACCCGGATGCCGTCACGTTTTCCCTGCCGGCCGATATCCAGATGCAGGTTATCGATGGCCGCTTTGCTCGATTTGTAATAGGCGAAGCCGGGCGCCGGGATGCCGCTCGTGCCCTGGCTGGTGGTCAGAGTTGCCAGGGCGCCCAGCTCACTGGCTTTCAGGTGCGGCCAAAAGGCTTCGGATACTTTTAGCGGGCCGCGCACATTGATGTGGAAAAAGGTGTCGAATGCCACATAGTCCATGCTGCCGAACGACTGGCCCTTGTCCGGTCCGCGCATCAGTGCGCCGTTGTTGACCAGCACATCGATGGCCTGGCCTTCGTAGGCTTTGGCCAGTTCGTCGATGCCGTCCAGATCCAGCAGATCCAGGTACTCCACGACAATGTTCTCTTGCTGGCTGGCCAGTGCATTCAGTTCGTCTGCGCTATCAGGGTTGCGGCAGGTGGCAATAACCCGATAGCCCCGTTCAGCATATTGCTTGACGAACTCCAGGCCTATGCCGCGGTTAGCGCCGGTGATCAATACCGTGGGTTCCGCCGCGAAGCTGCTGGCAGACCAGACCATCGCGATGCTCAGGATAAGTCCGAAAAAACCTCTGTTCATTATTCGTCTCCGAGTGTTACCAGCACTATGCCGGAGAATCAGGGGCGGATACCAGAAAAACGGTGTTGCGACGGAAATTGTCGGCGCCGATCCGTTGCGATAGAGATTCTGCTGCGCGGCCGGCCAATCTCGGCGAAAATGTACGCTACTAGCCGTGCAGGTGAGTAAACTTTCCACGAAAATCCGGGCCGCGTTGGCCGCCCGAGTCTGAGCCCAGACCGGTGCAGTAAACTGGTCCCTATCCGCCGGGAGTTGGCATGCAAGGTATCGCGCTGGTCATTGCTCTGGCCCTGGTTGCCGGGGGCATCTTCCTGTTCAACCGCCTGGTCAGCGATCGCAACCAGGTACGCGCGGCGTGGAGTGATATCGATGTTCAGCTGACCCGCCGGCATGAGCTGGTGCCGCGGCTGGTGGAGGCCGTGAAGGGCTACGCCGGGCATGAGCGAGCCACCATGGCCGCGGTAACTGAGCTGCGCAAGCATTCCATCGCGGCGCAGCGCCTTGCTGACAAGGCCGGCCTGGAGGATCAGCTGCAGTCGGGATTGCATAAACTGGTGGTACTGGCCGAGGCTTATCCTGATCTCAAGGCCAGCGAGAATTTTCTCACGCTGCAGAACGAACTGGTCGAGATCGAAGACCATCTGCAATACGCCCGGCGTTTTTATAACGGATCGGTGCGGGTATTTAACACGCGTATCGAGACGCTGCCCGATCTCATCATCGCCAGCCTGATGCGCCTGCGGCCGGCGGAGTACTTTGTCGCTGACGAGCGTGACGCACCCGAGATCGGCCTGTGATTCACCAGCGCCGATGGCTGGTCGCCGCTGCCTGCCTGGCCTTGCTGCAAATCGCGCAGGCTGGCGAACAGATCACCCGTTTCGACAGCGCCATCGAGGTGCTGGCCGACAGTTCGATGCAGGTGACGGAAACCATTCGTGTTCGCGCCGAGGGTGAGCGGATTCGGCGCGGCATCTATCGTGAGTTTCCGACTGACTATCGTGATCGGCTGAATAATCGGATCCGAGTCGGATTCGAGGTCCTCGGGGTAAAGCGCGATGGCAACAGCGAGCCGTTCTTTACCGAGAAATATGCCAATGGTGTGCGCGTCTACATCGGTCGTGCAGATCGGCTGCTGCCGCCGGGCGAGTATGAGTACGCGCTGACCTATCGCACCACCCGCCAGCTGGGTTATTTCGAGGACTACGACGAGCTGTACTGGAACGTGACCGGCAACGGCTGGGGATTCACGATTCAAAGCGCCGGCGCGAGCATTACTTTGCCCGCCGGTGCTGAGCGCTCGGCCATGGCCATTGAAGGTTATACCGGGCCAAGCGGGGCGGTCGGGCAGGACTTTGACGCGCAAGTGCTGGGCGACAGTCTCGCCAGCATTCGCACCACCCGGGCGCTGCAGCCCAACGAGGGGCTGACCGTGGTGCTGAGCTGGCCCAAAGGCGTGGTGACGGAGCCGTCGTCGCTGCAGCGGGCCGGCTGGTTGCTCAAGGATAATCTCGGCCTGATTATCGCGCTCGCCGGCCTGGCGACGATGGCGTTCTATCTGTACGTTGCCTGGGCGCGCTTCGGACGCGATCCAGCGTCAGGCCCGGTGTTTCCGCATTACGAACCGCCGCCGGAGCTCTCACCGGGCGCCTGTCGTTACATCCTGGAAATGTCGCACGACAACCAGGCTTTTTCCGCCGCGGTGCTCAACCTCGCGGTGAAGGGCTATCTCACTATTCACAAGGGCCGCACTGCCGCCTGGCAGGCGGCCGGCGAAAGCAACGCGCTGGATGAGGCGATGGACAAACTCTCGCCCATGCAGAAAACCCTGTTGGGGCCTTTCCTGGAAATAGCCGCGAAGGCCATCGAGAAGGCCGGCGACGATACCTTTGTGTTGGAGCAGACCAGCCCGATCCGCGACCTGCCCGCCATGGGGCCGGGTGAGTCGGCGCTGTTCAGCAAACTGTTTGCAGCGGGTCGCTACCTGGTGCTGACACAGACCAATCACGAGACCGTGCGCGCGGCGATCAGCGCGCATTCCTCGGCGCTGCAGAAATACTACAAGCGCAAGAATTTTCTCACCAACGGTGGCTTGATATTGCCGGCGGTGCTGATCATCGGCGCGACGCTACTGGCGGTAATCCTGTTCGCCGAAATTTCCCCGCTGGTTATCGTCGCGCTGCTGTTCGCGCTACCGCTGCTGATTCTGTTTGCCCGGCTGTTGAAAGCGCCGACCCGGCCGGGTCGCAAGACCATGGATCAGATCGAAGGCTTTCGCCTGTATTTGCAGGTGGCCGAGGCGGACGATCTCAAGCGTATCGAAGGCATTGCCGGACCCAGCCCGACCCGGACCGAGGCCTTGTTCGAGCGCTTTTTGCCTTATGCCGTGGCCCTGGATGTCGAACAACCCTGGGCGGAACAGTTCGAGTCACTGTTTCAACGCCTGGCCGCAGAACAAGGCCGCAGCTATCAGCCTCGCTGGTACGTCGGTCAGCAACCTGCGACCAGCTTCAACGGCTTTACCACCGCCATGAGCGGTGCGTTGAGTACCGCCATCAGCTCATCGTCGCAGGCGCCGGGCTCATCATCGGGCAGCGGCGGGGGCGGCTCGTCCGGTGGTGGTGGCGGCGGCGGCGGCGGTGGCGGCTGGTAAGGGGCGCGCAGCGATTCTCGGGTCTACTGCCTACCGTGAGCCAAGATAGATTGCGGCCAGCACAATCATTGCGCCGATGAGTTCCTGCAAGCTGAATCCGCGGGCGAAGAACAACACGTCCCAGACGAAACTGAGCGCGGGTTGCAGCAGCAGGGCGATACCGGCGGCCGCGGCCGACACACGCGGCAAGCTGCCGGCAATCAGTAGCCAGCCGACGCAGTGCGAGATGATGCCGTAGCTCAGCAACCAGCCGGCGTCGGCTGCGCTGGGAATTTGCAGGGAAACGCCTTCGGCCATCGCGGCAGCGCCCAGCAGTGCGGCGGTTAATAGAGATACCGTGGCTACTTCGCGCGCTGCCGAGAGATGGCTCGATTGCGCGCGCGCCTGGCGCAAGGTGAACAGATAGCCGGCGTAGGTCACGGCCGTGATCAGTCCAAAAATAACCCCCAGCCGGTAGTCCGCGGGCAGTGCCTGCCAGTCGATACCAACGATCAATACCAGCCCGAACAGTGCCAGCGGTATTGCGATCAGCTGACTGGGATGCGGCCGCTGGTTCAGCAGCAGAAAACCGGCCAGGGTGATGAAGAACACCTGGAAGTTGCCGAGCAGGGTGGCCAGGCCCGGGCCGAGGTAGCCGATACTGCGATGCCAGCTCCACAAATCCACGGCGAAAAAGGCCGCCGACAACAGGAGGATTGCCAGGGTCCGTGGCGTGAAACCCAGTCGGCGGCGGGTCACAATCAGGTAGATCGCCAGCGCGCCGCCGCCGATCAACACACGATAAAAGCCACTGACAGTGGGCGACACGCTGACCAGCTGCACCCAGACCGGCGACAGGCTGATCAGAGCGGCGCCGGCAAACAGCGGCAGGCGAGGATTGCTGAGAAATTCCATCACGGCACAAGCTACACGAGGAATGAACGTTTATCGCCGGCGAAAGGCGGGCCGGGGCGAAATCTTGTTTCGCCGTTTCAATACAACGCTCATCGAGCCTTGCCCGGCCAGCCAATCAGGCATCGTCAGGCTGATATAGGCATCAGCAGATTGCATCGTCCGCGCAACGGTCGAAGACCCCGGTGGCCCGGTCGGCTGGTAGACTACGGCATTACAACCAGGCCGCGTAGTTAGTTGCGCGTGCTGATAAAGAATTCGAACCATCGCAGGAAGGATTGTCGCTATGAAAAAACCCATCGAAGAAAACAAGGCGCCGCGCCGCAAAGTCCTGCAGGGCATGGCCGGCATCGGCACGGCAGCCTTGCTGGGTGCCGGCAGTCAGCCTGCTGCGGCGGCGAAACGCGAGCCGGTTCGTTTTGATGATCCGGCCTGGAATCGTGATGCACTGGCCCGCCTGACGGGCAATATGGATTTCGGCAAAGTGAAGCATGGCTGGTACGGCGGTACCGTGTGCGGCGTGCGCGAAAACGAGCCGCTGCGTCCGCTGATGAACTTCGAAGGGTTTTCTTCCGCGCGCCTGATTGATAACGGCGACGGTTCGTACCAGAAGGTGCTGCGCGAAACGGTCTATTACAAGGACCTGGATACGGGTGAGGTCATGGAGACCTTTCAGAACCCGTATACGGACGAAGAGGTTAACGTCGTTTCGGTCGCCAACGATCCGTTTAATGTCGTCCTCGAGAAGTACTATCCGAAGGGTCCGAGCTATGGCGGGCTGCGTAAGGTCGAAGAGAAACGTCGGCCGATGCTCCTGCCGTGGAAAGTGACCAAGGCGGATACCGTCACGCTTTCTACGGATATTCACCTGTTCTACCCTTCGGCGCTGCAGCCCGATGAGTGGCCGCGCGAGTCATCCGGGAAAATGGTCCGCGTATCCGAGCTGTTCCGTTACGTCATCGCAAAAGATGACCTGGAGAATCCGGACCTGACTTCGGTCGAGTACTCCGGCACCTGGGTACGCGTTACGCCATGGCTGCCCTGGATGCTGATGGGCCAGGCCGAGGGGCATATTCTTTATTGCGGCACCATGGGTGGCTTCGACACTCTCGATATGCTCTCGCCGCAGGCGCGGGCTTATGGCGAGAAGCATCATCCGCAGTATTTTGATGCGCCCGAAAAATGGGAGGAGCCGAGCCTTTCCAGTCTCGAGGACTACGCGCGCACGCAGAAGCCGGCGCCGGTCAAGCTGTAAGCGAATTGTGCGTTCCACGACACCGGCCTGTAACGGGCCGGTGTCGTGGGCACCGCACACGGGCCCCGGGTGTTGAATAGCAAATCTGAAATCGTAAAAGCCTTACCTGCCCGGCGCAATGATCGGGCGAAACCTCGGCTTGGCCGCGACCCTTCGCGATCGCGAGTTCGAGCTAATCTGGCTCGTTGGTCGGCTTTGCCACTGCTCGTGGTCGCCTTGCTGGCGCTGGCCGGCTGCGCGACGAATCCGGTAACCAACAAGCGCGAGCTGACCCTGGTGAGCAGCGCGCAGGAAATCCAGGTCGGCGAACAGCAGTATGGGCCGTCGCGTCAGATGTTCGGCGGTGACCTGGTGGTTGACCCCGGCCTGACCGTCTACGTCAAAGAAGTCGGCGCGCGTCTCGCCGCCGTCAGCGATCGCGATCTGCCCTATGAGTTTGTCGTGATCAACGAGTCAACGCCCAATGCCTGGGCCTTGCCCGGTGGAAAAATTGCCGTGCATCGTGGCTTGCTCACGGAACTTGGCAGCGAGGCCGAACTGGCCGCTGTACTGGGTCACGAGATCGTGCACGCAGCGGCACGGCATGGTGCGAAGTCCATGGAGCGGGGCATGCTGCTGCAGGGCGTGGCAGTGGCCGCCGCGATTACCGCCAACCAGAGTGACTACGGTTCCCTGATCATGACGGCCACAGGCCTGGGCCTGCAGCTGATCACGCAGAAATACGGGCGCGATGCCGAGCGTGAGTCGGATTACTACGGGATGCAGTACATGTCCCGCGCCGGTTACGACCCGGCGGCAGCCGTCACGCTGCAGGAAACTTTTGTGAGATTGTCTGAAGGTCGCAACAGCAATTGGCTGGAGGGGATGTTCGCCAGTCATCCGCCGTCTGCCGAACGAGTTGAGAATAATCGCGCGTCGCTGGCCGAGCTGCCGGTCGGCGGTGAGATCGGCAAGGCGAGTTACCGGGCCGCAGTCAGTGGCCTGATGGCAAGCCGCGAGGCCTACGCCGCGCATGATCGTGGCCGCAAGGCGCTGGCCGAGGGTGATACGGCCGGCGCGCTGAGCGAGGCCAAAGCGGCGCTGCAGATTGAGCCGCTGGAAGCGCAGTTTCATTCACTGCGTGGCGATGTGCGGGCCTCGCAGGGGCGCTGGAGCGATGCGCTGACCAATTACGAGCGCGCCGTCAATCTGAACCCGGCTTATTTCTACCCGCTGATGCGCCGGGGGCTGGCGTATCACCAGCTCGCCGACGACTTCGCCGCGAGCAACGACCTTGAGCGCAGTCTCGAACTATTGCCGACGGCGCCGGCGCTAAACACGCTGGGTGACATCCGGCTGGCTGCCGGCGAACGCGCCGAGGCTATGGAGCTTTACCGGGCCGCCGCCAAGTCCGACTCACCCGACGGCCGCGCGGCTGCCGAATCGCTGGTGCGACTGGAGCTTCCGGAGAAGCCCTCGCGTTATATGAAAACACGTGTCGGGCAGGATGCGTCTGGCCGCCTGTTGCTGGAAATCAGCAACCGGACGCCGCTGGACGTATCCGTTCGGCAACTGGTGTTTGAGTACCTGGATGCTAACGATCAGGTCCGCGGTGCAAGTCGAGATGTCAGCGGCGTCATCAAGGCCGGTGAAACGGCTGTCGTTGAAATTGATTCCCGTTCCGTCGGCGGCGTCGCCGATCCGCGTCGTGTGCGCGCGGCTGTCAGCCAGGCGATGATCGTCGAGTAGTCAACCGGGTCGCGACAAACAGCCGGCGCAGTTTGGAACTCACCGTCTTTTGCTTGGCCGAATACACGCCGGCTCCGGGTTGCCGATGCGCTCGGGCTAAACGGGTGACGCAGTCGGCATTCGCTTGCGGCTGATTTTCCCTGGGCTAGTCGGCCCGCTCCAGCAGCTGGGATTCCAGCGGCGGCAACGTGGCGAGGAAATCCCAGATCGCGCCCAGGTCTGCGTCGTTCATGCCGGCGAACGCCACCCAGTCCATCTCGGAGTTCTGTTCCTCGGTTACCGGATACGGCTCGGTGTGCAGCCGGAAACGCGTAATGAACAACTCTTTGGTCCAGCCGCCCAGGCCCGTCGGGTGCGGGGTCAAATTCTTTGAGTACTGCGTGCGGGTGCCCATGGTGAAAGGCACGCCACCCGAGTACAGCCGGTCCGGCAGCGGATCCACCTGGCCGCGGATGCGCGCCGTATGGCAGAACTCGCAGCGCGCGATCTTGGCCAGGTAACCGCCGTAGGCCACGGTGTCGCTGGGGTCGGGTGCGCTCACCGGCCCGTCCAGCGGTTTGGGGTAAAAACGGAAGATCACGTTGAGCGGGAAGTCGAGCTTGCGGTCGGGACGGAACGACTTGACCGGCGGCTGCGCGCGCATATAGGCAATGATGGCCGCGGCATCTTCGTCGGACATGTATTGATACATGAACCACGGCATGATCGGGAACAAGGCCTCGCCGTCGCGGCTTACACCCTCACGCATGGCGCGCACAATCTCGCCGTCGGTCCATGCACCGATTCCCGTCTCCACGTCCGGCGTGATGTTGCGAATACACAGCCGCCCCGGAAAGCCTGTGGTACCAAAGTCGATGCCCACGGCCTTGGTATCTTTATCCATGCATGGCCGACCCGCCCCCAGCGGCGGCTTCGCCGGGCCGCTGTAGAGGGTCCAGTCGCGTTCCGAGTGACAGTCGTTGCACAGCAGTACATGGTTGACCAGGTAGTCGCCGCGCTCGATCAGCGCAGGCGTGACGTCTACCTGGAAATCCGGCGCCGGGCGCTGGCGGGGCAGGAAGCCGTAGAGGTATATCAGCGCACCGGCAACGATGAGGACGAGGAGGGCGGCAATACTTTTCAATAGAGTGCGCATAGGTTTGTAATTCATGAATAGCCGGCTCGGTGGATGGTGTCTGCAGCGTTTGCCAGGCTATTCGTGCCTCGCTAAGGCGCTGATGAATGATGCACCCGCCGGCTCTCGAGTTGCCCTTTGGCAGGCCGATCGCCCACTCCGCGGGCGCGAGAATGGGGGGCTAGCTACATATACCCGGACTTGCGCGGGCGCCTGAATGATTTCCTCCGGTAACCCTGGTTTCGTTTGTAGTCATTTCTTCGTGTTTCGCACGCGTTCGCAGCGTGCCTGCCTGACGCAGCGATGCTAGCCTACGTGCATGGTGAGAAAAGCTCAGGATGTCTATCAGGACGCGCTCGCTCTGAACAAGGAGGAGCGTGAGGAACTAGTCCGCCTTTTGGAGATGCAGCTCGATAATGCCTGGACGCCTGAGCAGGTCGAAACAGCGGCACTCAACGAAGCTGAGCGTCGTCACCAGGAGATTTTGAACGGCACCGGGCAGTTGGTGTCGGGAGACGAGGTTATGCAGCAACTTCGGGATATCGTTGCCAAGTGAACTGCGCATTTACGGTGCAGGCGCGCCGCGAAGTCAGCGACATCGTTTCCTACTACCTGCAAGAAGATCGCCGACTCGCCGTAGCTTTCGTTGAAGAACTGGATCGGCTACTGGCCCTGCTGGTTACCAATCCGTCCATCGGCCACCGTGTCGGTCCGATCTTTCGGCGCATTGCAGTGCCGAGGTTTCTCGACTACCTCTACTACACGGCGGATAGTCCGCATGAGGTGATCGAAATCAGCGTTGTCTGTCATCAACGCCGTCGCGCTGACTACTGGCGAGATCGGGTGGAGGAGCCTGCCACAGGTTACGGATTCGAATCTGTTGCTGCCTAGAACAGGTGTCAGGCTCTGTGAAAGAACAGTTAGTCTCTCTATGCCTGGTGCCGCGGGCAGAGCATTGGGCAAGCCCGGGGATAGTTAACTTATCTTCATCCAACGCCTGGCGCATGGCTACTTGTCATCCACGCCGGGGTATCGATCGAACTACCAGGGTAACGACAAACAGAGAGACGAAGCATGATCTCAGCACCCAGGACTACTAGTCTTCGAAACGCTGCGCCGAAAAAAATGACTTTGGCCCCCGCCCGACGAGTGTCGCAATGGATCAGCCGCGTCTGTCTGGTGACCGCCGGGCTCACAATGATCCTGGCCGCGGCTCATCCCGTGCAGGCCGCAGATGACGTTGAGCCGAAGTTCAAGCGCGTTCGCACGCAGTTCATCGCGGCCCTGGCCGAACCCGATGCGACCTCGGGAAGCGGCGCCCAGACCTGGGGTTTGTGGCCGGTGGACCCGGGTCCGCGCGGTGTCAGGCTGAACCGCTATGACCAGCTGAAGGCCGCAGGTGGCGTGGCCCCGGCAAAGTGGCAGTTCGACGATGGCGACTGGTGGCTGGAAGAGAACGGCCTGATCATGGAGCCACCGGATTTTCCCGTCGCACCCGGTAAGTACCTGGTTACGGGGGACCGCGAAGTCACGGCAGTGCTGACAATTTTTCCAGATGATGAGTCCGGCGATCGACGCTGGGAACTGGCTGACGGCGCCACGCTCTACGATGTCACTCACCTGGGCTGTCGCTCCGCCCGCTATACCCCCGCGACCAGCGAGAGCGCCTGTACGCCGGCCAATGCGCCCCGCTCGGCCTTTCGCGTCGCGGCAGGCGCGGAAATGCCGCCCGTGGCGGGTTGCAGCAAGCAGGACTATGCGGTGCTGTTTGTGATCGGTGTGGCTGAATAACGAACGGGCTGACGACGGAAAAATATCCCCTCGGCTATTCCGGGTAACCCAGGTCCGGCAATGCTATTTCGCCGGCGCTTCGCCGAGTTGTTCCGCTATCGTGGATTGATCGGTGCTACGGGCTGTCTTCTTACCAAGCCGATCCCTGAGACCTGACACCAGTGAATAGGCTGCGGGTACGACTACCAGCGACAGCAGGGTTGAAGTCAGCAAACCGCCGATCACCGAAACCCCGAGGGGCGCACGGAAACTTCCGTCGGCACCCAGGCCCAGCGCAATGGGCAGCATGCCCGCACCCATGGCCACGGTGGTCATGATCACCGGCCGGGCGCGTTTGCGGCAGGCATCGATGAGTGCATCGTGGCGGTTCTGGCCGGCGCGTTCGCCCAGGATGGCGTAGTCGACGATCAGGATGGAGTTTTTCACCGCGATGCCGGACAGCGTGAGCAGACCGACCAGGGCCGGCAAAGAGAGTGCGTAGCCGCTTATCAACAAGGCCCCAAAGGCGCCTGCACCACACAGCGGTACGGCGGCCAGGATAACGATGGGTTGCGAAGCGCTGCGAAACAGCAGCATTAGCACCACATAGATGCTGACCAGTCCGGCGAGAATGGCCACCAGGAAACCCACCAGTAATTCGCCCAGCGCTTCGACATCGCCGGTGGGGACGAAGCGCACGCCGGCGGGCAGATTTTGCAGCGACGGCAGCACATCGATTTGCTCCAGCAGCAGGCCCACGGGCTGGCCATTGGTCTCGGCGGTAATCCGGATCTCGCGCTCGCGGTTAAGTCGGTTGATCTGCGCCGGTCCGCTGCCCTCGATAATGCTGGCCACAGAATTCAGCGGTACGCTGCCGTTGCCCGACGGAACCCGCAACAGGCCCAGCTGCGAGACATCCGTCAGGGCCCCTTCGGCGAGTTGCACGCGGATGGGGATCTGTCGCTCGGGCAGGTTCAGCTTGGCGAGATTCTGGCGAAAGTCGCCGGAGGTGGCGATGCGCGTGGCCTCGGCGATATCAGCGGTGGAGACACCCAGGTCAGCGGCGCGCGCGACGTCGGGAATAATCAGCACCTGCGGCTCCAGCAACGAGGCCGATGAACTCACGCTACCAATCCCCTTGACCGTGCGCACATCGGCTTCTACCGCGCGCGCAGCGATCAGCAGCGGACCCGGATCCTGACCGGCCAGGACAACTTCCAGCTTGCGGCCAGGACCGATCCCGGCGAAGGAAAAGCGGGCGCCGGGCACATCGGCGAGCTCATCGCGAATCGCCGCTTCGAGTTCCTGTGCACTGCGCTGGCTGTCCGGGTCAAACTCGACGACCAGGGTGGCCTTGCGGTTGTCTTTGCTAAAGCCACCTTCGTAACCGTTGCCCGATACCGCACCAACGCGGGTGAACACCCTGATTACTTCGGGCACACGTTGCACCAGCGCACGTACCTCTTCCGACACGGCGGCGGTTTCCGCAAGGCTGACACCTGGCGCCAGTTCCATTTGCAGGTTGGTATTGGTGGCGTCATTCGGCGGCAGGAAGGTGGTGGGGATCAGCGGTATCAGGGCCAGCGAGGCAATGAAGATCGCCAGCGCCAGCAACAGCGTACGACCGCGGTGGCGCAGGGCGGCATCCACCCAGCGCAGGTAGCCGGCCATCCATTTGGGATCTTTGTGCTCGCTGGCCATTTCGCCCAGGTAGCGGGCCGCCAGCATCGGCGTAAGCAGGCGCGCCACTAACAGCGAACACAGCACGGCCGTCGCTGCGGTCCAGCCAAACTCGCGAAAGAACAAACCCACTTCGCCAGGGATAAAGGCCACCGGTACAAACACCGCGGCCAGGGTGACCGAGGTGGCGATTACTGCCAGGCCGATTTCATCGGTCGCATCCAGCGCGGCCTTTTCGGCGCTCTTGCCCATGGCGCGATGACGGGCGATGTTTTCCACTTCAACAATGGCATCGTCCACCAAAATGCCGATCACCACGGCGAAAGCCAGCAGCGAGAGCAGGTTGAGGCTAAAGCCGAACCAGTGCATCACGGCGAAGGTGGGAATCACCGACAGTGGCAATGCCACCGCGCAGATCCAGGTGGCCCGCCAGTCACGCAAAAAGAACCAGACCACGGCGACGGCCAGCAGCGCGCCTTCCAGCAGCATAGTCAGCGAGGCGTAGTAAGAGTTTTCTGAGGCTTCCACCTGTGAAGACACTTCCACGAACTGCACTTGCGGATGCTCGGCGCTGAGTTCAACGATGCGCTGGCGAATATCGCGGCCGACTTCTACCTCGCTGGTGCCCTTGGCGCGCTGGACGGTGAACGAGACCACCGACTTACCGTTCAAAAGCGCCATGTCTTTCGGTTCGGCGAAGCCATCGATTACCGTGGCGATGTCTGAGAGTCGCACGGCACGCCCGTCGGGCAGACCGATAGGAATGCCGGCCAGCTCGCCGGCACTTTTTACCCCGGCCAGGGTGCGCACGGCCTGCTGGCCGCCACCCAGGTTGGTGCGTCCGCCCGAGAGTTCTACCTGGACGCGCGCCAGTTCGGCGGAGACGGTACCGGCGGTAATGCCATAGGCCTGCAGCACGTCCGGCCGCAGCGCCACACGCACTTCGCGGTCGAGGCCACCGACGCGAAAGAATTCGCCCATGCCGGCCACGTCGAACATGGCCTTGCGCACGGTATCGTCGACAAACCAGCTCAGTTCGTCGGCAGCCAGGCGATCGGAGAGCACCGCATAAGATAAGAGTGAACCGCCGATGGCATTGACCCGGGCGATTTCCGGCTCGTCAATATCCTGCGGCAGGTCGACCCGAATGCGATCGATGGCATCACGCACCTGCTCGATGGCCAGGTTCATATCGCGACCGAGGTCAAACTGAATGCGCGTGGCCGAGCGGCCCTCGGTGATGGTGGAGAGCACCTTGTCCACATCGATCAGGGTGGCCACAGCGTCTTCAATCTTGCGCGTGACGTCTGTTTCCAGCTGCGCCGGCGCCGCGCCGGGCAGGGTCACGGTGATGGTGATTTCCGGTACTTTAAAATCGGGCAGCACGGCGATCGCCAGCTGGCGCCAGCCGAACAGACCGGCCAGGCACATCACGACGAAAATGATCACCGCGGCGACCGGGTTGTTAACGCCCCAGCGCGATACGTTCATTGCGCTGCCACCGCGCTGTCCGGCGCAACAGCTTCGCGCACGATGTCGCCGTCGCTTAAAAAGCCGGCGCCGCGTTGTACCACGCGCTCGCCGGCATTCAGGCCGGTCATGATCTCGGTGAGATCGCCCTGCTGGCTGCCGGTGCTGATGCGCCGGCGTTCCACCTTCAGCAGCGTACCGCCGCCTTCATCCAGGGGGCTCAGCACGAATACATAAGGAAAGCCGTCGCGAAACACCACCGACTCGCGCGGCAGCACGCGCGCCACTGCCTCGCCGAGAAAAATCCGTCCCTGTGCAAACATCCCGGCGCGCAGCGGGCCGGGGTTGGGTAAGTCGGCGTACAGTAAACCGTTGCGGCTGACCGGATCCACGGCCGGCGACACCGTGCGCACCCGGCCGGTGACGCTCTCGCCATTGGGCGCGATGAGGACCACGGTCGCGCCGTCCCGCACGCGGGTGAGATCACGCTCGGCCAGTTCAGCGCGCCATTCCAGCCGGCCGTTGCGAATCATGCGCAGCAGTTCGTTACCGGTGGTGATTACCTGGCCGGGTTGCACCGTGCGGGACGAAATCACGCCGGCGTCGGGTGCGGACAGGGTCGCAAAACTTAGATTCAGGCGCGCTGCTTCGAGATTAGCCTCGGCGGTGGTGAGCTGGGCTTCTGCGCCCAACAGGTCGGCCCGCAGCTGGTCCAGTTCACTGGAGGACACCAATCCTTCTTCGACCAGGGATTCAGCGCGTTTGGCATTCGCGCGAGCCAGTTCGAGGCTGGCGTTTGCCTGGGCCAGGCTGGCTTCGGCCTGGCGAGCCTGCACTCGCAAAGTGCGCTGGTCCAGGCGCACCAAAGTCTGGCCTGCAATCACCTCATCGCCCACTTCCACCAGCACCTCGGCGGCACGAATACCGGTCAGCTCTACGCCCAGTGACATTTCCTGCCAGGCGGCCACGGAGCCGGAGGCCACCAGGTCGCGAACAATCTCGCGGGTTTCCGGCATCGCCGTGGTGACCACCAGGCCCGCGGTGGGGCCAACGGGCGCGGGCGGTTCCGAGCCACAGGCAGCCAGCAGGCCGAGTATCAAGGTCGGCAGCAGGCGGACGAAAAAGCAGGTGCGGGGAGCTGGGATCACGACGTAGGGGCGCTTATCGACTAGGGGTCGACAATTTTACCGCAGTCAGGGCGATCACCACCGATCGGCTGACTCTCGGCCGTTGTGTGGCCCATTCGCGGGCCGGGCCAACTAGCGCATGTTCGACATGGCCCGGGTCCAGGCATTCGTCAGGGATTCGTATTGCGCCAGCTTCATCATCTGCTCGGCGGTTTTTAGCTGAATCTCGCGCTGAGATTCGGACTGCTCGCGGATGATCGCCTGCATTTCCTCCGCCGACGGTCGTGGCAATTCGCTGACCTGGATGGAAATCTCACGCAGGCGCACGCCGAGAGCTTCGATTTCTCCGGCGGCATCTTCGGCCGAATCCTCATCGTCCACGTCTTCCAGTACTTCAATCATTTCGCGCATGATGTCGGCCTGGGCGCGGGCGCCTTCGCTGTAGGAGTCGATGCCGCCGCCACACGCGTTACAGAGCAGGGCCAGGCTGGCCACGAAAAAAAGTTGTTTCATTGGCTTGTCCTCCACGCAGGAACCTGCCGGGGCCGCCGGTGTGCGCAACCTCGTCGGTTCTAGATTCCGACGTTATTGTCATTGTTGCTAACAGGTTCATTATTGCTGATCGCGTCTGGATCAGCTATTTAGTAGTAAATAGCTGTTTTTATTAATAAAAAGTACAGTAGATGAGGTGTATCCTGTTGGCCTGACGGCGTTGTCGAGCACCCTTAATCTGTCGACCTGGCGAGCAAAGGCAGGGCAGCGTCGGGTTTGCCTGCCGAAATATCGCGGGCTCGTCCGCTGCCATCAAGTAAGCTCGCCGCGGCATTGCTCTAAGCAGGAATATCCCTTGAATCAGAACACTTTCGCTGTGCTGGATCTCCGGCCGGAAATGCTGCGTAACCTGGCATCACTGGGCTATACGGCGATGACGCCGATCCAGGCGCAAAGCCTGCCGCCGATGCTCGCCGGCGAGGATGTCATTGCCCAGGGCAAGACCGGCTCCGGAAAGACCGCAGCCTTTGGTCTGGCGTTGCTGTCTAAACTCAAACCGGCACGCGGCAAAGTGCAGGCACTGGTGCTTTGTCCCACCCGCGAGCTGGCCGACCAGGTGGCCAAGGCGATTCGCGAGCTGGCGCGCACCACACCGAATGTGAAAGTGCTGACCCTGTGCGGCGGTTTGCCGTACTCGCCGCAAGCTGCTTCGCTCAGCCATGGCGCCGATGTGGTGGTCGGCACGCCGGGTCGCATCGAAGATCATCTCGGCAAGGGTAGCCTGCAGCTGAACCAGGTTCATACGCTGGTCCTCGATGAGGCCGACCGCATGCTGGATATGGGTTTTCAGGATTCGCTCGAAGCCATTGTTAAATGCATCCCGGCGCAGCGCCAGACCTTATTGTTCAGCGCAACCTATCCCGATGCTATTCAATCCATTACCCGGCGCGTGATGCGCAAGCCGGTGCGGGTAATGCAGACAGAAACGCATGACGAGGCCACTATTGAGCAGCACTTTTACCGGGTAGAAGATGAAGCGCATCGTCAGCAGGCCTTACGCTTGCTGTTACTGGCCCATCGTCCCGCCTCGGCCGTGGTGTTTTGCGAAACCAAGCTGGAAACCCAGGCCCTGGCCGAGGCCCTTCGCAGCCAGCGTTTCAGCGTGCTGGCCCTGCATGGCGATCTTGATCAACGTGAGCGTGAGCGCACCCTGGTGCGTTTCTCTAATAAGAGTGTATCGCTGCTGGTGGCTACTGATGTGGCAGCACGCGGTCTGGATATTGATGAGCTTGACGCGGTGATCAACTACCAGCCGGCACGCGACAGCCAGATACACGTGCATCGCATCGGTCGCACGGGCCGCGCCGGCAGCCAGGGCATGGCAATGACCTTGTACAGTGATGCCGAGCGCCACAAGATCGATGCGCTGGCCGACTACCTGCAGCGCGAACTTGTTGCTGAGAACCTGCCGCCGAAACGCTGGCTGGAAGAAAAGCCCGACAAGGCGGCTATGGTGACCCTGCAGGTGGACGGCGGGAAGAAAAAGAAACTGCGGCCTGGCGATATCCTGGGCGCGCTGACGGGCGAGAGCGGGGTGCCCGGCAAGCAGGTGGGCAAGATCGATATTTTTGATACTTGTGCGTTCGTGGCGGTACACCGCGATGTTGCCAAGGCAGCATTGCTCAAACTGACGGAAGGCAAAATGAAAGGGCGTTCGTTTCGGGTGCGGCGGCTATAGGCTTACCCAAGGGCGGCGTTTTTATTGGGTATTCCTGTCTGAGGGTGGTCCGGCAAGGCTGGGTTTTTAGCGCGGCTGAGTAAGTTTCCTCGCTGCCCGTTTGCTTAGTCCACCGTTATTTCCAGGTAGACATTCCCGCCCCAGCGAAGACGGCGGATAATATTGAACGCGAACAGCACCAGGGCCGGGGCCCGGAACTTGACGTCTTTTAGCAGCGTCTTGTTTTCCTCCGGCGTCAGGATGCGCGCCCGTCCCGGCACCGGTGTGCCGAGCAAATTGCCTTTCTGGTCGCAGGGTGCGAGCTGCACGGCGGTATTGTTTCTGAGCCGTTTCACCTTGCCCGTGGTCAACCCGGTGACCATATAGAAATTATCGCTGTCGGGCGCTTCGGCATAGGTCAAGGGAGTGGCAACTGCCTCGCCGCTTTTGCGGAATGTAGCCAGGCTCATAAATCTATGCGCGCGCAGCACTGCTAAAGATTCTTCTCTGCTTGGCATGTCTAGTGTGCTCCTGTCCGAATGTTTAAGCAGCCGGCTATGGCTGAATCGCCCCGGTAGGCCCGTCTATCCTGCCATTGGTCATAGGGGGTAACGATGCCGTCACAGCATGG
The DNA here is from genome assembly GCA_963850255.1 of uncultured Gammaproteobacteria bacterium. Lineage (GTDB taxonomy): Bacteria > Pseudomonadota > Gammaproteobacteria > Steroidobacterales > J054. The sequence continues at coordinate 42,682 of CAWKLL010000045.1, forward strand.
TTGCATCCTGAATCGCCTGCGTCACTTCCTCGCCATAGATCTGCACGACCATGCCGCGATCCGGGTCCAGCGTCATGATGGTGCTGGCAATATGATCGCGGCGGGTTTTTCTTTGTGCCGCTTCAGCGTCCGTGAGCTGGCGCTGCTGCTGAAACAGGTGCAGCCATTCATCGTAGTAATGAGCAGCGTAAGTTTCTACCGCGTCCAGAGCATGCTCTGCAACACCAAAACCGCACAGGAAGAAGGGCGATACCAGTGCGCGCATATGCGCCTGCCGTGATGGCTCGAAACTGATGCTGGTGTCTGCCTTGGCTGCGTCAAAGATTTTCTCGATGCCCGCATAGTCTTTGCTGAAGGATTCGAACTGCATGATCGGATCGATATCCGGGTACAGATCGATGGAGAGTTGCGAGCCCTGTGGCGAGAGCATGCCTTCATAGGTAAAGCGCGGCACATCCAGGTGGTAATCGGGAATGATGTTGATATTGAAGTACAGGCCCATGGGTAACAGGTTGATGGACAAGCTGCTGGCTTTCTCGATGCCGGGGCCGGTATAGGCTTTCAGGTAGCCGGTGTCTTTGCCCTGCAGGTCGTGCAGGGTGGCTAAATGATCGAAGCGCGGATTGTTGTGTAGCTCCAGGCTCTCGGTGATTCGCTTTTCCAGCGTTTGGCCGACTTGATCCAGGTTCATATCTCGCTCCGACGTTAGAGAGTGCAGTGCGCATTATTCCTAAAATACGCCGGCGCTGCCCGCGGCCGCGCTCTGGCTGGTTGCGGTATTTCTGCCTGCCATGAATCTGATTCTGTGGTGCACAGCGGGCGCGACTGCAACGGCCTGTGCACGCGGCAAAGAAATCCCGGCGCGCTGGCCGGGGCTTTCGCAGCTTGCAGGCTTTGGCCGCGTGACCGGCGGTTTCCGTCACCGTGCTTATCTGTTAGAAAGGAGCTCGGCTGTCTGATCGTTGTGATTGCCTCCAGGTTGGAGCAATGGCCTTGCGCCGCGTGCAGGCGTCGGCCCGATGGCATGGTTTCACGAACCGGGAACAGCCGGGGAACTAACTAGCGGGTACCGGGAGTACAACCTAAGTGAACAACAACGCACACAAACCGCGGGATTCAATTAACCGCCGGCACCTGCTGGGTTCAGGAATTTTTCTTGCTTCGGCGCTGGCCGGTGGCCGGCTCAGAGCTGCGCCGGAGCAGGCCGATGTCATCGTGATCGGTGCCGGTATAGCCGGCCTCACCGCAGCGATCACGCTGGCTGACGAGGGCGCAAGCGTGCTGGTGTTGGAAGCCGACACGCAGGTCGGTGGGCGCATGCGGTCGGTCGAATCGTCGCTCGGCACGCTGAACCCCGGTGCCACGACAGTCGGCCCGCTGTATTCGCGCGTGCGAAACTATATCAATCGATTTGATATTCAACTGCTGAACCCGACCATGCGTGGCGGGATGGGCATTGCCATTGGCGATCAGCTCATAAGCTCCAAGGACTGGGCGGACGCCAAGGTCAATCCGACCACAGGCGATGAACGCGCTTTGCATCCGCGCACGCTCGAGAACCGGATGCTTACTTCGAACCTGCCGTTGGCAGAACCCTTCGAGTGGCTCGATCCCGCAGCACAATCGTTGGACATTTCGCTCGCAGACTACTTGCGCCGTCGCGGGGTTTCGCCCGGCGCGTTGGGTCTGATCGACATTACGATCAATGCAAACAGCCTTGAGCAGGTATCCGCGCTGCAGTATTTACGCGATGTGCAGCGCCTGGCCTGGGCCATGGGCGACGGTGCGGCAGGCAACCGGTCCTTATACGAACCTGGCACGCCCGGCAGCTTTGTCCACCTGAAAGGCGGGACCGGCGTGCTAACCGACGCAATGGCGGCATATCTGGGCGACCGGGTGCGCCTGGAGGAATCCGTAGTAGCCGTTGACCACGATGCCCAAGGTGTAGCGGTAGAGACCCGCAGCGGTGCGCGCTACCGCGCCGGGCACCTCGTTTGCGCGGCACCTTTGGCCGTCGTCGGGCAGATTCACTGGCGGCCGGCACTGGCGGGCAAGCTGGGCCGGCTTGTCTATGCCAGCAACAGCACCTCCACGTCCCACATTTACTTCGCCGTCGAGAAGCCGTTCTGGGACGACGATATCGGCGAGCCCAGCCTGTTTACGGATTCCCCGCTGGAGCGGGTTTTTGCCGCGGCAGAATTCGGGAGCGATGAGATCGAATATCTTGACTGCTGGATAAACGGTCGCGCTGCCCGGCAGATTGACGCGCTGCCGGAAGCTGAGCTTGCGCAGTATGCGACCGGCATACTAAACCGGATACGTCCGGCCACGCGCGGCAAGGTCCGCTACGCCGGCAATTTTTCGTGGGGGCGAAATCCCTACGTGCGCGGCAACAAGCACGAATGGTTGCCGGGACAAATGGCAGATGTCATTGCAGCCCTTGACGCGGATACTGGCCGCATCCAGTTTGCGGGTGAACACTTCCGAATTGCAGAGCCGGGCATGGAAGGCGCCGCGGAATCAGGCGAACGGGCCGCGCTGCGAGTGCTGGGCAGCTAGTCGCCTAGAGTGTCAGCGCCGCAGCTGAACTGAAAGTATCAAGCCCGTTGCTCCTGTAATACTTTTGCCGCTGTCGCGCGACGCCGGCCAGGCTCGCTCAACCAGAAGGAATCTCGCCATGAAGCTGCGTCACCTTAGCGTAGTCACCGTTCTGAGCTGTTTGCTGGCAAGCGTCGCACTGGCGGAGACTATTGCAGTAATTGGCACCGGCAGCGTGGGCAGCGCCCTGGGTTCCCGTTTCGCCGCCGTCGGTCACACAGTGGTGTACGGATCGCGCCGGCCGCGCGACGCCGATGTGTTGCTGCTGGTCAACGAGACAGGCAATGGCGCTACGGTGCAACTGCCCGCCCAGGCCGCTAAAACCGCCGACATAATTCTGCTGGCTGTCCCCTGGGCTGCGGCAGAAAAGATCGTAAAGGGACTGGGCTCGCTGGACGGAAAGATCATCATCGACCCGATCAATGCCCTGGCCTTCGGTGCGGAGAAGTCGATTACGCTGGCCGCCAGCCCGTCGGCGGCCGAACAAATTCAGGCCTGGGCACCGGGTGCTCGCGTGGTAAAAGCGTTCAATACCCTGACCAGTGCTTTCATGTCCGACCCAAGTGCAGCGGGCGGTCCGATCACTATTCCGCTGGCCGGCAACGACGATGCGGCGAAAGCCCGAGTGGCAGACCTGGTAACTGCGGTTGGCCTGGTGCCTCTGGACGTTGGCAAATTGAACCACGCGCGAGCGGTCGAAGCCATGGGGCAGCTCTACGTCGCACAGGGGTTCCAGGGCCGCCAGAGATTTGAGTTCAACCTGCGTCCGCGCTGAGCATAGATCACGTCTATTCCCTAAACGCTATCCGGATGAACCTGGCATAGGCGCGCATTTAGTCGCGTGCGTGTCTTTTTCGGCATTGTCCTGCGCGGGTGTAAGTCACGGACTGGCGAAAACTTAGTGAGCTGACAGCTATAACTACAGGCGAGCTTTCTTGCAGCTACATCAGCCCAGTCTCGGTAAAACGAGACTCGCCAGGCTGAGTACCAGGAAGAAACCGCACATGTCGGTGATGGTCGTGAGTACTGGTCCGGACGCTACCGCCGGGTCGGCGCGCAGTTTCTTCAGGATTAACGGCACGGTGCCGCCGATGGACACGGCCACCACGGTATTCAGCGGCCAGCGCTACGCCGATGACGCCGCTCAGCCAGATATTGCCTTTCCACAGCCAGGCAGCCAGCCCGATCAGTGTGCCCAACGCCAGGCCGTTAATCAGGCCGACCAGCGCCTCCTTTCGCCAGACACGAAACACATCGGCCGGGCGCACGATGCCAAGCGTCAGCTCGCGCATGCTCACCGCGACGGCCTGGTTGCCGGAGCAGCCGCTCATGTCAGAGACAATGGGCAGGAAAACGGCCAGCGCTATGACGGCCGTCAGGGTATCTTCATAGGCCGCGATAACGCCGGCGGCGATAATGTTCAGCACGATGTTGACGCTTAGCCAGGACAGCCGGCGTCGGGCGCGTTGTGAAACGGGCATAGAGCGCAGTTCTTCACCGCTGACGATACCCTGCATCTTCATGGCATCTTCGTCGGCTTTTTCGGCGATGGCGTCGTAGACGGCGCGCCGACGCAGTAAGCCGAGCAGTCGATTGTCGTCGTCGATGACCGGCGCAACCACCTGGTCGTGCGCTTCAAAAAATTCTTCGAGTTCATCAAGGCTGGCCGCTACATGCGCGCTGTCGGCTTCCCTGATCAAGCCAGCCAGCTGCCGCTGCGGATCGGCGAAGGCAATGTCATTGAGGTTGACCACGCCGCGCAGTCGCCCCGATGGACGTACCACGTAGATCTGCTGCAGCAGGTATAGCGGCACGTCTTCGTCGCGTACGGATAAATCGTGGATGACTTCACGCACTCGCTTCGCGCCGGTGTAGGCGAGGAACTCGGTCATCATCAGGCCGCCCGCGGTGTCGTACGGATAGTTGATCAGGCGGCGTGCTTCGCGCGCTTCCTCGGGTTCCATCTCCTCAAGGATGTCTTCGAGATCTTCGTCGTCCAGTTCGCCCAGCACGTCGGCGGCCTGGTCGCTGTCGAACTCCGCAACGATGGATGCGGCTTCCTTCGGGGTCAGATCATCGAGGATGTCGGCCGCATGGGTATCCGGTACTTCTTCCAGCAGTTCGGCCGCCGCTTCCAGCGGCAGGCAGCGCATCAGCTGCGCCTGTTCCTCGGTGCTGAGTCGGAATAAGGCCCGCAAGGTGTCGTCGCCGGAAAGCGTGTCGAGATAATCGACCAAAGCCTGCTCGCGCCCCGCCTCGAGCAGTTCTCGCAGGGTTTCCCAGGGCTTAAGCTCGGTTGCCGCTTCCATCGCATCTCTCCACCAGTCGGGGCGATGTTGTATGGCACAAACCGTTGGTGACGGCAATGCAAGCTGGGATGTTTTTTCTGCTGGTGCCGGGTGTTTAGTTACGCCGCCCGCGGTCGGCATCTTTTTGCGACTGATCTTTGGTGAGTCGGCGAGCCTCGGTCCGGGTTCAGGCGAGCGGTGACAAGGCCTGGCGCCGCGGGCCGCCTATCCTTGCCTAGTCACTCCGATATCGGCGCCAACCCAGAAATCCGAGCGCCGAAGCAAACAGCCAGGCCGCGCCTGGCAGCGGGATCGATTCGGCTGCGCCAAAGTACCACTGCACGCCTTCACTCAGCTGATCCTGGCCGCTGAGAATTCGGATCATCTCCGCCTCGGACGGCAGGTTGCCCGTGCTGATCAGGTGCGTTTCCGCTGCCGCGCAATCACCAGGCTGCCCAGGCCCGATAGCAACAACCACAGTGCGCCCGGCAGCGGCACTACGGTATAGCCGGTGAAAGTTTCGCCCACGTAAGCGAGATTCAATTGATCGGTGGCCAGCACATCGTCGCCTGTCAGCAGAGTCAGCGCAGCCGGATCCAGGAAGTTATAGAAGCCCAGCGAGACGTCATACACGCCGATCGCCAGATCCTGGTTAAGGTCGCGCGAACTGTTCGCCTCGGCCGGTTCAAAGCCATTGGTGAACTCATCGTCGGCCGAGGCGTAGGTAATAATCATTTGCCCGGCCGATCCGTCGCCACCGGTCCAGCTGGCAGTGGGTCGTTCCGGGCTGCTGCTCGGCACCACGCTCAGGCTCAGCGCGGGTGTCGGAAAATCGCCCGCGCCGGGCGGGCCAACACGCGCGCCCTCGTAAATGCTTTGGCCCCCGCTGCTGAGATCGATTACCAGTTGGAACGTGGTGTCGAAAAACGCACCTAGATCGCCCAGGCTCAGGTCCTCGGCTTCCACGTCCCAGTTGCTCTCGCCGCTGTCGAAGGCCAGGGGAAATGTTCCGAGGTCAGGATGTACCAGGTCGACGCTATTGGCATCACCAAAATCTGAAATCTCGAGCTCCACCGCATAGGTACCGAGAAAAGTAGCTTTGGCGAAGACGTTAACCTGTGCCGCTTGCGCGCCGGCGGAGACGAGGCCGAACAGCGCTAAACCGCAGAGGGTTTTCCAGTGAATTCTTTTCATTATCATTTTCCTGATGCGTGTCAATCACGCGGGCACAAAAAAACGCGAAGGCCCCCTCTTATACCAAGGGAACAATTCGCGTCATCAGTGTCTTTTATACGCTTGCTGCCCACCTGCGTCAATTAAATGGCGGGCCGTCTTGGCGACAGCAGTCGACAAGCGAGAGCCGGGTTTGTCAGTCCAGGTCTACCTCGCAGCCGAGGCACTGATCGACGAACAGCGTTGCCACTCCCAGCGCCCGTGCCAGTTCTTCCAGTTTGCAGCGCGCCGTCTGCATCAGGTCGTAATCTGCGCGGGCGACGATGCTGAGGTCTTGAAGAACGCGCATTCTTTGCGTCGGGCTGGTGGTCTCCACGACCTTGCGAATTCGTTCCGGTAATTCCCTGGCGAGTTTTTCCAGATCCAGATTCTCGCTGTAACTACCTGCGCCGGCGAATTCTTCAAAGACTTCGATTTCAGCCGGACTGATGCCGCCACTGGCATCGGCGATCACCAACGCGGCGGCGAAGAACAAACGGCGCATGGCCTCCGCGGTATCGGTCTTGCCTTCCAGGTAATTGGGCTCCATCAGCGCCATGAGTCGCTGTACGGCTACTTCCAGCTCGGCGGCGGAGGCTGCCGCCGTCCTGCATGAACTCACTTTCATGAAACAGCTTCAGCGCATGCACCCGCAGCGGACTGAACGGGTGTGTGCTGAACCAGTCGGCGGTAGGTGCGCCCTGGCCCGGTTTGGCATCCACCACCTGCATGTCGTCGACCTGGGCCAGGAACTCCTCGAGATTAAAGTTGATGACATCGTTGCTCAATCCGGAACTCAGCCGGAACAGCGCTCGACCCACGCCCTGCAGGTCCTGCGCGCAATGGGCACCGGCGCGGTCGGCGGAAATTTCTGCGTAGCGCGACCAGGCAAATAATTCCAGCGCCAGCTTCGGGTCGGGCCGGGCGTCGCCGCGCAGCACGTAGCCAATAGGAATGTCATGGTGCTGGTAGATGTGGTGGCCAAGTTCGTGGCCAATCACAAAGCGTAGTTCGCTGCCGGTGAAACTTTCCAGCAGGCTGGAAGTGAACAGGATGATTAGCCGTCCATCTTCCGGCTTCACGCAAGCTGCGTTGAATTGCGCGCCGGCATAGACATACAGCTCGATGGGAATTTCCACGCCGAGCTTCTCGCAGCAGTCGTCCAGCATGCTGTAGACCGTCGGCGACATGTTGCGCGTGAGGCGCACCGCGGTGGCCAGCAGCTGGCGACGTACACCCGTAGGGCCTTCTTCGGCCGCTGCTGCCAGGTGTTCGTTAACACGGATAACTTCGGATTTTTCGAGCAGGGCCTTGAACAAGCTGAGGTCGTTCTGGCAGCGAATGTGGTCGGCTTTCATAGGTGCATGGCTTCGGTGAGGCAGGGAGCTGCGCCGATTGAAGGATAAAGCCTCGGCGCAGAGACTATGCTCATGATAGCGAAATGCTGGTGCGGAAGTCGGCGACGGGCCGGCTCACAGACACGCATTGAACCCCAGGCGCAGACAAGCGCCTGCCATTACCGGCAAATGTAATCCTGCGCGGAACTGAAATCGGCTTTGGCGGTCCAAATTCCCGTGCGTACTTCAGGTTTCATATCGCTGTGCAGTTTGCTGTTCGTGATCCAGCCGGGTCACGCCGTAGACCTCAGTAGCACGGCAGAGCAGGCCCAGTTACTGGAGCTATATACGTCGGAAGGCTGCAGCAGCTGCCCGCCGGCCGATCGCTGGCTAAGCAGCCTGCTGGATAGCCCAGATCTTTGGTGTCGCGTGGTGCCGGTGGCCTTTCACGTAGACTATTGGGACTACATTGGCTGGACTGATCGATTTGCCAGTAAGGCTTTCAGCGATCGACAGCGCGCTTATGCCAGGGCCGGTGATATTTCCAGCGTGTATACCCCGGGTTTCGTGCTGGCCGGCAACGAGTGGCGCGGCTGGTTCGATGGCCGCTCGCAACCGCCTGCCGAAGAGCAAACAGCGTCCGTCAATTTGCAGCTGGGCTACGCAGACGCACAGGGTTCGCTGAGTGTGTACGCTGCGCCCGGCACATACGTAGCTTACGTCGCCTGGCTAGGATTCGATCAGCGCAGTGAAGTCAGGCGCGGCGAAAACCGAGGTAAGACATTGCGACACGATTTTGTCGTGCTGCACTTACAGGAAGTGCCATTGGCGGCAGCGGGCGATGCGTTGCGGGGTGAATTCTCTGCGCCAGGGCAATTGCCGGCATCGCATCGCTATGCTGTGGCGGCCTGGGTTGCACGGGCAGGTTCGCTGCAGCCTTTGCAAAGTATCGGCGGATGGTTGGATACGGACGATCGTTTACTGGCCCGCGAGGGCTGCTGAACGCTGGCTCGTCGTCGCCGCTACTAGCCTTGTTCCGTGGCGCGACGCTGCGTCCTGAGTATTTCCACAATTTTTTCGGCCGGCACGATCTCGCCCTGGCCGACACCGGGACAAAAAGCCGCCACGCTATTCCAGCTTTTGGGCCGCATGTTTTCCGGCCAGAACGGCCAGGTGCGGCACTGCGTGGGCCGGGCGGTGTAGACCGAGCAGCGCGCACCGTCGAGAAAACGGCACTCCGGCTGCTCATTGATCAGGAAGAACTGTTCGTCTTCGGCTTTGTGGCAGTACTGACGGGTGAACTTGGCCGTTGCGATGCCGAGATGAGCAGCCAGGCGACGGCGATCTTCCAGGGTCACGTACACGTAACCGTAGCTGCCACGCGATACGCAACACTGGCCGCTGCCCTGGCAGGCAAATTGCACGCCATCTCCCCACCAGGGTTTGCGACCGGGCCGACTCACGCCAGGTCCCGGCAACAGCGGCGTTTATTGATGTCGGCGTTCACCGGCGCATCTTCGCGTAGTCGAGTCCGCTATGCCAGAAGCGTTTCGACTCGACGCCTTGTATTTGGAATGCTAGCTTGGCGTATGAACAGAACTTATCGAAACACTTTCTCCATCATCTTGATGCTGACGTTTTACCTGGTACCCACACTGCTTGTGGCCGCCGGCCATGCCAAAAGCGAAGCCCGCGCGCAACTGCTGCAGGCCCTGGAAGCCTATCAGCCAGGTTCGGCGCCTGATGCGGATGTAACCCGGTCCATCGACGCCGCCGCGGCCAAGCTCGAGCAACTCGTCGGACCGCCGGATTTGCAGGCCGATGCGAGCGCCGCTGCCGGCCAGTGGCTGACCTTGTTCAGCAGCCAGGGAATTTTCGGCGAGATTGATTTGTCGTTCATGACCCGCGCCATGCCGGGCGGTGGGGCCGAGGGCGGTACCGCGCGCATTGAGCAGGTGGTGCAGGAACTGCGCCCCGCGCAGGGTTTTTACCGCAACATGATGGTGATGCAGGTGGGCGCGCAGGCAGTACCGGCTTTGTATATCGCCACGGCCGACCTGTCGATTTCGGCCACGCAGTCCAATTTGCTGGAAGTACGCTTCCGACGCATAGAGTTTGTGCCTGGCAGTGCTGCTGTTTCGCCCGCGCAACTTCGCAGCGCTTTGAAACTTGCCGGAAGGCACACCGCTGGCGCTGGAAATTCCGCTGATGCCGGGCGCGCCGGCTTCTGACTCCACGGTCACCTATCTCGACGGTGATCTGCGCATCAATCGCGGCAAAGACTACTTCGCTGTCATGCGGCGATTGCAGTAGCAGCGGCTGCTGATCGGGAATTGCCCGAGCCCCGGCGCCGCCAACCCGGCTATAGTGTCCGCATGAATCAGTCTGCTCCGGAACGCATTAGCGTGTTTGTCGATGTGCAAAACATTTACTACACCTGTCGTCAGGCCTATCGGGCGAATTTTGATTACAACAAGTTCTGGGCGCGGATTGGCGACAAGCATGAAATTGTCACTGCTGTGGCTTATGCCACCGACCGCGGCGACGAGAAGCAGGCGCAATTTCAGAATATCCTGCGCGCCATCGGCTTTGATGTGCGCCTGAAACCCATGTTGCAGCGTCAGGATGGCTCGACCAAGGCCGATTGGGACGTGGGTATTGCCCTGGACGTCTACGAGGCTGCGCAGGCGGGTGACGGCGTTGTGTTGCTATCCGGCGACGGCGATTTCGCGGTGCTGCTACGGCGAATTCGCCAGCGCTTCAAGACTCGCTCGCAGGTATTTAGTGTGCCCGAGCTGACCGCTGTCGCGCTGATTGCCGCTGCCGATCAGTTTGTCGCCATCGATGAGTCGTTGTTGCTGCGCTAGGCGCCTGCCGTCGCTGCTATCGGCAAAGAAAATCCATTACCAGGCTGTTGTAGCGCTCAGCGTCGATTTGCGGACAGAAGTGCCCCCCGCTGGGTAGCAGCTGCAGTTCAGCGCCGGGAATGCGTGCCGCCAGCGTGCGTGAAAAATTCACCGGTGTAATCTGATCGTCTTCGGCACAGATCACCAGGGTCGGCTTGGCAATGCGTTCGGCATGGATGCCATCGTTGAAATCGCAGACGGCCTGGATACGCGCCTGCTCGATGACTTCGCCGGGAAAATCGGCCAGTCGGTCATCGAGCATTTGACCCAGCTGATCACCACGCTGCTGCAGCCAGGCCGCCGGCAGGGCGCGCAATAAGCCATCGAGCAGATAGGCACGTGCGCCGCACCGCGCGAGAATGTCCCGGCGCAGGTCGAATAATTGCCTGAAAAACGGATCCTGCTCGGCCCAGCTTGAACTCAGCACAATGCTTTCCACGCGTTGTTCATGATACAGGGCAATGTGCTGCACGATGGCGCCGCCGGTAGAGTGGCCGAGCAGGTGGGCTTTTTCGATGTCCAGCGCATCGAGCAGGCGCAGCACGTCCTGGCTCATCTGCGCCACCGAGTAGCTGATCTCGTCGCGGCTGCTGTTGCCGGTGCCGCGATGGTCGTGCAACACCAGCTGAAATTTTTCCGCCAGGGCAGCGCGCTGCTGCCGCCAGAAAGCCAGGCGGCCGCCGAGACCGGCAATCAGCAGCAGCGGCGGACCATGGCCCTCAATCTCTACCGCAAGCTGCGCGTCGCCGATGTCGACCTGCATTTTTTTCATCTGTTTGCCTGCTTCATGCCACGCGGCTATCGAAACGACGCAACAATCTATTGGATCGTTGGCCAGCTTTACAGTCTAATCATTTTTTAACTGCTGCCGGGAGCTGATGCTTTGAGCTACGCCGACACCTATGCCCGCTGGCGCAAGGACCCCGAGGCCTTCTGGGCTGATGCCGCGACCGGCATTGACTGGATTACGCCGTTTGAACAGGTCTGCGATGTTTCGGCACAGGCACATGGCCGCTGGTTTGCCGGCGGTCGCCTGAATACCTGCTACAACGCCCTGGACCGGCACATCGACGCCGGCCACGGTGAACGCCTGGCGCTGATCTGGGATAGCGCCATGACGGGTGCGCAGCGGCGCTTCAGTTTTTCCGAACTGCGCGCAGCCGTGGCTGAATTCGCCGGTGCCATGCAGGCCGAAGGCGTCGGCTATGGCGATCGCGTCATCATTTATATGCCCATGGTGCCGGAAGCGGTTATCGCCATGCTGGCCTGCGCGCGCATTGGTGCGGTGCATTCGGTGGTGTTCGGTGGTTTTGCGGCGCGTGAACTGGCGGCACGGATAGACGATACCCGGCCGGTACTGGTGGTCTCGGCCAGCTGCGGTCTGGAGCCGGGCAAGGTGGTCCATTACCAGCCCCTGCTTAACCAGGCGCTCGAGTTAGCGCAACACCAGCCCCGCCACTGTGTGATTTTGCAGCGTGCCGAGTCGCAGGCGGAATTGACCGCCGGCCGCGACATTGAATGGCAAGATTTTGTCGCCGCGGCCGCGCCGGCCGATTGCGTGCCCTGCGCCGCGACGGATCCGCTGTATATCCTCTACACCTCCGGTACCACCGGCCAGCCCAAGGGCGTGGTGCGGGATCATGGCGGCCATGCGGTGGCGCTGAACTGGTCGATGCAGGCCGTCTATGGCGTTGATGCCGGCGATGTGTACTGGGCGGCATCGGATATCGGCTGGGTGGTGGGCCATTCCTACATTGTTTACGGCCCGTTGCTGCGCGGTGCGACGACGGTGATGTACGAGGGCAAGCCCGTGGGCACGCCCGATGCCGGCGCGTTCTGGCGCGTGGTGGAAACCCATGGCGTGAATGTCCTGTTCACCGCACCCACCGCGTTTCGAGCCATTCGACGCGACGATCCGCAGGGTTCGCTGGCGGGTTCACGGGATCTGGCCAGCCTGCGGGCATTATTTCTGGCCGGCGAGCGCTGTGATACCAGCACGCTGGAATGGGCGCGCACGGTGCTGGGGATTCCGGTCATCGATCACTGGTGGCAAACGGAAACGGGCTGGTCCATCGCGGCTAACCCCCTGGGTCTCGGTCTGTTTCCGGTGCCGCCCGGTTCCGTCGGCCAGCCCATGCCCGGCTGGCAGGTCGAGGTGGTCGACGAGCAGGTACGCCCGCTGCCGGCGGGCACCATCGGCAGCATCGTGTGTCGCTTACCGATGCCGCCGGGCAGTCTGCTCGGCCTGTGGAATGCCCAGGAACGCTTTCGCGATTCTTACCTGGCGGAATTTCCCGGCTGCTACAAGACCGGCGATGCCGGTTACTTTGATGCCGACGGCTGCCTGTTCGTCATGACGCGCACGGATGACGTGATCAACGTCGCCGGGCATCGACTCTCCACCGGTGCGCTGGAGGAGGTCATCGCGACCCATCCCGATGTGGCCGAATGTGCGGTTACCGGCATCGCCGATGCGCTCAAGGGCCAGGTACCGATGGCGTTCATCTGTCTTGAAAGCGGGCGTCGAGCGGACCGAGGCCAGTGTCATCGATGAAACGGTGGCGCTGGTGCGCGAGCGTATCGGCCCCGTGGCGGCCTATCGGCGCGGACTGATTGTCGCGCGGCTGCCGAAGACCCGCTCGGGCAAAGTGTTGCGCGTCAGCCTGCGACAGCTGGTGGATGGTGAGAAATTCGACACCCCGCCGACCATTGATGACCCGGCCATTCTCGATGAGATTGCCGAACAATTAGCGTCATCTGGTTAGGCTTACCAGTCTACTTCTACGCCGATTTTCTGCGCGCGCGCGCGTTCCCAGCAGGCCAGGCCTGCGCCCAGATCCTGCGCGGCGACACCCACAGACTTGTAAACGGTAATTTCTTCAGCATTGCGGCGACCCTCGCGTTGGCCGGCCAGCACCTCGCCAATTTCACCGGCCAGCTGTGCTTCGCTAAACGCACCCGCCTCTATGGCATCGAGTAACTCGCCCGCCTGGTCCATGGCCGAGGTCCGATAGTCGACGAAGAAGCGCCCGCAGGTCACCACCGCCTGGTCCGCTTCGGCAGCCGTGCGCACGGCTGCGCCCACCAGGTTGACGTGGCTGCCGGGTGCCAGCCATTCGCCTTTGAGTATCGGGCTTGTCGCGGCCGTGACGGTGGTAACTACATCGGCGCCCTGCACGGCAGACTGCGCCGATTCGCAAACGGTTACCGCGAGCTCGTGTTCCCTGCGCAGGCGTTCTGCCAGCGCTGCGGCGTTGGCCGCCGTACGCCCCCACAGGCGCAGTTCATTAAAGGGTCGCGCAGCCAGTAGGGCGGCGACGTGATGGCGTGCCTCGTCACCCGTACCCAGCACGGCCATCACGCGCGCGTCGGCACGCGCCAGTACCCGGGTGGCCAGGCCGCTGGCCGCAGAGGTACGAATAGCGGTGAGCTCGGCACCATCGAGGAGTGCCAGCGGGAAGCCCTCGTCGGCATCAAACACCATCACGGCGCCTACGTGTGAACCGTAGCGGCTGCCCGGCTCGCGTGGATATTTGCTGACGATCTTGACGCCAAAGGTGCGTGGCTCGCCGAGGTAGCCGGGCATCAGGGTGAATTTTCCCTGGGTGCCGGGTATCGACAGGTAGCGGCGCAGCGGCATGTCCATATTGCCGGCCGAGACCTGGCGCATGACCGTATCCAGTACTTCGATACAGGCCGCGTGGTCCAGCGCCCGGCTGACAGCGGCGCTATTGAGAATCAGCATGCCGGGTTCCTTTCTTTTAGCCTGCCCGCGGCGGGACAAAACGCTGTTGTTTCATCACCTCTTCGACATTGTCCGGGCGTGGGAATGCCTCGGGCATGGCCTCGCCGGGCTGGCGCGTTTGGCCGATAGCGCGGAACCAGTTTTCCAGTCCGGGCGGCAAAAACACCCAGAACAGTTCCATATCGACGTCGCCGGTGTTTTCAATCAGGTGGCGCGCGTAGCGGCCGAACAGTATGGTCGTGCCGGGTACCAGGTCATAGCTGTCCGTTTCAATTTCGGCCCGACCTGTGCCCGCATAAATATAGATCAGTTCATGATTTTGCTGATGTCCGTGTTCGCGCACGCTGCAGCCGGGCGGCAGTAACTGTGTGCCGGTGGAAAAACCATCGTAGGGCATGGTCTGTGGTTCCAGCTTCACGGTCACATAGCCGCGCGAGGGCAGGGGTTGCCAGATCGACTCGCCCTCATCCGGCCCGATTACCGACCACCACGCCTGTTTAACCTGATCCTGACGGGACATTTGCTGCCACCTTTTTATCGCTGCCACGGGTAGGTCGACTACCTTAACTCGCCCGAACCCTGCGTGGCAGCTTTCGCCATGCGTCTTCCGTATCGCGCATGTCGCGCGGTCTATTGGCCGTCAGCACCGGCTTTGCCTATGCTGCGCCGGTGAAAGAGACCAACACCAGAGACTGGATCATTGTCGGCGCCGGCTCGGCCGGCTGTGCTCTGGCTCATCGCCTGTCCGAAAATCCTGCGCACCGGGTCCTGTTGCTGGAGGCCGGCGGCAGTGATTTTCACCCTTATATAAAGATGCCGGCGGCGCTGATTCGTGCCATTGGTAATCCGCGCTATGACTGGTGCTATCAGGCCGAGCCCGATGCCAGTCGCAATAGTCGCGTTGATTTGTGGCCGGCGGGGCGCACCCGCGGCGGCAGCAGCTCCATTAACGGCATGCTCTATGTGCGCGGCGCGGCCAGCGATTACGACCGCTGGGCCGCCGAAGGCTGTCCGGGCTGGAGTGCTGCCGAGGTGATGCCGGTATTCCGGCGTATGGAAGCCAGCCCATTCGGCGACGAGACGCAGCGAGGGCGGCAGGGGCCGGTGCGGACTTCGGCACTGCGCAGCGTGCACCCGCTGGCGAAGGTGTTCGTCGATGCAGCGGTGGAAAGCGGCATACGGTTTAACCCGGACTACAACGGCGCCGATCAGGAAGGCATTGCCTATTCCGAAGTCAGTCAGCAGCGCGGCCGACGCTATAGCGCCGCGCATGCGTATCTGGACCCCATTCGCTCGCGCAGCAATCTTGAATTGCGCAAAGGCGCCGTGGCCGAGCGACTGATTATCGAACAGGGTCGTTGCACCGGGATTGCCTATCAGTGGCGCGGCAAGCGTCGCGAGAGTTTCGCCGGGCGCGAGGTGATTCTCTGCGCCGGGGCCATCGGTTCGCCGAAAATTTTAATGCTCTCAGGCATCGGCCCCGCACAACAGCTGCAGGATCTGGGCATTGAAGTACAGGCTGACCTGCCGGGTGTGGGTGAGAATCTGCAGGAGCATCCGGAAGGGATGGTGGGTATCGACGTTAACGTGCCGACCTATAACACCGAGATCAATAGCTGGAAGATTGGCCTGCATGCCATTAACTGGCTGTTTTTCGGGCGCGGCCCGGCAACCAGTCCGTATCCGCACGCGGTGGCGTTTTTGCGTTCCTCGCCGGCGCTGGCCAGGCCGGATCTGCAGGTTCAGTTTGGCCCCTATGCGTTCAGTTTTTCTGACGAGGGTGTATTGCCGTATCCGCGCCCGGCGATTTCGGCGGCGGTGAATATTTCCCATCCGCGCGGCCGCGGGCGGGTCGCTTTGCGCTCATCTTCGTTTACGGATTTGCCGATCATCGATCATCAATTGCTCGCTGACAGCGATGACCTGGCGACCCTGATAAAGGGCTGCGAACAAGTGCGTGGCTTGCTCAATGGTTCGGCCTTTGCGCCCTATCGGACGGCTGAACGTCTGCCGGGTCCCGAGGTGCAATCGGCTGATGAATGGGCCGACTATTTACGCGCCACCGCTTTCCTCGGCTATCACGCGGCCGGTACCTGTCGCATGGGTAGTGATGACGGGTCTGTAACCACGCCGGAGTTGCGGGTGCGACAGATCGACGGGCTGCGCGTAGCCGATGCGTCAGTGATACCGAGTTTAACCAGCGGCAACACCAATGCCACGGCGATGATGATTGGTGAGCGCGCCGCCGACCTGATCCGCGCGAGCGCGCGGGCATGAGCTTAAGACTGCGGCATGACTCGCCGCGCCACCCCACGAATCGCTTCCATGAGCGGTTCCGCTGCTGCCGGTATCGGCGTGCCGTGCCGCGAGAGCAGCGCTGCCGCACGTTCCACGCTGCCGTGCTCGACGGCCAGCTGGCGCACGGTGCCGGCGGAAACTTCTGCCGCCACCATGTGCAAAGGCATAACCGAAAGGAATTCTCCGGAGCTGATCAGTGCCTGGATCAGGGCCAGCGAGTTGGTGCGCACTACGTAAGGCGGCGTCGGCAGGTTGGCGCCGGAAAAAAAGGTATCGAGAAAATCATGCGCATGCGGTTGGTCGATGACCACCCACTTGGCATCCACCAGTTCGGCCTGTTCAACCTTTCGCCGCTTGGCCAGGGGATGCCGACTGTTGGCAACGATGGCCGAATGCACCTGGCCCAGCACCTCGACATCCAGCGCAGAGGGCAGGCTGACGGGCGGCAGATTGCTGAACACCAGGTCCAGGCGCCCGTCTTCCAGTTCACCCACCAGGTCTTCAAACAGCCCCAGTCGAATCACCATGGCCAGCTTGGGATGACTTTCGGAGACTTCCAGCGCGGCCTGATCGATAACGTAGCGAGAAAACATGGCGGCTATACCAACGCGCACAGTGCCACCGGTGCCACGTCTAAACTCACTCATATTATTGGTGATGCGACTGCATTCGTTGAGGACGATTTTGGCGTGCTTGTAGAACTGCACGCCGGCCGCAGTCGGCGTCACACCGCGCGGGTTGCGTTCCAGCAACTCGACGCGCATGCGCTGTTCGAGATTGCGGATACTGCGCGTCAGTGCCGGTTGGCTGATGGGAATGCGGCCGGCCGCACGGGTCAGGTTGCCGGTCTCGACCACGGCGACGAAGTGACGAAGCTGACGCAATTCCATACGGTTTCCGGCTGCCATACCTTTAATGCATGGATTGTGGACGGCCGCGGCCAGCCTGTCCACCGGGCCTCGCCGATGGAGCAGCAGGCTTGAACGACAGCGCGCGGGAACCTACGGAAGGCTATGGCTGGTATGTGGTTTTTGTCCTGTGCGTGTGCGCCATCGTGGCTTTTGTCGATCGCCAGATTATTAATCTGCTGGTCGAGGATATTCGCCTCGACCTGGAGATCAGCGACGTTCAGATCAGCCTGCTGCAGGGCTTTGCCTTCGTCATCTTTTACGCCACCGTGGCCATTCCCCTCGGCCGGCTGGCCGATGTCCGCAACCGACGCATCCTGATTACCGTCGGTGTCGTGGTCTGGACCGCGGCGGCTTTCGCCTGCGGACTGGCCGATACTTATGCAGAGTTATTCGTCGCGCGAATTTTTGTCGGCGTGGGCGAAGCGGTGCTGACACCTGCAGGCTTCTCACTGCTCGCGGACTATTTCCGACCCAGTCGTCTGGCCCTGCCCATCAGTGTGTTTACAGGTGCGAGCTTTGTCGGTTCGGGCCTGGCCTTGCTGGCGGGTGGTTTATTGATTGCCCTGCTCGACGGGGTCGCGTTAAACCTGCCGCTGGTTGGTTTGCGCGAACCCTGGCAGGCGGCGTTCATGATTGCTGCGCTGCCCGGCCTGCTGGTGGCGCTGTGGTTTTTCCTGACGGTGCGTGAACCGCCACGCCGCGGTATCGCGCTAAATGCCTCTGGCGAAGTGGCCAGCACCGATGTGAGTCTGTCTGCGCTGATTAGATATTGCCGCAGCCAGAAATCCGTTTTGATCGCTATCTACGTTGGCCTGTCGTTGCTGGCTGCCGTGCAATTCTCACTGGGTGCCTGGGCACCGGCATTTTTTATTCGCGTGCATGCCTGGTCACCGGCCGAGATCGGCTATGCCTATGGGCTGATTTTTCTATTCTTTGGCACCGGCGGCGTGGTGGCGGGAGGCTGGCTGGCAGATCGACTGCATGCGCGCGGCTATGCCGATGCCAACCTGCGCACGGCAATGCTGGCGGGTCTCGCGGCTTTGCCCTTCGCTGTGAGTTTTGCCCAGGTCGACAATGCCTGGCTGGCATTGGCCTTGATGGCGCCCGTAATAGGCTTCGGCACCATGCCCTTTGGCGCTGGCACAGCAGTGATTCCCATCGTTGCGCCGCCACGGTTTCGCGGCCAGCTGGTGGCGGTTTATCTGCTTGTCGCTAACCTGATTGGTCAGGCCGGCGGGCCCTGGATGGTGGCGATTCTGACGGATCGCCTGTTTGGTCGTCCGGAAGCCGTAGGGGACTCGCTGACCTGGATGCTTGGCTTGTTGCTGGTTGCCGGCGCGCTGGTGACCGGCCTGGGCCTGCCGTCGCTTAGCCGGCTGGTCGGGAAAACGCCCGGGATGACGGCTGCGGCGCATGCAACCGAGCCAGCGCCCGGAGCAGCGCCGCGTTGAAGGCGGCCGGCTGACTGCGCGGCGCCAGGTGGCCACCGACGTCTAAAGTCGTCAGTTGCGCATCTGGTAATCGTGCGAGCAAGTCTTCGGCCATCGTCACGGGTGTCAGCTGGTCGTCGGCCACCGCGAGTATTTCTACGGGTTGGCTGATGCCGGCAATCTCGGTGCGCAGATCAAAGCTGGCCAGGGCATCGAGGCGGGCTAATTCCGTGCTCACATCGAGTTCCCTGGCGCGCTCGGCCAATCCGGCCAGATGGGATTCTGCGCTGCCTGGCTGGCTGGCGATGCCGGTACTGGCCAGCAAGTAGGCTTCGGCACCTGCGTGCCTGAGAATTTCCCGGCGCGCATGCAACAGTGCCGTGAACGCCGGGTCAGGTCCGGCCCAGGCTGCGCTAAGCACTAAACCGCTGACCCGGTCCGGATAGGCCAGCGCCGCATGTTGGCAGACGGCCGCGCCCATGGAGTGACCGACCAGGACTGCCGTGCCGCTGGTCTCTGTCTCGATGAGGAGTGCGACGTCGGCGGCCAGTTCGGCCGGTTCGTGACAAAAGGCTTCGTGGCTGCGCGTGCCGCTGCCACGCTGGTCCCAGGTAAATACCGTGTAATGGGGTAGCAGGGCGTCCAACTGGGCGGCGAAGAATGAACGGGTGCCACCCAGTCCCGGCACCAGCAATACCGGCGGCCCCGCGCCGCCGCGAAAATGCGCAAAAGGCCCGCCGCCAGGGATTAACTCCAAGCGGGTGTCCCGGGTGGCCAGGCTATGGTCACCGCCTTGGTCTTCAGATAGAGCTCCAGCGCTTCTTCGCCGAACTCGCGGCCCCAGCCTGACTGTTTGTTGCCACCGAAGGGCATGGACGGGTCCATGGCGGCGTGGCAATTCACGCCGACCTGGCCGGCATCGATCAACTGCAGCAGCTGATGGGCGACGCCGAGATCGCGAGTCCAGATGCTGGCAGACAGACCGTAGCTGGTGTCATTGGCACGCGCGGCCAGCGTATTCAGATCTTCGTCGCCGAAGGTTTGCATGGCGAGTACCGGACCAAACACTTCTTCCCGCACCAGGCTCATCTCCGGGGTGCAGTCGCTGAATACCGTCGGTTCGATGAAGAATCCTTCATCGCCCACCGGCTGCCCGCCGGCAACCAGGCGCGCGCCCTGTTGCTGAGCCGTTTCGATGTAACCGGCGATTCGATCACGCTGACGCGCCGAGATCACCGGGCCGATCATGTTGTCCGTATCAATGCCCGGGCCGACTTTTAGTCCGGCCGCAAATTCGGCAATGCCTTCGGTTAGCGCCGGCGCGATTTTCTCGTGCACGTACAGCCGGCTGCCGCAGACACAGTTTTGTCCGGACATGGCGAAACAGGCCAGCGCCACGCCGGGCACGGTGGTGTCCAGGTCGGCGTCGGGGAAGACGAACACCGGCGACTTGCCGCCAAGTTCCAGCGACACCCGCTTCAGGTTGCCGGCCGATGAATGGACGATGCTGCGGCCCACTTCCGTGGAACCGGTGAATGAGAGTTTATCCACGCCGGGATGGTCGGCCAGGGCCTGACCGGTCACTTCGCCCAGCCCGTTCACGACGTTGAATACGCCGTCGGGGACACCCGCCTGGCTGGCCAGGTCGGCGAGGATCAGCGCCGCGAAGGGCGTCTGCTCGGCCGGCTTGAGAACCAGCGCACAGCCCGTGGCCAGGGCCGGCGCGATCTTCAGCATCTCCATGCCGAAGGGATAATTCCACGGCGTGATGGCGCCGACCACGCCGATGGGTTCGCGCAGGGTGAAAGCGTGTTGTTCATTGGCCAGCTTGCCGAACGGGGTCGATGGCAGTGTCTTGCCGGAAATCTTGGTGCACCAGCCGGCGTAGTAGCGCAGGAACAGGGAACAGAAAAAACTGCTGCTTTCGCCAATCATCCAGGGTAAGCCGCCATTGATCACCGAGACCTCGGTAAACAGGCGTGCGTTAGCGTCGCATAGTCGCGAGAATTCCAGCAGCACCTGGGCGCGATCATCCGGTCGCATGGTTCGCCAGGGGCCGTTTAACGCCTCGCGCGCCGCGGCCACTGCCGCATCAATATCGGCCGCGCCGCCGGCTGCCACCGTGGCAATGGCGCTGCCCGTCGCCGGATTGATGACATCGATGCGCTCGCTGGCCTCACCGGCCAAGGCGCGACCGTTGAGGAAATGGCCGTGTTGGCTTTCAAGCAGGGCCTTTGTTTCGGCGGAAATGGTTTGTTGCACTGCGAATTCCTGGCGGTTGAAAGATCGCCGATTATCTCGCGCCGGGCCCTTTCCAGCCAATGCGCTGAGGCCCGGCTGCGATGCACGACGAGTATCGCGGCCGATGCATCGCGCCTATGCCAGATAGCCGCAAAACAATTGGCACTGGGCTGCGGCGGCTGTTCCAATAAATAATCCTCTATTAACGAACTTTGCAGATGACTTTAAATCGCCAGCTAACGACGTCCATCAGCGACGATGACATTGAGACTTATCAACGTGACGGTGCCGTTTGCCTGCGCGGTGTGTTGTCGCCCGAGTGGATCGACGCCCTGTTGCCGGATGCGCGCCGTATTACCATCGACAAGGAAGATGTTGGTCTGCTGCCGACTTACCCGGGTCGTTATATGGCACGACGACTGGAATCATTTCGGCGCCTGGTGTTCTCCTCGCCGCTGGCCGAAGTCGCCGGGCGGGTGATGCAGTCGCAGGAGATCCGCTTTTTCTTCGACGAAATTTTCGCCAAGGCACCGCATTCTGACGAAAAAACCATCTGGCATACCGATCGAATGGGCTGGCCGGTGAGCGGGAAAATGGTGCCATCGCTGTGGTTGCCGCTGACGCCTGTGACCCACGCTAACTCCCTGGAAGTCATTGCCGGGAGTCATAGTCAGGACGTTCGCTACTGGTTATTTTCACCCAACGCGCGCCAGATGACGCGCCCGGACGACCGGCAGCCGCATCCTGATGGCGAAGCCTTACGCGCTGACCCGGCCAATAAGTTCTTGACCTGGGAGATGGAGCCCGGCGATCTGCTACTGATTCATCCCTGGGCTTTGCACTATAGCCATGGCAACCCGACGGATGGCTGGCGTATCGCGGTTTCCCTGCGGGTATTTGGTGACGATATCGAGTGGGCGCCGCGCCCCGACTGCGTCAACCTGGCCGGGGTCAGTCTCGACGAGATGATTGCCGGTGAGCGACCGGCCGGGCCATTGTTCCCCTTGCTTTGGTCTGCCGATGGTCGCCACGATGATGACAGTGAATTTCCGCGTGGTTTCGCCACCAGCTGGGCCGCGCAACGACGCGACGACGTCAATGAATTCGAGGCTTTCAAGCGTTTGTCGGCCGAGGAGAGTGCCGGCTAGCAGCTGCGCTGAAGCTGGCGGATAATAAGACCATGTCTAAACAATCCTCCAGTGATGTGCCGCGCGAGTTCGCGCAGTCGGCACGTGAGCCTCAATTCCTGCCGCATCCGTTAATGGATCAATTGTTGCAGACCGTGATCGCGCTCGGCGCCGAACTTTGGATTGAGCGCGACCGGCGCATGACCCTGGAACGCGTGTTGGTTGAGCAGGGCGTGATCGGCGAAGATGCTCTGGAAGCCTATCTCCCCGGTGCCGACGAACAGGCCACCCGGGCTGAAGCGCGCAGCGCCCTGGTCGAACGGACTTTCGGCGGACTGAAAGATTTACCGGGGCAGAAACCCCGCGGAGACTGAGATGGATCGTGGTAACGATGGCCTGATGCCCAGAACGCCCCGGCTCGAGGACGAGAGTTACCTCGACTACATGGAAACTCTGCGTAACTTTGCCATCAACGAAATGTTCCCGCGCCTGGGTGAACAGGCCGAGGCCATGATGGCCGACGCTGGCTTGAGCGATGGCGGTGCTTCACTGTCGTCGGCGGAGCTTGAAAAAACCGTGCAGCCTTTGCCGTTACTCGGCACCTGGCAGCGGGTCATGCGATCGCAGCAAAAGATGACCTGGCAAAAGATTGTAGATGCCCTGCATGCCGAGGCCGACGTGCAGCAGCGTCGTCTCGACGAAGCTGAGCAGAAGGGCGGTGGCCGGCTGCACTACGACCCGCAATTTGTTGTCCCCAAGTACGCCAGCCTGGATATTCATCTTCAGCCCGGTGGTTACGTTGGTGATGAGCTGGGTGGCGCGGCTTTTCATCATGGCACGCGCGTGTTCTACCAGGGTCTGAATGATCAGGATGAACTGCATCAGCAGATCGTTGACGATATCGCATTGCCTGCCGACGGCAAGGTAAAGCGGGTGCTGGACGTGGCCTGTTCCATTGGCCAATGCACCACGGCCCTGAAGCAGCGTTTCCCCGACGCAGAAGTCTGGGGCCTGGACGTGGCCCTGCCGTTGCTGCGCTACGGCCATCGACGCGCCCTCGATCTGGATGTAGACGTGCATTTTCAGCAGGGCCTGGCCGAAGAACTACCGTATGAGTCAGAACACTTTGACGTACTGTTGTCCTATATTTTGTTTCACGAAGTACCCGAGCGTTTGTTTCAGCCGATACTGAACGAAATGTTCCGGGTGCTGCGCCCGGGCGGCATGCTGACCATCGTCGACGCACCCAACGACAGAAATTTGCCGGCGCCCAATCGCCTGTGGTTGCGCTTCGATGCCATACACAATTGCGAGCCTTATTCGCCGGCCTTCGTTGCCTGCGATCTGCCGGCCCTGCTTAGAGGCGGCTGGCTTCGTCGATATTGAGGTGTCGCCAACGCCGACCTTCCTCAGTCGCACCATCGCGCGCCGGCCTGCGGACTAAGGCCCGCTGCGGAGTGACAGCAACGCAGGCGCCCGGCGCGAACGTAGCGGCTACGGGTTCAAACTTGCCGCAGGTACTGCTGGCTGAGTTGCGCGACATCGTCGGCGCTGATCAGTTGCGCACCGACGAGGCCACACGACAACTTTTTTCCCAGGACGTCTACCGCCAGGGTACCCTCGCGACCGCCGTTGTGGCGCCGGCCGATCGCGATGAGGTGTGTCGCGTGGTGGCGGCCGCCGCAGCTCACGCTGTGCCGATGCATGTACGCGGCGGCGGCATGTCCTATACCGATGCCTACCTTCCCCTTGGCAGCCTGGCTTTGATGCTGGATATGCGTCGCCTGACGCGTATTCGTGAAATTAACGGCGAAGATTTATATGCCACCGTTGAGGCGGGCTGTACCTGGGCTGATTTGGACCAGGCCCTGGCAGCACAGGGCCTGCGCGCGCGGTTCTGGGGCCCCATGTCGGGGCATACCTCTACCGTGGGCGGGGCCATGAGCCAGGGCGCCGTGACTTTCGGCTCTGGTAGAAACGGATCGTCGGCGTCGGCTGCCCTGAGCCTGGAAGTGGTGCTGGCCGATGGCTCTGTATTGCACACGGGCGCCGACGCCCAGGCCGGGCATGCGCCGTTTTTGCGCGACTACGGACCCGACCTGACCGGTTTGTTCTGTTGCGATGCCGGCGCACTCGGGGTGAAGACTGCCGTTACGCTGCAACTGGAGCGGCGTCCGGCCTTGCGCGACGGTTTGAGTTTTGCCTTCGAAGATTTTCCCCGGCTGCTAGAGGCCGTGCGCCAGGTGGCGCAGCGCGGCCTGGCCACGGAAGTATTCGGCGCTGAGACGGCGCTGGCGCGACAGGTTGCCGATGCGTCCAGTTTTCGACAGGATCTAGGCGCTTTGCTAACGGTGGGTCGCGCCGCGGGTAATCCGATTACCGGGCTCAGGCGCATGCTGAGTATCGCCGCCGGCGGACGCCGCTTTCTGACGTCGTCTCGCTATAGTGTAAATTTTCTCACGGAAGCGGCCGATGCACAGCGGCTGCGCGCCAATCTGCGCGACATTCGCCGCGCCGTGGCCGATCACGGTTTCGAGATTCCCAACACCATGGCCCAGGTGGTCAGCGCGACACCGTTTCCGCCGCCCATGGTGCTGGGGCCAGGCGGTCGGCGTTTACAGCCATTGCATGTGGTATTGCCTTACTCCGCTAGCAATGAACTTCATACGGCTTTTTCCAGTCTGTTGGCAGACAACGCCGAGCTGATGGAAAAACACGACATCGAGATTTTTTTGGTCTATGCCACCGTTGGCCTGTCGGGATTTCTGTATGAATGCGTGATTTATTGGCCGGATGAATGGCTCGAGCTGCATCGTCAGACCATGCCGGCGGAAATACTCGCCACGATGCAGGCCGGCGAAGCCCGTCCGGCCGCGCGCGCTGTTGTTGAGCAGTTGCGCCTGCAGATCGTCGAGTTGATGCATCAGCATGGTGGCGCGCATTACCAGATCGGCCGCGCCTATCCCTATGCACGCGATCGCCAGCCCGAATCCCTGGGCTTATTGCGCCAGCTTAAAGCCAGTGTCGATCCGCAGGGCCTGATAAATCCCGGTGCCCTGGGTCTGTGACCCCGGCTGAGTTAAGTGCGCTGCGTATCGGCATTGTCGGCGGCGGCATTGGCGGGCTGGCCCTGGCATTAGCGCTGGCGCGAGCCGGGGCCAGGCCGCTGGTTTTCGAACAGGCCTCTGTGCTGGCCGAAGTTGGTGCGGGTATTTCCCTGTCACCCAATGCCGTTAAGGGCCTCTGGTATCTGGGTCTGGGTGAACGATTGGCGGAACTGGCCGACCAGCCACGACTGCAGCGCACGCGCCACTATCAGACCGGCGAGACCCTGATCAGTATCGATCGCGGGGACACGCCTGAACGTTACGGCGCACCGTATTACCAGATGCATCGCGCTGACTTGCATGCTCTGTTAATGGAAAATCTGCTGGCTCATGATGCGCAGGCAGTGCAACTGGATCGGCGTTTGCAGGGTATTGATGAATCGGCGCAGGCGGTGACGCTGAAGTTCGCTGAGGCGTCGCCGGCGCAGCTTGACCTGGTGATTGCCGCCGATGGTCTGCGTTCGCCGATCCGGGAACTGCATTTCGGCGAATCGCAGCCGGAATTTACCGGCTACGTAGCCTGGCGCGGCCTGGTAGCGGGTGCTGAGCTCGAGCAACTGGATCTCGCCGAGGGTTCATCCGTGCTGGCCGCCCCCGGGCGCTTGTTTGTGCACTACCCGGTTCGGCATGGGCAGATACGCAATTACGTGGCCTTTGCCCGCACCGGTCAATGGACGCCAGAAAGCTGGTCAGAGCCGGCCGAGGCTGAAGAAGTGCTGGAGGTTTTTGCCGACTTTCACCCGGAAGCCGCAGCCATTGTTCAGCGCACGCGTCCCGGCGGCTGCAACAAGTGGGGTTTGTTCGCGCGTCCGCCGGTGCCGCAGTGGGTGACTGATCGGGTCGCCTTGCTCGGTGACGCGGCGCATCCGATGTTGCCGTGGTTCGGGCAGGGCGCGGCAACGGCCATAGAGGATGCTGTCGTGCTAAGCCGTGCCCTCGTGTTATCGGCTACGCCGGATGAAGCCTTGCGTCGTTACCAGCAGGCCCGCCAGTCGCGTCTCGAGGAAATCTACGAAGAATCCATGCTCGGCGGCGAACGCCTGGCCGGCGAAGATACGGCAGCACTGGCTGATCGACCGCCGCGTACCGAGGACAGCCTGGGGATTTCCAGCTACGACCCTGCCACGGCGCCCGTGTAAAGAACGCGACTGTTTAACCCGGACGGTTTACTTTTTTCACGGGTCATTCGTCCGATCATCGAAACCATCCGCGATTGCTCGTGCCGGCGCTTCTCTCGACTGGTCAGTCGGAATCTATAGCCGCAGCCGTCGCCGTTTCGGCAAGCTGGGTGGCTCGACCGGGAATCGTTCGGCTACGAAGATTCCTCGATAAATTCGATGGTCTTCGCCGCCAGCTCCTCCGGGTTCTCCTCAATTATAAAGAAGCCCGTGTCGGGATAGATGGCATGCGCCTGTCCCCGCGTGCCGGGGATTTGCCGATGAAACTCTTCCGGCTTGAAGCCGCGCGTGGCCATGGCCTCGCTGATCTGGGTCATGGTGGGTTTGTCCCAGCTGGCCAGCGCCTGCCAGACCTTGCTATTGGCCGCATGCGCCGGGTTTAGCGGTGTGGCGGGAATCATCATCGGCATGCGTCGCGGGCCGCCTTTGTAGGCTTCGCTGGGGTAGGGCGCGTCCAGGCCAATCAGCGTATCCGCATCCAGTTGTTTCTCCGTCATGTCCGCGACCATGCCGCTGATGGGGAATATCTCCGGTTTCAAAATGTAGCGTCGCCAGCCGACCACCCAGGCAGCACCAAACATGCTATTGGCGCGCGGTACAGTGGTGGTATTCAGCACCAGCCGATCGAAAATTTCCGGGTGCGCGACGGCCACGGGCAGACCGAAGTAGCCGCCCCAGTCAAATAGGAACCCCGTCGCGCCTTTGATTTCCAGGGTCTGCAAGGTGGCGGTCAGCCAGTCCACGTGCCGCTCGAAAGTATGCGCTTCCCAGTCCGCGGGTTTGTCGGATCGGCCGAAGCCAACCAGGTCGGGTGCAACGACTCGATAGCCCGCTGTCGTCAGCACCGGGATCATGTCGCGAAATGAGTAACTCCAGGTGGCCTGGCCGTGCAGCAAGACGATGGTGTGGCCGTCGGCGGGTCCTTCGTCGAGGAAATGCACGCGCAACTTGCCGAGCTGCGGATCTTCGATTTCAAGGTAGTGTGGCGTGTAGGAGAAATCCTCCAGCGCGGTAAAGCGCGCATCCGGTGTGCGCAGCACTTTCACACCGGGATCATAGTCTGCGCCGTTGCCGCGCGCCTGAACGTCGTAGTGGTTGTATAACAAGGCGCCAACCACCATGGCAACCAGCACCAGAAAAACCGTGATTAGTATCCGCATTTCAGGGGCCCTTGCTTAACCGTTTGCCGGGGGTATCGCAGTTTGCGCCCAGGAAGTGTCCGGCCAAAAGAACCAACAGCCGGGACCAGATCGCCAGCATCAACGCTGCACTGAACAGGTCGAACCTGGGTCAGGCTGATTGGGCCTGTGTAGCGGTGGGCTTGACGGCGTGAATAGTTTTCACGGTGTCTAGAAAAACGTTATTGACCTCGGTGAGTTTGAAACCGGCGGCGCGCACGTTGTCTACCGTGGGCCTGTCGAGTTCCGGACCGAAACGGCTGGCCAGTGGGCTCATAAGTTTCATCATGAGATTGAACGGGAACAGCCGGCTGCCGGTGTGCTCGAACATGTGCAGCTCACCGCCGGGTTTGAGCACCCGATACAGAGCCTTGAGACCGTTGATCGGGTCGGGGACCGAACAAAATGTGCAGGAGGTAAACACCTGGTCGAAATGATTGTCGGGATAGCTCATGTTGTGCAGGTCCATGAGCTCGGCGGTAATCTCACCGTCATAGTCCGCTATCTTCGGGGCAGCGTGTTCGAGCATTTTCGGACTGATATCGATGGCAGTGATGTTGCATCCGGGTGGAAAGCAGACGATATCCAGCCCCGTGCCGAGCGCCAGAAACAGAATTTTTGCGTCCGTACGCATGTGTTGAAAGACTGATTGCTTGGCGGGCTTCCAGCGTCGTTCAGGGCCGAATCCGGCCATCAGGTCCATGCTGCGTGCAGCCCGATCCCACTTGTCACGGGTGCGGATATCTTCACTCATGATTCGATTTTCTGCGCGCCGCTAGTGGCAGCGTTGAGCGCGTAAATGATGGCAATTACGATGATGCCGGTGCCTGCGCCCCAGCGCAGGATGGCTTCGCCGGCCAAAGGCCACATGCCGCCCCACATGCCGCCCAACATGCCACTGAGCATGCACGGCGACATGACCTCCATGACGCCGAGTATCGGACTCAGCAGCGGCAGGCTGATGAAAAAAGCCACCGCCATGCCGAGCAACATTCCCACCAGCATGCCCGGCCACATCCCTAAGGAGCCGCCGATTAACCACGCGCTGAGAGCTACCGCTGCGGTAGCCACCAGCACGTTGGCGAGCAGGTCGCCAATTACAAAGTAGGGGCGAGTTTCCATGGTTGCCGACAGTTTACCCGCAGCGCAGCACGGCGTTTAGTCCCGGCCTGGAGGTGTCGCCGTGATACCGGCCTTGTTGTCCTCGGGCCAGGGGCAACGCCGGTCAGGGCGTCTGCCGAGCTGGGGTGCTGAACGGTAAAGCACTGGAAAGCCCAGAAATGTCTGTAATTCGTCATTAATGGCGAAAAAATAATATTTATGGTCAATACTCGTCACATATTACGA
The DNA here is from genome assembly GCA_963850255.1 of uncultured Gammaproteobacteria bacterium. Classification (GTDB taxonomy): domain Bacteria; phylum Pseudomonadota; class Gammaproteobacteria; order Steroidobacterales; genus J054. Next base: position 71,585 of record CAWKLL010000045.1, read on the forward strand.
CTTGCCGGAAGACTGCTAAAGATATATAACTCGTCATTAATGACGTAATAAGGGCGAAATCCCTTTTAAGTCGCCAGTAGTTACGACTATGCAGATTGCTAAACAACTCAGCGACGAGGCGGTTTTGGCCGAATTGGGCGAGCGCATTGCCAGGCAACGTATTGACCGCGAACTCACCCAGGCCAGGCTGGCTGAGCAGGCCGGTATCGCAAAGCGCACCCTGGAACGCATCGAGGCCGGCTCCTCGGCACAATTGTCCAGCCTGATTCGAGTGCTGCGGGCACTTAATTTGCTCGAATCCCTGGACGCGCTGATTCCGGCCGCCGCGCCGGGTCCGCTCGACTGGCTAAAGCGCGACGGCAAACCACGTCAGCGCGCTTCCTCGCGAGCCGCAGACCAGCCACCGGCAAAAACCTGGCGCTGGGATGACGAGGTATGACCAGCGTTGCCGAAGTGCGGCTTTGGGGGCGCAGCATCGCGGCGGTCTCGCTGGCCGATGGCAGCGACGTGGCGGCATTCGAATACGAACCGGCGTTCACCCGTAGTGGTATCGAAGTGGCGCCGTTGAGCATGCCGCTGTCACGTGGCGTGTTTTCGTTTCCCGAGCTGGCACGCAATAGCTTCGCCGGCCTGCCTGGCCTGTTGGCCGATTCATTGCCGGACAGATTTGGCAACGCACTGATTAATGCCTGGCTGGCCACCCAGGGACGCAGCCCCGAGTCGTTTAATGCTGTCGAACGGCTCTGCTATATCGGTGCGCGCGGTATGGGTGCGCTGGAGTTTGCACCGGCCATAGGGCCGGCGCGCGACGGCGAAGTGTTGCAAATCGACAAGCTGGTGGAGCTGGCCTCGCAGGTCCTTACGGAACGCGGTGCGCTGCGTGGCTCCTTTGCCGATGAGGCACGTGCCCAGGCGCTGGCCGACATTCTGCGCGTAGGTACCTCGGCCGGCGGTGCGCGTGCCAAGGCGGTGATCGCCTGGAATCCACACAGCAACGAGGTTCGTTCCGGTCAGTTGCCGGCCGCAGAAGGCTTCGAATCCTGGCTGATTAAATTCGACGGCGTTCGCGGTAACCGCGACAAAGAACTGGAAGACCCGCAGGGTTATGGCGCCATCGAATATGCCTACTTCCTGATGGCGCGTGATTGCGGCATCCAGATTGAAGACTGTCGCCTGTTTGAAGAAAACGGTCGTCGACATTTCATGACCCGGCGCTTCGATCGGCTGCCCGGTGGCGAGAAGCTGCATATGCAGAGCCTCGGCGCACTGGCGCATTTCGATTACAACCTGGCCGGTGCCTACGCTTATGAGCAGGCCCTGATGGTCATTCGCCGGCTCGGCCTGCCCATGGCCGCCGTCGAAGAACAATTTCGCCGCATGGTTTTCAATATCGTCGGGCGCAACCAGGACGACCACGTTAAGAACATCGCCTTTCTGATGGATAAGGGCGGGCAGTGGTCTCTGTCACCGGCCTTTGATCTCACCTATAGCTACAATCCGGCAGGGCAGTGGACGGGCAGTCACCAGATGAGCCTGAACGGCAAGCGGGACGGCTTTGATATAGACGATTTAAAAGACTGTGCGCGCCTGGTGTCCATGAAGCGCGGTCGGGCGGAAACGATTCTGGACGAGGTTGCCCAGAGTATTGCTCGCTGGCCTGAATTCGCTGCAGCCGCAGGTATTGAGTCCGATACGGTAAGACGCATTCAGGCGACCCTGCGTTTGAATCTTCTCGCGCGCTAATTTGCTCGGTGGATTTGGCTGACGCTTGCCTGCCAGCCGGCTCAGAGTTCCGCAGACAGCCTTAGCACCAGCACATCGGACGCACCGGCACCGCGTGAGTAGGTATCGCCGGCCAGAGCCAGACCGCCATCGGGCATTTCGACCAGGGCGCGCGCCCACTCGTTGCCGGCTTCGCCAAAGGTGCGTTCCCACAGCAAAGTGCCGCTGGCATCCAGTTTGAGCAGCCAGACGTCATACAGGCCGGCGCCCTGACTCATGGTATAGCCGGCCAGTGCGTAGCCGCCGTCTCGCGTTTCCAGCACTGCTCTTACCCAGTCGTCTTTCTCGCCGCCGAAGGTTTGCTGCCAAACGACTTCACCGTCAGTCGTTAATTTGATAATGCGAATGTCGAAACCGCCGGCACCCATTGAGCGTGTCATGCCGCCGACCAGCAGGCCGCCGTCGCGGGTTGCCGTCACGGTGCTGGCGTAATCGGTCTCCGCGCCGCCGAAACTACGATCCCATAGCGGCTCGCCGTCGGCGGAGAGTTTCAGTACCCACAGATCTGCTTTGCCGGCGCCTATGGATTCGGTGTGTCCAACCACGACCAGGTTGCCATCGCGACTTTCGGTGATGGCATTAATCCAGTCCGTTGCTTCGCCGCCGTAACGTCGCTGCCACAACAAGTCGCCGTCGGCGCTCAGTTTGATTACCCAGAAATCAAAGGCTGCGCCGGCCTCATCCTGCGTATAGGCGCCCAGCGCCAGGCCGCCGTCGCTGGTTTCTACAACGGCGCTGGCCCAGTCTGTCGCTACGCCGCCGAAGTGTCGGTCCCAGAGTAATTCGCCGTCGGCGTCGAGTTTCAACACCCATACGTCAAACTCGCCGGCGCCCTTGGACTCGGTGGCGCCCGCTACTACCAAATGCTGATCGCGGGTTTCGATGATCGCGCGGGCGCGGTCGATGGCCGGGCCGCCGAAACTGCGGTCCCAGAGCTTGTTGCCATCGCCGTCTACGCGCACCAGCCACACATCTTCAAGACCGGCGCCTTGCGAGGCAGTACGTCCTGCGGTGCACAGACCGCCATCGTGGGTGCCGGTCATGGCGTAGGCCCAGTCTTTGGCCGCGCCGCCGAAGGCTGCCTCCCAGGCTACGCCGTTGGCCGCATCGTGCGGACTGCTGTCGCTGCTGCCGGCACCGGCCAGCACAAACTCGCGCAGACTGGCGAAGTCAGTGATGGTCAGGTAAGCCAGTTTGTCTTCTTTGCTGCAGTTGCCGGTGATCTGGGTTAGATAGTTCCGCGTCAGAACCTGTATCTCGCCATCGGCGGTGATCACCAGCGGTTCGTCGCCAAAATATTCCACCCGGGCGCCGGTCAGGCCTGCGGCTGCCGGATTAGAAAAGTTCATCGACAGGCCTTGCATCATGGGTGCGTCGCCGGTGATGGTGATGACGCACAGCTGCTCACCGTTGCGATATTCGGCGCTGGTTGAGATGCCGCCACCGAACAGTGTCTGATCGGCGGGACCGGTGCGTGGCTCGCCGCGTTGCCAGTCAGAATTCAGCGCTGTCGGCAGCAGCTCGCTGAAGCCGGGGTTGTCTGGTGCGCAGGCGCTCAGGATCAGGCAGGCAGTTACAAACACCGCCAAACAGGCGGAACGCGACAAGTTGTGCGGGTGTAGCGCCTGAATCCTGTTGCTGTTAATCATGTAGCAAAAGCCTAGCATGGCCCTGTGGTTGCCCCGGCGGCAAAGAACCGCGCGAAGTTTCGCCAGAATGCCTGCCGGCGGTGTAAATTGAGCCTCTCAGGGTAACGGTAGCACCAGTGAATCCTATTCTCCTGATCCACGGATATTCGGCCGAGCATGGCAGCGACCCGCAACGCCGGTCCGATATCACGAATATCTACGGCAGTCTGCCGGCGGCCTTGCGGCGCCAGTACGGTAAAACCAAAGTCTTCGAGCTAAACGTCTCGCGCTACATCAGCCTGGCCGACGGTATCAATCTCGATGACCTGGCCGCTGCCATGCAACAGGCGCTGCAGGCGGATTTCCCTGAATTGCTGACGGGTCGCTTCGACGTAATTATTCACAGCACCGGCGCGCTGCTGGTCCGCAATTGGTTACGCAGACATTCGCCGCGCCCGGGACCCATCGAGCACCTGGTTTATCTCGCCGGCGCCAATTTTGGTTCCGGATGGGCGCACGTGGGTCGCGGCCAGCTGGCGAAGTGGGGGCGGGCGGTGTTTCAGGGTAGCGAATCGGGACTGCAAATTCTCGATGCCCTGGAGTTGGGGGCCGAAGAGACCCTGGACCTGCAGCAGCACTTTCTTGCTCCGCAACATGACCTTTGGCAACGCTATCGATTGCGTGAGTTTTGCATCTGCGGCAGCCAGGTATTGTCGGATTGGTTGCCTATCCCGGTGCGATACGCTCGCGAGGATGGTTCGGATGGTGTGGTGCGGGTGGCTTCCTGCAACACGGATTGGAACTACATTGCCGTTCAGCCGAAACGCCGCGCCCATGACCTGGCCTGGGAGGAAATTCGCGCCAGCTGTGCACTGCTCGGCAGTAGTCCTGATGGCCGCGAAGACGATCCTGGTGAGTATTACCGGGTTGCCACGCAAGTACTTGCCGATGAACTGCAACGGCCGCCGGTACCGCTGGCGATTCCTTACCAATGTGCACATTCGGGCAGCCAGCGTGGTGTAGTCACGGGCAAACGGGTACGCGCCGAAGTGCTGGCGCTTATTGACGTAGCCCTGCGCGCCAGCACGCCGGCACAGTATCGAAAAGTCGGTGAACTGTATGCCGGTCGCAGTCGCGCCAATCAGCAGCGCGCGGCCGCGCAGCTGGAACCTGGCCGTATCGCCGGAATTTTCTTTGAACCGCGCGCCCAATACGATGCTCACGCCCAGTTGATTTTTCGCCTGCGCGATCAGCACGGTCGGCCGGTAGAAGATGCCGATGTGTTGTTGAATTCGTCGTCCGAGGCAGCGGTTTCCATCAATGAACTCTTCGAGCACGCGCATCGTAATCGTCGCAGTCCGCATATCCTGTGCTTTTACCTGCGTACTTCGTCCTTCGACAAACAACAGGGTGACTGGTTGGATCGCCTCGCCCAGGTGGGCGGTATACATCTGGAAATATCACCGACGGAGGCGCGCACCGAAGAAATCCGCTACCTGCCAGTTTGCCTGAAAGTCTCGGCTGCACGCCTGCGCCGTTTTATTCAGGGTCATCGCACCACGGTAATTGATGTGACCTTGTTGAGAATTCCGTCACCGCAGGTTTTCAAGATGGTGAAAGCGGTCACCAGTTAGTGCCGCGACGCCTGTCCAGTATCAGGCAGGGCCGCCGTTTGGCGGCCAGAATCTCCGGCTGCCAAGCAACCGGTCATGATAAACCTCAGCGTGGCTTTCTTCCGATTGAGAGACCGCGCTGCCGCTGGCTTGGTATGTCGCCCGAGGCCGGCTGAGCAGTTTGACCGAAGCGCTTCAGCTGGATGTTATGATGCGGAGAAAACAAGGGAGGCTCGATAACCATGAAAAATAGCCGAAACTTCATCATTGTCCTGTTGCTCGCGCTTTCACCATCGCTGCTCTCCGCCCAGGAAGTAGACGAGTCGGTGCTGGTCAGTGAAAACGTCGCCGACGATTTTTACGCAGCCGGTAACCAGGTCATTGTTGAAGCTGACATTGACGGCGATGCGGTTCTCGCCGGTGGTACCGTCATTGTTACGGGTGCGGTCAGTGAAGATTTGATCGTCGCCGGTGGCACCGTTACCGTGACGGGCGATATCGGCGATGATTTGCGCGCCGCAGGTGGCACGGTCACCGTGACTTCAAATGTGGGTGACCATGCCGTTATTAGCGGCGGCACTGTTGAGATAGAAGAGGGCGCCACCATCAATGGCTGGGCCTGGTTGGCCGGTGGCTCCGTTGACATGGAAGGCTGGATTACCGGGGATCTGCGCATTGCTGCGGGAGAAATTGAGCTGAGCGGCCGGGTTGACGGCGATGTTGAATTGGCCGGCGGAGAAATTGAAATTGAAGACGGTGCCGTCATTAACGGTAACCTGACCTGGCGCAGCAACGAAGAACCGGAGATCGACGAAGCTGTGGTGATTACCGGAGAGATTATCGAAGGTGAGCCCTGGTCGGACGTATGAACGCGACAGCGGCTTTTTCGATGGACTGTTCGGGCTGCTTAGCCTGATTTTCTCGGCGGGATTGTTCTACACTGTTTTCCGCACTCGCCTGGATCGCTGTTTTGCCAGCTTCCGGGCTACACCCGGTCGCAGTTTACTGGTTGGATTGGCGGTATTCGCGATAACCCCGCTGATTGCTTTACTGTTTTTTGTCACAGCCGTCGGCTGGTTGCTGGGTATGTTGGTGGGCGCAGCCTATGCGCTGGCCCTGATCGCCGGCGGACTCACCGGCATCACTCTGACAGCGCGCTGGGGGCTGGAGCGCTTTCGGCAAATGCCAGATCCCAGTCTCGGCTCGGTCTGGCTAGCCATTGCTGCGCTGGCTGTTGTTATATCGCTGCTCTACATCATTCCGCCGCTGGGCGTGCTGGTGGGAACAGCGATCTTGTTGCTGGGTCTGGGCACCGTAGCCGACGAGGTTTACCGTGAAGTGCGCGAGACCGCGGCCGGATGATTCAGGCGACTGTTTGTGGATAGGTGCCGCGGATCGGATGGTTGTTTTCCGGATCGCGAATCCATTCCAGGCCAGACACCAGGGCTTCCAGTTCCGGTCGCACGAACGGGTTATTGGATAAGTCTGTATGGATATGGAACGCGACCGGCCGCCGCAACTTAACGTCTTCGGCGAGCCACTAAGCACTTGCAGCGATTCACCCCTTACCGGCTGGTATCGTAACGGCTGCTGTCAGACTGACGCGCAGGACCACGGTTCACATACGGTCTGCGCGGTGATGACAGCTGAATTTCTTGAATTTTCACGTGCACGCGGCAACGATCTGAGCACGCCCCAGCCTGACAGTGGTTTTCCCGGTTTGCAGGCCGGTGATCGCTGGTGCCTGTGCGCAGCGCGCTGGGCCGAGGCGCACGCCGCTGGTGCCGCGCCGCGGGTGTTTCTGCAGGCGACTCATCAACGGGCGCTGGAATTGATTCCGCTGCAGGATCTCAAGGCTTATGCAAGTGATCTATCCTGAAGCTACTATCTGACTAACAGAGCCAGCTGCGCGCCGGGCCTGGGCCAGTGGCGAGGCATTCTAGAATCAGCGGCCGTGGCGGCGCCCTTGCGAGACTGTATTGGGTAAGCGCTTTTCTATTCGTGAGCCGATGGAATTTGCTTGCGGCGATAGAACACTGCGCCCAAGAAAACCCAGCCCAGCACCATGGCCCATTCGTAAGGCCAGATCAGCGCCGCTGGGCTCCAGGGCAGGTACAGATTCAGCAGCCCGACGGACAACAGCAGGGCAATCCAGCCAACGGCTCGACCATAGCGAACCTTGAAGGGTCGCTGCATGCCTGGTTCGTGGCTCCGCAGGCGTAGAAAGGCCGCGGCGACAAATCCATAGGCAATCACGATGGCAAAGCTGCCGGCGTCAATCAGCCAGATCAAAATGGTCCGACCAAACAGCGGTGCGATGGCTGAGATGGCGCCAATAAAAAGAATGCCCCAGACGGGCGTATGAAAGCGCGGGTGCAATTGTGCGAACAAGGGCGGCAGCATGCCCGAGCGCGACAAGGCATAGAGCACCCGGCTGCCGCCAACGATAAAGGCATTCCAACTGGTCAGGATGCCACCGATGCCGCCGATTACCAGTAGCTTACCGGCCCAGGCACTATTCCAGACTGCGGCTGTTGCGTCGGCTGTGGCCATGCTCGAAGCCGCGCGGACGTCGGCCGGGAGTGCCAGGGCTACGCCAAGGGAAACCAGTAAATACCAGCCTACGGCCAGCGTCACGGAGATGATCAGTAGCGCGCCGATTTGCTGATGGGGCAGATCGATTTCCTCGGCGGACTGCGGAATGACATCGAAGCCCACCAGCAGGGTCGGAACCATGATCAACACACCCAGCGTGCCGGCGGCGCCGCCCACCAGCAACGGTTCCATGTTGGCACTGCTGCCGTTGGTGAATGCGCCGGTGAGAAAAAACACCCCGATGGCAAAGAACAATAAGGTGACCACCCCTTGTATGAAGGCGGCGACGCGCACACCAAGCAGGTTAATTGCTGTCATCAATACGGTGGCGAGGACGCCGACAGCGACAAAGCTGGCGTGGACATCTGAGCTACCGATACGCCAGAGCAAGCCCTGCTTCATTTGCGGGAACAGGTATTCCGCGGCGGTTGGCAGGGCCACAGCTTCAAAGGTCGGTACCGTCAGGTAGCCCATGAGCAAGGCCCAGGTGCAGATAAATGAGGGCAGGCGGCCAAAAGCCCGCTCGGTGTAGACATGCTCGCCGCCGGCCTTGGGCATGGCGGATACCAGCTCGGCATAGGTCAGGCCGATAAATATGACCGCCGTGCCGCCAATGGCGAAGGCCAGCAGGGTGCCGAGAGTGCCGGCGCGGCCGAGCCAGTCGCCCGTGAGCAGTACCCAGCTCCAGCCGATCATGGCGCCGAACGCCAGGGTGATTACCTCGCGGCGCTTGAGGACCCGGATGAAACCATCAGCGGACATGGGCGGATAGTAACGTGGACTGAGTGATGGGCTTCACTGCCGTTTGCGGCGGAACTGCCTATACTCTTGACCTTTGATGTGGCGTACCGCCATCTTGTCGTCCCGCCAGGGGCAACTGCAGTTCAGGGTAAGACGCAAGCTCCATGCCGACACTCGGATTCAGGGTCTTTACAGCCGCCATTTGGTCGGTATCGCTGCGTTTTGCTGTTAAGATCCATGGCCCTGGTCAATACCGTTGTTTTGGCGCGTCTGCTGGTGCCTGAGGATTTCGGGCTGGTCGGTATTGTGATGGCCATTTACGGTTTATTCAGTTGCTCAAGTCGTTCGGCTTTGACGTGGTGCTGATTCAGAAACAGGCTGCTGACGATAGTCACTACGATACCGCGTGGACATTGCAGTTCTTATTCGGTCTGCTGACCGGCTTGCTTATGTTGCTCGCCGCCCCGGCAATTGCCAGCTATTATGAAGATCCGCGCTTGCTCGGCATTGCTCGCGCTACCGCCGTTCTATTTGTGCTTAACGGCGCGGTCAACATAGGCGTGGTCAATTTTCGCAAAGAGCTAAATTTTCAGCGCGAGTTTATGTTCCGTGGCACGATCAAATTTTTCTCCGTTATTGCCACCATTGCGCTGGCACTTTACTTTCGCAGCTATTGGGCATTGGTGGCGGGCACTCTGATTTCGGCAGTTTTGGAATTAGGCTTTTCCTACTACCTTTCTAGTTATCGTCCCAGTTTTACTTTACGTGCCTGGCGCGAAATGATGAGTTTCAGTGCTTGGCTGTTGCTGAATAGTTTTGTATTGTTTTTGAACCGGCGTATGAGTTACCTGATCATCGGTAAAGTGCTGGGCGTGAGTTCGGTAGGATTTCTTACCCTGTCAAACGAATTTGCATCGCTGCCGAACAGTGAGTTGGTGGCAGCGGTCAACCGTGCAGCGTTTCCTGGCTACTCAAAAGTCGCTGCTGACAAGCAGGCGCTGAGAAAACTATATGTAGATACTTTAGGCGCCATCGTGATGGTTGGCATACCGGGCAGTGTGGGCGTAGCCGTCCTGGCGCCGGTATTTGTGCCGGTTATCCTGGGTGACAAGTGGCTCGATACCATACCGCTGATTCATTTACTTGGCCTGGCTTTCGCCCTGGTCTCTATCAATACCAACGCGGGCTACGTTTTTCATGCCATTGGCAAACCTAATGTGCCTGCCGTCGCTAATATTTTTCGTGCCAGCCTGTTGATCGGCTTGTTATTACTGTTTCTCAATCACTATGGACTGATCGGCGCTGCTATTGCTACGGGGACGGTGGCCATGATCATGTTCCCGGCGTATTTCTTATTGTTGCGCTGGGCCATCGGCCTGCGGCTGTCCCAATATCTGGGGGCTATCTACCGCCCGTTGATCGCCTCTGTGGCGATGTATTGCGCCGTTGCACAATTAGCCTATCAACAGCCGACGGTAAATCTTGTGCCCGCAGCGTCGGGAAATCTGTGGCTGCTGCTGGAGGCGATTGCTCTCGGCGTCGGCGTATTTGCGGGCACGGTCATGTTGCTGTGGCTCATATTGGGGCGCCCCGACGGTGTCGAGAGGACCGCGCTTAACCTGCTGCGCACGCGGCTGAATTCAGCACGAAACTAGTTGGCTGACTCGGGTAACGGGCTTGCAGAGAAAATCAGTACACCAAGATCATCATCCCGGCGCCAGCTCAGAGCCAGCCGTCCACCAAGAAATGAGTACTGGCTGAGGCCTGCGAGGGCTGAAAGATAGCGAGTTTCCATTTCATTGACTGGTGGCGCGCAAGCCATGCGTGTTCCGGCCAGCGGACCGTTGATACTAATCGCGCCGGGCGGTCCTGCTTCCGTGATGCTGCCGTTGTACCTATTGCAGCCACTACTGCCAGAGATACGATCACCTGTAAACATGAGTGAAATGTTGATGTCATTGAGCATTGCTTCATCTCGTCCGAAGCTCACCAGGCGCCATTCAATGTTGGCCAGATCCGCAATCGACTGACGGCCCTGGTCTTCGCTTTCCTGTTCCACCAGTTCCTGATCCTGCAATATAAAACGACGGCGAACTTTTTGCCCGGGACAGCAGGCGGCATCGTCGGGTCCGCCCTGCACGACGTCTACAACTAAAATGCCGTCCTGGATCTCAGCGTCGCGAATCGTTACTCGATCGCCGAGTGCGGCAAAGGCCTGGCTTTGCGCTTGTCCATTGGAATCACGACCGATAACAGCCAGAAAGTCAAAGGTGCCGGATCCACCGCTGCTGGTATAGAGCAGGACCACGGCTTCGTCGTTGCCGTCGCCATTCAGGTCGCCGCGCAGATAAAAATCGGCAAGCAGCCCGGCGCTGGGCGCCGAGGCACCGCCTGCGACGAAGGGTTCTCCCTGCCAGCGTCCATCCTGCAGGGTAAAAGCTTCCTGCCCGGGCAATTGGTAGCGCGCGTTGCTGGCGGCCAGAAAATCGGGTGGTGGCTCAGCGGCGTTTGCTTGTTGAGCTGGTTTGGTTGACGCAGGGCTTGGGGCGTCGGCGGCTGGTTGCGGGGGCTGGCAAGCGGCGAGGGCGGCCAGCCAGCCAAAGAATACGAGGCGTTTTGCTTGAGTCGGCATGAACAATTTCCGGCACGTCTGTTGCGCATTATCGCTTAAGTCACGCTTCGATCCGCTATGCTTATATGCATGGCAATTCGAAGAATACTGCGCATGGGTCATCCCTTGTTGCGACAGGTAGCTCGTCCCCTGGAAGCGGCTGAAATCGGTAGCCAGGCTGTGCAGCGGCTGGTCGAGGATATGGTGGATACCCTGGCTGACTATGGCGGCATCGGACTGGCAGCGCCGCAGGTGGGCGAGTCTGTGCGCCTGGCGATTATCGAGATTGCCGGCGGACCGACGCGCTATGGTGAGCTGGAGTCCGTACCCTTAAGTGTTTTCATCAATCCGGTCATCGAAGTGCTGAATCCCACCACGGCTGGTTCCTGGGAAGGCTGTTTGTCGGTGCCGGGGTTGCGCGGCTTTGTCGAGCGCCCGCAGCATGTGCTGGTGCGCTATCAGACCTTATCCGGTGAGTCGGCGGAAATGGAACTAAAGGGCTTTACCGCCACGGTGTTCCAGCACGAGTTTGATCACCTGGATGGCAAGCTGTATATCGATCGCATCAGCGATACGCGTTTGCTGAGTTTCGAGAAGGAATTCGAGCGTTATTTGCTGCCCGCCGCAGGCGACTGACCGTGGCTTGTTGGCCGCAGCCGATTCGGTGCGATGTCGGATAGAGGCGCTGGTAGATCTAGTCGCTGCATACAAGGCTCTATGGCGTCGGCTGGCCATAAACTTGCTTCGCTCAGTTACGCAGCTAGACTCTGTGCTTTGCTCCTGGGGGTCAGTCATGAAGGTAACTATGGGCGCGGGCTTTGTCCTATTGTTATTGAATAGTGGTTTTCTGCAGGCGGAAACGCTGCCGCCGGCGAACTCCGAAGCGTTTTGCCTGGCGGCGCAAAAGGTGCTGGCGAATACCGACAAGCAGGGTACCAATACGCTATTCACCGACATGCCGGCCTATCGGGCTTCCAAGCCCATGGTTGATCCGCTGACGAATTACCAGGTGGTCACATATCAAGGCCAGTTGCCCATCGTGGTTTCCTGCAAGGTGAAGACGTCAGCGCATTTGCGGGCTAACTATGGCGAAGATGCTGCCGGCGAACAGCAGTTCTGCCCGGAAATGACGCGGCGGATGCAAAGCCTGGCAGTGGCTGAACTGCGAGCAACGAATCCGGCGGCGGCCGACAAAGCTGCAGCTTTTGTGGTTGACGAGATTGAGCCTTACGTTACCGGCCAGAGTTATCTGGGCGACTTCCAGCCTGCCTACCTCGGCGAGGACGGTGCCATACATCTGAGCGCGCCGGGTCTGTTCCAGGACTATGACAGCTGGATTCGCTATATCTTGCCGGAACGCGTAGTCGGGCAAAGCTACTGTCATCTGCCCACCGTCGAGTATATGAAGGCCCTGGCTACCGGCAGCATGCAACCCGGCATCACGGTGACCACCGTCGACGATGCGCCGGTGCGGCCACAATAGCGATAGTTGTGATGGCGTTTACTGGCGTTAATATTGCCGCATGAAATCTCTAGTGACTTTTCTTCTGATCCTGATGGCTAGTGCCGCCATCCATGCAGAGTCGCCAGGCAATGCCCTGGTGTTTGGCGGCAACGGCCGCCTTGGCGCGCCGATTGTGCGACTGTTGGTCGAAGCAGGCCACCCGGTGACCGTATTTGTTCGCAAGACCTCGGATCTGAGTCGGCTGGACGGGCTGGATGTGGACTATGTGGTCGGTGATTTGGCCGACGCGAACAGTGTTATGGCGGCAATTGCCGGCCGGCCGTATGCGCTGGTTGTCGATGCCACCGCAAGGCGTGACTTCAGCGAGTTATTTTACGATACGGCCATGCGCAACATGCTGGCAGCCCTGGGCGAAAGCGAAGTGCAGCAGTTCATTTTGCATGGCTCGGTAGGCGCCGGCGACAACGTGAACAAGTTCCCCGATGTGCCCTTCGGCAGCATGCGCGAGATGCTGGTTGCCAAAGGCGTCGCCGAAGACTTGCTGCGAACCAGCGGAATCAACTACACGATTATTCGCAGCGGTCGTATTCTGCGCGGTGAGCCGCCGCCCACAGGCAACGGGCAGCTCACCGAAGACGACAGCGTCATGGCGAGTATTACCCGCGCTGATCTGGCCTTGCTTACGATGCAATGTGTGGAAAACGTCGAATGCATGAACAAGACCTTTCATGCCATGGACAATAGTCTTTAACGATCGGCAAAAGATTTGCTCCGGTTTATTGACCGTTCGTATGTCTGCCCGCGAGTTTTTTTGGCAGGCGGCTGGTAGGCTGCGTCTTGATCTTGGCTGTATAGCAATAACTATGCGTTTTCCTCGCAACTACATGCTGGCGGGCCTTCTGTTATCGGTCCTCGCGCCTGTGCAGCTGCTGGCCGCTGATGCCATTCAGACCGGCCCTGTGCAACTTGATCCAGCGACCAACTGCTGTCTGGGCCTGGTTGTTCCGATTATTGGCGGTGATGACGACGGCGATGCCTCCGCGCAGCTGGAGTATCGTGAAGTCGGTGATCTGATCTGGCGCCAGGGCTTGCCATTGCTGCGCGTCAAGCCTGAGCAGATCAGCACAGAAAGTCCGCCGGGTGCAAATGGATTGCCCGTTCCCGAGCGGCAGTTTGCTGGCAGTGTGTTTGGTTTGTCGCCGGGGCAAAGCTATCAGCTGCGGGTCACGGTGATTGATCCGGACGGTGGCGGCAGTGTGCAGATCGTATCAGCGGGAACACGCAGCCTGCCGCCCGATCAGCCACTGCTGCCGCGCCAGGTATCAGTCGCCAGTGCGTCGGCTCTATCTACCGCGCTGGCCAATGCTTTGCCCGGTGATGTAATTGAGATCAGTGCCGGCGTTTACCAGGGTCCCTTTACGCTGTCTCGCGACGGCAGCTTGCAGAACCCCATCGTGTTGCGCGGTGTATCTGCCGAAACCACTTTCATCGATGGTATCGGCGGTGATTTCGCGCTGCGCCTGCGTGGTGATTACGTGCATGTCGAAGACCTCACCATGTTCGACGCAGACTGGGCGGTGCATGCCCTGAATCAGCGTGGCATCGTCATTCGTCGAAATCGTCTGCTTGATGTGACCAATGGTATCGAGGCACGCACCGGCACCGTGCGTGACTACGTGGTTTGCGACAACCTGATCGAGGGCCGGCGACTTTGGCCTGATGTCAGTGCCAGTACTCGTAATCTCAAAGGCATCGCTATTAGCGGTCAGGGTCATGTCATTTGTCACAACACGCTGTCCGGCTTCGGCGACGGCGTGAGTATTTCCAGAAGTACATCGATCATTAATGCCGCCATCGATATTCACAACAACGACGTACTCTGGTCCGGTGACGATGGGCTCGAACTCGACTACAGCCACCGCAATGTAAGGGCTTTCGATAACCGTATTACCAACGTCAACATGGGCATCAGCTTCCAGCCTGTTTATGGTGGTCCTGTCTATGCGTTTCGAAATGTTTTGGTGAATGTGGCACGCAGCCCGTTCAAGCTGAACAATGACCCAACCGGTTTTTATATTCTTCACAATACGGCGCAGCGAACCCTTGGTCTTGGGGATAATGCGGCGCACGCGTTTCCTTCTATTGGCTATGAGCAGGCGGACGGTGATCCGGCCTATGCCGCCAATTTTATGTTTATCAATAACCTGATGATCGGCAATGCGGATCCCGCCTTTGTCACGACGCAATTGCTGGATGCGACCATCGATAGCAATGGCTGGTGGCCGGATGGTGCATTTCGCCTGTTCGATTCCTGGGTGAATTTCGCTGATCTGATCAGCAATTCGCCTTACGAGGCGAGTGGTCGGATTCTTTCCGGCCAGCCCTTTGCCGTGCCGCTAATACTCGATATCGACTACACCACGCAGGTTGCGCCGCCGGATTTACGCCTTTCGGCCGTCAGTAATGCCGTGGACGGCGCGCAGGTGCTGGCGAATATCAATGATGGCTTTAATGGTCTCGCACCGGATCTCGGTGCCCTTGAGTTAGGCAAGGCCTTGCCGATCTACGGTGTACGCGGCGCGACGGAACCGGACAACGATGGTGATGGCATCGGCGATAGCGTGGATAATTGCATCGGCGTTCCCAATGCTAATCAGGCTGATGGTGATTTCGATGGCTACGGCGATGCCTGCGACAATTGTTCCATAGAAGCCAACCCGACTCAGCTCGACAGTAATGGCGATGGCTTCGGCAATTTCTGTGACGCTGATCTTGACGACAGCCTGTACACTAATTTCGCCGACCTTGCTCTGTTCAAGTCTAGCTTCGGCAGTAGCGCTGCAAATGCTGATTTGAACGGTGACGGATTCGTGAATTTTGCCGATCTGGCGCGTTTCAAGAGTTTGTTCGGCGCACCGCCAGGGCCGGGAGCCGTGCTGCCCTGATGAAGAGCCGGCTCAGGCCGTCGCTGCGGCTTCGGCCTCGGCGCTAATTTTTTGTTCGGCGGATTTCGACTTGAGCGTGAGCGCCAGCGCGAACAAGCTTACGGCGAGAATCACCATGCCAAGGAAGGCTGACTGGTAACCGCCAACGCCGCCACCTTTCGCAGTCGCCACGGCGCCCACGGTGGCGGCGCCGATCAGCCGCCCGACGGAGGTAACGTTACTGAGTAAGCCTTGCGCTGCGGCGCGTTCCTGCGGTAACGACTCGTTCAGGATCGTCCAGCGCAATGGTGCGCCGACCAGGCCCGCGCTGGAAAGGCCGCTAATCAGGTTGGCGATCAGGAAAGTTTGCACGTCCAGCTGCACGCTGCCGTAGATACTGAAACTGATCATCCCCAGCACCAGGGCAGTCAGGACGATAGCGCGGGTTCCGACCACGTTGATCAGCCGGCCGATGATCGGCGACGCTATGGTCGACAAGACTACGCCGGGGATCAGCAGGAAGGCGGCTTCGGACACGCTCACGTCCATGGCGGCCACGGCCATCACCGGGAAAAAAATGCCGGCGGTTTGCATCGCACCGATGCCCCCGGCCAGTAAACAGGCGGTGCTGATCTGGCGTGATGCCAGCATTCCCGGGCGAATAATCGGATCGGCGGCCCGTTTCTCAAAATGCCAGAACAGCGGCAGCATCACCGCTACGATCAACAAATACGGCGATACGCTGAGGCTGACCAGGCTGTCCATGACCTGGGCCGTATCGATATTGTTGATGCCCATAACCAGCGCCGTCATGGCGGTGCTGAGAGTTACGGCACCCGCGAGGTCGAAGGGACGCTGGCGATGGGCAGGTTCTTTAGGCAACAGCCGGAATGCGCCCACGATCAGCACTGCGGCGATGGGCAGATTAACCAGGAACAGCCAGTGCCAGGAAAACTGCAGCAGCACGCCGCCGAGGATCGGCCCGATCAGAAAGGCGATACCCCAGACCGTGCCGAGCAGCCCCAGTGCCGCGCCGCGTTTCTCAGCCGACATGCCCGCTGCGATTACGGTGCTGGCCACCGGGAAAATACCACCGGCGCCAAAGCCCTGGATCGCACGGCCGGCATACAAGGTATACATATCGCCGGCGATCACCAGCATCAATGAGCCCAGCGCGAATAGCGAGATGCCGGTGATGTAGATGATTCGTGTGCCCATGCGGTCGGCCAGCTTGGCCAGCAGCTGGGTGCCCAGCATCTGGCAGAGCACGTAGGCGTTGAACAGCACCGCCAGCTGCCGGTTGTTCATATCGAACTCGGCCTGGATGGCCGGCAGCGCCGGGCCGATGATGGCTATATCCAGGGCGCCCATCAGCACCCCGATGAACAGCAACGGCAATAAGAATTTGGACTGTGTCTTGGGCAAAGCTGGATCCCTGCAGCTGGCTAGAGTCTTCGTGCCTGGCACGCCTGCGGATGCTGCAGGTTTCACCGCAGAATGGACAGCCCGGCAATTGCCGCTGTAGCGCGCCTAGTGCAGCGTCGTGGGGCAGGGCACCAGCGCCAGCATTTCGCGCAGCACGGGCTCAGCGGCCTCGCTATGCAGCCATTCGGCCACGCCCGGCTTCCAGGATTCCAGGTTTAATTGAATCAGTTGCTGGTAGGCACGCAGCGTCGCTTCGCCGCTGGCAGCCATGAGAGTTTGTTGGCCCATGCGTCATTCCTGTTCGCCGAACATCGGCAATACCTCAGTTATTGGGGCATTGTTGGCCTGATCAAGGCCGCGCGTTGCGGCAAAGCCTGGCCTTTGATTGTGCAGAGCCGGTGGCAAATTTTTCTTGCCTGACAGAAAGCGGCCGCCACCAATTACTAATCCTGTCTGGTATGGTTTGAAAAAAATGTCGCCGGGCCCCACGAAGTCAGCGGCAGGAGAACAGTATGAACGCAGCAGTAGCAGCCGAGGCGCTGGACCATTCCGGTCTGAAGGAAATTTATCGCGTAATGGTGCGCATCGCCGAATCCGATGGCGCCATACAGCGCGGCCTGAGTGCCGGCGAAATCCAGTTTCAGTATTACCCCACGGGTGGCCAGGAAGCCATTGCTGCTGCGCTGTCAGCCGTAATCCGGCCCGACGATCATATGTGCACGACCTATCGTGGCATCCATGACATTGTCGCCAAGGGCACGCCGCTGAGCGAAGTCATGGCGGAGCTATATGGCAAAGCGGCCGGCACCTGCAAAGGCAAGGGCGGCCCTATGCATCTTTCGGATCCGGCCTCCGGGCTTATGGTGACCACAGGTATCGTCGGCGGTGGTTTGCCCATTGCCAACGGCCTCGCGCTGGCGGCGCAGATGCAGAATACGGGGCGGGTGACCTCGGTGAGTTTCGGCGACGGCGCTACCAGCATCGGCGCTTTTCACGAGGCGATGAACCTGGCGGCTGTCTGGCAGTTGCCCGTCGTGTTTATCTGTCAGAACAATCAGTACGCCGAGTACACAGCACTATCCGATTACACGCGCAGCGAATCTTTTGCCAAGCGCGCTGAAGGCTACGGGATGCCTGGCGTTAAGGTTGATGGCGGCGATGCGCTGGCATTGTTCGAAACTTTCTCTACGGCCTTTGCTCGGGCCCGTTCTGGCGGTGGTCCAACTCTGATCGAAGCCGTATGTCACCGTCTGCAGGGCCACGCCTTTGGCAGTGAGCAGACGCATATGGACCAGGCCGCACTGGACCAAGCCATTAAGAACGCGCCTTTGATTCGTTATCGAGCCCAGTTGCTCGCCGATGGCGCGGCCGACGAAGCGGAGCTGGATCAGATCGTCGCCGAAGAACGATCCGCCGTTGAGACGGCCATCGAGTTTGCACGGGCCGCTGATGCGGCGGGGCCAGAAGAGCTATACACCGACGTGTTCGGCGATCCGCGCCTGATTCCCGACGGCAGCGCCGGCGATGCGCCGCAGCCCGTAGCGAAGCCGGCCGGTGGTGAGACCAAGTCCATGACCATGTGTGAGGCGATTAATCACACGCTCGACCTGGCCATGGGCGCCGACGAACGGGTGTTTCTGCTCGGCGAGGATCTGCATGATCCAGCCGGTGGCGTGGTCAAACAGACCTATGGCCTTTCCACCAAATATGGTTTAGACCGTGTACGGCCTACGCCCATCTCGGAACAAGCCATCGTCGGTGCGGCCATTGGTGCCGCCATGGCCGGCATGCGGCCGGTTCCGGAGATCATGATTAACGATTTCCTCGCCGTCTGTCTTGACCAGGTGACTAACCATGCGGCCAAGCTGCGCTACATGTCTGGCGGGCGGACCAATGTGCCGATGGTGATACGGACCATCACCGCGGGCAATGTGGGCAGTTTCGGCGCGCAGCACTCGCAGTCCCTGGAGGCCTGGCTAACGCATACACCCGGGCTCAAAGTGGTCTATCCGAGCACGCCGGCAGACGCCAAGGGCCTGCTGCTTGCGAGCATCGATGATGAGGATCCGGTGGTCTTTTTTGAGTCCATGCGGCTATATTTTTCGCCGGGTGAAGTTCCGCTGGAGCCCTACAGAATTCCTCTGGGACTGGCGGATATCAAACGCGAAGGCAGCGATATCAGCATTCTCTGCTACGGCTGGGCCGTTGGCGAAGCGCTGGCCGCCGCCGAGACGCTCGCCGCTGAGGGCATAAGTGCTGAGATCGTGGATCTGCGCAGCCTGGTGCCGCTGGACCGTGAAACCATCCTGGCCTCGGTGGCCAAGACGGGCCGGGCGGTAGTCGCCCATTCAGCCGTGGAGTTTTGCGGATTCGGTGCGGAACTGGCAGCAATGCTGCAGGAACGTTTGCACGGCAAGCTGAAAGCCCCAGTGGGGAGAGTCGGTGCGGCTTACACGCCCATTGCCTTTGCTCAGGGCTTGGAATCCCTGCATTTCCCTAACGCGGCAGGAATTGTGGAGAAAGCGCGCCAGATCGCATCGTTCTGAAGCGCCATGCCTGGCGTTGCTTCGGCGCCGGATACTTCTTGGTGGGTTGAACTGGTGCAGCTTCAATCTGCGAACTAGTCTTCGCCGATGATCTGGCCAATCTCGTGGCCTGGCGGAAAAGCCTGGCCGGCTTCGGCGCTGTGGCGAAGGATGCCGGCTGCTGGCGCCTCTACATCCATGGCTGATTTTTCGATTTCCAACACATAAATGGGCTGGCCTTCCTGCACGTTAGTCCCGTCTGCAACCAGCCACTCCGTGATGGTGCCTTCCTGCATTGAAACGGCGGCCTTGGGAATCTTTAGCGTGGTCGTTGCCATGCGTTCTCTCTTTATTGGGCTGGTAACTGTAATTGTTATTGGGCTAAGCGCGGCTAGAGATCCCGGCGCGAGAGTTGCTCGGCCAGGTAATCAGCCTGGCGCAGTGCCAGCGCGACGATGGTCAGGGTCGGGTTTTCGGCGGTGCTTGTGGTGAACTGACTGCCATCCGAGACGAACAGGTTGGCTATGTCGTGACTTTGGCCGAAGCCATTGACCACGCCGCTGTCGGCATCCGCGCTCATGCGGCAAGTGCCCAGGTTATGCGCCGAACTGAGCGGTAAGACTTCGTAAACATCGCGGGCCCCGACTGCATCGAAAATGGCCCGCGCGCGCTGGTGAAAATGCCCGCGCATGGCAACGTCGTTGGGGTGTTCGTCGACGTGGACCACCGGTATCGGTAAGCCGTGCTGGTCTTTCAGGCTGTCATGCAGAGACACTTGGTTATTCAGTCGCGGTAGATCTTCGCCATTCAGTAATACGCCGGCCATATGGCCATAGCTTTCCATGATGCTCGCGTAGTCGCGGCCCCATTCGCCCGGTTTTAGCAGGGCGCTCAGAAACGCTGGTCCAGCGGCTGCCGCTTCAATCAGATAACCGCCGGCGAATCCTCGCTCGGGCGCATGATTCATTTCGTCGAAAATCGCACCGGGCACGGTAATGCCACGGTGCATGTTAACGGGCTTGTCGAACACGCCGAAGGCCAGCGCGGCCGTATGATGCATATAGTTGCGCCCGAGCTGGCCGCTGCTGTTGGCCAGGCCATCAGCGTGGCTGGCGTTGGCGGAGTTCAGCAGTAAACGTGGCGTTTCAATGGAGTTGCCGGCCACGCAAACCACCCGCGCGCGTTGCCGTTGTTCCTTTCCATTGGCATCGCGATAGACGACGCCGTCTACCTGGCCGCGCTTATCCAGCGTTATTTGCGAGGCCATGGCGCCGCTGCGCAGATCCAGTCGGCCGCTGGCCTCGGCCCGCGGGAGGAAGCTGTTAGCAATAGTCCACTTGGCGTCGATGCGACAACCCTGGTTGCAGAAACCGATTTGCAGACAACCGGGTCGGCCGTCGCGGGGTCGGCTGTTGATGGCCTGTCGGCTATTGCTGATTCGCTGGTAGCCAACGCGGCGCGCACCGGCTTCCATCAGCTGGAAATTATTGTTCGGCGGATGCGCCGGGATTCCGTGGGTTCCCGTTACGCCCATGCGTTTCTCGGCTTCTGCGTAATAGCCGGCCATATCCTCAGCAGTAATCGGCCAGTCGGCGAGATTGGCGCCGTCAATATCACCGTAGTCGCGGCGGGCATGAAACTCGCGGTCCTGGATGCGATAGGCGAGGCCGTTCCAGTGCAGCGTCGTGCCGCCCACGGCTTTTACCATCCAGGCCGGTGAGTCCGGCGAGAGGCTGGCGGTGGCCCAGCTGCCGGTGGCTTTGCGCGGGTCAGCCCAGCTGAGTTGCTGAAAGGCGAACAATTCGTCGTTGCGGAACTCACTGCTGGGTATGCGCTGCCCGGCCTCCAGCAAAACCACGCTGACGCCCTTGGCGCAGAGTTCGCTGGCCAGTGTGCCGCCGCCGGCGCCGGAGCCGATGACGACGACGGCCGGTTCGCTCAGATCAACGGCCATCGTGGCCTGCCTCCAGCCAATCGATGTCGTCGAAACCGCGCGCCAGGTAGCCGCCTTTTTCGAACGACGGTCCCTGATAGCCGAGCAGTTGCCAGACTGACGGGGTGTTGTAAAACAGAAAGCCACCGAGTCCGCGCAGGGCCAGGAAAAAGGGCGCGGATTGATTGTCTTCCAGCGCGGCTATTTGCGCTGCTGTGTCCAGCTCCGTCCATTTGCCTTCCACTGACTGGTCGAGACTGGCGCGGCCCTCGTTAATTAGTCCATTCAAGCCGGGTTGCGCCTGAATAGCGCCGGTCATCACGATGGCCACATCCTGATAAACACGGCTTTCAAGTGCCGGATGCGGGAACAGGCGTTGCAGGATGACGTTGAGGAATTCCTGCAAGGCTAATGTTTGCGCGTCCGGCTCATCGGATAGCGCCGTGTTCGCCAGCACCGGCAGGCTCAGGCCGGTGGCCGCCAGCCACTGCAACAGAGCACGCCGATGCAGCTTGCTGCTCATGCGCCGAAGCTGCGCAGCACATCCTGGCCGTCCCAGCCTTCGTTGGCCTCTCGCAGGCCGGTCAGTGCGCCGCGGACAAATTCCGTGTACTCAACCACTTCCAGGAAGCAGCCAAGCGTATCGCGGGTATCGAGAAAGGCCAGACGCGTATCCGCGCCGAAGCCGGCTTCAAATACAGTCGGCGCACCGTCGGCATTCCACTGATCCAGTGCAGCAGGAAAGTCTTCGGCCAGCGTTGCGACATGATGCAGGCCATAGCCTTTTTCGACACGCCAGTTCTGAAAGACTGAAGGTCGTTCGTCGTGTTGCTGCATGATCTCGATGCACAGGCCGTCGGAAAAACCCAGGGCAATGCTCAGGTCGATGGGAGCCGGTTTGCCGTGGTAGTGCGGATCGACAAACTCGAAATGCGGGAAAACCGTGAAGGGACCGGCACCGGTAAGTTTTGCCCAGTGCTGTGCGGCCTGCTCCAGGTCAGGCACCAGGTAAGCGATTTGGTAGACGCTGCCGGGAAGTTGGGTCAGCATGGGTGATCTCCCCTGTTAATCTAAATCTCATTTTATTTACCACAGTTTAGCAGCTAGGCTGGGGTCAAGTTTCCGAGCTGAAAGATCGCCAGGACGGTCGTCGGATGCGATGCCATAGCAGTGGAGATAACACATGATTCACGAGCACCAGGCGCCGACTTTTTTGTATCTGCAAATACCAGCGGAAGTGGATGCGCGCGGCTACTTCGCCCAATTGCCGGAACTTGTTTCGTCGGCCGGCGGCACACTGCGTGCCCTGGTCACCAGCGACAAGGTTGAATGCCTGGAGACAGGTTCGCCGCCCAGTTCCGTTGTAGTTGCAGAGTTTGATGACCCGGCGGGTGCCGATCAGTTGCTGGCAGATGCTCGCCATCAGCAGGCCGTTAAACCGCTGCTGGCTAATCCTGAAACGCTGGTACTAGTTACGCCAGGCCTGCCTTATCAGGGATGGCCGGAATTGCCGGACATTCCCACGGCGGCCTCGGTGCCTGCGCCCGTGGGCCGGGGTCCCAACGGCTACATGATTATTCAGGGCACGGTGCATGATGAGCCACGGATTGATGCCTATCGCGATGTGATTTTGCCCATGCTGAAGGACCTTGGCGCCTATTACGTAGTGTTCGAGGCTGAAGGTAATCAGCGGGTGGTTCATGGGCCCTGGAATCACCAGATCATCGCGATTTCGCGCTGGCCTGATTATGCTGCCGGGCATGCCTTCTGGGACTCTGACCGCTACCAGAACACCGCCATTCCTATTCGCACGGGTGCGGGAGACTTCTGGGTACACTTTCTTATCGGTAGTGCGCGGAAGGATTGAATATGGCGACGCGCAAGGCAGATTTGGCCGTTACTGGCTCTCGGCCGCTGAACCTGAAAGGCTATTCACTGCCACTCACGCCAGAAGGCAAAGCCGCGCTGGTTACGCCCGCACCGCATCATTATGGCGGCCAGTTCATATTCGTTGATTACCTGGCCGATCGTCAGCAGGTGGCGCGCTACTTGCCGACGCCGCTGGAAGCGGATCCGGAAGGGCGCGCTTTTGTGATCGTCAATGAGCTGTTCTGCGTGCCTGACGATAATCCCGAGCTCATCTATACCAACCCGGAACGGACCCAGTACACCGAGGGCGTGGTGGGTTTGCGCTGTTCCTATCGCGGCGAACCGGGTACCTGGATGGTGGCGCTTTGGGTGTCGCGCGATTGGTCGATGAGTTTCGGGCAGTTTTTCGGCTGGCCGAAAAAGATTGCCGACATTAATTTGACGCGTGTGCCGCCGCTGCATCCTACTTTGCAGCAACTGGGTGCCGGTTCGCGTGTCAGCGGCAGTGTGAGCCGCGACGGTCGGCGTCTGCTGAGCGTGTCCATGAGCCTGGATAAGCAGGAGCCGGACAGCGCCGCGCCGGCGTTTGGCTGGCTCTATTCCGTGCGCTACTTTCCGGAAATGGGCCCGACGGTGCCGGCTGTAAAACAATTGATCCGCAATCGGGTTCAGAACCCTCGGGCCATCAACGTTTTCTCCGGTGCAGCTGAGTTCAGCTTCGGTGAATCGGATAATGAAGAGCTCATGCCGCTGAGTCCGGTCGAGATTCTGCGGGGATACTTTTACAATCCCAGCTGGACTACCGGGGATACGGCCGAGCTCCTGATAACTTATGACTAACAAATTGAGGCGTGGGCGCAGACGGCGCTCAGCCATCGCTGAGAATTAATCACGCAAAGTGAGTGGGGTGCAAAATGAAGACTGGTAATCAACGACTGCGTGGTGTTGGCTGGCTTGTTAAGCCTGGGTTTGTTGCCCGGCCTGACGCAGGCCGCAGAGGCCTTAGAGGATATTGTGGTGACCTCCGGGCGCGTTGAAAGCACCCTGCAGGATGAGCCGGTGGCAGTTAGTGCCTTCGATGAGAACGAAATCACTCGTCGCCAGACCTTCAACGTTGTCGACATAGTCAACAACGTGCCCAACCTCGTCGGCAACAACAATATCGGCCAGGGCACGGCAACCACCGTGTTTCTGCGCGGTGTTGGCACCACGGAATCCATCGTGACCATCGATACGGCTATGGGTTTCTACGTCGATGATGTGTATATCGCCCGGCAGGGCGTGAATAACTTCAGCCTGTTTGACGTGGAACGCGTCGAGGTGCTGCGCGGTCCACAGGGTACGCTGTACGGCCGCAACACCAGCGCTGGCGCGCTGAACGTCATTACCCGCAAGCCGCAGGAAAACTTTGAAGCCGGCGGCGAAGTTGCTGCTGGTGAGTTCGATCGCGTGAATGTGAAAGGTTTCGTAAATGTTCCGCTGGTCGAAGACAAGCTGCTGTTTCGTCTGAACGCCGGAGTGCAACAGGGCGAGGGCTACACCAATAATGATGTCCTGGGTAAGGACGTGAACGATCGGGACTTCTGGGGTTTGCGTGGCAGCCTGCTCTGGCAGGCCGCGGATAACGTTGATTTGACGCTGACCGCTGACATCAGCCGCAGCGATGAGCAAGGTCTATACGGCATCAATCTGCTGCGCGATCCGTCACCGGGTCTGTTCGATTCCATCAGCGGTACGGACACCAGTAATAAGGGTGAAACCGAAGGTGTCGCCCTGACCGTCGACTGGGGTATTTCCGATGCGCTGAATATCCAGTCTATTACCTCTATTCGCAATACCTTCCAGCAGTGGAACCTCGATTTGTCGGACGCGCCGACGCCTGCAACCTTCATTCTCTATACGATCAACGATAGCGACCAGGTGACGCAGGAATTCAAATTCACCGGCGACCTGGCCAACGACCGACTCCATTACGTTGGCGGGCTGTTTTATTTCAAGGAAGACAGTTTCTCGTTCATCGGCGACTACTTCGAAGGGTTTGGAGTCGCAAACAATCGTGAATACGACGTCGAGACAGAGAGTTATGCGGTCTACGCCAACCTGACCTTTGACCTGACCGATTCCCTGTCACTGATCGCCGGCGGGCGTTATACCGAGGACGACAAGTCTTTGAAGATGGATGCGCGGACCGGTGGCACGCCCGGATTTACCCTGAACGGCGCCCCCAATTATATAATTGATGACAATCAGAAGTTTGATGAGTTCACGCCGCGGCTTGGTATCACGTATAGCTTTACGGATGACCTGCAGACCTATTTCACCTACCAGAAAGGCTTCAAGAGCGGCGGCTGGTCGGCGCGAACCAGTGTGGAGTCAGAGGTCCAGCGATTCAGCCCGGAGACCAACGATTCCTTTGCGGTGG
Organism: uncultured Gammaproteobacteria bacterium; assembly: GCA_963850255.1. GTDB lineage: Bacteria > Pseudomonadota > Gammaproteobacteria > Steroidobacterales > J054. Next base: position 97,118 of record CAWKLL010000045.1, read on the forward strand.
GCATGAAATGGCTGACCTGGGACGGTCGCGCGCGAATCAATGTTGAAGGCTTCTTCTACGATTACCAGAACTTCTTCAACAGCGGCACGGGCGCCGGCGGCAACTTCCTGGTGGCCACCAACGATGCCGAAATCAAGGGCATTGAGCTGGAAACCACGGTTCGTATCACCGATAACTTCGATGTATTTGGTTTTCTCGCGGTGCAGGACGGTGAGTACAAGAATGTTGATCCAAGTGCTGAGTTCGTCGGCAGTGAGCTGCAGCGATTGCCCGAGTTGAATTACAAAATCGGTGGCACCTACCGCTGGCCGCTGGCCTCCGGCGAGCTGATCGCCAATGCCAGCTACCAGTTCACCGAGAATCATTTCACCAACCTGCAGAACACCGAGGTTGCGCGGTCGGGTGACATCAATCTGCTCGACGCCACCCTGGGTTGGGAGTCTGATGGCGGCCAGTGGTATTTCGGTATTTCCTGCCGCAACTGCACGGATGACGAATACATCTCGCAGAGCCTGGACTTCGCCGGCTTTGGTTTCATCACGGTTTATCCGGGTGAGCCACGCACCTGGCTGGTCACAGTGCGCGCGCGTACCGGCTCCTGATAGTCGGCGCGGGTTAGTGTCAAAGGCTTCCACTGAAGCTGCGCAGGTTGCCATGAGCTTCCTGCGCAGCTTCTGGGATGCTGATATTGATGGCGCGGTGAAATTCTGCGCACCGGATGCGACATTTCAGTTCGCCCGTTCTTTGCCCTATGCGCGCGAGGTCGCTATCCGCGAAGCCTTGCAGTCGATACTCGACGATATGTTCGAGTCCTTCGATCCCGAGGGTTTTCGCATCGACCTGCGTACCGAGGTGAGCACAGGCGACGAAGTGATGGTTGAGTATTCGGCCCACGGGCGCACACGCACCGGCAAGGCCTACGACAACGACTACGTCATGTGTATAACGGTACGCAATGGCCTGGTCACTTCGGTGCGCCCGCATACCGATACCCTGCACCTGACCCAATTGCTAATGGAAGAACCAAGGCAAGGATAGATTTTTATGGAATTACGACGCGAGGCCACAGCCTTAGTGGTGGTGGATATGCAAAACGGTTTTTGCAGCGAAAAGGGCTCGGTGAACCAGATCGGTTTGCCCGCTTCCTGCCTGCAGCCGGCCATCGAGCCCTGCGTCAAGCTGGTCGCCGCGGCGCGCGCCGCCAAGATCCCGGTCATTTTCACACGTTACGTCTACCGACCTGACTACACGGACGGTGGTGTGATGGTGCACGAACTGATTCCGGATCTGGCCAAGGGCAAGTGCCTGCGCAAGGGTACCTGGGATGCCGAGGTCATTGATGAGCTGACCCCGCATGAAACTGACTATGTGATTGATAAGAATCGGCCCAGTTCTTTTTACGCGACCGGCCTGGAGCCGGTGCTCAAGGGTCTCGCCATAGAAGACCTGGTGGTCTGCGGGGTCACCACTAACTGCTGCGTGGAAACCACGGTGCGCGATGCCAGCCAGCGCGATTTTCACACCTTCGTGGTGGCCGATGCAGTGGCTGAATACGAACAGGACCGCAACGATATCGCGCTTAAATCCATGGGCATGCTGTTTGCCAAGGTCGTTAATACCAGTGATGTGGCCAAGGCCTGGCAAGCCTGATGAACGATGAACGCGCCACGGTGATGCCGGTCTGGAGTCCGCCCTTTGGCACGCCGCCGTTCCCGATGTTATCGGCGGAACTGCTAATGGTGCAGTTCGAAGCCGATCGCGCCGAGATAGAGCGGATTACGCCGGCGCCGCTGCAGCCCGCCGAACACAACCGTCTCACCGCTTTCGTGGGTGAATGCTCGCAGCTGTCGCACTCGCTGCGCTATCACGAAGTCGCAATCCTGCAGGAAGTCAGCCACGAGGGCCGCCCGGCTATCACCATTCCGTATATCTGGACGTCCACTGACACGGCGCTGGTGGCGGGCCGCGATCTGTATGGCATGCCGAAGCTGCTGTGCGATGACGATCAGTTGCACAAGCACGCCAACGAAGTCGTGGGACGCCTGCACCGCGGCGGAACGGCCATGATGGAGTTGAGCATGGTCATCGACGGCGAAGCCGATCCGGCGACTATTCCAATCCTGCCGAGCTTTGCGATGGTTCGGCACATTCCGAGCCCCGATCCCGACTATCCGGCTTTGCGCCAATTGATCTGGCTGGAGCTGCAGGAGTTTGCCCTGCACCAGGCCTGGGCAGGTCGCGGTCATGTACGGATGCTGAATCCGCTCAGTTCAGGGCTGGGCCGCCTGGCGCCTGGCAAAATCACCGGCGCCTGGTACGGCACATTTTCCTGGCAATTACCCTTTGCCAAGATCCTCTGGGAGGATCGCGTCTGAGGCTTTTTTCAGTACGCCTTGAAGCCGGCGCTGTCGGGCCTATATCTAAAAGATGGAATTTCGCGATTATTACGAGATCATGGGCGTCGCGCGCGACGCGACCCAGGATGAGATCAAGCGCGCCTATCGCAAGCTGGCCCGCAAGTATCACCCGGATGTGAGCAAGGCGTCCGATGCCGAGGCCAAATTCAAGGAAGTCGGCGAGGCCTACGAGGTCCTGAAAGATCCCGAGAAACGTGCTGCCTACGATCAGCTTGGCAAGGATTGGCAGCAGGGTCAGGAATTTCGGCCGCCGCCTGACTGGGATGCCGGCTTCGAATTTCGTGGCGCCGGTCCCGGCGCTGGTGGAGCCGACTTCAGCGAGTTTTTCGAGAGTTTGTTCGGTCGTGGTGCCGGTGGCGGCTTTGCTCGCGATGCATCCGGCCAGCGCGGCTTTAGCGCGCGCGGCGAGGATCATCACGCGCGGGTGCAGATCGATATCCGCGACAGTTATACCGGCGCTACCCGGCCCATCACCCTGCAGGTTCCGGAACTGACCGCCGATGGTCATGTCCGAACGCGGCCTAAAACCCTCAAGGTCAAGGTACCCAGGGGCATCCGCGCCGGTCAGCAAATTCGCCTGAGCGGGCAGGGCGGACCTGCCATGGGTGGCGCACCGGCCGGGGACTTATACCTCGAAGTGGAGTTTCGTCCCGATCCGCTCTACCGCGCCGATGCTGCGGATATCTACCTGGAGGTACCGGTCGCACCCTGGGAAGCGGCGCTGGGCGCGACGGTGCAAGTGCCGACGCCTGCCGGCAAGGTTGATCTGAAAGTACCTGCCGGTTCTGCCAGCGGCAGCAAGCTGCGACTCAAGGGTCGTGGTTTACCGGGCAAAACTGCCGGCGATTTGTACGTGGTGTTGAGGATCGCCTTGCCCAAGGCTGATACGGCAGAGGCGAAAGCCTTGTATGAACGGATGCGCGATGAACTGGGTTTCGAGCCCCGTGCGAGCCTGGGAGACTGATGCCATGAGTGATAGTGACATCGATACTCTGGCCGGCGTGTTGCTCGATGAGGACGCGGTCGTTTCCCTCACGGAAATCTGCACTGCCTGCGGTGTCACCACCGAGCGCGTGACCGAGATGGTGGAGTACGGCATCCTGGAGCCCGCTAACGAAGCAGCGGGGCAATGGGAATTCACGGCCATCAGCCTGCAGCGCGTGACCACCGTGGTGCGGCTGCAGCGCGATCTCGGCGTCAATCTGGCTGGCGCCGCTCTTGCCCTGGATCTGCTGGACGAACTCCGCGAGCTGCGGGCCCGTTCTGAATAGTCGCCCGGGCAGTTACGCCGAGACAACGGCCGGATTACCTGGTATCAGATTTGGGACTGCTGCAAGCGGTTTTCAGATCCAACCAATAGCGGCTTCGACACAGGGTAGCGAGCACCCCCTATCAGCCGCCGCCCGCCGCAAGATCTTCAGGGCGTCGCTGCACCGACATAGTGGTAAGCAATGAACTTCGGCCCTTTCAGATAGTCGCTGGTCAGCTGGGTAATTTCGAAACCCGCGTTTTGGATCAGACGGTCAATAGGCCGGTCCGGGTTACAGCCCGCCAGTGTTCCGAGCAGCGGCGCTATCTTCTTGCCAGCGAACAACTTCAGCCTGCGGCGCCAGGCCATGTTCGATAAACAGGAACCGGCCATCAGGTTTTAGCACCCGCCGCATTTCCCGCAGCGCGCTTTCGATGTCGGGATCGAGCACAGTGTCCAGGTGCTGACGACGGTGTCGATACTGTTGCTTTCCAGCGGAATGTCTTCCGCGCCGGTCTCGATGAAGTCCACCGGGAAAGCAGCGTCCTGAGCCAGTTCGCGGGCGCGCTCAATCAGCTTGGTCGATGGCTCGAGCTCAAACAGGTGCTCGATGCCGGCATCGTAGTGGGGAATGTTCAGCCCGGAGCCGGAACCGATATCCAGCACACGGCCCCTGGCCTGCTGAGTTATACGCGGGCGATGCTCGAGCATCGTCGAGTTCTGCATGCCCCGGTCGATCATCACCGGCAGAATATGTCGTGAATAGAAACCCATCTAAACGCGCCTGGCCGTATTGCGGGTGTCACTCTTCATCAACAATAACCCGTCCTATTGAGCAGAGGAGAATGCCACTGATCAACTTGTTGTCGCCGGGTCAGTGGCGAATCAGGTCAGCGCGGCCGGTCCAGCAACCGACTATCAGCTTCGGACTTCCGTCGCCCGCAGGCAGACGATACTGCTTTCAGTCTACCCGCATCCTCTTGGCAGTCCAGCCTCTGGCCTGGGAACAAACACCGTCCTTCACCCCGATCGATTCGGCGAGTTACGGCCCATATCAGATCGGCGAAGTGCAGGCGCGCTCCTGGTGTGTCGTCACGGCGCCGTCGGGTATTCTCGTGCCGAATCGGGTTGGGGCGCGGTTTCCGTCTGGCAGGTCTGTCGGTCCCGTTCCGGTCGCGGGGTGCTATGCAGCGGCGGCAGGGGATTGTCAAAAAAGAAACATAGATGTATAGTTTTATCGTCGTGTCAGCCAGGAAGCGCGCTGGTGTCCTCTGTCCTTGAAACCGAATCCAGGCCCTCCCAGAGCGGTGGCTCCAGGCTCTGGCGCCCGCCTTTCGTGGGCCTGGTCACCACCCTGATCATGTTGTTTGCCATTGGTCTGGGCCATGCGGCCATGCGTTCCATTGAAGAGGCCCTGGGTCGGGACAACACTTATATCGCGTCCATCGCTATCGGCTTCGCCGGAATTATTGCGCTCTGGTATGGCGTCAAGTCACGCAGCGAGAATTTCGCAACCTGGATCGGCTTCGGCGCCGGGCTGCTGTTGTGGATGTCCTGGGTCGAGTTCTTCTATATGTACTACGGCCGCAAGAATTTCGGCCTGATGCCGCGTATGGAAAATGGCCAGGTCACCAGTGAGCCGGAATACCTGATCATGGCCGCCACCATTGGCGTGCTGTTCACGATGCTGGCCTTCTACATTTTCGATAAAGACACGCGCTGCAATATGTTCGTGTGGATACAGGATCGACTCG
>CAWKLL010000046.1:0-91394 GCA_963850255.1 uncultured Gammaproteobacteria bacterium
TAGGTCAGGATGTGAGTGCCATTGTCCAGTGCATCGCCGAGCGGCAGGAATACGTCATTGCCTTCTACCCGCCATTCGCCCGGGTTGCCGACTTCGGCCCCGCTGGAGTTCAGCACCTTGATGAAAATCGGCCCGACGTTCTCGTTAAAGTTGAGCACGATCTCGGCCGGCGCTGCATCGAGTACCTGGTCTGCGGCCGGCGTTGAACCTAGCAGCACCGCGTGTGCCCAGCCGGGCGAGGGTCCGGCACAGATCAGCAGGAACCCAGACAGCAGATGTAGCGCTGGGCAGGCCGACGCTCGCCGGATGGAATGCATTAACATCAACCCGCTTGGTCGGCCGCGATGGCGCCGGCGCTATCCGGCACGTCCTGCACGTAACCAGCAGGCGCCTCAATCTCACGCAGGTAATTTTGCGCGCCGGCGGCAGACTGGCAGGCCGGCGACCAGCAGCAGGCCTGCCGTGCCGACGACGATGGACGTTTGCATTAGACTCGGTCCCCGGTAATTCCATTCGCGCAAAATAGTCTAGCACCGGCAAAATCCGGCGGCGAGGCGTTCTGCGCCGATGCATGCGGGCTAGATGCAGCTCACGTCAGTCATCCATACAGGCCAGTTTTCTCGACATGATCGGAGTCATTGCCCGCAAGGAATTCACGCTGATCTGGCGCGACGGTCGGATCAAGTGGACGGCCGGCATTATCGTGCTGATGCTGACCGTGGCCGCGGCCACGGCGGTGGAACGCTACCGCGACATCGCTGCCGAGCGCGGCGCGGCGCAGGCGCTGGTCGAGGAGCAGTGGCAGTCGCAGGGTGAGAAGAACCGCATGCCGCAGCCCACTATGGCATCTATGCGTTCAAGCCGGTCACGCCGCTGGCGTTTTTCGATACCGGCGTGAGCAATTACCTCGGCGTATCCATCTGGCTGGAGGCGCATAAGCGCAACCGTGCTGTTGCGCCACCGGCCCAGGACATGACCGCGATGCTGCGCTTCGGCGAGCTGACTGCGGCCTTCACGCTGCAGGTGCTGCTACCGCTGTTCGTCATACTGCATGGCTTTCCCTGCCTTTGCCGGTGAGCGAGAGGACGGCACGCTGCGCCAGGTTCTGAGCACCGGCGTAACGGCCGGGCAGCTGTTCCTCGGCAAGGGTCTCGGCATCCTGGCGGCGGTTGCGCTGCTGGTCTTGCCGTTGTTTGCGCTCGGCCTTGTTGCGCTGCTGTTTACCGCACCCGCGATGATTCCGCAGGCGGTGCTGTTGCTGCTGACCTACTCGCTCTATGCCCTGATATTCCTGGCACTCACGCTTGCGGTATCGGCGCGGGCGCGCTCGGCGCAGGCGGTGCTGGTGATCATGGTTGCCCTCTGGGCGGTGTTTACTTTCGCGATTCCGCGCGTCGCCGCGGATGCGTCCGCGCTGCTTTACCCGATCCCGACGGACGCGGAATTCCAGGCCTTGGTTGATGCCGACCTTGCCAACGGGCTCGACGGGGTGAGCCCGGCTGCGGCGATCCGCGCCCGCCAGGAGCAGACCCTCAAGCTGTACAAAAAGGAGCGCATCGACGAGCTGCCAATCAACTTCCAGGGCATTATTTTCAGCCTGCAGGAGGAACTCGGCGCACGGGTCTTCGACCAGCATTTTGCTGATCTGGACGCGAAGCTGGACCGGCAGCTGGATATTCACGAAGCGCTCGGCCTGCTGTCGCCGCGGCTGCCGGTGCAGGCAATTTCCATGGAACTGTCAGGCAGCAGCCTGCGCCATCACCAGGCCTTCGCGCGCGCGGCCGAGGACTTTCGCCTGGGCATGATCGAGGTCATGAACCGGGATCTGACGTTCAATTCGCGCCCCGGCGAAGCGAGTTATCGCGCCGGGCCCGAGCTCTGGGCCCAGGTCGGCAGTTTCAGCTGGGCCGGTCTGCCGCTGTCCGCCTCACTAACAGTGCTGGGGCCGAGTTTCATTACCCTGTTGCTGTGGCTGGCGGTTAGCCTGCTGGCCGCATTTCTCACCGCGCGTGATCTGCGCGCTTACGCCAGCTGATGTTCGCTCACGTATTCACGCATGAACTTAAGCTGTTCCGCCAGAATCCCAGCTGGTGGGGCAGCCTTCTGGCCCTGGCGGTGCTGACGATTATTGCAGCCTGGAACGGTGATGCGCGGACCACCGCTCGCGATGCCAGGCTGGCCGAACTGGATACAGCGGCGATCCAGCTCAGAGATACGCTGGCCGGCCAGCTGCGCACTTACGAACAGTCGGCCGGCGCTGACTTGCCGACCGCGGCCAATGCCGGCGCCCTGGGCTTCAGTATCCTCAGCCAGCCCGTGTCGCTGCCGTCGCTGCCGCTCAAGCCGCTGGCGCTCGGCCAGAGTGACGCCTTGCCGGATCACTACCCGGTAACCGCGCATGCAAGCTACAGCTTCATGAACAGCACTGAGATTGTGAACCCGAATAATCTGCTGGCCGGCACTTTCGATACCGCCTTCGTGATGGTGTTCGTCCTGCCGGTATTTATTATTGCGCTGAGTTTCGATCTGCTGTCGCGCGAAAAGGAGCGCGGCCTGCTGGCCCTGACGCTGGCGCATGGTGTCGCGTTGCCGTCGTATACGCTGGCCAAATGTGCCGCACGCACCAGTATCGTTCTGCTGGTTACCGTGCTGGTTACGCTGCTTGCTTTTTTCGTCGGCGGCGTCGATTTCAACGTACCCGGTGCAGCGGTCGATGCGATTAGCTGGCTCGCCGTGGTGCTGCTCTACGCACTGTTCTGGTTTGCCGTTGGCCTGTTCGTCAATTCCCTGGACCGCAAGTCGGAAACCAACGGCATCCTGATGGCCAACACCTGGCTGGTGGCGGTCGTGGTCCTGCCGGCGCTGGTCAACGTTGTGGCCACCATCGCGTTTCCCGCGCCGTCGCGCGTGACCCTGACCACGGAGCTGCGCGAGGCGGCGAGCGAAGCCGAACAGAATGCGGCCGAGGCCCGCGAGGCCTATTTCTTCGACCACCCGGAACTGACTGAAGGCGACGCAGCGCCCGGCGCGTTTTTTCGCGAGGTGCTGGCCAGCGAAGCCGCCATCGAGCGCAGCATCGCGCCGCTACTGGAATCGTTTGAACGCCAGGCCGGCGAGCGCAGCCGCGTGGTCGATACGCTGAAGTACCTGTCGCCGGCGATCCTGACGCAGCAGGCGCTCAGCGGGATCGCCGGCACCGAGGACCAGCGTTATGCGGCGTTTCGCCAGCAGGTGCGCGATTACCACAGTGACTACCGGGCATTGTTCGCCGCGCGGCTGCTCGCTGATCAGCCCATGAACAGCGATGCATTGAAGCGAATCCCGCAATTCGTGCTTGCCGAACCGGCGGACGGTAAGGTCCGCGTCGCAGCGACCCTTCTAGCCCTGCTGAGTTTTAGTCTTGTGCTGGTGATCGCGGCACTGCGCCGCTATCGTCACTATCCCGTGCTGCAGGCCAGCTGAGCCAAAATAAGCGGAGGCAACATGCTTCAGGCCATCGATCTGACCAAGCGATATGGAGAACACGAGGCGCTCAAGGGCCTCAACCTGACGGTGGACAGCGGGCAGATCTATTGCCTGCTGGGCGCCAACGGCGCGGGCAAGACCACCACCATCAACCTGTTCCTCAACTTCGTCTCGCCCAGCGGTGGCACCGCGCGGGTGAACGGGCTCGATGTGACCAGCGAACCGCGGGCCAGCAAGCGCTATCTTGCCTACATCCCCGAACAGGTGATGCTCTACGGCAATCTCTCCGGCCTGGAGAATCTCGAGTACTTCGCGAAGCTCGGCGGGCACAACTACGGGGCGGAGGAGTACCGTGCCTTTTTGGCCCGCTGTGGCCTTCAGGCCGAGGCCATGGAAAAGCCGGTGAAGGCCTACTCCAAGGGCATGCGCCAGAAAGTAGGCGTGGCCATCGCGCTGGCCAAGCAGGCCCAGGCGCTGCTGCTGGACGAACCGACCTCCGGCCTTGATCCGAAGGCGAGCAACGAGTTTTCCGCGCTGATCCAGGAGCTGCAGAGCGACGGCGCAGCCATCCTGATGGCCACCCACGACCTGTTTCGCGCCAAGGAAACCGGCACACAGATTGGCATCATGCGCGAAGGCCGGCTGGTGCAGGAACTCGTCGCGAACGACGTCTCACACGCGGATCTCGAGCGCATTTACCTCGAGCATATGTACTAGGCGCTGCCGGGCTTCTTGCCTGCCGAAAAGGTGCCGGGTCTATTTACTGGCAAAGAAATAAACCCGGCACTTTTTCCAACTCTAATGCGCGCCGCCAAGCTGCGCTATGAGACTACGCAGTTCAATGGCCTGCAGTTCGCCGGACTTCAGCGCAACGATCGTCCCGTCGGCCGCCACGAACACCGAAAAAGGCAGCGCCACGAAATCGTCACCGAAAGACTCAGCGATTAATGCGGCCTCATGCTCCCCATAGAGTATCGGGTAGCGGACCCCTTTTTCGGTAACAAAGCGTTGGGCATCTTCCCGCGTATCAAGCGCGATGCCGATGATCTGCAAACCATCTTCCGATTGCTCGTCCTGAACGCTTTGCAGCAATGGCATCTCGCGCCGACAAGGTGCGCACCACGTGGCCCAGAAGTTGATAATCAAAGGGCGGCCCGACCATTCATAGATCGACCGCTCACGGCCATCAAGGTCGGGCAGGCGAAATTCCGAAATCTGCCTAACCGCCGGGTTTGCTTCATTTTCCCCGCGGGTTAGCTCCCCTGCTCGCATTAGCCACCAGGCGCCGAGGATGCCGGAGGCAGCCAATGTACAAACCAGGACCAGTCGTTTCACAGACCACGATTATCATCGCTAAAACTTAAAGTCCAGCCAATGCCCAAGGCATCGCGCAAGTCTGCTGACACCGACGCCGTTTTCACTAAGATCATGCGATACTGCTTGCGAATTACTCGTCAAACGAGAATACCGCGGGTGACACGCACGAAAAGCCACGCAATTTATGTTGCTGTTCTCGTCGCCCTGTCGATGATGGTAATCGCCGGCTGCAACGGACGGGATGGCCCGAGCAAATCCGATTCATCTATAACCCGCAACGCGTCGCCGGTAGCCGCGGATAGCCTCGCCCCGCATCTGGCAATGACGCCAGACGGCGACGCCGTGCTCAGCTGGCTTGAACCGGCCGGTACCGATGGTCATGCGGTCCGTTTTTCGGTGCTTCGCGAGGACACCTGGAGCCCGCCGACTTCTGTGGCGCATGGCAACAACTGGTTCGTGAACTACGCGGATTTTCCGTCGGTGGTACCCATTACCGCAGACCGCTGGGCTGCTCACTGGCTCACCAGGCAGCCTGGCGGGAGCTACGCCTATGACATCGCCGTATCGATTTCACCCGACGGTGGCGTGACGTGGACGGAGCCGTTTACGCCGCATGACGACGGAACACCAACCGAGCACGGCTTCGTGACGATATTTCCATGGTCTGACGCAATGGGCATAGTCTGGCTTGACGGCCGCAACACTTCGCCCGACGCCACATCATCCGCTTCACCGGATCCCGGTAGTGACGAATCGGCGCCGGCAACAAATTACGCCGGTGGCATGACGCTGCGCTATGCCCGCCTTGACTACGATGGAACCGAACTCGCCGGCGGCGAGATCGACGACCGCGTCTGTGACTGCTGTCAAACTGACGTTGCGATGACCATTGACGGACCGATCATCTCCTATCGCGATCGGTCTGCCGATGAGGTTCGCGATATTTCAGTGGTTCGGCATGTCGGTGACGGCTGGAGCGAGCCGATGACCATCTCGGACGACCGCTGGCAGATTGCCGCCTGCCCCGTCAATGGCCCCGCCATCGCAGCCGATGGCACGCATGTCATCGTCGCGTGGTATGCGGCACCCGAAAGCCAGTCGCGGATTAAGGTAGCCTGGTCGAGCGATGCCGGTCAGACATTTACAACGCCGCTAGTCATCGAAGATGGTGGAGTCAGCGGGCGGGTCGACGTTGCGATGATCGACGCCGAAACAGCAGTAGTGAGCTGGGTCGGCAGGACCGCAGACGGCGTTGCCCAGGTCCGTATGCAAAAGATAGGGATCGCCGGAAACGCTGGCCCCGTGCGCGTGGTCGCCGAGGGCGATTTCTCTCGGGGTACCGGCTTTCCGCAAATGATCAATACCGGGTCACGTCTGGTAGTCGCGTGGCCCGAGGCGGGTGAGCCACGCCGCGTGCATACGGGGTTCGCGGCGCCGGGTGATTGACGGGATAGATGTTGGCGGGAACGCGGTGCGCCGCTACTGAGGCGGGGAAGCCTGTCCCGCCTTTTTACGTTCTTCCTGAATCTGCTGCATCGTGGCACCTAACTGCGGCTCGCCGGCATCAATCACTTCGACGAAGGGCGAAGGCATTGGCGTCGCCCACATTTTCCACGCCGGCTCGCCTTCATTGATAACGTCGACCCAGCGATCTTCCTTATCGCCACATTTCTGAATGAGTTTGAAGGCGACGATACTGCCAACATCATTTGGCATGCGCGCCAGAAACCGAAATGCACCGAGCTGTTTGGAAGGCAGGTTTCCGCGCCAGATAACTTCGTCGAAAACTTCGCTGATAACCATGGGGCCGCGCCGGACCGGTTCATCCAGCTTGCGCATGACGATCTCGGTTTCCCAACCGTCCTTTTGCTCTGGGGCGAAAAGCGCAACGCTGTGGGCACTTTCATACGCAGTTCAGTCGTCGCCAAAGCGCCGCATCCGTGCGGCACCATGAGTGTCAGAAACTCATTGTACCCGGCCCGCCCCTTGAAATTCTCGATGGTGATGTGCGCGCTCGCAGAATTGCACGCAATCAGGAACGCAACAGCTGCGACTACCGTCGCTGGAAGAGTCTTTCTCACGACACCGCCCCTTTTTTTCGGTTACTGGTGGGATACTAGCATTTCGAATTTTCGTCGATGAACAGCCGGGCGCAGCTGACGCTTGCAACCCGGCTCAACCGGCTTTCCAGCAGAGAAATGAGCACAAAGATCAATCTCATCCGAAAAATGCCGCGGCTGTAGCTATCGAAAGCGGACGAGGCCGCAACGGTTGACCGCCAGAAAATCGCGATGAAGTACATGAACAAGGGGCCCTGCTCAGACGATGCGGACCTAGGGATGCGCTCCCACGCATGGCACAATAACGGCTTCGATAATCAAAGCAGCCAGGCATGGGGGTCAGCGTGGCAAAACCAACTATCGTCGTCGTTAATGGCACGGCGGGCGAGGGCTATTGGGCGGTTTACCATTTGCTCAAGAGCGGGCAATTCGATGTGCGGGCCACGGTCCGACGCCCGGAAAGTGCGCTGGCTGAACGTTTGCGCCGGCTGGATTTCGACGGCAATCGCTGCCGCGTGGTGCAGGCGGCAACGGACGACGAGTCTGCCTTGCGTGAGGCCTTTGCCGGCGCTTCCGGCATCTATGCCACCAGTGTCTACAACATTCACGCGCGTCGCTATCGGCCGGCTAATCCCGAGGAGCGTGCGCAGTGTCATGCGGTGATCAATGCCGCCGCCGCGACGCAAGGGCTGGAACATTTTGTCTGGCAGACCATGACTCGCTTCGAGCTGCCGCCCGAAGAGCTGGGTCTGGAGGCGCCGATCCACTTTCGCACCAAGTGGCAGTTTGAGGAAGTCATCAAAGATAAGGGTTTGCCGTGGACTTTCCTGCGCCAGCCCGCCTATATGCGGCAGGTAAAATTTGGGCTGCAGTTCAAGAATCGTCTGGTCTATCCCTATCCGCCGGACACGCGCCTGTCCTACGTCGCGGAAGAGGACCTGGGGAAAATCGCCGCCGCAGTTTTTGCGCAACGCGACGCACATCTGCATCAGGCCGTTAATGCCGTTGCCGAGGTGCTGACGCCCGTTGAGCTGGCGGCGCGAGCCCACCGGCTGAATCCGCAGTTCAATGAAAAATATCGGCAGGCCACCTGGATAGAGAACGCCTTGTTTGACTACGTGCTGGTCGGGTTCAAGCCGGCGTTTCGCTATCCGTCACAGATCAATCGCAATCTGATGGCGGGTAACTACTTCGCCATGACCGCTGCTGACAAGGCGCGTTGCGCCGCCCTGGTCGCGCCGTTGCGCTTGTCTACCCTGGAAGAGTGGCTGGCTGACTATTGGGGGTTAAGCAGCGGGCCTACAGCGCCGGCAAATCTCTAATACCTGGACCGGTTTCAGGCTGACTCGCTGGTCGCCACGGGTGCTGCTTCCGCCAGGCTGGCTGCCAGTGCATCCAGCGACTCCAGCGGCGCGCTGCAGCGGGTTCCGCTGCAGACATAGGCCACGGTTGCGGCCCGCGGGCGGCGTTCGGCCAGGGCGCCGGGCAGATCCTGCTCATCGTCGGCAATGGCAAAGGTCTGTCTGCGCGGTGCATAGTGCCCGTCCAGTTCGCGGCGCCAGGCCCCGGCACTATCCGCCTGGCCGCGAATGATTACGCTGGTCGGTGGCTGCAGGTATTCCTCCAGCACATGCAACATGCTGGCGTGGCCATGCGGAAACTCTTCCAGTGCAGGCCAGGCGGCCCGCAGGGTGAGCTCGGCTGCATCAATGTAGCGGGTTTCACCGAGCAAATGACCGAGGCGATTTAGCGCCAGTGCCGCCACGGCGTTACCCGAGGGCAAGGACTCGTCGGCCATGGGCCGCGCACGATGCATCAGCGCTTCGTGGTGGGCGCCGGTGAAAAAGAAGCCACCCTCCTCAGGGTCCTGAAATTCCGCCAGCAGCCGGTCCGCCAGCCAGATGGCAAACTGCAGGTGTTCAGTGCTCCAGCGCGCCTGCAGCAGTTCCAGTACCGCATCGAGCAAGAATGCATGATCGTCGAGGTAGGCCGGGAAGCGCGCCCGCCCGTCCTTGTAGACGGCCAGCAAGCCATCATCGACGACCAGTTGCTTGCGAATGAAGTCCAGTGCATGCGCCGCGGACATGGCCAGGTCGTCGCGCTGCAATGCCCGCGCGGCAACAGCCAGGCCGCGAATCATCAGCGCGTTCCAGCTGGTGAGGATTTTTTCATCGCGCCCGGGCCAGATGCGACCGTCGCGTGCCGCCAGGAGTTTCGAGCGCGCGCTGGCCAGCAATCGGGCGGCGGCGGAAACATTGATGCCGGCCGCCGCGGCTGCATCTTCGGTGCTCTGCATCACGCGCAGGTGCCAATGGCCATCAAAATTGGCCGGTTGATCGAGGCCAAAACGGGCCGCCAGGATCGCGTATTCGTCGCCTTCCAGCAGTGCGCGTGCCTGCTCCGGGTTCCAGGCGTAAAACTTGCCCTCGACGCCTTCTGAGTCAGCATCCAGGGTGGCGAAAAACGCACCGTCCGGCGCGCGCAAATCGCGAATCACCCAGTCGGCGGTTTCGGTGGCGACCGCGCGGAAGGTTTCATCCGCGCTGACCAGCCACATCTGGGCATACAGCGCCAGCAGCGGGCCGTTGTCGTAGAGCATCTTCTCGAAGTGCGGGATGGTCCAGTCGGCATCCACGGCATAGCGACAGAAGCCGCCGCCGAGTTGATCGTAGATCCCGCCTTCGGCCATTCGCGTCAGCGACAAGGCGACCGCATACAGGCGCCTGGGTATCGGGTTCGGCAGCATGTGCCGAATCGCGCCAGTGGCGCAGCAGGCGCTCGAGGCTGGTGGTATGCGGGAATTTCGGTGCGCTGCCGAAGCCGCCGTGGCTGGCATCAAACTGTTCCAGGAACCGCTCGCGCGCCGCCGCCAGGGGCGCCGCCGCAAGGCTTTCGACGCTGGCCGGCGTGCCGGCTTCGAGTTGATCGAAGGCCGCAACCAGCGCCGTCGCCGTGTTCGCGGATCTCGCTCTGCTGATCGCGAAAATACTCTGCCACCCGCAGTCAGCAGATTCGCCGAATCCCGGCATGCCATGGCGCGGTTGGTCCGGGAAGTAGGTGCCGCCGAAAAACGGCCGCTGGTCGTCGGGGTGCAGAAACATGGTCAGCGGCCAGCCGCCGGGTCGTCGCGCGATCAGCTGGTGCGCAGTCTGATAGATCCGATCAATGTCGGGACGCTCTTCACGGTCGACCTTCACGTTGACGAAATGCTCGTTCATCACGGCCGCAATTTCGGCATTTTCAAAGGATTCATGCGCCATCACATGGCACCAGTGGCAGGCTGAGTAGCCGACGGAAAGCAGCATCGGCTTGTTTTCACGGCGGGCTTTTTCCAGCGCCGCCTCGCCCCAGGGATACCAGTCCACCGGATTGTCGGCGTGCTGCAGCAGATAGGGGCTGGTTTCCTCGCTTAGACGGTTCATGCGCTGACCCGGTGCGTTGCCTGGCGGGTTGGCGATGATACACGAGGGCCAGGGCCGGCCCGGTGATAAACTACCGCCGCACGGCGCAGGCGCGCGCTGCAGCGAGCAAAAAGAAGACTCCATGTTCGAATACACAGGCTTTGATCCCGTCGCCCTGCAGCTTGGGCCCCTGGCCATTCGCTGGTATGGCTTGATGTACCTGGTGGGTTTCGTCGGTGGCTGGTGGCTGGCGCGGGTGCGCGCGCGCCGGCCGGGCGCAGTTTGCACGCCGGAGCAGGTTGATGACCTGCTGTTCTATGTGGCCCTGGGCGTTATTCTTGGTGGCCGCATCGGCTATATGCTGTTCTACGGCTGGGACCAGCTGGTGCAGAATCCGCTCAACCTGCTGCGCATCTGGGAAGGCGGTATGTCTTTTCATGGCGGCTTCCTGGGCGTACTGCTGGCGGTCTGGTTGTTCGCCCGCAAACTCGCGGTGCCCTTCTGGGATGTGGTCGACCTGATTGCGCCGGTGGTGCCCATCGGCCTGGGTACCGGGCGGCTTGGTAATTTCATCAATGGTGAACTCTGGGGCGGGCCGACGGATCTTCCCTGGGCGTTTGTCGTGGACGGTGTTGCGCGCCATCCAAGCCAGCTCTATGAGGCATTGCTCGAGGGCCTGGTGTTATTCGTGATCCTCTGGGTGTACTCATCGCGACCGCGACCGACCATGGCGGTCTCCGGCATGTTTGCGCTGGTGTTACGGCCTGTTTCGCTCGGCGGTGGAATTTGTCCGCCTGCCCGATGCGCATATCGGCTACCTGGCCTTCGACTGGGTCACCATGGGGCATGTACTGACGCTTCCGCTGATTGGCGGCGGCATCTTATTATTGTGGCTGGCTTATCGGCGCCCGGCAGGTGCCGCGGATACGGCAGGCTAGCGAATCAAGGGAGATACTCGCCCGTGCGGCAATACCTGGAATTAATGCAGCGTGCGCGTCGAGAGGGCGCACGCAAGGAAGATCGAACCGGCACCGGCACACTCAGTGTGTTCGGCCATCAGATGCGCTTTGATTTGCGCGCCGGGTTTCCGCTGGTCACCACTAAAAAACTGCATCTGCGCTCGATCATTCACGAATTGCTGTGGTTTTTGAACGGCGATACCAACATCGCCTATCTGCGTGACAACGGCGTGCGTATCTGGGATGAGTGGGCCGACGAAAATGGTGATCTGGGCCCGGTTTACGGCGCGCAGTGGCGTTCCTGGCCGACACCTGACGGTCAGCACATCGACCAGATCAGCCAGGTGCTTGACCTGCTCAAGCGCGATCCCGACTCGCGTCGGATCATTGTGAACGCCTGGAATGTCGGTGAGCTTGATCGCATGGCGCTATCGCCCTGCCATTGCCTGTTCCAGTTTTACGTCGCCGACGGGCATTTGTCCTGCCAGCTGTACCAGCGCAGCGCCGACATTTTTCTCGGCGTGCCGTTCAACATTGCCTCGTATGCCTTGCTGACGCATATGCTGGCGCAGCAGGCTGACCTCAAAGTTGGCGATTTCGTCTGGACCGGCGGTGATTGCCATCTCTATCTCAATCACCTGGAACAGGCCGATGAGCAGCTAGAGCGCGAGCCGCTGGGTCTGCCGAGACTTGCCATTCATCAGCGGCCACCCAGCCTGTTTGACTATGCCTATGAAGACTTTGAGATTCTGGGTTACGAGTCGCACCCGCATATTCGCGCGGCGGTAGCTGTTTGAAGCCAGCCTTCAGGCGCCTGGTCGCCGATAGCCAGTGCTGTCTTCGCGAGTCAATTGCAGCGGGCCGTTCAAGCGCGCGGCCGTAAGCGAACCGCCCCAGACGCAGCCGGTGTCCAGGCCAAGCAGGTTTTTCCGCTGCAGCAGGCCCAGCGCAGACCAGTGACCGAATACGATACGGACGTCGGCGCAGGCGCGCTCTGGGACGTCGAACCAGGGCATCAGGCCGGCTGGTGCCGCACTTGGAGCGCCCTTAGCTTTTAAGTCCAGCCGTCCTTTAGCGCTGCACAGCCGCAGGCGCGTCAATGCGTTGGTAATAAATCGCAAACGATCATGCCCCGCCAGACCTTTTCGCCAGATTTCGGGCGTCTCGCCATACATGGCCTTTAGAAAGCTCGGCGCGGCTTCGCTCTGCAGGCTGGCTTCGACTTCGCGTGCCAGTTTGATGGTCTGCAGCGGGTCCCACTGCGGTGGAACGCCGGCATGTACCATCAATGTATTCAGCTCGGGTCGATAATGTGCCAGCGGTCGCCGGCGTAACCAGTCGATCAGTTCCGCGGCGTCCGGCGCCTCCAAGACTTCGCGCAGATTGTCGTCCTTGACGGGCGCGCCGCCGGTCAGCGCCAGTGCCAGCAGATGCAGGTCGTGATTACCCAGGGTTACCAGCGCGCAGCGTCCCAGCTCCCGCACCAGCCGCAGCACCTCTAGCGAGCGCGGCCCGCGATTGACCAGGTCGCCGACAAACCAAACTTCATCGCTGCTGGTATCAAGATTCAGGCGTTCCAGCAGCCGCGCCAGCTCGTCATAACAACCCTGGACGTCACCGATGGCATAAACGTTCATGGCCGGATCAGTGCAGAATGCCAGGCATGGCCAGACGGAACAGCGGAATCGCTGCGTTAAAGTCCTCGCCTTCGGCGCTGACCATACCGTAACTGCCCTGCATGGTTCCGACCGGCGTTTCCAGCACCGCGCCACTGGAGTACCGATGCTTGCCACCTGGCTGAATGCGCGGCTGTTGACCCACAACGCCGTCGCCGGCGACTTCCTGCACCTTGCCGTTGGCATCGGTAATCAACCAGCGCCGTGTTACCAACTGTGCCGGCAGGCGACCCTCATTGTGAATGGTGACCGTGTAGGCAAACACGAAGCGATCTCCCGGCGGGTCAGACTGATCTGCCAGGAAAGCCGTGTGAACTTCGATGCGAATACTTTCCGCCAAGTTTGTCTGATCCATTAACGGTGATTCTACGCGATCATGCCGGTGCGTCAC
This sequence comes from uncultured Gammaproteobacteria bacterium, assembly GCA_963850255.1. Lineage (GTDB taxonomy): Bacteria > Pseudomonadota > Gammaproteobacteria > Steroidobacterales > J054. Next base: position 13,270 of record CAWKLL010000046.1, read on the forward strand.
CGGGATTGGCCGCCCGATAGTTGGCCAGACGCACGAAGGTGTCGACGTCGAGTGTTTCGGCGCGGCGGCTTGGGTCTACCTCCAGCGCTGTCAGCTGCGCTGCGCTGAACAGGCCGCGCAGGCTGTTGCCGAGTTGCTTGCGGCGTTGCGAGAAGGCCATGGATACCACCTGGTCGAATAGCTTATGGTCGGTGATGCTGGCCAGGCGGCCGGCCTCGGGCACCAGCCGTACAAAACTCGAATGAACCTTGGGCGGCGGTGTAAAAGAGCCCGGACGAATATCGAATAATGACTCGACCCGGCAACGTGCACCCAGGGATACTGTCAGCCGACCGTAGTCTCGGCCGCCCGGCTGCGCAGTCATGCGCGTAACGACCTCCTTCTGCAACATCACGTGAACGTCACGGAACAGCTTGCTGCTGGCAAGGATATGGAACAACAGCGGGGTAGAAATGTTGTAGGGCAGGTTGCCTGCCAGGCGCAATGGGCCGGGGCCAAGCTGGCTGAAATCAAACTTCAGGGCATCGGCGCTATGCACCGTCAGCTTTGGGCTGTTTAGAAGCTGAGGCAATGCTGCAGCCAGTTCGCGATCGATCTCGATTACGTCGAGTCGCGCCACGCGCTCCAGCAAGGGTTGGGTGAGGGCGGCGCGACCGGGCCCGATCTCTACGAAATGCTCATCGGCTTGCGGTGCGATGCCAGCGATAATTTTCGCAATGATGTTCTGATCATGTAAGAAATGCTGCCCGAGCGATTTGCGCGGCCGCGCCGGCTTCATGTGGACTGGGCCTGGCTCATGCTAATGGCGAGATTCACCGCGGCGATAAAACTCCCCGGGTCGGCTTTGCCGCTACCGGCTAAATCCAGTGCCGTGCCATGGTCGACGGAGGTGCGCAGAATCGGCAAGCCGAGGGTTACGTTGACCGCATTGCCGAAGCCGCGGTGCTTGAGCACGGGCAGGCCCTGATCGTGATACATGGCTAATACGGCATCGGCGCGGGCCAGCTGTGGCGGAGTAAATGCCGTATCGGCCGGCAACGGGCCGATAATTTCCAGGCCCTGCTCGCGCAGTTGGGCGCAGGCTGGCTCGATTTGTTCAATTTCCTCTCGGCCGAGGTGGCCGGACTCACCCGCGTGCGGATTCAGGCCCAGCATCAGAATACGCGGTCGCTGGATGGCGAAATTGCGTTGCAGTCCATCGTGCAGTATCCGGGCCACCTGGCTTACGCGTGCCTGGGTGATCTGCGCCGGCACATCGCGCAGAGCTAGGTGGGTGGTAACCAGCGCGACGCGCAGCGTATCCGCTACCAGCAGCATCACCGGCAGGGGCGCTTGAGTATGTTCGGCGAGGAATTCCGTATGTCCCGAGAAGCTGATACCGGCATCGTTGATCACGGCCTTGTGCACCGGTCCCGTCACCATGGCTGAAAATTCACCGCTCAGGCAGCCGTCGCAAGCCCGGCTGATGCTATTCAGCACTGCCTGTGAGTTCGCGGGTAATAACTCGCCCGGGCGGCTGGTCCTGGCCAGGGGCTCGGCTACAACCAGGAGTTGCCCGGCGCGGCTCGGCCGGGCTGCGAGCCTGGGCTGATAGTCGCTGAAGGTGGTCTGTATACCCAGGGCCCGCGCCCGCGCCGCGAGCATCGCCGGGTCGGCGCAGACCACCAGTTCGGCCGGCCAGTCACGTGTGGCCAGCGCCAGCACCAGGTCCGGGCCGATGCCCGCTGGTTCGCCGGCGGTCAGGACAATGCGCGGTATAGCTGCTGCTGTCATCGGCTGGATGCCTCAGGCGGATGCCCCTGGCGCCCGCTTTGGCCTTCGCTCGCTGTCCTTAGAGCCGATACTCGACGAAGGCCTGGTCGCGCAGTCGGCGTGCCCATAACTCTGTCTCTTCGCCAAGTTTACTGTTGCGAATCGCTGCCACGGCCTGCTGCCGCTTAACCTCATCCGTGGTGTCTTCAATGCGTCGGTCCATGACTTCGAGGATATGCCAGCCAAAGGCAGTCCGAAACGGTTCGGTAATCTCACCGATGGGGGAAGTTTCGGCCTCGCGGCGAAACTCCGGTGCAAAGACGCCGGGGTTGGACCATCCGAGGTCACCGCCTTCTATCGCAGACCCCGGGTCTTCTGACAAAACCTTGGCCACCGCGGCAAAATCGTCGCCGGCGATGATCTGTTCGCGAACCTCGCCGAGTTTCTGCCTCGCCGAGTCCTCATTCAGCACTTCATTGGTGGTGATGAGGATGTGCCTCACGCGCACCTGGTCTTCCATGATCGGGTCGCCGCCGCGACGATCATCAAGGCGCACCAGGTGAAAGCCGCTGTTGCTTCTGATCGGATCAGAAACCTGGTTGACCTGTAAGCCCGGCACCACGTCTGCAAAGACTGTAGGCAACTCGTCACCGCGTCGCCAGCCCAGACTGCCGCCATTCAGGGCCTGTTGCCCGTCGGAGAAAGCCACCGCCAGTTCGCTGAAAGAGTCTCCACGACTGATTTTCTGTTGCAGTTCGGCGATGCGCTGTTCGGCTTTGTCCACATCGGCACCCGTGGCGGCCGCTGGCAGCGCAATGAGAATTTGCGAAATATTGAATTCCTGGTTGAAAAATTCCCGGCCCTGCTGGCGTTCCAGGTAGTCATCGAGTTCGCGCGGGGTGACATTGATGCGGGTGATCACATCGCGCTGGCGCAGCTGGTCAATGACAATCTGACGGCGCAGGTCGCTGCGATAGACGCCATAGTCGATACCTTCCGATGCCAGCAGTCCGGGCAGGTTGGCCAGTTCGACGTTGTTGCGCTGGGCGACGTCGGCCAGTGCCTGGTTAAGCGTTTCGTCTGAGACCTGGATACCGATCCTCGCCGCGCGCTGCAATTGAATTTCCTGCACCACCAGGCGTTCGAGAACCTGCGGAATAAGTTGCGGCGCCGGCGGCACCGGCGTGCCCTGTGACTGCAATCGCTGCACGATATTCCGTAATTCGGAGTCGAGCTGACTTTTCATCACCACGCCGTCATTGACGATGGCGGCGATGCCGTCCAGAAGCTGCCCGGAACTGCTCAGCTCACGGGTTTGTGCATGGGCCGCAGAATTACTCAGCAGCGCCATGGCCAGCATCGGCAACAGGCAAATTGGCTTAAGTGGATTCATAGATTTGGGGTATTCAGCGGTAGCCGAGAATATCACGGCCAAGCAGATCCTCGGCAGCTGTGCCCGGATCGCTAAAGCCTTTCAGAACGAATTGTACGGAGATCGAGGTATCGGACTCGCCGACGCGCGTCGCCAGGTAGCGGCGCCAGACGCCGCGCACCGCCCAGCAGCAGGTTTCATACTCGAGCCCGGCAAATCGCTCGAGCGGCTCTTTAGTCTCCAGTGAGACGTTATAGCGGCCCACGAAATTCCAATTATCGGCAATCGGCCAGGCGACCGCGAAGTCAATGTTCTCCAGCGAATCTCGCTGGAATCGATAGCTCAGATTGACGATCCGTCGGTCATCGCGAACATAGCGCAGCCGAGCTTCGGCGCGTCGTGTTTCGCTCTGATCCGAGTCCCACTGATAGTTCAGATCGGTGCGCCAGTATTTGGCAAAGTTGACGCCCAGCTCTGCCAGGTAATCGGAAGAACTGCTGTCATTAGGTAGTCCGTCCGGCAACGCAACGCGCTGGCTGCTGAGGTAGCGAACCTGACCCAGAGTGGCGCGCAGCAGCTCCTCGCCACTGTCGGCAGCAATCAGTCGTGTGCTGATGCCCAGAGCCAGCTGGTTGGCATCGGCGAGGCGGTCATAACCGATAAACCGGTTGCGCCGAAACAGCTGCACGACGTTGAGATCCGGTTCGATGGTATCGAACACCGGCAAATCGGACTGCTCGCGGAACGGAATATAAGTGTAGAGCGCTCGGGGCTCCAGGGTTTGCAACCACTTGGAGTCTTTGGTGATGCGTTCGAAGGTGCTCGACATGTCGAGACTGGCGACGGGCGTGGTGCGCGACGGGCTGTCGTCCTGGCCGAGCTCGGTGTCTTGCAGCCGGTAGCTGGTGTGCTCGACAGCCACGGCCGGCTCGAAGTTGACGATGCCCCACCTAAAAGGCCGGGTGAACTCCGGCTGCACATGGCCGCGGAATCCGCGCACGCCGACGTTACGATCAAAATAGGTCAGGTCGGCACGCACACCATAGGTCATGCCGAACAACCCGTCGGGCTCGAAGCCGCGCACGCTAAGTTCCGGTAATCGGGCGTAAGGCCGTTCCTCGGGCAGCAGAAATTCATCGATGGTCTGATAGTCCTCGATGCTCAGGCGGGCAGACCAGGCGCCGCTGAAATACTCGAGATCGGCGTGCCGAGGCAGGTGCGTCTGGCTGGTATTGGACAGGCTGCTGGAAAAATCTTCGAAATAGCCCGAATCAGATACCGCAATCAGATTGACGGTGCCGCGCAGGTTGAACGGCAGGTCTGATTGATGAAATGCAGCGGCCAGCCAGCGTTTTTCGTTGGTTTCGTCATCGTTGTTAAGATACTCGCCGGTCAGCGTGCCGCTATGGTCTTCGCTCAGATAGCGATACTCACCGCCCATTTGCAGCCCGCGTTCGGACATATACCGCGGCGTCAGGGTCGCATCCATGCTCGGTGAAATATTCCAGTACCAGGGCGCTGCGATATCGAGTCCGCGCTGCTCACTGCTGCCCACATCCGGAATCAGCCAGCCGCTTTTTCGCTCATTGGAGATTGGATAAGAAACATAGGGCAGGTAAAAAACCGGCACGCCGCGAATGCGGAACTTCGCGTCCCGGGCAGTGCCTGTTCCTGCCGCCTGATCCAGCTTGATTTCGCCGGCTTCCACCAGCCAGTCATTGTTGCCGACCGGGCAGGCGGTATAGGTGACGTCGTTCAGATAGGCCTGCCCGCTGCCGCGCAGTTCAATTTCGTCTGCAGTGCCGCGCGCTGGTACGGACCAGATCTCGAAATCGGCATCCGCAAAGCGCACTTCTTCCGTTCGTTGATTGAAGCTGGCGGAATTGGCGGTGACGCGGCTGCCGACATCCCGGAATTCCACATTTCCGCTGACGCTGAACAAGCCGCTTTCCGGATCATACTCGGCGCCCGAGGCGCGCAGGCTGCGGTTGCCGCTGCGCAGGATAATGTCGTCGCTGAACTCGGCGTCGCCGTCAATCTGAAACTCGACCCGGCCGCTAAGGATCTCGAGCTCGTCAGCGTTAACCAGGGTGTCGCTGGCCGGCAAAGGCGGCGGCGGGTCCGCAGGACAGCTGCCCCAGCCGACAACGCGGCCGTCTTCGGCAGACCACGCCGCTGGCGCACATAGCAACGCAGGCCCCAGCATCAAGGTCAGCAAAAAAAATCGCACATGGATATCCCGGCAGCAGGCCGCAGCATTATAGCTGCCGGTCTGCCTGCCTGCGCGCGCAAATACATTGACGCAAACGCACTCGGGGCGCGAACATTCCATGTCGGTAAACGGCCGCGATCAGGATCTACGCAACTTGGAAACTCCCCGCACAGCCATGCTGTTGGCGGCCGGGCGCGGCGAGCGCATGCGCCCGTTAACCGATCACCTGCCCAAACCGCTGTTGCAGGCTGGTGGCCATCCCCTGTTGCACTATCCGCTTCGCGCGCTGGCGGTCGCTGGTGTGGCGGAGGTGGTGATTAACCTGTCCTGGCAGGGCGAGAAGATTCGCGACTGGCTGGGCAGCGGTCAGGATTATGGTTTGCGCATTCACTACAGCGATGAAGGCGCCCAGGCCCTGGAGACCGGCGGCGGCATCTATAAGGCTTTGCCGCTGCTGGGCGAGCAGCCGTTCTGGCTGGTCAACGGCGACGTTTTTTGTGACTACCCGTTTCCAGACAGGTCTTTGGCGGAAACGGATCTGGCGCACCTGGTCATGGTCAGCAATCCGCCACATCATCCCGCCGGTGATTTCTGTCTGCGAGAAGGCCGAGTCTGCGACGATGACTCGTCGCGCCTGACTTATTCCGGCCTGGCTATCCTGCGACCGGAATTATTTGCGGGTGCACAGGCAGGGGTGTTTCCGCTGGCGCCGTTGCTCAGCGCGGCGCTGCGGGCGGATAGAGTCTCCGCTGAGCACTACCGCGGCGAATGGACTGACGTCGGCACGCCGCAGCGGCTCGCCGAGCTTGACCAGCGTCTGCGCCGAGGCCGGCCGGTCTAGAGGTCCAGGTAGCGGGCCGTGCCGGCGATACCCTGCATGGCGGGGGCATCCAGCACATAAACCATGAAGCTGTTGGCCGGCACGCCGGGCCACTGGCAGCGCAGGCCATGCGCAGCGCCGGGTTCAAAGCCGAGCAGCGGGTAATAGTCAGGCAGACCAATGACAATTACACAGGGGTAACCCTGGGCCGCCAGGCTGCTTATGCCTCGCTGCGTCAGCGCTTTGCCGATTCCGCGGCGCTGCCAGTCCGGGTGCACTGCCAGTTCGCCCAGGCCCATGGCCGACCTGGACTTGTCTTCGCTGTCGATGTTCACCGGAGCAAAAAACGCGTGCCCAACTATCCCTGAGCCGTTGCTGGCCACTAGGGAAAGGTGCTTGCCCGGCTGTCTGCGCAGCTGGTCAAACTGCGCTGTGCCGCCGGCAGGGCCGAAGGCCAGCCGGTTCAGGACGAGGATTTCATCCGGGTCGCAACTGAGACGCTGTTCACGTATTTCAATGGTGTCGGGCAGTAGCATGCCGCGCGCCTCGTACGTTCTCTGGATTTCCGCGCAGTCTAGCGCGCCGCAACAGCTGGCTTGAATCCAATACTGCGACGGCTGCGAAAATTGAGTTAACGGCCGATAGTCGAGGGATCGATCAAACGTCCATGGTTAATAGATTGTGTGCTTTTTGGAGTATTGGGATGAGTCGTAAATATTTGATTTCACTTAGCCTTTTGGCTTTTACCCTGGTCGCAGCCGAGGGCGCCTTCGCGGCCCGGGCTAAAGACGCGGTAGACGCCTGCAAGGTCGCTTCTGCCGCTGCCGCCGTCAATGAAGATGCGGTAGGCAAGCTGATTAAAGTTAAGTCTCGCGGTGCCAACTACGAAGTCTGGCTGAATCTGCGCGGCGAGCAGGACCAGAAGACCTATTGCTACCTGCGCCGTGGCGAAGTTGAGCAGCTGGTGATGGAAGAGGGTGCCTGGAAAGGTCGTAACCCGAGACGTCCCGACGTTAGCGAAGCTTCTCAGCAGGCCGCTGCAAAGCCGTCAAAAGCCGGGGCCTGAAGTCCCGGGAAAATGCGCGCAGTTCGTCAGGACCCCCCTGCTCTGACACCTGCGTAACCGGCAGTCCTGCGAAACCGCAGGGATTGATCCGGCTGAAAGGCTCCAGTTGCATGGCCACGTTTACAGCGAGGCCATGGTAGCTGGAGCCTTTTCTTATTCTTAGCCCCAGACTGGCTATCTTGGCGCCGTCGACGTAAACGCCCGGGGCGTCGCGACGCGCGGACGCAGCAATAGCGTAGCCGGCCAGTGTGTCTACAACCGCAGTCTCCAGGCGCATCACCAGTTCGCGCACACCGAGTTGCGAGCGGCGCATGTCCATCAGGACATAGGCCACTAATTGGCCGGGTCCGTGGTAAGTGACCTGGCCGCCGCGATCCACATTCACAACGGGTATATCGCCGGCATTGAGGATATGGCTGGCGTCGGCATTCAGTCCCAGGGTAAATACCGGGTCGTGTTCCAGCAGCCAGATTTCGTCGGCCGTGTCAGCGTTGCGCCGATCGGTAAAAGCCTGCATCTCGGCCAGGCTGTCGGCGTAGTCGACGCGGCCAAGCTCGCGCACGATGATGCTGTTTTCAGAGCACAAAGAGAATGCGATCGCTGCCCGTCAGGTTGCGGTATACCGTGTCGAGCTGGTCACGACTTTCCGCTGTGAAAGTCACTGTGACAGACAGGAAACGACCCTTGCTGCTGGGTCTGACGACGACGTCCTCGTGGTCAATCTCGCCGACGGCGGCAACCACCAGTTCCATGACATGGGCGGGAAAGCCTTCGGTTTCCTTGCCCATGGCCTTGACCGGGAATCGGCAGGGGAATTCGAACAGGCTGTCGTCATCGTCACCGGGCATCTAGATAAGCCTTGAAGCGTGCCGCAACCCGATTGTAAAGCGGTCCCGCTTCTCCGTCGCCTATGGTTGCGCCGTCGAGCTGCACCACCGGCTGTACGCCGCGACCGGCGCTGGTTATCCAGATTTCCTCAGCGTTGCGCAGCAGCGCCTCGCTGATGGCCTGTTCGCGATAGCTCAGGCCTATATCAGTGGCCAGTTGCACCACCAGGTCGGTAGTCGTGCCCGGCAGGATCTCTCGACCGTTGGGCCGCCGCAGCAATTGGCCATCGACGACAATCAGCACCGACGTCGTGGTGCCTTCCGTCAGCTCTCCATCGCGCAGCAACAGCGCCTCTTCGGCCTGCTGCTGTTGCGCTTCGCCGAGTAGCAGGATATTGGCGAGCAGAGCGGTAGCCTTGATGTCGCAGCGTTGCCAGCGATTGTCCGGCAGGGTGATCGCCCGCACGCCGCGAGAGCCCGGGAACGCGGGTATTTCGCTGGCAATGCCGAATACGGTAGCGGCGAGTCCCGCCGGTGGCGCATGCGTGCGTCCGCTATCGGCGCCACGACTTACCTGCAGGTAAACCACCAGGTTGTCGGCGTCATTGCGCTTGGCCAGGGTCTCGATCAGCTGCTGCCAATCGGCGTTGCTGAGGGGGTCGGGGATGCCCACAGCAGCCAGGCTGCGCGAGAGTCTGGCCAGATGCTGATCCAGCAACAGAGGCCGTCGGTCAAAGAACGGCACTACCTCGTAAATGGCGTCGCCAAACAAGAAGCCACGGTCGAGTGGTGAAATGCGCGCTTCATGAACCGGCAGAAACTCACCGTTGAGATACGCTATAGGCAGCGCTTGCGCCATCCTGGTGTGCGCCTATTCGAACCAGAGCAGCACGGAATCGCGTGCTTGCTGCCATAGTGATCCGCTATCAATGGCATTGACAGCAAACAGGTTGGCTTCGGCCAGGGTTTCTTCGGCCAGATTAACGCGCAGGGTGCCGAGGCGATCGTCTGGGTCGACGGGCGCAATCAATTGCCCGGCCAGATTTACCTGCGGTTCAAGCAGCTCGTAGCTGCCGCGCGGAATAGTTACGTAAATATCTTCGCGCACGCTCAGGTCAGCACTTTCATTCTGACCCTTCCAGACCCGGGCTGCCGTTACCGGGTCACCCGCCGGATATAGCAAGCGCGTTTCGTAAAAACGGAAGCCGTAGTTCAACAGGGCCTGGGAATCATTGCTGCGTGCCGTCGGGCTGCGTGCCCCCAGCACCACGGCAATCAGGCGCATGCCATCGCGTTCGGCGGATGACACCAGGCAATAGCCGGCTGCATCCGTCATCCCGGTTTTCATGCCATCGACACTGGGATCCCGCCACAGCAAGGCATTGCGGTTTTTCTGCGTAATCCCGTTGTAGGTGAACTCGCGCTGCGAATACCAGTGATAGAAGTCTGGAAACTCGCGCACGATGGCTGAGGCCAGACGGGCAATATCTGCCGCTGTGGTGTAGTGATTTTCAGCCGGCAGCCCGGTGCTGTTGCGGTACTGAGAGTTCAGCATGCCCAGTTCGCGCGCGTGCTGGTTCATCACTTCGGCAAAAGTTGCTTCAGTGCCGCCGAGATACTCCGCGATGGCTACGCTGGCATCATTCCCGGATTGCACGATCATGCCCTGCATCAGGTCCTCGGTGCTGACGCGGGTATTCACCTCGATGAACATGCGCGAGCCGGGCGTACGCCAGGCATTCTCGCTGACCGGGACCGTATCGGTAAGTTTTAACTGTCCGCTGCTGATGGCCCTGAAGGCTGCATAGGCCGTCATCAGTTTGGTGATGCTGGCCGGCTCCAGGTGTTCATGTTCGTTGCGCGCCGCCAGGATACGGCCACTGTGATGGTCCATGAGGATGTAGCCGCGCGAATCCAGGTCTGGTGCTCGCGGCACGATGCTCTGAGCCGGGGCGGGCCACCAGGGCGCCAGGCTCAGGCCGAGAATCAGTAAGGTCGCCAGTCGTTTCATTGGCATTCCGGTTCAGTGAATGGTTTCAGAATCTGTATAGATGGGCCTAGCCGCCCGGCAGCGGCGACGAAAATCCCGCATCCGCGTCGCTGATCAGGATTGGATTTCTGACATCCAGTGCGGTTACGCGCTTGACCAGTTGGTCGTACTCGGAGACATCGCCAATCGGCCCGAGTCGCACCCGGTACATCGCCATCTCGCCGCCCTTGTCTGCATGAATAACGACGTTCTGCAAACCATTGCCCTCCAGGCGAGCCTTCAGGCGCTCGGCATTTCCGGCTTCGCCGAAAGCGCCGACCTGCAGGAACAGACTTACCGTGCGCGCCTCGTCCGGCGCGCGGCGCGGCGGCCTCGGCCGTGGCAATCGGGCTGGGTAGCGAAAATCCGTCTGGCTTCGTTTCGGCCAATACCGGTGCCTGCGGTGCGGGCGCAACGGGTCGATCGTAGGGATAGGCCGTGACCTCTACCATCGCGGTGCCGTTGCGCACCATATCCAGTTTATGGGCGGCCGCGTAGGACATATCAATGATGCGATTGTCGACAAAGGGTCCGCGATCGTTTACCAGCACAACAACGCTGCGGCCATTGCTGAGGTTGGTTACCCGCACCCGGGTTGGCAGGGGCAGGGTCTTATGCGCCGCCGTCATGGCATGCATATCGTAGGGCGTACCGCTGGAAGTGGGCTTGCCGTGAAACTTGTTGCCGTACCAGGAGGCAACACCGCGTTCGGTGTAACCGCCGCTGGTGGGCATGACGTGATAGCGCTTGCCGAATACTTCATAGAAGGCCGGATTGCCGCGCGCGCTTTTCGGCGGCTGGCCGTCGCTGCGCGTGACTTTCGGGCTATTGCTGGCTTGTTCGGGTGTTGGTTGCCCCCAGCGCGTGGCCGTTGAGCAGGCCGTGCCTAGCAGCATGAAGCTCAGCAACAGGCCGGCCGCGAGCAAGCCTTGCCTGCTCACGGTTGCGCCGCCGTGCGGGTGGTGGCCGCGGCTTGCAGCGCCTCACTCAGTTGAAAAACAGCCAGTGCATACATTGGGCTGCGATTGTACCGGGTGATCACGTAAAAGTTCTTCAGTCCGATCCAGTACTCGGCTTCGTTTTCGCCTTCAAATTTGAACAGTGCAGCGGCTGTATTGCCCGGCAGGTCGAGCGGCACTGTCAGGCCCGCCGCAGCCAGTTCGGCCAGATCGCGATCCAGTTTCAGCTGATTGCCGGTGGCCGGTGGCGGCTTTCCGGTGAGGGTGCCGCGCACCGCTACGGGGCTGTTGGCCTGCCATCCGTGGGCGACAAAATAGTTGGCCACACTGGCCAGGATGTCATCCCAGTTCTCCAGCAGGTCGCGGCGGCCATCACCGTCGCCGTCCACGGCATAAGCGCGGTAACTGCTGGGGATGAACTGCGGCGGGCCCATGGCGCCGGCGTAAGAGCCGGTTACCTCCTCCAGCGCCAGGCTTTCATCGCGCGCGAGCAGGAAAAATTGTTCCAGTTCGCGGCGAAAAAATTTGCTGCGCGGCGGATAGTCAAAGGCGAGTGTTGCCAGCGCATCAAGTACCCGATAGTTGCCGGTAATGCGCCCATAGTAAGTTTCCACACCCACTATGGCGGCAATGATTTCTGCTGGTACACCGGTGGCGGCGCTGACCCGTGCCAGGCGCTCAGCCTCGCGTTCAAGAAATTCCCGACCCTCGGCAATGCGCTGGTCGGTAATAAAAATCGCCTGATACTCATGCCAGGCCTTGGTTTTCTCCGCGGGGCGGCGCATGGCGTCGAGGATTTTCTGCTGGCTCTGGCCGTCGGCCAGCAGCCTCTCGACGTAGCCCTGCTCAAAGCCGTGCTCGCTGCTAAGTTGCTTGACGAAGGCGCGCACGTCCGCCCGCCCCGTGTCCAGGGCAGGTGCAGTTACGGCAAAAAACAGGGCGAACAGGCCGCAGGCAATAGCCGGGCCGGCGGCCGGGATGATCCTTATCATCGAGCCAGGAGCTTCCGGTGCGTCTGGATAGACATGAGAATACCGAAACCAGCCATCAGGGTCACCATGGATGTGCCGCCGGCGCTGACCAGCGGCAGCGGCACGCCGACCACCGGCAGCATGCCGGTGACCATGGCGGTATTAACAAATGCGTAGAAGAAGAAAGTCAGGCTGATGCTGCCGGCCAGCAAGCGCGAAAAGGTGTCCTGAGCCGTGGCTGCAATCATCAGGCCGCGCCCAACGATAAACAGGTAGGCGGCCAGCACGGTCAGACCGCCCAGCAAGCCAAACTCCTCGCCGATCACGGCAAAAATGAAATCAGTCGAGCGTTCCGGCAGGAACTCCAGCTGTCCCTGGCTGCCATTCAGCCAGCCTTTGCCGAATAAACCGCCGGAACCAATGGCGATCTTTGATTGAATAATGTGATAGCCGGCGCCCAGCGGGTCACTGTCGGGATCCAGCAAGGTCAGCACGCGTTTTTTCTGGTACTCGTGCATTACCAGGTACCAGAGCGCCGGCATGGCCACCAGCGCAGCCACAATCAGGCCGAAAATATAGCGGGCGCCAATGCCGGCCAGAAAAATCACCGCCGCGCCCGACAGGCTGATCATGATGGCGGTGCCGAGGTCGGGTTGCAGGGCGATCAGTCCCACGGGCGCCAGTACCAGCACAAAACAACTCAGCAACAGACCAAAAGAGGGCGGCAGCGGCCGGTCATGTAGTAACCAGGCCAGCATCAGCGGCACGCCCAGCTTCATAATTTCCGAGGGCTGGAAGCGCACGCCGACATCGAGCCAGCGCTGTGCGCCTTTGCCGACATCGCCGCTGACCAGCACCAGCATCAACAGAATCAGGCCGCCGAGATAAACGAAAGGCGAGAGCCGGCGCAGCCAGCCGGGTGGTATCTGCGCCATGATGAGCATCGCCAGCAAGGCGGCGCTCATGCGCGCCAGCTGGTTAGTGACCTGGCTGGCGCTCTGGCCCACGGCGCTATACAAGGCCAGCAGGCCGATGGCCATGATCAGCAGAATGCCCGCCAGTAACAAGCCGTCAATGTGAATGCCCCGCAGCAGGCGGGCACTGATCGCCTCGTCTGGCCCGCGTCCGGCAGTCAGCACACTCATAATTGATCTCGCAGGTAGGTTTCAATGACCTTGCGGGCTATCGGCGCTGCCACCCCGCTGCCGCTTTCACCGTTTTCGACTATCACGGCGACGGCAATGCGCGGCATTTCCAGCGGGGCGAAGGCCACGAACAGCGCGTGGTCACGCATCCGTTCGGCGATTTCTTCGCTTTCATATTCATCGTCCTGACCGACGCTGAACACCTGCGCGGTGCCACTTTTGCCGGCCATGGTGAAAGGTGCGTCGGCGCCTACGCGCCTCGCCGTGCCGCGCTCGCCCTGTAATACCGCGTTCATGGCGCTGATCGCCCGGTCCCATTGCTCGTCATTGTCCAGTACGACGGGCGGCAGGCTTACGGGCGCTGCGCGTTGGCTTTCGCCGCTGACCGGGTCTTCAACGCTGTGCAGTAGCGTTGGCTGAAAACGCCTGCCGCGTGCGGCGATGGTCGCGGTGGCATGCGCGAGTTGCAGGGGCGTGGTCAGCATGTAGCCCTGGCCGATGCCGGCGATGACCGTTTCACCGGGAAACCAGACCTGGTCTTCGCGTTTGGCGAACGCCGTGCGTTTCCAGGCCGGTGATGGCATCAGCCCGGGCTTTTCGCCGGCCACATTGATTCCGGTCAGATTGCCCAGGCCGAAGCCCTTGAGAAAATCCGACATCCGCTGAATGCCAAGTTCGTTGGCCAGCGAATAAAAATACACATCGCAAGATTCGGCAATGGCGTCGTGCATGTCTACCGGGCCGTGTCCCTGTGGCTTCCAGTCACGGTAACGATGCGCTTTGCCGGGCAGCCGATAAAAGCCGCCGCAATATTCGCGCTTGTCGGGGTCAAGGACCCCGTAGTGCATTCCTGCCATGGCAATGATCGGCTTGATGGTGGAGCCGGGCGGATAGGCGCCGCGCAGCGCCCGATTAAACAGGGGCCGATCCGGGTTTTCCTGCAATTCGCGATATTCGCGCCGGGTCAGGCCGCTGCTGATGGCGTTGGAATCGAAATTCGGCGCGCTGGCCAATACCAGTACTTCACCGTTTTGCGGGTCGATGGCCACGACCGCGCCGCGCCGACCGGCCAGGGCTTCGGCGGCGGCCAGCTGCGACGGCGTATCCAGGGTCAGGCGCAGGTCTTTGCCCGGCATGGCGGCGGTGCTGCCGAGCACTTCCATGACCCGGCCATGCGCATTGACCAGCACCTCGGCAGTACCGACGCTGCCGTGCAGCTGCTGCTCGAAACTGCGTTCGACGGAGATCTTGCCGATTTGCGAGGTGCCGGCGTACTCCGTTGGATCAAGCTCGCGTAGCTCGGGCGCGCTGATGCCACCGACATAGCCGAGAACATGGGATACCGCCGGGCCGAAAGGATAATTGCGTGCCAGCCGGGCGCGAATTTCGATACCGGGGAAACGCGGGCGCTGCACGGCGAAGCGCGCCACTTCTTCATCACTCAGGCGTTGACGAATAGCAATGGCGTCGAAACGCCGCCGCGAAGCGATCAGTGCCTGGTATTCCGGGATGTCCTCGGCTTCGATCAGGCCGTACTCCGCCAGGCCGGCCAGGGACGCATCGATGTCCGGCGTTTGTTCAGGGGTCAATTCCAGCTGATAGCTGGGCAGGTTTTCGGCCAGGACTGCGCCGTTGCGATCGAAGATCAGTCCGCGGGTGGGCGGCGCCGGCTGGACGCGAATCCGGTTGCCGGCAGACTGGGCAGAAAAATAGTCGTATTCGCTGACCTGCAGCTGCGTCAGTCGTGCAATCACCAGGCTGCTCAGGCCCATCACGATCAAGCCGGAAATAATCACCCGGCGCACGAACAGACGTTGTTCGGACCAGTGATCTTTAATGCGTAGTGCGGTGGCCATGTTCAGGCAAAGGTCCGGTCGCGGCTTTCCAGTCGTTCGCGAACGCGATCCATGAGCGCCATAAACAGCGGCCACAAGACCGCGCCGGTGAGCGCCTGGCTGAGGCGAGCGAGTCCGACCTGGGGATTGCCGGCTACGCCGTCAATCCAGAACAACACAAAAGCTTCCATGCTTAGCAACGCGAATACCGTCCCTGTCAGTTGCCAAAGAGGAAAGATGCGGATCTGCAGGTAAAAGCGCAAGGTAAAGAAGCACACCAGGCTCATCGTCAGGGCATGCTGGCCCAGTGTGTCGCCCTGCAGCACATCGAGCAGCAGGCCCAGTAGCCAGGCGCTGCCGAGATTGACTTGGCGTGGCCACATCATGGTCCAGTAAATGATCGCCATACTGGCCAGGGGTGGCCGGAAGGGCACTAGCCAATCCGGCAGCGGCAGGCTCATCAAGGCCGCGCAGGTCAGCAGCAGCAGCCAGATTCGCCCGCGTGCCTGGGTCTGGCGGCTCATGGGTCGCCAGCCTCGTCCGCGAGATCGGGATTGTCGGCCAGTACCGCATCAGCCGATGCTTCGGGCGCGGCCTCGCCCGGCCATATCAGCAGCACCTCGCGTACCCGGCTCAGGTTGGCGGCGGGCTCTGCTTCCACGGTCAGGAACGGCGTCGCCGGCTTCACTGGCGATGCTCTTGACGGTGCCAACCGGGTAGCCGGCCGGAAAACTGCCGCCGAGCCCGGAGGTGACGAGCAGGTCACCGATGCGTAAATCCGCATTGCGTGGCAGGAACGGCAGCGACAAGCGGTCAAGTCGACCGGTGCCCACCGCTATGGTGCGTTGCCGGTTGCGCAGGACTTCCACCGGCAGCGCATGGTCCACGTCGGTAATCAGGATAGCCTCGGCAGAGAAGATCTGGTCACGCGTAACCTGTCCCAGCACACCATCGGCGTCGATGATGGCCTGGCCAACAAAAACGTCATCGCGGCCGCCTTTGTTCACTACGATGCGATGCCGAAACGGGTTCATATCGACAGACATGATTTCGCCGATGAGTACGCGGTCACTGATATTGGCGGTGGATTTCATCAGCCCGCGCAGTCGCGCATTTTCGGCTTCCAGCGAGGCCATACGCTGCAAACGCGCGCTTTGCTCCAGCAATTGCTTTTGCATTCCCTGGTTCTCGTCGCTCAGCTGGCCGCGGGTGGCGAGACTATCGGCGACCCAGCGGCCGGCAGCAGCGGGTGAATCCACCAGTACATGGATTGGGAAGACCATCGCCGCCATCACCCGCCGAACGTCCTGCAGCAATTCGCCGCGACTGTCGGCGACCATCAGCGCGATGGAAAAAACGCCCATGATGACCAGCCGCAGCCCAGGGCTGGTGCTGCGAAATCCACGCTGCTCGTTGTCAGCCGTGCCGAGGGCCATGCTTCAAGAATTCCGACCTGTTTCGCGACCAAAATGCCGGCGGGCCCGTATCCCGCTGGCAGTGGTCAGCTTAGAGAGTAACCGCAGGGCCGGGTCCGGCGCGAGCGGTTCGGCGTCAGTCGAGGCCGAACATGGACGGGCCGTGCTCGTCCATCAATTCGATCACGCGGCCGCCGCCGCGGGCCACGCAGGTTAGCGGATCCTCTGCGACTACCACGGGCAAGCCCGTCTCTTCCATCAGCAGCTTGTCGAGGTCGCGCAGCAGAGCGCCGCCGCCGGTCAATACGATGCCGCGTTCGGCCACGTCTGCGCCGAGTTCCGGTGGCGTCTGTTCCAGTGCGCCTTTGACAGCACCGACGATGCCTTGCAGCGGTTCCTGCAGGGCTTCGAGAATTTCGTTGCTATTCAGGCTGAAGCTGCGCGGTACACCTTCGGAAAGGTTGCGGCCCTTCACGGAGATTTCTCTGACCTCGTCGCCGGGATAGGCCGAGCCAATCTCGTGTTTGATTCGCTCCGCCGTGGCGTCGCCGATCAGAATGCCGTAGTTGCGGCGCACATAGTTAATGATCGCTTCATCGAAGCGGTCGCCGCCAACGCGCACCGAGGCAGCATAAACAATGCCGTTCAGGGAGATGACTGCGACTTCGGAGGTGCCGCCGCCGATATCCAGCACCATGGAGCCGCGCGCCTCATGCACGGGCATGCCGGCGCCAATAGCTGCGGCCATGGGCTCTTCTATAAGGAATACCTTGCGCGCGCCGGCGCCTTCGGCAGATTCGCGAATTGCGCGTCTTTCCACCTGGGTAGAGCCATAGGGCACGCAGATCAGCACCCGCGGGCTGGGGCGAAAATAACGGCCCGGGTGCGCCTTGCGAATAAAATGCTGAAGCATTTTCTCGGTTACAGTGAAATCGGCGATCACGCCGTCTTTGAGCGGCCGGATGGCGGTGATGTTGCCAGGCGTGCGACCCAGCATGCTTTTCGCGTCGGCACCAACGGCCTCCACGGTTTTCCCGCCACGCCCGGGTTCCTCGCGAATCGCCACCACAGACGGTTCATCGAGCACGATACCCTGACCGCGCAGATATATAAGCGTGTTGGCAGTCCCCAAGTCGATCGAGAGATCGTTGGAGAAATAGCCCAGTATCCTTTTGAGCATTGTTCCCTGATCCGCGCGCTAGAACCCGTACACGCGGCGGCTACTCTAGCAATGGGGGGGAATTTGCACAACTGCAGGTGTATGCTTACGCGCCTTTCGCAGTAGCTTCGAAAGTGCATGTGCCCGTGGCTTTAAATCCTGAAGATCTAGAATCCATCGCCAGGCTCGCCAGACTCGAATTGGGTGCTGACGAGCTGGACGACTATGTGGCCAAATTGAGCAGTATTCTCGAGCTGGTTGCCCAACTCGAAAGCGTTGATACCAGTCAGGTGGAGCCCATGGCCCACCCGCTGAACATGGTTCAGCGCCTGCGCCCGGACGAAGTCACCGAAACCGATCATCGCGAGCATTATCAGCAGAATGCCGCCGACGTGAGCCATGGTCTGTACCGTGTGCCACGCGTGATCGAATAGCCGGCCAGGCCATTGACCATGGGTGAACGCCAGACCATTGCTGCGCTGAGCCGCCAGCTTGCCGCGGGAGAAACCTCCAGCCGTGAACTCACGGCCGCCAGCCTGGCGCGCATCGAGGCTCTGGATGGCCAGTTGAACAGCTTTATTACCGTGTGTTCGCAGCAAGCCCTGGCTGCGGCTGACGCCGCTGATGCCCGGCGAGCAGCCGGGCAGGCCGGGCCGCTGACCGGCATTCCCTTTGCGCACAAGGATATCTTCTGTACCGCGGGTATTCGCACCACCTGCGGATCGCGCATGCTGGAAAACTTCGTTCCGCCTTACGATGCCACCGCCGTGGCGCGCCTGGCCGAGGCCGGCATTGTGTGCGTCGGCAAGACCAACATGGACGAATTCGCCATGGGCTCGTCCAACGAGACCAGCTACTTCGGCGCCGTGCACAATCCCTGGGATCTGCAACGCTCGCCGGGTGGTTCTTCGGGCGGATCGGCGGCGGCCGTGGCGGCCGGGCTGGTGCCCGCTGCCAGTGGCACCGATACCGGTGGTTCCATTCGTCAGCCGGCGGCGCTGGCCGGCATCACCGGGTTTAAGCCCACTTACGGTCGGGTTTCCCGTTACGGCATGATTGCCTTTGCTTCCAGTCTCGACCAGGCCGGGGTGCTGACCCAGAGCGCGGAAGATGCGGCGCTGCTGATGCAGTCCATGGCGGGTTTCGATCCGCGTGATTCCACCTGCGCCGAGCAGCCGGTGCCTGATTACCAGGCTGCCCTGCAAGCGATCTGCGCGGCAAGCGTATTGGTGTGCCGTCAGAGTTTTTCGACGACGGGCTTGACGCCGACTGTGCCGTAGGCAGTCCGCGGGGCGCTGCAGACCTTTACCGATCTGGGCGCCGAACTGCAGGAGATTTCCCTGCCGCATCTCGGCCTGTCGGTGCCCACTTATTACATCGTCGCACCGGCCGAGGCTTCGTCGAACCTGTCGCGCTTTGACGGCATTCGCTTCGGCTATCGACACGCGGATGCGGCATCCCTGGATGAGCTGTATACGCTGACCCGCCGCGAAGGCTTTGGCGCCGAGGTGAAGCGTCGCATCATGACCGGTACTTATGTGTTGTCGGCCGGCTACTACGACGCTTATTACCTGCAGGCGCAGAAAGTTCGCCAGCTGATTGCGCAGGATTTCGACAAGGCGTTTGAGCAGGTTGACCTGATCGCCGGGCCGACTGCGCCCACCGCGGCCTTTCGTCTCGGTGACAAGCTTGATGATCCGGTGCAGATGTACCTCAACGATATTTACACCATCGCCGTTAACCTGGCCGGCTTGCCGGGTATCTCCGTGCCTTGCGGACTGGCCGATGGCTTGCCGGTTGGTTTGCAGTTAATTGGTCCGCGTTTTGGCGATGCGCCGGTGCTGAATGCCGCGCACCAGTTCCAGCAGGCCAGTGACTGGCACCTGGCCACGCCGGAGTTTGGCTAATGGCCTGGGAGACGGTCATCGGCCTGGAAATTCACGCGCAACTGGCCACGCGCAGCAAGATTTTCTCCGGATCGCCCACCGCGTATGGCGCCGAGCCCAATACCCAGGCCAATCTCGTTGACCTGGGCTACCCCGGTGTATTGCCGGTGCTGAACGCAGACGTGGTGCGCATGGCCGCAAAATTCGGTCTCGCCGTTGATGCGAGTATCGCGCCGCGTTCGATCTTCGCGCGCAAAAACTACTTCTATCCTGACCTGCCCAAGGGTTACCAGATCAGTCAGTACGAACTGCCCATCGTGCACGACGGCAAGCTCAGCATCACCTTGGCTGATGGCAGTGAAAAAATTGTTGGCATTACCCGTGCTCACCTGGAGGAAGATGCCGGCAAGTCGCTGCATGAAAATCTGCAGGATGCCACCGGCATCGACCTGAATCGCGCCGGTACGCCATTGCTGGAAATCGTGTCTGAGCCGGATCTGCGCTCGGCCAGTGAAGCCGTGACTTACATGCGCGCAATTCACCAGCTGGTTCGCTACCTGGAGATTTGTGACGGCAACATGCAGGAAGGCTCATTTCGTTGTGATGCCAATGTGTCGGTTCGTCAGCTGGGCGCCGAGGTCTTGGGTACACGAGCAGAAATAAAAAACCTCAATTCTTTTCGCTTCGTGGAAAAAGCCATTGAGTTCGAGGTCGAGCGCCAGATCGAGATTATTGAGAGCGGCGGCGAAGTGCTGCAGGAGACGCGCCTGTATGACTCGGATCGCGATGAGACCCGGTCCATGCGCAGCAAGGAAGAGGCGAATGACTATCGCTACTTCCCGGATCCCGATTTGCTGCCTGTTGTGATTGATTCAGCGTTCATTGAAACGCTGCGACAGGACATGCCCGAGTTACCGGCCGCACGTCGTGCGCGCTTTATAGAGGGCTATGGCCTGCGGGCTGATGACGTCGACACGCTCATCAATAGTCGTGAACTGGCCGACTACTTTGAAGCCGTGGCTGACACCGCCGGAGATCCGCGACTGGCGGCCAACTGGGTGTTGGGTGAACTGGGTGCGGCCTTGAATCGCGACAGCCTGGAGGCACACGGCAGTCGTGTGCCGGCGCATGCACTCGGTGAGCTGTTGCTGCGCATCAAGGACGGCACGCTGTCCGGCAAGATAGCCAAAGATGTTTTCGAAGCCATGTGGCAGGGCGAAGGCGCAGCGGACGAGATCATTGAAGCCCGGGGCCTCAAGCAGATCACTGACAGCGGCGCCATCGAAGGCATCGTCGATGAGGTGCTGGCTGCCAATGCGGCCCAGGTGCAGCAATTCCGCGACGGCAATGAAAAGGTGCTGGGTTTCCTGGTCGGGCAGGTGATGAAGGCCAGCCAGGGCAAGGCGAATCCGCAGCAGGTGAATCAGATTTTGCGCGGCAAATTGAGCGCCTGAGTCTTTTCTCAACGCCCACTGCACGCGGCACGGCAGTTTGGCGGCCTTGCCTTTCAGCCACGATGGCGCTGCGGATGCGATCCTACTGCCTGGTTTTGTGGCGTAACCGCCATGACTGGCCTCGTTCGAGGCGCTCGAAGAATCTCCCAAAATTGCTAATTGCCGGATTTTTGCAACATTTAGCCGCAAATTATTGCGCAATACCGCTTTTTAGCGGGGCGATGCTAAATCACTAATGACTCTGGACGTTATATAAAGAAATCTTTATATTCCCCGGATGTCTTTTGCGCACGCTTCTCTGTGTCTGAAAGCGGCCGCCGATCCCAGCCGGCTGCGGCTGCTCTGCGTGCTCGCGCGTGGCGAGGCCAGTGTCGGCGAGCTGCAGGCAGTGCTGGCGCAGAGTCAGCCAAGGGTATCCCGGCATTTGCGCCTGCTAACGGAAGCCGGCCTGGTAGAGCGTGACCGCGAGGGGCATTGGGTCTTTTATCGCCTGGTCAGGCAGCCGACGGCCGATAACCTGCTCGCGGGTATTTGGCCCTTGATTGATGCCGACGATCCGCAACTGCTGGCGGACCGGCAATCCTTTGAACGGGTAAAGCAGGCCCGCCGTCGCGATGCCTATTCATCGGCGGCTGCACTGGTTGCCGCCAGCCAGTCGCGCCAGCGTCCCGATGCCGCGGCGCTGACCGCGGCGCTGGATGAAGTGCTCGGCGACACGCAATTTGCCGCGCTGCTCGACGTCGGCTGCGGCTCCGGCGCGCTGCTGGCCCTGTTGGCCCGGCGCAGCCAAAAGCTGGTCGGTGTCGATATCGCTCGCAGCATGCGAAACCTGGCCCGCAGTCGTGCCTCCGATCAGGGCCTGGCTAACTGCAGTATTCGTGACGGCGAACTTGGCGCGTTGCCATTTGCCGATCAGAGTTTCGATTGTGTGGTCCTCGACGAAGTCCTGAGCGTGGTGGCTGATCCGGGCGCCGGTCTGGACGAGGCCGTTCGCGTGTTACGTCCCTTCGGTCATTTGCTGGTGCTGGATTGTGTGGCGCCTGTCGCTGTGCGCCTGGAATCGGGGGCCGGCACCAAGCTGATTGAGAACCAGCTGTCTGCCTGGATGTCAGAACGCCGCGTACGCCTGCGCGAGCGGATCTGGTTTCCCGGCAAGACGCTGGCCTATGCCCTGTTTGCCGGTGAGCTGAATCCGGTCTGGGCGCGCACAGGAACCGGAAACTGAGTTAGCACTATGTCCCAGTCTGTCCCGCAAGTTTCTTTCGAGTTTTTTCCGCCGGGTTCTCCAGCCATGGAGAAAACCCTGTGGCAATCGGTAGAGCGGTTGGCTCCGTTGGCGCCGCGTTTCGTGTCGGTTACGTACGGCGCCGACGGATCCACCCGCGACCGAACGCACAACATCGTCAGTCGCATCGCGCGTGATACGCCGCTGCGGGGCGCGCCGCACCTGACCTGCGTGGGCGCCAGTCGCGCTGATGTACAGGAAGTGGCCCGTGAGTACTGGCAGGAGGGCGTTCGGCATATCGTCGCGCTGCGTGGCGACCCGCCCAAGGGAAGCGAGACCTATACGCCGCATCCGGATGGTTATGAATACGCCGTCGACCTGGTGCGCGGTCTGCGTGAGGTGGCTGATTTCGAGATTTCCGTGGCTGCTTATCCGGAATCTCATCCTGAAGCACCCAGCGCAGACTTCGATCTGGATAATCTCAAACGCAAAGTCGATGCCGGCGCGACGCGCGCTATAACACAGTTGTTTTTTGACGCCGACCTGTACCTGCGTTTTCGCGATCGTTGTGTGAAAGCGGGCATCGAGGTGCCGATTGTGCCGGGCATTCTGCCGATCAATAAGTTTGCCCAGGTGGAACGTTTCGCCGGGCTTTGCGGGGCGAGCCTGCCCGACTGGTTGCGGGAACGCTTTGACGGCCTCGATAGTGATGACGAGACGCGTCGCCTGATCGCTGCCAATACGGCCATCGAACTGGTCACGCGACTGCAGCGCCATGGGGTCGAGGACTTTCACTTCTATACGCTGAATCGGGCCGAGCAAACCTATGCCATTTGCTACGCGCTCGGTCTGCGTCCTCAGGGCGTCGCCGCATGAGTACGCGCGCCGAGCGGATGGCTCAACTCGAAACCCTGCTGGCCAAACGTATCGTCGTCCTCGATGGTGCGCTGGGCACCATGGTGCAGGGCTATACGCTGGAGGAGGCCGATTATCGCGGCGAGTATTTCGCCGACTGGCCCAGCGATCTCAAGGGCAATCACGACCTGTTGAGCCTGACCCGGCCGGATTTGATTGGCGAAATTCATGCGACTTTTCTGGCTGCCGGCGCCGACGTCATCGAGACCAACAGTTTCAATGCCACGGCGCCTTCGCAGGCGGACTACGGTCTGCAGGCGCAGGTGCGTGAGATTAATCTGGCCGCCGCCCGTTGCGCGCGCCAGGCGGTGGAAGCGGCTGAGGCCGGCGATGGCAGGCCGCGCTTTGTAGCTGGTGTGCTCGGTCCTACCAGTCGCACGACATCCATCTCGCCCGACGTCAACGATCCGGGCATGCGCAATGTCAGCTTCGACGAACTGGTCGCTACCTATCGCGAAGCCGGCGCAGCCCTGCTGGAGGGCGGTGCCGATTTCCTGTTGATTGAAACGGTGTTCGATACGCTGAATGCCAAGGCGGCTTTGTATGCGGTGGCTGTGTTGCGTGATGAATCGGCCGAACCCGTCGAGGTCATGGTCTCAGGCACCATCACCGATGCCTCGGGTCGCACCCTGTCGGGCCAGACCACGGAAGCCTTCTGGAATTCCATTCGCCATGCCCGACCCTTCCTGGTCGGCCTGAACTGTGCCCTGGGCGCCGCCGACCTGCGCCCCTATGTGCAGGAGCTCGCGCGCGTGGCGGATACGCGCGTGAGTGTGCACCCGAATGCCGGCTTGCCTAACGAGTTCGGCGAATACGACGACACGCCCGCGCATATGGCCGCAGTGCTGGGAGAGTTTGCCGGCGAGGGTCTGCTGAATATGGTCGGTGGTTGTTGTGGCACCACGCCGGAACACATCCTCGCCATTAGCGAGGCCGTTGCCGTGTATCCGGCCCGGCCAGTACCGGAGCGCCCGGTGGCTTTGCGCCTGTCCGGACTGGAGCCGTTCAACGTCGACGCCGACTCGCTGTTTGTGAATGTCGGTGAGCGCACCAACGTGGCGGGTTCGGCGAAGTTCCGGCGCCTGATTACCGAGGGTGATTACAGCAGTGCCCTGGCCGTGGCGCTGCAGCAGGTCGAGAGTGGTGCGCAGGTCATCGATGTGAACATGGACGAGGGCATGCTCGATTCCGTGGCCGCCATGGATCGATTCCTCAAGCTGGTAGCTACGGAGCCGGATATCGCGCGGGTTCCGGTAATGGTGGATTCATCGCGCTGGGAAGTCATCGAGACAGGCCTGAAATGTGTGCAGGGCAAGTCCATTGTAAATTCCATCAGCCTGAAGGAAGGTCCCGAGCCGTTCCTGTTTCAGGCCCGCGAAGCGCGTCGGCATGGCGCCGCGGTGGTGGTCATGGCCTTCGATGAACAGGGCCAGGCCGACAGCGTGGAACGGCGCCTGGAGATTTGCCAGCGTTGCTACGATCTGCTCACGGAAAGCGTGGGCTTTCCGCCCGAAGATATTATTTTCGATCCGAATATTTTCGCCGTGGCCACGGGCATCGAGGAGCATAACGACTATGGCCGCGCCTTTATCGAAGCCACGCGCGAACTGAAGGCGCGGATGCCGGCGGTTTCCATCAGCGGCGGTGTGAGCAATGTGTCTTTTTCATTCCGTGGCAACAACCCGGTGCGTGAGGCCATGCATTCGGTTTTTCTTTACCACGCTATCCAGGCCGGCCTGGATATGGGTATCGTCAACGCCGGTCAGCTAGCCATTTATGCGGATATTCCGACGGATCTGCGTGACGCGGTGGAAGACGTGATTCTTAACCGCCGTGACGATGCCACGGAACGGCTGCTGGAGATGGCGGGTCGCTATCGCGACGACGGCGGCAGCGTAGCCGCAGAAACTGAAGCGGAGTGGCGCAGCTGGCCGGTCACCGAACGCCTGTCACATTCCCTGGTCAAGGGTATAGACGAATTTATCGTGGCCGATACCGAAGAAGCACGCCAGGCCGCCAGTCGTCCGCTGGATGTGATCGAAGGACCGTTAATGGACGGCATGAACGTGGTCGGCGATCTGTTCGGCGAGGGCAAGATGTTTTTACCCCAGGTGGTCAAGTCCGCGCGGGTGATGAAAAAATCCGTGGCCTACCTGGTGCCCTATATCGAGGCTTCCGAGGAGGGCGAGAGCAGGAAGGTCGGGCGTATCGTCATGGCTACGGTGAAAGGCGATGTGCATGACATCGGCAAAAATATTGTCGGCGTGGTCTTGCAGTGCAATAACTTTGAGGTCATTGATCTTGGCGTGATGGTGCCCGCGAACCGGATTCTTGAAACGGCTCGGCGTGAAAACGCTGACATGATCGGCCTGTCGGGGCTGATCACGCCGTCGCTGGATGAGATGGTGCAAGTGGCTCGCGAAATGCAGCGCCAGGATTTCAAGGTACCGCTGTTGATCGGCGGGGCCACGACCTCACCGGTACACACCGCCGTCAAGATTGACCCGGAGTACAGCGGGCCCGTGGTCTACGTGAAAGATGCCTCGCGCTCCGTGGGCGTTGCGCAAAAGCTGGCCAGCCCGGAAGACCGCGTGAGCTATATCGATGCGACCAAGCAGGAAAATGTCCGCCGGCGCGAACGGCATGCCGGCAAGACCCGGCTGGCGCCCCAGCTGACGATCCAGCAGGCGCGCGCGAATCGCGCGCGCCCGGACTGGCAACAGGCGGCGCCGGCGCCCGCCTGGACCGGCCGGCAGGCGCTGGAAATTCCGCTCACCGAACTGGTCGATTACATCGACTGGATGCCCTTCTTTAATGCCTGGGAGTTCGCCGGAAAATTTCCTGCCCTGTTGCAGGACGAAGTGGTTGGCGAAGCGGCCAGTGCCCTGTACCAGGATGCGCTCGCCATGCTCGAACAGCTGCTGGCCGAAAACTGGATGCAGGCGCGTGCGGTGGTGGGCCTGTATTCTGCGGCCAGTGAAGGCGATGACATTCTGCTGTCGGCTGCGGCCGGTGGCGAGCAACTCTCGCGCCTGCATTTCCTGCGCCAGCAGCGCGCCATGCCCGACGGTAAAGCGAATGCCTGCCTGGCCGACTTTATTGCGCCGGTCGATAGCCAGGTTCCCGACTGGTTGGGCGCTTTTGCGGTTACCGCCGGTCTTGGTGCGGACGTCCACGTGGCACGGTTTGAGCGCCAGCACGATGACTACAACGCGATTCTGCTGAAAGCCCTGGCCGACCGCTTTGCCGAGGCGGGTGCGGAGTATCTGCACGCGCGCTTGCGCCGCGAATGGTGGGGCTACGCGCCGCAGGAAGGTCTTGATCATAGTGCCCTGATCGACGAGCAGTACCAGGGCATCCGTCCCGCGCCCGGCTATCCGGCTTGTCCCGATCACACCGAGAAAGGCGCTCTGTGGGAGCTGTTGAATGTGCAACAGGAATCCGGCATCAGCCTCACTGAATCTTACGCCATGCTGCCAGCGGCCTCGGTTAGCGGCTGGTATTTTGCGCATCCGGAATCGCGTTATTTCAGTGTCGGCAAAATCGGTCGTGATCAGGCTGCAGACTACGCCCGACGCAAGGGCGTGAGCCTGTCGAGTGTGGAGCGCTGGCTGGCGTCCAACCTGGGCTACGAGGCCCAGGCAGCATGAGTTTGCGGCCGGGAAAAACCATCTCTGCCAACGGCTGGTTGCCAGCCTGGCGGCCAGGACAAACCAAGGAGAGCGCTATGGCGACGGTACTGATTACAGGGGGCAATCGCGGTATTGGACTGGAGCTGGCTCGCCAGCTGTCGGCGCGCGGTGATCAGGTATGGGTCAGTTGCCGGCGCAGCAGCGCGGAACTGGATGCCTTGCCGGTAGAAGTCCTGGCTGATGTGGATGTATCCAGCGAAGCAGGCCTGGCTCGTTTGCAGGAAGGCCTGGCCGGCCAGCTCCCTCGATTGCCTGATTAACAACGCGGGCATCCTGACTAACGAAAACCTCGTCGATCTGAATCTGGAGCGCATGCGTCGTCAGTTCGAGGTGAATGCCCTTGGACCGTTGCGCGTTACTCTCGCGCTCTTGGATAAGCTGCACCCTGGTTCCAAGGTGGCGATCGTGACCAGTCGTGTGGGTTCGATCGCCGACAATTCGTCCGGCGGCATGTACGGCTATCGCATGTCCAAAGCCGCGGTCAACATGGCCGGCGCGAATCTCGCCATCGACCTGCGCGAGAAAGGTATTCCGGTAGCGCTGTTGCATCCCGGTATGGTGGCCACGGAGATGACCGGCAATCGCGGTGTTAGCCCGGCCCACGCCGCTGCGGGTCTGATTCAGCGTATTGATGCGCTAAATCTGGAAACCAGCGGGCACTTCTGGCACGCGGAGGGGGAGATCCTGCCATGGTGAGAAAATACTTCCCGGGATCGTTAAAGACCGCGCAAGCGAAAATCGTCCGCTGGGGGCGTTCCTGTTGCCAGGCTTTTCTGGCTGTGGCGCTGCTGGGAATTGGTCCGCCAGCGCTGGCCGAGCCCGGCGATCTGGCCACGCTGCTCGACTGGATTAGCGGCGATTTCGATAATCGTGAGCAGGTTCGTGCGCAACCCGTTTCTGATCAACCGCTCTACTCGCTGCTCGGTTTGCAGCGTCGCCTGGTGGTTGCGCCGGCGTTGGGGGAGCATGTGGTTTACGCGCAGATTAACAATGATGCGGATCCCGCCAAGGTCTATCGCCAGACACTGGTAGTTTTTTCGCAGGATCCCGACGGCGGACCAATTTCATCGCGCAGTCTGGCTTTCGCTGATCAAGAGGCCAACGCGGATATTTTGCAGCGTCTCGCCGACCTGAAAGATATGACCGCTGAGGATTTCGTTGCCGCCCTGCCCGATGCTTGTTCGGCTGACTGGAAATGGCGAGATGGCGAGTACTACAGTTTTGTCGACGCAAAAGACTGCGTGATCACTTCTGGTTACACGGGCAAGCAACGCGGCATTCAGAGCACCGAATTCGTCAGCCCGGCCGGCATTCGTAACGAAGAATCGGGCTATAAAGCCGACGGCAGTTTCATCTTCGGACTTCCCGCCGGTGTCTATTACGACTACCGACGTCGCGACTAGGTCACCCGGCACGCATTGGCTGGTAAAGGCTGCAGGCGGCTAGCTTCGCCCGCCGGCGCTGGCCAGTGAATCGCCGATCTCGACCAGGCGGTCGTAGCTGCGAAAGGCGATCAGGGCGCGCTCGAATAGCACCCGTAGTAGCAGCGGGCCAAAGATCAACGGCAGCGGCCAGGCCCGGTTCTCCAGTTGCACCAGTACCCAGCTGCCATAGAGGGTGCCGCCGATAGCGGCCCAGAACAGCAGCTGCAATAGTGCCGGTGAAATCATTCGCTGGAACGTCAGCACCTTTTGGATTTCATGCATGTTGGGTTACTCCATGCTTAGTCGTACTTGCCTGATTATTACTGATATCAGCGATGAGTCTCCTGGGTGAGCGTCAGCTGCAGGCTTCGCAGTTAAGCCGTCGGCGAATTCTGAAAGTGCGTGAGCTGCCCGCCAGGCCATCGTATAACCAGAGTCTGCCGCTGAGATCCGAGGGCAGGCCACACAACAGTTTGATGGTCTCGGTTGCCATCATGCTGCCGATGGTGCCGGCAACCGGTCCGAGAATGCCCTGGCCGGCGCAGTTCTCCAGCAGCTCGTTGACTTCCGGATACAGGCAGGTATAGCAGGGGCCGCCATCCTGATCGTGATGAAACACGGCCAGTTGCCCTTCGAAGCGAATCGCCGCGCCGCTGACCAGCGGTTTTTTCGCTGCCAGGCAGGCGCGGTTGACCCGGCTGCGCGTGGCGAAGTTGTCGCAACAGTCCAGCACGACATCGCAATCGGCAATGGCGGCGGCCAGTTGATCATCGTCGAGACGCTGATCGAGAGCCTGCGTGCTGGTCTGCGGATTCCACGCGGATAGATTTTCGGCGGCGGCAACGGCCTTCGACTTATCGATATCACCGGGACGGAACAGTATCTGGCGCGGTAAATTGCTCGCATCGACGCGATCAAAGTCATTTAGCGCCAGCCTGCCGACGCCGGCATTGGCCAGGTAGAGTGCCGCGGGAGAGCCAATGCCGCCCAGGCCGATGATCAATACGCGTGCGCCGGCGAGCTTCTCCTGGCCGGCGGCGCCGATCTGCGGAAGCACGGTCTGGCGGCTGTAGCGCAACTCGCTTTGCTCATTCACGTCGGTTTCTTCTCTTCAGGTAACTGGCCTTCGCTAACGCGCGGGCGACCGGGCAGATCACGATAGGTGGTGATGGCGGTGAGTTTGGCTTCACCGAACAGGCGGGCGGCCGCCGGACCTTGCCGGAATCCGTGTTCTATCAGCAGCCAGCCACCGGGTAATAAATAGTCTGGCGCCGCGGCAACAATTTTCTTGATGGCCATTAAACCATCACGACCGGCGCGCAGCGCCAGGGCCGGTTCATAACCCAGTTCGTATTTACGCAGCATCCATTCCTGGTCGGACAAATAAGGCGGGTTTGAGACCACCAGGTCGAAGCGCTCGCCGGCTACCGGGCTGAACCAGTCGCCGAAGCGAAAATCGATGTTGTCGTAGCCATAGCTGGCGGCGTTGTAGCGGGCCACCGACAAAGCCTGCTCACTGAAATCTGTGGCTACGATTTCAATACCCGGTCGTTCCGAGGCAATGGCGATGGCGATGGCGCCGGTGCCGGTACCCAGATCCAAAAGGCGACCGGGTCGTTCAGCGGGGATCAGATTCAGGCAGCATTCGACCAATAGCTCCGTTTCGGGACGCGGCACCAGGGTGTCATTGGTGACGCTCAACTTGATCGACCAGAATTCACGCGAGCCGAGCATTTGTGCCACGGGTCGGCCGGCCTGACGCTCCGCAATAAGTCCCAGGAAACGCTCGGCAATCTCGGCGCGGACTTCGTTGTCGCCATCGCTATACAGTCTCGTGCGCTCCCAGCCCAGGGCATGCGCGAGCAATAGCTCGGCGTCCAGACGCGCCGACTGGCTGCTGCCTTTCAGCATTTCCGCGCTGGCACGCAACAGGCTGCTTACACTGGCGCCACCGTCTGCCAGGTCTGCGTCCGAACTCATGCCTATGTTAGCCTCGACTGCATAACACTCCTTTTACCACAGGCCGCAAACCGCGGCCGTGAAGCCGAGGCTTAAGGTCATGCGCAAAGACTCCGAGCCAATGGATCTCGCCACGCGTTGTATTCATGCTGGCGACACCGTTGATCCGACCACCGGCGCGGTCATGCCGGCGATTTACACCGCCAGCACCTATCGACAGGCTGAGTTCGGCGCACCCATGGAGTTTGCCTATTCGCGGGCCGCCAATCCGACCCGTGCTGCACTTGAGCGTTGTATCGCCGAGTTGGAATCCGGCAGTCACGCGGTGGCTTATGCAGCCGGGATGGCAGCCACGGCCGGGGTGCTGGATTTGCTCGACAGTGGCGCCCATGTGCTGGCGCCGGTAGATCTCTATGGCGGTACATTGCGCCTGTTTAATGAAGTCCGCACGCGCACGGCCGGGCTTGAATTCAGCTTTGTAGATTTTACCGATCTCGATGCGGTGGCCGCGGGCATGCGTTCCGACACGGCTTTGGTCTGGGTTGAGACGCCAACGAATCCGCTGCTTAAGCTCATCGATTTACGCAAGGTCGTCGGCATAACCCACGCGCACCAGGCCCTGGTTGCAGTCGATAACACCTTCGCCACGCCCTGCCTGCAACGTCCGCTGGAACTGGGCTGCGACATTGTCATGCATTCCACGACCAAGTATCTCGGCGGCCATTCCGATGTCATCGGCGGGGTAAATATAGTTCAGGACGAGGCGCTCGGTCGTCAGCTGGTCTCGCTGCGCAGTGCCGTGGGTTCGGTGCCCAGCCCCTTTGATGCCTACCTGGTGTTGCGCGGTATCAAGACACTGTCACTGCGCATGGAGCGTCATTGCAGCAACGCGCAGATCCTGGCCGAGTGGCTGGAGTCGCAGCCGCGCGCCATGGCGGTTCGCTATCCTGGTTTGGCCTCGCATCCGCAGCACGCGCTGGCGCGGTCGCAAATGAGCGCCAATGGCGGCATGCTGGTATTCGAACTGGATGGCGATATCAGTCGATTCATGAACGCGCTGCAAATATTTGCGGTGGCAGAAAGCCTGGGTGGCGTCGAGAGTCTGGCCGGGCACCCGGCCAGCATGAGCCATTCCAATGTGCCGGCCGACGCACGCCTTGCCATGGGTATTCCCGATAACCTGGTGCGCCTGTCCGTGGGTATCGAGGCCGTGGATGATTTGATTGCCGACCTGGACCGGGCGCTGGTTGCCGCTGCATGAGCCCGCAGTAACAAAGTCATGAACGGATCAAGCCGATGATTGCTGTCCCTGCATTGGTAGTTATCGTGGGTCTGGCGAGCTTCGCTTTGGTGAGTCGTCGCCTGCGCGGTAGTTTCCTCACCGGCCCATTACTAATGACTGCCTACGGGCTCAGCGTCGGCGCCGCCGGCCTGGGCCTGCTTGATTTTGATGTTTCTAACGAAGCCGTCAGGCTGCTGGCCGAGATCACACTGATTCTGGTGTTGTTTACCGACGCGGCCGACATAGACTTGCGACAGCTACGCCGCGATCACAGTCTGCCGCTGCGTTTGCTGGGTATTGGCATGCCGCTCACCATCGGCCTGGGTGCTGTGCTGGCGAGTTTGCTGTTCGGCTTTCTTAACGTTTGGGAGGCGCTGTTGCTGGCCGCCATCCTGGCGCCGACAGATGCGGCCTTGGGTCAGGCGGTGGTTTCCAATCCATCGGTCCCGTTGCGCATTCGGGTGGCGCTCAACGTTGAGAGCGGTCTTAACGATGGCATTGCCTTGCCGCTGGTGCTGGTGCTGGCCAGCTTTGCCAGCGCCATGTCGGACGCAGGCGGCGAAAACTGGCTGTTGTTCGGCGCCAGCCAGGTCACACTCGGGCCACTGGCGGGTCTGCTGGTGGGCTACTTTGGCACCCGTTTGCTGATTCTCTCGCAGCGCGCCGGCTGGATGCTGGAGTCGGCTGAGGGGACTGCCGGCCTGGCCATCGCGTTCGGTGCTTTCGCCGTGGCCGAAGTCATTCATGGAAACGGCTTTATCGCGGCCTTTGTTGCCGGGCTGACGTTCGGCAATACGCTTAAACGACGTTGTAAGTTTCTGCTCGAGTTTACTGAAGTGGAAGGTCGTATTCTCACCCATACCACCTTCATGATGATGGGTGCGGTAATGCTGCCCGGCGTGCTTGCAGCCATGCAGCCAGAGCATCTGCTGTATGCCTTTCTCAGTCTCACCGTCGTGCGCATGTTTCCCGTCGGCCTGGCTTGTATAGGCACCGGCGTGAGCGCCAGCACCACGGCATTTCTTGGCTGGTTCGGTCCACGCGGACTGGCTTCATTGTTGTTTGCCTTGCTGATTATTGAGACCAGCGATATCGCTCAGCGCGAGGAAATTTTCGCTGTGGTGTTATTGACTGTTGGCCTGAGTATTCTCCTGCACGGTCTGACAGCAGGTCCGGCGGCCCGGGCCTATGGGCGCTTTACCGAGAAACGCGGCGAGTGCGCGGAGACCATGCCGGTTCCGGCTGAGCCGTTCCTGTCTTCTGCCAAAGACTAATTGGAGTTCGAGCATGTCACTAAACCCGCAACAAGAAAAACTTTGCGCCGAGAGTCGCTGGGATTTTTCCGATCTGAACGCGCTGTTTCTTAACTGCACCCTGAAACGCAGTCCGGAGCTTTCTCACACGCAGGGCCTGATTGATATTGCTGCGGCGATCATGCAAGCCAACGGCGTCGCCGTGGAAACCCTGCGGCCGGTGGATTACCCCTTGGCCTTCGGTGTCTGGCCGGATATGACAGAACATGGCTGGGAGCAGGATGCCTGGCCGGAAATTCTCGGCAAAGTGATGGCCGCGGACATCCTGGTGATCACTACGCCCATCTGGCTGGGGGAAAAGTCCTCGGTGTGCACGCAGACCATCGAGCGCCTGTATGCCGCTTCCGGCAATCTTAATGAGCAGGGGCAATACGCTTACTACGGCCGCGTCGGCGGCTGCCTGGTCACGGGTAACGAAGATGGCGCCAAACACTGCGCGATGAATGTTCTGTATTCGCTGCAGCATCTGGGCTACAGCATTCCGCCGCAAGCCGATGCCGCCTGGCTCGGCGAGGCCGGTCCGGGGCCGTCTTACCTGGATGCAGGTTCCGGCGGACCCGACAATGATTTCACCAATCGCAATACCACCTTTATGACCTGGAACCTGTTGCACCTGGCGCGCCTGTTAAAGGACGCGGGCGGAATCCCGGCGCACGGCAATCAGCGCTCAGCCTGGGATGCGGGTTGTCGTTTTGATTTCCCGAATCCCGACTACCGCTAGAACCGCGCGAATTCATGCCTTGCCGAAGCCGTCGGGCGTGCGCAGGAGCCACGGCCGAAAGTGCAGGCTAGCGTGACGGGCGCAGCGGCATCCGTTGAATCCGTGCTGCTGGTGCCCGGCATGCTTTGCGATGCCGGCTTATGGGCGCCACAAGCGGCTGCCTTGACCGGGCAGGGCTACTCGGTGCGGGTGCCCGACTATGGTCAAGACCAAAGCATCACCGCGATGGCCCGGCAGGTCCTGCGCGGGGCGCCTCCCAGCTTTGCGCTGGTCGGGCATTCCATGGGTGGTGTCATCGCCCTGGAAGTCTGGCGGCAGGCCCCACAGCGGGTCATTCGGCTGGCGCTTATGGATACCAATGCGGCAGCGGCCAATCTGCCGCGTGAAGCCAGGCGTCTGGCGCAGCTTGAGCGTGCGCTGAACGGCGAATTTGCATCGGTGGTTAGCGATGAACTGCTGCCGAGCTATTTGTCAGCAGCCAGCGCCGCTGACCCTGAAATCCTGGCAACGCTAAGACGTATGGCGATGGATGCCGGGCCTGAAGTTTTTGCCCGCCAGGTGCGCGCCTTGCTGGAGCGGCCAGACAGCAGACGGACACTGACCATGATCGAGTGTCCTGCACTGGTCCTTTGCGGCGCCGAAGATCGCTTGTGTCCGCCGGCGCTACACGCGGATATGGCAGCGGTAATTCCGGATAGCGTGCTACGCATGCTGCCCGATGCTGGTCATATGCCCAGCCTGGAACAGCCTGCGGCCGTCAGCGACGCATTGCTTGAGTTGCTAGGGCGTTAGCGGCGCCAGGGTGAATGTTTCGCACACATTGTCGATGGTCTGCTTCGCCAGAGCCGATTGCTGAACCCGGGTGGCTGCCCTGCGCAGCGTCTGGTTCATTCGCCAAAGTCGCTGCGCATTTTTTTACAGCTCGTATTTCGGCGTTCTGCCGGTTGTTGGCCTTGTCGTATAGCAAGTCCGTTGATCAGGGCCGGGCGGGCCGACCCCTCAGCCCGCTTTGTCGCGATAGCGGCGCAGGCGGATGTCCGCCTGTTCCTTGTGCCCCATGAACTGCTTCCAGGTCGCACAAACGGCTAGCAGTACTTCGCCGACCTGTACCGAGGCCTCTTCGCTGATGCGCTGATAGGTGCAGGTCTTGATGAACTTGCCTACCCACAGGCCGCCGGTGTAACGCGACGCGCCGCGCGTGGGCAGGGTGTGATTGGTACCGATGACCTTGTCGCCGTAGGACACGTTGGTTTCCGGGCCCAGAAACAGGGCGCCGTAGTTGGTCATGTTGTCGAGAAAGTACTGCGGATCGTGCGTCATCACCTGCACGTGTTCGGAACCGATCTCGTCGGCTTTTGCGACCATCTCTGCGTAGCTGTCGCAGACGATTACCTGACCGTAGTCTCGCCAGGCCTGACCGGCGATCGGTCCGGTGGCCAGGATGTCGAGCTGGCGTTCCACTTCGGCCATGGTGTCCTGCGCGAATTGCTTCGCAGTCGGTCAGCAGGATGGCCGGCGAGTTGGGGCCGTGTTCCGCCTGGCCGAGCAGGTCGGCCGCACACAGTTCGCCGTCCACGCTGTCGTCGGCGATGACCAGCGTCTCCGTGGGGCCTGCGAACAGGTCGATGCCCACGCGACCGAATAGCTGGCGCTTGGCCTCGGCGACGAAGGCGTTGCCCGGGCCAACCAGCATGTCTACCGGTGCGATGCTCTCGGTGCCGATGGCCATCGCGCCGACCGCCTGCACGCCGCCCAGGCAGTAGATCTCGTCGGCGCCGCCCAGATCCATGGCGACCACGATGGCCGGATTGGGCCCGCCCTCGAAGGGCGGTGCGCAGGTGATGATGCGCTTCACGCCGGCGACCTTGGCCGTCACCACGCTCATGTGCGCCGAGGCGACCATCGGGTACTTGCCGCCGGGCACATAGCAGCCGACGCTGTTGACCGGGATGTTGTTGTGGCCGAGGATCACGCCCGGCAGGGTTTCTACCTCGACGTCCTGCAAGGCGTCTTTCTGGATCTGCGCGAAGTTGCGCATCTGGGTCTGCGCAAAGCGGATGTCGTCGATCACCTGCTCGCTCAGTTCCGCATAACAGGCGTTGATATCCGCTGCCGTCAGGCGAAAGTTTTCCGGTTGCCAGTTGTCGAAGCGACCGGAGTACTCGCTCACGGCCGTATCGCCGCGCAGCTTGATGTCCTTCAGTATGTCTTCGACAATCTTGCGCACTTTGGCGTCGTCGTCGTCGGCCTGCGCTTCGCTGATGCCTTCTTTCAGATACCTGATCATGTGGCTGCCTCTGAGCCGGCCGGGCGTCGCAGGGAAGGCGACAAGCGGTGAAACCGGGCGGGCTTGAATTCGCGGCGATGCTAGGCACTATTGGTTATTAATGCAATTTGCCGCGGCAGCGTGTCCGCTGCTGCGACACAGCCCCGTAAGGAACAACTATTGCCAAGCAATCCCAGCCCCTGGCCGGCCTGACTGCGCTAGTGACCGGTGCCGGCCGCGGCATCGGCCGCGGTTGCGCAGAGGGCCTGGCCGAAGCCGGCGCCAGGGTAATTGCCCTGGCGCGCAGCGGCGACGAAGTGCAGGCCCTGGCCAGCGAGCATCCGGATCAGATCGAGGCCTGGACCGGCGACGTCACCGATGATGCCGTGATTGCGCGTATTGAAGCGCTGCCCGCCCTGCATATCCTGGTGAACAACGCCGGTACCAATCAGCCGCAGCCCGTGGCCGAGGTCAGCGACGAGGCCCTGGATCGGATGCTTGATGTCAACGTGCGCGCCGCGTTCCGGGTCGCGCGGGCCGCGGTTCGGGTAATGCAGCGTGCCGGATTGTCAGGCAGTGTGATTCACATGTCATCGCAGATGGGTCATGTCGGTTCGCCTGATCGTTCCGTCTACTGCATGAGCAAGCACGCAATTGAGGGACTGACCAAAGCCATGGCGGTGGAACTGGCGCCTGACGGGATCCGCGTCAACGCCGTGGCGCCGACCTTTATCGAAACGCCGCTGGTCAAGCCGATGCTCGACGATCCTGAATTTCGCCAGTTTGTTGAGGCGAGAATCCCTCTCGGCCACGTCGGCCAGGTGGCCGATGTCGTTTCAGCGGTGCTGTTCCTGGCCGATCCCGCCAACGGCATGATCACTGGCCACAGCCTGCGGGTCGATGGTGGCTGGACGGCGCAGTAAGCCGTCGCGGTTGCCCGAGAAGGTTGGGCTCCGCGGAGAGCCTAAGGCTTCTCCGCGCGCTGTTCCGGCGAAGGTCTCTGCTAGTTCCCGGCGAGTTGCCGCTCCGATTTGAACCCCAGCTTGCGAAACACCCAGGTGATCGGACAAAGACCGGTGAACGATTGCTGAAACAGCATGAAGCCAACAAATACCGTGAACCAGACGAACGCCGGGTGAACCAGCAGGGTCAGTGCGACGGAGACCAGGACCAGGAACCCGGCCCAGGCTTCTACGGCTTTTTCCAGTGACATGATAGTGCTCCTTTAAAAATTGTAGCGAACACGCATATAGGCGTTGGTCGCATCTTCGAACTGGCCGAAGAACGTGTAGTTCTCCTGGCCGCCAAACAGGTTCAGACCGGCCGTGAAGTTCCAGGCGTCGTCGTGGCGGTAATTCACAACCGGGCGGAGATAGACGTCTTGGTCGCTGGGTGAGAGAAAGGCGAACAGCGACCAGATGAGTTTTTCCTGCATGGCGCGGTAGCTGAAGCGCGTGGTCAGCAGGTGCCGATACTCATCCGGCTCAAACTCGCGGAAACGGCGAGTTCTCGATCAGGCGGTCATGGTCCTGGGTCCATTCCAGGTAGTACTGCAGACCGACGGTGAAGTTGGTCGCCCATTCGCGCTCGAAGCCGGTCAGGAAACGCAGCTGATCATTCGGCAGGGCAGGGTTACTGCCGTCGCTGTCGTCGCGCGACACGTAGTAGCTGAACTCAGCGTTCCACAGCCCTGACCACAGCGGCCGGCGGACGCTGCCGCCGACGCTGGTCAGCGGCGCAAACCGGACCCGGCCCGGATCACGAAAATCCGTCGGGTTTTTGAAGTAGCCGCGATGTGCATACAGGGCATACTCGACGCCGTTCAGGGTGCGGAACAGGCGCAATGAAAATTCGCCGTTGCTGAAATTCTTGCTCGGCCGATCGGCACCGAAGGGTGGCACGGGCGCAACGATTTCTCCGGCCGGCGGGAAGAAGAAGGAAAAACGTTCGCCGGTAATGTAGTCGTCCGGTTTGAATACGGGTGTCCACGCGAAGTCGATGTTGAGGACGCCGTTGTATTGCGTGAGCCGGATCGTGTTGCTGGGCGCTTTCAGGTACTCGTCTTCGCGACCGGCAAAGAAGCTCACGAAGTCTTTCGGAAACAGGTCGTTGAGGAACAGCAAATCGCCGGTGCCCCAGGTCAGGACCTGGCGGCCGGCTTTTACATCGAGGCTCTCCAGCGGGCGGCCCGCGATGGCGAGTTCACGGAAATCGCCGTCAAATCTATCGGTGATAGCGTCGATCACGGCGTCGCCCTTGAAGCTCAGCGTGAAGGCATCCGTCGCGTAGGCCGTTT
Organism: uncultured Gammaproteobacteria bacterium; assembly: GCA_963850255.1. Classification (GTDB taxonomy): domain Bacteria; phylum Pseudomonadota; class Gammaproteobacteria; order Steroidobacterales; genus J054. The sequence goes on from CAWKLL010000046.1 coordinate 51,265, forward strand.
CCAGGCGCAGCCGTGCTTCGGCCAGGGTGCCGTAGCGGCCGACCTTCTCATCCTTGTGCCAGCGGCTGCCGAGCGCACCCTCGGCGAATCCGGTCCAGCTCAGCCCGCTGGATTCGGCCTGGTCCCAGTCATCTTCGCCCCAGTCATCATCCCAGTCGCTCGTCCTGCGCAAAGCTGCCGCTGCCGGCGAGCAGCAGTGCCAGTCCCAGGACTTTGAGCGGGGCGGGGCGTAGCGACATGCATCAACCCTTGGGCCGCTGCAGCCAGTCGCGCGGCGGATTGCGCAGGCTGCGTTCGGTGAAGACTTCCTCGGGAATGCCGTTGTCGTAGGCGATGTAGCGAAACTGCATATCCGTCTGGCCACCGGATTCCAGGTCGCTGACCCGGCTGCGGGTAACGGTGGGATAACCCTGGAACTCATCGACCTGCAACACCTCGACGCGGCGGAATGCATTGCCGGCGGCGTCGCTGTACTCGATCTTCATGGGCAGGAAGGTTTCCCGATCGATCCAGGTGAGATAGCTGTCGAATTCCACCAGCCGCGCGTATCAATGGGTCGATGCTTCAGCAGGTAGTACTCGTCTGTCGTTTCGAGCAGTTCATGGCTGTCGTCGTTGGGTCGTCGGCCGGACACATCTTCGTAGAAGTAGTCGGCGCCGACAAAGCTGGTGCGCTTGTCGCCGGCGGACACGCGTTTGACCAGGTCGAGGCCCGGCAGATAGAGCCAGCGGTCGTCGTCGCGGTCCAGGTGTTTCTTGACCAGGTAAACAGTGCCGCGCACATCCGAGGGCTGGCTGAACACCACCAGGAAGTCCTGGTCGCCGCCCGGCGCCTCGTTCCGGCGCAGCACCGTGAACTGGCGACGCTGCTCGCGGCCCTGGGCATCGCGGATGATCATGCGCGCCTCGGAGCGACCGTCAGCGCCGGCGTAGTAGGCGGCCAGGTTGGCGCGTTCGACGATGGCATCGGCGTCATCCAGGGTCTCTCGGAGCCGCAGCGCTGACCGGCAGACGATTAACAGGCTGAGTGCGATCAGGTTTGCTTTGAACACGATGATTCTCCTTCAGTCGCGCTCGGCATGCCGGGTCGCCACAGGGCCATCACGGCGGGCAGTAACAGACAGCGTGGCCAGACCGGAAATGGCCATGATGGAGGCCATGAAAGCGCCCACCGTGATGTAGGGCATCAGCGGCGCAAGAAACAGCGGGGTAAAGCCCAGCGCGATCACAATGGCATTGCGTGAAATCGCTCTTGCCGGTTCCTCGAAAAGCAGGCGGCCGGCTTCTGCGAAACTGCCGGTGTCGGCATACAGGCTGCGCAGTCGTTCGATGAAATGAATGGCAAAGTCGACGGACAAGCCCAGCGTCAGCGACGACAACACGGCGATGGGCATGTCGTAGTCCTTGCCGATCCAGCCGATCAGTCCATAGACGCCCAGGATGGTCACGCTCAGCGGCAGCATGGCGATGAGCCCGAAGCGCAGCGAGCGAAACAGCAGGCTCATCATCACGAACACGGCCACGAAAGCGCCGAGCAGGCTTTTCAGCATGCCGGCCACCATTTCTGTCTGCCAGACCACATTGATGTAGGTCTTGCCGGCCCAGCGGGCTTCGACACCGGCGGGCGGCGGGTTTGCGGCCAGATAGTCATCCATGGCTTCGATCACGGCCGTCATGTGCTGGTTATCGCCGCTGGTCAGCTGCAGCCAGATGGCCGTATGCCGCAGATCCGGCGTCGCCATGTGCCACAGATCCTGGGGTCGATGCGAGGACTGATATTGCATCAGCGTCTGCGCCACGCCCGCGGCACTGTCTGGAATCACGTAGTTGGCCGACCGGCCGCCGCGCAGCTCGCGGTTCACCACCTTGACCACGTCGGGCAGGCTGTTGGTTTTGCCGACGCGGCCGGTGGCCATCAGGGCGTCCTGTAATTGGCTGACGTAAGCGAGGGCGGCCGGGTCCTGGAAGTAGCGTGATCGGCTCTGGACCGTCTCGGCCGCCATCAGCAGCGATTCCAGCGGCATCAGCGCGTCGCCGTCGGCGTCGAACAGGGCGTCGTCGGCGGCCGAGATCAGCTCATCCAGCGCCTGACCGGGAGCGGCTGCGCTGGCCAGCTGCGCAGCGTTTCGACATCGGCGCCCGCGGCCGCCGCCTGATCCAGCAATTGCACAGCGTTGGCGCGAAAATCCGTGAGTCCGCCGTCACCGTTGTAGCTGAGCACCAGGAAGGCGTCGTAGGTGCCGGCAAAGTGTTCGTTCAGCACCGCGATCGGCCACGCGGATGCGGTGGTCGGCCTTGAACCAGCGCACCGGGTTGTCGTTGATCTGGATGCGCATTACGCCGGCAGCGCTGAATGCGGCCACGGCCACGGTGGCCGCGACGATCAAGCCGCGGCGATTGAAGGCAAAGCGACCGAGCTGCGCGCAGCATCCGTGCCAGCGGCGTATGGCTGTCACCCTCGACCGCCGCCACGCCGGGCCAGCACGGCGAGGCTGTCTGGCTGCATGCGCACCACGTAGGCCGGAATAAACACGATGGTCACAAGGAAGGCCAGCAGGATGCCGAAGGCGACGAACGCGCCGAAGATCTGCACCGGCGGAATGGGCGTCAGCATCAGCGACAGGAAACCCACCGCCGAGGTCAGCGAGGTAAACAGCATCGGCGGAACAGATGCCCGACAACGCTCGCGTATCACCTTTTCCGCGCCGGCTTCCGGGTTATAGCGGTCGGCGAACTCGGACATGATGTGGACCGAATCGACCACCGCGATGGGCATCAGGAAGATCGGGAATCATCGAGCTCATGATGTGCACGGTGAAGCCCATGCCGATCAGCAGGCCCATGGTGACAATCACCGTGACCATGGCCACGATCATCGGCGCGATGATCAGTCGCCAGCTGCGGAAGAAGTACCACATCAGCAGGAAGATCATCACGCCGGCCAGGGGTGCCGAGATGCCCATCTGCACGAACATCTCGACGCCGAAGGTATCCTCGGCGACCGGCAAGCCGGTGATGTGATAGTCGTTGCGGGCCGCCAATGGCAGTCGGCCAGCGCCTGGATCTCCGTGGAGATGGGGTAGCTGAGATCTTTGCTGGCGATCGGCACGTAGATGGCGGCCGCCTTGCCGTCGCCGGATACCAGCGTGTTGTTCAGCAACGGCAGGCGCTGCACCGTCGTCGCGAATGGCCAGGGCCTGCTCATCGGTGGCCGGGGCATCCTTCATCATCCATTCAAAGCGCAGCGCACCGGCCTCGCCCTGGGAGATGTTGTCGGCCTCGGCCAGCGACATCAGGTCGGGACGAATTACGCCGTCGATTTTCAGGATCGCGTTGCTCAGCTGGTGCAGCGCATCCAGCGAGGCTGCGTTGTAGATGCCGTCGGGATGCTGTTCATTGACCAGGCCGACCACGATGGCATCGTGCAGCGAGAACATCTGCTCGACCTGATTGTGGAAGACCCGGTCGGACTGCTCGGCTGGCAGCATGTTCTCCGGGTCGGTGTCGATATTGATGCGCAGCATCTGCGCGCCGATCAACAGCGTGAGCAGGCCGGTCAGCCAGTAGACAGCCGTTGGTCGGGCGATGCTGAAATTAAGAATGCGGTGCTTCATGGGGCGCTGGCCTTCAGCTTGTCGACGCCCATTAACTTGAGCACGAGTTTTTCATAGGCGGGTTCGGTCTGGCCGTTGCGCACCTTGCGCAGGAAATATTTCTCGAAACCGATCTTGGCCAGGTGCACCCACTTGCCGCGCTGCCCGGGTTCCCGGCCAGCCATGGCGGCGACAATGTTTCCGGTTACGGCAGTGACCATCGATTCGATCATATAGCCGGTCTTGGGAGTGCCTACGGGCAGGGGTGTGGCTGCAACAGGGGAAATACCACCGATACCGCCGCCGAGAATGATGATGTTGGCCATATTGCTGTTCTCCGACCCGTGACTTGATGCTGCCCTATTATATTAATGATTACTAAATAAGCAATACCTTTTTTAGGATTGACTACATTAGTAATTAACGATACCCTGACGACTATGTGCCACGGGATCTACCTATGACCGAGGATTTGCTCAATCCGGACACGCCGCTGGAGGAGATGCGCGAGCACGCCAGCGACGCGGCGCAGCTGCTTAAAGCGCTGGCCAACGAGAATCGCCTGTTGATTCTGTGCACCCTGAGCGAGGCTGAGCTCTCCGTCGGTCAGCTGAACGAGCGCATGGATCTGAGCCAGTCAGCGCTATCGCAGCACCTGGCCGTGTTGCGCCGCGATGGCCTGGTTAATACGCGCCGGAAAGCCCAGACGATCTATTACTCGCTGGCCGGCGGTGCGGCGGGCAAGCTGATCGAAACGTTGCACGGCATTTATTGCGGCGGCGACTGAGACTCAATGGCGAGGGCCGATGGCGGAAAATTTCTAATAGTTTCGCCGGTCTGGCACGAAGCTCAGTCGAAAAAAAACCCGGCACAAGGCCGGGTTTTTTCGTCGACTTGAGAGTTACCTCAGGCTGCTCTGCGGCGAATCCAGCCCAGCAGACCCAGGGCGGAACCGAACAGCCAGACGGCTGCGGGTACCGGGACGACCGTAAAGGTGTATATGTAGCCGAGCGGTGTGTCGGGAACAACAAAGGTAAACTCGGACTGTTCGGTGATGATCAGGCTGCTGCCTGCATTCTCAACGACCGAAATCTGGTTACAGACGTCACCTGCGCCACCATTGTTTGGCGGCGTAATGCCTACCGGCGGGCAGAAACTGGTGTCCGGAGTACCAACATTGTCGAAGCCAGTATCGAATATTCCGCTAGCGCCGAGCGGTGCGAAACCATAGAAAGGATTCGAGCAAGCAGCGCCGGAGATATCCGTACAAATACCCGAGTTTACGATGGAGCTTCCGCCGACTGTGGTCGACCAATTGCCATTGGTATACGTGTAGGTTCCCCCAGCACCAGCGGCAGAGAATTGAAGACCGGCAATTGATACGTTGCCCGCTCCGTCCACCGTTGCAGTACCCGCCAATGGAAGTGAACCACCCGAAATCGAACTCGGCGCGAAGCCAGTGAACTGATTATAGGCAGCCACGTCCGTGAGCACATAGACCCCGGCCGCGTTGGCACTGATACAGCAGAGACTCAGCGCCGAGACTAATAGTAATTTCCTCATGGGAAATCCCCCTTTATTACGACAGTAGTAAGAAAAGCAGGCAGCCCGGCAGTCTCCCCTTTAGCGCTATTGTCGAAAATAGCGCAAGACACCCGTAGCTTTCCGGCCCGGGCTTACGCCCGGTGTGGCTTTTACTGCTCGTTTTTTTTCCAGACCACTGTCGGTTGCGTCACCGGGAGTGGTCCGCAGCTAATCTACGTGAAACTCACCTGCAAAGTCCAATTTCTCGGGCATAATCGTGGTGAATCCTTAGAGACCAAAGGCTATGCCGCGTTTCTCAGGACCGATTCAATTCTTCCGCGCGTATTTGAAGCATTATGTTAATTTCGCCAGCGCGTTTGCGCTGTCAGGCTCCCTTTAGCAACCTTCCCTTGCCCGGCTCTTCGACTATGTCTCCGCCTCCATACATTTTTATTGTGTCTGTCCTGGTCGCGCTGCTGATCACTGCGAAGTCGGCCGCCGCGCAGGGTTTCGACCCGGCCAAGGTCAACTGGGAAGCCCTGAGCAAGATTCCCATGCGCGACGACTTCATTAAGAAATTCAACAAGGATTGTGCCGTTTGTCACGGCGAGGACCTTGCGGGCGCGCCACTGGGTACACCGCTGGTCGGTGTGGACCTGCGGCATGGCGAATCGGTGAAAGAAATTGCCGTGAGTATCAGTCGGGGTTTTCCGGACACGGGCATGCCGGCCTGGGCCGAAACCCTGAGCGAAACCCAGATCTGGAACCTGGCCTTGTATGTGGCCGAGCAGCGACAGGGCACTACGATCCTCGACAAGCGCGACAACATTCCATTGTCGATACCCACGCAGACCATCAACAGTGAAGCGCACGCGTTTCGTATCGAGGTGGTTGCAACGGGCCTTGATCCTTTACCGTTTTCTATTGCGCCGATGCCTGAAGGGCGACTTCTGCTGTCCGAACGGATGCGCGGACTCAGCATCATCTCGGCCGAGGGCGAAAAGTCGGCGCCCATCAAAGGCACGCCGCCGGTATACGACGATGCCGGCGTATTTCTTGGCCAGGTCATGGGCCTCGGTTGGATGCTCGACGTAGCGTTGCACCCGCAGTATGCGGACAACGGCTGGATCTATATTCATCACACGGATCGCTGCGACAACTGCAACGACCTGAGTCGACGTGCCGAGCAATCCGTGTCCATGAACCGGCTGATTCGCGGCCGCGTCGTTGCCGGCGAATGGGTAGATGAACAAGTCCTCTGGCAGGCAGACCTCGAGGCCTATACCACGATGTCCGACCTGGCCGCAGGCGGTCGCCTGGCCTTTGACGATTCCGGTCACGTATACATCAGTATCGGCATGAAGGACTCGATGGATTTCCTGGGCATACAAGACTTGAGCCTGCCGTTCGGGAAAGTACTGCGTCTGCACGACGACGGCCGGATTCCGGCTGATAATCCGCTGGTCGATAACCCGGATGCGCTGGACGCGATCTACACCTATGGTCATCGCAGCGTGCAGGGCCTGGAGTTCAATCCGTCTACCGGCGATTTGTGGAGTACCGAAATGGGGCCGCGCGGTGGTGACGAGCTGAATCGCCTGGTCTCCGGCGGCAACTATGGCTGGCCGATCTTTACCAGCGGCGTGAACTATGACGGCCGGCCCGTCGACGTGGCCGATAAGCTGGGAATCGAGCTGGCACCGGAAGACACGGTATTTCCCGTCGTCGACATGACACCGTCGCCGGCCATCTCAAGCTTCGTGTTTTACCGGGGCGATGCGTTTGCCGGTTGGAGCAATAGCATCATCGTCGGCACCTTGCGTGCCACCGACTTGTTACGGATGGAAGTGGTCGACAACCAGGTCGTGCATACCGAGAAGTTGCTGAGTGACCTGGCCCGGTTTCGTGATATCGAGATTGGCCCGGCCGGCGAGCTGTATATTTTGCTGGAGCACAAGACCGGTAGTCAGATCATCAGGCTGGTGCCAGCTGATGATTGATGCAGGTCCGTTCTATCGGTCGTAGATCTCCTTATTTACCGTCCCGGCAAGGGGGCTAGAATACAAATACAGTCGCTTAATTCGTCTCAGTATCAAGCGGGGATAATTATTATGAGATTTTACAAGAGCTTGGCAGCCTTGCTGTTGCTGGCTCTCTGCACGGCCCAGGCTGCAGAGGTGGATTTCTCCGGCAACTGGACGCTGAATACGTCGAAAGGGCAAAACCTGGGCATGGTTGCTGCGATCCAGGAAAGCCTGGTGGTTGCGCAGACCGATACTGCGCTCACGATTGATTTCACCGACGTCTTTCAGGGCAACACCACTACGCGCCAGACTGAATACGACCTCAGCGGTGCGGCGGTGCAAAACTTCGCGGCTATGGGTGATGCCAGCCAGACCGTTTCCCGCTGGGAAGGCGATTCGCTGGTCACTACCTGGACCAGCGAAGGCGCCATAGTCGGCACTGAAGTTGTAAAAATCGAGACCCGCAAGCTGATCGAGGATGGCCAGTCCATGTCGGTGGAAACGGCACGCGAAGGGCGTCCGTCCATGATCCTGGTCTACGATCGTCCGGAATGAAGCCGGCGCAATGAAACTTGGCCTGGGTATCGCCATCGTGGCTGCGTTGCTCGCAGTGGCGGGCGGTGTTTATTGGCAGCAAAGCGGCAGTGCCGGTGACTCGCTGTCGCTGACCGGGGCTACCTATGTCACGCCTGAACGGCGCAGTATTGCGTCGGGGGTGCTGGCTACCGGTATCCTGCGCTTGCGTACCGGCGCGGAAGTGCGAGTGGGTTCGCAGTTGTCCGGCATTGTCGAAGAACTCAAGGTCACCGTCGGTTCGCGAATCAAGCGCGGCGACCTGATTGCGCGTATCGATTCGCGCGGCCTCAGGTCACGCCTGGCCCAGGCCGACGCGCAGATCAATGTACTTGAGCAAGCTGTCAGCCGCGCCGAAGTTGAACTGGAGAGAGCCCGCCGGCTCGACCTGGATAAACTGGTGGCGATCACCGAGGTTGAAGATCGTCGCCTCGACTTGCTGGATGCGCGCGCCCGCCTGGAGAAAGCGCGACGCGACGCCGAGGTAGTTGAGACCGATCTCACTTACGCCGAAATCCGCGCGCCCATTTCCGGCACTGTGGCTTCGGTGGCGACCCAGGAAGGCGAAACCGTGGCCGCGTCCTTCACCACACCGACATTCGTCACCATCATCGATGACCAGGCCCTGGAGCTGGTGGCCATGGTCGATGAGACCGACATTGGCACGGTAGTAGCAGGCAACGAGGTCCTGTTTACCGTAGAGGCGTTTCCCACAGAGGAATTTTCCGGGACGGTGAAACAGATTGCGCCCAAGGGCAGCATCATTTCGGGCGTGGTGAATTACGAGGTCATGATTGAGATTGGCTCGCCCGTTGACTTGTTACGGCCAGACATGACGGCGAACGTGTCGGTCAGGACTGCCGAGCGCGAGGCGCTGGTTTTGCCCAGTGCTGCCATTCAGCGCGATGGCTTTGATCGCTTCGTCTACATTGAGGCCGCCGGGGGCCCGCGCCGCCGTTCGGTGATCATCGGTACCCGCGACGGCGCCTTCACCGAAATCCGCGAAGGTCTGGCGCCCGGCGACCGGGTGTTGCTGGAACCCTTGCCATCCAATCCTGAGCGGCCAAGCTAGGGGTGCGAATATGATCGAAGCGGAACATTTGCAGAAGATTTTTGATCGCGCCGACGGCGCGTCAGTGACGGCCTTGCGTGATGTGTCCTTCGTTATCGAAGACGGGGAGTTCATTACCGTGCGCGGCGCTTCCGGGGCCGGCAAATCCACACTGATGAATATTATTGGCTGCCTGGATACACCCAGTGCCGGCATTTATCGGCTGGCCGGGGAGGACCTTTCCAACTATTCGGACCAACAACGTTCCCGGGTGCGCAACGAACGCATTGGATTTGTGTTCCAGTCATTCAACCTGCTGGCGCGTACCACTGCCGAAGAAAATGTTGAATTGCCGGCTTTGTATCGCGGCGATGCACCGGATCGTCGTAAGGCGAGAGCCTTGCTGGAACGGGTCGGCTTGGGCGAGCGCGTTGATCATTTCGTTTCGGAACTGTCCGGCGGCGAACAACAGAGGGTGGCCATCGCCCGCGCGCTGATGAATGATCCGCCCTTGCTGCTGGCCGATGAGCCCACCGGCAACCTGGATTCGGCCGCCGGCGAGGCGATCATGCAGCTGCTCACCGAGTTGCACCACGAGGGCCGGACCATCGTCCTGGTGACCCATGACGAAGCGGTGGCGGCCTTCGCCCAGCGCGAGCTGTATATCCGCGATGGCGTGATTGCTGAAGATCATGCCGTGCATGCTGGCCAGAAACCGCCCGAACAGGGAGTTTCCGTATGAACCTGTCTCGAACCACGCGCCTGGCGCTGCGCAGCTTGTGGCGAAATCCCTTGCGCAGCCTGTTGATGATGATCGGTGTGGCCGTCGGCATCGCCGCACTGACCACGGTGACTTCCATCGGCGAAGCAACCCGGCAGCAGACCCTGAGTGAATTCAAAAATATGGTTGGCACCTTCGACGTGGTGAATATCTCGCCGGGGGGCGGGCGCACGCGCGGCATGCCCTCGCTGACGACGGTGGAGCCGACCCTAAAGTTTTCCGATGCGACAGCCATAGCCGCCGAAGTTCCCGGCGTGGTCCAGGTGGCTGAAGTCCAGAATGCCTTTGATATCGATGTGAAGCACCGCGACCAGGTGACGGCCAGCGCCATGTATGGTGTCGCCGCGAACTGGCTGGAAATGCATAGCTACTTTGTTGCCGAGGGCAATATTTTTTCGCCGCAGGATATCAGTTCGCTGGCGCGGGTCGCGGTCATCGGTCCGGACGTGAAGCAGGCCTTGTTTCCCGGTCAGCCGGCGCTGGGAAAGCAGATTCGCATCGGCAATGTGCCATTCCAGGTCAAGGCAGTGCTCGAGTCACGCGGCGCCGGTCCGGGTGGCAGCAGCCTGGACAACATTGTTTTCATACCCGTGACTACGGCCTCCAAGCGTCTGTTTAATCGTGATTACCTGACCACCATTACGGTGCAGTTGGCAGATCCGGAACGTTCGGATCCCGTGGTTGCTGACATCCGTCGCCTGCTGCGCGAGCGACACGGCATTGTGCCGCCGGGAGAGGATGATTTCACGATTAGCAATCCGCGTGCCGCGGCCCTGCAGGTATCGAATGTGAGCTCGACCCTTAATCGGGTGATGCTGGGTTCGGCTGCCGTAGCCACCTTTATCGGTGGCATTGTCATCATGGGCTTGATGCTGGTGGCTGTAGCCGAGCGCAGGCGCGAGATTGGCATGCGCCGCGCTGTCGGTGCGACGCAAACGGATGTCATGCAGCAGTTCCTGATCGAAGCCGCGATGATCTCGGCCCTCGGTGGCATCGTTGGCGTGTTGCTCGGTATCGGTGCTGCCGTTTTCATGGCCCTGCAGCGCTCGCTGCCGCTGGTCCTGCTCTGGCCAGCCATTGCCGGTGCGCTTGGCCTGGCGGTGCTGATTGGTCTGCTGTTTGGATTGCAGCCGGCCTGGAAAGCGGCCCGCATGGATCCCATTGACGCACTGCGCGGCTAGGACTTGAACCGCAGCTACCGCCTGTTGATGTTCTCGGGCCTGCGCCAGATCTGGCGCTTTCCGTTGCGTTCTTTTCTGATTGTCAGTTGCGCGGCCTTTGGGGTGGCGGCGGCTATCACCGCAGTGAACTATGCCAGTGCCGGGCGCGCTCAGGTGCTCGAACAAATCAGCCGCCTGGGCAGCAATGTCATCATCGTCTCCGCCAAGCAATCCCGGGCTGTGGCGGGTCGTGAGCGCACGGGCGCCATTGTCACCACGCTGACGCCAGCGGACTATCGCGCGCTGCGCGAGCAGGTTACCGGGCCGGTGCCTTCGTCGGCCCTGGTGAGCAGTAGTCTGCGATTGAAAGCGGGCTATCTGTCCAAAGTCACCACCGTGGTGGGCGTTGAGCCTGATTATTTCCCCATGAAGGCCTGGCGGCTGGAAGACGGTTCGCTGTTTGATACGGAAGCCGTACGGCGTGCTACACGGGTGGCGATCCTCGGCTCTGGCGTTGCCCGCGATCTGTTCGAATCCGGCTCGCCCGTGGGCGAACGGTTATTTATCAACCGTGTCCCGTTTGAGGTCATTGGCGTGCTGGCTGAACGCGGGCCGGGCCTCGATCAGGTCGACGAAGATGCGCGCGTGTTTGTGCCCCTGTCCGCGGCCATGCGCCGGCTGTTGAATATCGACTATTACAACGCCCTGTTATTCGATCTTCCCGACCTGCAGCGTATGCAGACCACCGAGGATCAGCTGACAGAGCTGCTGCAAGCACGGCACCGCAGCTCGGACTATCGTCCGGATGACTTCCAGGTGCAGACCCAGCGGGAACTCATTGATACGCAGCTGGCATCGGCCGACCGGCTGAGTTTCCTGGTCAGCTGGATCAGCCTCAGTATCCTCGCCGTATCCGGACTCGGCATCATGTCCATTGTCTGGATTGCGGTGCGCGGTCGCACCCGTGAAATCGGCACCCGGCGGGCACTTGGCGCTACGGCAGGCCAGGTATTTTTTCAGTTTGCCTTCGAATCGGCACTGCTGGCCGGGCTTGGTATTTTTTTGGGTCTGTTGCTGGGCGATGTCGCAACGCGCCTGCTGGCCGCAGTCTTGCAAATGCCCATGGCTTTTCAGGCTGCCAATGCCTGGCTGGCCGTTAGTGTCGCGCTGATTCTGAATCTCGCCTTTGCCAGCTGGCCGGCGCTGCGCGCAGCACGGCTGGATCCCATCCTGGCGCTGCAATCAGACTGAATTGCAGCCAGCTGCCAGGTTGCCTAGCCGCGCGGCGCGATCCTCACCCCGTCAACCACCCGGTCGCTGGGATGCAAGACGATCTGCTCGTCTGCTTCCAGGCCGGCAAGAACCTGCGCGCTCACGCCGTTCCGTGCGCCCAGCTCTACATACCGCAGCTGCGCCTCGCCATCGGCAGCGACAAACAGCGCCCAGCGTTCGCCATCGCGAAATAGTGAGGTCAGCGGCACCTTAACCACGTTCGCTTCTTCCCACAGTACTACCCGTACTTCCACCTGGTAGCCGTGGCCCAGTCGCACCCAGTCCTGCTTTGGACTGGTAATGTCGATGACCACGTTGACACGCTGCTCTTCGATGCCGAGCGCCGAAACCTTGGTGAAGCCGAAAGGCTCGACCCTGACCACAATGCCTTCCAGCGGTTGAGGGCCGCCCCAGTCCTCAATGAGCACACGTTGGCCCGGCGCTGCGCGCACCGCGTCCGTAGACAGCAGGTCGGCAACGATCTCCAGATCTTGCGGATCGCCGATTTCCAGCAGTGCTTCTGCGGCGCTTACGACACCGGCGCTTTCGCGCAGCACGCGCAAGACCTGCCCGGTTACCGGCGCGATCAGTTCAAGACATTCGCAATTGTCCGTTGCCGCCGGTGCCGCAGGCGATACCAATTGGGCGCGCGCTCGTTCCAGCTCGAAGCGACGCACCTGCAGATTGGCATTAGCGGCGGCGAAGGCGGCGCGTGACCTCTTGTTGGCGCGTTCTGCCGAGTCCAGGTCGCGCGTCGACACGGTGCCGTCCTCAAACAGGTCGCGAATGCGCAGTACTTCATTGCTGGCGAATTCGCGCTCCGCTGCGGCCTCTTCGACCTGCGCACGCGCGGCAGTCTCGGCGGACTCGGCCGCACGGATGGCGGCGCGCGCTTGTTGCTCGCTGCGCGGGTCGAGAAATTCGGAATTCACCGGTTCGATCTCGGCGACGATGGTTTCGCCGGCTATTACGGCATCACCGGCATCCAGCTGTATACGTCTTAGCTGCTCCGGCGACCGGCGCTGAGAGCACGAAGACGTCGCGCACCCGCGTCTCGCCTTCGTCGCCGAGGGTAACCACGAGCGGCCCGGCGCTTACTGCCGCAACGTCCACGGCCACGGAGGCGGGTCGGAAGGCCAGGAACAGGCCCGCCGCCAGCAGCAGTCCGAGGCCACTCCATAAAGCGATGCGTTTTTGCGATGCGTTCATGAACCTATTCCCTGGTTTTCAATACGCCGATGAGGTCGAGGTTATTAATCTGATGCCGCACCAGTCCGGCCGAGATGGTGGCCGAGACCAGCACCAGTAGAATCGCTATGCCATAAGTGCTGGTCTCAAGAATCAGCGGAATCCGAAACAATTCCGTTTCAAAAATACTGGTCATCATCCAGGCCAGTAACTTGCCAGCAATACAGCCCAGCGGCAGCGCGACGAATATCAACAGGCCAACCTCGCCGAGCAGTATGTAAGCAATCTCATGGCGGGTAAAACCCAGAACACGCAGGGTAGCCAGGTCGCGGCCGCGCTCGGACAGGGCTATGCGCGCGCTGTTATAGACCACGCCGAAGCCCAGCGCCACCGCGAAGGCGGCAAAGAATGTGACGAATACCAGCAGGCTCTCGGCCATGGTGCTGTAGAAAGTGTCGACGGCAGCCTTGCGTGACATGACCGCAGCGACGCGCGGCGTCGCCTTCAGTGCGGCGAACAAATCGTCCTGGTAACGCTCGTCTACCACCAGGTTGGCATAGGCCATGCTCGGGCGCACGCGCAGAATGCGGTCGAGGGCATCCAGGTTTATATAGGCAGGTACGCCGATATAGGTTTCTACCAGGCCGACGACGGGCAAGCTGAGTTCCGGGCGACGTCCCTCGAGTATCTCCACACGCAATTCGTCGCCCACTTCCACCTGCAGTTTTTCCGCCAGCTTGGTGCCGAGCACCAGTCCGTTGGCAGGTACCTCCAGGATGGTTCCGGAGGCGTCATAAATGGGCTGCAGCGTATCGCCGGGCAGCAGGCCCGTGATACTGCCGCGATGGCGGCGATTGCCGGCATACAGCTTGGCGCCGACGATGCGCATCCCTTCGACCGCCATTACGCCCGGCAGATGGGCAAAGTCGAATTGCGCTCGCCGTGCCTGTGGTTCTGCCAGGCTGACCATGAAGTCCTGACGCTGGGCATCATAGAAGTGCACCCGCGCGAGGTGATCAATAGAGTCTATCCACTGCATCGCCATAATCAGCACGCCGATGGCCAGCGCCACGCCCAGGCTGGTGGCGCCTGAGCGCACCGGGTATCGGCTGATCTGTCGAAACAGGATGCGCGTGGGTTGATCCAGCCAGCGACCAAGCCGACCGTCCAGGATTCGTCCTTGTTTATAGGTGGGTGGCTCGGGCGGACGCATGGCTTCGGCCGGCGGCAATGTCGCTGCCGTGCGCACCGCGCCAAGCGTGCCGGCCAGGGCCACCACGATACTGACGATGGCGCCGATGGCGAACACCGACACGCTGGGTCGAAAGATCAGCAGCGGGAAGCGATACAGGTCGGCATACAGTTCCGTGGTTATGCGACCCAGCCAGGCGCCTACGCCCCAGCCCATCAGGATACCGACCACCGACATCAGCATGACCAGCTTGATGAAATGCCAGCCGATTTCGAAATCGGTGTAGCCAAAGGCCTTTAGTAATCCGATTTCGCTGCGCTGGGTGGCGATGAGTCGGCTCAGCACCATTTGTGTGAGGAATGCGGCCACGGCGAGAAAAATCGCCGGCAGAATTCGCGCCAGGATCTGGGTCTGCTGGATTTCGTTCGACAGGAACCAGTTCGACAACTGGTCTTTGCGGGCTATCGCGCCAATACCGCCATAACGTTCCAGCAGGTCGTCCAGCGCTGCGACCACCACGCTGGCATCGGTGCCGCGCAACAGGCCGAGGCTGACATCATTAAACGCGCCGTCCAGGTCATAGGCCGCCGCCAGCGCCTTGCGGCCCATCCACAGCACACCGAAGCGGCGGTCGTCGGGCATCAGGGCGCCCGGTCCGATGGCATACACAAACTCGGGTGACAGAGCGATGCCCACCACCTGCAGGCTGCGCTTGTTGCCGTTAATGATGGCGAAAAATTCACTGCCGAGTTCCAGGCCATGGGCTTCGGCGAAGGGCTCGTTAACCACGACTTCATCCGGTTGCCCGCGCTGTACCGATCGACCCTGCTGGATGGCCAGCTGGTTGAGCAGGGGACGGCCGTCTTCGGGTATCGAGACCAGTTGCCCGATCACGGGCTCGGCGAATCCCGGCATGTCCAGGGTTGCCAGCTGACTGATCCGCGTTTGCACCGTTTGTACGCCCGGGATGTCGCTAATACGCTTGGCGACCCAGTCCGGCGCGCGTTTGGCGCCGGCGAACACGTCGGCGAAGCGATAACGGTCGTAGTAGGCCTCGGAGGTTTCCTGCAGCGATTGATAGACCGACAGCGCCATTACCAGCACGCCCACGCCGGACGCGATCACCATGCCCACGGCCAGCACCTGGCCACGCATGTCCTTGAGATCGCGCCAGAGCTTTCGATTCAGCGCCAGCATGGTATTACCAGCTCAACTCTGCGGGCTGCTTGCGCTCGCGGTTGGTCTGCATATCGGCAATTTCGCCGTCGGCCATGCGAATCACGCGGTCGGCCATATCGGCAATCACGACGTTGTGCGTGATCACCGCGGTGGTGGTGCCCAGCTCGCGATTCACCGCTTCGATGGCTTCCAGCACCACGATGCCCGTCTGGCTGTCCAGTGCTCCGGTGGGTTCGTCACACAGCAGCACCTCGGGTTGCTTGGCAATGGCCCGGGCGATGGCTACCCGCTGTTGTTCGCCGCCGGACAGCTGGGCGGGAAAATGATCCAGACGGGCGCCCAGACCCACCAGTTCCAGCGCCTCGGCAGGCGCCATGGGCGCGGGTGCAATCTCCGTGACCAGGGCAACGTTTTCGCGCGCCGTGAGACTCGGTACCAGGTTGTAGAATTGAAAAACGAAGCCGACATGGTTGCGTCGAAACTGGGTGCGCTCGGATTCGCTGGCGGCCGAAATTTCCTGGTCGCGAAAGAACAGCTGCCCGGCCGTCGGCACATCCAGTCCGCCAAGGATATTCAGCAGCGTCGATTTGCCACTGCCGGATGGGCCCAGCATGACCACCAGTTCGCCGGCGGCGAAATCCAGTGTCGCGCCGCGCAAGGCATGCACCTCGACCTCGCCCGTGTGGTAGACCTTGGTCAGTCCGCGGGCGCTGATGGTGGGACGTGTGCTGTTGTCATCCATAAAAGATTTGTAGCAGCGCTTGGTGGCGGTATTGTTACCCGCATCGGCAGGCTGCTGCCGAAGGGTGTTATTACTTTATCAGCGATTCTGCTCGCAATGCCCGCCGGCCACAATCCTGATCCGTGAAACCAGCGCGCGAATAATGCTAATCCAGGTTGAGCCACTCCGGCAGCGTCAGGCCCTTGCTCGCCAGGAACTCGCGATTAAACAATCTTGCCCGATAGCGCATGGCGCCATCGCAAAGAATTGTCACGATGGTGTGGCCGGGGCCTAGCTCACGCGCCAGGCGCACGGCGCCGGCCACATTAACGCCGCTGGAGCCGCCCAGTGACAGGCCTTCGCCGCGAATCATCTCGTACACCAGCGGAATCGACTCGCTGTCCGGAATCTGGAACGGCGCGTCGATGGGCGTGCCTTCCAGGTTGTCGGTGATGCGTGAGTTGCCGATGCCTTCCGAGATGGATCCACCCTCGGCCTTTAGCTCGCCGTGCTTATAGTAGTTATAGAGCGCCGAACCCGTGGGATCTGCCAGGCCAATAGCAATTTTCGGATTATGGGCTTTCAGCGCCCTCGCGATTCCGGCCAGGGTGCCGCCGGTACCCACGGAACAAATGAAGCCGTCGACCTTGCCGTGCGTCTGCGCCCAGATTTCCACGCCCGTGGTCTGCTGATGAAAATCACGGTTCGCGGTGTTGTTGAACTGATTCGCCCAGACGGCGCTGCCCGGGTCCTGCTCGTTCAGTTCCGCGGCGATGGCCGCCGACACCTTGGTGAAATGCTTCGGGTCCTTTAGCGGTACCGCCGGCACCAGGCGCACATCGGGTCCATAGGACTTGAGGGTGTCGATCTTGTCCTGGCTCTGGTTATCCGGCATCACGATGACAGTCTTATAGCCCAGGCAATTGCCGACCACGGCCAGGCCGATTCCGGTATTGCCCGCGGTGCCTTCCACGATGGTGCCGCCGGGTCGCAATTCGCCGCGGGCCTCGGCATCGCGCACGATGCCCAGCGCCGCGCGGTCTTTCACCGAACCGCCGGGATTCATGAACTCTGCTTTGCCGAGGATTTCGCAGCCGGTGGCGTCGGAAACCTGGTTTAGCCGGATCAGCGGCGTGTTGCCGATGTTAGCGATGGTGTCTGGGTAGCTGGTCACAGTGGGTTGGCCTGTCCTTCTATAGCCGCCAATTCTGCAGCCTGGTGTTCATTGATCAGCGGTTCGATCACGTGATCCAGGTTGCCCTCGAGAATATCTTCGAGCTTATACAGGGTCAGATTGATGCGGTGATCCGTGACCCGCCCCTGCGGGAAATTGTAAGTGCGAATGCGTTCGCTGCGGTCGCCCGAGCCCACCAGGCTCTTACGCTCGGCAGCCTGTTCCTGCTGTTGCTTTTGCTGCTCGGCGTCCAGCAGGCGCGCCTGTAGCAGGGCCATGGCACGCGCGCGGTTCTTGTGCTGGGAGCGCTCGTCCTGGCATTCCACCACGATGCCCGTAGGCAGGTGCGTCAGGCGCACGGCCGAGTCCGTTTTATTAACGTGCTGACCGCCCGCGCCCGATGCGCGATAGGTGTCCACGCGCAAATCGGCGGTGTTTACTTCGATGGCTTCCACCCCGCTGGCTTCCGGCAGTACCGCCACCGTGCAGGCCGAGGTGTGAATACGCCCCTGGGCTTCCGTGGCCGGTACCCGTTGTACCCGGTGGGCGCCGGATTCGAATTTCAGTCGGGAGTAGGCGGCCCGGCCCACAATGCGACTGATAACTTCCTTGTAGCCACCGTGTTCGCCTTCACTGGCGTTCAGAATTTCCAGTTGCCAGCCCTGGCGCTCCGCATATTTCAAATACATGCGAAACAAGTCGCCGGCAAACAGTGCAGCTTCGTCACCGCCGGTGCCGGCGCGGATCTCCAGGTAAAGGTTGGCGTCATCGCGCGGATCGCGCGGGATCAGGAAGCGCTGCAACTGAGCTTCGATGTTTTCCAGGCGTATCTTCAGTTCGCCCAGTTCATCCTCGCCCATGGCCCTGGTCTCGGTGTCGGCATCGCGGCTCATTTCTTCCGCTGCCTGTTTGTCACCCTGGGCTGCTTCGTAATCGCGAAGCAGGGCCACCATCGGTTCCAGCTGCGAGTACTCCATCGACAGGTCACGGAAGCGATTCTGGTCGCCAATCACCTGCGGATCGGAGAGCAGCTGGCCGAGCTCTTCAGCGCGATTCACCAATCGGTGCAATTTGTCCAAGATGCCCTGATTCACAGCAGCTATTATCCCTGTCTATGCGGGGCGCGAAAAAACCTAGTTTGACCGATCAGGCCCGGCGCTTTGCCGTTTGCCTGAGCCTGATCCTGGCCCTGGCCGGATGCGCCAGCACAGTGCGCGAGGAGCCCGCGCCTGTCAATTACACGCCGGACGCCGGCTATCACCTGTTGATGGCCGAAATCGCCTTGCAGCGAGGCGCCTATGTGGTCGCCGCGCAGGAATATCTGACCGCGGCTGAACGCAGCCGCGACTCGGAAACCGCCCGTCGCGCCGCCGAATACAGTTTCGACTATGGGTTCGATAGTTTTGCCCTGCGCAGCGCGCAACGCTGGCTGGAACTGGAGGCTGACAGCAGCGCAGCCCGCGAGTACCTCGGGCGCCTGTACCTGCGCCGTCACGATGACGAGCGCGCGCTGCGCTACTTCGCCGAAGTCATGGGGCCTGCCGAGGCGCGCACCGGCAATGATTATGTGTTGCTGGGTATAGACCTGAGCGATGAACGAAACGCGCTCGGCGTGCAGCGCCTGCTGCAGTCCCTGGCCGCCGGCCAGCCCGCCAGCCCCGGATATCGTTACGCCGTGGCGCGCGCTGCCTTGCGGGCCGGCAACGCCGACCTGGGGTTGTACTCTGCTGAACAGGCGGTTTACGGCAGCTGGGGTCTGGAAGCAGAATTTCTGCTGGCGCGGGCTTTGCTCGCCAGTGGTGATCTGGATGCCGCCCTGGAACATATGGCCGGGCTGCTGGATCTGGCGCCGTCACCCGCCGTCGAACTGGAAATGCTGCGTCTGCTGGCCGCGGCCGGTGAAACTGATGTGGCGCTGGACGGTGTGGTGCGACTGCGCGAAATGCGCGGTCCCCGTCCGGAATTGCTCAGCATTGAAGCGATGCTGGCGCTGCAAATGGACGACCTCGAGGCGGCCGAAACCCTGTTCAAGGAATTGGCTGCCGGCGGCTACCAGGTGTATGAAGCGTTTTACTATCTCGGACAGATAGCCGCGGCGCAGGGCCGCAGCGATGAAGCGCGGCGCTATCTCAATCGCATTGGTGCCGGTAGCTATCTGCTGCCCGCGCAGTTTCGCATCGCCGGCCTGCAGCTGGCAGACGGTGATGTGGAGGGCGCTATTGCCGGACTGGAGGAATTCGGTAGCGACTATCCGCGCTATGCCTTCGAAATGCTGGAAGGCCAGGCAGGGCTGTTGCAACAGGCCGGGCGTGATGAGCAGGCACTGGAAAAACTCAATGCGGCCTTGCGCTATCGCCCGGACACCCTGTCCCTGCTGATTTCCCGCGGTACTTTGCTGGATCGTCTCGACCGTCCCGAGGCGGCTCTCGCCGACATGCAGCGCGCGCTGCGCCTGGAACCGGCCAGTGCCACAGCGCTGAATACCCTGGGCTACACGCTGGCCAACCGGGGCATGCAGCTTGAGGATGCGGAGCACATGATTCGCCTGGCCCTGCAATTGCAGCCCCTGAGTTCGCCGATACTCGACAGCATGGGCTGGGTCGCATTTCGGCGGGGTCGTCTGGACGAGGCACGCAGCTACCTGTCGCTGGCCTTCGAGCGCCTGCCGGATCCTGAGGTCGCGGCCCATCTCGGCGAAGTGCTCTGGGAGCTGGGTGAGACGGAGACGGCGCGCGGTCTGTGGGCCGAGTTTATACAAGAGTTTCCGGACAGCGTGCCGCTGCTGGAAACCATGCAACGGCTGGATCCCGCATGAGCCGCCTGTTACTGCTCAGCCTCATAGTGCTGTTGCTGTCCGGCTGCGCCCTGCAGCGCCAGGTGCCCGGGACCAGTGTTGCCTGGGATCAGCGGCGGGCGGAATTGTCGGCTCTGTCCGACTGGGATCTGCACGCTCGGCTGGCGGTCAAGTCTGCTGATCGGGGCGGCCAGGGCCGTCTGGACTGGCAGCAGCGCGCCGCCGAGGCCCGGCTGAACGTTAGCGGGCCGTTTGGTATGGGTGCCTACGAAATTCGCTTTAATGCCGCTGAAATTGTGGTCACCGATGGCAACGGCGAAGTCACCGCCGCCTACAACGGCGCCGATGCTGCGGATCGCTTTCTGAAGTCACAACTGGGCTGGTCGTTTCCTGCCACCAGCGCCCGCTATTGGCTGCTGGGTGTGCCGGCGCCCGGCGTGCCCTTCCGTGAACGTTTTGATGATGAGGGTTGGCTGGTGGCCATCGAGCAGCTGGGCTGGTCGGTGCGCTATGACGGCTTTAAACAACATCAGGATATCTGGCTGCCGCGCAAACTTAGCCTGGAGAACAGCAGCGGCAGGCTACGCCTGGTTGTTGACAAGTTCGCAGCGGTGGCGGGCGCCGACCGCCTGTAGCCAGCTCCGATGGCCGCGACCCGAGGGGATTCGGGTGATGAACCATTTCCCCGGTTCATTTGCGGTGGCTATCTGCGCATAGCACAATATCGCCCCGCCCGGAGGTCGCCCCCGCGCGGTGTCCCGGGACAGCAGTTGGGGTGTAGCCAAGTGGTAAGGCAGCGGGTTTTGATCCCGTCATGCGCAGGTTCGAATCCTGCCACCCCAGCCATCTTTTCAAACTAGCAGCGAGCCATCATTGAAAACCAATAACGAGCTGGTTCTGCCAAATATGGCGGTGTTTACCGGCAACGCTAACCCGGAACTCGCGTCTCGAATTGCCCGCCACCTGACCTTGCCGCTGGGCAAGATTCAGGTCGGCCGCTTCAGCGACGGCGAGGTCAATATCGAGATTCTGGAAAACGTGCGCGGCCAAGAGGTTTTCATCGTGCAGAGCACCTGCCCGCCGGTGAATGATCACCTGATGGAATTGCTGGTGATGGCCGATGCGCTGCGGCGCGCTTCGGCGGCGCGTATTACCGCGGTGATGCCGTATTTCGGTTACGCCCGGCAGGATCGCCGGCCGCGCGCATCACGCGTGCCGATTACCGCGCGCATGGTTGCGTCGATGATTTCGGAAGCCGGCATCGACCGGGTTCTGACGGTCGATCTGCATGCCGATCAGATCCAGGGCTTCTTCTCCATCCCGGTGGATAATGTGTATGCCTCGCCGGTCTTGCTCGGCGACCTGTGGCGCCAGGAATACCGCGATATGGTGGTGGTGTCCCCCGATGTCGGCGGCGTCGTGCGCGCACGTGCTATCGCCAAGCGCATGGACGACGCTGATCTGGCCATTATCGATAAACGCCGGCCACGGCCGAACGTATCGCAGGTGATGAATATCATTGGTGAAGTCGAGGGCAAGACCTGCGTACTGATCGATGACATGGTGGATACCGCCGGGACGCTGTGTCATGCGGCGGTGGCGCTGAAAGAGCATGGTGCCGAGCGCGTGGTTGCCTATATCACTCACCCGCTACTGTCCGGACCGGCCGTCGATCGCATTCGCGAGTCGGTGCTGGACGAGCTGGTCGTCACCGACACCATTCCCCTGTCGGATCTGGCCGTGGCGTCGGGCAAAATCCGCCAGCTTGGCGTGGCTGAGCTGCTGGCTGAGACCATTCGGCGCATCAGCATGGATGAGTCTGTAAGTTCCCTGTACGTCGATTGAGACCGCTTCGATCCAGCGCGCGACGGGCCCGACGGGGCCTCTGCGCCGCATTGCTGCAGCCATCCTGACGGCAGCAAATCGCTTCCGGCCCCTTGGCTGCCTCCTTCCCGGTTCTCCGGACCATCGCTGAGGCCGCGTCCGGCTTGGCTGCGTCGGTGGCTTCGGCTATGCTTCGCGCCCCCCGGTTTGGGGTATCGGTCCCGGCTGGTCGTAAGGCGGGACTCTGATCAGCATTGACCCAGGAGGTCGTTATGTCCAAGTCATTTGATCTGATCGCGGATTTTCGTGAAGACTCAGGGAAAGGTTCGAGCCGCCGCCTGCGTCGTCAGGGAAAATTACCCGCGATTATTTATGGTGGTGGTAAGCCGCCGCGTTCGCTGTCTTTCGACAGCCAGTCCATGTTGCACAACATGGAACAAGAGTCGTTTTTTTCCAGTGTGCTGACCGTCAAGGTGGGCGACAAAGAACAGCCGGCGATTCTGAAAGATGTGCAGATGCATCCGGCCAAACGCCAGATTCTTCACCTGGATCTGCAGCGCATTGTTGCTGATGAGAAGATTCGTATGGATGTGCCCATCCATTGTCCGAACGAAGACATTGCCCCGGGTGTGAAATTGAAGGGCGGAACCGTTGCGCGCCTGCTTTCGGAGGTCGAGGTTTCCTGTCTACCGAAGGATCTTCCGGAGTACCTGGAACTGGATGTTGCCGAACTGGACCTGGACGAGATTCTGCATCTTTCGGACATTCCTCTGCCCGGTGGTGTTGAATTGCCGGAACTGACTGGCGGAAACGACCTGCCGGTCATTACCATTCATATCATCAAGGTCGCCGCGGAGCCCGAGGACGAGGAGGCTGTCGAAGGCGAGGCCGAGGGCGAGGGCGAAGCGCCCCCGACGACGGAAGGCGAGGGCGAGGGCGACAACAAAGACAGTTGATCGCAGATTGCCGACTACGAAGAAGCCGCACTTTGTGCGGCTTTTTTGTGCATGCCCGACGGGTTCCCGCTAGACTTCCTCGCATTGTTGGACGAATGGCAGCAGTCGTGACTGAAGTACCGAGCTTGATCGTCGGCCTGGGCAATCCGGGCGCAGAGCATCTCCGCGACCGGCACAATGCCGGCTTCTGGTTCGTTGACGGCCTGGCGGCAGCCGCCGGGCTGCAATTTCGGGATGACAAGAAGCTGCAGGGTGCAACTTGCCAGCTTAGTCTGGGTTCCACTCAGCTGCGTCTGCTTAAACCGCATACTTATATGAATCACAGTGGGCGCTCGGTGCGCCTGGCCATGGACTATTTCAAGCTGCAACCGGCGCAGATCCTGGTTGCCCACGATGACCTGGACCTGCCGCCCGGCGTCGCCCGCTTCAAGCGTAGTGGCGGCCACGGTGGCAATAACGGGCTGCGCGACGTGATTGCCAACTGCGGCAAGGACTTCCTGCGTTTGCGCATCGGCATCGGCCACCCGGGCCAGCGGGAAAAGGTGGTGGGTTACGTGCTGCGACCGCCCGGCCGCGAGGAGCTGACGCACATGGAGAATGCCCTGCGCGAAGCGGAACGTGCACTGGAAACGCTGGTCAGTGACGGGCTGGAACGTGCGACCACGCAGCTACATACCGCCACGGCGCGTCCCGACGACACCCTGACCATGGGCTCCGCGGGCTAGTTCTCGACAGGCTCTTCGATCATGGGTGTTTCAGCTCCAGCTTGATGCCGTCGTTCTGTGCGAAAACGAGTGGGGCAAGGATGCTTAAGCACAACAACAAAGTGAGGGTGACGCGATAGACGTTCACGGACACTATTTTCCCTTGTCAGCCGGGTTCTGACTCAAGAAACCGCCCACCAGGTAGGCAACCAGGATAGCAATGTAGAACTGGCCGGTAATCGCAGTTAGGTAAGCCAATGCTTCGGCCAGCGGCCTGGTCGGGGTGATGTCGCCATAGCCCAGGGTGGTCATGGTGACAAAGGTGTAATAGAAAAATGTACTGGCGTCGGTAAGGCTCGGCGAGTTCTCGATGCCCCTGAATGAACCGGGAACCAGTCGATAGATGATGATATTGATCAGCGCTATGGCCACGCCTGCCAGCAGGTAAACGGAAACTGCTCCGACAATCTGGTTGACAGAGATCGGGCCGCGTTTCAACAGCACGCGCAAAGTGAAAATTAATGCCAGGGCGCAAAAGATCAGCAGCGAGGCGATGGTGAGCAGTTCAGCTGCGGGGTCATCGCTAACCGCCCACCAGACTGTGCCGATCACGGAAGAGACCGCGAGGCCGATGCCAATGAAGAACCAGAGGCGCGATTCAACCAGGCTGAACACAGCAATAACGACGGTAACGGTAAAGGTGACTTGTGCCCATATGCTGGGCCCGGTAATCGTGAATTCATCGATCAGCGGGGAGGCCAGCAGCGTAATCAGCAGGCCTGCCAGCAGAAAAATGAAGCGCGGTTCGCCACCGGGTCGACTAGTCAGGGCCACGTGCGTACCTGGGCTGTGCCAGAGGCTACTGGCCGGGCGGACGGCGCAGCGGCGCGAAGCGCCAGCTATCGTCATCGGCCAGGCACAAACGATAACGTCCGCCGCCCTCCCGCCCGCCGGCCGTGGTGCGGGTGCCAATGGTTCGGCAGGTCGTGTCAAAGTCCTGGTGGGTATCCAGCAGAGAGATGCTGCCGAAGTTCCCGGTCTCGGGATTCTCCCAGTCGACCGTTTCCTTGTCGGGCGTATCCTCCAGCGCTTTCTGGAACGCCGCGCGCAGAATCTCCTCGTCGCCGGACGTGAGCTCAGAAGCGGCTGAACGGTTCAGGAAGTTCAGGTTCTGCGCCATTGTCTCCGCCGCCGACAGGGCGCCGAGCAACATCACTAGCATGATCAGAAACGCTTTCATGCGTTAATAATAACTCAGTCAGCCGTGCTGGCTGAATTACCAGCCGCCGCCCAGGGCTCGATAGAGTCGTACTACCGAATCGAACTGCTGGCGACGCGTGGCAGAGGCGGCCAGCTCGGCGTCGAACTGCGACCTTTCCGAGTCCAGCACTTCCAGAAAGCTGGTCACACCGCCGTCGTAACGAGCGCGCCACAGGGCGGCTGCGCTGTTGGCGGCGTTAAGTTGTCGCTCGCGGGCGGCCAGTTCAGCGCCGAAGGTACGCACGCCGGCGAGTGAATCCTCTACTTCGCGCAGGGCCTGCAGTACCGACTGCTCATAGGTTTTTAGCAGCTGGCGGGTGCGCGCCTGCTCAATCTCTACCCGCCGCTTGCTCTTGCCCCAGTCAAAGTTCGTCCGCGCCTTCGTCTAAACGCGATGATGCTGATTTTCGTGTGGCGGTACCAGTCTGATGCCTGGCAGAAACGGAGTGGCCGCTTTATTTTCTGCCTTTCGCCAGCCCGTCGCGGCGCAGTCGGTCGGTGACGCCCTGGGTAATCAGGTCGAGAATTTCCTCGCGTGTGCGGCGCTTGTAGGCCGTGGTCTTGATCGCGAACACCATGACCGCGTCGTCGGTCTCGAACAGGCTGGTGGCGATCGCCACAGATTCCTCCACTTCGAACACCGACTGCTCGACCCTGAAGTCGACATAGGTGGTCGGTACCGGCATGCCGTAGCCGCCGTAATAGGGATAGCGATAGGTATAGCCATAGCCGACGGGCTTGTAATAGGCCTCGCCGCGCGACTCCGAGGTGCCGCCTTCCACCAGTTCGGCCTGGCGGCCCAGCAGCTCCGTGACCAGCACCGCATCCGCGCCCGTTTCTTTAATGGCTGGCGTGATGCCTTCTACAGTCAGGGGATCGTCCGGATCCATGAAGTTACAGCTGGTGGTGGCTGTCACATCGTTCTCGCGCATCCGCGCGGCCAGCAATCGCTCGAAGCGGCAGCGCACGTTGTAGTCGGTGGTCACACCCACGATCAGGTAATTGTCGAAAGACTGCCCGCGCGGTACGTCCTCGCCCCACTTGCTTTCTACGCTGAGCGGGCCGCTGCAGGCACTCAGCAGGCCAAGGAGCAAGCTCGTACCGGCCAGTAGCCGGCAGTGTTTGATAGTTTCCATGCGCGTATCGTACAGGCCCAAGGCGCCTGCCGAGAAAAAAATCTGCGCCCCTGAGAGCTGTTTCCTGTCCTGTGCCGCGTGGACTTGAACGGCTTTTCTGATTCATGACAATAGCCGTAGGGCGCCCGGCTCGGGCACTCAGCGAATACATCGAGACCACTGCAATGAAGAATTTCCCATCCGCCCCTGTGGCTGCGCCCGGTTCTTATATCGGCCAGCCAGCTCGCTCCGGACCAGTCGGCAAGCGCCTGATTGGCCTGATGCTGGTGCTGGCTATGCTCGGGCAGCCTGTCCTGGCCAGTGACAGCGGCTCAACGCTGCAGGCGCGCCCGCGCATTGGCCTGGTGCTGGGCGGCGGCGGCGCCAAGGGCGCGGCGCATATCGGTGTGTTGCGTGTGCTCGATGAAATGCGCATTCCGATTCATTGTGTGGCAGGTACCAGCATGGGTGCCCTGGTGGGCGGTGTATTTGCCTCCGGTATGCCCCCGGCGCAGCTTGAGCAGGAAGCGCGTGAAATTGATTGGGGTGCCACCCTCGGTGGTGGAGGTAAACGAGGCCGCAAACCCATCGAACGCAAACTGGCCGGCCAGATGTATACCAATACCCTGGAAGTCGGATTGCAGGAAGGGCGGCTGCGTACCCCCGCCGGTTTTCTGCAAACTCAGGGCATCGAGGATGTGATTCGCGAACTGGTTTCCGACGCGCGTTGGCAGCGCAGTTTCGACAGCATGGCGATTCCTTTCCGGGCCGTCGCCACGGACATGGTTAAGGGTGAAATGGTGGTCCTCGACAGCGGCGATTTATCCGTCGCCATGCGCGCCAGCATGGCGGTGCCCGGTGCCTTTTCACCCGTGGTTCAGGGCGAGCAGGTGCTATCCGATGGCGGCCTGGTGCGCAACCTGCCCGTGGACGTGGCACGTAAACTCTGCGCCGATGTGGTGATTGCCGTCTGGCTGTCCATCCCGCAACCGGAAGCCGGGGACCTGGTGAACGCGGTGTCGCTGGCCGGCCGATCTCTCGATGTGGTGATCAAAGCCAACGAGCGCACGCAAATTGAGTCCCTGACCTCCAGCGACGTGGGTATTAGTGTGCCCATGGGCGATATCGGCAGCGCAGATTTTCAGCGCACCTCTGAAGCCATTGACCTGGGTCGGTCTGCGGCTGAGGCCATGGCGACGGAACTACGTCAGTTCTCGCTGCCCGAGGACGAGTACATGGCGTGGCGACAAAGTATCGATGCGCCCACCGACGCCAGTAACCGTGTGGCTGAAGTGCGTATCGTCGGACTCGATCGCGTTGCCGAGGAATACGTTAGAAACCAGCTGCGCAATGTTCGTGTCGGTGCCAACGTAAAGACGGCGCAGATCAAGGCAGATACCGATGCGATCTATGAGCTCGGAGATTTCGAAAGCGTCGAATATCAAATAGCTGGCCCGCCCGGGGCCCGGGTCGTCGTGATTCAGCCCGTTGAGAAATCCTGGGGCCCGGATTTTCTGCGCTTTGATATTGGTCTCGATGCGGCTGGCAACGGTGAACTGCAGGCCATTTTGCGGGCAGAGCATACGCGTGCCTGGATTAACGGGCGCGGTGGTCGCTGGAATAATACTCTGCAGTTTGGCCAGCAAACGATTTTGCAAACCGATCTGTATCAGCCTCTGAATGTCGATCAACGTTTTTTCGTTCAGCCAAAGGTCGCCTATGAGAGCGACCTGGAAAATGTTTATGTGGATGGCAATCGGACCTCGCGCTATTTCCTGCGAGATTTCTATGCGCAGTTGGATCTCGGCTGGAATGTTCGTAGTGAAGCGCAGCTTCGCGCCGGCCTGCGCGGCGGCTGGGTGGAGAGCAAACTAGATACGGGTACGTCTTTGCTGCCGGATCTTGATCGCGAGGATGAGAACGCCTTCGTAACAGGCATGGTCTATGACACCCGCGACAATGCATCCTTAGCCACCAGCGGTACCTTCATGAACGTCCGCTACTGGAAAGCCGGCGACGTTTTCGGTGGTGATGTTGAATACTCACTGGCTGAAGCCGTCGCTACCCGAACCTGGCAGTTCCGCGGCAATACGCTCAACCTGCTGATGGGCGGGGGCGCGGAGATTACCGGCAAGCTGCCGCCGACCCGGGACTTCCGGCTTGGTGGTATTCGCAGTTTTCCCGGCTTGCAGCCCGGCGAGCTGCGCGGCGGCAGTTACTGGCTGGCCAGCGGCAACTACCGCTGGAAAATCGCCGATATCCTGCCGCTGTTCGGCCAGTCGCTCTATGCAGGCATGCGCTTGCAGATGGCGCAGATGGGCGATCGACGGGATGACATAAACGACGGCACCTTGTACGGGGTCGCCGGATCCTTGAACGCGCGCACACCCGTCGGCGCACTGAGACTGTCGCTGGGCTGGGTCAGTAACGACAGCGTGCAGCTGCAGTTCTCGCTGGGGAGGCCCATCGCCGAGGGCTCGCTGGTGGACGAGACCTTCTAAAGGCTGTCGCGCACCAGTTTGGCGCCGGCGGCCAGGCTTTGCAGCTTGCCCAGTGCGATGTCGTAGGCGATGGGCGCCATGCCGCAGTTGGTGCAGGGCAGGATGCGTTCGGCGTCGACGAACTTCATCGCCGCGCGAATGGTCGCCGCCACTTCCTCCGGCGTCTCGATCTTGTCGGGGGCGACGTCGATGCACCGACCATGACGTCTTGTCCGGTAGCAGCGCCAATACGTCGAGCGGCACGTGCGAGTCGGCGCATTCGAGCGAGACCTGGTCGACTTGCTGCGGCATTGAGCCCGGGGAAAGATCTTCTCGTACTGGCGCCACTCGTCGCCCAGCGTCTCCTTCCAGTCGATGTTGGCCTCGATGCCGTAGCCGTAGCAGATGTGCACGGCGGTGGTGCAGGTCAGGCCCTCGATGGCGCGGTTCAGCGCGTCGATGCCCCAGTCGTTGACGTCGTCCATGAAGACGTTGAAGGCCGGCTCGTCGAACTGGATCACGTCGACGCCGGCGCCTGCCAGCTCCCGCGCCTCCTCGTTGAGCAGTTCGGCGAAGGCCATGGCCATGTCGGCGCGGCTCGCCGTAGTGCCCGTCGGCGATGGTGTCGCAGATGGTCATCGGGCCGGGCAGGGTGAACTTCAGCTTGTGCTCGGTGAGGCCGCGCAGTATACGCGCACCTCGTCCAGATGCACCGGATGCGGGCGCGACAGCTCGCCGGTGACCGTGGGCACTTCCAGATCGTAGCGGTTGTCGCGGATGCCCATCGGGTCTTCTTGTTCCAGTCGATGCCTTCGATGTGCTCGAGGAAGCCGTGCACGAAGTGCAGGCGGAACAGCTCGCCGTCGGTCACGATGTCGATGCCGGCGTCTTCCTGGTGCTTGATCCACTCCGCCGCAGCGCGGCGTTTGCCTGGCCTCGAGCTCCTCGCCGGACAGCTTCCAGCCGCCCTTGAGCTTTTCCGGCTCGGCCAGCCAGTCGGGCCGCGGCAGGCTGCCGGCGATGGTGGTTTCGAGCATTGCGTTAGTTCCTCGCTTAGTATGCGGCTGAAACGTTAGCAGTCGAGCCTTGCCGATTAATGTGAATTATAGAAGCAATCGGCAGCCCGGCACGTTTATCATTCGCGCCGCCATGGCTATTCGATGCGGCATCGTCGGTCTGCCCAACGTGGGCAAGTCGACCTTTTTAATGCGCTGACGGCGGCGGAGATCGCGGCGGAGAACTATCCGTTCTGCACCATCGACCCGAACGTCGGCATCGTGCCGGTGCCGGACCCGCGCCTGGAGCAGCTGGCGGCCATCGTCAAGCCAGAGAAGGTCGTGCCCACGACGGTCGAATTCGTCGATATCGCCGGGCTGGTGGCCGGCGCGTCCAAGGGCGAGGGTCTGGGCAACAAGTTCCTGGCCAATATCCGCGAGACCCACGCCATTGCCCATGTGGTGCGCTGTTTCGAAGACGACGACGTGACGCATGTGTCCGGCGGCATCGATCCGCTGCGTGATATCGGGTGATCAATACGGAATTGCTGCTGGCTGACCTCGATACGGTGGAGCGCGCGCTGGACAAGGCCGAGCGTCAGGCCAAGACGGGCAACAAGGAAGATATTGCGCGTCGCGAGTTTTTGCAAGCGCCTGCGTGAGCATATTGACGCGGAACGGCCGGCACGGACCTTTGTCACGGCCAGTGACGATGAAGCACTGGAAATGCGCCAGTTGTTCATGCTGACAGCCAAGCCCGTGATGTACGTTGCGAACGTGGATGAAGCCGGTCTCGACGGCAACGAATATGTGGCGCAGGTCGAGTCCTTTGCCGCCGAAGAAGGTGCCAGCGTGGTGATCGTCTGTGCCGCCATCGAGGCTGAAATCGCCCAGCTGGATGCCGCCGACAAGCAGGAGTTTCTGGCCGACCTGGGATTGGAAGAGCCAGGACTGAATCGGGTAATTCGCGCTGCTTACGATTTGCTCGGTCTGCAGACCTATTTCACTGTCGGGCCCAAGGAAGTGCGCGCCTGGACTTTCAAGGCCGGCGCCACCGCACCGCAGGCGGCCGGTGAAATTCATACGGATTTCGAGCGCGGTTTTATTCGCGCCGAAGTCATTGCCTTCGATGACTACCTCGCCGGCAATGGCGAGCAGGGCGCCAAGGAGGCGGGACGCCTGCGCCTGGAAGGCAAGGAATACCTGGTCCAGGAAGGCGACGTGATGCACTTCCGCTTCAACGTCTAGCGACGCAAACGACCGGCGTTTTGATTAGACTCGGCGCATGAATCTGCAGGCATTAATTCCCAAGGCCCTGTCGTTTGGCAGCGCGGCGCTGGTCATCACGCTGCTGATCTTTGGCCTGTTCCAGCTCAATCGGTCGCTGGTCAAACGCTACGAGCGCGGTTCCCCTAAAGAGTTTCAGCGCCAGCTGACCATGCTGGCAGTGTCGATACTCAGCCTGGTTTTTGCCGTGCTGATTATTCCGGTTGGCGATACCATGCGCGGGCAGATACTGAGTCTGCTCGGCATTCTGCTCAGTGCGACTATTGCACTGTCTGCGACAACCCTGGTGGGGAATATCCTGGCTGGCTTTATGCTCAAATCGGTGAAGAGTATCCGGCCCGGCGTGTATGTTCGTGTGCAGGACCACGCTGGTCGTATCACCGGCATGAGCCTGTTGTATACCGAAATCCAGACCGAAGACCGTGACCTGACTTCGTTGCCCAACCTGTTTCTGGCGACTAATCCGGTCTCTGTATTTCGATCATCTGGCACCATATTGTCCGTCGAGGTGTCGCTCGGCTATGACATTCCCCGCCTGCAGATCGAAACGGTGTTGTTGCGAGCCGCCGAAAAGGCCGGCTTGGTTAATCCTTTTGTTCAGATACGCCAGCTGGGTGATTTCTCCGTGACCTACCATATTGCCGGCCTGGCCGAGGATGTGGAGAAACTGATCTCAACCCGCCGTAAGCTGCGCGCCTGCGTGCTGGATGAGCTGCACGAAGATGGCATCGAGATCGTTTCGCCGAACTTCATGAATACCCGCAGTATGTCTGAGCATCGCCAGGTGTTACCACCGTCTTCGTCGAGTCAAATGGAGCCGCAGCAGACCGAGGACCTTCAGACCGCGCCTGAAGATGTGGTATTCGATAAGGCACAGAAAGCCGAGTCGGTGCAGAAACTGCGCGAGACGCGCGACAATACTCGCCTGCAGATAGAAAAATGCCAGCAGCTGATTAAAGATACCAAGATGGATGCAGACTCGCCCGCGCACAAGGCCGCGCTACTAGAACTAGAAAACCTGCAAATCAAGCTCGAACGGCTGGACAAAGTTATTGCGACGGCCGAAGTGCACATTGCCGCTGAGTAGTTCTCTACTGCGGGTCTTTGCCATGCTGGTATTGGCGCCATTGTGCTGGTGCACCATGGCAGGGGCGGGCGAAATTCCGGGTCTGCCCGTGGCCAATCTGCCCGATATTCCGCGCCGCGCCCAGGTTACCCTGGGCAATGACATCCTGGCCGGTGGTGGCACCATCCTCGATGATTTTCGTACCCAGCAACTGATTCTCGATTTTCGCATCGCCGAGCGCTGGAGCGCGGCGCTGGACCACAGCGTGATGACTTTCGAAGCGCCGGGCTTCGAGCAAGACTGGGGTCGGCTCGACCAGCTCAGCGCCTCTTTCGGTTTCGATTTTTTTCGACGAGAGGGTGAGCACCGCAGCCTGACCCTGACTGCCGGTGGCGGCCTGCGTCGCGTCGATGATTTTGCTGGTACCGAGATCCAGAACGGCTTTCATCGCCTGGTCGACGACCGCATCGTACGCCTGCCCTATGTCGCGACCCGGCGCACGGATGTCACCGGCTGGATGCGCGCCGAAACCCATGCGCCCTTTGCCTGGCGGGTCTGCGTGAATTGTTTGGCTCCCAACTGGCGGCTTGGCTATTGGCTGCATGGCACGGCGCTGGCCACCAGCGACGGCCAGTGGGACAGCACCGCGGCCGGGCATGTGACCGTGTCGCGCAGCTGGTTCAACGCCTGGCTCGGTGTGCGCGGCGACTGGCGGCGCGGCTACGATCGCGACAGCGTGCAGGCCGCCACGGCCAACAACGAAGAGACCGGCTACCTGGTCCTCGGCGCTGCGCCTCGGCCCGGTGCTGATCGAGACTCAGCAAAGCGGTGAGTCTGACAAAGGCTATGGGCGCGTGAGTCTGTGGCCGACATCGCTCCGGCCTCGCGACGTCTCAAGGGCCGGGCGGGAGTACAGCCTGGCCGGCGGTGTTACGCGCAACCAAGGTATATGCCGTGCTGCAGGGGCGCAGGGAATTCTGTGGCTGGTTCGCCTGTACCGAGCAGCGTCGCTGGCGACTGGTCGGCGAAGCGCGTTTCGGCAAGCCGGGCATCGGCAATGCCACGGATCGCTATGTGCAGACCCTGCAGCTGGGTGGCGGACTCGAAGCGGAGCAGGCACTGGCTTTTTTGCCATCATGGCTTAGCACCTATGGCTGGGCCGGCGGCGGTTGGCGCCGTGAAGAAGTGCACGGCGATGAGCCGCTCGGCGGCCAGTCTTCCGAGGCCATCGATCGGCTGGTCGCCATCGCTGAGGTCGGCTTGCGCGCCACAACCCTGGCCAGCAATGAGCGCTGGGCGCTGCGCCTGCAAATGGGACTGTCTGGCTGGCTACCGTTTGGCAGTAAAGAGGTCGCTTTCGCCGGCGATACGGAAACCCTGCAACGGCCCGGCCTGGGATTGCTGCTCTCCGGGCTGATCGAATTTCGTCCCTGATCATTCTCTGGTTCTAGCCGCGCTGCCGGTTGCGTATTCGAATGCTTCGCCGCTACATCAGCCACTTCTTGCGCAACCCATCGCGGTAACCAGCCCGGGTGTTAGGATAAAGCGGTGACGGACGCCAACCGCCCACCGGTAATGATTGTATGTGCCGATACCGATACCGGGTATCGCCTCTCGCAACTGCTGCGCCGGGAAAAACGTCGCGTCATTACCTTGATGCGCCGGCGCGCCGACCCGTCACTGATCGAAAAAATGGGTTGCGAGATCGTGCCCTGCGATCCCACCGACCGCGACGAAGTTAATGCGATTTTTGCAGCGCATGCCTCGCCCGAGTTGCAGCTGGTCTGCATGCTCGGCGGCAGCCCGCAACTCAACAGCCAGGGCAATCTCAATGTGATCGATGCTGCCGTCCAGAACAACATCAGCCGACTGATCATGCTCACCTCCATCGGCTGTGGCGACAGCATTGCTGCGGTGGACCCGTTCGTTAAGGCATTCGTGGGCAAATCGCTGCGCGCTAAGAATTGGGCAGAGACCCAGTTACGCGCCAGCGAACTCGACTGGACCATCGTGCGTCCCGGCGGCATGGTGCGGCGCGCCACCCGCGGTGAGCCGATGCTGGTGGAAGACCCGCTGGTCAGCGGCCATATTAATGTGTTCGATCTGGGCGACCTGGTTCACCAGGTATTGAACAGCGACTCGAGCAGCCGCAGAACCTTTAGCGCCGTGGATAGCGAACGCGCCTATCACTTGCAGGGCAACGACCTGCAGCCGGCGGAGTTGTAGTTAATTCAGTCACTTGCGGATTTAGAGCGGGCGTGCTTACTTGACAGCCCGCAGGCGGATACACACAATCCGCCGTCCTTCCGGCGTGGTGATGTAGCTCAGCTGGTTAGAGCGCGGCACTCATAATGCTGAGGTCGGTGGTTCGAGTCCACCCATCACCACCATATATTTCAAGCACTTACACCCTTCCTTGTAACAACAGGACTGTCAATGCGGGAGTTTTGCGGGACCTGTCAAGCACAGCATTCAGCATGCGTTGTTCGGGTGCTCGAATTTCCGAGTGCGCGGTATTCCGCCGACAGCAGTACCGGCTAAGGTGAGTTGAGCGTACAACTGACCGGCTCTCATTGCAGTGGCACGAGTTCATCAGCCAGGCTCAGAGTTTTTTCCGCATCAGCGGCGTAGCCGTCGGCGCCAAGTTCCCGCCACAGGTCGGGCGCGCCGGCAAGGCCGGCACCGCCGATCAGAATCTTGACCGAGTCTCCGCAGCGAGCGCGAATTCCGTCGATTGCGCGGCGCAAGGCAGGTAACTGGTTGGTTAGAGCCAACGATAGCATCACGATATCAGCGTCGAAGCAGTTGATTGCTTCCGGAAATTCACGTCGGGGTACATCCGATCCGAGGTAGATGGTTCGCCAGCCCGCAAACTCCAGCAAATAACTGATGGCTCGAATGCCGACGTCGTGCGCGTTGCCCGCAACCGAAGCCGCGACGACGGTGCGACCTTGGTCAGGTGCGCATTCTGCGTAGCTGGCGAGTACGGCCATCAGTCGCTGTGTCGTCGACGTGACCATGTGTTCCTCGGCAATAGAAATCTTGTTCATGTGCCACAGGTTGCCGGCTTCCTTCTGGGCAGGCATCAACACCTTCAGGATCGCGTCACGCAGGCTGAGACCTTCGCGGACCGCATCCATGACAATTTCCATACCCGTCCGAGCGTTGCCGGCGACGACTGCCTGAACATAGCGGATGGCTATTCGGTCGTTGGCGAGACCCGGGTCGAGCGTTGACTCCTGCACCTCCACCGCGGTGCTGTCGAGCGCAGAGCGAGCCCGGTCGATACAGTCGAGAGCCACGCTCCGCAGATTCGCGTCCAGGCGCTTGTCGAGTATTTGGCGCAGAGTATCCAGACTGATATCGAGATCCGTTACCGGGACGTCGCGGGCCGCCATGGTCCCACGCAGCCACACGACATGCGACGCAAAAAGCGCGGGTTTGCCGGCCGCAATGGCAGTGCTCAATTCGACGATCTGCTGCCTCAGGTGCTTGGTCCAGGCGTGTTGCGCACTCTCGCCGAAGCGTTGGCGTATCTCCGGATGCTGTGCGAGCACTGCAGTCGCTGTTTCACGCGCGGCTTCGCGGGCCTGCGCAGTTAATTCCTCCGCCATCTGCGGATTGGCGCTCGTCATCTGTCCAGCCTCCGGCGTCCGCCATACGCAATTGGATCCTCATTTGTCAGCGTCCGCGACTGCTCTGCCGCCAGCGCCATGGATGGCGCCGGCGCAGCAGCCTGAGCAGTCAGATCGCTTCGCACAGCGGCCAGGCGAGCCCGAACGGATTCCATCACCGTCAGGAACGCCGGCAGCAAGAACAACACGATGCCGGTCGCGAACGCGAGACCGAAAGTCAGTGAAATGACCATCGGTTTCAGAAACTGCGCCTGCAACGCTGATTCAAACAGCAATGGCCCCACGCCGACCACCGTCGTGACCGACGTGAGCAAAACCGCGCGCATACGCCGGCAACTGGCTTCGATGGCAGCATCGATCGCGGCAACTTCCTGTTCGCGCAGCTCCTTAAAAACGGTGACGAGGATGATCGAGTCGTTAATCACGATGCCTGACAGACCGAAGAAGCCGAAAATCGACAGCATCGTGACATCGAAACCCAGCAGCCAGTGGCCGAAGATCGCTCCGACCAGCCCGAACGGAATGACGCTGAGCACCGCGACGGGCCAGGCATATGAGCCAAATACCCAGGCCAGAATGATGTACATCAGCAGCAATGCTAAGGGCAGCGCCAGTGCCACGCTGCCGAAACTTTCCGCCTGGTTTTGGGCATCGCCTCGATAGGACCAGGAAACACCGTAGTCGCTGGTCAGGCGCGGCAAGAAGCTGCGTTCCATCTGGGCGCGAATCGCGTTCGCATTGTTTTTACTGAAATCAACGTCGGCCGAGACCGTTACGGCCAACAAGCCATTGCTGTGTTTCAACGAGTCGAAACCGCGGCTGTAGCGCAATACGGCAACGTTTGAAAGCGCCGTGATCTCGCCGTTGGGTAGAACGATCGGCAGCGTCTCGAGCGCACTTAAGGATTCGCGCTCCGCCTCCGGCAGTCGCACCCGCACTTCGACTTCTTCGCCGCGGTCCTGGAAGATCTGCACGAGTTCGCCTTCGAAGGCGGCGCTGAGCTGGTCGCCCAGCGATTGGCTCGTCAGGCCGACGGCGGTGCCCGTTGGCGACAGCTCGAAAATCAGTTGTTCTTTGCCGAAGGCGGTGTCGTCGCGTACGCCGCTGACACCGTCATACTCCCGGAGCTGGTCACCGAGATCCAGGGCAGCGGCCTTCAGCGTGGCGACATCTTTTCCGGTTAACTCAACTTCAATGTCCGCACCTGGCGGACCGGATTGGCCGCCGAGAATCAGAAAGCTCTCGAGTCCGGGCGGGCGCGGTACGCGCGTGCGCCAGGCTTGGGTCAGTGCCGCATTGTTCAGGCTGCGTTCGTCGGCCGACACGAGTTCGACGAGGATGTGGCCAAGCGCGGATCCGGAGGAGCCACGGCTGTCCTCGCGCGCTTTGGTCACAACGAGGCGAATGAACTCTTCGCCGCTTTCGGCTTCGATATCGCGCAGCGCTGTCTCGGCAGCCTGCAGAAATTCGCTCACGCGTTCCTCGGGTGAGCCGGCGACAAACCGGACGTTTGCCGTGAGCGTGTTCGCATCCGGCTGCGGAAAAAACGCAAAACCGACAAAGCCGCCGCCGAGCAGGCCGATGATCAGCAGGATCCCTGCAATCGCCAGGCTGATTGTCGTGCCTCGATTCGCCACCGACCAGGCGACGGCTCGCCGGTAGCGGCCGTCACGAAACTTGGCCACGGCAACGTCGACTGTGCGCCGGAAGCGTCCGGGCTGTTTTTCCGCGGTGCCCTGCAGGGAATGCCGCAGATGCCCTGGCAATACCAAAAAGCACTCAACTAAAGAGGCGAGAATCACGCAGATGACGACCAGTGGAATCGCAAAGAGTATGTTGCCGGTGGGGCCGCCGATGGCGGTCAAGGGCAGGAAGGCGGCCACGGTCGTCAGCGACGCGGCGGTCACCGGCGCCAGCATCCTGAACGCGGCGTTTTCGGCGGCCGCAAGTGGGCCCGAGCCCTGCTGGAATAATGTGACGGCTTCTTCGGCCACCACAACAGCGTCGTCGACGATGATGCCGAAGGTCATGATCAGCGCGAACAAGGTCATGATATTGATTGAGCCGTTGGCCAGCCACAGCGCGACGAGTGCTGCCAGAATGGAAACCGGCACGCCTAGCGCGACCCAGAATGCAACGCGGCCGTTCAGGAAGATATACAGCGCGACGACGACCAGCAGCATGCCGCCTAATGCGTTATCCACCATCAGGTCGATTCGCCTGTCGACGATTTGCCACGGCTCGTCGTAGGTCAGCAACTCCACGTTGGGGGGCAAGTCCTCTTGCGCCTCTGCCACCCATGCCAGCAGGCGCTCGGCGACAGTGATGGCATCCTCATCCTCGGAACGACTGACGGCGATCTCGACCGCCGGACGGTTGTTGACCGTCAGGATGGGCTGATCATCGACATAGACGCGCTGAATCCTGGCGATATCTCCGAGCTTGAGCAGTCGCCCGCCGGCCTCGGCCGAAACGGGCAGTTCGGCAAAACCGGAGACCGAGCGCCGCTGCTCGACCCCGCGTAATTGTCTCGCCACCCCGGACTCGCCGACCGTACCAGCCGGCACATCGGCGCTGGTCAAGCCCACGCGATCCGCGATGTCGTTCAAAGACAGGTTCAGCTCGATAAGCCGGCTTCCCGGTACTTCGATCGAGATGAGTTCTTCAGGCAGGCCCGAAACTTCGAGGCGAGCCAGTCCCCGAGAGCGCAGCTCGCGCCCAAATTGCCGCACCAGCGGCCGCAATTGTTCCAGCACGGGCCCTGCAACCAGTATCTTGGCGACACCTTCGCTGCGAACCAGCCGCGACACCTGCGGGTCTTCGGCTTCGGCCGGCAGGTTTCGCACGCGGGCGATGCCGTCCTCGACCTGCTCGAGAGCCTGCGTGATGTCGGCGCTTTCAGGAAACTCCAGCGTGAGCCGCGCGAGACCATCGCGCGAGGTGGATTGGATTGACCGCAGGTCATCGACCGCAAGCAGCTCGTCTTCCAGCGGTTGCGCGATCAGCCCTTCTACGTCGGTCGCCGATGCGCCTTGCCAGATCACTTCAACGGTGATCGCGTTCAGCGCGAACGTGGGCAGAAGCTGGCGCGTCAGCTGGGCGGTAGCAAAAACGCCCGCCAAAATCATGACGAGCATGGCGAGGTTCGGGGCCACCGGGTGGCGAATGAACGCTCTGATGAGGTTTTGCATAGTTCTGCGCCCGACGCCGTTGGGTTACGGCTTGCCGCCGGATCTGGCGCTTTGCTCCGCGTCGGCCGGCGGCGCGGATCCGTTGACTTGCACTAGCAAGCCGTCGGCGGCATTGGCGAGTTTAGTGACGATGATCTGTTCCTGGTCCTGCAGCAGCTCGGACCTCAGCAGGACTTCGCTGCGCCCGTCCGGACCGATTCGCTCGCCGACCCGCTCAAACTCAACCTGGCTCATGCGCCCGTCGACAATTTTATAGACCTGGTTGCGGCCGTACACGGCCTCGGCCGGCACGGCCATGACTTTGGGCGCCGGCGACAGTTCCAGGCGCACGGCCACCGTGGTACCGAGTCGCAAAGTGCGCGGTGGTGTCTCGAAGCCCACAAAACTGTCGACCCCGCCGCTGCTTTGCTGCGTCTGGCCGGACAGCCGAATAATTCGACCGCGAATTTGTTGTCCACCCGCCTGGACAATGGCCGTCAATTCGATGCCTGCTTGCAGGCCCGCATCGACCATTTCCGCGTAGGCTGCGGGAATCTGGGCCCGGACCTCGATGGCCGCGGGATTTTGCAGCCGCATCAGCTTGCTCCCGACCGCGACCCGGTCGCCCACCGAGACCTCGAGTTCGGAAATCACGCCGGGGAAGGGGGCTGTCACACGACTGCGTTCGACATCGAGTGCTGCCTGATCGCGCAGCGCAATCGCTCGGTCACGTTGTGCGCGCAGTTCAGTGACTCGATTCTTGCCTTCGGCGACCGCGAGCTCGGCCTGGCTAAGGGAAAGCTGCTGACGCTTCAGGTTTTCTTGAGCGGTTTCCAGGTCAGATTTGGACAACAGGCCCTGGTCGGCCAGTTCCTCGGAACGAACCTGTCGACTAGCGATCAACTCGACCAGGTCACGCTCATTCTCCAGCGCAAGCTGATCCCGTGACAGTCGCAACTCGGCTGATCGAAGCTGGGCGTCCACCTCCAGCTTATTCGCGTTTTCCTGTTTCAGTTTCAGCTCGGCATCGCGCGGATCGATCTGCACGAGCAACTCGTCTTTGGCGACGCTCGCGCCATCGAGCGCAGCGACGGCGTCGACGAGCCCGGCGATTCCCGCACTGAGCTCCGCATCCTGCGGGGATTGCACGCTGCCGAAAATATCGAGGGTGGGCCGAAGTGTCTGCCACTCAACCTCGATCACATCCACCAGCACGGCGCGTTCGGGTCGCGGTGGCGGCTCATCGCGCGAACGGCCGACGATCATTAATATCGTGACGACCAAGGCACCGACGATGATCCAGACAGGGCGCTTCTTGAGTAGCGATGTTTTTGTTGTTGTCGCTGGCATAGTCCGATTATGACCTATCCCAGGTCGGTCGAGTGAGTGAAATTGGGCGCAGTGGCCGCTTCT
>CAWKLL010000047.1:0-17750 GCA_963850255.1 uncultured Gammaproteobacteria bacterium
TGCCTATCGGCACGGCGGCGCTGGCCATGGTCGGATTCGCTTTGCTGCTGGTCAACCTGGCAGGGCTGTGGTTTCTCTCATTGCGTGCCCCCGGCGTTACCGAGTACCAGGATTTCGCGGGTACTACGACTTTGCCTTACAGGCAGGCGCTCGAACAGCTGGATGCCATAGAATCAGCCCACGGACCTGGAATCGCTGGCGCGGGTTACGCGTATTTTTCACTTGGGATTTGCGCATCTGGATCCGGCTGATCGTGCCCTGGTGGGTCTGGGCGAGCTGCGCATGACGATTCCTGTGTGGGAAAACTATCTGTTATTCGCCTTGGCGTATCTGAAGCCAGATACCTACCGTGACTATGAGTTCTGCAACTATCGACGGGCGCTGGAACGCGGCGTCGGTCGCTGTGGTCAACAGTCTCTGGCGCTGGTCGACTTTCTTTCACGGCGGGGTGTCGAAACAGGTTTTGTTTATCTGGGCGGGCATACGCTGGTGACGGCGAATACCGGTTCATCCGGCTGGCTGTTGCTGGATCCGGATTTTGGCGGAGCCATACCGTTTGATCTGGAAACGGCAGAACGCGCACCGGAATGGTTATCCCTTATTACTGG
Source organism: uncultured Gammaproteobacteria bacterium (assembly GCA_963850255.1). Taxonomy (GTDB): domain Bacteria; phylum Pseudomonadota; class Gammaproteobacteria; order Steroidobacterales; genus J054. The sequence continues at coordinate 609 of CAWKLL010000047.1, forward strand.
AACGACCAGGTCGTGAAGCGACGAGGTCTGTTCCGCTTATATCGCCGCCGAGAAGAATGCAGATTCGTTATGGGGGACCCAGCGTCCGCTGGGGACGTGCTTGTGCCATCGAGTCGTGGGCCTATTTGCTTAAGTGGGCGTTGCCTGTATTGTTGTTACTGCCAGGCGGGATTTTGTGGCTGCGGGCGCGCGTGAAGCTGAGTCGTCCACGTCAGCTGGCGGCTGATCTGTGGCTTCGACAGTGACCTGGAGCGATAACTCGCGCAGTGATGCCAGCAAGGCGATGCACCAGATCATAACTTCCGCTTTGAAGTAGTTGGAGAAAATTCCGGCCGCCAGTACCAGTGCCAGCGCGCCACCGATGGCCATATCGATAGCAGGCCAATTCAAAGGGCAGGCCTTTTTCGTCCAAACTGCGAATCATCCAGAGAGCTGCGCGCAATCCACAGGATTAGCAGGGCGTAGAGCAGCAGCCCCGGGAATCCCTGGTCAACCAGCACCGCCAGATAGGTGTTGTGCGATGATCGCGCCATGCCTTCGCCATGACGGTTGGCCGTGAGGAATTGCGCTCGTCAAGGTAGTTCATGCTCAGCACCCGCGTGCCGCGGTGACCGGTTCCGAACGGGTGGTTCTTGGCGATCTTGAGCTGCGCTTCTGCCAGGACAAGGCGCGTATTGGCGGAACCGTCGCTCTCTGTCCTCGCTGGTGGCCGAGACAATCGATTGCAGTCGTTCGATAAATTCGGGTGGCGAGAGAATCAGGAAATAGCACTACGGCGAGTCCGCCCAGGCCAAAAAATACTGATTTGCGCAGTTGCGGAGGTTTCAAGCAACAATATGGCCAGGCCGCCAGCAACCAGGCCAAGGAAGGCACCGCGACTCTGGGTCAGGATCATGCCGTTCAGGATGAACGGGATCGTGCCGATCACCAGCAGTCGTATATAGCGGCCGCCGCGTAACAGCAGGGCGGCGGCAAAGAATGCTGCCGTTGATACATGCGTGCCGAAGGTATTGGCATCGCCAATGCCCGGTCCGCCCATGCCCTCCAGGCGGCCCGAGACGGTTTTTCCGAAATGCCAGCCAGCCGAGATAGAAGCAGCCGAGCATGTGCACGATGAAAAAATTGCGAAACTCAATTTCCGAATCGACAAGGCGGTAGATCAGATAGAAAAGCACCACGTACTTGGCAAACAATTCCAAGCCTTCGATATGCAGGTCACCGGTGACGGACCATAAGGTTTGCAGGACCATCCAGGCCAGGTACCAGAGCAACAGTTTTCCGGCGCCCGTTTGCAGCCAGCTTTGCCGCTGCTGTTCGCTGTCATGGCGTACCAGCATGACCAGAGTCACGATGCCGGCAATCAGCGCCCAGCGCAGGTCCGGGACGTCGCTGCTCCACCAGCGATCAGGCGGGTGCATATAGAAGGCGAACAGGTAAGCGTATAGCCCGTAGCGGGGATGACGAAAGACAGCCATCGCCAGACTGCTGAAATAGATCGCCAGAAATGCCAGGGCAGTAATCGACATACGCTTAAGCCGCTGTTATCAGCAGCCAGAGCCGGCCTGACGGTGGAAAGACAGGAAAGTCACACATACCAATAGTTTACCGCGCAACTGCTAAGGATTGCGCGAACCAGCTACGGTTTTTCCGGGCGGGATATTGCGGTGCAGCACATCGGTCTGCGTCAGGCCCTGGTTTCGCATCGGCTGCTTATGCCAGCTTGTCGCGCAGTTGAGCCGGCGTCATGACCTGGCCGCCGGTCTCCTCAATCCAGAAGCGCAGGTATAGCTCAATCGAGCGTAAAAAGGCCTCAACCTCGGCTGGATTTGACGTGTAACTGGTGCATCCGGGTTTAAGCGACGGACTGTGGAAACTATACGAGAAGACTTCAACGCCCCGGCGCAGGAAAGTTTCGGTCAGCCGGCGGTTTTCTTCCAGGCTATAGCCTTCCGGGGTGAGCCGCTGCTGTCGGGCCAGGCCCAGTCTCGAGAGTACGCCGCGCAGGCGCAGGGTTTTCGCCAGGCTCAGATCGCCCGCGGCGTGCGCGCGTGCGGCCAGGTTCGCGCTGAGGCCGCCGGTAAATCCTCCCGTAGTGGGCAGGCAAAGTAGTTCATCATTCGAGTCCAGCCAATATGGATTCGGGCTATGACGGGTGAAGTCAGGTCCGCCGTCGCGCCGGTAGTCAAAGCCCGGGGCCGGACTCAGGTCGACCTTGAAACCCAGCGACCGCAGGGTAGCAGGCGTATTTGCACCGATCCCGTAACGGCCCGCTTTGTAAGTGCTCGGCGGTTTGCCGAATGTCTTGGTAATACTGGCGCTGAGGGCTTCCAGCTTTGCGCGTTCCAGTTCCGCATCGAGGTTACCTGGATAAGAATGGAAGGCGTTAACGGTCTCCGTATGCGGCGGATTCACCCAGGGATGCAAATGCGCGCCGATTTCACAGCGCTCATCGGCAGCCGCTTCCAGCAGAGGTTCATAGCCCTGCGGCTGACTGCTGACGGGGTAATCGACAACGTAGCAGGGGGCGACGGAAAACTGGTCGCAGATGGCCTGGAAGCGGCCGATTTCAGCCATCGCGGTCACCGACGTGGCGTTTCGATCAAAGCCGGCTCCCCAGTTAAACTCTTCTTCTGTGTCCACCACCAACACCAGAACGGGTCCGAGGCCGGCGGGTAGTTTTAGGGGTGTGCGCATAGCGGGCGTTTGAGTGGGGCAATGTAGATCGCCGGCAAGGCTAGCACGTGCGGGACGGCAGTGATGAGAGCCAATGCAGGCTTGAGCCAGGTCAGGCTCGTGAGCTGTTCATGGTCAGTATAGCGAACCCGTTGCTATAGTGGCCGTGGGCCTTGGCTGCAACTCGTTTGATGGAACTGACCGCAAAGATCAATGCGCGCTTACTGAGCTTCTGCAAGGGCTTCGCCACAGCGGCCTTTTTGCTGGCCGTAGCCGGCGCTGCCAGCGAATGGACCTGGCGACAGTTGAGTGGGCAGAATGTGCAGCACGCCTGGCTCGAGCCGGTCGGCGCCTTGTTTGCCATTGCTGCCATGTTCGCCGTCGCAGCAACGGCCGGCCGGCCGGTCATAAGTCTGCGCGCAAGTGGATTTCGACTACTTGGTCTGTTGTTTGTGGCCGTCGCTTTTATCGGTAGTATTTTCATTCTTGATTGGAACGCAGCGCGTTCCGCGTTTCAAAATATTTACACGCTGCAGATCCCGATGGGCTTATTGGCACTAGCTGCCGCCATAGCGCTGCTGCGAGCATTGCGTGTTCGCCCGGCGCAGCGTTCCACCGCGCCCGAACGCCAGCGTAACAATGTCCGTTAGACCAGGCCTCGAATCTCGCCCGGCGCTTGCGACGGGTTTCGATCCTTTCTGGCCCGGACTGAGTCTGAGCGTGGCGGCCGCCGCGCTGGCGTTGCTGGCGGAAGAACCGTGGATGGCCGTGCTCGCCCAATCGAGCTGGAATTTGTTGTCGGCGAGTGATTTCGGCGCGCTGGCGATAGGCACCTATTTGCTGGCGTGGTGGCGAGGCTTGTCGGGCTCATCGCCGCCATCGGGTTTACTGGCCTGGCGCGAGCCAGGTCAGGCCGCGAGTATCGAGTCTTGGCCGATGTGGGGGCCAGTGGCTGCCCTGCTGCCGTTTGGCGCCGGCATCTTCCTGCTGGCGCAGATCATCGGTGTACGCCTGAGCTACGCCTGGGCGGCTGCCTGGCTGCCCATGCTTTTGCTATTTCTGGGTGGTCTGTTCAGCCTGGCGGGACTGCTGGGCCAGTGGCGGCAAACCGCTCGCCAGCGTCCGCGTGAACTGATACTGGCCATGCTGGTTCCGCTCGCGCTGCTGGCGGCCCTCGGGCTGGTGCTGGCCGGACTGGCTCGACCCGTTGAGGCGCTGGCCGTGGCCCTGGTGGGCGTCGGCATTGGCAGTGTGGTTTTGCAGGGTATTCCTGCGACCTGGCAGATGCTGCAAGCGGCTAACGGTCTGGGGCTCAACTGGTTGGGAGGGATGACACTCTGGCTGCTGGCCGGGACCTGGCTGTTCGTGGCCGCGGGACTGTGCGGATTACAGGCAAGCGTTGGCGAGCTGGCCACAGCGCTGGCCTGGTCAGCGCCGGCCACTGCCGGTCTCAGCCTGTTGCTTGTGATGATTCTGGCCCACTGGCTGCCGCCGGCGGTGATGCTGATACTAACAACGCCTGTATTGGTGCCATGGCTGACTGCTGCGGGCTATGCGGCCGACTGGTGTGTAGTTTTCCTCGCGCTGTGCGCCGGCCTTGGCGCCGCGCTCCGCCGTGGTTCTTCGTTGTCACGTTGGTTGCCCGCTGCCGAAGTATTTCTGCCTCTGCTGTTGCTGCTGGCCCTGATCGCCTGGCCGGATACTTTTCTAGCGCCTGCCCGGGCTCTGCGCTTTTGGTGATGGTGTATAGCGCAATGAGTGTGTCGATTCAGAGAACGGCCGTTGTTGCCTGGTTTCTTGCGGCCATTGCGGTGGCCGCAATGAGTCGATTATCCGGTCTCGGTCCGGAGCTGGCTGCCGACTCCGCGACCAACTGGCTTGAGGGTTTACCCGTCGAGCAATGGCAGGAATTAAACACAAGGGGTTCTGGTCGCCCAGCCTTCCGCTGGACGCACTCGGGCGCTGAATATGTCCCCGGTCGAAACAGCCTGTTGCTATTTGGTGCCGATACGCACCTGGTCAGTTTCGACAATTCGGTACTTGAACTTCGTCTGGACGATCTTGTTTGGGTGCGTCATCAGCCCGCGTCTCCGCCCTATAGTATGCGCACGGATTCGTCGGGTCGTCGTCGCGCGGGACTAGCGCAGCTGAGCCCCTGGCCGATGCATGTCTACGATGCCATGGTCTATGACCCCGGCAGCGAAGTATTACGCGTATTTTCCGGAGCCAAGCATAGTTTTATGCCGGCGCCTGGCGAGCAATTTGATCCTGCCTGGGCCTACGATCCGCGTTCACGGAACTGGCGGATGAGCCCGGAACTACAAGCTGGCGCGCCCAATTTTTTTGCCAACGCAGCTGTTTACGATAAGACGCGTGACACCATCATGGCTTACGCAGCCAGCACTGCAGCGACGCCGTTTGTGGCACTAGCCGGTGAGGATGAGGTGCAGCGCCGGGGTCTCTGGGAACTCGGGCCGGAGCGGCGCAATTGGCAGCTGGCCAACGCAGAAACCAGGCATTGGGGTTGGTTTAATGCTGAATTCGATCAGCGTGCCAATGCCATGCTGGTGTTTGGCAGTCAGTCAGACCCCGGCGGCGACGGCGCGCTCTGGGTTTACCAGCCAGGCGCTGCCGCTGGCAGCCCAGGAAGTTGGCATCAGCGCGTTCCAGCTGGCGACCGTTGCCCGGGCGGTAACTATTTCCCCGCTGCCTATGACAGCCGGCGCGGTCTGACATTGCTGCTCCCGCCGGATCGCGAGCTGGGCCGAACGGTTAGCTGCCTGTATGACTATGCCCGCAACAGCTATCGGCGTTTGCCCGCTGCAGACTTGCCGCTCCTGGGTTTGAATTTCACCATGGTCTACGCGTCTGAACCCGACCTGTTTGTCCTGGTCGGCGGCGGATTCTTCAGTAATGAGCCAACCCGGGTGTGGGTGATGAAACCCGCACCGATACCTTGATTGATAGTCGGTCGTGGTGGAGCAGGGCGTGAATTTGCTGGCGAGTTTTCCGCTAGATGATTTACCGGAAGCGTTGCGCAACGGCATGCGTTACCAACCCGGCGAAGATTTCTTTAGCAGTATCGAATGGTTCGAGATTCTGGTCGAACATGGTTTCGCGCAAGCGCCGGCCGCGCGGATATATCAGGCAGCTGGTGCCGCGAATCAGTTGCCCTGCTTGCTTGTCGGTTATGAGCATGCGGGTAAGCTCTCTGGGTTGAGTAATTTTTATACGCCACGATTCACCCCATGTATCAATGCTTCGATTACCGGCGAGGCAAGCCTCGCGCAGTTGTTGTATCGCGCAGTACCGCGCTGGCATTGTCTTGAATTCCGCTACCTGCGAGGTGATTCGTCCGCTTGTTCGCGCTGGGAGAAGGCGCTGAGCGCAGCAGGTTTTTCAGTCGATCGATTTTTTCAGTACCAGAATCGATTTATTGCTGTGGCGCCTGGCGATTTTGCTGGCTACTTTTCTGCGCGACCTTCGCGTTTGCGCAATACCTATTCCCGCAAACTTCGCCGGGCCAGTGCCAGGCATGCACTGGAAACGCAGATCATTAATAAGATCGGGCCGGGATTGGAGCAGGGCATTACGGACTTCCAGCGTATTTACAGTGCCAGCTGGAAGGGCGGCGAGCCGCAGGCCGATTTTATGCCGGCGCTTATCCGTCAGGCCTGCCAACTCGGCATCGGGCGACTGGGCACGCTGACCCTTGACGGCCGTGCGGTAGCCAGCCAGTTCTGGCTGGTTGAGGGCGACCGGGCGACCATTTACAAGCTGGCCTATCATCCGGAATTTGCCCGGCTCTCCGTGGGAACTCTGCTGACAACGGAGATGTTTCGCCATGCCATCGACGTTGATCGCGTCAGCGAAGTGGACTTCGGCCTCGGTGACGAAGCCTATAAGCTCGATTGGGTTGACGCCGAGCGACAGATTGTCGGTCTGGAAGCCTTTCATCCGCGTACGCTAAAGGGGCGGCTGCTGATGGCGCGACGCGGGTTTCGTGATGGTTTGCGGGCGCTGGGTCTGCGTCGGCCGCCGTCGGTGCAGCCCTGAAGACACACACTGCCCGGCCAGCAATGGCCAAAGCGTCACATAAGCGGTTTAGAGGCGGTGCTAGAATCGCGCCGCAGAGCGTCATATGGCCAAACTTAAGTTAAGTTATCCGATTTTCAGACATGCCGCGTCAGTGACTTGCGGCAGCGGTTCATTGCGCTCGCTTGCCGGGTGGGATGATCTGCCGGGCAGCTTGTTTCTAACGTCGGGCCGCGGCGAAATCATCACGGCGCTGACCGAGGTGCTGGACCGCGCAGGCATTCAGTTAGGCCCCGACAATCACCTGATAAAACCGCCGGGAGAGCCGACTGAAGAGTCCGTTGCCCTGGCCGGAAGTTTTATCTCGGCGCGGAAGGCGCAACGCATTGTCGCCATCGGCGGCGGCTCGGTGCTGGACTGGGCGCGCCTGGGATGGGCGGCCGGTAATCAGTTACTTGATCCGGCAACCGGTCGGCTCAACCCGGTTCAGGACATCCTGCGTCCGCAAATCTGCTTGCTGCCGACCACCTGTGGCACCGGTGCCGAGGCCGCCGATGTAGCCGTCTATCAGTCCGGCGGCCGAAAAATGGCCGTGGTTACGCCGGCGTTTATGGCTGACCAGGTAATCCTCGATGGCAACCTGCTCAAGGGCCTGCCCGAGGAAAAAATGGCGCAATTCGTTTGCGATGCATTGAGTCATGCGCTGGAAGCGTCATTGTCGATAGTGCCGATGCGGCTGGGCAAGGAGGCGGCCCTGTCCGCGCTTCGATTATTGTTGAGCGCCTGGGCCATGGCGCCCGGCCCAAGTCGTCGTGACGCCTTGCTCGAAGGCAGTTTTCTGGGTGGCGTGGCCGCCGCGAATTGTTCCGTCGGTCTGGTGCATGCCTTCGCCCATGCCATCGGCACCGACGGCGTGGGCCACGGCCAGGGTAATGCCTTTGGCCTCATCGGCGGGCTGCGTTTTAATGCCCAGAGCGAGCAAATGAGCGGTTTTTTGCGTCGCGCCGGCTACGATTCACTCAGCGAACTGGAATTGCAGCTGCAGCCCATCGTCGGCACGGCGATGGCGGAACTGGATGCGAACAGCCCCTTATGCCGGTTATCGCAATCAGACTACCGGGCTGATCTGGCCGAACGTATGCTGGCCGACGTTGCCATTCGCACCAATCCCCGCCGTCCTGCAGACCAGGCGGAAGTCGAGCAGTGGTTGAACTCGCTGCAGGCCGATCAGGCGACTTCATGAGCGCGCACTTTCTGGACTGGCTGGAGCAGGCCCGACCGGATTCACCGGCCGTTGGTGACGATGCCGACGTGCTTAGCTACGCCGAACTGCGCGCCCAGGCACAGGCATTGGCCGGAACCCTGCACGGAAAGTTTGCCGATAGCCGATACCTGCTGTTACCTGCGACCAGGACCGTCGAGTTTGTCATTCGTCTCTGCGCAGTAGCTTATAGCGGCAAGGTTGCGGTACCCGTAGACCCTGATGCACCTGCCGCCGTGCTGGATTCGCTGCTGGTTCGCTGCGGCGAAAATGCCGCATTGCTGGATGACAAAGATTTACTGGAGCCCGGCCAGGCTATTGATGCGCGCAACGACTCGTTGCCTGCGATGGTGCTGTTTACTTCGGGCACCAGCGGCGAACCCAAGGGCGTGCTGGTCTCGCAAGCGAATCTCGAGCATTCCACACGAGCTATTAATGCTTATCTCGACTATGCCAAACATCCTTCGGCGGCCGTAGTCCTGCCACTGCACTACAGCTATGCCTTGCTTTCGCAGCTGTTTTGCATGCTCAGGGTGGGGGGTTATACGCGCCTGTTCGGCAGTTTCCGCAATCCGCTGAAGTTTGCAAAGTCTGTCAATGAGCTCGGCCTGGCAAGCTTCTGTGGCGTACCTTCGACTTACCAGGCCTTATGCTTGTTGAGAGGAATGACTGAGTTTGCAATGCCTGAGGTTAAAATAATTTGCTCGGCAGGCGCGGCGATGGATCGCAGTTTATTGCCGCAGATTCGAACAATTTTCCCGTCTGCGAGATTTTTTGACAACTACGGCATGACCGAGGCAACGCCGCGCGTGACCTATATCGAGGACAGTGATCCCAACTTTGCCCAGCCGACTTGTGGCCGGGCCATCGACGGCGTGGAACTGCGAATTCTCGATGAACAGAGCCTTAAGCCATTGCCCGACGGTCAGTCGGGAATCGTCGGGTTACGGGGTGCCAATGTGTTCTCCGGCTACCTGAATGATCCGGAAGAAACCCGTCGTGCGTTTTCTCCGGACGGCTACCTGCTGGCTGCGGATCTCGGCGAGCTTCGCGATGGCTATCTTTTTATCGCCGGGCGCCGCGACGAGATTTTCAATGTCGGTGGTGAAAAAGTCTCACCCCTGGAGATCGAGCGGGCCCTCAATGCCCATCCCGGCATCGAAGTCGCCGGGGTAAGCAGCCTTATCGACGGCCCGCGTGGCCGGGTGGCCGTCGCTTACCTGCGTCTGGCCAGTCCGTTGACGCGCAGGGATCTGAATGCTTTTCTGGCCGACAGGCTGCCGCCCGGCAAAATTCCGGCGCGTTACTTTGTGGTTAAGGAAATGCCCATGACCGGCAATGGAAAGCTGCAACGCAATCGGCTCTTGCCGGATAATGCCAGTCTGGGCATCCGGGATCTGGACTAACGGGGCGCGAAGGAATACCAATGGCTGAACATGATCTGTTTTTGACGGGAACGGCCCCGTTTGATCTGTCCGTGGACGAAAAGCAGTCTTACCTGGCGAAGCAGCTGGCGACACTGCGGCAGTATCATCGTGAACGTTGTCCCGGCTATGCCACCTTGTTGCAGGACTGGGAGCAGGATCATCCGGCCGATGGCGGACCCATTGAAGACTATCCCTTTGTGCCTGTGTCGGTATTCAAGGAATATGAGCTGAAATCGTCGCAGGGCGAACTTGCCGTGGTTAGCTCGTCGGCGACCACCTCTAATCAGGCGGCAAAGATTTTTATTGATAAGGCCAGCCGCAAGCGACAGTCTCGATCGGCAAATGCCATATTGACCGATTTCATTGGTGGGCAACGTCGTCCCTATATAGTTTTCGACCTTGAAAGTACTGTGCGCGGCACCAAGGCCTTTAGTGCCAGGGGCGCGGCGATCATGGCGCTGGCCCACCAGGCCTCTGAATTTCACTTTGTCATGCGTGAAACTGAGAATGGCCTTGAGCTTGATCCTGATCGGTTGATGGCAGCTCTGCAGGCCATTGGTTCACAGGCATTTATGGCCTATGGATTCACGTTTATTTTGTTTCAGGCGCATCAGCAAATGCAGGCGCTTGATTTGCCGCCAGCGAACAAGGACAGCGTATTCCTGCATAGTGGTGGCTGGAAGAAATTGGTTGATTTGGCCGTTGATAAGCCGGTTTTTAACGCCACTGTCGCCAAGCCCTGGGGGTTGCCGGCAACGCAGGTTATCGACTTTTATGGTGCCGTGGAGCAAATAGGCATGCCGTATCCGGATTGCGCAGCGGGCTACAAGCATGTGCCTTACTGGGCGGACGTGATAACCCGGCAAGCGGATTCGCTGGCGCCAACGCCCGGCGGTGAGTCCGGCCTGATTCAGTTGATCAGTTGTTTGCCGCTTTCGGCGCCCAACCACAGCGTATTGACGGAGGACCTGGGCCGCATTGTGCTGGACGATGGCTGTTCCTGCGGGCGATCAGGCAAAGCTTTTTTATTCGAAGGTCGTGCGCCGCGATCTGAATTGCGGGGGTGTAGCGATGTCGCTCGCCGTTGACGTAGCCTGGCCGACGGATGCCTCGGCGGATCTGCGGGCTCGGCTGGACGCCCTGTCTGCGGCTGACAGCGATGCATCGACTGATTTTGATGCCCGGCTAAAGGCGCTGTCGGACTTATCGGATCGGTTGCTCAAAGGGGATGCAGCCTTGCGCGCTGCGGTACCCGTGGAAGGGCTGGCTTTTCTGAGTGGATTCTTGCGCAGTGACAACTTGCGCGGACTGATTGGCCGCGAGCTGAAGGATTTACAAAGCCTGGATCATTTTGTTCGCATCGGATCGCGCAAGTCGATCCGGCACGTCCCGCGTGGCATGGTCTGTCACTGGGTGGCTGGGAACGTGCCCTTGCTGGGCGTATTTTCCTGGGCGCTGAGCGCAGTGCTGGGTAATCAAAATGTAATGCGCCTGAGTTCGCGCCAGGGGGATGTCATGTCTCCTCTGCTGGACGCGGTGCGCCAGACCGGGCCTGCCGGTGCGGCCATGGCGGCCGGCACCCTGGTGGTCAGTTTCCCGCGCGAGCAGAGCGCGGCTCACGAGGCCATGAGTGAGGCCGCGAATGCGCGTATCGCCTGGGGTGGTCGGGATGCCGTAGATGCCATTCGCGACTTGCCGGCACACTGGGACTGTCAGGACATTGTGTTTGGGCCGCGTGCCAGCATGGCCGTGGTTGATCCGGCGCAGATGTCGGCTTCAGCGATCAATCGACTGGCAACGGATTCCGTCGTTTTTGATCAGCTCGCCTGCAGTTCGCCGCAGCGCGTATTCGTTCACGGCAAGCCCGGGCAGCCGGAATTCGACGCGTTTGTGCAGGATTTCAGCACGGCTTTTTCTCGACAGGCTGAAAGCTTTATACGGCATCCTCTTGATTTTTCAGAGACTTTTCGTATAAGTCTTGATCGGGCACGGACCCTTTTGGACGGCGGCAGGCTGGTTCGCGATACGCAAACCCAGTGGACCGTCGCGGTGCTGGAACAGCCCAGCCAGCTAATTGAATGCACCAATCGCTTTGTGCAGTTGATCCCATACCAATCCCTCGCTGAGGTGTACCCTTACATACCGAGCAATGTGCAGACCTGTGTGATGCAGCTCAAAAGCGAGTACGCGCAGGCCTTTAGTGAACGGGCCGCGTTGCTTGGCGTTTGCCGTTTTCCGCTGCCGGGGGAGGGCAATCACTTTGAAAATCCCTGGGATGGTGTCGGTTTGGTATCACGACTGACCCGAACCGTAACAAGAACCGAAGCCGCGGGCAGCTGAGTCCGCAGGCGCCAGAATTACAGGTTAGGAAAGTAATGAGTGCGACAGCCGATCAATTGAAAAGTCTTATGGTGGACCTGTTTAAGTGTTCGCCCGATGAGCTGACTGATGCTACCGGTCCGGGTGACGTCAACGGCTGGGATTCTCTCGGCCATGTGGCATTAATGGCTGAAATCCAGACCCGCTTTGGCACGCATGTTCCGGTGGAGGATGCCATCGAGGTTGAGTCCATCGCCGATCTCATCGGCATCATTGAGCGGCTGCAGGCGGAAGGCTAATGAAGGTCGATGGGGCGCGCATCCTGATCACCGGGGGCGCCGCCGGCATTGGTTTGCATTGTGCCCGGCAGCTATCCGCATCCGGTGCTCGGGTTTATTGCGCCGATCGCGATAAGCTCGCCATTGAGCAGGCGCGCGCGGCCGGCACTGGCAGCGACTCGCCAGAGTTTTTTCACGCCGATGTCAGCGACCCGCTGCAGGTCGAAAGGCTGGTGGAGCAGGTGGTTTCGGCCGCAGGCGGCCTCGATATCCTGGTCAATAATGCGGGCGTACTGCACGATCAGGCTTTGGTTTCCAAGCTGGGCAAGCGCATTAATCAGCATTCTCTGGACGATTGGAACGACACCCTGGGCAGCAACCTCACCGGCGTGTTCCTGATGGCGCGGGCGGTGGCGGCGCGCATGATTGCTGATCGCTCAGCGGGCCTGATTGTCAACGTCAGTTCAGTGGTGCGCTCCGGTAACCCGGGTCAAAGCGCATATGCCGCGACCAAGGCTGCGGTCGCGTCGCTAACGGTGACCTGGACCCGCGAGCTGGCGCCTTACCGGATTCGTGTCGCGGCTTTGTCGCCGGGTTTCGTCGAAACGGGGATGACGGTAAACATTCCGCCCATGTTCCTGGATCGAATCAAGGCAGAGTCGCCCGTCGGCCGCTTTGGTGAGCTGGGAGAATTTGCTGATGGCCTGCGCTTTATCATTGAAAACGATTACTTTTCAGGTCGCATTCTCGATCTGGACGGTGGTCTGCGTTTTTAGTTTCCGGCGCAGCGGAGCAGCGCAGTGACGGACGATTCCGACAAGGCTAGCGAAGGCCCGAAGGGTTTCGTGGGCTACGCGGCAGAACGCGAGCCCGAGGTTCAGGCCTTCCAGGAACAGGCCTACCCGCAACGCACACCAGACAGCATTCTGCCTGTCTGGCGCTGGATGCTGGTCGATTCGGCCAAACGTTTGGGTATCGAGCCCTACATCTGGATGTACCGGAAGAAAGGCCGTGTCGTCGCTCATCAGGGCGCGATCGCCGTGCGTCTGAAGCTGGGCCAGGCGGAGCGCATTACCGGCTGGTTTGTCGAGACCATGGCCGCGGAGGAAATTCGTGGCTCGCCAATTGGTCCAATGCTGATTCAGAAAGCGCTGGAAGACCTGCCCTGTAATTTGTCCCTGGGTCAAACCAGCCAAATGCGCGAGTTGCAGTTTGCCCTGGGCTGGCAACATGTTTGCGACTTACGAAACTGGCTGTTTGTCTGTAACAGCGGTTTGCGGCTGGGTGATAGCCCGACAGATGCACTGATGGCCTGGCTAGTCACACGTCGCCATGCGCTTCGCCTCGCGCGTCATCGTCGAGATTTTGAGCGACGTGGCTGGCAGGTGACCAGGCCACAGCGGTTTTCATCCGAGCATGATGATCTTTGGCAACGAGCCAGCGCCGACCTGCGCGTGTCCGTGGTGCGGGATGCCGCCTATCTGAACTGGAAATACCTGCAGCGACCGGATGCTGGTTTCGGACTCATTGAGTTGCGTATGGACGGCGTCCTGCGTGGCGTGGCGGTGGTGCTGAGCAAGGAGCCGGATGCGGCTTATGCCTATCGACGCGGATTTGTCATTGACCTGGTGGTGCCTGCTTCCGATGTTGCCGCCGTTAATGCCCTGCTGCTGGCAGCGGTAGATGTGCTGTCGGCAGAATCAGTGATTACGGTGAGTTGTCAACTCGGTCACCCTGCACTGGAAGTCTGTCTGCGGCGTTTTGGCTTTATCAACCGCGGCGTGCGTCATCAGCTGCTGATTGCCAGCGGCGGCCTTTCTGCCGAGGAGCAAACGCTGATAAACGATCCGCAAGCCTGGTTCATTTCCATGGGCGACTCTGACGTTGACCTCTATCCTGGCTAAGTCGAAACCAGTGGGCATGCCTGCCTGATGTCCGTTGCTCCCAAACTGCTGCACCAGCTGGTGACGCATGCGGCCGAGCTTCAGCCAGAGGCTGTAGCGCTGTCGCTTTCGGGGCAGGTCACAGAATATGCCGATCTGGCGCAGCGAATGAGCGTTTTTTCTCAGGGTCTGCGTTCTCTGGGTCTTGCTGCGGGCGATCGCATCGCCATTATGCTGCCCAAGAGTGCCGATAGCGTGGCGATTATGCTGGCCGCGTCCGCGGCGAGCCTGATCCTGGTGCCGGTTAATCCGATCCTGCGTTCGCGACAGCTAATCCATTTGCTGCGGGATAGTGGTGCGCGGTTGTTGGTGACTTCGCCGGATCGGTTGACGCGTCTGGGTGACATTGCCGGCGCCTGTCCGCAACTGGAGTATTGCCTGTTACCGGACGCTGAAGCCGACATACCAGAAGCGCAGGGAACTGCGCTGCAGATGCTTGGCTTCGATGATCTGCGCCAGGCTGCTACGTCCAGCGCGTGGCACGACGTTGATTCTGATGCGACGGCGATGCTGTTTTACACCTCCGGCAGCACCGGCTTGCCCAAAGCGGTAATGGTCACGCATCACAACTTGTTGGCGGGCGCGCGCGCAGTGGTTCAGGTGCATAAGACCGACGCGCGTGAGCGGGTCCTGGCCTTATTGCCACTGAGCTTCGATGCGGGCTTTAGCCAGTTGACCACCGCTTTTTCTGCGGCTGCCGAAGTGGTCCTGGCCGAGCACTATCTGGCCACGCAAAGCCTGGCCGCTGCGGCCGAGCGCGAGGTCACCAGTATTACCGGTGTGCCGCCACTCTGGCAGCAACTCGCGGCGGTGGAATGGCCGGACGCGCTGGCGAAAAGTGTGCGCTGCTTCGCCACCACCGGCGGCGTGATGCCGCCGGTGCTTAGCCGAAAGCTGCGCCGGCTGATGCCCAATGCCCGCGCCTATCTCATGTATGGTTTTACCGAGGCATTTCGCGCCACCATTTTGCCCGCTGAGGCGATTGACCAGCGACCTGACTCCATGGGTCTGGCCATACCCGGGGCGGAACTTTTTGTGCTGCGCCCCGATGGCAATCGCTGTGAGCCGGGCGAAGCGGGCGAGTTGGTTCAGGCGGGTGAGCTGGTCAGCCAGGGCTACTGGCAGAATCCCGCGGCCACAAAGGCTCGCTTTCGGACTTTGCCGGCGGCTCTGAGTGGATCGTCAAGCCGTGCTGTCTGGTCAGGAGATATTGTCCACCAGGATGCCGACGGCTTTTTCTATTTTCACCATCGAAATGACCAGATGATCAAGACCTCTGGTTATCGGGTCAGTCCTGATGAGGTGGAATCGGTTTTGCTGGATTCGGGGCTGGTTGCCGAAGCCGTGGTCGCCGGTATAGCAGATTCTCAGCTGGGTCAGGCACTGGTCGCCGCGGTTGTCCTGACTGATGCCGATACCGAGTTGGAGCCGCTGGCAGCGTTTTGTCGCCGTGAACTGCCGGCCTATCTGTGTCCGACACGTTTTCACGTCTTTTCGTCGCTGCCGCGAAGCCCGAATGGCAAGTATGATCGCAAGGCCGTTAGAGAGCGCCTGGAACAAGCTGAGGATTAGCCATGAAGCTGCCATTACACATTGAACGCAGCGACGTGGTGGTCCAGCGCGGCAGCCTGGTGTTTGCAGGACACACACTGGCCGAGATCGCAGATTCTGCCGGTGGCACACCGTTCTATATTTATTCACGCGAGTTGTTGAATCAGCGCCTGGCGCAACTGCGCGCCGCCATACCAGCCGGCCTGCGTCTGAGCTATTCGCTGAAGGCCAATCCGAATCCACAGGTGGTGCAGCATGTGGCCGGGCAAGTTGACGGCCTGGATGTGGCATCAGCCGGTGAACTGGACCTGGCATTGTCCAGCGGCGTGAATGCTGCTGATATCAGCTTTGCAGGGCCGGGCAAGACCGACGCCGAATTACGCGCGGCCTGCGCTGCCGGCGTGCTGGTCAGCGTGGAATCGTCGGGTGAGCTGCGCCGATTGACCGATATTGCCCGCGCGCAGGCAAGCCGCTGCCCGGTGCTGTTGCGAGTGAATCCCGATTTTCGCCTGCGTGCTGCGGGAATGATGATGGGCAGCGGACCGCAGCCGTTCGGTATTGACGCCGAACGGGTCCCGGCGGTGCTCGCCGAGCTGGACGTTGACGCACTGGATTTTCGTGGCTTTCACCTGTTTGCCGGATCTCAATGTCTGTTGCCCGCGGCCATTGAAGAGATGTTGCAGAAGGGTCTTGCTCTGATGGCTGAACTGGCGCAGGCGGCGCCTCGGCCGCCACAGCTCCTGTTGCTGGGCGGTGGCTTTGGTGTTCCCTATTTCGACGGAGAAAAAGCCCTTGGCTTCGCCGATATCCGCGCGATTCTGGGCAAGCTGGCAGGCTCGGCCCATGATTTATTGCCAGAGGCGCAGCTGCAACTTGAACTGGGGCGTTTCCTGGTCGCCGAAGCAGGCTTTTACGTTACGCGCATCGTCGATCGCAAGGTATCTCGAGGTCAAACGTTTCTGGTCACCGACGGGGGCATGCATCACAACCTGGCTGTTTCGGGCAACCTGGGCCAGGTTATCCGGCGTGATTTTCCCTTGTTAATTGGTAATCGCGTTCAGACTGAAGACTTGGAGGCGGTCACCGTTGTCGGCCCGTTATGCACGCCACTGGACGTTCTGGCCAGCGCGACGCGCTTGCCTGCGGCAGCTGTGGGTGATCTGGTGGTGGTCTTTCAGACTGGCGCCTATGGCTTGAGTGCCAGCCCCACGGGCTTTCTCAGCCACTCACTGCCGGCGGAGCTGTTGCTCTAAGGTCGCGGCGGCGCAACACACAGCTTTGTTGCGTAGAAAGCTTCGGCGAAGCCGCTGGGGCTGTTGGCTTCTATCCCCCGTAAACGCATCAAGGCGGAAAAGGTATCTGCGCTGAACCATTGTTTGTCTGACTGGCTGGCATAGGTTTCAACAATCAGCTGGGATTTTCTTTCCGCGCTGGCGCGGTCCAAGGGTACGAACAGGTTCGGTTGGCCCAGGTCACCATCGTACTTGGGGATTTCGTACTCCAGGATTAAATGGTCGCGGAAGGTATTCCAGGTTAACTCGGCAATAGTGCGATGGTCCTGATGACGATCACCGCGGTAGTGGGTCAGGATCAGATCAGGGGCGGGGCGTTTCTTGAGCTGCTCAAAAAATTCTTTGATCGCGACGACTTCGCTG
>CAWKLL010000048.1:0-75106 GCA_963850255.1 uncultured Gammaproteobacteria bacterium
AGCCAGACTTCCGCGCGCTCACCCCCCATGGGTGCCCAGAGCCTGCTGCCCAGGTACTGCGCGTAGCGCTGTCCCGTGGCGCGCTCAATGATGAGTCCGAGCAATTCGGCGTTCACATTGTTGTAGGAAAAACGGCTGCCTGGGTCCCAATCCAGCGGCGTGCGCAATTGCGCCGGGGTACTGTCACTGGCAAACAGCCACTGAAAGGCGTCACCAAAGGGGTTCAGGCTGAACGGATACTCGAGCAAACCACTGGACATCTGCAGCAGTTGTTCCAGGCTGATTTTGCCGCGCGGATCATCGCGCCATTCAACCAGGTAGCGGCCGACGGGATCCTGCACTGAGCTAATGGCGCCGTCGCGGATGGCGGCGCCAATCAGCACCGGCAAAACGCTCTTGTGCATGGATTGCGACTGCGTCAGTGAATCTGCTGACCAGCCGTCTGCATACCATTCGGTCTGAATCGCATCTTTGTGCATGACGATTAATGCGAAGGAGCCCTGCTCGGCAGCAAACTCGCGCATGGCAGCCAGGCCGGCCTCGCTAATGCTGCGCTGCTCAGCTTGTGCCACGGATAATTCGCCCGCCTGCAGATTGCTCGGTACCTCGCGCGGCTGCAGATTTTCGTAGTTGCCATCCTGCGGTTCAAATAGCGTAAAGAATCGCTTCACCAGCAAAGGGTCTGAGAAATACAGACCGGTGATGGCGAGATTCGCCGTGCCGATCAGGATCAGCAGCAGGTTTAGCAGTTTTCGCATGAACGGGTCTTTCTTTTTGTGAATGGTTGACGGCGCCGAGACTAGACCAGCCGGCCACAGCTAACAACATTTAGTCGTCCACTTGCAGCCTGCGTCGGCCCTCGGCCAGATCGCTGAACTGGATCATACGCAGTAGTGGGTCGGCCTTGAGCTGCTCGACGCCAGCGCAGCAGAGCCATTGCCAATCCGGCATGCTCGCCGGCAACAGCCACAGCTGGGAAAATCGTAGCGGGGTCCCTTGCCGCATGCTGGTGGTGGTGCAGCCGGCGAGGCTTGCAACGGCGCCGACCGACTGACGCCTACATGCTGTTCAGTAAGGCCATCAACTGGTCTTTGTATTTTTCCACCAGGCTCATATTGCCCGGCGGCTGCTCCTGTATTTCGCCGAGCATGCCCATGGCTTGATCGAGTTGCTGGCGCAGCATGTTTATTTGCTCTTCGCTTAGCTGGCCTTCCATTTGCTTGAGCATCTGCTCGCGCTGCGCGGTCGCCGCCTCTATTTCACTTTCCCGGCCCTTTGATTCCAGTCCGGCGATAGCCAGTCCGATGCTGTAGGACACTTGCTGAAAGGTCTGTGGGCTAAAACCGAAGTCATTTAGCACGCCCATGGCCTTTTGATTAAAGCTCATCAGCTCGCCCACGTTCTGTGGGTCGGTGCCCATCAACTCGCTGCTCATGCCAAGGTCCTTCAGCGCAGGCAGTACTCCCATGAAATTGGCGATGTCCTTTTCTGTCAGCGTTACCGCCTCGGGCATGGCCTGGGTGGCGCCACCCTCACCCGAGTATTGACGCTGCAGGGTCTCGGCCTGCTGGCGCGCCTCCTCGGCCGACATCTGGGCAGCTGCCGTTGCGGCGAAGCCCAGCAGGCAAAGGGTGACTAATAGTTTCTTAAGTATCTTGAAAATCCTTCGGTGAATTTTAGTGTCAGCTGCCGCGCATCCGTTTGCGCACCATATCGCCGGCTTCCTCATAAGTCTCCGGCAGTTGATCCAGGAACGCATTGGGCTGGAATGCCGGCTGGTAAGCCTGTAGCACCGGCACGATCAGGGCGGCGGGAATTTCGCGGAAACGCCGGGTTTTGCGGAAATCAGCGATGGGAATGCGCGCAAAGGCGAAATCCTCATGCGGATTGCTGGTTTTACCAATCGCCATGCCGCGCGGATTAACAATCACGGTGCCTTCACTGGCTGCGCCGGCGGCATCGGGGAAGCCAATGTTGTCGGGCGATACGGCATTGCCGACGCCGACAGTGTAAATCCGGTTAGTTCGCGCCGTGGCCATGGCTGACTCGGCGTTGGATCCGCCGGTTACCGACATGATCAGCAGCTCTGCACCCTTCAGCGCCAGGCACTGATAAATCATCGGCTCCACGCCCACGGCGGTCATGGCGATGTTGCCGATGTCCGTGCGGGCGATGGGCAGGGTGGCGTCCCAGCCATACATTTCCACGTAGCGATCCAGCACGTCGTATACGGTAGTACCAATCAGCGCACCGGCGCCGAACAGACCGAGAATATTGCGCGCTTTCCATTGTTTGGAAACGATGTTGCCGTCCGGCCCGACGATTACGGACATGTTAATCACATGGTCCGGCCAGTCTCTTTCCTTCGCATAGCAACCAAAGGCGATATAGCAGCCGAAGTGCCTGGCGCGTTCCGCGATAACTTCGACTTCCGGCCCCGGTAGCTCAAAGGCCACCTGGTTAAGCTCTCGTCGTGTCCATGGTTGAAAGCCCTGTATCGGGAATTCATGCATGCACAGCAGATCTTGCTTGGAACCCCAGCGACGCTCGCCGTCCCAGGCGTCGGGCGAACCCTGGGCGTTGTTAATCAGCTTGACCGCGTGGTCAAGATTGGCCTGCATGCTGCGCTTAAGGTTTTTGACGTCTACCGCACGCACGCGCGACTGGATGGCGGTTACGTTGATGGAGTCCTGGCGCAACTCGGTGGTGGCATAGACTCCCCCCTGAGCCGCAGAAATACCTTTGTCACTTTGCGTATGTGCGCCGGCTTGAGCCCGGTCGGGCGCACCGGCCAGCAGCCCGGCCAGTCCCGCTGCGCCGGCGCCGGCCAGCAGCTCGCGGCGCTGAGGACTAAAGTCTTCCGGCTTGTCTTTTTTGTCTTTCATCGCAATCTCCCGTCAATCCAGCCCGCCGTCATCATGCCACCACCGCTGCGCGGAGCCAAAACCGCCGGACGTTGCTAGATTGAAGCCTGTCAGCCAGCGGGGCGCCGCCAGACACTGTAATGATTAGCCGCGAAAGCCTTGCCAAGTTTTACGATCGCGGCGGCGGCGAATCTTTTGCTGCAGACCGGACCGGCCTGATCCTGGCCACGGGCCCTCATGCTGATGTGACTTAATCTCGCATTGCGACCAGTTCAGCAGACTTGAGTCGATCCGCGCCGTATTTCTGACCCGCTTTGTTTGCCCCCGCTTGGCCACCGGCGTGGCCTGCCGACGCTGCAGGCAAGAACTGTGATCCAGGTCTCAATGGTCTGCATCATCATCGATGAGAATGGTTGCTAATAAAAAGAGGACGCGGCCGCCTGGCCAGCGATCCCATAAGAAGAAGAATAAGAATGATTCGTCTACCTCTGCTTGCGGCTTTTGTGTTGCTTCCACACCTGTTTGCTCTCGCGCATTCGGCAGATCTTGCGCTCAGGAAAATTGACTGCGAACAGATTCTGCAGCGCTGGGCAGAAGATCCGAATACGGTTCCACGCGATATCGTCCAGCGCTGCCGCGAGAAATTGAATACCAGCGTACTTGCCGATGTTCGCGAAAACGACGCTCAGCGAATTGGCATTTCGGCTGGCATTTTGCCTCCGGCATTGCGAGTGGATCGGGGCTGAAGTTCGATGCGTAACAGGTCTGTTGAGGTGCGCGCGGCCGAAAGATGCGGCGCGCTCGGCCTGAGCCTGATCCTCGTCTTGATCCTTACGCAGCCCGTCAGTGCCAGTTATTCGCCAGCTGCCTTTGCCGGTCTTGACGCGGCTATTCGCAATTACCAGTCGCTGGTTAATAGCGGTGGCTGGCCGGAACTGCCCGGCGGCCTGGATCTGCAGCTCGGCGAGCAGGATACGCAGGTGGCTCTGCTCCGTGAGCGACTGATACTAAGCGGCGACCACTTTGGTCCAGGCGAGGCCAATCCGTATTTGTTCGAGCCGGCGCTGGATAGAGCAGTACGACGTTTTCAGGCGCGCCACGGGCTGCCGGAGAACGGCATCGTGTCGAAGCCGGTGCGCGAAGCAATGAACGTGTCCGCCAGTATTCGCCTGGCACAGCTGCTGGCGGCGCGCGCTACCTGGCAGGAAATGTCCGAGCCTCTGGGCGAACGCTACGTCTGGATTAATTTGCCCAGCGCCAGTTTGCACGCCGTGGCCAATGGCAGCGTCGAGCTGAGTATGCGCACCGTGGTCGGCCGTCCGCGACGGCCAACGCCGGTGCTACGCAGCCAGATACGGCACCTGGTACTCAACCCTTACTGGACGGTGCCGCCGCGGATTGCCAAATATGACTTGTTGCCGAAGCAGCAAAAAGATCCGGAATTTTTTACTTCGCGTGCTATCCGTGTGTTCGCCGGCTGGCAGACGGGCGATCCGGAAATTTTGCCCAGCGAGGTAGCGTGGCATGAGCTCGGTCGTGGTCGTAGCTTTCCGTATCGGTTGCGTCAGGATCCGGGTCCGGGCAATAGCCTAGGGCAGGTAAAGATTGTCTTTGATAACGACCAGTCTATTTTTCTTCACGATACACCGGCGCGCGGACTATTTGAGTTGGCCGAGCGCGCATTGAGTTCCGGCTGCGTACGCCTGGAAGATGCCCTTTCCCTGAGTCGCTGGCTGTTGTCCAACAACAAGCAGAGCGACCAGGCGCGAGTGGCCGGGCCGCGAGTACGCGGTCAACGCGCGCTGTGGTTAAGCGATCCAGTGCCGGTTTACCTGGTCTACTTCACCGCCTGGCTGGGCGAAGCCGGCGAAGTAAATTTTCGACCGGATATCTATGCGCGCATTCCTGAGCCACCGGCGGCGGCTGAAACACCGTTGACCGTGCGTCTTTCCAAAAGCCCCTGAGCCGGCCTGCGCTTGCCGGCCGATGAGGCGCGTTACACTCACCGCCGAACCATTGCGAAAGGATAAGTCCATGCAACTCAAGCCGGGCGGCTGGCTGGCGCTAGTGCTGGCTGCTACGCTGCAAATCCTATCTCCAGTACAAGCGGACAGCAGCATGCAGGCAGAAACCATCGCCGTAATCGGCACAGGCAGAATGGGCGGTGCCCTCGGTCAGCATCTTGCCCGCCTGGGTCACCCGGTGGTGTACGGCTCACGACAACCGGATCGCGACACTGTGCGCGAGCTGGTGGCCGCCAGTGGTGATCAGGCCCGAGCGGCCACCCCGGACGGCGCAGTCGCCGGGGCCGACATAGTAGTTCTGGCGGTACCCTGGAACGGTATTGAAGCGAGCCTTGCGCAACTCGGCAGTCTGTCCGGGAAAATTGTTATTGACGTCACCAATGCGCTGCGCATGAATGAACAGCGCTTAATGGAACTGGCCGTGGATGATTCCGCCGGCGAGAGAATCCAGACCTGGCTGCCCGAGGCGCGGGTAGTCAAGGCCTTTAATACCGTGGGCTTTCATATTCTTGCCGACCCGGCCGCCGCAGGCGGCGCGGTTAGCGTGCCGATAGCCGGCAATGATGCCGCGGCCAAGCAGCGAGTTGCGGAGTTGATTCGCGCCATGGGTCTGGAGCCTGCCGATGTGGGTCCGCTTCAGCATGCGCGGCATCTTGAAGGCATGGCAGTGTTGTACATGGTGCCCTACCTGAGTGGGCGCATGGACGATGTATTCGAGTTTTACCTGCGCCGCGGCACCGGCCCGCAGGCCAGCGAAGGCGTTCGCGCGGCCGAATAAGTCTGACTTTCCGGTCAGTAGCGCTCTGCGCGCAAGATCTTCACTGCCTGGTCCGCTTGCAATTCTGCGGCCGGATCCAGGTCGTTAATAATCGCCGTCAGGTTTGTATCCCAGCGGTTGTCTTCGCGCTCACTGAGACTTTCCAGGCTATCGCCGGCCTGGGCATTTACTGCACGTAGCCGATAGCTGTATATGGAATCGCGTTCCTCTTCGGTCATTTTACGCAGACTGAATACTGCCTCGCGCATGACTTCGGTATAGCTTTCCAGGCCTGCGGCGATAATCTCGAACATGTTGCGCTCGGCCAGTACCCACAAGTAGTAGATGCTGACGGGCTCTTTGCCCGAAGTGTCACGGATGCGCACGTAGTGCGCGGGCCATTCGCCGATTTTTAGTGCTTCGACTTCATCCGGTACCACCTCGGCAGCCTTCTGCAGTTCGGCCACGAATGCCTGCGCATAGGCTTCCGGCGGCGCCGGCGGTCCTGCGGAACCGAGAATGATTAAAGCCCGGTTGTCGGCTTTCTTTGCGCCGACAAAGCGCGGTGTATTGAGGGTTTCCCAGCCGGACGGGAAGCTCATGGCAAAGTCCATGTCGGGCTGTAGAAACACATTGTCACGGAAAAATCCGGCGGCCGGATTTTCAGCGCCCCACAATAGTCCGTCCAGGCGCTTATAGACTGCGGCCTGGTTAGCGGCAAAAGACGTCCCGGCCTGCCGGTTCAGATCGACGGCCGTTGACTGGATATTGCTGATTCGTTCGGGTGTCATCGGGTGGCTATCGAACCAGCTGAACTTACGCTGCTGGCCGGCTAGCAGCGTGACGGTTCGCTCCAGCGTCTCAAGTGCCGAGCCCAGCGCCAGCGGTGCATAGCCGGCTCGTGCCGACAGCTGCATGCCTATTGTGTCGGCTGCTTTTTCCTGGTCACGCCCGTAGGCAGACAAATAGACTTTACCCGCGCTTTCAATCGGCGCGTTCATAGCCTTGCCGACGTCCTGGCTGACCACCGCGCCTACCACTTTACCGGGTACCGTCAACAATCCAGGCAACCTGCTGCGCTGGGCCTGGCGGGCATGATGCCGTTCAGTCACATGACTGATTTCATGCGCCAGAATGCCGGCCAGTTCATCTTCGCTATTAATCAGTGCCAACAGTCCGCGCGAGATGTAGACATAACCGCCGGGAGTGGCAAAGGCATTGGGTTCGGCCTGGTCAATGACCTGGAAGCGAAAGCTATAGGGCGTTGGGCCGAGCTCCGTCACCAGTCTTCGGCCGATGCTGTCGACATAGTTCTTCAGATAGCTATCGTTATAGAAGCCGACCTGGTTCTCGACCTGCCGCGCGACGCTGGAACCTGCCTGTTCCTCATCAGCGACGCTGATCCCGCCGGTGCTGCTGCAGGCCGTGAGACTGGCCAGGGCGCTTAGCAGCAGCCAGCAGCAGCGCTGCCTGTAGGTAAAAACTCGAGTTGGCATGACGACAGCGATCCTTGCGGTTAATGCTGGGCTATAGCGATCAAAGGATTCAGCATAGCCGCAGCCCGGTGGTGACGACAATGCGCAGCAATACAGCGGCCGCTTTACCCGGCGCAGGCACAGCGGCACACTGCAGCTGTGAACGTCGCAAGTCTGCAACTGGAAGTCGATGCTGCCGGAACACTGTGCGTCAGCCTGGCTGGCGATTGGCAGCTTGGTAACGAACTACCTGGACCCGATGCCGTGCTGGATCAGCTGCGCGGGCCTACGCCTTTGCAGACGCTGAGTTTCGACACGGGACGGCTGGACAGCTGGGATACCGGGCTGATTACACTGTTGATCGCGATTCATCGCAGCGCCGGCGCGCAGGGCGTAACGGTGGACGAAAACGGCCTGCCCGACGGTGCCCGCCGCTTGCTGGAGTTGGCTTCCGCAGTGAAAGTGCGCGACGACGCACGGCGCGGTCCGGTAGACAAGAATTTCTTTGAAGAAGTCGGCGATGCGACGCTGAATTATCTGGATAGCGCCAGACAGCTGCTTGCCTTTACCGGCGAGTTCGTGCTCTCGGTGCGGCGCTTCATGAAGGGTCGCGCCACCTACTTGCGCTCAGATCTGGTTCAGCACATCCAGGAAGCCGGCGCCGAGGCTTTCGCCATCGTCAGTCTGATCAGCTTTTTGATCGGCATGATTTTCGCGTTCGTTGGCGTGAAGCAGCTGGAGATGTTTGGCGCCGGGATCTATACCGCCAACCTGGTTGGCGTGGCCATGGTGCGCGAAATGTCGGCGATCATGACCGCCATCATCATGGCGGGGCGCACCGGCGCTGCCTATGCGGCGCAAATAGGTACCATGAAGGTTAATGAGGAGATCGATGCGCTGAAGACCCTGGGTATCGAGCCCATGGACTTTCTGGTTACACCGCGGGTTTTTGCCCTGGTCCTGATGATGCCGCTTCTCACCATGTACGCGAGCCTTCTCGGCATAATCGGCGGTCTTTGCGTTGCAATGGTAATGCTGGATGTGAGCCTGGTGCAGTATGTTGAGCAAACGGTCAATGCCATCGGTCTGAATAGTTTGTTCGGCGGCCTGTTCAAGTCCGTGGTCTACGGAACACTCGTCGCCCTGGCCGGTTGCCAGCAGGGCATGAGCTGCGGCGGCAGCGCGATGGCGGTCGGGCAGGTTACTACGCGCGCGGTGGTCATGAGCATCGTCATGATTGTGGTCAGCGCGTCGATACTTACCGTCATTTATATCAACCTGGATATCTGAGATGAGCCAGCGCGAAGCCCATATTGAAGTCCGCGACCTGACCCTGGCTTATGGTGATTTTCTGATTCAGCAGGATCTGAATTTCACCGTTTATCACGGCGATATCTTCATCATCATGGGCGGTAGCGGTTGCGGCAAAAGCACGCTATTGAAGAGCATGATCGGTTTGAAGGCGCCGGATAAGGGCGAAGTGTTCTTCTCCGGTCAGCCGTTTTGGCAAGGTTCGGTGTCAGAGCAAACTGCATTCAAGCGCCGCTTCGGCACCCTGTTCCAGAGTGGCGCCCTGTGGAGCGGTATGACCCTGGCCGAGAATGTCGGCCTGGCCCTGACCCAGTACACCGAGCTGGAGGCGGAGCAGATTCGCGAGATCTGTATCTACAAGCTCTCGCTGGTCGGTCTGGCTGGATTCGAGGACTACTATCCCAGCCAAATCTCCGGCGGCATGCACAAGCGCGCCGGCCTGGCGCGGGCTATGGCCATGGACCCGGATATCCTGTTTTTCGACGAGCCGTCGGCCGGCCTCGATCCGGTCAGCGCCAAATTGCTCGACGATCTGATCCTGGAGCTGCGCGATAGCCTGGAGACTACAGTGGTCATTGTCAGCCATGAACTGGCGAGTATTTACGCCATCGGCAACAATGCGGTGTTCCTGGATGCTACAAGCAAGACGCAGCTGGCCACCGGTGACCCCAACTGGCTGCGTGACCATGAGCCGAATCCAGTGGTGCAGAATTTTCTCCGCCGTGGTGAAGCCAGCCAGCAGATCGACGCCGCATGAGTAAAAAAACCAATCCCACCCTTATCGGCGGTTTCGTCGTTGCAGCCGTGGTCTTGATCGCCGGGGCTTTCAGCCTGCTCGGCGGATCCGAGCTGTTCCAGCAGCGCGTGCAGTACGTCACCTATTTCGACGGCTCGGTTAAAGGTCTGCGGGTGGGTGCCAACGTGTTGTTCCGCGGGGTACGGGTCGGTTACGTCACGGACATATCCCTGGTGGGCGACGCCGATACGCTTGAATTTGTTACCCCGGTTACGATTCGTGTGCTTCCAGATACCTTGACCATCACGCGCGATGGCCGACCGCTCGGTAGAGAAGTCACCGAGACGCTGGATATGGAAGATCTCATCGCGGAGGGCTTGCGCGCCCAGCTCGGTGTGGAAAGCTTTGTCACCGGCCAGTTGCTGGTGGAGCTGGATTTTCAGCCGGATACTCAGCCCGTGTTTCGCGGCATCAATCCCGCGTACCAGGAAATTCCCAGCGTCTCCTCGAGTATTCGAGAGGTATTCAACAGCGTGCAGGGAATGTTTACCGAGTTCTCGGAGAGTATCGATGTTCGTCAGCTGGGCCGCGACCTGCAGTCGGCCATCGCCGGTGTGGACAAGCTGGCAAACTCTGAAGATCTGCGTCGCGTGATTGCCGGTCTTGATCAGCTGGTCAACTCTGACGATACCCAGGCCGTGACTGCCGATCTGCGCGCCGGCATTGAGGGGGTGCGCATTGCGGCGGCCGACACGCGCAGACTCATCAGTAATGTTGAAGACGAACTCGGACCCATCGCCGATGAACTGGGCAGTTCTCTGGAGCTTCTGGATGGAACCCTCAGCGCCGGCCAGCAGGCACTGGTCGCTGCTACCGACCAGATTCGCGGCGATTCAGAAATTGCCGTCGAGTTGAGCCGCACTCTCGCCGAGGTGCGCGACGCCGCGCGTTCCCTGCGTGTGTTCCTCGATTATCTCGAGCAAAATCCGGAAGCCCTGTTGCGCGGCAAGCAGAAACCCAAGGATTAGACATGCGCGTATACGACTGCCGATTCTTAAGCGTCCTGATTAGCTTGTTGCTTTGTGCCGGCTGCGCCAGTTCGCCTTCGGCGCGCTATTTCAGCCTGGAAGCCATGCCTGTTAGCGGCGGAAATGCCGATGGCAGGCGCCTGGTCGGCATCGGTCCGGTCGGCATGGCCCGATATCTGAAACGCCCGCAGATGGTCACGCGCGGGGCTAATAATGAAATGCTGCTGGATGAATTTAGTCGCTGGGCTGAGCCCCTGGACGACGTGTTGCCACGCGTGCTTACCAGCGACCTCGCGGCCTTGCTGCCGCAGATCAGTTTCGTGCAGCTCCCAACTGATCAGCAGCTTGCGACCGGAATATCGTGTGCTGATAGGGATCAAGCGCTTTGATGTCGATCTGTCCGGCCAGGCCGTGCTCGACGTGCAATGGGGTGTGGATAGTGACCAGCAGCTGATACTGGGCCTGCGCCGTGATCGCTACAGCGAGTCAGTGAGCAAGCCGAATGACGTCGGCAGCCAGGTCGATGCCTTGCGGCGAAGCCTGGAGGCCTTTGCGCGTGACGTTGCCGCGGCCGTTGCGGAGCTGCTGGCGCAGCCGCCGCCGGCAAGCTGAAAGTACGCCACATGTCGCGGGACTTTGACCTGGTGATATTCGGTGCCAGCGGCTTTGTCGGTCGGCTGGTGGTCGAGGAAATGCGCCGGCGTCTGGGCGATAGTGAGCTGCGCTGGGCCATTGCCGGCCGCGATGCCGCGCGCCTGGAAGCCCTGCGCGCCGAGTTGGGCTTAACAGCTTTGCCCATTCTGCTGGCCGGCGCGGACGATACCCAATCGCTACAAAAACTGGCCGCCCGCAGCCGGGTTATTTGCACCACCGTGGGTCCCTATGCACGACTGGGCAGCGAATTGCTTGGCGCTTGTGCTCAGGCCGGCACTCACTACTGCGATATTACCGGCGAAGTGCACTGGGTTCGGGCGATGCTTGATGCGCACGCCGAGCATGCCAGCGATAGCGGCGCGCGACTGGTGCATTGCTGTGGTTTCGATTCCATTCCCTCTGACCTGGGTTGCCTGATGCTGCAGCAGGCAATGCAGGCGCGGCATGGCAGTCGTTGCCGCGAGATTCGCTTTATTCTGCGCAAGGCACGCGGAGGCTTCAGCGGCGGTACGGTCGCCAGCCTGCTGAACCTGGTCGAGGCGGCGCGCAATGACCGCGCGCTGCGTAGATTGTTAGCCGATCCCTATGCACTGTGCCCGGCGGATGCGCACCGCGGGCCCGGTCCGGCCGACCCGTCTTCGGCGCGTTGGGACGAACTTGCGCAAAGCTGGACAGCGCCGTTCCTGATGGGCCCGGTCAACTCACGTATCGTCCATCGCAGCAATGCGCTGCTGGGTGACGCCTACGGCGCGGATTTCCGTATACAGCGAAGTGGTCAGCACCGGCCGCGGTCTGCGTGGTCGCCTCACAGCCAGCGCATTGGCGGGCGGACTTAAGGCCTTTGTGGCCGCCGCCGCCATGGGCCCGACGCGGCGCCTGATGCAGCGACATTTTCTGCCGGCGCCGGGCGAGGGGCCTTCGGCCAGCCAGCGCGAGGCCGGCAATTTCGATATCCGTTTCATTGGCCTGGCCGAGGATGGTCAGCGCCTTGACGCGCGCGTCACCGGCGACCGCGATCCGGGTTATGGCGCCACTGCGCGTATGCTTGCGGAGTGCGCGCTCAGCCTGGCCAGGGATGAGGTTCGCGATGGCGTCGTTGGCGGTTCCTGGACCCCGGCCAGTTGTTTTGGCACCGCCCTCATCGAGCGCTTGCAGGCCGAGGCCGGCATGCGTTTTAGCATCGACGACTAGCGCTTCGCGGTTATTTTTGCTCCGGCCGCAGTCCGTCGTCGTCCTGATCCCATTCGATCAGGTTAATCAGCACACCGTCGGGATCGCGGAAAGTCATTTCGCGCTGACGCGCCTGGCCGTCCACCACCAGCATTAACGGCGGACACAAGATCGGCAGCTTCTGCTGTTCCAGCGCAGAGCGTACCTGGTCGAGATCCGCGTGATAGAAAACCAGGCAGGTTTCGCCTTGGTTAATCCGCTGGCTGTCCAGCTTTACCGGTGTCGGCCTGGGCGCGCTGATTTCGAACAGGCCGAGCATGCCCCAGGCGGGGCCGGGTGCTTTAAGAATGCAGGCGCGTGTCAGGCTGCCGGCCGGCATGCCCAACAGCTGGTGAGCATTGCCGTCACTCAGTTCACCGGCATACCAGGTCTCATCCAGGCCCAGTACCTCGCGGTAGAACTGTGTGGAGCGTTCCAGGTCAGCGACCATCAGCGCGCTGCGCACCATCGGGCTAATCATGGCCATATCTGCAAGTCCTTCTCTATTTGCGGCATTGTATGCCGACTGCGTCGGGCGTCATTCGCCGGTGTACCCGACATGCGCCTGGGCGGACTGCTGTCCGGCCCGATATAATGCTCGGTAAATCAGGAGAAAAATATGCGCAGAATCGCAATCACTGTGGCCCTGGCCGCCCTGTTTGTCAGTCCGCAGGTGTTGGCAGGGTCCCACAAAGGGGCCGAGCAGAAACCCCAGGTACGGGTTGCGGGCCAGACCATGATGGAGCATGCACGGTCCAGTCGCAGCAACGCAGAATGGGCCAAGAAGCGTCCCAACTACGCAGCGCTAAAACCCGGTAAGCGCGCCGAGTAGTCTTATCCGTCGCAAGCGCTAGTCCGGACCGGATTCCGGCGGGATATCGGCCAGGGTAAGGCCATTTCTGTACAGGTATTCGATGGCCTGTCCCATCTGTTGCGCGGTCAGTTCCAGCTTGCGCCGCACGGCCCATTTGCCGATGACCGCTGGAATCCAGAAGTCCGGCTGCATGGCTGCGCTGAATCGAATTCGCGTGCCGCCCTTTTCGTCCCTGAGTTGCCACTCGGTTTTGTATGACTTGAAGTCGCTGCGCTCGGCAATGACTTCGGTGCGGAACAAGCTGGGCGGTTCCGCATGGATACGTTCCACGCGTTCGAAGGACCGACAATAAAACCACACACAGCTGTCGATGCGGGTATAGCCCAGGCGCGCTTGTTCAGGGTCGCTTGCTTCTGGTTCCAGGAAGTGCGATTCAGCAATTCCGCCGGTCAGGCGGTGGAAATTGTCGAAGTCCATCAATACGCCATGAATGAACTCGGGTGGCGCGGCAATGCTGCTATCCGCTAATAAAAAATACTGGCTATCGCGCTGATCAACGAAAAGTTCGTGGATCTCGACGCTGCGCGCAGGGCCGGTGATGAACAGCAGGCCGGCTACTGCGAGCAGCAAAGTGCCTTGGTGCAGGTGCAAGACCGGATCAGCCGCTGCCGCGCGTCCTCGTGTTTCCGGGTCGCGCATGCTTTTCAATGTAGGCAATGATCTTTTCGCCGATGTCTATTCCGGTGGCGTTTTCTACGCCCTCCAGACCCGGCGATGAATTGACCTCCATGACCACCGGACCGTGATTCGAACGCAGCAAATCCACGCCGGCGAGGTTGAGGCCCATGATTTTCGCCGCGCGCACCGCCGT
This sequence comes from uncultured Gammaproteobacteria bacterium, assembly GCA_963850255.1. Classification (GTDB taxonomy): domain Bacteria; phylum Pseudomonadota; class Gammaproteobacteria; order Steroidobacterales; genus J054. The sequence goes on from CAWKLL010000048.1 coordinate 13,744, forward strand.
TGAGCGCTCCTCGGGCGTAATCTTGACCAGTTCTGCACTGCCGCCGCGGTGCAGATTAGAGCGGAATTCGCCGTCTTTCGCCTGGCGCTTCATGGTCGCGATGACCTTGTCGCCGACTACAAATACGCGAATATCGGCCCCGCCTGCTTCCTTGATGAATTCCTGTACCAGGAAGTTTGCGTCCAGGCCGCGAAAGGCTTCAATGACGCTCTCCGCCGCTTTTGGGGTCTCGGCCAGTACCACGCCGACCCCCTGAGTGCCTTCCAGCAGCTTGATGACCACGGGGGCGCCACCTACCTGGGTCAGCAGGTCGTCGGTGTCGCGCGGCGAGTTGGCGATGCCGGTAACCGGCAGGCCGATGCCTTTGCGTGACAACAGTTGCATGGCGCGCAGCTTATCGCGCGAGCGGGTAATGGCGACGGACTCATTGAGGCAATAGACACCCATCATTTCGAACTGCCGCACAACCGCGGTGCCATAGAAAGTAACCGACGCACCAATGCGCGGAATAATGGCATCGAAATCCTTTAATTCCTTGCCATCCAGGTGCGCCGCCGGGCGATGCGTCGCGATATTCATGTAAACGCGCTTGTGATTGATGATCTGCACTTCGTGGCCACGTTTCAGCGCAGATTCCTCCAGACGCTTGGTGGAATAGAGATTTCGATTCGTTGAGAGAATGCCGATTTTCATTAGCGTGAGTTCCGAGTGCGCATTTAGCGCGTTTGTATATCAGGCTTGTACTCTGCCTGAAACTCTTCGACAATGCTTTCCGCCTCGGTCATGCTTTCGAAAGCGGCAATGTGCATGAGGGCATCGCCCTCGTGATGCAGTGGCAAATTGCTGCGGCCTATGACGAGCCCCGGAAATTCCGCATTCAGGCCGGTCTCGCTGTCGCCGAACGGATCGCTGATGGTGGCGATCAGGTCGCCCTTGCGCACGCGCTGGCCCAGCTTGGCGTGCTGCCGGACGATCCCGCTGGTGGGCGCGCGCAGCCAGCGCGTCTCGCGTGCTACGACTGATACCAAGGGCGCGCGTGGATTCTTGGCTGGCGCCAGCATGCCCATACTTCTCATGCAATTGAGAATACCGCGCACCCCGCTGCGAATTGCGACTTCGTCGAATCTGAGGGCCTCGCCCGCTTCATAGAGCAGCATGGTTACGCCCGCTTCCGCAGCAGCTGCCCGCAGTGAGCCGTCCAGCAGGTTGGCGTCAATAATCACCGGCGCCCCAAATGCTTCCGCCAGAGCCCGGGTTTTATCATCGCTGAGATTGGCGCGTATCTGCGGCAGGTTCGCCCGATGAATGGCGCCGGTATGCAGGTCGATTCCGCAATCGGCCTGACTGAGAATTTCACTGGAAAACTTATGCGCCAGGCGCGCTGCAATGGATCCACGCTCTCGACCCGGGAACGATCGGTTCAGGTCCCGGCGATCTGGCAAATAACGTGACAGGTCGAGAAAGCCGTGCACATTGACAATGGGCACCGCGATCAAGGCGCCGCGCAGGGCGCGCAGACTGCGCATTCGCAGCACACGACGAATGATCTCCACCCCGTTGAGCTCGTCACCGTGCACCGCTGCAGAAATAAACAAGGTCGGGCCAGGGCGCCGACCATTGATTACCTGTACGGGCATCGACAGCTTGGTATGCGTATAGAGATCCGCCACCGGGAGTTCCAGGCCGCGACGTTCGCCAGGCAAAACTTCCATATCACCGATGCGAATTGACACGTTGCTTGGGGCTGCGTTCATGCTGATTTCCGGGTCTTGCGACGCTTGCCCAACAGATAAGATTTGCCGGGATCCACGACAATCCTGCCGCGCATCGCCGTGCGCCCCAGCAGCATGCGAAAGCGCATGTTGTCGCGTGCTGTCAGGGTGAGTTCTATGGGCCAGCATTGCCCGCCCATTTCGATATCCGTGCTGATGATTATGCGTTGCTCGCGATGGCCGCCGGAATCCGTGACCAGGCGCCGGTCAACAATCGGCGCGCTGCACTCGCTGACTTCCTCGACGGAGTACTGATTCGGGTGCAGGCTGAAGCGCACCCATTCCTGTCCGGCTCGTTCAAAGCTTTCCAGGCTGAAAGCATGAAGCGTTGAAGTCCTGGCGCCGGTGTCTACCTTGGCCTTTATACGGTCGATACCCAGCTGCGGCAGAGCAAGCCACTCGCGCCAGCCGACGGTTGTCAAAATTTTGTCGGTCATGGCTTAGATCCCCTTCCTTCCTGCATTATGCCGAAAGCAAGGGGTTTAAAAGTATCTCATTCAGCTTGGCAGTTTGCTCAGCTTGGAACGACGCTTGCTGTCCCGTTTATCCATGAATCGTGGCTTGGGTTCGCGCTCGGGAAATCTTGATCGCTTCTGCCGAACAGGTGCCGGCGATCCGGCGATGAATTCGTCTGGGGCGTCAGCATCCGTGTCCAGGCCGGACCACCGCCAGCGTCCGCCGGAGGCAGCACCATAGTCGTTAATAGTCATATTCGTCAAAGTCGGCCAACGAGCGGCGCAACAGGGATTGTTCACGAGCCTGTTCAACCATTCGCCAGCTAATCCTGGGTTTCAGACCAGTCTTGGTAAAGATTTGGGTGTCGTCTTCATCAATCTGTTCGAGATCGTCGCTATCAAGATCATCGAAACTGTCCAGGGCCATACTGTTCTGCGTTTTCTTAGCCATCTATCCATGCTCCCTTCTTAGACTGCTTGCGGCTGATTTCTTTGGCGCCGCAGCTTTGCCTTGCCACTGAGTTCACACCAGGCGGCGGCATTTATGGTGCTGGCCAGGCGCCTCTTTTGGCCGAAGATAGTCGAAAAAACCTTGATGTCAAGAGGTTCGATATCAAAATAGTTACCCGTTAGACTAAGCCCCATGCGGGACGTGGTCGATGATTTGCTGGAGGGCTGGGACGAGGAGCGCCCGGAGCTGGATTGCCAGGCCTTGAGCATCGTGGTGCGGGTTCAGCTGCTGGCGCGCCTGCTCGGCCGTGATGCCGAGCTGGCCCTTGAGCCGCTTGGCCTTAAGCTTTGGCAATACGACGTGCTGTCCGCATTGAGGCGACAGGGCGAACCTTACCGGTTGCCGGTCTCGGAACTGGCGCGCGCCTCGCTGCTTAGCAGCGGGGCGATGACCACGCGCATAGATCGGCTGGAAGAACGTGGTCTGGTGCTGCGCGAAGCTGACGTGACGGACCGGCGCGGCGTCAACGTGCGCCTGAGCGAAACGGGCCTGAAACTCATTGACGATGCTATTGAGGCGCGCCTGCGTGCCGCCGACCAGCAACTTTCGATGCTGCTACCTCCCGAGCGCGCAAGCCTGTCCAGCGGTCTGCGCAAGTTATTGCTCGACCAGACCCAAACCAACTGAAGGCAGAATCGATGGAATTTGCGAAGTTCTGGAATTTCTCGCTGATTGAATTGGCCAACGGCAATTCAATCACCGTTAGCCAGATTGTCCTGGCTATGGTGTTGCTGGTTGTTGGCGTTCTGGCCACGCGTTTTGTGCTGCGGCTGGTTGAAAAGGCGCTGAGTCTGCGCGGTGTTACGCCCGACGCCATACATACCCTGCAGCGGGTGGTTTTTTACGCGGTGATGGTAATCCTGGCGATTACCGCGCTCGACGTGCTCAACGTGCCGGTCACCATGCTGACCTTTGCCACTGGCGCAGTGGCTATCGGCGTGGGCTTCGGCGCACAAAATATCATCAATAACCTGATCAGCGGCTGGATCCTGATGAGCGAACGCCCGGTGCGCATCGGCGACTTCATTGAGATCGATGGTTCCACCGGTGTAGTTGAGCGAATCGGTAATCGCTCGACGCGCATTCGCCGTGTCGATGGCGTGCACCTGTTGGTGCCTAACAGCCAGATGCTCGAGCGCATCGTCACCAACTGGACGCTGGTCGACAATCGCATTCGCACCATGGTGGCCGTGGGCGTTGCCTATGGATCGCCGGTACGCCAGGTTGAGGCTTTGATTGGGCAGGCAATCAGCGACAACAAGTTGATCGAAAAGGACCCGCCACCCATCGTGGTGTTCGAGGATTTCGGTGACAATAGCTTATTGTTCCAAAGCTATTTCTGGGTGCAGGTGAAGGGTGCGATGGAAGTCAGGCGCATACGTTCCGATCTGCGTTTTCGTATTGATGAGCTGTTCCATGAAAATGGCATTGTGATTGCTTTCCCGCAGCGCGATCTGCACTTTGACAGCGATCAGCCGCTGAATATTCGACTTTCGCGGGATTCCGGTGATGAGTGAAGATCACGAACAGGGATTGATTTGCGCCTATCTGACCGACAGCGCGGGCATTAGTCGCGCCGTAGGCTGGCCCGAGATTAGTGCCTGGGAGCCTCAGCAGGGGTTCTTATGGGTGCACCTGGATTTCACCCAGACGCACAGCGCTCGCTGGCTGACGGCGGAAAGCGGCCTGGATGAAAACATTGTCACCGCTTTGCTGGCCGAGGACGGTCGGCCACGCAGCCTGCAATATGAGCAAGGCTGGCTGATCATGCTGCGCGGGGTAAATACCAACCCGGGCGCGGAGCCCGAAGATATGGTCGCCATTCGACTCTGGCTGGAGCCACACCGGGTGATCAGCACCCGCCGGCGGCGGCTGCAATCTGTCCAGGCCGTGCGCAATGAGATTGAGTCCGGTCGGGCGCCGACGCGCAGTGGCGCGTTTCTATTGCAGCTGCTGGATGGCCTGGTTGGCCGGATCGCCGATGCCGTGGATGGGCTGGAATCAGAAATCGACGCTGCCGAGGGCGACACCGCGGCCAGCTACGAGCAGCAGTCGCGGTTGTCGGAATTGCGTCGCCGCTGTGCAGGTATGCGTCGCCATCTAAGTCCACAGCGTGACGCCCTGGATCGCGTAGCCCGCGAGGGTGGTTTCGGCATCACCGAAGCGGATGGCTGGATGATTCGCGAGGCGGGCGATCAAATGGTGCGCGCGCTGGAAGACCTCGATCTGGCTCGCGAGCGAACCATGGTGGCGCATGAACAATTGCAGGCGCGCCTGGCCCAGGAGCAAAACTCGCGCATTTATCTGCTGTCCATCGTCGCGGCCATTTTTCTGCCCTTGTCGTACCTGACCGGTATTTTCGGCATGAACGTCGCTGGCTTGCCTGGCGTGGAAAATCCGCTGGGCTTTGCCATGGTCTCCGGGCTGATGCTGATTCTTGCCATCGGCCTGCTGGTTGTTTTTAGATTTAAACGCTGGCTCTAAGCATCCTGCCGGGATCTAACCAGCAGGATCAGTCGCTGTCCGCCAGCTGCTTCGTTACCAGGTCAACTTCAGTCGGGCTGCCCAGAATGACCGGTACCCGCTGATGAATACCTGTGCGAGACACATCCAGGTTGAAAGAATCATCCAGCGGATCAAACAGTACGCAGTAGCGCCGCTCGCCTTCTCGATCATCGCGCAGAATTACCGGCTCTTCGTTTTCCTCCGACGCGACAATCGCCACGCCTTCGCTGCCGCCTAAGGTGCTTAGCAGGATTTCATTGGCAATCACACCGAGCTTTTGCTGCTGTTCGCCCTGCACATTTTCATTGCCCAGCGCCGAGCACGTCTTCGAGATGCGCGCCAGTTCACAATTTGCCGGTTTGGCGGCTCAGCTGGTCGGCCGGACTTTGTAATTGCCGCGCTGCTCGTCGAACTCGAGCTTCAGCAGGCCGTTTTTCTGGGCATCTTCCAGCAGGTCGGAAAAATTACCATAGCCATAGTAGGACTCGGTGAAGCCCGGATAGATGCGCTTTACGGCCTGCTTGATCATGGATCCCCAGACCGTGTCGTAATCGCCCTGCAGGGCTTCCACGGTTTCCGCAACGCGGTCCAGGGCTTCCTGTTGCTTGCTGGTCTTGGCCTTGGATTTCTTCTTGCGGGTGCTGCGCTTTTTCGAGACTTCGATCAGGTCGTCGTAAAACAGAAATTCGTCGCAGCTGGCCGCCAGGATATCCGAGGTTGAGTTGCGCACACCGCAGCCCAGTACGCGCTTGTTGTTTTCTTTCAGCTTGGATACCAGCGGAGAAAAATCGCTGTCGCCGGTGAGCAGTGCGAACATATCTATATGAGACTTTGCGAAACACAGGTCGATGGCATCCACTACCATCCTGATGTCTGCACTGTTCTTACCGCTCATGCGTGAGCGTGGAATGTCGGTCAGCTCGATCCCCTGCATATGAAACTCGCGCGTGAAGTTGGGGTATTGGCTCCAGTCGCAGTAGGCGCGTTTGTAAACGATGCGGCCTTTTTCCAGCAGGCGTTTCATGACCAGGTCGATTTCGAACTTGGCGCCCTTCAGGTCTTTAACACCGAGGGCCAGATTTTCGAAATCGACGAAGACGGCAATTGCGGGTTCTGTATTCATGCGCGGATGGTAGCAGCGCGTACGCGTTGAATGTTAGTTAGCTGCGTGCGTCGCGTAACAGTCCCTGCAGCGCCAGCGGCACCAGCAGGGCCGTGCTGACGGCCACCAGGCTCATGGCGCCGAACAGGCCGGCCGGCACGTAATCCTCGCCCAGGCGCACGCCCTGCAACATGATGATCATGGCAATTTCAGCCCTCGGGACCATGCTGATCCCCAACAGCAGCGACTTGCGCCGGCCCAGTGAGGCCAGCGCCGGCAGGCCGGTGCCAATAATCTTACCGGCAATGGCCGCGACCAGCAGGACGCTGCCGCCGGCCAGTGCGTCGGTGGCACTGCTGAAATCGAAGTTCAGTCCGATGCTGACAAAGAAGAACGGCATCAGCAGCTGATGCACCGGCTCCAGTTGTCGGTCTATCTCCAGCTCCGCGGGGTCGCGGCTAAAGGCCAGGCCGGCGAACAGCGCACCGATGGCGATACTGAAGCCCAGCAGCTCGGCGCTGCCCGCCACTACGCAGGCCAGACCTACGGTGGCCAGCGCGATGCCCGTAGAAGGCTGCCCGTCCTTACGGAACCATCCGGTAAAACGCCGTTCAAGATGTTTGGCAAACAGATAGCAGGCGGCTGCGAACATCGCCAGTTTGCCCGTCACCAGCAGCAACTTCGCAGTCAGCAGTGTGGCCAGCCCGTCGGTATCGCCGTTGACCAGTAGCGGCGCCGCGCTCAATAGCAGGGCCAGCAGCACCATGGCCGAGATATCGTCCAGCTCCGCGACGTCTACCAGCAGAGCGCCTTCGTCGCTATGCAGAGCGCCGGCGTCCTGCCACACTGCGGTGGCGACCCCCACACTGGTCGCACTGAGCGCGGTGGCCACGAACAGAGACGGCACCAGGCCTACATCCAGCACATAGTAGGCCGCCATGAAACCCAGCGCGGCGGCCAGCAGGACATTGCCAAACCAGATCGGCAGTGCGCGTCGAAACTGCGCCAGCAGGCCGGTAATCTTGGCTTCCAGGCCGACTTTGAACAGCAGGGTAATCACGCCCAGCTGGCCCAGCAGCTCGAGATTGCGGGCCAAATCGCCGGCCAGCAGGCTGAACTGCTGGTCTATGAAGCCCAGCGCCAGGCCGGTCAGGATATAGGCTACCAGCGGCTGGATGCCCAGCCTTTCGCTGCCGCGCCGGGCCAGGCTGGTGATCACGACAATCAGCCCGGCCAGCAGCACCATCGGTAATAAGTCAGTCACGCGCTGATGCTATCCCAGGCTGGCTTGCCACCCCAGACGAATGCCGATGGGAAGCTGGGCCTGCGAATGAGAGAATGATGGGATGAAAGCCGCTCGTAACCTGTTTTCCTACCACCGGGGCACCGTTAGCCCGGCGGAATTCCTGCCCACCACCCGGGCGGAAATGCAGGCGCTTGGCTGGGATGTCTGCGACATCATCATTGTCACCGGCGATGCCTACGTCGACCATCCGAGTTTCGGCATGGCCATCGTTGGTCGCCTGCTAGAGGCACAGGGTTTTCGTGTCGGCATCCTGCCGCAGCCGGATCACCGTTCCGCCAAGGCTTTTACCGAGCTTGGGCGGCCGCGTCTGTTTTTTGGCGTGACCGGCGGCAACATGGATTCCATGGTCAATCACTACACGGCTGACCGGCGCATTCGTCGTGATGATGCCTACACGCCGGGTGGCGAAGCCGGGCAGCGACCGGATCGCAGCGTAATTGTCTACGCGCAACGATTGCGCGAGGCCTACAAAGAAGCGGCCATTGTGATTGGCGGTATCGAGGCGAGCCTGCGCCGCATCGCTCACTACGACTACTGGTCTGACAAACTGCGCCGATCCATCCTGCTGGATGCGCGCGCGGACTTGCTGGTGTTCGGCAACGGCGAACGCCAGCTGGCGGAGATTGCCCAGCGTCTTGATGACGGTGAAGCGCTCGCTGATTTGCAGGATATTCGTGGCACCGCGTTCCTGCGCAAGCGGGTGCCGGTCGACTGTACCGAAGTGGACTCTACCCACCTCGACATGCCAGGGCGCATTGATCGTCTGCCCGACCCCTACAAGATGACCCCGGACAAGTCAGCCGTTGATCAGGCGGAGCCGAAGGCGGAATCGGTTGCCGAGACGACGGGCAAGGTAGTGCGCTTTGTGCGCGACGTGCCGCCCGAAGAGCGCGCTCGCAGCGTGATACGACTGCCCGCTTTCGAGCAGGTGCGCGACGATCCGGTGTTATATGCCCATGCTTCACGCATTCTGCACCTGGAATCCAACCCGGGTAATGCGCGCGCACTGGTACAAGCTCACGGCGACCAGGAGGTCTGGCTCAATCCGCCGCCGATCCCGCTGAAGACCCCGGAGATGGACGGGGTCTACGAACTCTCTTACCAGCGGCGTCCGCACCCCCGCTATGGCGATGCCAAGATTCCTGCTTACGAGATGATTCGTTTCTCTATCTCCATTCAGCGGGGTTGTTTTGGCGGCTGTACCTTCTGTTCCATTACCGAACATGAAGGTCGCATCATTCAGAATCGCTCGGAAAAATCCATTCTGCGCGAGGTCGAGCGGGTGCGTGACACAGTGCCCGGCTTCACCGGTGTGATTTCAGATCTCGGCGGGCCCACGGCCAACATGTATCGGCTGGCCTGCAAGAGCGCCAAGATCGAGTCTGCCTGTCGGCGGCCATCCTGCGTTTTCCCCAAGGTCTGTCCGAATCTCGACACCAATCACAAGCCGCTGATTCGCCTGTATCGCAAGGCGCGCGAGCTTGAGGGTGTGAAGAAAGTACTCATTGCTTCAGGCGTGCGTTACGACCTGGCCATCGAGTCCCCCGAGTATGTGAAAGAACTCGCCCAGCATCACACGGGTGGCTATCTGAAAATCGCGCCCGAAGCCATCGGCGAAGGTCCGCTGTCGAAGATGATGAAGCCGGGTATCGGCAGCTACTACAAGTTCAAGGAACTTTTTGATCGCTATAGCAAGGAAGCCGGCAAAGAGCAGTACCTGATTCCTTACTTTATCGCTGCGCATCCCGGCACCACCGACCAGGACATGCTCGACCTGGCGATCTGGCTTAAGCAGAATGGCTTCCGTGCCGACCAGGTACAGGCTTTTTTACCCGGACCCATGGCCACGGCTACCGCCATGTATTACTCGCGGCGCAATCCCCTGCGGCGTATTTCGAAAGACAGCGAGCGCGTGCATAGTCCACGCGGTTTGCGCGCGCGACGCTTACACAAGGCGTTTTTGCGCTATCACGATCCGGATAACTGGCCGAAACTGCGTGCCGCCTTACGGCGCATGGGGCGCGCCAATCTGATTGGTAATGGCCGCCATCACCTGGTGCCGAGCGAACAACCCCGCGGGCATGCCATCGCTGAGGATGGTCGCAAGCGTTTTCGAACCCAGCACACGGGTCTGCCCGATGCGCCGCCTGCCAAGGATCGCCTGCGGCGCCAGCGCTAAACCGCCTCGGCGCTCGCTGCTCGCCGCGACGCTGCCAGTGAAGATTTTTTCGCAGGCACCTTCCGGTACGCAGACCCATTCGTCCGCGTCCCGTTTAGCCTGGCCGGCGCAGAAGTGCGCACTGTTGCCACAGTCATTCATGCCGGCCTTGGCGACGCCCAGGAATTTTTTAAGAGCCAGGCCTGGCGGCGGTTGCCGTGCCGATAGCGGCTGCCAGGCTCAGGGCCGGCAAACCAGCGAGCTGTTTATTGTTTTGCTGCATTCCGGTCTCCGTAGGAAAGGGCCAAGAGAATGGACACGAGGTTACGTTGCTTCCGGTTCTGCGACCGGCCTTCGGCCACCGCGGGCTTAGTTGTCAGTGGCCTTTACCGATATAGGGTCCGGCGGTGTAAAGTGCGCCGCGAGTTTAATCTGGACTGACCGTGGCACCAGAAAGTAACAACAAAGACAGGCCGGCAGCCGCCCGTTCACGGCTGCAACGCCTGCTGTTGCCGCTGGTGATTGTCGCCATCACCGTCAGCGTGATCGCCTTATTGCTGGCCACCCGCCCGGAACTGACCCCGGTGGCCAAGCCAGAGCGCGTCTGGCCGGTGGCAGTGATCGAGGCCCGGCATGCTGATCACCAGCCCAGGCTGCAGCTGTTCGGCGAAGTGGTGGCGGGCCGGCGCAGTGAATTGCGCCCGCGCGTATCCGGCCTGATCGTCGAAATTGGCGACAACTTTGATGAAGGCGGGCGCGTCAGCGCTGGTGAATTGCTGTTGCGCGTCGATCCGTTCGATTATCAGAACACCCTGGCTGAACAACGCTCCTTATATATGGAGGCGGAGGCCCGGCTGGCCAAGCTTCGGCGCGACCTGGGCCGGGCTCGCGAACTGTTTGGCGAGAACAACGTCTCCGAACAATTTCTCGACGATGCCGAGCTGGCCGTGGCTGAACAGGCCGCGCTGGTTGAACAGCGACGCATCAGTGTCTCCCGGGCCGAACGCGACCTGCGTGACACGCGACTGGTAGCGCCTTTCGATGGCGTACTGGCCGCGGTCAGCGCCGATCTTGGCAAGCAGGTCAGTGAAATGGGCAGTGATCCGGTGGCCGAGATTATTGACACGGCCGGCCTGGAAGTTCGTTTCAATTTGTCAAATGCGCAGTACGGGCGCCTGCTGGAAAGCGGTGTACCGTTAATCGGTGGCGCCGTTAGCGTCAGCTGGAGTGTCGGTAACGACAGCTTGAGCTACCCGGCGCGTGTCGAACGGGTCGGCGCCGAAATCGCTGCCACCACCGGTGGCGTTGAGGTCTTTGCCCTGATTGACACGGGCGACGGCGATACACCCTTGCGACCGGGCGCCTTCGTCTCGGTGAGCCTGCCCGACCGGCCCTACGCACAGGCCCTGATGGCGCCGGAGACCTCGCTCTACGGTGAGGACACGGTCTACGTGGTAGAGGACGGGCGCATGAGTCCGCGTCTAATTCGGCTGCTGGGATATAGCGGCTCTGACTTGCTGTTCGTCAGCGCGGGTGAGCCCGAGATCCGCGACGGTGATCAGATCATCACTACCCAGTTGCGCGAAGGCGGCGCCGGCGCGCTGGTAGAAACGCGATGAACCTGCTGGAAGAACGCGGCCCGATCGCGCTGTTTGCACGCCATCCGCTGGCCGGCAATCTGCTTATGCTGCTGATGCTGATGTTCGGTGCCTGGGGGCTGACCAAACTGAATCGCCAGGTGTTGCCGGACTTCACGCTGGACGTGATCCTGATTACCGTGCAATGGCCGGGTGCCAGCCCCGAAGACGTTGAAGGCAACGTGATTAAGGCCATCGAGCCGGAGGTGCGTTTTCTCGAAGACGTCAAGCGCGTCGACGCCATGGCCTATGAAGGACGGGCGCAGATCTCCATCGAGATGGGTGAGGGCGCGGACATGTCCAAGGCCCTCACCGACGTGCAGGCGGCGGTCGCGCGCATCACCACCTTTCCTGCCGACATCGAAAGACCGGTGATTAGCCAGGTGGTCGAGAGCGACGAGGTTTGCCGTATCGAAATCAGCGGTCCATTTCCGGAGAGCGCCCTCAAGGTACATGCCCGGCGTATTCGTGACGACCTGCTGGACCTCGGTCTCGATCGCGTTGAGATGCTGGGCTTGCGCGATGCCGAAATCTGGGTCGAGGTGACGCCGGCGGTCTTGCGCCAGCTCGATGTGACCGTCGACGACATCGCAGGTCGGATCGGCGCCTCGAGTATGGATCTTCCCTCCGGCAGCATCGAGAGCGGCGGCATGTCGCGACAGATTCGCAGTGAGTCCATGGCCCGCAGTGCCGCGGAAGTCGGCGAAATCGAGATCGTTTCGCGCACCAGCGGTGAACGCGTGTTGCTCAAGGACGTGGCGCGTATTCGCGAAACCTTCCAGGAAAACTCCACCAGCCATCGACTCGGTAGAGGGACGGCCATCGGTCTGAGCGTATCGCGTTCCGGCAAGCTCGATTCCATTGAAGCGCAGCGCATCATCATTGCCTATCTCGATGAATTGCGCGCCGAATTACCGCCGACGCTGCGCGTTGATTTGTTCGACGTATTTGCTGATCAGGCGACCCAGCGCGTGCGCATGTTACTGACCAACGGCTTTACCGGCTTGCTGTTGGTAATGGCCGTGCTGTTTCTGTTCCTGAATGGGCGCGTGGCCTTCTGGGTGGCCATGGGCATCCCCATTTCCATCATGGCGGCCCTGGGCGGCATGGCGATGCTGGGCATGACCCTGAACATGATCAGCATGTTCGCCATCATCATGGGGCTGGGTATCATCGTTGATGACGCCATCGTGGTTGGTGAGCACACCGAGATGCTGCACCGGCATGGCACGCCCACAGGCGAGTCGGCACTGGCCGGCGCGCGGGTAATGTTTGCGCCGGTGATGGCCGCATCCCTGACCACCATTGCGGCGTTTTTTCCGATTCTTACCGTCAGCGCTGAAGTCGGGCGTATTGTGCGCGAACTGCCGCTGACCATCATCCTGATCATTATTGCCAGCCTGGCCGAATGTTTTCTGGTGCTGCCGATGCACCTCAAGCATGCACTGCGGCAGATGGATAGCGCTCCCAAGCCGCCGACGCGTTTTAACCAGGCCTTCGTGCGCTTTCGCGAAAATAAATTTACTGTAGCGGCCCGGGCTAGCTATCGGAATCGTTACAGCACCGCGCTGGCCACCGTATGCGGATTCGCCATGGCCCTGACGCTGTTACTCTCCGGTCGTGTCGGCTTCGAGTTTTTTCCGTCGCCGGAAACGGACACCATCTTCGCCAGTTTTGCGCTCACGCCGGGCAGTCCGCGCGAACGTTCCGAACTCATGCTGGAGGAAATCGAGCGCGCCTTCAGGCGGGCCGAAGCAGACTTGACCGACGACGCCGGTGGTCTGCTGGTATACGGCTTCAGCAGCATCGGCTCGACGGGCGGGCGCGGTGGTGAAGCCAGTTTGTCTGGTGATCACGTCGGCGTTTACACCGTCGAACTGCAGCCCGGGGACATACGCCAGGTTCGCAACGGACCCTTGATCCAGGCCTGGCTGGAAGAGGTCCGCAGTATCGCGGGCCTTGAGCGCCTGACAATTTTCGAACGCAGTGCCGGCGGGCCGCCCGGGCGGGATATCGACGTGCGCCTGGCCGGCGCCGACCTTGGCCGTCTGAAAGCCGCTGCTGCTGCGCTGGCGCGTGAGATCAAGACTATTCCTGGCGTTACCGCCGTCGAAGACAATCTGCCTTACGGCAAGCAGGAGATTGTTATCGATGTCACGCCGGCCGGGCGGGCCATGGGCTTTAACACCCAGTCGGTGGCACGCCAGGTGCGAAATGCTTTCGAGGGCGCCATCGCACGCCGCTTCTCGGATCAACAGGAAGAAGTGCTGGTGCGGGTCAAGCTGGCGGAATCGGCCAGCTCGCCCGACAGTATTCGCGAGCTCTACCTGCGCGCCCCCGATGGCGCCGAAGTACCGCTGCCCGAGGTGGCGAGCCTGCAGACTCGCGTGGGCTACTCACAAATTCGCCGCGAAGACGGGATCACCCAGGTTTCAGTGACTGCCGATGTCGATTCGACCGTGGCCACCAGTAACGAAGTGCTGGCCAGTGTGTCGCGTGACATTCTGCCCGGAATTCGCGAAGCGTTTGGTGTCGAGTTGAGCTTCAAAGGCAAGGCCGAGGAACAGGCTGAAGCCGTGGGCGATACTCGTGTTGCGCTCGGTATTGCGCTGGCCACCATGTACATCATCCTCGCCTGGGTATTTTCCAGCTACACGACACCACTGGTAGTGATGTCGGTAATCCCTTTCGGACTCATCGGCGCCATCGTTGGTCACTGGGTGATGGGTTACAGCCTGAACATGCTCAGCCTGATGGCCTTGCTGGGACTATCCGGTGTGATGATCAATGACTCCATCATCATGGTATCGGCCTGCAAACGTTTAATGGCATCGGGTAAACAGCTCGGCGATGCCGTGTTGTCAGCGGCCTGCGAGCGCCTGCGCCCGGTTATCCTGACTACCCTCACCACCATCGGCGGACTGCTGCCGTTGTTGTTCGAGCGCAGTCTGCAGGCACAGCTGGTGCAACCCCTGGCGGTTACGCTGATTTTCGGGCTGCTGTTCGCCCCGTTGCTGGTGCTGTTTTTTGTGCCGGCGCTGCTGGGTATCGGCGATGATCTGAAACGCCGCCTGACTGCGAGAAGGCCACCGCTGGCCCAGGCCTGACAGCTGCCGGGCTGGTTTGACCGCCCTGCCTCTGGCACCTTAAGCGCATTATGAGTAGCCGCCCGCCGCTGATAGGCGTGGTCTCTGACCGACGCATCATTGAACCCCATCCTTTTCACGTGGTGGGCGAAAAGTACTCGCGTGCACTGGTGGATGCCGCCGACGCTTATCCCGTCGGACTGCCGGCCTTCGCTGACGAATTCGATGTGCTGCAGATACTCGACCGGCTGGACGGTCTGTTGCTGACAGGCAGCCCGTCGAACGTCGCGCCGCAGCGCTATCACGGACCGGCCAGCGCCGCGGGCAGTCTGCATGACCTGGCGCGCGACCAGGCCAGCTTTGCGCTGATTCCCGCTGCGCTGCGCCTCGGACTGCCGCTGCTGGCCATTTGCCGCGGTTGCCAGGAGCTGAATGTGGCCCTGGGTGGCAGCCTGCACCAGGCTGTGCATAGCGTGCCGGGCTACAACATTCACCATGAAGATCCTGATCAGCCGCTGGAGGTTCAATATGGCCCGGCGCACAGCGTCAGCTTTACGCGCGGTGGTCTGCTGATCGAACTGACGGGTCGTCGCACGGCCATAGTCAATTCAGTGCATCACCAGGGTATTGATCAACTGGCCGACGGTCTGGCCGTGGAAGCCACGGCTGAAGACGGCCTGATCGAGGCTGTGACGGTGCGTGACGCAGCGGGTTTCGTCCTCGGTGTACAGTGGCACCCGGAATGGCGAGTGACGGAAGATCCGGTATCCGTCGCCATATTTCAGGCTTTTGGCGAAGCCTGCGTGGAGTATCGACGATGAGCGAACAGGATCGGCTGGCCGGCTGGCTGGCGGAGCATAAAATTTCCGAAATTGAAGCCGTGGTGCCTGACATGGCCGGTGTGGCGCGTGGAAAATTTATGCCGGCGTCTAAATTCTCCGGCAAAGAAAACATGCGCCTGCCCAGTTCCGTGTTTATCCAGACCATTACCGGTGAATATGCTGATGAGAAATACATCGGTTCCATGGATGCCGACCTCGACCTGGTACCCGATCTGGACACCCTGCGCATCGTGCCCTGGGCCAATGAGCCCACCGCCTGCGTCATACATGACTGTTTTTTTCCCGATGGTTCGCCGGTAGATTTGTCGCCGCGCCAGGTATTGCGCGACGTGCTCGCACTCTATGAAGCGCGGGGTCTGCGTCCGCAGGTCGCGCCGGAAGTCGAGTTCTACCTGGTCAAGCGAAATACCGACCCGGACTATCCCCTCGAGCCACCCGTCGGTCGCTCCGGTCGCCAGGAATCCGTCCGCCAGCCCTTTAGCATGGATGCCATCGACGAATTCGAGCCGTTGATCGAAGACATCTACGACTACTGCGAAGCCCAGCAGCTGATGGTCGATAACCTGGTGCATGAGGGCGGTACCGCGCAGCTGGAAATTAATTTCGAGCACGGTGATGCGCTGGCCCTGGCCGATCAGATTTTCCTGTTCAAGCGCATCGTGCGCGAAACGGCCATGCGCCATAACATCTATGCGACCTTCATGGCCAAGCCGATGGAAAGCGAGCCGGGCAGTTCCATGCATTGGCATGTCAGCATGCTGGCCGAAGACAGCGGGCAGAATATTTTCTCAGCGGCCGAGGGTGAAACGCCGGAGTTTCTTGCCTTTATCGCCGGACTGCAGACCTATCTGTCGGACTTCCATGTGATGTGCGCGCCGTACGTAAATTCCTATCGGCGCTTACAGCGTTTCATGTCGGCGCCGATCAATCTGCGCTGGGGCTACGACAATCGCACCGTGGGTCTGCGCGTGCCGCGCTCCGAGCCTGCCGACCGGCGCATTGAGAACTCGCCTGGCCGGCGCCGATGCCAATCCCTACCTGGCTATCGCCGCATCCCTGGCAGCCGGATACCTGGGCATGGAGCAGGGGCTCAAGCCGACCGCGCGTGAAACCGGCAATGCCTACAAAAAGCCCGTCAAGTTGCCGCGCAACCTCGATCATGCGGTCGACCGTTTCGAACGCAGCAAGGCCGCCCGGCAGATTTTCGGTGAGCGTTTCGTCACCGTATATGCCGCGATAAAGCGCGCCGAGTTCGAACGCTACTTTGAAGTGATCAGCCCCTGGGAGCGTGAGCACTTGTTGCTAAGTGTTTAGCCTGTCACGACGCATGCAAGACATGACCTCTGCACTCGATACGGCTACGCTTCAGGATCTCGATCGGCGTCATTACCTGCATCCGTTCACCGATTCCAAAGATCTGGCCGCGCACGGCAGTCGCATCATCATCTCGCGCCGAAGGCATCTACATTTTCGATTCCGGAGGACCGGCGCATCCTCGACGGCATGTCTGGCCTGTGGTGCGTGGGCTTGGGTTACGGTCGTCGCGAACTGATCGATGCAGCCAGTCGCCAGCTGGAGACGCTGCCTTACTACAACAGCTTCTTTCAATGCGCCCATCCGCCGGCCATTGAACTGGCTGCGCGCCTGGCAGCGCTCAGCCCGCCAGGTTTCGAGCGGGTGTTTTTCACCGGTGGCGGATCCGAGGCGAACGACACGGTGCTGCGCCTGGTGCGCCAGTACTGGGCGCTGCAGGGCCAGCCTGGCAAGCGCATCATCATCAGCCGCCGCAATGCCTATCACGGCAGCACGGTGGCCGCCGCCAGTCTCGGCGGCATGGCCTTCATGCATGCCCAGGGCGGCTTGCCCATCGCGGGTATCGAGCACATCGAACAGCCTTATTGGTACGCGCTGGGCGGTGACGAGTCGCCGCAGGACTTCGGTCTGCGTATCGCCGCGCAACTCGAGCAGAGAATCGAATCCCTCGGTGTACACCAGGTGGCGGCGTTCATTGCCGAGCCCGTGCAGGGCGCCGGTGGCGCCATCATTCCACCGGACAGTTACTGGCCGGAAATTCAGCGTATCTGCGATCAGTACGGCATCTTGCTGGTGGCTGACGAGGTGATCACCGGCTTCGGCCGACTCGGCGATTGGTTTGCTTCCACGGGCTACGGTATTCGCCCGGACCTGATGCCCTTCGCCAAGGGCGTGACCTCGGGCTACCTGCCGCTGGGCGGGGTGATGGTCAACGATCGGGTCGCCGACCTGCTGGTGGAAAAGGGCGGTGAGTTTGCGCATGGCTATACCTACTCCGGTCATCCCGTGGCCTGTGCCGTTGGCCTGGCGACCCTGGAAGTACTGGAGCGCGAGCAAATCCCGGCGCGGGTAAAAAACGACATCGGCCCGTACTTTGCGCGACGCTGGCAGCAACTGGCTGAGCATCCGCTGGTGGGCGAAGCGCGTAGCCGCGGCCTGATCGGCGCACTGGAATTGGTGGCGGATAAACAAACGCGTGAGCGCTTTCCCGCTGCGCAGCAGGTCGGCACGCTGTGCCGGGACCTTTGCGTGGATAACGGCCTGGTGATGCGTGCTGTGGGCGATACCATGATCGTCGCGCCGCCTTTGATTATCAGCCCTGAGCAAATTGATGAACTGGTGCAGATCGCCGCGCGAGTACTTGATCTGACCGCCGCGGCACTGGCGGCCCGTGACTGAAGCCCGGTCGTCTTCCGCATCGGCCGAACTCGAAGGCTATCCCGCGAGTTACTACGCCGCTACCTCAATTGGCACAACGGCGCCACGCCAGTTGCAGGAATACTTGCGCGCCGATGTTTGCGTTATTGGCGGCGGCTATACCGGACTCTCCGCGGCCCTGCATCTGCGTCAGCGCGGCTACTCGGTAATTTTGCTGGAGGCTGAACGGATCGGCTGGGGCGCGTCGGGCCGTAATGGCGGACAAATCGGCAGCGGCCAGCGCCAGGCAGAAGCGCAGCTGGAAAAGCGTTTCGGTTTACCTGCTGCCCGCCTGCTCTGGGACAGCGCCGAAGCGGCCAAAGCCTGCGTGCGCGACCTGATCGAAACGCATCAGATCGACTGCGACCTGACACCCGGGCAGCTGATTACCGCCGCCAAGCCAGGGGATGCCGGCGACCTGGAACAGCGCGCCGAGCGCTTGCAGCGCGACTACGGGTATAAGCAGATACGCTATCTCGACCGCAGCCAATTGCGTGACCACCTGCAGAGCGATGCCTTCCATGGTGCCACCCTGGATACCGGTGCCATGCACCTGCATCCGTTGAACTACGCCCTCGGCCTGGCGCGCGCCTGTCGTGATGCCGGCGTGCAATTGTTTGAGCAGTCTGCCGTCACGGCCTATACCCGCAGCCAGCCAGCGACCGTAGAGACCGCCTGCGGCCAGGTACGCGCCGATCATGTGGTGGTGGCCTGCAACGGCTATCTGCAACGCCTGGAACCGCGGCTGGCCGGGCGAATTATGCCGATTAACAACTTCATGGTTGCTACCGCGCCGCTGCCACAGCCCGAGCCATTGATTCGCGATGGCGTTTGCGTGCATGACACGCGTTTCGTGGTGAACTACTTTCGTCTCAGCGCCGACGGTCGCCTGTTATTTGGTGGTGGCGAGAATTACCGGCGGCGTTTTCCGACAGATATCGCTGCCTTCGTTCGACCCAGTCTGCTCGGCGTCTTTCCGCAGCTGGCCGATACACGCGTTGACTATGCCTGGGGTGGTACGCTGGCTATTACGCTGAGTCGATTGCCGCACCTTGGGCGGCTGCCGCCCAACGTGTATTTTGGGCATGGTTTTTCCGGGCACGGTGTGTCCATGGCTACATTTGCCGGCCGGCTGCTGGCCGAGGCGCTGGCGGGCGAGCCCGCAGGTTTCGATCTGTATGCCGATTTGCCGATTCGTCGTTTCCCCGGCGGCACCCTGTTGCGCTGGCCGGGTCTGGTAACCGGTATGTTGTGGTACGCAATGCGCGATCGCTTATGAATAATGCTGCTTGAAAGCACTGTTGTGAGAATTTTTCTGTTGTCCTGCAGTTTGCTCCTGCTGACTGCCTGCGGCGGCGTGCCCGAGGGTGATGAGCTTGAGTTGCGCGTTTATAACTGGTCGGACTACATCGCGCCGCAGACCATCTCGCGCTTCGAAACCGAAACCGGCCTGCGCGTGGTCTACGATGTTTTTGACAGCAACGAAGTCCTGGAAGCGAAACTTTTGTCCGGTGCGTCCGGCTATGATCTCGTGGTGCCGACCTCGGACTTCATGGGCCGTCAGATTGTCGCCGGTGTATTTCAGCCGCTGGATAAATCCCTGCTGCCTAACGCGGCCAATCTGGATCCTGAACTGATGGCCCTGATCACGCAATTTGATCCGGGCAACAGCCATGGCGTGCCCTATTTGTGGGGCACCACCGGCGTTGGCTACAACCGCGATGCCATTGCCGCACGTCTGCCGGCAGACGCGCCGCTGGATAGCCTGGATATCATTTTCAAGCCGGAATACCTGGCCAGGCTGGCCGATTGCGGCGTGGCCTTTCTCGACGCGCCGTCGGAAGTCTTCACCGCCGTGCTGCACTACCAGGGACTGGATCCGAACAGTACCGAAGCCGAAGACTATCAGGGCAGCGCGCGTAGCCTGCTGGATGGCATTCGTCCCTTCATCACCTACTTTCATTCTTCCCAGTACATCAACGACCTGGCCAACGGCGATATTTGCGTCGCCTTTGGCTGGTCCGGCGACATACTGCAAGCGGCCAGCCGCGCCGCCGAGGCTGACAACGGCGTAAATATCGACTACCGCATTCCACGCGAGGGCGCATTGCTGTGGTTTGACATGCTGGCCATCCCCGCCGGCGCCAGGCATGTGGAAAATGCGCATCGTTTTATCGACTACCTGTTGCGCCCCGAAGTCATCGCCGAAATCACGGCCTATGTGCGCTACGCTAATCCCAACCTGCCGGCCACGGCGCTGATACCCGAAGAGATCAGTGGCGATCCGGGTATCTATCCGCCACCGGCCGTGCGCGCGCGACTGTTCACCGACCGGGTGACGCCGCCAAGTATTGACCGGGTGATGAATCGCGAATGGACAGCAGTGAAGACCGGCCGCTAGCCGCGGCCTTTGTGGAGCTGCGCGAGCTGTCGCGCAATTTCGGCGACGTGCAGGCCGTGCGCGAAGTCAGCTTCGGCATCCGCCGGGGCGAAATCTTTGCCATCCTGGGCTCATCCGGCTGCGGCAAGTCGACTCTGCTACGCATCATGGCCGGACTCGAGCAGGCCGATGCCGGCAGTGTGCTGGTGGAGGGTCAGGATATTACGGCGTTGCCGGCCTACCGCCGTCCGGTCAACATGATGTTCCAGTCCTTCGCACTGTTCCCGCATATGACGGTAGAACAAAACATTGCCTTCGGCCTGAAGCAGGACCGGATGCCGAAGACACAAATCAGCGAACGCATCGATGAAGTCCTCGACCTGGTGCAGATGCACGACTACCGCGGCCGTCGGCCCGAGCAGTTATCCGGCGGCCAGCAGCAGCGCGTGGCACTGGCCCGCAGCCTGGCCAAGCGGCCCAAGCTGTTGTTGCTGGATGAGCCCATGGGTTCGCTGGATCGCAAGCTGCGCGCCCAGATGCAGTTCGAACTGGCTGACATCATTCGCCGCGTGCGGGTGACCTGCGTGATGGTGACTCATGATCAGGAGGAGGCCATGGTGATGGCCGACCGGCTGGCCCTGATGCATGCCGGCTCGGTGGTGCAGATCGGGCGTCCGGCGTATGTCTATGCGCGGCCCAATAGCCGCTTCTCGGCCAGTTTTCTCGGCGACGTGAATTTGTTCGATGCAAAAGTGGTATCTGCTGGCCCGGACAGTTGCCTGCTGGAAATGCCCGATCTTCGCGGTAATGTGAAAATGGCCGACAGCCATTCGCTGGCGCCCGGCACCGCGGTGACTGTCGCGGTGCGCCCGGAGCAGTTGCTGTTGAGCGAGCAGCCCCTCGACCATCGTTACAACGCCAGCACTGCGATGCTGGAAGATATTGGCTTTCTCGGTAGCCAGACCAGTTATCACCTGCGCCTGCCCGGCGGCCGGCTGGTGTCTGCGCTGCTGGCCAGCGCCACGGTGCCGGCGAACCTCAGTCACGGCAGCCAGGTTTACCTCGGCTGGGCAGTGGAAGACGGCGTGCTCATTGCGGAGAGCTCATGATTGCCAATAGCCGCAGCGCCTGGTCGCGGCGCCTGCTGATCGGCCTGCCCTATCTGTGGCTGTCGCTGTTTTTTCTGCTGCCGTTTGCCATTGTAGTCAAGATCAGCCTGGCCGACGCGTTGATCGCGGTCCCGCCCTATACGCAATTGCTGGCCTGGGTCGATGGTCAGCTGCAGTTCAGCGCCAGCCTGGAAAATTATCGTTTCCTGTTTACTGATCAGCTTTACGCGCTGGCTTATCTCAACTCGCTGAAAATTGCCTTGCTGTCGACGCTGATTTGCCTGCTGATCGGTTACCCCATGGCCTGGGCCATCGCGCGCGCCGATGCCTCCAGTCGCAACCTGTTACTGCTGTTGATTGTGATTCCGTCCTGGACCTCTTTCCTGATTCGCGTCTATGCCTGGATGGGAATCCTCAGCAACACCGGTTACGTCAACAATCTGTTGCTTTGGCTCGGCCTGGTGAATGAGCCGGTGCAATTACTGCGTACCGACTTTGCCGTCTATCTGGGCATCGTTTATGTCTACCTGCCGTTTATGGTGCTGCCGCTGTATACCAACCTGGTCAAGCTGGACTGGCGCCTGGTGGAAGCCGCCAGCGATCTCGGCGCCACACCCTGGCAGAGTTTTCGGCAGGTCGTATTGCCGCTGAGTCGCGGCGGCATTATCGCCGGTTGCATGCTGGTATTTATTCCGGCCACCGGTGAATTTGTGATCCCGGAATTGCTGGGTGGCGCCGATACCTTAATGATCGGCAAGGTCCTGTGGCAGGAGTTTTTCAACAATCGCGACTGGCCCATTGCCTCGGCCGTAGCCGTCCTGCTGCTGGTGATCCTGCTGCTGCCGATATTCATCTATTACCGGCACCAGTCGCCGGTTAGCGGCGCCGTTGCTGTTACCACGGGCACCGGCCGATGAAGCCTAACCCGGCCTGGCTGCGCTATTGCCTTTGGGCGGGCCTGGCCTTTCTGTATTTGCCGATGCTGATCCTGGTGATCTATTCGTTCAATGAGTCACGCCTGGTGACGGTCTGGGCCGGGTTCTCTACCAAGTGGTATGGCGAACTGTTGCGCGACCGGCAGATCATGAGCGCGGTGTGGATGAGTCTGCGCATCGCCGTGCTTGCCGCCAGCGCGGCGACGCTGCTGGGAACGCTGGCCGGCCTGGCGCTGGCTCGGCTGGGCTGGTTTCGCGGCCGCAATCTGTTCGGCGCGATGATTACCGCGCCGCTGGTTATGCCCGAGGTCATTACCGGTTTGTCATTGCTGTTGCTGTTTGTCGCCATGGCACAGCTGCTGGGTTGGCCGGCCGAGCGCGGTGCACTGACCATCTGGATCGCCCACGTGACCTTCTGTACGGCCTACGTCACCGTGGTGATCGCGGCCCGTTTGTCCGAGCTGGACGAGTCGCTGGAAGAGGCGGCCCAGGATCTCGGCGCCACGCCGCTGCGCGCCTTTTTCGGCGTGACCTTGCCGATCATCTCGCCGGCCCTGCTGGCCGGCTGGTTGCTGGCCTTTACGCTGTCTCTGGATGACCTGGTGATCGCCAGCTTTGTCACCGGGCCCGGCGCATCGACCCTGCCCATCGTGGTCTTTTCCAGCGTTCGCCTGGGCGTTAGTCCGAAAATTAATGCGCTGGCCACGATCCTTATCGGCCTGGTGCTGCTCGGCAGCTGCCTGGCCTGGTGGGTATCGCGGCGCCTGGCAAGCCGCCGGGCTGCTGTTTGAAGCGCGCGCTAACGCCAGGCTCAGCAAGTCCTGCTGGCCTGTCGAGCGCGGCGATGAAAGAATATCCTTTGTCCCTCGAATTGTCTGACCGGGAGTGCCCGCCATGAGTTCTGTCACCAGCCTGCGAGCCAGCTGCGCCGTTGCCGCCCTGCTGCTGATTACAGCCTGCGCCAGTATTCACGAGTCAGAAGACTTCGAGCGGCATCGCAACAGTCAGCTGACCACGCCTTACGATCGGAATGACGTGTTCTATTTCGATGTGATCTTCAGTCCGGCAGTACCGGAGGATGACCCGGTGGCAGAACAGCGGCGCATGCTCTGGCTGGAAGGCTGGCTGGAAGCGCGCCAGCTATGCCAGGCCGGTTACGAGGTGAAAGATCGACGCGCCTTTGAGGCCCTGGAAGACAATCCCGGCCGTTACGACTTGCGCTATGTAGTGGGCTGCAAGTCCGAGCCACTGCCCGACAGCACTTAGTCCATGCTGATTCTCATCGGCGCAGGGCTGGTGCTGGCGCTGGTTTTTCTTCCCGGGCTATGGGTGCAGCGGGTGCTATCCAAGTATGCCAAGCCCGTCGACCGCTACCCGGGGACGGGTGGCGAACTGGCTCGCCATCTGCTCGACGAGCTCGGCCTGGCCGATGTCAGAGTCGAAGTTACCGAACAGGGTGATCACTACGACCCTACTACCAGGGCCGTCCGGCTGACGCAGGAAAAATTTGTTGGCCGCTCGCTCACGGCCATTACCGTGGCGGCCCATGAAGTGGGTCACGCGCACCAGGACTCGCAGGGCTTTAAACCGCTGCGCTGGCGTTCGACGCTGGTGAAGCTGGCGGCACCTGCCCAGCGGGTGGGCGCCGGCATCCTGATGCTGGCGCCGCTAATCGGCATCGTCTCGCGTACGCCGCTGGTCGGCCTGTTGATGTTTCTCGGCGGTTTCCTCGCCATGGGCATGACCACGGTAATACACCTGGTGACTTTGCCGACGGAATTAGACGCCAGCTTCGCGCGCGCGCTGCCCTGGTTGCGCGAAGGCGGTTACCTTAAGGATGGTGATGAACCGCATGCGCGCAAGTTGCTACGCGCCGCGGCACTGACCTACCTGTCCGCCTCGCTGATGAGCCTTTTAAACGTGGCGCGCTGGTGGACCATTCTGCGCCGTTAGGGGTATGCCGGTTGTTCGGCCAGCAGCAGGCGATTACCGGGTTCGAGTTGCCAGCGACGCGCGAAGCCCGCGTTTAACTCCAGCACCTGGGTCACGTCCGTGGTGCTGCTGACGCGTCGTGTTGATAAGGGCGTGGTGTTGGCGGCGATGTTGATGATCCTTCCGTCGGCATCGATAAACAGCATGTCCAGCGGAATCAGTGTGTTTTTCATCCACATGTTGATTTGCACAGCTTGCGGATAGCGAAACAGCATGCCCTCGAATTCGTCCATGCGTTCTACAAACATCAGCCCTTGACGCTGCTGCGCCGGCGCATCGGCAAACAGGCTGTGAATATGCAGGCAGCGCAGGCTCGCTGCTTCGAGTATCAGGCTGCCGCGTGGAAACTTCTCCACCAGCTCGGCGGGTTCTATGGCCGATGCCACCATGGGCACGCAGGCCAGCAATCCCGCAGCCAGGCGCGCTGACCAGGACCGCTTACTCATCATCAATGCTCAGCCGCCCGGAGAAGCTGAATTCAGCGGGGGTGACCGAGCCCGGTCCGCTAACGGCGGCCAGCGCTCCGGCACAATAAAATTCTCCGACCAGGTTGTACTCACGCTGGCTGGCACTGCCCAGCACCCGGATGCGGCTCAGGGTCGTCCAGCAACGCTCGCCGATGCCGGAGTTATAAAAGCGGTCCTGCTGTTCATCGATAATGGTCAGATTTACCGGCACTTCGCGTCCCAGCGCCTGGTCGGGTGTGGCATCGATGCCGAGCACAAACAGCAGCGCCTGTTGCGGATCACTGGCGGCAAACAATAAACGCATGCCGGCTCCATCGGGCCGCAGCATCCCGTCGCATTGCAGCGCGCGACCCTGCCAGTCGATCTCGCGTTGCAGGTCGCCATACAGTTTGCCGCGCAGAAAACCATCTTCCAGCAAGATGCAGGACGACAGGCTGGCAGGCCGCAGACCACCGGCGCCGCTGCCGGCTTCGGCGCGCAGATCGGGCGCGTTGTAGGCTAGCCAGCTCGCCAGTGCAGCCACCGTCATCACGCCGAGTCCGGCGCTGATGCTCGCGACCAGACGAGTGGCGGGATGGCGGGAATCGAATTGTGGCTCGGCGGGCAACACGGCCGCGAGCATACCGCAGCCGCTGCCGGCTTGCGCCGCAGGAGTCGCAGCGCGATGATCAGGCACGCGTTCGCAAGCACTGCAGGAGTCCCGGCATGCGTGAGACTTTGACCTACGATTTTGTGGCCACGCCGCTGGGCGAATGTCTGCTGGCGCGTTCCGACGCAGGTATTTGTCACCTGGAATTCACCGACGACGATGAGGTCGCCGCGCTGGCGACCTTGGCCGAGCGCTGGCCGCAGGCTTTACTGCAGCAGCGCGCTGAGCGAGAGCTGTCGACGGACCCGTTTGCTGGCGGGCCTGCGGCGCCGCGCCTGGACCTGCGCGGTACTCAATTTCAACTTGAGGTCTGGCAGGCGCTACGCGAAATTCCTCCCGGCGTCACGCTGACCTACGGTGAGCTGGCGCGGTCGCTCGGTCGACCCGGCAGTGCCCGCGCGGTGGCCTCCGCCGTGGCCAGCAACCGGATTGCCGGGCTGGTGCCCTGTCATCGCGTGGTCGCAGCCGGCGGCGGGCTTGGCGGGTTTCGCTGGGGTCCGGCGCGAAAAGCCCAATGGTTGTCCCTTGAGGCCAGCCTGGCTGCCTGATTTGTCATAATTGGTCTTTTTCGACCATATTCGGAAGCGCAAGCAGCGAAGCCGACAAACTGTGATGGTGCACAACCCGCGCCGGACCCGCTCCACCTAGGATTCCCAGGTGCGCCCATGGGCATGGGCGTGGGGATTGGGTTGTGACCTCCGGATCGGGCAACAATATGCTGGCTCGCATTGCAGATCATCGCCAGGCAGGCTTTCGCTGGCTTAAATTCGCGCCGCTAGACGAGCGCGAGTTTCTGCAGTTCTATGCCGAGGAGAATTCCCATCGCGCGAGACTGATTTGCGCCCTGGCGCTGGCCACGGTGCTGGTGCTGATCGGCGTACGCATCGCCGCCCAGGGTTCGCTGGTGATGATGGCCTTTGAATCCATAGTCATGGTGCCGATCCTGGCAGCTACCTTATATTTCTCCCGTACACCGGAAAACTATCGTCTCTATCAGTTCCTGCTCGCCGGCAGTGCCGTGCTGGTTGGCCTGATGATTAACTCTGTGGTGACCCGCGCAACCCTGCTCGGCATGCCCTATTACTTCAGCGCCACCATTGCATGGCTTTTTATCACCTGGCTGATTCTCGGCCTGACCATGCGCGCGGCCGCACTAACGGCTGCAGCCATTTCTATGAGTTATGTCTGGGGACTGTTCCATTGGAGCATTCAGGCCACGGAAGCCTTCTTTGAAATGGCGATGCTGGGCGTTGTTAACGTGATCGGCGGCTTCTGCTGCTACCAACTTGAATACACCGTGCGTCGATCGTTTAAGGAGTCGCAGGCGCTCAGTCAGTTGGCTGAGCAGGATGGCCTGACCGGACTGCATAATCGGCGCAGCTTTGACCAGCACCTGGACCGGCTGTGGCGACAGTCGCGCCGCGAAGAAACCCAATTGACCTTGCTGCTGATCGATATCGATCACTTTAAGGCCTACAACGATGCCTACGGTCATCAGGCCGGCGACGATGCGCTCAAGCGGGTCGCCCAGGTCATCAGCCTCGCCGCCCAACGACCGCTGGATATTGCCGCGCGTTACGGCGGTGAAGAGTTTGCCCTGTTGCTATACGGTCCCGCCGGCGAGACGGGTAATCAGCTGCCCGACCGGATGCGCGAAGATATTCAGGCGCTGAAGATCCCGCACAAGTCGTCATCCACTGCGCCCTATCTCACCGTCAGCATTGGCGTAAGCGTGATGTTGCCGAATGCCGAGCGCAGCCAGGCCGGCGCGCTGCAAATGGCCGACGAGGCGCTATACCAGGCCAAGGAAGAGGGCCGAAATCGTGTCGTATGGCGCGAGTCGCAGCACGCGACCTTCCAGACCGGACGCTTTCGTATTGCCCGCCAGGCGAGCTAAAGCGTCACTACCAGTGCCCGCTATTCGGCATTGATGCCCAGGGTTCGGCAGCCGGCAAGGCCTCACCGGCCTGTAGCAACTCTATGGAGATATTGTCCGGCGAGCGCACGAAGGCCATCTTGCCGTCGCGCGGCGGTCGGTTAATGGTTACGCCCTTGTCCATCAGCTGCTGGCACAAAGCGTAGATATCTTCGGTCTGATAAGCCAGGTGTCCGAAGTTTCGGCCTTCGTCGTATTCCTCCGGATCCCAGTTATGAGTCAACTCTACGCAGGCATCCTCATTGCCGGGGGCCGCCAGGAACACCAGCGTGAAACGGCCGGCCTCATTTTCATAGCGATGTAGTTCTTTCAAACCCAGCTTGTTGCAGTAAAAATCCAGCGACTGGTCGATATCGCTGACGCGCACCATGGTGTGCAGGTATTTCATCGTTGTTTGCTCCAGCCCGTTCACGGGCGCTGCTTGCATCGGGCGTTGTCGTGGGTAAAGCTAATCGCCGTCGTCACCCGCGGCAAGCGGAGTTTTTCCGCGCCGGGACTATCCGCCGGAGTCAGCCCATGCTCGCCAATGACCGGGCCATCATCTACGTGCCGGGCATGAAGCCCAAGCCACCGCCCGAGATTCATCGCGCGCGCTTGTGGCAGGCCTTGCTGGAAGGCCTGCGCCGCACGCGCCCGCAAGTCGCTGAGTTGATCGCGGCGCAGCCGGAAAGTTTCAAGCTGGCCGCCTGGGCACCGTTGTTCTATCCGGAGGCCAGTGATCCGGCCGTGGATGTGCCCGGCCTCGAGCGCCTGATGGCGCTGTCGGGCCCGGAGCCGCGCGATCTGGAAGAGGCCCGTCACTGGCACAAGGCGCTGACCCGGATCATTTACCTGATTTCTGACCGCATGCCGTTTTTGATTGACTGGGTGGCTACTGATCAGCTCAAGGCCAATCTGCACGATAGTCTGCGTTATCTGAGCAATGATGGAGGCGTCGCCGAGCGCATTCGTGCGGAGGTCGCCGCCAGCATTGAAAGTGCGTTTCATGCCGGCCAACGCATCCTGCTGATTGCGCATAGCCTCGGCTCGGTTATTGCCTGGGATGTATTGTGGGAATTGAGCCGCCGTCGGCAAAGTCCCGTGCGCATCGATCAATTGCTAACTATCGGCAGTCCGCTGGGCCTGAATTTCATGCGCCATCGACTGCTCAGTGCCGGTGAGACCGGGGCGCAGCGCTACCCGGACAATATTCGCCGCTGGTACAACCTGTCGGCAGTCGGCGAACTAACGGCCCTGGACCGGACTTTCGCCGATGACTATCGGCCGATGCTTGATCATGACCTGGTGCAAAGCATTACCGACCATATCGATCTGATGAATTACTTCCGCGGCCCGGACGGGCTCAACGTGCACAAATGTTACGGCTACATGATCAATCCGCGCACCGCGACGGTGGTCGCCGATTGGTGGCAGGAAGGCGATTCGGCGGCTGCGCGCGCTTGAGCTAGTCGCCCTGGGCGAGAATACGTACATCAATGCGTCGATTGCGCGCGCGACCTTCGGCGGTCATGTTGTTGGCGACCGGCCGCGTATCGCCGAAGCCTTCGGCGCGTACGCGAAAGGCCTGAATACCCAGTTGCGTGGTCAAATAGTCAGCCACGGCCTGGGCGCGTTCTTTAGACAGGCGCAAATTGGTACGCGCACTGCCGGAGGTGTCAGTGTGTCCCTCGACAATCATTTGGCTGCGCGGAAAAATATTCGCCGCCTCACCCAGTCGCTCGAGCAGCGCCACCGCGTCCGCTTCCAGCGTGGTGGAGCCACTGCGAAAACTCAATCCCAGCATGCGCAGGATCAAGGTGTCGCCGTCGCGGAGCACCAGCGCTTCTTCCGGTGTGTATAGCGCGCTGACGCTGGCAAACTGTTCGCGCACCCGCGCCTGCGCCTCCATACGCCGGATCAGGTCGCTGCGTTCGGCATTGGCGCCGCCCAGTTGTTCGTCGAGTTCGCGCATTTCCTCTTCCAGGCCGACGACCTGGCGCCGGCTCTCGGCCAGGTCCTGCTCGAGGTTGGGAATGCGCGACAGTTCGTCGCGCAGCGCATTTTCCACAGCCCCATAGCCGGCGCTGAAGTCAGCCGGCTTGCCCGCCAGCGTTGCCAGGTTAGACAGCGGTGACTCCCAATCCAGAATGACGTCTTCAAGGGTCACTTCCTTGCTGCGCAGGCGCTCGCCAACGGCAGCAATGCTAATGCCATGGCGCGCCTGCTGAGCGGCCATGCCGGCCAGGCTGATGGCTTCATCCAGCGTGTAGCGGTCCAGTTCGATGGCGGTTTCGGCCTCCAGCAGCAGGCCGCGGGCAGCGGCCAGCGTACGTGGCGCCTGTCGCTCGGCCTTGGCCGTATCTGCATCAGCCAGCGCGCTGCGGGCTTTTCCCAGCACGCGCGCCTTGATGGCATTCAACTCGGCCAGCCGGAAGGCCGAGTTGGCCTCATCGCCACGCTGCCGGGCTTTTTTCAGGTCCTCCTTCTCCAGCGCCTTTACCGCCTCGCTGAACAGTTGCTCGGCGCGCGTCCAGTCAGAAGAAGACAGGCGAAAGGCTTCAGCGCTATTAGCGTCGCCGCGCGCCTGGATTACCGGTTCGAACTCGACCGCCGCCACTTGCGCTGTGGCCAACGCCGCCCGGAACGATTCGCTGGCCTGGCCGAGGCGTTTGATTACCCGCTCTGCGTTCACGCCGTTGGCGGCATCCGCGCGGGCGCGTTCCAGCG
This sequence comes from uncultured Gammaproteobacteria bacterium, assembly GCA_963850255.1. GTDB lineage: Bacteria > Pseudomonadota > Gammaproteobacteria > Steroidobacterales > J054. The sequence goes on from CAWKLL010000048.1 coordinate 44,022, forward strand.
ACTGCACCCCGTCCAGATAATCACGCGGTGCCAGCAGTGCGGCATCGGCGGTTTCGCTGCGACTGCGTAGATCCTCGACGGGCGCGAAAACTTTGGCAGCGCCGTCCTGCGCCAGCAGTGATGTCTGCCATAACAGAAGCAGAAAAAAGCTGAAGCTCGGTGCTAAGTAGCGGGTGTCGTTCAAAAAAGTCTCCAAAACGGCCGTTGGGCAGGCGTCCTTAGTGTGCCAATTATGTGCAGTGCTTCACAGACTCTTCGCGCCGGCAAAAGTAGGGTTTGTCCATGCGCGCAAAGTTCTACACACGGTTTTTGCTGCGTTCCGACGAACAGGGTTATGCGGACGAGTATAGCGGTGTGGTCGAAGTGAATGGCGGTGTAGAGCAGGTGCTGGATCCACAGGAGATTGAGACCCTGCTGGCGCAAAATTTTGAAATCGAGGCCGACAACGTCGAATTGTTGAACTGGTCGCGATTGCACTGACAGATTTCTGGCTTCGCAGGTCGCCCCTGGCGACCTGAACAATCTTCCCCCTGTATTGCCCGGCCTTGTGCCGGGCTTTTTTTTGCCGGGTGAGTCCGCCAGCGTCGCTTTCCCGTCCCGGCTCAGGCGTGAGAGAATCGTCGGTCGGCAATCCAGGACCTCGCAGCGTGAGTGAATTCAAGGGCATCCCCATCGCCAGGAGCGGTGACAAGTACCGCACCCCGGTGGGCTTCAAGGCCATCAAGGATGGGGTCAACAGCAAGCGTGGCTGGGCCGATATCCCCATCGAACGCAAGCCCGACTGGCTGCGTGCCCGCCTGCCCGCTGGACCCGGCTATGAGGCGGTGCGCCGCAACGTGCGCGAAAACAAGCTCAGTACTGTCTGCGAAGATGCCATTTGCCCGAACATTGGTGAATGCTGGAGTGCCGGTACCGCCACCATCATGTTGATGGGCAGCGTATGTACCCGTGCCTGTCGTTTTTGCGCCGTGGATACGGGTAACCCCGGCGGCTGGCTGGATTCGGGTGAGCCCGAGCAGGCCGCCCGCTCCGTCGCGCTGATGAATCTGCGTTACATCGTGCTGACCTCCGTCGACAGAGATGATCTGGCTGACGGCGGCGCCGCACACTACGCCGCCTGCATCTCCGCGATCAAGGCGCGCAACCCGGATACCGCGGTGGAAGCCCTGACCCCGGATTTCGACGCTCAGCGCGACGCTATTCACACCGTGGTAGATGCGCCGCTGGAAGTGTTTGCACAGAATCTCGAAACCGTTGAGCGTCTGACCGAACGCGTGCGCGATCCGCGCGCCGGTTACGCCAAGACCCTCAAGGTACTGGCCACGGCCAAGGCGCGACGCAGTGAGATATTGACCAAGAGCAGCCTGATGCTGGGCCTGGGCGAAAGCGACGGAGAAATCGCTACCGCCATGGACGACCTGCGTGCCCACGGCGTTGACCTGTTGACGCTTGGGCAGTATCTGCGGCCGACCGCCAATCATTTGCCCGTGGAACGCTTCGTGCGTCCGGAAGAGTTTCACCAGTACCGCGAGCTCGGCTTGCAGAAAGGCTTTACCGAAGTCGTTGCCGGTCCGCTGGTGCGCTCGAGTTATCGCGCTGAACAGGCTTTACAAAAAAACAATGCCGGTCTCGGCACAGGAACCTGAAGTATGGTTAGTTTTCTTGCGGAGTACGGCTTGTTTCTGGCCAAGGCAGTCACGGTTTTGGTGGTGCTGGGTGTGGCCTTGCTGATGATCGCTGGATCGGCGCGCGGTGGCGGTCACGAGCCGGGCCTTAAGGTTGAAAAGCTCAACGAGCGTTACAAGAAAATGGCCCGCGCCCTGCGCGAGGCGATGCTCAGCAAGGGTGCTTACAAAAAACAGGCCAAGGCGGAGAAGAAGGCCGACAAGCAGGATCAGAAGGCAGCCGAGAAGAGCGAGACAGCACGCAAGCGTTATTTTGTGCTCGACTTTAAAGGTGATATTCGCGCCAGTGCCGTGGCCCAGTTGCGCGAGGAAATCAGTGCCATCGTGTCCGTCGCCGAGTCCAGCGATGAGGTGATACTGCGGCTGGAGAATCCCGGCGGCGCCGTGCATGAGCACGGGCTGGCAGCGTCGCAGCTGCTGCGCCTGAAAGAGCGTGGCATCCCGTTGACCGTGTCGGTGGACAAAGTCGCGGCTAGCGGCGGTTACCTGATGGCCTGCATCGCCGATCGCATAGTTGCCGCACCGTTTGCAGTTATCGGTTCCATTGGCGTGATTTTCCAGATGCCTAACTTTAATCGCGCCTTGCGCGAACGCGGTGTCGACTACGAACAGGTTACCGCCGGTCGCTATAAACGTACGGTGACTATGTTCGGCGAGAACTCTGATGAAGACCGCGACAAGCTGCGCGAGGAACTCGAGGAAGTACACCGGCTGTTTAAAGAGCTGGTACGCACCCATCGCCCGTCGCTGGATATCGATGCCGTTGCCACCGGTGAGTACTGGTATGGCACCCGGGCCAAGGAAATGGGCCTGATCGATGAGCTGGGCTCCAGCGATGATTACCTGATGGCGGCTGCCGAAGCCGGCGATCTGTTGCAGGTGAGCTGGCACAGCAAACCAAAACTTCAGGAGCGCTTTCTGTCGATGATGGAGAGCAGCGCCGAATACTTCGGCCTGGGGTCAACGGGCGCCCGCCTGCCACGTTAAAGCATTGAGGCGGCCAGGATAGCCACGGTTATACTGGGGCCGCCGCTGTAAGAGGATTCTCCGCATCATGAAGCGTCTGTTGTCTTTGTTACTGGTCCTGGCCAGCCTGGCCGCGGGGGGCTGCGCCTTGCCGCTGGTCAGCGAGGCCGAGATCGAAGCCCAGTCTGAAGCAGAATTCGAGAAGATGCGGCGCAGCACGATGATCTCCAATGATGCGCGCACCCGCAGCTACATCGGCTGTATCGCCCGCGCCATTGTGGACGAATTGCAGGAACCCTATGCCAGCATGGATTGGGACCTGGAAGTGTTTGAGAATGAAATGATCAATGCCTTTGCCATGCCTGGTGGCAAGATCGGCGTATTCACCGGTATTCTTAAAGTCGCCGAAAACCAGGATCAGCTGGCGGCCGTGATTGGCCACGAAGTGGCGCATGTCACCGAACGGCATTCCCTGGAGCGGGCCAATCGTGAAGCGACCACGCGAATCGGTGTGATCGGCGCTACCGCGGCCATTGGTGGTCCGACGGGTACCGGAGATTTGATTGCCATGGGCGCACAGCTCGGTCTGTCATTGCCCTACGGTCGAAGCCAGGAAAGCGAGGCGGACACTGACGGCCTGCTTTTCATGGCGGATGCCGGTTTCGATCCGCGCGCCAGCATCAAGTTGTGGAAAAACATGGCGCGCGAGAACAAGGGCGCCCCGCCGGAATGGTTCTCCACCCATCCGTCATCGGATAGCCGCATCGACGACCTGGTCGAACAACTTCCCGAGGCACTGGCGCGTTACAATGCCGCCAAGGCAGCCGGCAAGAATCCTGATTGTCGCCGATGATTCTCGCCGGGTAACTTAACCACTGTACCCGCGCTTATGCTGACTCATTTAATTAAATGCCATCGGTCTGTCTGTTGCGTGCTGACTTGCACACTGATGCTTAGCGGCTGCGGCATGCTTGATGCTGTTTTCACCGCACCCAAGAGCGCGGACGGGCAGGCCGTCATCAGTGAACCCCAGCCACCCCTGGACCCGAACCGCTTTGAGCTGGTGGCCGGCGAGGATACTGTGGGCCAGCTGCAGCTGGTGCGCGCGCGCCAGGACGATACCTTCGTCGACATCGCGCGCAGTTATGGCCTTGGCTATGACGAACTGGTGCAGGCCAATCCGGAAGTGGACCCCTGGCTGCCCGGTGAGGACACCGAGGTCCTGCTGCCCACCCGCTTTGTATTGCCGGCCGCGCCGCGCGAAGGCGTGGTGTTGAATATCGCCAGCAAACGTCTGTTTTATTACCCGCCGGCGGTGGAGGGTGAGCCGCAGGTGGTGGAAACATTTCCCATCGGCATCGGCCGCGAAGGCTGGGCTACGCCCACGGGCGAAACCACGGTGGTCTCCAAGGCCCGCGATCCGGTCTGGTTTGTGCCGGCGTCTATTCGCCGCGAGCATGCTGAAGCCGGTGACCCGTTACCGGCCCAGGTGCCGCCGGGTCCGGACAACCCCCTCGGCAACCGTGTGCTCGGCCTGGGGATTCCCGGTTACCTGATACATGGCACCAACAAGCCGGCCGGGGTTGGTATGCGCGTCAGTCATGGTTGCGTAAGACTGTTCCCTGAGAATATCGAGTATCTCTATGAGCAGCTGCCCATAGGTACACCGGTGAGGATCGTCAACCAGCCGTATTTGCTGGCCTGGCAACAGGGTGACTTGTTGCTCGAGGCGCATCCGCCGTTGTTGGAAGATGAGCGCGACTGGGCCGGTTCGCTGGCGCAGCTGGCGCAGGCAAAACTGGTTGATAGTGCGCAGTCGATACGCGCCGTGGATCAGGACTTGCTGCAGCAAGTGGCCGCTGAACAAAGTGGTTTCCCGGTTTCCGTGCTCACCAGCAGTGGTGGTGCAGCGGCGATGCTGCGCACGGCGCAACCCGTGCACAACGTGGTGACCTACGCCTGGCTGAACGACGAAGACGCTGAACCCATCCTGCGCGAATAGCCGGTCTTGGCTAGTGGCAGCGGCGCTGCCCTGTTAGTATTTCCCACGGGTTGTTGTGTTTTTTCGCGGGGTGCGCCAGTGGGCAAATCCGGCTCCGGCGGCATGGTCGTGCTGGAAGGAGCGCCGGCAGGAGATCCGATTCCTCTGAATCGGGAATCCGTTGCTGCCTTCGTTGGTCCCGCACCGCGCGGACCGGTCAACATCCCCGTCGCTGTGCGCAGCGTCGCCGAGTACCTGCGCCGTTTTGGTTCCCCCGACCGCCCGAGTCGGCTGGAACAATACCTGTCCGGATTTTTCGACAATGGCGGCACACTGGCTGTGGTGGTGCGCGTCAGCCGCAGTCAGCAATGTAATCGCCTGCGCCTGGCGGCCGGTAAAGATCAGCTGGTTTTGCAGGCCCTGCATCCCGGTCCGCTGGAGCACCTGCGTGCGTCGGTGGATTACGACCAGATCGCGCCGGGCGAGGGCAGCCTGTTCAACCTGGTGATTCACCGCCTGGATTCCGGCACCGCCGGCTACGTCGCCGAACAGGAGATTCATCGGCGTGTTTCCGCCGACTCCACACATCCGGAATTTGTCGGCCATGCCTTGTTGCGCTCGCAGCTGGTCCGCTTGCTGGGCGAAGGACCGGGGCGCCGGCCGAATGCGACCATCGGGCCTTCGGCGCGCGACAATGCTGCCTGGGTTTACGTCGAAGCGCAGGCCCGCGATGAGGGTGAAATTTCCGACTACGATTTGATCGGTTCCATTGCAGATGGCACAGGTTTATACGCGCTGGAGCAGGTGCCGACCATTGATCTGCTCTGCCTGTTGTCGCCCGCGGCCAATCGCGCGCTGGGTCCGGTGGCAGGCTTTGCCGCCGAACGCTATTGCCAGCGACGTAACGCCATGCTGGTGATGCCGCCGCCAGATCACTGGCGCACGCCCACTGATATTCTGCGTGATCAGCAACAGCATGGCTTGAATAGTCCGAACGTCATTACCTGGTTTCCGGAGCTGCGCAGCGGCAGTGCTACCGGTCCCATCATGGGCGCACTGGCCGCCGGCGACGCGCGCGGCGAAGCGACCCCGGCGAGCCTCAGCTTGCGCTGTGCGGTGCGACCGGACCAGCGCCTTGCGCTGATGGAAACCGCTACCCTGCATCGCGCGGGAGTAAACACCCTGGTTCGCGCCAGCGCCGGACGACTGGTGATGAGCGGCGGTGTCAGTCTCGGCGGCGCCGGCGGCCTGTCGCCGGAATGGGTCGAGTTGCGGCTACGTCGTCGCGTGTTACGGATTCTGGGTGCTATTACTCGCGGCAGTCGCTGGGTATTGTTTCCGGGCGCTGAAGGCAGCGCACTGGACGATATGCTGCACCAGTGTCGGGCCTATTTGCAGGCGGCGCGACAAGCCGGCTGGCTGGCTGGTGACAGCGATGCCCAGGCCTGGTACCTGCACTGTTCGGCTGCCGGAGATGCTCACCCATTGCGACTGGAGCTGGGTATCGCGCCGCGCCGCGCCGGCGAGTTTCTGGCTTTTCGTATCGTTCACACCGCCGGCGATAGCCAGGTCCGCGAACTGGGTTGGCAGCCGGTGCTGGCGCTGGCGAGCTAGCGCACTGTAGCGCCACAATCAGTCTTCTTTATTGCCGCCGTCCGAGTCTGCGGCATCGCATTCATCGATGTTGGCAACGTGAACTGCTTCACATTGAGCTTGCGGTCCGCGAGTTATTGTCAAACACAGCTCAAAACAGATGTGTAAGGGGTCGTAACGCCGCATAGTCTTGTTTGCAGTAACAGCGTAACGCTTGCGGCGTGTAACTGGCCCATTCACCCGGAGGTGACAATGGCAACCAGTGAGCAGAATGAGCACGGTCTGATACCCGTGGCTAGCCTGGAGGAGTTCTTCCGCGACTCCCTCGACGCTGCTATGGCAGAAAACCAGGTGGTGATAGAAACGCATACCAGTCACTACGTGGTCAATCTGCTGACCCTGTTTGCCCGCTCCGAAGAATTTTACGAGCCCGGTCCGGCAGGCCCGCAGCTTCGCCCGCTGGCGCTGATGCTAAATGATGCCCTGGACGCGCCCACCCCTGAGGAACGAAATTTTGCCCTGCAACGCATGGGTGATGTTTCGCTATTTGTCGCCGGCTTCTTTGCTGATGGGTTACGCCGCGCTGTTGTCGATGTCGACTATTACGTGCGCATGGGCGGCGGTGCTTACCATAGCCTGGCCGGCAGCCTGCGCGGCACGACGCGCGGTCGCGCCTTGGGCGAAGTGTTCGACGAACTCGGCGCTAAATTCGGCGAGGTCGTGGATGTGCTGCATGAGATAAGGGAATCCGCGCGCAGCAGCAGCGACGAAGACGCCATGCGGCTATATGAGCTGTGGGTGAAAACCGGCAGCGGCCGCGCCGCCCGACTACTGCAGGAAATGGGCATCTATCCCATGGAGCAGGCGCGTAGCGACTACTCGCACTGAGCACTGACCTTGCTCGACGGTCTGCAAAACCTGCTCACTAACGTCTACGGCGTCGATCTCGATGCAGACGTAAGAGATTTCCTGGTTACTGATGCAGGCTTTGTGTCCTTGTGGGAAGGTGATAGTGGTCGCGCGGCCGACGAAAAGCTGTTGCTGCGTGAAGATGGCGAATACCTGGACATGGCGCTGTTTCTGGACGATGAACTGCTGGAGCGTCTGGCCAGGTCGGATCCGGTGCAGCAGCTGGGCGAGAATAATCTCGCTGACTTTTGCCTGGCGCTGGAAGGCGTGAGCCATTTTCTCTACCTGGCCTGGAACGCATCCTCGGACCGCCGCGTCACCCTGCTGGAGATGGAGCTGCAGGCGGAGGTCGACAAATACGTGGGCGCGCGCCTGCTGATGGCCCGTCAGGACAATACAGCGCAACTGGGAGACTTGTTTCAGCAACTGTTCGCTGCACCTAGCTTTCTGCCCCAGCTTGGCGCCGACGAGCTGCATCGTTATCAGCAGGCCACGCGCTTCGCCACCGCCTATTGCCGCAGCCTGGAGAGCCGTTTCGAGCCCGGCCACCCCGAGCCGGCCATGACGCGCGAACTGCGCCAATTCTGGCGCCTGCCGCAGCCCGATAAACTCAGCCACATTCACAACCGCGTATTCGCCTGAGCCGACCCGGCTTGGCATTCCCCCGCCGCTTCTTTTAAGCTGCTTGGCCTGGTTCAACGCTCGGTTTTTTCCTGGAGAGTGGCTATGCACAGCTTGTGTAAGTTTCTGATTATATTTGTTGCTGCCGCGTTGCTGGTGGCCTGTGGTGGCGCTGAGAGCCCGCCGGCAAGCCAGGCTGCAGCGCCCGCGCCGGCCGCCGCGCCTGCGCCTGAACCTGCTGCTGCGGGTCTGACCCTGGCCGAGGTGGCTGCAGGTGCGCATCGCGCTGAAGGCAACAGCGCACGCGATAGCTACCGTCACCCCATCGAGACGCTGGAGTTTTTTGGCCTGACGCCGGAATCTCATGTGGTCGAAATCTGGCCATCGGGCGGCTGGTATACCGAGATTATTGCGCCCTACGTGAACGAGAAAGGCCAGTTCTACGCGGCCCATTGGGATCCGGAATCGGATATGGAATTTATTCGCAAGGGACTGGCTGCCTACCAGGAAAAACTCGCGGCCAACCCCGAGGTCTACGGCAATGCAAAAATGACGGTGCTGATGCCGCCGGACAAAATGACCATCGCCGAGCCAGGCTCCGTGGATCTGGTAGTGACCTTCCGCAGTATTCATAACTGGATGCCGCGCGGCTCTGCCGAGGATATTTTTGCCGCGATGTACGCGGCCTTGAAACCCGGCGGCGTACTCGGTGTGATCGAGCACCGCGGCAATCCCGACGTGGAGCAGGATCCCAAGGCTGCGTCCGGCTACGTCAATGAGGCCTATGCCATTGCGCTGGCCGAGGCGGCCGGTTTTGAGCTCGAGGCCAAGTCTGAAATTAACGCCAATCCTGCAGATACCAAGGACTACGACACCGGCGTCTGGACCTTACCGCCGACGCTGCGCAAGAAGGATGAAGACAAGGACAAGTACCTGGCCATTGGTGAAAGCGATCGCTTCACGCTGAAGTTCCGCAAGCCGGCCGTCTGAGTCCGTCGGCATAGTAAAAGGACGTACGCCTGATGAGTAAAGACAAGCCGCTTGAGTTCGCGGGTGAACAGATCGACGTTACCTGGGTCGGCGACTTGTGTATTCACGTGGGTGAATGCGGGCGGGCCAAGGGCGAGCTGTTTATTGGCGGCCGCAAACCCTGGTGCCAGCCCGATGTGACCAGCTCGGAAGAAGTGATCGACGTGGTCGAGCGCTGCCCGACGGGCGCGCTGACCTACCAGCGCAAGGATGACGGCGAGGCGGAGTCTGCGGCGCCGGAAAATACTGCCGTGGTTGCAGTGAACGGCCCGCTGTTTCTGCGCGGCAAACTACAGATTGCTAACGCGCCGGGCGATGCGCCCGGGCTGGCTTTTCGTGCAGCGCTTTGCCGCTGCGGGCAGTCGAAGAACAAGCCGTTCTGCGATAACTCGCACTTGGCTGCCAAGTTCGAGGACTACGGTGCCGTGGGTGACCGCGGCAAGCCTTTGGATGAAGTTGGTGGCGCGCTGCAGGTGACGGCGGCTAAAGACGGCCCGCTGTTACTAAAAGGCAAGCTCACACTGGTCAACGGCAGCGGTCAACGCGCCTGGCAGGGTGAGCAGGTAGCACTGTGTCGTTGCGGCGCGTCGGAGAACAAACCATTTTGCGACGGCAAGCACAAAGAGATCGGTTTCAGCAGCGACTGACTCGTGTGAATAAGGGGCTTGCCCGAGCCGGCTTGTGGTCGGTCGATACAAATTCATGCGTTGCCTGTTCTGGCTGCTTGCTGCGGGCGTACTAAGGCGCGCCCGTCGGGCGCAGCAAGCGCCAGTCAGCGAACTCTGCCGCGTGCATTGCCAGCTGCAGGTTCAGTACTTTCGCGTATGCGCTCAGCAGGCTGTCGATCATGCTCGCGCGGCTTGTACTGGCCTTGGCCTGCAACGGCGCTTCAATCTGGATCCGGAAACTGGTCGTGCCTTCACGTTGCAGCAGCACCGGTAACAGGGCCGCGCCGCTGCTGACAGCCAGGCTGGCGGCACCCGTAGCCACGGGTAATTCACCGCCCAGCAGGGCCAGCGGTGCAAGTCGCTGGCCATAACTGGCACAGCTGATGGACACGATGCGTCCCTGCTTTAGCGCGCGCACCAGTGGTCGCAATGCTTTGAGCTCGTGGCCCGATTGCATGGCATGACGGTGCGCGAGATAGCGATCTTCGGCACGGTTGGCAATCGGGTTGATCATGCGCCGTCCGAAGCGCGAGTCCGACGGGCCATGAAATTCGCGACTCAAATGCTCCATCGGGTAGCCGGCTTCGCTCAGGCCGCGCTTGATAAGCAGTGAAGCCATTACCTGCGGTGCGATCCACAAAATGGCGCCGTGGCCACGACTTAAAGCCTGATCCAGATGCTGTGCACCCGCAATGGCTAATTCAGGCTGCCATCCGCCGGGCCGGTGTTCGCGCAGGTATTGCAGCTGTTCTTCAATACGCAGCGCAATCCACTGGCGATAAAGCAGCGCGCCGGCTGCGTCGCCGGCGACATCCATTGCGGCGAGCACCCGCAGCGAACGCCGGCGCAGCAGTGGACTGCTAACGGCGGCCAGCTGCCGGCTCAAGCTCGGCCAAGCGCCCGCGGGTAGCAGCCAGGCCGGCAACGACAGTGCCGCCAGGCCCATGAGCAGCGGAATATCCCGGGCTTGCAGGAGGGGCGGGTTGCTCGTACCGCCGCCACCCGTGAGGGGCTCCGTCACCGTCTCGGCCCGCGTTGCCGCGGCCGCAAGGCCTGGAAGCGCAAGCGCACATAGTCGGCCTGCCAGTTTCCCTGCGCGTCGCATAACTGCGGCCGCAAACGTTCGCACACCTGGGCAATAAATTCGCTATGCCGGCTCGGATCTACCGGGGTCATGAAGCTGCCGGCGAAGGTCTCCAGCCAGCCACTGATGTCACCCGGCAGCGGCGTAAGGCGCGGGAACAATTGCAGTGATGTGACTTCAAATCCGCCCTTGACCAGGCGCCGGGTATATTCCTCGCTGGTAGGAAAATACCAGGGACTGCTAAACGGCAGCTGCCAATCAACCAGGGTCTGCTCGATGGCGGCAACGATTAACTGCACATTGCCGTGACCACCAAATTCCGCAACGAAACGACCGCCCGGTCGCAGGGCTCGCCAGACACCCTCGATGACCGGCTGCGGGTCCGGCATCCAGTGCAATGCCGCGTTGGAAAATACCGCATCGAACTCGGCTTCAAAATCCAGTGCCTGGCCATCCATAAGCCGCGCGTCCAGGCCGAGGTCGCGGGCGGCCTTTACCATCTCCGGGCTGGCATCCACGCCAATCACCTGGCAACCGCGCTGCTGCAGCTTGTAGCTCAGCGCCCCGTCGCCACAGCCCAGATCAAGCAGTCGCTCGCCGTGCTGCGGGGCCAATAAATCCAGGACCGGCTCGCCCAGGTCGGAGACGAAGCGCGCGTGTTGTGCGTAGTCGGCGGCATTCCAGTGATCAGTGGTAGCTTTATTCATACGTCCGGCGCCGGGCTACGACTGATGCTTGCTGTTGCTCGCGGCCCGCTGGCGTGCCAGCAAGCGGTCCAGGTTGTTGGCGAAGGTCTGCCGGTCACGCTGGCTCAGCGCCGGCGGGCCGCCCGTATCGAAACCGCTGGCACGCATGGTATCCATGAAATCGCGCATGTTCAGACGCTGGCGAATATTTTCTGCTGAATACAATTCTCCGCGCGGATTCAGCGCCTGGCCGCCCAACTCGAGCACCTCGGCGGCCAGCGGAATGTCCGCGGTGATGACCAGATCGCCGGCTGCGAGTCGCTTTACGATTTCGTTATCGGCCACATCAAAGCCCTGCGTGACTTGCAATGCGGTGATGAGTTTCGACGGCGGTGTACGCAGGGGATGATTGGCAACCAGGGTTACCGCGATACCCGTGCGTTCGGCCGCGCGAAACAATACTTCCTTGATTACTCCCGGGCAGGCGTCGGCATCTACCCAGATTTTCATTCGCTGCACCCGGCAGTACATACAAAAACTGGCATGGTGTTAACTCTCGCTGCTGACAAGGGGTCTGGGAATTGATGCAGATATCGCGCCAGTGCCGGACAATTCTTAACGGTGACTTCGATCAGAAACTTGTTCACCGGCCAAGCCTACCACCGCAGACAATTGAGATCGCAGCTTGAGATCACGGCCGACGTCTTGATTAGTGCGAACGTCTTTTCTGTTCGCAGTCACACAGTCTGTGTAGGCCCGGCCAGGTGCGGATATTCAGCCGGAGTTTCAGTTGGTCATACGTGAGCAGGCGGCCCTATTCTTGGCTGTCTGCCGGCGCCCCTTCGTCACATTTCCTGCAGTTTAGTGGCTGACCCAGCATAGCTGCCCGGCCGGTGTGCGTGGTTACCCATGGTCGATTGGTCCAGGGCGGTTGATGGCGCACATGCTGATAATGCCCGCAGGCCAGCTCCGCCACCCAATGGCCTTGCTCATCTCGGTGATATCCGGTGATGGCTTGCTGCACGTTACCTAGCGAATAACCGGCGGACGACTTTCCGCCATTAACAAGTCCAGTGTGCGCTGCGCCTTTTTCATATCGGCCAGGTCACCGGGCTCGAGCATTTCGCACTCATCCTGGATCATCTGCTCGATGGTCACGGGGTAGTGGCGGCAGTCGTCGGGCCGATCATGATAAATGCGGCAGATATATTTGCCTGTCTCCTGCGACGATGCCAGCCACGGGCAGCTGGCCAGTCGTTTGCCCGTCTCAGGGCTGACCCAGATTTCGCCCTCAGCGACATGGGCGAAAATCTCGGGTCGATGCGTTTCCCACCAGTCAATTTCCGTTTCCGACGCCGACAGACCCCCATCGCTGTAGTTCTTGCAGCATTTTCCGCATTGGTTACAGGCTTTCATGCAGTCGCTTTGGGCGCGCCGTCTGGCATCGGCGATGCGCCCGGCATTGATTCCTATGCATTACAGGCACACCTCAATCACGGTTTGCACCGAATTCGCGATAAAGCACTCCCTGTGTGCCAGTTAACTCGGGCTTTGTGTTCCGACATCTGGCCTAGCCGCCTGCCTTGACCAACTCGCGACGAATTTCCTCGGCACGTGCGGCATAGTCCTGCTCGTCCAGATAGACCGTTTGCATTTCCTCCGCGGTCGTCATCCAGATCGGGCCGCCCCAGCGCGGATCGTCCGTGTAGCGGGGAATCAGGTGCCAGTGCAAATGCGGCACCAGCTGCCCCAGGCTGGCGATATTGATATGGTCGGGCTGAAAGACGCGCATCAGCGATCGTTCGGCCCGATAAATATCCATCGACAGTTTTAGCCACTCTTCCTGCGCGAGTTCGTCTATGCGCGTGACGTGCCGGGGGTCGAAAACCAGCAAACAGTGTCCTCGGTAGGTCTGAATGCGTTCCAGAAACAGGCTCGAGATGGACAGTTGCTCGACCTTGATCAGCGACTCGCCGATATTCGGGCGGGGCAGGTCAAAGGGACAATTCTCGCCGGCAACGCGTGCTTTCCAGTCATTCATGGTCTTGTCCGAAGCGCCGCAGCGCCGGATAAATCGGCCCCCGACGCACAAACCATACACAAGCTCCGGGACCTGTCACAGCTTTCCGCGACTCCGCGTTGCCGGCTGCTGCCGAGCCTGGCCGGTGAGCATCTTGCGCAGGGGAAATTCACCCGGGATATTGCCGATGTAAAGTGCTTTGCCGAAGGACTGGAAGCCATGCTCGGTATAGAAGCGCTTTGCGGTAATAGTGCTCGTGCAGTGAAGCTCTCTGCAGCCCTGGCTTTCGGCGTGGCGTTCGAGTGCCATCAGCAGTCGGTGGCCTACGCCCTGGCCAATGTATTCCGGTGTCACGTAGTTCAGTAGTATTTCGTTGCTGCGAATCAGCGCAAAGCCGATCACCGCGGCCTGGTGTGTAGCGACCACGGCATAGTTCTGCGGGTCCTCAATCCATGCACCGAGACTCTCGGGTGTATTCGGTGACAGCAATTCAGCCATCGCTTCCGGGTCATGCGAATAATCGGGGCCGCAGACTTTGGATATCGAGCGGTATATCACCCGGCAGGCATCATCGGCCTGGCTCGGCATCGCTTTATTAACAACAATATCGCTCATTTCTGTCGCGGCATGACGGTCAGCCGACACAAGCCAGGCAGGCCAAAACTATGGCGCAGCGCCGGCCCTGGCGTGCCTGCCTAGGCCATGCCAGGCATTTTCATCAGCTCAGATACTTCCAGCGAACCGCCGATCTCAAGAAATGGGCAGGTCCTGGCGATGCTGAGTGCCGCTTCCATGGACTCGGTTTCCACCACCGTGAAACCAGACATGCTCGTCGTGCCCCCGCTGGTAACCGTTCCGTCCGGATGCACGGTGCTGGTGCCTTTCAGCGGGTTGGCCGGGCTGACCGCCGCTTCGCCCAGGGACGATAGCCAGCTCATATACTTGGCCATATGCTGTTTGCCAGCTTCGGGGCTGGACGGTGGGTTGCCGCCGAGATAGGTGATCATGTATTGGGCCATTGCAGTCTCCCTGCATCGAGTGGGTTAACTCAGAGCCGCGCAGTGACCTGAGGGGCCAAAGTCGACTCGCTGATCGCACAGTTCTGTCACGCTCATCCGCTGTTGGCCGATAATGACCTGGGTGCCAGGCTGTCTGCGGATTCAGCTTTGTCGCCAGGGCAGTCCGGCGACTTTCCAGCCGCTCACACTATTGCGATGCTGGTGCTCATCGAGATCACCCTCAAAGCCTTCCGCAATATTGTACGCGCGTGTATAGCCCAGGCTGGTGCATTGCATGGCGGCGATTTTCGAACGCCCGCCAGACTGGCAAATAAAGAATATCGGTGCGTCACGCGCGGTATCAGCTTCTTTCAGCGCTGCATCAAGCTCGGCGACAAATTCAGTATTCGGCCCCTGCATAGTTACCCATTGCAGGTAGATTGCCTGCTTGCCGATGGATGACAGGTCGGGCTGGCCGATTAACTTCCACTCGACTTCAGTTCGCACGTCTACCAGCCTGGCGTTTGTTTCGGCTGAGAGTGTCTCCCATGCGCTCGCGGACGTTACATCCCCGGCATATTCGCCGGGCGGCATATCGAACCCGGGTGGTTTGGTGGCCATAGCTTTGCTCCGGAATCAGGTCTTTTCAGGCGCGTAAAAAAACGAGTCGTTCATCGCTAATCTCTGAGCCTTTCATGTCAAGCGGTATCGCGCAAAGATAAATTCTCAGGCCGCGTCCAGTAGCTCAAAGGCTTCGACCAGCACCGGCATATCATCGCTGACGGCCAGCCCGAAGGGCACAAGCATCGCGTTCCAGTACTGCGTATGCAGCGGCCGCCAGATATCCAGTGCGCGTACCGGCGACCCGTCGATGGCGATGTCTTGTGCCGTAATCTCTCCAAAGCTCACCGTGTGAATATGGGTAAGCCGCACTGCTACGCGCGGCTTACCGTCAAAATCGATCAGGATGATCAGGTCTCCGACCTGCGGGTCAGGCTGCGCCGTGCGCTCGATAAGCCATGGCAGTGTGAAAGTGCCCGTCTTATCCCTGGCAAGGATCAAGTCGATAATCTGTTCCGTGCTGTCGTTGTCCAGGCCGATCCACCGCACCTGGTAGTCAGCACCTTCAGCGATGTCCGGTGATTTCTCGCAGACGCCAGCCCAGAAAGCGTCTAATTCAGCCGTTTTGGGGCGTTTGGGGCCCTCGGGTAGGTACATGTTGCAGTGATTCCAGCAGTGGGTGAGAAACTAGTGTCGCCTGATCAGGCAACAGGTCACAAACCAATCAGGGCCAGTGTCCTGCAGCGGCCGGCGCCTGCCGCTATCAACGAGCTAGTCATCTCTGCCGGAACCAGGCTCCGTGAGCGATGAACAGCCATAGAAAGGCTATCAGAAAGGTGACATGCATCGAAGTGCGAAGCGTTGGGGCGGCCTATATTGCTCCCATGCGTGGCGAAAACGCCGCCGTTTCCCAGTTTGGAGCACGAACATGCCAAGAGCCAGCGCACGTCTACTTGCCGTTATCCTGATCAGTGCAACAGCGGGTTGTAGCCCCGCCGAGAACAGCGAAGACCAGGGGCGTACAACTGCCGAAAAGACACAGGCTCTGCAGGGCTCCAGCTTTGGGCCGATGGTCGGAACCATGGACCGTGCCCGCAATGTTGACTTGCTTCAGCAGGCGCGTAAAAAAGAACTCGACGCTGCCATGCAGGCATCCGAAGATCGCTAGGCTGTCATCCGCGCTGGTCTGATACCCGCGCGCTTACTGTGATTAACCGCGTGTCACTGCAGCGACGGACGGGCAGCTTGCGGGCTATGCTTCGCAGCCCGCGCTTCTCACGAGGCCCTGACAAGCGCCGCTGTCGATTTGCGCACGATCGGCATAACCAACAGCAGGGTCGGAAATGCAACGACCCACGAGATTGCCCAGGCTCCCAGCCAAATGCGGATAAAGTCCGGGTCGGCCCCTATACCCCTATAGGTGCTAATCATCGAAACGATGCACGTCATGAAAATAGACAGCAGCAAGGACATGACAATGGACGCATAGCGTTGAGGTATTTTCGGGATACCTAAAATTATGTGAGAACCTTTTTCCGAAACGCTCATTGCGATCTCCTGTTGACCCCTTTGCCGCTGTGGTCTCCGGGCAGGTCCAGTAACTCTCCGGTCTCCGCCCGCACCGTTCTCACCTGAAGTGAATACGTATTGGTACAAAATCCCCCGCGCAAAAGCCCAAGGCGCCAAGTAGGATTCTCAGCGGTCCGCCGCGGGCTCAAACGCCCTTTGCTCGTGCTGGTTAGGCTGTTTCCTGCGTCTCATCAGACAGCATCAATTGATAAATATGAACATCTAAGAGCTGACCGAATTTTCGACCCACTTCCCTCATTATGCCAATGCGCCGATAGCCAAACGACTCGCACAGATGCAGGCTGGTATCGCTGTCGCCGGCAACTTGGGCGATCATCGTGTGAAAGCCGAGTTCCCGTGCCGAATCTGTAATGGCAGCATTGAGCTGTTGGCCATAACCTCGATTGTGGTAATCAGGATGGACATAGAGGCTGCCTTCGACTGTGTCGTCGTAGCCTCTCTTTTCGGACCACGGCCTGAGGCAGGCCCACCCCAAAACACTATCTCCAGCCTCTAAGACTAAAACGGGATGCCGCTGGTCGCAGGATTCTAACCAGGCGAGACGATCAGCCGGTGTTTTTGGATCAATGTCGAAAGTCGCCGTTGTATTTAGGATTGCGTGGTTATAGATCTCAGCAATCGCTGCGGCATCCCGGCGCTCAGCTGGGCGGATAAGACTTTGTGAATCTGAGTTCATGTTAAAAGGTATCTTCAGGGCAACTTGACGCCTTGAGCAGTTGCCGCGCGGAAAGAACAAAAAAAGCGCCAACCGCTTATTGCAGTCGGTTGTTTAACTGTTTAGTGGGCAACATATCACAACACTAAAGTTGGGCCTTTTACAGTTTAGCCGGGTATTTGCTGGGCCTACGTGATCGACCAGGTGCGTGAATTCTTGAACAGTTCGATGGTGTCAGGTCCCTTGACGATTGCGGTGGCTGGCATAGGCTGCCTGGATGGTCTAAGTTCTGACGCATTGCTACAATGATTTGAGTTGTGCAGTGCAAGCGGAGCATTGTCAGCAAGCGCAACAAGAGTTCTCCCAGGAGCCTCATGCCATGAATATTTTTCGCGCACTGTATGCCGCGGCTTTAATTCTAACCTCACTGCTTTTTACGACGGTTGTCTGGGCCCAGGCTGATGCTGATGCCTATGCCGAAACCGACGCAGTCTCGGGCGCCAGCCCTCAGGGCCCGCCCGTAGACAACAGCAATGAACTACCAGTGCGCCTTATCCCGGATATCCCACCGGCCGCGGAAGCGTACTACGCACCCGACAACTATCACCTGATCGCGCAGGCCCGGGATCCGGATGCGCAGGCAGCCGACGACAGCCGAATCGGCGGCGCGCTGACCTATATTTTCACCGACGACGGAAAATTGAGCCGACGTATAAACGATCGTGGTCAGGATGCCTGCTCTTACTTTTTCCCGGACGGGGAGCGCGTTATCTGGACGTCAACCCGGGACAATATGGACATGCCGCTCGGTAACTGGTCAGACGCGGAAAACTATCCACAAGGCGCGGAACTCTACACCTCCGACCTGTACGGAAAAGACATCGTAAGGCTCACCAATAACGAATGGTACGACGCCGAAGTGACAGTGTCGCCGAACGGCGAATGGATCGTGTTCGCGCGGGATATCGATGGCAACATGAACCTGTGGCACATCCGGCCGGATGGCAGTGATGAAGAGCAGATCACGTTCACCGACGACTGGCAGCCAGGCGCGCCGTTCTATTTACAGGACAATGAGACCATTATTTTTCAGGCCTGGCGCGCGAGCGAACTTGGCAAGATCACGCCCACGCCAATGACCGTGTTTACGATCAAGCACGACGGCAGCGAGCTGACCCAGCGCACCTTCGACCGCGGCATGTACTGGGGGCCTGCTCCAGCGGCCGATGGCCGCCACTACGTGTACACGACGATCCTCGACGGTTACAACCACGAGCTGTTCCTGGGTGATCTGGCCGGTGGCGAACCCGTGCGTTTGACTTATCGCGCAGGTTTCGACGGCATGAAGTCGCTATCGAGAGACAGCCAGAAAATGGTGTTCGTGCGGACCAAGAACGAGGGCAAAGCGCTGTTTAATCACGTGATGGACCTGTCATCGCTGAATCTCGGCCCGGAAAACAACAAAGGCATTCCGGATACGCCGGTGCCGGACAATGCGGTGCTGGTTACCGACTTCACGGTCGGGCGATAACCCGGCGGACGCTGTCGCACATCCGATCCGATACTGAATATATCCTTCCTGTTGGTCAGACACCTGGTTTGCATCGGGTTCTTCATCCTGGTCACCAGGACATGTAGTGCTTTGATAGCCTCCTGACGCCTGCAGCAGTGGCCGGTCGAATGCTGGTCAGATTGTTTGTGAGGCTTAGGTATCGCCACTGCCTTTCCCGATCAAAATAGTAATCATCGGCGTAAGTTAAATATGCGATTTTATTATCTGGATTAGTAATTTAGTCGGGCCACTAAATTCTAGAGACGTCGCTTTACCTTGAGGGCGATGGCACCGACGCCCAGGAAAGCGACACCCATTAGCACCAGCGTGATCGGCCAACCCAGGGAATCCGCAAAATGTTCCGCGGAGTAATAGCCAATGAAGGCCAAGCATCGCAATGACGGTGGTCAACAACAGAGCCCGGCTTTCCAGTACTACACAGGCATAAAGTGCGGAGGTCGTCACCGCGAGATAAATCAGCTCAACGGAGGTGTTCTGCACGAGGTCGAACAGACCCGCGTAAGCCATTATCGAACCAACAAAATAGCCGAGAGCAATCAGGCGCGGATAGCGCTCGGATTTTTGCAATCCATAGGCTGTCAGCATCAGGCTTACGCCGATAACCAGACTTGCCCAATTGCCGGACGTGAACATCGCTATGCGATCGAATAGGCCGCTGTTCAGCCAGCAGACGCCGATCAGCAAGGCGGGTTCCGCGAGCACGCGGTGAGACGTTTTCTCCAGGGCAGTACCGACCAGGAACAGCGAGGCGCCCAGAACTATGGCGATATAAGCGATCTCGAGCCCGAGCAAATCGAGGCCAACATGCATGAAGGCATAGACAAAAAAGAGCGAAGTAAACGCCAGCACCGTGCGCCGGTACTTGCCGAACAATACGCCCTGGTGCAGGGCCATTACGCCGCACACAAAGAGCGTTGCGGCTCGCCAGTTACTGCTGTCCGGATACATTTCATCGAGAAGCACGTACCAGCCACCGGTCATCATGAACACGCTGGCGAGCGTCAACGGCAGAACGAGTTTGGGGTATCGTTGCTCGTGCAGAGCGGCAACCAGCACGATGAGCAGAACGTAGCCAATGCCCAGCGTCACCAGCACCCGCATCGCACTGCCCATGGTGTCCCAGAATGTCCCGATGTAGGTGCCAACACCCGCGAGAATGAAAATTGCGCCGAGATAGGTGAACAGCGTCTTGGCAATGTCCCCTTTGCTGCGCTTGCTGACGAATCCTCCGCAGAGGCAGGCGCATGAAATGCGGCTTCGACCTCGGCCGGCAAAATGTCGTAGGTGTTCATCAGTTGTTTGATGTGCTTCAGCGCGCCGGGCTTGTCGGTTACGCTCGACAAACCGAGTGCTGCAGCGACCAGCGGCCAGCCCCAGACGCCGCCGCCGATCAGCAGCAGAATTATGATCAAGACCAGCAGCGAAATCATGGCGACACTACCCAGCCTATAAACCGGGTATTTTGACGGTAATAACGGATTGTCGACATTCGGCAGACGAATGCTGCGGCCATCTTTTGAAAGCGTTGCCTGATGGCGATATCGCGACGAATAAAACAGGCCACGCGAAAATGTTGCCCGAGTAGCGATCGCTACCGGTACTGAACTCGTAGCCATCCGGCGCGATGCTTGATGAGTCTACGACCAGACCTTCGAGATCGGGCACATCTATCGGGGTTGTTGTCGGAAGTCGCCGGGTTCAATCGAGTTTTGCGCCGAACGACTTCAGGCCGCGCGGCAGTAAAATCGCGATTTCCTGCACTGCGCCGGTTTTCGAGTAGTAGCGCCACAGACGCGGTATTTGCCCTACTCTGCACAATGCCTCGGTAGTTCACCTGTACTTTTTGATCCACGACGGCTATCTGCAGGCCTTCCTGGTCGTTGTAGAATCCAGTCGCATAAAGCACGTCGTGCTGCGGCGGATCCACCAAAAGAGTGGGTATCCCCGAAATCAACAGAAACACCACCACCAGCAATAGTGGCAAACCCAGTCCAAAAGCGATCGTGGGATTTTCGCGAAGGAATGATTTCATACAAGTCTCTCCCTGGGGTATCGCGCCATACTATTACGTCTGCCTTCGATCTACAGCCCGTCTTACGTAAGGAATGATCAACCTACGGCATCAACTATAGACCACGGCTTACTGTGGGCCGTCAGCTCGATGTAATGATTAGACACGCGTCTTTATGCTCGAAGGGAGATCGATGAAGTCGCTCGTTTTCTCGAGGGAATTCATGGCAGATAGGAGGGCCGGCGGAGGCGCGATGAGCTTTCGCTCGGTTAAATCCAGCCATCCTCCTGCGCTCGAGACTCGCGCGCTGAGTTTTCCATCCGGACGGAAGATCTCATGCCTGAGCAGGAAGCGACTCCCGTCCAATGCGTGTCCTGCAAGCGCGTAAGTCACGGTGATTTGCTGCTGCAGCCCGACCTCCTTGAAATACTCGACTTCGTCCTTCATGACCACGGGCCCGACCCTGAGCCGAACGAATTCTTCAACTGGAAAGCCGTGTTCCATCAAGAACATCTGTCGCACGTCGGCAGTCTTGTCCAGATACGCCGTGTTCTTCATATGGGAATTGAAATCCATATCGGCCCAGCCTGCATAAAGTACCTTTTTGTACATGTGAATTGTCCTGAGTATGCAAGTAGGTTTTTGGTGTGCCTGGCAGATATATACAAGCCTGGTTGGCTGACGGCTAAAAGTCGTCAGCGATTACTCTCGCTAGTGTAGGGGAAACCCGGAGCCAGCACAGGCCGGAGCTCGAAGTGCGGAGGTCTAGCCCACAAAGTGGGCGATTGTGCCTGGCCTCGTTAAGTATTTTTATCTTCAGCTTTCTTAACTCGAATTATATTGCTGCCGATAGCTTTTTTGTTTAGTTTTCTTATTGCGACTTTTGCTTCACCAGACTTTGGCATCTCAACGAAACCAAAACCTTTAGACGCGCCACTAATTTGATCAATTACCAAATTACAAGATTGAACTGCACCAAATTCTTCAAACAAACCTCTCAATTCTTTTTCTGTGGTTGATCGATCTAAGTTACGTATTAATAATTTCATATATATTCTGAGCAGAACCTATTCACTAAGGATAAGCATTGGATAACTTGCATAACGCCCGAGAAAGCGGCCAGCCGAAGGCGGTTTCGACGTAACTTGCTGCGGGTACTGCTCTCGCTGGTTAGATATCCTTGCCACTGAGCTTCCTATTCAGTTTACGGAACTCCCTATGGTACTTTGCATGCGCGGCTTGAATTGACTCCTCGGCAAGCTGTTCTTCTTGATAATCTGTAACGGATAGCTGCTCGAGTGATTCTGCAACCGCATCCCATAATTTGAACACAGCTCTGTGCTTACTCTGGTGCTGGGAGACAAGCCTGTTACCGTCCGGCGTTCTGAGGAAAAATTTACCTTCTTTCTGAATAAGACCTGCGGATCTCAACCAGCCCAAACTGTCTCTTAGCTCCAGATCAGTCGGAATTGCATGATTTAGTGCGTCTGCCATTCCAATTACTTCTTCCAATTGCCCGCCTGTATCTGGCACCGAAAGTAGGATCCAGGCTCGTGTTGTTGCCGGTGCCATACAGATACCTAACGCCCGCACAAGCTGCGCGCTGTAAGCGCGTCACACTTGATGTTCTTATTGGGCTGCGTGCTCGACCTTCGATTTTCCAGGCTTCGCGAGCGTCCATTCGCTTTGTTCATGCGCTGCCCGTCACTGCTAGCCACGCGGAGTAGCCCCCGAAGCTACCCCAGATCGCCGCGGCAGTGGCCAGCCATCCCAGCGAACGCGCCTTCACGAAACCAAAGTAAAGAGCAGCCATAGAAAGCGACGGCAAGAGAAAGGCGTAAGTAATCGCCGTGAGGCTCATTGGCCCAGGGCCCCACGCCCAGGCAAATCGCATCACGCCACACAACGCCGCCAGCAGGGGCCGGAGCACGCAGTCGGGAGGTCTCCCTGAAAGGCTAGGTCAAGTGTCGGCACGCCGTTGTCGATAGTAGTTGTACGGCAAATAGACGACAGTGACGATAAACGTGCCGAGCATAGCGATGCCCCCTGCCCAAACGCTACGCTGTTCACTAATAGCTACTCTCGCGGCTGGTGTGTTCAGGCCGGCAGTGTCGGCAAGCTGTCTTAAAGTCTCTGTATAGCCAATCACATATGCACTACTAAGTCTCATAACGTCCAGCATATGAATGGAGAAGGCAATGTACAAGATAGTGAGAATTGATATGAGAAGAGGATTCAGACGATGTGCTGCAACGTGCGCCAAAATCAAATAGCCGAAAGATACGCTAGACCAAAATTGAATATGAGACCAAATTCGATCAAATGTCTCTGTTAATAAATACATTGCCTCATATTCAGTCATACTAATATCTCGTTACTGGACACTTAACGCCTGGGCTAAGCTGTGACGCTTCAGTGGCGTCGGTTTTCAGTCCATTGTTATGCCTGTCTGTTCTAAAAGAAATTGACTATTACCTGAGCGGCCTTCGCTGCTCCATCAATTTGATCCTGTTCCAGCTTCAGTCGTTTCATGTTCTCTCGAAACTGGGAATCAGTAACAAGCTTCTCCAGTGCTGATGCAAGGTGTTTTCTGCTTAATTCCTGTTTCCACAACATCAGCCCGGCACCTTGCCTTTTGACGAGAGAAATATTTCCTGCCTGCTCTTGATGCATCGGAATTCCCACTAACGGAGTGCCTGAATGAATAGCCGTCTGCACAGTACCCGCACCGCCGTGTGTAATCGCGATATCTGCCATCGGGTTCACCAAATGAGCAGGCACATGCGATTGTAAAAGTACCTGGTCGGAAGACCCGTTATTTTCATCATCTAGAATAGTCGTCGTCACGATCAGAGCCCGCAAGTCGAGCCCACGGACAATATCAATTATCGAACGAAGAACCTTGGGTGAGCCTGACACACCCATCGCGCAGTACAGTTTAGTTCGAGGAGTGTCGAAGTGGTCCCGCACCGTTCTAGGCACTTCACCGGGAAGTCGAGCATAGCAGGGGCCACCGTATCTGTATTTGGGTGGTTTGTGAAAGAACTCAGGATGCACGGGGCGATAGTCCTCAAGCTCTTCCGGGCTAATCCCGAGAATGGACGGTGTGTCCATTACCAGCGTCAGATCCCCCGCCATGAAATCGAGTGTGCTTTTGTATTGAGGTAAGCCCAATTCCAATGCCAGTTGGTTGAAGGGCTTAGTCCAGAGACGCACCCTGGGCATCAACCAATTCACAAGCCTGTCCATTGGCAAATTGTGAAATAGACTCACTATGCTCCCACCTACAGCGGCAGGTGCGAACTCCGCCATCTTTCGATCAAAAAATGGTGCCGTCCAAGGACCCGGTTGTTGCACAATAATCGGAATTCCTGCTAGCTGAGCAGATAAATATGAGGGAAGATTCCATCCGATAAGTACAGCATCGGCATTTACCTGCCGTAAAGCGTCGGCTTCTGCTGGCACATACGCTTTCAGTTCTTCGTAGGTAAAGAAGCTACTACTTAATGACTTATCGCCTTCTCCCCGATTGTATTTCATATACTCGTTCGCACGTTCCGGAGACATGGTTGGAGTGATCGACACAACCTCAAACCCCGCTTCTCGCGCAATCGATTCATAAGGTCCGCCATGGCTAAAGAAAATCACTTCTTGTTCTAGCTTACGAAGGGCATTGCCAATTTCGATTAAACGGGAGACTTCTGAAAGATAGAAAAAATGCGGAAAACAAATGATTTTCATTAGAGCGCTAAAGACCTCCGCAATCCGTTAGTGTTGCGCTGCATAATGCCCACATAAGGTGCGCGCTATAAGCGCGTCACACTTAATGTGCCTGTTAGGCGGCGCGCTTGATCTTCGATTTTCCAAGCTTCGTGAGCGTTCATTCGCCTTTTTCACGCGCTACCCGTCACTGCGAGCTACGCGGAGTAGCCTAAGAATCTACCCCAGATCGCCGCGACAGCAAAATTTATTCCAGGACCACGCATATAGGTATGGTGCCTAAAGACTGCGACAGTGCAAAGACGAGCCCGGCTACTGCTTGCATTTTTTTCGGGGCAGCCTGCTCGTGCGAAATCTTGAGTGGGCGCCGACCGCGCTGCCTGGCGCCAAAGCTTGGAATGCGTATTATTGTCTTTAACTACGGGTAACTCGTCAAGAAGACGATGGTTAACTAGTGCCGCGGAAGACTGCTTTACGACTGGAATGCAACCAGCCAACATCACAGCGGACAGCAGAAACAGGATACGCAGTTGGACTTGCCGGTCCTCGAGTCGGAAAAAATTTAGCGGGAGGCGAATCGCCCCTTAACAAGCCAGCCAAATACTGCATCGCGCAGAGGTATACTCGGCTTATTGAGCATGTATTTCGTAGTGTAAGAGTCGAGAACAGTTCTTACCCTGGTGTGCACATAGACTGCAGACCAGAAGAGGAGACATCTTTTCATGTCAACGAGGAAGCGCGGCTGGATCTTTCCCCTGCTGGGAGCGGTGCTCTGCGCGGTTGTATCCTGTGCCGGTCCGGAGCCCGAAGGGCCGGCGGCAACCCCGACGACCATGGCGAAAAAGTGGGAAGTCGACTTCTCCGACGACTTCGACCGCTTTGATCCGGAGAACTGGCAGGACCAGCTGCTCTGGGTCAACGACGAGGACCAGTGCTATGTCCGGGACAATCTACATGACACGCGGGCAGTCAGCGACGGAACACTCAAGCTCCGCGTGGTCGACCTCGACGAGCCCGTCGAGTGCGACAACTTTAGCAAACTCGGTGTCCAGCACCCGCCCACCCGGTACGTCGCGGGACGGATCGCCTCGAAGAACCGCCGGGAGTTCGTGAAGGGGCGTTGGACGGCGCGGCTTCGTGTACGCGACAGCGGTCAATCCGGCATGTTCCCAGCGTGGTGGCTGCTTGGTGCGCGCAACAATGAGCCCCCGGTCGAGGAGGAGGACGAAGACATCTGCTGGCCGATGACCGGTTCAGGAGAGATCGACATCTTCGAACACCACAGCGACGGTGGCCCGGACCACTATGCTGCCCGGGCGATGAAGAATCTCGGCTACTGCGGTGGAGGCGACTGGCAGCAGCTGATGCACGTTCAGGAAGCAACGCTAGCCGACTACCACGAGTATGCGGTCGAATGGGACGGGAACGACCTACTGTTCCTCCTCGACGGAGAAGTCATTTACCGCAGCGATGGGCAGGGAGACCAGTTCCCCGAGCCGCTGTTCGCAATATTGAACTTCGCCAAAATCAACTCGTCCCCCATGACAGTGGAGAGTTGGACGATGGAGGTCGACTGGGTAAAGCACGAGCGGCGGGTAGAGTAGCGAACCGAACCTCCACCGGTCCTGCTCAATCACCTGGTCCGATTCATTTTATTAACGCCTGAATAAATGTTTATGCCTATTTATTACGTGCCCACTATGCTGCGTGAATATTTTCCCAACAGCAATTTTAAGGCGTACGTAATGACTACACTGATCGCTATTACAAGCACAACATTCAATATCGCAAGTGCCAAAATAATCGGAAGGCTAGTTGGGGCTGATATGATTTTGGCCATAACGTCGTACATTTCAAATAGCAGATACGCGTGCAAGAAATAAATCGAAAAAGCGTAAGTGCCCAGTACATCGAGCCACTTGGGTACGCCAATCATGGTTCGCTCAAATAGCAAGATTACCAAGCCTGCAATGGCTATTTTTTGCACATACCAAGCCGATTCAGTAAAGATGATCATTCCCCACTTGGGACTCTCAAGATAAAACAAACCGACTAATACAGAGGTTGAGGCGGCTGCCATCAGAGCAACCAATAAGACATAGCGCTCGGTTAGCTCGATTGTTTTTCTATAGTTCGCGCCTACCACCATGCCCAGCATATAAGCCCCTAAAAAATAGGCATAGTTTGTCCAAGTGATATCGGGCCATGCGCGTGAGCAAACCAGTGGCGCCAGTATTATTAGAACAACCAGCCACTTCGCTTTCTTAATGGTTAAGAGCTTCGCAAAAATAGGTGTTGCAAGGTAAAGAACAAAAAGAACAGGGATGTACCAAAAAGAAAATATAGCGCCGCCGGTTATTAGGTTTTTGCCAACTAGAGCCGTGAACTCCAGCGGGCTGCCATCAAATAACGTAAGCCCATCCAGTCCCCAACTTCGCCATGTCATGATGCAGGTAAAAAATAGGTAGGGTAAAACCACGTTTGTTAGCTTTGATTTAAAAAAGTTCGCATAACCACGATCGGCCAGTATCAAAGAAAATAAAATGGCGGAAATAAAAGTGAAATAGAGCGTTGAGTCGTGAAACAGTATGCTTTCACCCCACGCAAAAGGCGTTAAATCGGGTTTTGGTTTGATTTCGGCTGTTCCAGCGAAAAAGAAAATAAACTCAATAGCATGAATTGCTACAATATTTATTATGGCGAAGCCACGAAAAGCGTGAAGTGATGGAATAAACGTTTTTGCCGGCATGGTTATTCTTGTTTCTATAAAGCCGCAAAAAGTGGCGATTTTGTCGGTGCTGTAACGCTCGCAACAGTGGCGGGGCCGGCTGGCACGGGTTTTTGCAGAGGCAAAAAGCGTGACAGACGGACCCGTTTATTGCTTGAGCTGGTTAAGTTGTGACACTGATCCTTACTCATACACCGCCAGAGTATGGGAAACGCAGGGGCCGATAGCCCTATGAATACCCAATTCCGCCATTGTCCGCTAAGCAAGTCGAGCGTCTCATTCATCAGGTTCAGTGGCATTGATGCGACTAAGGCAATAATCATTAATGAGAAGCCAACAGCAAGGCTTCCAAAAGTAACCATTGCCACGCGAAGGACGAACTTGCCATTGGCTTTGGGTTTGGCTATGCGACTAGCAACTTAACGCCCGCAACAAGGGCAGGTCAAACGTCCACTGCTAGCGCTGGTTAGGCGGCACTTCCGGACCACCATTTGAAAAGTGCATAACCGGAACCCCCGACGAACAGTGCACCAAAAATTGCCTTATTGTGTTTAGCGATCCAGAGCGGCAGGAAAATATCAAAATTGGCCTCGCGATCGGATGTGTAGCGCGCAGCAATACCTGTAAGCGGACAACTTCCGTTATTTGCAGCTAGGACAAGCACCTCAACGAAAACCACTGCGATAAGTATTCCCGCTAGGGCAAACCGGCCGAAATACGCCGCAACAGGTATCGCCAGAATACAGCTCACGAAGAACGCCCACACAATAGTGTGGAGTAGCTTAATCGTTGCGAGAGCAGATGAAGGTTTCACCATAGTGCCGTACTTGCCGTGACGCCTAACGCCCGCAACAGTGGCGGTGCCGGATGGCGTCGGTTTTTGCGTAGGAAAAAGGCGCCACATACGGAGCTGTCCACTGCTTGCGCTGGTTAGAGGGCCCCAAGCAGCTTTCGACAGCTTAAGTACAAACTGGCCATAGCCATCCGCCACATAAATACCAAATTGCGCGATGAGCGAGCGCGACCGCGAACTGCGCTAGTGCAAACCCAGCAACAGTGAACTGGCTCCAGGCTAAACAACCCAACGCCGAACTGGGAAATGCAAACGACACCGCAGCCGAACTGCCCGATGGCGATGACGCCACGCGCCACCACCGGGGTCTTGTTTGGACGGTACTTGAATGAGATGTGCAGCCAAAGGTCAGCCTGCTATGGATGCCTTGGACCTGAATTCATAGCCCCAGCCATCCCAGGTCGCTTTTGCAGGGTAAGGCGCGCCGCAATTCGGACAAGCCATGGCTTGCGCTGAGACTTCGTGCTGACACTCGCGACAGGGTTTCATAGGGCCCTCTAACGCCTCGGTCAGCGGCGGCCAGCTTGCTGGCCGTCCGACTGCACCGACTGGTTAGATGCCGATTGTTCCAGCTTTTCCGCAAGCCATACCTTGATTATCGACTGCCGGGTTACACCGAGTCGACCAGCCTCTCTATCCAGCATCTCGATCATCCAGGTAGGGAAATCGACGTTCACACGTTTCTGCTGTTGCTTGGGACGCCTGGCCTTAGATAAATCCAGCGAGCTGGTGATATCTTTGCCCTTGTCAAAATCGCTATCTAGTTTTTTAGCCTTCATACAAAGCCACCTCTTCAATTCGGGAGCGGCGTACGGAGATGATCCGAGTATCTCCACCACGGGGTGTGACGATCGCTGACCAGTGCTGGGAACCAATCAGCCCGATAACGATAAAACGTGGCTCATCCTCCGTCCTGGCCGGGATCTCCAACAGATTCGGATCATTCCAAAGCTGCTGGGCGTCAACGAAGTCAATGCCATGCTTGGCAAGGTTCAGGTCGCTTTTCTTAGGATCGAACCGAAATGCCATAATGGTATAGAAAATATACCTTTATAGGCCTAAAGGCAAGGGCTTGCACCGGATGATTATGTGAAATGGCGCACCGTAGCTCGCGACTGAAGCTAGGCTAGGCATCTAACGCCCGCAACAGTGGCGGTGCCGGCTGGCGTCGACTTTTGCGATAGGCAAAAGGCGTGACAGACGGAGCCGTCCGCTGCTTGCGCTGGTTATATGCCGACTTCATCCTTGAGGACTTTAACGCAGTAAGAATTGAGGCTTTCATTTTCTTTTAAAGATTCAATAGCGAGCCGTTCATGAAGAGCTGCACCTAACCGAATATTGAAACGGCCAGAGTATTTTTTTCCGGCAGTTGCCGGTGGCAATGGCGCCCCATCTGCTTCGTGAATCTCTATCCACTCGTCTATTAGCGCACCGAGCTTTTCATAAACTTTTGCTTCGTTTTTCCCATGAACGCCACCCATGGTTAGGCCAGGTACGCGCCCAATAAAACACTGATCTTCTTCAGACCATTCCACAACTCGCAAATACTGATTACGCTTCTTCATCATCAATCAACTCTATGGCACGACTAACATCTCGAATTTGGTACTTCTTAGCATCCTGGCCAATGCCGCCGCTTAGGGTGATATTGACGCCTTTCGGGTGGCGGAAGTTGCGGTGACTGCCTTTGCCACCACGATTCACGAAACCCGCTGACTTCAGATCTTTGATCAATTCGCGAATCTTGGGGGGCATGAAAACATGGTACCACTATGGTACCAGATGATCAAGAAGCTCGGCGAGCTGCGGGCTAAGGCATGTAACGCCCGCAACAGTGGCCGGCCGAAGACCGGTCCGGCGCCGAAGGCGCACACTGCTTGTGCTGGTTACGGGGCAAATGCCCCTCCGATCTTGAATACGAGCAGTGTAAACAAGACGAATACAGGTGTCCGCTATGGCCCCAGTAAGCAGCCCCTCGGATTCCCATGATTTCGTGAACCTGGGCGTCGCCTAACGGCCAGAAGCGGTGATTCGGCGGCAGAAAAACCCTGCATAAGGTCGGGTCTCTCAGGTGTGGAGGTTGCGTGTCAGTCTCGCTTGCGACGGAGCCAACCCAGCAGACCCAGGGACGAGGTGAACAAGTAGAACGCCATCGGCAGCGGCACGGTCGCCGGCGGCGGGACCGAATCCAGGTAGGTAATATTGAAAGGATGCGCGATGCTCGAATCGGACGCGTCTCGATTAGCCCCGAGCGAAACGTTCGGCAGCCCGCCGACCTGCCAGGTTTCGACGGTCCGCAACACGTTGTCGCCGCTGCCGTCATAAAGCCAGCTAAACAACATTCTGTAACCTGGCGTAAAATAAGAATACAGCCTATGGTTTTAGGCAGGTACTTAGATTACAGCCCGAGACTCTAGAGCCCATGCCAAAACGGGCCGCTCCAATGATCACACCGGCCCGACGACACACCGCTTTCAACATTTACATGAGTCATTAATATGAAGATTATGCATCGAATAACCCACATTGTTGCGGCGGTTGCCCTAACATCGGCCGGCTACGTGAGTGGCGGCAGTTTTCAGGGGGCAGTCACCAAAAATATTGAGGACGCCACTCCTCACTGGGTAGACCCAGTGACCGCTAAACAGGATAGCCCTAACATTGTCATTATTCTGTTAGACGATGCGGGCTTCTCAGACTTTGGTGCCTTCGGTGCTGAAATTGAAACCCCGAACATTGATAACCTGGCTGAAAACGGCCTGCGGTACAACAACTTCACTACCACCGCCGTTTGTTCACCCTCACGCGCAGCCTTGCTCACCGGCCTTAACCACCACTCTGCAGGTGTTGGTTGGTTAGCTAATATGGATACCGGTTTCCCGGGTTACCGTGGTGAAATTGCTGCTGATGCAGTGACCCTACCCGAAGTACTGAAAGATAATGGCTACAACACCATGATGGTGGGTAAGTGGCACTTAATTAATTCTGATCACCTTTCCGTAGCCGGCCCCTATGATGCATGGCCCGTTCAGCGTGGTTTTGAACGCTACTGGGGCTTTTTAGACGGCGAAATCTAACCAGTTCGCCCCTGCATATCTGCACTCTCTCAGGTAATGAAGTGATTCAAACCGAATTACCCGAGGATTTTTACTTT
>CAWKLL010000049.1:0-69221 GCA_963850255.1 uncultured Gammaproteobacteria bacterium
ACGCCGTCATCCCGGTGCACCGCACGCCCATCGGCAACCTCGCGACCTCGTCGACCCAGATGGAACCGGAGTTATTTCGCGCCATGGCCATGAAAGGTGCCGAGATGATTCTGCGCACCGCCTCGGGTGGATTCACGGCCGGCGACATGCAAATGACCGCTGCCTTTAACAAGGTCTATACGCTGATTGTGAACAACGCGGTTTCACCTGAAAATCCGGGCTTTATGGACGATGCCTTTGGCGGCGCCGGCGGCAGCGCAATTTATGGTCCGCGCGGTGAAACACTGGCCCAGGCAGACTCCAAATTCGAGCAACAGGTGATCGCGCGCGTGCCCATGGCCAGCTTTCGCCGGCAGCATAAAATTCCCGACGTGCACATGGCGCTCTATGGGCCCGTGTTTAACCAGTACCAGCCGCGCTTCGCGCCGAACAAGTTTGATGAATACCTGCCGACCAGTTTGCAGGATGCGAAGACCTACCTGGACAGGGAGGATGGCTGGCAATGATCCAACGGGTGTGACGCCCGTCACACTGCGCGGAGCACCCCCGTGATGGAGCTGTGATCAGCTTCACCGCAGTTCGCCATGAGCTTACTTAATCTGGGACATCGCGGTTGCTGCCACGGAGGGCGGCCCCATGTCCGAATACACCAACCGGCCTGCAGGCTTCACGCTGACCGAACTCCTGGCCACCTTGGCCGTCACAGGAGTCGTCATGTCCATGGCATTGCCCAGCCTCAGCACCGTGATGAACGACCAGCAGCGTGCCGGCGCTGTGAATGAACTGGTCACCACCCTGCACCTTGCCCGCAGCACAGCTATTACGCGTAACCAGAGCGTAACGGTTTGCGCCAGCGGCGACGGCCTGTCGTGTGGCGGTCAGAAATGGGAAGACGGATGGATAGCGTTTGTCGATGCTGACCTGGATCATCGACCAGACGAAGCAGAGCTGCTCAATACGGGCATGGCAACCGGCGCCGACGTGACCATTCGCTCGGCCGAGTTTCAGCCGCATCTGAGCTATCGCGCCACGGGCCAGATCATGGTCAACCGGCTGGACGAGAATACCGGCGCCTTCAGCATTTGCGACGCTCGCGGTGCGGATGCTGCGCGAGTTGTCGTAATTCTTCCGGCAGGCTTGCCGAGGCTCACGGAAAAACAAATCGACGGCAGCCCAGCCAGATGCCCTGACAGATGAGTGCCATGATCTACCGGCAATAGCCTGCCTTCATCGAAACAATTTTTTATTCAATATTTTCAATTGTTTACATTCATAATCTCTTTTTTGAATCAGGCAATGCGGTAAAGGCGATACTTGATCGGGCATTCGTCCGCAGGACAGCGTTAACCTGGGCCAACGAATGCCCTTGCCACCCTTAATAACGCGGGGTAGTGTTGCTCGCACTCTGGCCGGTTTCACCGGATTTTTATCAGGGGGGGAGATTCACAGGCCGCGATGCAATCTTTTATCGGCATCGTTAGGGGCATCTGCCCGGCCTTCGGGGATATTGTTGTATCAGATTTATGATGGAGGATAGTCGTATGACTCAAACTCGCGCATATTTTGGCGCGCTGGCAACAGCGTGCCTGATGCTGGGGTTGGCGGGTAACGCCACAGCACAAGTAAACGTTGACATTACGGGCACCAACTCTCAGGCAGACTGGGGTTGCCTGGGCCTGCTAAATGTCGTTGGTGCGGGCGACTGCTCCTTCGACGGCGTCAACATCACCAATATTCCGGTAGAGCCGGCGGCCGGCTACACCGGCCCGGTCCTGCTGCACGGTTACTACAACACCGGCAGTTCGCCCTGGGCTGTCGCAGGCTCGCCCGATGATGGCGCCGGGGAATACACCGGCACTGCCGTCGGCGACGGCAAGGCCAACCTGGCCATCAGCGGCGCCGTGACCATTAACGATCCGGGTGCATGCGACGCCGCTACCACTTTGGCGGCCGACATCGCCTACGACGCCGGCACGCGAAACTTTTCCGGCGGCAGCGGCACCGGTGGCGAGGAAGCCTGGGCGGACGGTGACCTGAGTTTCACGCTGGCAGCAACCACCGTCGATTCGGCAGCGGCCAACGGTGCCGGAGGCTGTGACTATGTGATCGGCGATGCCGGCGCACCGCCATTGATCGCGGCCGCATCTGGCAAAGTCTATGGCGATGACCTGGATCCGGCGGTGGATCTCTGGCAGCCGCGCAGGCTGAATGCCGTCGGTGGTTTCGACGAATACGGGGGCAATGCACCGTCCGTCGCGAGCAATGAGAACGGTGCGCCCAACGTCGGCGCCGCGATGACGGTCACCAACGGTGCCAGTTATACCTGCGAATTTTTTGCGGCCGGTAACGCCCCCGGCGTGACCAGCCCTTGTGAGGCAGGTGATCCGCATCACTCAACGGCCATTGGTGGATTCCGTGCGGCCATCACAAACTCGATCTGGGTTGTTTCCACCGATTCCAGCGGAGACATCACCAACGCCACCGTTTACACCACCGTTGAGGGTCCTGACCCGTTTGCCCAGCCGCAGTGGAATTCTCCGGTGTGGATTTTTACCGGCACCTGCTCCGACTGTCCGTCCGAGCCAACGGCCGTCAACGATCCCGGCAACACGACGCTGGCCGGCGTACTCAACACGCTTGACATCAATATCCTGGACAACGACCTGTCGCTGGTGGAAGACGACCAGGTGGATACCGTGACGGTCAACGTCGTCACTGATGCGACGATCGGTGATGCGACCTGCGTGGTAAATGGCAGCCCTGGCCTGGTTGGCGCCATCGACCTGACCTATACACCGGATTCCGCCGGTGGGTTCGGCCCAGACAGCTGCACCTACGAGGTCGATACCACGTTCAATGGCGGCGCGTTTACCACCAACGAGGCAACGGTGTCGGTCACGGTTGAGGAAGACAGCCAGCCGGTTGCTCCGGACGGCAGCCTGACTCTCAACACGCAGGGCCAGCAGGGCGCTGCGGCCGCAGAGAGCGTGGATGTATCAACGCTGGTCGGCTATGCGCCTGGCAACGGCAGTCCGCCGGACTGCACGATCTCGGTGGACCCGGCCAACGGAACGGCAGACTGCGTGGGCACTACTGTGACGTTCACGCCTGACGATGCGTTCGTCAACGGTGGGGCCATGGACACTTTCAGCTACCAGCTGGAGGATTCCAATGGCGACACAGCCGAAGGCACGATCACGGTGATGATCACCAATGTGCAACCCGCTCTGAGTTACGCGCCTATCGTGACGGACGTGGATACCGACGGCACGAGCCCGGCAGTAGTTACGCCAGGTAACGGCACGCCGGCGCAACATACTATTGCTGTCAGCAGCGACGCAAGCGATGGGTCTTGCGTCGTCAACGGCATCACAGATGTCACGTACTCGCCCGATCCGGGCTACGACGGCGCGGATGAGTGCACCGTGACGCTGACCGATGCAGACGGCGAATCAGTGGACGCGGTCGTGACCATCACGGTCAATGCAGCGACCAATGAAATTGACATTCGCCTGCCAGGCGGCAAGTCAGCCTTGGATCTGTTCTCGCTGATTCTGCTGGGTGGTCTGCCGCTGCTGCGGCGCCGCAAGCAGCGTTAAGCTGCACCAGGCAAAGCCTGAAAAGCCCCGCTTCGGCGGGGCTTTTTTTTGGCCGCAGTGAGTCAGTGCCGGCGACCCGCGGCGGAATAATCGGCCGGCGCCGATTATTCCGCTCGAATCAGAGGCATTACGCATACAGACACGAACTGCGAGTGCGTTCACAGCGCCCGGCGGGCAGCTCTGGCAGGCTTATCGAATAGATTCCCAGGCTAAGCCGCATGAGTCAGCCCGACCACAGCAACGACCCTTTCCAGGACTACGCCGCGCTGCTAAAAACCCTGCTGCCGGAAGCCGTAGGCTGTAGCTGCTATGACTATGGCGGGAGCGAATTTTGGGCCGATCCGCCCAGTCAGCGCGTTGACTACCCTGCGGATTTTGACGCGCAGATACGCGCCTTGCTGACCGATCCCTTCCAGGCACCTGCGGCGCCTCTGCACTTAAATGGTCGATTGCGGGCCTACCTGTTGCCACTCCCCGGCTTCCAGTCCGATCGACATGGGGTGCTATGCGTCCTGCTCGAGAATGCCGGGCAATTGTCTGCAGATTTTTGTGCCGCGGCCCTGGAACCGCTAATCCGTATCTTGCGTCGAGAGCTGGGACTACGTTTTCGACTGGTCGACAACCAGAGAAAGTTGCGCGTTCAGGCCGCCGAGGAAAATTTACTGCACGCGGTCGAATCGCTGGTTCATCAACCGGAACAAAGTGGCAATCCCCTCAAACAGATTCTCAATCTGTGTTGCAGCCACCTGGAAATCACCGGCGCCAGACTGAGCGTACCCGATCGGGATATCGAGATTTCCATCGCGGGCAGCGAGCGTCGGCCCGCAAAACGCTCGCAGGACGAGACTGACGATGCCATCGTCATGGCGGTCGGCAAGGCTACGGTTTCGGGACCCGGACTACTGGAATTGTCGGGCTGGCAGGACTCTGCCTTCAGTGGTCGGCGCCGGCGGCGAGTGGCGCGCTATATCGCCTCACACGTCGAAACCTTCATTGCTCGCGACTATGACGAGCTGACCGGCTTGCTGGCCTGGCCGCGCTTCGAAGCTGAACTGGAGGCTGCCTGTCTAAGCCAAAGCCGCCTGGAACACCGGCTGCTATTTCTGGACATCGATCGGCTGCACGTGATTAATGAGAATCACGGGCGAGAGATCGGTGATCAGGTTCTGACAACATTTTCCCACTTGCTACAGGAACAAATGCGCGAGCACTTATGCGCAAGAATTACCAGCGACAGCTTCATTGTGTTGCTGCGTAACACCGGCATGGATGAGGCTGTGAAAATCGCCGAACAGCTATGCAATAGTTTTCATGAAATCAGCGTCACGGCCGGCGAACGCCAGTTCAATCCGTCCGTCTGCATAGGCGTTGCGCCGTTGGCCGATGATGGCAAAGGCGCCAGTGGCAGCCTGGCCACCGCCCAGGTCGCCTGCCGGGCCGCCAAGGACCGCGGACGCGGACGTGTTGAATGCTATCGCGTGGAAGACCAGAGCATTGTTCGGCGCCTGGACGATATACAGCTGGTCGGCAACGTCCGCGAAGCCATTCTCGGCGATCGACTGACCTTAATGGCGCAACCGATTCAGGCCCTAAAAGGCAAGCCGGAAAACTGCTATCTCGAGGTACTGGTGCGCATGCTCAATGAGCAGGGCGAAGCAGTCGCGCCTAAAGAATTCCTGTCTGCAGCGGAACGCTATCAGCTAATGGAAGAGCTGGACCAATGGGTAGTGAAGCGCAGTCTGAAGCTGCTTGCAGATTCCGGCCTCAACTACCCGGGCGCAGGGATAAAACTTGCCATCAACCTTTCCGGACAAAGTCTCGGCAGCAAAAACTTCCTGCATTTCGTTGAGCAGACCATCAAGGAAGCGCGTATACCGCCGAGTATGCTGTGCTTCGAGATCACTGAATCTGTGGCAGTCTCCAACATGCAGCGAGCGCAGTCCTTTATGCACGCGCTGAAGCGTCTGGGATGCCAGTTTTCTCTGGACGATTTCGGCACCGGGCTCAGCTCATTTGCCTACCTGAAGCTATTCCCGGTAGACACGCTTAAGATTGATGGCAGCTTCGTTCGTGATGTCGCCACCAACCATGTCTCACAGTCCGTAGTTGCGGCAATTTCCGAGGTCGCCCGGGTGATGGAGCTGGACACGGTGGCCGAATATGTTCAGAACGAAGAATCAATGAACTTGCTCCGCGACCTCGGCATCACCTGGGGACAGGGCTATTACATCGGCGAACCCAGGCCGCTGGAAAGCGGCCTGAAAAACTGGCAAAAGATTCGCGATTCAGCCAAGCACGTCGACGCAAAAAACGCCTGAACAAAAACCCGCAGAGCCCGTTGGCTGCTATCCGGCCTCCAGGGCTACTATCTGCGCCCCGCGGAGCGCACAAAGTCGCTGACGAACGGCGGGACGTGGCCGAAGCTCGCTGCCCTGCTCGAATGCCACAACCTGCAACAAACCGGCAAATGCCTCAAGCAACTCGCCAGGTTTCAGCAGGAAATCCGGATTTCGCGGTCGGCCCAATTGTTCGTTACCCGCGGAAAAAGTATCAAACAGCAGCACACCGCCCTCATTCAGCAGCTCAGGCAGCAGCGGGAAATGGGCGCGATGCAGATAATTCGTCACCAGCACCGCGTCGAAGCGTCGCTTGGCCAACGGCCAGTCATCAGTCTCAAGATCGACAGCCAACACCTCAACGGCCGGGCTGTCAGCCAGGTCGGCGATGCCGCTAGTATCGATATCCGCAGCCAGCACCCGAAATCCGCGCGCCGCCAGCCAGCGGCTGTGGCGCCCAAAACCGGCTGCCAGGTCCAGCACTTCCCCACCCGGCTTGAGCAAGTGGGCAAAGCGCCGCAGCCACGGCGAGATATCGGTCTCGGCCTTTCGCGGTCGATCAAAACTGGGCATGGCCAAGCGGCTCCTTTAGGCGGACTGCAGCGGAGATGAAGTTTCCCTTCGCTCCGCGCTCAAGGCAGAATTATCCCACTAGAAAGGAGAGACCTGCCGGTGAGTAAAAAGACGACACGACGCAAGGCATTGCAAGGCTTGGGTGCCGCAACCGGGGCTGTAGCGCTGGCGCCGTTGCTGAGCGGCTGTGGCCGGGCCAAAGCCGACGCTGACGTAATCATCATCGGCGCCGGGCTATCGGGACTGCAGGCCGCAGTGCTGCTGCAGGACGCCGGTATGGACGTGTTGGTGGTCGAGGCAGACCAGCGCATCGGCGGCCGTGTTCGTACACTGGACAATGCGCCCGGTCGCCCCGAGGCCGGCGGCTCGGAAATCGGTGCCGGCTACGCGCGCGTGCGCGACATGCTCAATCGCATTGGTGGTTTCGAACTCAAGCGCTGGCTGGATATGGTCGATATGAACTTCGCCCTGCGTGTCGACGGCCAGCTAATGGCCGGCAGCGACTGGGCTGAATCGGCGCTAAACCGCCTCGAAGGCACAGAGAGAAATACCGGCCCCATGGGTCCCTTCGGTCTGCCCATGCTCTATCTGCCACGCCAGTCTCCATTGCCGAACCTGGACAGCTGGCTGAGTCCGGAAGCGGCCGAATACGACATTCCCTTCGATCAATATCTGCGTCAGCAAGGCGCCAGCGACGAAGCCCTGCGCCTGATGGCCAGCCAGGGGCCCGCGGAAACCCTGGCCGGCGTATCGACCTTGTGGCAGTTGCGCGTCGCCCGCTTCCAGTCCGCGGTCGGCAGTCTGCAGGAACTGGAGAGCCTGACGACCGGCGCCAGCCGACTGCCGGAAGGCATGGCCGCGCTGCTGACTCGCGAGGTCCGCCTGGGCACGCCAATCACGGGTATTGCCACCGAGCGTGATGCTGTCACGGTGACCACGGTCGGCGGCACGCGCCTGACAGCCAGCCACTGCATCAGCACCGTACCGCTGACCATTCTGCGACAACTTCAGTTCAGCCCGGCCCTGCCGGAACTGCAGGACGAGGCCTTTGCGCAGGTGCCGCAGGGGCACAACACCAGCGTCTACCTGCATGTGAAAGAACCTTACTGGGAGGAGGATGGCCTGCCGTCTTCAATCTGGACCAACGACAACATGGGACGACTGTTCCGTTATAGCGGCGAAGACGGCTACTACCTGTGGATGAATCGCAGTATGGCGGACCCCGCGGTGCGCGATATGGACGACGCCAGCATCATGGCGCTGAGCCTGCGCGAGCTGCATGCAGCCAGACCCAGCACCGAAGGGCGCGTGGAGGCCTCGGCCGTAATGAACTGGAGCCGCCACCCGTGGTTGCTGGGTCATATTGCCTATCGCGCACCCGGGCAGATTCGCCGCTATGGCGACGTGCTGGCCCAGCCGCATGGGCGTATTCACTTCGCCGGCGACCACACCGCAGTACTCAACCTCGGTATGGAGGCGGCCATGGAATCTGGTGAGCGGGCCGCCCTGGAAGTCCTGCAGCTGGTCTGAGTATCCGAATTGACCCCGTTGAGCGCCCGCGACTAGCATTGCAGCAGCGACGCACTCAAAGTGCATCAGGCAGAACCCGTCCAGCCGGTATAACCGGCGTCAGATTTGTAGAGAAACATGGCCACTAACGCCGAACATCTGGAATTCACCGCCGAAGTCGAAGCCGCGACCCGGCCAATCTATGAGCGTGTGCGCAGCGTCATACCGGAAGTGGAATGGGCCATCCATGCGCCGTGGATCGCACGCATCAACGAACTAAAAAAACAGCGCAATGCTGTGCTTGTTGTGCACAACTATCAAACGCCGGAGATATTTTATGGCGTCGGCGATTACACCGGCGATTCTCTGGGTATGGCGCAATTCGGCGCACAAACGGATGCCGACGTCATCCTTGTCTGTGGCGTTCGTTTCATGGCCGAAACGGCAAAAATTCTCAGTCCGGAAAAGACCGTCCTGCTTCCGGATATGAAGGCCGGCTGTTCGCTGGCGGCTTCCATTACCGGCGCGGATGTTCGTCGCCTGCGCGAACAGCACCCCGGCGTCCCCGTGGTTACTTACGTCAATGCTTACGCTGATGTGCGTGCCGAAGCCGACATCTGCTGCACCTCGGCGAATGCCGTGCAAGTGGTTGAATCGCTGGGTAGCGACAAAGTCATTTTCTTACCCGACGGCTATCTCGGACGCTACGTTGCAGACCATACCGACGTAGAAATTATCCTCTGGGAAGGCGCCTGCGAAGTTCATGAGCGGTTTACCGGCGATGAACTGCGCGGTTATCGACGAGACTTCCCTGGCATCCAGGTTATTGCCCACCCGGAATGTCCGCCTGATGTATTGGCGGAAGCCGATTTTGTCGGTTCTACCTCAGGCATGATCAAGCATGTGGGTGATACGCGTCCGGAAAAGGTGGTGATGATCACCGAGTGCTCCATGAGCGACAACGTCGCGGTGGAGTATCCGGACGTCAATTTTATTCGGCCCTGCAATTTGTGCCCGCACATGAAGCGCATCACCCTGCCTAAAATATACTTCGCGCTTGAGTCACTGGAACCGCAGATCAGCGTTGACCCGAAAACGGCTGAAGGCGCGCGTCGCTCCCTGCAGCGCATGCTGGACGTGGGCCGCGGCTCCGCCACCAGCTGAGTACGGACCCGCAGCCCGGCCCAAGCCACTTGCAACAAGCAGATTATGATGTCCTGATTATCGGCGCCGGCCTTGGCGGCACGGCGCTGGCCCTGCACCTGGCTGACGCTGGCAAAAAGGTCGGCCTGCTGGCCAAGCGCGGACCTGCACAAAGTTCCAGCAATTGGGCCCAGGGCGGCATCGCCGCGGCCATGTCCAAGCAAGACTCAACTGCCGCGCATGCCGCCGACACGCTGGCCGCAGGCGGCGGACTCTGCCACGCCGATACGGTTGAACTGGTCACCAGCCGGGCACCCGAATGGGTACGCTGGTTACAAAAGGCCGGCGTGGACTTCACGCAAACCGACGGTGAGCTGCACCTCACCCATGAAGGCGGCCACAGCCATCGCCGCGTGGTGCATGCGGCAGACGCTACCGGTAAGGCCGTCATGGACGTGATGATGGCCAAAGTCCTTGCCCATCCGGGCATCGATGTACAGACCGAGCTGCTGGCGATAGACCTGATTACCACGCGGAAGATCGAACGCACGGACGAAAACCGCGTGCTCGGCGCCTATGTACTGGACCGTAAAGCCGGTGAGGTACGCACGCTGTCCGCACGCGCCGTGGTATTGGCCACGGGCGGCGCCTCGAAGATTTATCTTTACACCACCAACCCCGACACCTCGACGGGCGATGGCATTGCCATGGCCTGGCGGGCGGGCTGCCGTGTCGCGAACCTGGAATTTGTACAGTTTCACCCCACGGCCCTGTATCACCCCATGGCCAAGGCGGTACTGATTTCAGAAGCGCTGCGCGGCGAAGGCGGCCTGCTGGTGCTGCCTGACGGCCGGCGATTCATGCCCGATCACGATGAGCGCGCAGAGCTCGCGCCCCGTGACCTGGTAGCGCGGGCCATCGACTTTGAAATGAAGCGCGGCGGTTTCGACAGCGTGTACCTGGATATCAGTCACAAGCCGGCCGAAGAAATCCGCGAGTATTTTCCCAACATCAGCCGTCGCTGCCTGGAGTTTGGTATCGACATCACCCAACAACGTATCCCGGTAGTGCCGGCCGCGCACTACAGCTGCGGCGGTATCGTCACGGACCTGGACGCGGCCACGGACGTCGATGGTCTGTTCGCAGTGGGTGAAAGCACCTGCACCGGGCTGCACGGCGCCAACCGGCTGGCCAGCAATTCGCTACTGGAATGCCTGGTGTTTGCGGGCACCGCCCGCGACCGGATCCTGGCCGACCTGCCGCGACTCGAACCCGCCGGCAAGCCGCTGCCGGCCTGGGATGAAAGCCGCGTGACAGATCCCGATGAGCTGGTGGTGGTTTCCCATAACTGGGATGAATTACGCCGCTTCATGTGGGACTACGTGGGCATTGTGCGCACCAACAAACGCCTGGAACGTGCGCGCCATCGCGTGCAATTGCTGCAGGAAGAAATCGCCGATTTTTACGGTAATTTCCGCGTCACCAACGATTTGATTGAATTGCGCAACCTGGCACTAGTGGCAGAGCTGACCATCAGCAGCGCACTGGCCCGCCAGGAAAGTCGCGGCCTGCATTTCAATCGTGACTACCCCGACATGCTGCCGGCGGAAGACGCCATCGATACGGTGCTGCACCCCGAGTGGCACTGACCCGGTCGGGCAACGCCGAACTCAGCGCAACTCGCCAGAACCTGGCCGGATAATTGCCGCGCGACTGATGTCAGCCAGGCGGGGCGTACCGGCCAGCTGCATAATCCGGCGCAGTTCCGCGCGCAGTATCGCCAGGCTGCGCTCTACGCCATCCTGACCAAAGGCGCCCAGCCCCCAAAGATAGGGCCGGCCAATGCAAACCGCACGCGCGCCCAGGGCCAGCGCCTTGAAGATATCGGTACCGCGACGAATTCCGCCATCCAGCAGCACCGGCAAATCACCGGCGCCGGCGAGAACCTCAGGCAGGGATTCCAGCGTACCCCGGCCACTCTCTTCCTGGCGGCCGCCGTGATTGGAAACGATCAGGCCATCCACGCCTGCCGCAGCGGCCAGTTCCGCATCCTCGCGCGTAACAATGCCCTTGAGGACAATCCGCATCGGGGTATGCGAGCGCAGCCAGTCGACGATGGCCCAGCTCATACTCGGATCACCGATGCGCGGCGGACCGTCGAAGTCAGCGAAATTACCCAGCTTCAGCTGCGGTCTACCGCCGCCGCGGGCAAACCACCGCTCGGCTTCGCGATTACCGCGCGCGGCCGAATCGACGGTTAACACCACCGTGCCACAGCCGGCAGCCGCTGCTTTATCCAGCAGATGGCTCATCAAACGTTGATCAGGCGATGCATACAGCTGGAACCACAGCGGCGAGGTGGTCGCTGCGGCAATCTCCGTAATGCTGGCGCTGCTCACCGTGGAACTGATCATCAGATGCTTGCGCTTGCTGGCGGCACGCGCACTGGCCAGCTCCGCATCGGCGTGGATCGAACCCTGATTGCCCACCGGCGCCAGCAGGATGGGATTGTCCAGTTGCTCGCCGAGCAGTTGCAGTGAGGTATCTACGCGGCTGACGTCAACCAGTCGCCGGGCACGAATTTGCCAGGCCTGGTAAGCCTCGCGATTGGCCGCCAACGTGTGACCGTCATCAGCGCCGTTGACGATGAAATGCCAGGTCGGCAAATCGAGCCGTTGCTGCGCCACCGCCTTGAGCTGAGCAATATCCAGCGCACGGCTGGCCGAATCGGGGATGGCCAGTTCCGGACGGGCCGACAAGTTCGCCGGCCAGCCGGCCAGCAGACCCGCCGAGCCGGCTGCCAGCGGTGAAGCGGCCAGAAAACCCAGGAAGCGGCGCCGCGCAGCGTCCACATCATGATCTTCAGCCGATGCCCTGGCGGCAACGATGGACTTACTTCGCCTTTCGGTCGCGCGCTGCATCAACACTGTCCTGAAATTCCGGTGTGACGATCTTTTCGCGCAGCGAACGCACATAGGTATCCGGACCTAACGGGCACTGCGCATAAAGGATGTGACGCCAGCCATCGGGCTTTTTGCGAAAAATCGCCAGGCAGCGATCGAAACCCGCCGTGGGCGCCGACGGCGGGCCGACACCCAGGGCTATTTCATAAAAATGATCGAAAATAGCCAGGGTCAGATCATCGGCCAGTGGCTTCACCTTGAGGTTGGAAAACTCCCAGCGGAAGGCATCCAGCACCTTGCGGCCGGGATTCCAATAGCGCTCGATTTCCGGCCAGGAATAGAACGGCTCGGCGATTTCCTCCGGCACGTACCAGGGCTCCGCATCATCGGCATCCCAGACTTCCTTCAGGCGGCCGAAATCCTGGCTATTCCAGATTTCCTCGGTCTGCTGAAGCACGGCCTGAATTTCGCGGAATAGCGGCGTTTGCTTTTCCACCGGCACCGGCCGGCCCGGATTGCGACGCTGACCCACATGGGCGCCGGCCTGCGCGCCCTGCATGGCGCCCATCCCGCCCAGCGCCAGCAGCACGCCCAGCAGGGCTCGCCGATCGCTGCTTGTATCCTCGTTTTGCTGGTCCATTGCTTACCCCCGATTGGCCCTGATTGATGCCTGAGAACACAATTTTCTGCGCATATGTAATAGCGTATTCAAAGGCTTGTGAAGTTTCTTTAAAATAGGCCTAAGACCGGGGCATGTCTGTCACCCTGATGAGGGCGGCATACCGGTCTGTGGCGAGTACCAATCCAAACTACAATCTCGCCCGGAAACTGTCGACCAGACAGGCGCAGCCGTCCGGCTTGCGGCCTGTAATAGGCGACAATGAATAACGCCAGCCCAGGAGCAGCGAACGCATGGCAACCCGACGCGCAGACTTGATCGCCCAGCAGGATGAAGAACTGGGTGAATGGCTGGAATCCATGGAATCACTGCTGCAGGCAGATGGCCCGGACCGCGCCAAGGCGATTTTCCGCGCCCTGCGCGATTACCTCAGCGACGAGAATGTCATTCTCGAAGATGCCACCCTGAATACCCCCTACCGGAATACCATTCCGGTAGCGCAGCAGCCGGCCTACCCGGGCTCTATTGATCTGGAACAGCGCATCGAGAAACATCCTGCGCTGGAACGCCATGGCCATGGTGCTGCAGCGCACGACAGCGGCACCGGGCGTCGGCGGCCATATCGCCACCTACGCCTCGGCCGCCACCATGATGGAGGTCGGCTTCAATCACTTCTTCCGCAGCCAGGGACGACAGACTACGGCGGCGACCTGGTCATGCATCCAGCCTCACGCGGCGCCGGGTGTCTATGCCCGGGCCTTCCTGGAAGGCCGCCTGAGCGAGACACAGCTGCGACAACTTCCGCCGCGAGCTGCAGCCTGGCGGCGGCC
This sequence comes from uncultured Gammaproteobacteria bacterium, assembly GCA_963850255.1. GTDB lineage: Bacteria > Pseudomonadota > Gammaproteobacteria > Steroidobacterales > J054. Next base: position 13,513 of record CAWKLL010000049.1, read on the forward strand.
TCTCTTCGTACCCGCACCCGCGCACCATGCCGGACTTCTGGCAGGTGCCGTCGCGCCTCCATGGGCCTGTCGACGCCGACGCGCCATCTACCAGGCGCGCTTTGCCAAGTACCTGGAAAACCGCGGTCTGAAGCCGGACAACGGCGGCAAGGTCTGGTGCTTTATCGGCGACGGCGAAGTCCGACGAGCCGGAGGTGCTCGGCACCATCAACATCGCCGCCCGCGAGAAGCTCGGACAATCTGATCCTGGTGGTGAACTGCAATCTGCAGCGCCTCGACGGCCCGGTGCGCGGCAACGGCAAGATCATCCAGGAACTGGAGCGCAGCTTCCGCGGCGCCGACTGGAACGTGATCAAGGTGATCTGGGGCGGCGGCTGGGACGCGCTGTTCGCCCGCGATCACGGACGGCGTGCTGCAGGAACGCATGGAGCAGGCCGTCGACGGCGACTACCAGATGTACTCCGTGGTCCAGCGCCGAGGAGGTGCGCGCGCCACTGGGTCGGCGACAACGCAGAAGCTGGCCGACATCATGAACATTCTGACGGACGAGGAGATTCGCGAGATCAAGCGCGGCGGCCAGGATCCGAAGAAGATCTACGCCGCCTTCCAGCGCGCCGTGCAGCCCAGCGACCGGCCCACGGTGATTCTGATCAAGACCGTCAAGGGCTACGGCATGCAGGGCAGGACAGGGCCAGAACACCGTGCACCAGAAGAAGAAGCTGAGTCGTCGAGGAGCGTCATCGACTCGCGCAGCGACTGCGGCATCCCGCTGAGCGACGAAGCCGATCGCGACGCGCGGACTTCTACCGCCCGGCCGACGACAGCCCGGAGCTGCGCTACCTGCACGAGCACCGGCGAGCGCTCGGCGGCACCTGCCCGCGCGCAAGGTGCACTGCCAGGCGCTGCCGGCGCCCGGCTTCGACGTGTTCGAGGACCAGCTGAAGGGCTCCGGCGAACGCGACCTGTCCACCACCATGGCCGTGGTGCGCATGCTGTCCAAGCTGCTGCGATCACAAGGAGCTCGGCCGCTACGTCGTGCCCATCGTGCCGGACGAGGCGCGCACCTTCGGCCTGGAGGCGCTGTTCCGCAAGGCCGGCATCTACTCGGCCGAAGGCCAGCAGTACACGCCGGTGGATGGCGCCACCCTGCTGCCCTATCGGGAAGCGCGAGGACGGCCAGATCCTGCAGGAAGGCATCTGCGAGACCGGCGCCATGGCGTCGTTCCTCGCTGCGGGCACGGCCTACGCGGTGCACGGCGTGCCGACGATTCCGTTCTACCTCTTCTATTCGATCTTCGGCTTCCAGCGGGTCGGCGACATGATCTGGGCCTGCGGCGACATGATGTGCCGCGGCTTCCTGCTCGGCGGCACGGCCGGGCGCACGACGCTCAACGGCGAAGGCCTGCAGCACCAGGACGGTCATTCCCAGGTGGTGGCCAACACCGTGCCCAACCTGAAGAGCTACGACCCGGCCTTCGCCTACGAACTCGCCATCATCGTGCGCGACGGCATCCGGCGGATGTACACCGAGCAGGAGAAGATCTTCTACTACATCACCGTCTACAACGAGAACTACCCGATGCCGGCGATGCCCGAGACGGCGTGGAAGAAGGCGTCCTGCGCGGCATGTACTGCTTCGCGCGCTCGACACCGACAGCGAGAGCCAGGCCGCAAGGTGAACCTGTTCGGCAGCGGCTCGATCATGATGCAGGTGCTGGAAGCCCGCGATCTGCTGGAGGCACGCGGGCGTGGCGACCGATGTCTGGAGCGTCACCAGCTACAACGAGCTGTACCGCGACGCCATGGACTGCGAGCGCTGGAACCGTCTGCACCCGGACGCGAGCCCCGACAGCCCTACGTGCGCAGGTTCTGGCAGACGAACAGGGCGTGTTCGTCGCCGCGTCGGACTACATGAAGGCGCTGCCGCTGAGCATCGCGCCCTGGATACCCGGCCGCTACACGGTGCTCGGCACCGACGGTTACGGCCTCAGCGAATCGCGCCCCGACCTGCGCGCCTGGTTCGAAGTCAGCGCCGAGTACATTGCCTACGCGGCGCTGGCAGCTCTGGCAGAAAACGGCGCCGTTAGCGCTGACGAATTGGCCAAGGCGGCCAAAGAGCTGAACATCGATGCCGGCAAGCCGAACCCCGCGCTGGCAGGACCGGCGCAGGCGCAGTCAAAGAGCTGAATTTACGGTCGGATCAAGGGCGGAAAAAAAAGCCCGCCTGTGAGGCGGGCTTTGGCCGCCCTGGCGGACTCAGGCATTGTGAAGGCCAAGGAACTGGCGGAATGCGCGCAAGCCTGGCAGATCAGGCAGGACAAGCCGGATCCGGCTTATGCCGGACCGGCAACTCGAAAGGCCGGGGAATGCTGACTGCCCCGACCCGGGAATAAGGGCAAAAAAAGCCCCGCTATGCGGGGCTTTTTCATCTCTTTACCGTAAAACTGATCAGACGGTGCGGCGCCTCACCCAGGCCAGCAGGCCCAGGGCCGATCCAAACAGCCAGACCGCCGCAGGAACCGGCACAACCGCTGCAGTAAATGTCAGCTTCTTCTGAATGAACGCCCGTTCGCCGTCGGCATCCGTATCCGCCAGCAGGGTGTTCTGGATCAACACTTGAATGTCTTGCGCATTTTCCAGGAGTGCACTCGGATTAATGCCGGCGCTCAGGGACCAAATGACGGGAGAGCTGCCAGTATCAGCCGTCGCGTCAAAGGAATCGCTGTCCGTTATGGTGTCGGGAAACAGTCCGGTGAAACTATTCTCGGTGCCAAACAGCACCAGATCAGCAGCCACCCGATCGCCCGTCTCGATCTCGTAGTCGCCCAGTTCCAGCACCTGCAGCAGCACAATGGCACTGGCGCCATCGTTTGCAAAGACGCGATCAAATTGGAACGTGGCATTGGTCGTCACGCTGCCGCCGATGCCACTCAAACCGTTCAAAGACTCAGCGATAAAGGCGTCCGGATCAAACTCCAAAGTATCCGTGCCAGCAATCAGATCCGGATCCCCGAAAAGCGCCACCGCTCCCTGGTCGATTTCATACTGGTAGCTAACCGTCGGGCCAACCAGCGTACAGGTGGTTCCCGTGAGAGTGCCGCTGCAGCCTGCGGCACTAGCAGCGGGCGCAAAACCGGCGAGCAGCAGCATACCGAGTGAGCTAGTCAAAAACAGGCGTTTTACCGTCATGGTCGTATTCCCCTTTGTCGAGCCAGTATGACGATTGAAACGTCTCCGGCTCTCTCCAGGCTGGCACTCTGCTTCCCAACAGGTATCAGCATTGGCGTGGTTTTTAATGTCGGACGACCAGAAGATTGCGTCATCGGATCGTTGTTACTGCTAATCATAGCAACTATTGGCGCTGAAGACCACGGCGGGCGGGGATCTTGGCGATAATAGCCAGGCTTGATCATGGGCAGCTGTGGCCAGCAAATCCCGCCGGAAAATCATAAAAAAACTAGTGGTTTATGCTTGGTTCATGAAAATTCGCATTACCCTAAGACGCTCTGTCCTCTATGTCCCGGGCAATAATGCCAGGGCCCTGGAGAAGGCCGCAGCCTCCCTGCCGATGCCCTGATCCTGGACCTGGAGGATGCGGTGAGCCCGGCCGCCAAGGCAGACGCGCGGCAGGCTGTCTGCGCCGCCGCGGGCAGCCTGCCGGTCCGACAACGCATTAGACCGGGGAATGCTGAGCCGCCCCGACCCGGGAATAAGGGCAAAAAAAAGCCCCGCTATGCGGGGCTTTTTCATCTCTTTACCGTAAAACTGATCAGACGGTGCGGCGCCTCACCCAGGCCAGCAGGCCCAGGGCCGATCCAAACAGCCAGACCGCCGCAGGAACCGGAACAACCGCTGCAGCAAATGTCAGCTTCTTCTGAATGAATGCCCGTTCGCCGTCGGCATCCGTATCCGCCAAAAGGATGTTCTGGATCAACACGCGAATGTCTTGCGCATTTTCCAGGCTCGCACTGGGATCAATGCCAGCGATCAGGGACCAATTGACGGGAGAGCCGCCAGTATCGGCCGTCGCGTCAAAGGAATCGCTGTCCGTTATGGTGTCGGCAGACGGTCCGGTGAAAATATTCTCGGTGCCAAACAGCACCAGATCAGAAGCCACCCGATCGCCCGTCTCGATCTCGTAGTCGCCAAGTTCCAGCACCTGCAGCAGCATAATGGCGGTGGCGCCATCGTTTGCAAAGACGCGATCAAATTGGAACGTGGCTGTGGTCGTCACGCTGCCGCCGATGCCACTCAAACCGTTCAAAGACTCAGCGATAAAGGCGTCCGGATCAAACTCTATAGTATCCGTGCCAGCAATCAGATCCGGATCCCCGAAAAGCGCCACCGCTGCCTGGTCGATTTCATACTGGTAGCTAACCGTCGGGCCAACTAGCGTACAGGTGGTGGTTCCCGTCAGAATTCCGCTGCAGCCTGCGGCATTGGCAGCAGGAGCAAAACCTGCCAGCAGCAGCATACCGAGTGAGCCAGTCAAAAACAGGCGTTTTGCCATCATGGTCGTATTCCCCTTTGTCGAGCCAGGCTGAAGACGATTGAAACGTCTCGAACTCTGTCCAGACTGGCACCCTGCTTCCCAACAGAGGTACCAGCGTTGGCACGTTTTTTAATTTAGGACGACCAGAAGATTGCGTCATCGGGTCGTTATTAACAGCCACTATAGCAACTACTGACGCTGAACGCTATGCCGGGCGCGGGTCTTGACGATAATAGCCAGGCTTGATAATGGGCAGCTGTGGCCAGGAAATTCCCCCGGAAAATCATAAAAAAACTATTGGTTTATGCTTGGTTCATGAAAATTCGCATTAGCCCACGACGCTCTGTCCTCTATGTCCCGGGCAATAATGCCAGGGCCCTGGAGAAGGCCCGCACCCTCGCTGCTGATGCCCTGATCCTGGACCTGGAGGATGCGGTGAGCCCGGCTGCCAAGGCAGCCGCCCGGCAGGCTGCCTGCGCCGCCGCGGGCACCTATGCCGGGCGTGAGGCGGTCATTCGTGTTAACGGCCTGGACACGCCCTGGGGCGCCGATGACCTGATTGGCGCGGCCGTCAGCGGCGCGGACGCGGTCCTGCTGCCAAAAATCGATGACGCACAAGGCCTGCAGGCCGCCGCCCGCCTGCTTCGCCAGTCCTCGGCCCCGAAGGACCTGGCCTTGTGGGTAATGGCCGAAACCCCGGCGGCTATCCTGAACATCGCAGAAATTACCCGGGCCGATCCGGCCCTGGCCGTGATCGTCATGGGTACCTCGGATCTGGGCAAGGCCCTGCGTCTGCCTCCGGACCCCCTGCGGTCGGGCCTGCAGGCAGCCCTGGGCGGGTGTCTGCTGGCAGCCCGTGCGGCAGGGCTTGATATACTGGACGGCGTTTTTGGCGAACTCGACAATGAAGCCGGCTTTAAGGAAGCCTGCCTGCAGGGCAAAGCCCTGGGCTTCGACGGGAAGACCCTGATCCATCCCCGGCAAATTGCTGCGGCTAACGATATTTTCGGTGTCAGCGAGGCAGAGCTGACGCGTGCCGGCCGCATAGTGACGGCCTGGGAAAAAGCGGCTGCCGACGGCCAGGGTATTGCGGTGGTTGACGGCCAGATGATTGAAAGCCTGCATGTGGAGGAAGCCCGGCGACTGCTGGCGCTGCATGCGGCCATCAGCGAATTCTGACGAGGAAAGCGACGAATGTCGGATAACAACAAGCCAGGCCTGAAAGACTGGCATGCATTGGCGACCAAGGAAGGCAAGGGTCGCTCGGCGGATTCCCTGGTCTGGGAGACGCCCGAGGGCATCTCCGTAAAACCTCTGTACACGGCCGAGGATCTGGTCGGTCTTGAACACATCAACAGTCTGCCCGGCTTCGCGCCGTTCCTGCGCGGGCCGCGCGCGACGATGTACGCCGGCCGGCCCTGGACCGTGCGTCAATACGCCGGCTTTTCAACGGCCGAAGAATCCAACCATTTTTATCGCCAGAACCTGGCGGCCGGACAAACGGGCTTGTCGGTGGCCTTCGATCTGGCGACCCATCGCGGCTACGACTCGGACCACCCGCGAGTGGTCGGCGATGTCGGCAAAGCCGGCGTCGCCATCGATACCGTCGAAGACATGAAAATACTGTTCGACGGTATCCCGCTGGATAAGATGTCCGTCTCCATGACCATGAACGGCGCCGTCATTCCGGTGATGGCCATGTACATCGTCGCTGCCGAAGAACAGGGCGTGTCGCCCACGCAGCTGGCCGGTACCTTGCAGAACGATATTCTCAAGGAGTTCATGGTTCGCAACACTTACATTTACCCGCCGACCCCTTCCATGCGCATTGTTGCCGACATCATCGGTTATACCGCGCAAAACATGCCGCGCTACAACTCCATCTCGATTTCCGGTTATCACATGCAGGAAGCCGGCGCGACCTGCGTGCAGGAGCTCGGCTTTACCATCGCTGACGGTATCGAGTATGTGCGCGCCGCACTTGCCAGCGGCCTCAAGGTGGATCAGTTCGCGCCGCGCCTGTCATTCTTTTTCGCCATCGGCATGAACTTCTTTATGGAAGCCGCCAAGTTGCGCGCAGCGCGCCTGCTCTGGTCGGAGCTGATGACTGAAATGTTCAGCCCCGAGGACGCGCGCTCGCTGATGCTGCGAACTCATTGCCAGACTTCCGGCGTGAGCCTGACCAGCCAGGACCCTTACAACAACGTCATTCGTACCACCGTCGAGGCGCTGGCAGCAGCGCTCGGCGGCACCCAGTCGCTGCATACCAATTCCTTCGACGAAGCCCTGGCTTTGCCAACGCCCTTCTCGGCGCATATCGCCCGCAATACGCAGCTGGTGTTGCAGGAAGAAACAGGCATCACCAAGGTGGTCGATCCGCTGGCCGGCTCCTACTACGTCGAAAGCCTGACTGCTTCTCTGGTCGGTGAAGCCCGCAAGCTGATCGACGAAGTCGAAGGCATGGGCGGCATGACCAAGGCGGTTGAATCGGGCATGCCGAAACTGCGCATCGAACAGGCCGCCGCGCTGCGCCAGGCACGCATCGACCGCGGCGAAGAAGTGATCGTCGGCGTGAACAAGTACCAGCGTGAAAATGAACCCGAAGTCGATGTGCGCGACATCGACAACACCGCTGTTCGCGAAGCCCAGGTCGCGCAGCTGGCCAGAATCCGCGCTGAACGTGACCAGGCCGCCTGCACGGCCAGCCTTGCCGCACTGACTCAGGCCGCTGCCAGTGGTCAGGGTAATCTGTTGGAACTCGCCATCGCGGCCGCGCGCGCGCGCGCCAGCGTGGGCGAAATCTCTGACGCCCTGGAGCAGAGTTTCGGGAGGCATAAAGCAGTGATCCAGTCCATCAGCGGTGTCTACGGCTCGGCCTATGCAGGCGACGAAAATTTCGCACGCATTCAGGCCGACATCGAACAGTTTGCCCGTGACGAAGGTCGCCGCCCGCGCATGCTGGTGGTGAAACTGGGCCAGGACGGACATGATCGCGGCGCCAAAGTAATCGCCACCGCTTTCGCTGACCTGGGCTTCGACGTCGATATCGGCCCCCTGTTCCAGACCCCGGAAGAAGGCGCCCGGCACGCCATTGAGAACGACGTGCACGTCGTCGGTGTTTCGTCCCAGGCCGCCGGCCACAAGACCCTGGTGCCACAGCTCATTGAAGCGCTCAAGGCTGAAGGTGCCGGCGATGTGCTGGTGGTCTGTGGCGGCGTAATTCCGCCCAAGGATTACGCCGAGCTTGAAGCCGCTGGTGTTGCCGCGGTGTTTGGACCTGGCACCAACATCCCGGTTGCCGCCGGCGAAGTGCTCGCCCTGATTCGCCAGCAACGCAAGGCAGCCTGACAACCGATTACAGTGCTTGCGGCGACGATTACTCGCCGCAAGCTTAGAAAAAGCAGCAGCGCGTACCATCAGTAACAGATCAGGGCGCGCAGATAACAAGGGAAGAACCTATGCAGGACATCATCCAGCGGCTGGCAGACAAGCGCGCGGCAGCGAAACTTGGTGGCGGCCAGCGGCGCATTGACGCCCAGCACGGCAAAGGAAAATTAACGGCCCGGGAACGCCTGGAGCTATTGCTGGACGAAGGCAGCTTCGAAGAATGGGACATGTTTGTCGAGCATCGCTGCACCGACTTCGACATGGCCGAGCAAAAGATCCCGGGTGACGGCGTGGTCACCGGCTACGGCACGATCAATGGGCGGCTGGTATTTGTCTTCAGCCAGGATTTCACGGTGTTCGGCGGCTCGCTGTCCGAAACCCACGCCGAAAAGATCTGCAAGATCATGGACCAGGCGATGAAGGTCGGCGCACCGGTGATCGGCCTGAATGACTCGGGCGGCGCACGAATCCAGGAAGGCGTCGCCTCGCTGGGCGGTTATGCCGATGTGTTCCAGCAAAATGTGCTGGCCTCCGGCGTGGTGCCGCAGACTCTCCCTGATCATGGGCCCATGCGCCGGTGGCGCGGTCTATTCACCGGCCATGACCGATTTCATTTTCATGGTGCAGGACAGCTCGTATATGTTTGTTACCGGACCGGACGTGGTCAAAACGGTAACGCACGAAGTCGTCACGGCCGAAGAACTCGGTGGCGCCGTCACCCACACCAGCAAGTCCGGCGTCGCCGATCTGGCGGTTGAAAATGACGTCGAAGCGCTGCTGAGCACACGACGATTTTTCAACTTCCTGCCCGCCAACAATCGCGAAAAAGCCCCGGTCTGGCCGACGGATGATCCGGCCACCCGCAAGGAGCACTCACTGGACACGCTGGTGCCCGACGATCCGTCCAAGCCCTACGACATCAAGGAGCTGATTCACAAAGATCGCCGACGAAGGCGATTTCTTCGAAGTACAGCCCAACTACGCGCAGAACATCGTCATCGGTTTCATACGCCTGGAAGGCAATGACGGTCGGCGTCGTCGCCAACCAGCCGATGGTGCTGGCCGGCTGCCTGGATATTGACTCGTCCAAAAAAGGTGCGCGTTTCGTGCGCTTTTGCGATGCCTTCAATATCCCTATTCTAACGCTCGTCGATGTACCCGGCTTCATGCCGGGCACCGCCCAGGAATATCGGCGGCATCATCAAGCATGGCGCCAAGCTGCTCTATGCCTATGCCGAAGCACGGTGCCGAAAGTCACGCTGATCACCCGCAAGGCTTACGGCGGCGCTTACGACGTGATGGCGTCAAAACATCTGCGCGGCGATGTCAACTTCGCCTGGCCGAGCGCGGAAATCGCGGTGATGGGCGCCGAAGGGTGCGGTGGAGATTATTTTCCGCAAGGACATCGGCGACAACGAAAAAATTGCGCAGCGCACTGAAGAGTATCGGCAAGAAGTTTGCCAATCCGTTCATCGCCGGCAGCCGCGGCTATATCGACGACGTCATCATGCCGCACGAAACCCGTGAGCGGATTTGTCGCTCATTCGCGATGTTGCGCGACAAGACAACTGGAAAATCCGTGGCGCAAGCACGGCAACATTCCACTTTAGCACCGCACGCCTCACAATAAACAAGAACACCAGCATGTTCAACAAAATCCTGATTGCAAATCGTGGCGAGATTGCCTGCCGCGTCATCAAGACCGCACCGCGACATGGGCATCAAGACCGTTGCCGTTTACTCGGATGCCGACGCGCAACGCCACTGCATGTGCGCATGGCGGATGAAGCAGTGCATATCGGCGCCTCGGCCTCCTGCCGAAAGCTACCTGCGTGCATCGAACGCATCATCCAGGCCTGCAAGGACACCGGCGCCGAAGCGGTACATCCCGGCTACGGATTCCTGTCGGAAAATGCAGACTTTCGTGTGAGGCACTGGACGCTGCAGGCATCACCTTCATCGGCCCCGGCGTAGCACGCCATCACCAGCATGGGCGACAAGATCACGTCCAAGAAGCTGGCCAACGGAGGCCGGCGTCAGCACGGTACCCGGCTATACCGACGTCATTGACGGCCCCGATCACGCGGTCGAAATCGCCCGCGAGATCGGCTATCCGGTGATGCTCAAAGCCAGTGCCGGCGGCGGCGGCAAGGGCATGCGCGTGGTCTGGAACGACGACGAATGTCGCGACGGCTTCGAGCGCGCGACCAACGAAGCACATCTCCAGTTTCGGCGACGACCGCGTATTCGCCGAGAAGTTCATCGAAGCAGCCTCGCCATATCGAGATCCAGGTGCTGGCCGACAAGCACGGCAACGTCATCTATCTCGGCGAGCGCGAGTGCTCGATTCAGCGTCGCCATCAGAAAGTCATTGAAGAAGCCCCCTCGCCGTTTCTGGATGAGGCGACGCGCAAGGCCATGGGCGAACAGGCCGTGGCGCTGGCGCGAGCCGTGGACTACCGCTCCGCCGGCACGGTGGAGTTCATCGTCGATGCCGACAAGAAATTTCTATTTCCTGGAGATGAACACACGCCTGCAGGTCGAGCATCCCGGTGACCGAATTTGTGACCGGGTAGGATCTGGTCGAGCTGATGATCCGGGTTGCCGTACGGCGAGAAGCTGCCGCTATCAAGCAGGACGATGTGAAGCTCACCGGCTGGGCGATGGAGGCGCGCGTCTACGCCGAAGATCCGTTCCGCAATTTCCTGCCGTCCATCGGCCGCCTGGTGCACTATCAGCCGCCGACGGAGACCGACACCGTGCGGGTGGATACCGGCATCGAGGAAGGCAGCGAAGTATCGATGTTTTACGACCCGATGATCGCCAAGCTGGTCACCTACGGCGAAAACCGCGATGAGGCCATCGACAACATGAACGACGCGCTGGACGCGTACTACATCCGCGGCGTGTCGCACAACATCAGCTTCCTGAATGCGCTGATCGCTCATCCGCGTTTCGTCGAAGGTCGGCTGACGACCAATTTCATCGCCGAGGAATACCCCGACGGTTTTCACGTCGGCTGACGTCGTCCACGATGAACCGGGGCTACCCATCGCGATGGCTGCGGTGGTACACCGCAACTTGATGGATAGAGCCGCACGTCTAACCGACCAGCTACCCAGCCATGAACGCCGGGTTGGCCGTGATTTCGTGGTCATCGTCGGCAAACAGCAGCATCCCGTTAGCGTTGAACGGGCAGACGATGGTTACCAGGTAATCCAGGGCGGCACGCCTTACCACGTGATCACCCAGTGGCAACTCGGCGAACCGCTGATCAACGCAGAGATCAACGGCCGCCGAGTGTGCTTCCAGCTCGACCGCATCGGTCTGCGTTATCGGCTGTCACATCGCGGCAGTCAACTCGACGCCCTGGTCGTAACGCCGCGCACGGCCGAACTGGCGCAGCTGATGCCCGAGAAAGTTCCACCAGACCTGTCGAAATTCCTGCTGTCGCCAATGCCCGGATTGCTGGTGCGCCTGGCCGTCGCCGTTGGCGACGAAGTTAAGGCCGGCGAAGAACTGGCCGTGGTCGAAGCCATGAAAATGGAAAACAGCCTGCGTGCGAACGAGGACGGCGTAGTGGCCAAGGTAATGGCCGAGCAGGGCCAGAGCCTCGTCGTGGACCAGGCGATCATTGAGTTTGAATAGGCAGGTACTCGAGCTGGTTGTGAAACTACGCTGGTGAACACTCAGTCACCCGAACAGCTGGCCGCCGCGTTAACCGGCGGCGACCGACGCGCCCTGGCGCGCGGCATCACACTGCTCGAGTCAAGTCGCCAAGAAGATGCGGAGGCGGCCAATCGGCTGTTGGAACTGATCGCCGAAAAATCCGGTAATTCGGTGCGCGTGGGCATTTCCGGCGTACCCGGCGTCGGCAAATCTACGTTCATTGAAAGCCTGGGCAATCTGCTTATCGATCAGGGCCACCGCGTCGCGGTGCTGGCGGTTGACCCCTCCTCCGCCCTGAGCGGCGGTTCAATTCTCGGCGACAAAACACGCATGGAAATTCTTTCGCGCCGCCTGGAAGCCTTCATCCGGCCATCACCCGCAGGCCGCACGCTGGGCGGCGTAGCCCGGCACACGCGAGAGACGATGTTGCTGGTAGAAGCTGCAGGCTTCGACGTTGTGATCGTGGAAACCGTGGGCGTCGGTCAGTCGGAAGTCGCCGTCGCAGAAATGACCGACCTGTTCATGCTGATGCTGCAGCCGGGCGGCGGCGATGAATTGCAGGGTATCAAGCGCGGCATCGTCGAACTGGCCGACCTGGTGGTGGTCAACAAGGCCGATGGCGATCTTAGCCAGGCCGCCGGACGATCAGCCGCGGACTATCGCAATGCGCTGCGCTTTTTGCAGCCACGTCATCCGGACTGGGAAGTTCCGGTAGTCAGCTGCTCGGCCCTGGAAAACACCGGCATCGCTGAAATCTGGCAATTGGTGGAAAAATTCCGCACGGCGATGACCGACAACGGCGAACTGGAGCGCTCGCGAGCAGCCCAGTCTGTCGCCTGGCTATGGGACGAAATAGGCGCCAGCCTGATGGAACGCGTAAAAAGCGACAGCGCTGTCCGGCGGCGGGTGGAAAAACTCGAGGCCGAGGTAGCCGCCGGCCGGACTTCGCCACGCGCCGCCGCCCAGGCCATCATCGATACTTTCTGGAAGCACTGAACGAGACCTGAATATGATCGGAAAACTGAACCACGTGGCTATCGTCGTGCCGGACCTGGCAGCCGCCAGCGCAATATACCGCGACACGCTGGGCGCCGATGTATCTGCCCCGACGGACTTGCCGGATCACGGGGTCACCACGGTGTTCGTGAATCTGCCCAACACGAAAATCGAATTGTTACAGCCGCTGGGTGAAGATTCACCGATAGCGCGCTTCCTGGAGAAGAACCCCGCCGGCGGCATGCACCATGTCTGCTACGAAGTGGCGGATATTCTGGCCGCACGCGAGCAGCTCAAGGCCAGCGGCGCACGTGTCCTGGGCAGCGGCGAACCGGCCACCGGCGCACACGGCAAACCGGTCTTGTTCCTGCACCCCAAAGATTTTTGCGGAACCCTGGTCGAACTAGAGCAGGTATAGCCAGGCTTGCGACGCTACCAGGGAATCTCCCGACCATCCGCGTTCAAGAATTTGCCTACATCTTCGTCGCTCAATAAATCGATGCGCTGGATCATCTCGGCCACTGCTTCCGTCGGCGTATCCAGTTCGATGATCCCCTGCTTGACCAGCGGCATAATCGAAACAAATTCCTCCGGCACCGGTTCACCCGGCTTTAAATCCAGAATGCCACGCGTATCCACCAGGCCAGGATTAATCAGGGCAACTTTGATCCCGGCAGGCGCGAGATGCAGCCCCAGATTTTTCGCGATCAGATGCAGGCCTGCTTTGCTGGCCCGATAAGGCAGGTAGGTATTCGGCGCGGCGCTGACCTGGCCAATGGATCCGGCAGCACTGCCGAGAATAATGATCTTTTTCTGAACACCGGCCTGCACCTGCGGCAAGAAGGCTGCCGTTACGCGCAGGGTACCCTGGGTATTGACCTGCAGGATTTGCTCGAATAACTGGAAATCCAAATCAGGAAATGTCTGCAGGCTCGGCTTGCCGAGCAGCGCCGCATTGTTCAACAGCACATCAATGGGCGTATCGGCGTAACGACTGGCCAGTGCGGCGACACTATCGGCGTCAGCAATGTCCAGCGCATCAATCACCAGGTTGGCATGCGCTGCCGCAATGGCCTGCAGTTCGTCTGCCTTGGCGGGGTTACGGCAGGTGGCAATCACCTGCCAGCCACGTTCGGCGTACTGGCGGGCAAATTCCAGCCCGATGCCTCGATTCGACCCGGTAATCAGTACCCGCGGCTGCATCTCGCTCCCCTCCGCGGCTCCCACCGCCGTTGCCGTCATCGCCAATAGCAGGCCCGCCAGCATCGCCAGCCAGGCCAGAGCCCAGTTTGTTTTGCGCATATCAGCCCCCCTGCCTGGCCGTGGCCTGCATTTTGCCATAGCTGCGACGCGGCGCCCGAGCACCGCCTTAAGGCTGCCGACGAACGAGTTTCGTGACTCCCGTCAACGCCTTATGCCCTGGCCGCTGTCAGCATTCCGTAAAACCACAAGACCCCTTGGTGCCCGTATGTATCCGCAACATTTTCAGCTCACCGGCCGCCCGTTTACTGGCGGACCTGGTTCACAGTTTCTGGTCCCAAACGCCCAGGTGGCGTCGGCCGTCGATCATCTGCAGGACGCGCTGTTGTCGCGGGACGCGGTCGCGCTGGTCTCCGGCGGCCCCGGCGTGGGCAAAAGCGCGTTACTGGAACACGCGCGCGAAGGCATTGCCGAGCAGGCCGTTACGGCCTGGGCTGATCTGCGCCAGAGCGAACCTGAACAGTTATTCGACGCGCTGCTGCTGAGCATGGGCGAGGAGCCCGGCGACGGCAGTGGCACGGATTCCTGGCACCGCCTGCGGCGCGCGATCAAAACGCACAATGACGAGGGCCGCAGTGTGACGGCCGCCATTGATGTCAACGGCATCACGGTGGAGCGTGCCAAACGCCTGCTCCGGCTGGCCTACCTGATGGGCGAACCGGGCTCACAGCTGAATATCGTTCTGCAGGGACCACATACCCTGCATAAGCTGCTGGATGTTCCGGGCCTGATTCATCTGCGCCAGCGCGTTGTTTTCCGCCATCGGGTACGACCGCTCAGCCAGACTGAAACCATGGACTACCTGGTACAACACCTGCAGGCTTGTGGTGGCGATGCCAATACCCTGTGCAACGCCGATGTCGCCCGCAAAGTCTATGAATATGTTGCCGGTGTGCCGCGCCTGATTAACACGCTGATGGAATCGGCGCTGACCGACGCGGCCGCGCGCCAGGAAGATTGCCTGACAGAGGAACTGATTAGCGGAGTGGCCAACGGTCTCGGCTGGAAGCCCCTGGGCCGTCGCCAGGCCAGCCTGGCCCAGCGCCGGGCATCTGCCAACGCAGGTGCATCCGCCGCGGCGCCGACTAAAGCCCCCGCCCCGGCACCCGCGACGCGACCGGCTGAAGCGCCGACGGCAAAAGCACCACGCTCGCCGGAAGCAGAAATAGCCGCTTCTCCGGACGCCGCAGCGCAGGCTACGCATAGCGATCTCACCGCTGCGTTGCTGGCCCCCATTGAGCTGAGCATTGACAGCGACGAAGCACCTGCCGCTGCGAAACCCGAAGTCGCCGGCGCCGCGCCAGCACCCGTCGCCATGGAACCGCCGCCGGGTGTACCCGAAATGGATCCGATGGATACCAGCGCTACCGGCATGTTGCGCCTGGAGGATCTGGACGACCGGTTCGCCGAGTCAGTGTTCGCTGAAGACGAAGAAAGCAAAGCCACTGCCTGAACCGGCAGAAGATGCACTGTCCGTCTAGGCAGCCATGGCTTCAGCTGCCTCGCGCAGACTCGCACTGTTGATCGCACCCAGGTAACGGGCTTCTCGTCCGGACGCCTTGAGTGTCTTCTTGACGATCCCTTCCAGATTGGGCCGCTTGCCGGCGGGCTCATCGGCCTTGCCGAGCCCACCGCCAAATTCAACCAGCGTATCAATACCGGCATCCATCGCCGTGGCCAGGCAGCCTACCCAGTTCACCGGGTTAAACAGCTGAAAGAACAGACGCGTTCGAATCGCTGCGGGATCGGCATCATGCGGCTGGGCCGTGTAGTTTGATAACACCGGCAGCGAAGCAGCGACAAAGCTGGTCGACTCGAGCACATCGCGAAACAGGGTCGCCGCCTTGACCATGAAATACGTGTGAAAGGCGCCCTCGGTAGCCAGCGGCACCGCACGCTTGCGCGGGTAGTGCTCACCGACATAGGCCGCCAGGGCCTCAAGATCGCTGTGCCGGCCGCCGACCACCGTTTGCTCCGGTAAATTGCAGGTCGCCACCTGGCAATAGAAGCGATCGGCTATCTCTGCAGCGGTGACGGCATCCACAGTCAAAGCCAGCATGCCGCCCTCACCGTGCTCACCCATCAACTCGCCGCGGGTCTTTACCAGCTTCAGGCCATCCTCGAAACTCAAACTCCCCGCCGCCACCAACGCCGTATATTCACCGAGACTATGACCGCCTGCCATAGCGGCCTGCAAAGGCCGCCCCAACAGATCTTCACAAACTCTCAAGCAGGCGATCTGATGCGTCATCAGACAGGGCTGCGTATAACGCGTTAGCCCAATCTCGCCAGCCGGGTCGCTGAATGACAATTTCGCCATGTCGTAGCCGAGCACCTCGCTGGCCCGTTGGTATGTTTCCCGGGCCAGCGGGAACTCAGCATGCAGATCACTGCCCATGCCCGGGTATTGAGAGCCCTGACCCGGAAACAGCAACATCAGATTCGATTCGCCCATACTCATCTTCCCCATCGCAATGGCGAAGCAGGATAAGGCGAGCCGTGCTCATGAACAAGCGCCTCAGGCAGCCGCTGCCGCAGCCAGCCATTGTTCAAGCTCGTCAGCGCCGCCAATCAGCTGGCCATCGATAAAGACCTGCGGATAATTAATCGCACCAGACAATGCGCGCAAGGCTCGATGGGGATAGTCCCGATTCAATACCAGTTCGGCGAAGTCAATGCCGTGCTCATTCAGCAGGATTTTTGCGCGGCTGCAATGCGGACAGCCCGGACGGGTCAGCAGGGCTACGTCCAGCGGCAGGCCGGCTGATGGCGCCAGGTACTTCAGCATGGTATCGGCATCCGAGACATGGAACGGATCGCCGGGTTCGTTGGGTTCGATAAACATTTTCTCGATGACGCCGTCACGTACCAGCATCGAGTAGCGCCAGCTGCGCGGCCCGAAGCCAAGATCGTCGCGATCTACCAGCATGCCCATGCCACGTGTGAAGTGCCCTGAGCCATCGGGAAGAAAGCGTACGCGCTCGGCATGCTGCTCTTCGGCCCAGGCATTCATGACAAAGGCATCGTTCACCGAGACACAAACCACCTCGTCAACACCCGCCGCCTTCAGAGCCGGCGTTAATTCATCGTAGCGCGGCACATGGCTGGACGAGCACGTGGGCGTAAACGCACCCGGCAGCGAGAACACCACCACGGTGCGCCCTGCGAAAATTTCTTCGCTGCTAACCTCCTGCCAGTCACTGCCCACACGGGTCCGAAAAGTTGTCTTCGGGACGCGCTGTCCCTCGCGATTCTCAGTCATTGTCAATCTCCAGATTAGTAATTTTGAGTAAACAGGAACCGATTCTGCCGGTGCCGATGGTCAAGCTCAGGTTTCCAGCATGCTGCGCAGCATCCAGGCGTTCTTCTCATGAATCTGCATCCGTTGCGTCAGCAAATCCGCAGACGGTTCGTCGTTGGCAGCATCCACCAGCGGAAAAATTTCCCGCGCGGTTCTCACCACCGTTTCCTGGGCAACCACCAGGTTGCGCAGCATGTCCTCGGCGCTGGGTACTTCGGTCTCTTCTTCGATATCCGTCAGTTCAGCGAAGGCCTGATAGCTGCCCGGCGCCGGCAAGCCCAGGGCGCGAATGCGTTCGGCAATCACGTCCACGGCCAGCGCCAGTTCGTTATATTGATCCTCGAACATCAGGTGCAGCGTATTGAACATCGGGCCGGTGACGTTCCAGTGGTAGTTGTGAGTCTTCAGGTACAGGGTGTAACTGTCGGCCAGTAGCTTGCCCAGTCCGGCGGCTATCGCCTTGCGGTCAGGTTCCTGGATGCCGATATTGATGCTCATGAGCTGTTCTCCTCGGTTCTTGCGGCCGGGCATGTGCCGGCGATGGAGCTACTGTAGGCTAGCCATTTATCCTATTCATTAGGATTTTTTTACTTTATTATTCGTTTTTTTAGTTCTTTACACGTTCCCGCCATGATCCCTGCAGCACGACGGCCGACCTTTAAGCAGCTCAGTTACTTCCTGGCACTGGAAGCGCAGGAGCATTTCGGGCGCGCCGCGGAGGCTTGCAGCGTGTCGCCCTCGGCCTTCAGCGTGGCCATACAGGAACTCGAGAACCAGCTCGGCGTGCAGCTCATCGACCGCTCCCGGCGCCAGATAGCCATTACCCGCCTGGGGCGTGAGGTCGCGGCGCAGGCGCGTTTGGTACTCAGGGACCTGGACCAGCTTACGGACCTGGCCGACGCCAACCATAAACCCCTGAGCGGACGGCTCACCCTGGGCGTAATTCCGACCATCGCGCCCTTCCTGCTGCCGCGCTGGCTGCCGGAACTGAAACGCGCCTATCCCGAACTCAAGTTGTATTTCCGCGAGGGCCAGACACAACTGTTGCTGGAACAATTGGCCAGCGGCGATCTCGACCTGGTGCTGCTGGCACTGCCCTACGCCACCCGCCAGCTCCAGGTCATGCCGCTATTTGAAGATCGATTCCTGCTCGCCTGCCACGCTGACACGACACTGGTTGACCCGCAAAATTTTTCCCTTAACCGGGTGACGGCGGAAAGCGTGTTGCTGCTGGAAGACGGCCACTGTCTGCGCGATCACGCGCTGGCCGCCTGCGGAGTTCAGGACCTGGAATCAATCAACCGTTTTTCCGCCTCGAGTCTGTTTACATTGCTGGGCATGGTTGACGAAGACCTGGGCATAACCTTTCTACCGGAAATGGCTATTGACTCCGCCCTGCTGTCGCAGACCAGCATCAAGACTTACCCGATGAAGCGTGAAGCGCGGCGCGAGATTGCCCTGGTCTGGCGCAAAGCCAGCGCTCGCAGCGACGAATTCACCGAACTTGGCCAACACCTTATTGACAATGCCGCAGGTGATTGCGAGCCGTGATCTGTGCGTAGGAGCAAGCTAGACTCCGCACTGCATGAACGACTCAACTCACGGGCCACCGCCGCCAGAAAATCCGCAACGCATCCTGATCGTTGTGCTGCCCGCGCTGGGTGACGTATTGCTGGCGACGGGTCTGATCGCGGCGGTAAAACGACGCTATCCACAAGCCGGCATCGACGTTGTACTGCGTGCCGGCCAGGCCGGCATCCTGGCTGGTAACCCAGACGTCGCCGCTGTCATCGAGCATGAGCGGCGTCCCGGCCGACGGCTTAGCTTGCGTTATCTCACCTGCCTGTTCCGGCGCTATGACCTGGCGATCAGCGCGGCCACGGTCGATCGCGCCGCGCTAATTTGCCTGGCAGCGGCCGCCTATCGCGTCGGCGTCATACCTGCCCGCGGGCGCGGACGCTGGTGGAAAACACGGCTTTTTCAGCGCTGGTTTACCGCTGACAATTCTCTGCATACGGTGCGCCAGAACCAGGCCATCGCCGACCTGCTGGATCTTGGCATGGCCAGTCCTTTAGTCGCACCAACGAGCAGTGAGGGTAAACAGGCCGTAACCCAGGCACTCGGCCCGGAATGGCAGACACAGCGTTACGCGGTTCTGCATCCGACACCAGCGGTGCCGGTCAAACGCTGGCCGGCATCGGCCTGGGCAGAGCTGGCAGACTGGCTGGTGCAGAAGGGCTATCGAGTCGTCGTTACCGGCGGCCCGGGAGACAGCGAAGCGGACTACCTGGACAAGCTGCGCGCAGGCTTTCGCAGCCCCGCTGACTGGCTGCCCGGCCGGCTAAGCCTGGCTGATATGAGCACACTGCTGGGCCAAGCGGCAGTGTACGTGGGCGTGGACACCCTGGTCAGCCATCTAGCCGCCGCTAACGGCACCCCGTGCATCACCTTGTTCGGCCCGACGGACCCCGCCAAATGGGCGCCCTGGCCACAGGGCCAGGACACGCGACAGAACCCCTTCGCACGCCAGGGCTCAGACAAAGTCGGCAACGTCACTGTGGTGCAGGGCAACGGCGACTGTGTGCCCTGCCTCAAGTCCGGATGCCTGAATCGCTGGGACAGCTATAGTCGCTGCCTTGATGAACTCAGCGCGGCGCGCGTAATCAGCGCCACCGCAGCAGCCATCGACGAGCCAGTTACGCGCTGAGTGCGCGAACTTCTTCACCGATGATCTCGATACCACGGCGCACCTGCGCCGGATCCTGGGCGTAACTCAAACGAATGCACTGATGTTGATGCGACCAGTCGTCCTGCAAGCCGGGAAAAAAATGATGCCCGGGCAGCACAAATACGCCGCGGGCTTTCAGGCGCTCATACAAGGCCTGGCTGGTCACCGGTAGTTCGGGTAGCCACAACCAGAGAAACAGCGCACCTTCGGGCTTATGCACGAAATATTCTGTACCGGCCATTGATTCCTGCAACCAGGCTAAAGCCTGAGCCGCGCGTTGCCGGTAGAAGGGCTTAATAACATCACGACTGAGCGGAATAATTTCACCGCTGCTGACCAGCTCGCGAACCAGCACTGCACCGACGCTGCTTACCGCGAGGCTGGCTATGGCGTTGACACTGGCGATGGCGTCGACGATCTCTTCCTGGGCAATAATGATGCCGGTACGCACCGCCGGCAAACCGATTTTCGACAAACTCATGCAGAGAATGACATTGTCGTCCCAGTAGGGTTTGGCGTCGGTAAACACAATTTGCGGAAACGGCAGGCCGTAAGCGTTGTCCAGAATCAGCGGCACATCGTGATCGCGGGCCAGCGCGGCCAGCTGCTCGACTTCCGCGTCGCTGTGCACGTTGCCGGTGGGATTACAGGGGCGCGAGACACAGACGGCGTTTACCTCGTCGCCAAGCTTCAGGTGCTCGAAGTCAACGTGATACTTGAACAAACGATCATCCAGGTACTCGATGGCCGGGCGCTGCGCGGTGAATAGTTCTTCCGTCACGCCAAGATCGTTGTAGCCGGCGTACTCAGGCACCATCGGCAAGAGGATGCGCCGCGACAGCCCGTCGTCGCAGGGACCCGCCAACAGGTTAAACAGCAGGAAAAAGCCGCTTTGACTGCCACCGGTCAAAGCGATGTTTTGCGGACCCAGCGGCCAGCCGTATTCGCGTTTCAGCAGCGCTGCCAATGCGGTGCGAAACTGGAGTTCGCCCGCGGGCGACGCGTAGTCTGCGAGCATGCGCCGCAGTTCACGCGGCGTGTCTGCAATCTCACGCAGGCGCTTTGCCAGCAGCTCGAGAACCTCCGGAATATGCGCCGGGTTACCGCCACCCAGCATCATGGCCGGCGATTCGCTGGCCATAGCCTCACCAAGATCATCCATCAGCTCCCGCGCGCCGCTGCGGCGCGTGAAGCGCTGACCAAAAGTCGAGAGTTTCATGACAGGCTGGGCTTCGAAGCCGAATGAAAATGGCTGGGTATTGTCACAGAAGCAATCTGCGAATCACAGCGCAGGCGGCGGGAGTTTTAAACGCGTCGAGTCCTTTCAGACGCGATGGAAATCTGCGGGTACCAGGTTTCCTCGGTTGGCTGACCCTTGCGATCCAGCTGCATGATGACAGCATCGATCAGGAACGGCCGCCCTTCTCGCGTTACGTCCCTGGCACGCTTGAGGGCCTTGATCAGGCCATCCGGATCGTTGACCGTGGCCGCGTCAATTTCAAAGCTGCGCGCCAGGCCGGCGAAGTCAACCTGCGGATCGCCGAGGTAGCAGGTGATATCGCGCCATTGCTCACGCCGCGCCTCATCACGCATCAGCGGCGAGCGGTCCTGGATACGATTACGCTCATTGTCGTAACTGCGATTATTGAACACCACCATGATGATGGGGATGTCATAGCGCGCCGCGGTCCACAGCGCTTCAATCTGTCCGAATAACAAGGCGCCGTCGCCGACGACGCAGGCAACCTGGCGGTCCGGTTTAGCCACTTTTGCACCCATGGCAGCACCCAGGCTCCAGCCCAGCGCATAACCCGTAGTCTGGCCAACCAGCCATTTCTTGCCCAGGTCAAAGTTCATCCAGTAATACGGCGTGCGGTAGTCGAGTTCTGCGACCACAATGGCATCCTCTTCCAGCGCGCGGTCCAGTTCGAACGACAGGCGCTCCCAGGAAAGAGGGCTGGCGTTCCAATGTGTCTTCGCTGCCTGCAAGCGTTTCTCGTCCGCCAGCGCCTGCTGCTCGCGCGCGGCTGCCAGGCGCGGGGCGCTGATTTTCTGCAAGCGATCCGCCGTCGCCATGGACTTCACGGTCTCGGTCAAGGCCTCAATGGTTTCCTGCATGCCGGCGGCGATAGCAATATCCGTCGGATACACGTTGGCAATGGATTCATATTCGATGCGCGCGTGGACCGTGCGTGCCTTGCGTGGTACGGGGGCGGTAAACAAACCCGGATCGGGCGCCGGTGCGCCCAGATTGATGAACAAGTCCGTGCGCGCCAGCCCGCGCGGCACGCCCAGGCCATAGAAACCCGCGAACAGCGAATGGCGAAACGGCACGTCGCCGTAAACGCTAAAGCCCTGTGCCACCGGCGCACCCACAAGCTCAGCCAATTCCATCAGCGCCGCATTCGCGCCGGCCCGTGTTACCTCAGCGCCCGCGCATAAAAGCGGTGACTTGGCATCCAGCAGCCAGCGCGCGGTGGTTTCAATCAAGGCAGGATCCGGCGGCATTTTCATGGAAACCTTAAAGCGATCCTGCGGATAAATTTGCTGGCGCAGATTACGCTCGCCGAGAATATTCAGCGGAAAGCGCACATGCACAGGGCCACCCGGCGGCGTTCCGGCTACCTTGATAGCGCGGCGGGTCATTTCACTTACCTGTTTCCCGTTGCTGACTTCCCAGCGCCACTTGGTGAACTGTTCCAGGGGCTCCAGCCAGTCCTGCATTTGCTGGAAGGTATTGCGACCCGGACGTTCGTTGCTGGGACCGTCAGAAAAAACCGCGATAGAAGAGCGATCTTTCCAGGCGTTGTAGAGGTTATTCAGGGTGCTCGGTATCGCTACCCCCGGCACAAACAACACGGCCGTCTCGCCACTGGCCAGTTCATAGCCATGGGCCATGCTGGTGGCCTGGGATTCAGCAATGGAAAGAATCAGGCGCGTCTGGTCCTGCACTGCCAGCGCGTCGAAGAACGGCGACATTCCGGTGGCCGTGGTACCGAAGATGTTACGCACGCCGGCTGCCTGCAGGGTTGCCAGCAATATCTCGCTGCCGGTGCCCTCAATCCGCTCGCCAAGCTCCGGCGGCGGAATCTGGGCGCTGGCCAGGGAGCCCGTAACGGACTGTACGGCTGCAGCACTATAGCCGAGCGCGGCCAGGCCCCTGGCAAAGTCGCGCCGGGAAATTTCCAGGTCGATGAATCGCTTGAGTAAGTCGCGCATGCGGCGTCTCCGCTGTAATTCCCACCCTGTCGCCGCGTCATGAGTCGCTCGACGACGACTGCCCGTCTGCGAAGAAAGCCCAGGTCGGATCGACTACGACGCTATAACGGCGTTCGCCTGACTATTCCGCGCCGAACCGGTACGAAGCCCGGACGCCAACAACCCGCGGTGGCGGCAAAAACACCGAGCTGTACAAGGGCAAATCCACCATCACGATGTCCTTCGGCGCCGGCGATGCCTCGGCAAGATCGATGCCGCTGGCGAGCACAAAACAACAACCCAGACCCGGTCCACCACCGGTAAAGCGCACGGTGTCGTCATCAAAAACATTGGTGACGTAAGCCAGGATGTCCCAGCGCTCTGACGCCAGCCCGATGCGGAAGTCTGTATTCCAGTACGCTTTCACGAAAGCGGCATTCTCAATATCCGTGAACCGCTTATCCGTCCACTGCACGTCAGTTTCGATAAACAGCCCCAGGTTGGAACTCAGCTGCCGGTCGTAGCGTATCGAGCCGGCAAAGGCGCCGTTTGCCGCATCCTCAAGATCGTTACCGGTGTAATCGACTTCGCAAAGATCATTGGGTCCGCCGGGGATAGACGGGACCGGTCGGCAGTTACCTGCGCCCGCGGCGCGCACCGCGCTGGACGTATTCACCTTGAAGTCGGTGTACTCGGTATTCAGCCAGGTATAGCCGCCCGCCACCAGCCAGGAGCCGCCGATAAACTCACCGACCGGCTGCCAGGTCACCTCAATTTCGGCACCCCAGGCTTCTGCGGAACCGGCATTCTCAATCTTAGATACCAGCCGACCGTCGTTACCAAGATCCGAGCTAAGCGCCTGCTTGTCCGTGTAGTCCTGAAAAAAGATCGCGCCATTCACGCGCAGTGTCCGGTCAATCCATTCCGACTTGCCACCGACTTCCCAGACCGTCATCTTTTCTGGCTCAAACTCGGTCAGTTCGCGGTCGAGTCCCGAGGAACCCACAGTCAGCAAGCTGAATCCGCCTGGCTTCTCGGATTTCGACCACTTGAAGAACAACAGCATGTCCTCCGTGGCCTTCCAGTCCAGCGTCAGCTTGGGGATAAACCAGGACTCTTTTTTGCTCAGAGTATCCACGCACCAGGGATTGAACGCGTCGATACCATCCGGCTCGCCATCTCCGTTGACGTCGTCGCCAGGACCATACTGGATTGATCGGGCCACGCCGGCAGGGTCCTGCTGGCGGCAAAGATCAGGAATGGTATCGAGGAGTTCCGGCTCATCCACCGGGTCGAAAGAATCGGCAAATTGAAAAGCAGGCGTATACGGCCCGCAGGGACGGAAAAAGATGCCGCAGGGATTAAAGCCGCCGGGACCGCCCGATGCGCCAGGATCATAAAAAATCGGGCCGAAGACATTGGTTTCCTCAATACTGTAGCGACCTTCGACAGTCAGGTTTACGGCATCAGTCATGGCCCACTCGAACTGGCCGTATACCGACTGGTGATCAGTATCCCGATCGGCAGGACTCGGCCTGCGGAACGGGTCGGAGGCACGCAGATAGGGCGCATTCAGCGCTTCCGTATAGCCAGGGCAGGCCTCGTTATTGACCGGAACAATAAAATTAATACTGCTATTCCAGAAACAATGGCTACCCGAAACCTGCGAGGTGATGGAGCGACTGTCGTTATCGACGTTTTCCTGCCAGACCACGGCACCCACGGCCGCATTAATCGGGCCGTCAAAGGCCGTGGCGTAGCGTATTTCAAGATTGATTTGTTCGGTTTCTTTGTCGTTGTTGAAACTGAACGAGTTCACATTGCCGTCGAGATAAATATTGTCGGCCGGCACGCCAAAGGCATTGGAGTCCTGGGTTTCACTATTCTCATCCAGCAAATAGCCGGCCCAGAACGTGAATGCGCCCTTCTCCAGGACCCATTCGCCCGTCAGTGCCAGGCGCCAGAAGTCACGGTCGAAGCCCGCGTAGTCCTGTCCGGGCGTGCGCGGATCCGTCGCCTGGCGAATCTCCACATCGTCGCCGTCGGGTATGGCACCGGTATAGGCCAGGTACTGGTCCTCGCAGTGCGGACTAAGGAACGGATTGGCCAACACTACAGCCCGATATTCGGCCGGCGTACCGGTGTCTGGATCAGGGAAACCCAGTGAGGCGGCGATCGCCGGGTCTACGATCCGGCGGGCTTTCTCAACCAGGCGCTGATCGTTGATTTCGCCCGGCCCGGCTACCTGCGCAGGGTCGCCGATAGCGGTAATAAAATCCTCATAACACTGCGAAAGGTTGGCGCCGCCGGGTCCATCCTGAGCGGACACAGGCACATCGAGAATGGTATTAAATGGCAGGAAGGTCTGCGCCGAGGGCTTACCCTCGTCGCCGGTGTACTCAGCGCGGAAATTCAGCGTCAGGCCGTTCTCGAAAACCGAGCGGGTACTCAGGGCCAGGCCAAAGCCCTCCTGATCGGAAAGCGAGTTGCCCGTGAGGCTATTCTCGTAAAAACCTTTTTCATTCCACAGCGAGGCATTGAAACGCACACCCAAAGCATCGCCCAGCACGGGAAAACTGACGCTGGCAGAACCGCTGTACTGATCTTCGGCATTGGCATCAATACGTACATCCGCCTCAAATTCGTCGGACGGTTGTTTGGTGATGTACTGAATCGCACCGTTAAAGGCGGATCGGCCGTACAGTGCAATCTGCGGGCCTTTGACGACCTCGATACGCTCCACATCAAGCAGGCGCGTATTCACCAGCAGCGAACCGCCGGAGCTGGTAATGGCTTCGCTGGACAGATCAATGCCGTCAACCAGGACCGCAACATTCTGGCGTCCGCGCGTCGGCGACAAGCCGCGAATCACGATACGCGTATCAGATTGGGCAAAGGACTCGTCAAACTGCAAACTCGGCGTGAGCTTGGCGATATCACCGATGCGATTAATGCCCTTGCGTTCGATGGCGTCGCGTGAAAACGCGGTCACCGATACCGGCACATCCTGCAGGTTTTCTTCTTTTTTACGCGCCGTGACGATGATCTCGTCAATCTGGGCAAAACTGCTGCCGGCAAACATGAATGTAGTCAGAGCGACCACGGTTACGGCCAGCGGCCGCCGCATGCGGAGTCCGTTCAAAGCTATCCCCCTGTATTCGAACGCAGCGATCTACGCCGCACGGTTCTGGCCGCCTCCACGGCCAAAGGTCATAAGATCATAACCTTTCTGCCGACGTCAGTCCTAAACCCTTCCCGGTCCACTGCGCGGAACGACCGCTGCAGTCTCAGGGTTGCGCAGCCAGCCAGTCGCGCCGCCTGGCCAGCGCACGCGCTTCGAGAAGATCCAGGGCCTGCTTATTCAGTCCCGTGCGCGTGACAATCTCCGCGCCCAACTCCTGAGTCTGATCGGTATCGGGTTTGTACTCCGGCCATTCGGGCAGGCCGGGTCCGTTGGGATTGCCGCCGCGCGCAAAATTCAGCCAATAGGCTCGCACCGTGTCGGCCCAGGTAAAGTCGCGCTCGGTCAGAACTACATTTTGCGGACGCTGATACTCCGGATGTTCGCGCAGTCGGTTAAACAGGAACGGCACTTCCATACCATGAGCGGCGCCGGGCACTTCGCCGCGCAGATTTTCCTGCACGTAGGTTACGCGGTATTGCCAGGCTGGCGAACTGACCTTGTCCATTTGTGCGGCCAGATAACGCGTTGAGGCCAGGAACAAGCCTTCCGAAAACCAGCGCTGCGACCTGCCGATGCGCGTCCACTGGTCATCGAAGGCGGCCAGGTCTTCATCCGACATGCCTTCAAGAAACGCACCGGCCATAAACCACTGCCCGATCAGCGGCACATTGACGGTGATCTGATTGTGTTCCCAGTCATTGGCGCCACCTATGTACGGTATGTCCTGCTGCAGACCCTTTTCGAAGGCAACGGCTATGTGTTCCGGCACCACCACACCATCCACCACCGGGTTGAAAGAAATCTGGAAGCTGCCCTGGTAGTCGAGTATCTCCGTCACGCTTAAAGCACGCAGCGCCGAAGCCACGGCTTTGTGATCGCCGGCGATAGAAAAATGCTCGGCCAGATCTACGCCAACATCTTCGAAGCTCGGGCCGGCTGCCCCGGCAGGCCCGCGCTTGAAGGCTTCCCGAGTACGATCCAGCAGCACACCGCTGCCCTGCGCAATGGCGCGCTGAAACAAACCCTTGGCAGGCGGTGACACCATCAGGAAATTGACCGCAACGCCACCGGCCGAATGCCCGAACAAAGTGACTTGCTCGGGATCGCCGCCGAAGGCTGCGATGTTTCGCTGCACCCACTCCAGGGCAGCGATCTGATCCATCAGTCCGTAGTTAACCAGCGGCTCACCTGCCTGCGTGGACGTTAGAGACGGATGTGCAAATCGGCCGAAAAACCCTACCCGATAATTTAGCGTAACGATGACGAAGCCTTCGGCCGCCAGTTCCCGTCCGTCGTACACGGGCAGCGAACCGGCGCCAAACTGCATGTTGCCGCCGTGCAGGTACACCAGTACCGGCAACGCTTTTTGACCCGATTGCGGAGCCCAGACATTCAGATGCAGACAGTCTTCGGCCATAGGCAAACTGGCATAGTGGGCACTGATCCATTGCGGATAACTGTCCCTGAGAATCTGCGGACAGTAAGCACCGTAGTCTGTGGCTGCGCGCGGATCATTCCAGGCGGCGACCGCGGCCGGCGGTCGCCAGCGCGCTGCCGTGGCATAGGGAATACCCAAAAATGCCCGCGTGCCGTTGTCGAGTTCAAGGCCC
Organism: uncultured Gammaproteobacteria bacterium; assembly: GCA_963850255.1. Lineage (GTDB taxonomy): Bacteria > Pseudomonadota > Gammaproteobacteria > Steroidobacterales > J054. Next base: position 41,338 of record CAWKLL010000049.1, read on the forward strand.
TGCAGCGCACCCGAGTCAATGCGCACTTCAGGACCCGCCGCATAGGCTGACGGCGCCAAAAACAGACATAGCAGTAATCCAATCAAAGCGCCCCGGACGCTGACTAGCGGGTCGCGGCGCGAGTGTTCGATAACAATTATCGCGGACATGGTGAACCCCCTGATATCAGCCGAATACTATGCCAGCGTGAACGAAATTCATTTCGACGGACAGATCAGCGGCAATCCGCAGCGCCTTTCCAGCGGAGCGGCGGTCGGCCGGTGTTGAGCGGGTTCGGGACCCAATATTGACCACCTGTCGGTTAGGCGCAGCCCCGTTCAGACCAGTTCGTCCGTCTGCTTTGGTTATTTTGCTACGATGAAAGTCAATGAGGGGGGCGCGTTGTAGCGTTCGTACAACATTGGGGTGATCGGTGAGACCCGTACAGGGGTCTCACCAAGGAACAGGGCCAGCCAACGCTGGCCCTTTTTCTTTGCGGCTGACCCCGCGCAAACCCAGGCTAGTAGGCCAGCTTCGGCGCCTGAGCCTCGCCCAGTTCCTGCATATCCTGCACCGGACCATGATTAGTGATCAGCGTTTGCTTGCGCACAAAGCGGGTAATCGCCGCCGGGCCCATGCGCGAGCCACCCAGACCCGAATAGCCGAAGGAGTTTTTTTCCGCATCGCGAAGGATGGCATTGGTGAGCGTGGTGTCCATCAGGCTTACGGCTCCGGCGTTCAGTCGCCGACCGATGCTGGCAGCACGCTGCGGATCGCCGGCAATCACCGCTGCAGACAAACCGAACTGACTGTCGTTGGCCAGTCTCACGGCCTCGTCGTCATCCCGATAAGCCATCACCGGCACCAGCGGACCGAAGGTTTCCTCGGTCATGATCAGCATGTCGTGATTCACGGCCGTGACCACCGTCGGTCGGATCCATAAGCCACCGTCGTGGGACTCGATTTCCCCGCCGGTGAGAACTTTGGCGCCCCTGGCGCGAGCATCGGCCAGATGCGCCGCGATGGTTTCAGCCTGACGCGCGAGGATTAGCGGACCAATATGGCCCTGGTGAATATCCGGGAAATTGATCTCCAGCGCCGCCGCCGCCGCAACCAGTTTTTCAACAAAGCGATCGTGCACCGACTCGTGCACATAAACGCGCTCGATGGAATAACACAACTGTCCTGAGGCCATTACCGCGCCGCGTAACACCGCGGCCACCGCACGATCAAGATCGGCGCAATCCGTTACGACGGCAGCATCTTTGCCGCCGAGTTCCAGAAAACTCGGAATAAACTTTTCCGTCGCGGCGCGCAAAATATGTCGCCCCGTTGGCACGCTGCCGGTAAACACGACGATGTCAGACTCGGCGATTAACCGCTGGCCGGTCTCGCCGCCGCCGGTGACGAACTGCAATACCCGGGCAAGCTCCGGCACCGCGTCCACACTGGCCTGCACGGGCGCGACAAAGCGCGGGGTGATCTCACTGGGCTTGATGATGGCGGCACAGCCGGCCAGCAGCGCCGGAATCGCGTCAATGGTGGCGAGTAGAAACGGAAAGTTCCAGGGGCTGATGACAGCCAGCAGCGGATACGGCCTGGGATAGGTCACAAAACTGGCAGATGGCGAAAAACTTGATTGGCCGCGCCTGGGCTCCAGCAAGGCCTCTGCTTGATCACACCAACCACGCACACCGTTGGCCACATTGCCTGGCGACTCCACGGACATCCGCCAGCGGCCGGTATCCGTGGCCAGCGCAGCGGCGATATCACTCGCGTGCTCGTCAATCGCATCCGCCCAGCGCCGCATTACCGCGACGCGCGTGGCCACGGGCATTTCGGCCCAGGCCTGCTGAGCCGTGCGCAACTCATTACAGCGCGCAGCGAGCTCCTCGCTGCTCGGTGGCCGGATCTGGTAGTCCACAAGACCGCTGCGCGGGTTTCTTACGTCAATCGTCGTCATATCTTTTTCCGGTCTGCGGGCTCACCACAGAACCCATAGGCCAGCCTTCACGGTCATTCACAGCCCGGCCATTGCCCAGCCGAATGCCAGCAGAAAAGTTGCAGGCTTTGTACCACACAGCGGAAAAAATGGCCGCCGAGCTTTGTCCTGGACGCCGAACGAACAATGCTTATAGGCAGGCAAAACTTTGCGCTCGAATTCCACCAGGGAGAATCCGCATGTCAGGGTTGATGCAACCGGAACAATTTCACCAGGCCCTGGAGCGGGCTCGGGAAGGCAATCACAGCACGCGTCATCCGCTCAGCACCGCCTGGGCCAACGGCGAACTCAACCGGGCGCAACTGGGTTTTTACGCTACCCAACACTACTACTACATCGCCGCCATTCCGCAGCAATTTGCGCAACTCTACGTGCGTTTGCCTGACCTGCCGGCGCGCCAGCATATGCTCGAGAACCTGGTTGGCGAAGAAGACCCGGCCGCCCCCGACAAACGCCATCCGGATTTACTATTGAATTTCATTGAAGCCTGCGGACAGGCGCGCGAGATCACCATCGCAGCGGAACAGCAAAACCAGATCCTGCCGGCAGTGCGCGCCATGCGTGCCTGGATCTGGGAACTGGTGGGCTTCAGAACCATGGCCGAAGCAAGTGCCGGCATCATGGTCGCACTGGAAGGCCAGCTGCCCCGTATTTACAGCGCCTACATTGCAGCGATGCGCGAACAGGGATTTTCAGACGAGGCGCTGGAATTTTTCCGCGTGCATGTGGAGAACGACAGCGAACACGCGGCCAGTGGCCTGGAAATATGCACCACCTACGCGACCACCCCGGAATTGCAGGCTGCAGCCATTGCCGCCGTGCAGGCTTCCGTCGCACTGCGCTGGGAAATGCTCAGCAGCATCTATGCGGCGCTGCCCGGGCGCCAGCACGCAGCCAATAGTTAATGCAGGGTTAAGGCTTCGCGACATCGTCCATATGTGCCAGGTAATCGACCAGCTGGTCATCACCTTCCAAGGCAAATTCTTCACGCAAAATGCGCAACATGGAATCCAGCAGGGCCTCGCGACGCTGCTGCGCAGCCGCCTGCTCCGCCTCGCTGCGCGGCTGGCTATCCAGATAGGATTGCAGGCGATTTTCGTCAGCGTTCAGGAAACGCCGCATGTCTTCAAACTCCTCGCGCAAGACGCTGAACTCGGTAGTTAGCGCCAACAACATATATAGCAGCCGATCACCGCTGCCATCTCCCAGGTAGCCCGGCCGCAAACCGGCAGGAACGCGCGGTCGGGGTTTTATTGGTTCTTTGTCCGACTGGTCGCTCATGGTTTCAGTTGCCTGGTTTGCGGGCCATGAAGCCCCAGTACCCATAGTCATCCTTACCCGTCTCGCCGCGAGTCAGTTCCTCATGCAAGCCAGACGCATCGAATCCGCAGTCCATGGCCAACTCAGCAAGATCAATATCAAACAGAAATGACGCAAAGAAAGGTTCATTGTTGTGCTGCGCGTCCCATCCGGCCAGGTATTGCTCAAACGCCGTGCGTGCCGTCAGATGGCGCGGCACGTCGGCCGACAGGAACACCCCGCCGGGACGCAGCAAGCGAAACGCCTCCCGGAGTATGTTCGCCAGCGCCGTTCGCGACGTCTCGTGCAACAAGATATGTGCCGACACAATATCGAAGCTCGCATCGGGCAGATCGACAGATTCTGCATTGGCCTGGCGGAAATGTACTGACTGCCCCACGCTCTCGGCCCTGGCGTGAGCGTAGCGCAGGATGGGCGCAGACAGATCAATGCCCGTGACCTGCGCCTGCGGCCAGGTTTCCGCAAATGGCAGCGTGGTATTACCAATGCCGCAACCAAGATCGAGCACCGACTGCGGCGTGAAGTCGGGCAGCTGCTGGCGCAGCATGGCAATGCTGTGCCGCGCGGCGCGATCATTCATGGCGCCGCGCAAACCGCGTGAAAATAAATTCAGTCCGATATCGTAGCGCGCACCGACATAGACATCATCTTCAGTCAGCTCAGAAAAATATCCGCCGGGAATACAGTGAGTATCGACACAGTCCTGATAATCGGGAACGGTGAGGGTCGGATCCAGGTGCAGCGAACCGCTTGTCTCGCTACCAGTTAGTTGATGAAACTGATCGATTAAGGCCGGCAATTGCCGGTATACGCAGGCGCTGGTGGAGTCGACGTACAACTCATGCTGGGCACGCGACAGCGCACTCCACCATAAGAACTCTGGCTCCCGATCCATTAAGGCGGCGACCTCCTGTCGATGGACCGGCTGCTCACCACGTGCCCTGGCTGCGGGCTCAACACGCGTCTGCCAGGCCCGCTCCACCGTCGGCGCAATTTCTTTAATCAGGTAAGTTTTGAGATCGACCAGGAAGGCATGCCGATAGCGCTCGCTGCTCGACTGTTCGGCCAGCATGCCATGTTGGCTGAGCGCTGGCACGACAGCTAGCTGGCGCCAGCGGCTGCATCTGCGGGCGCGAGCACCGCCTCACCCGGCCGCCAGTTGCTGTGCAGGGCGAGACGCCACATGTAACGCTCGCCGACATAGTCAGAGGTGGGCCGATGCTGAACGGCACGGTTATCCCATAGCAGCAGGCTCTGGTTGAACCAGCGGACCCGACACTGAAACAAAGGCTGCACCGCATGCGCTTTGAGCATACTCAGCAGCGCGGCACTCTCAGTGGGCTGCAGATCACAAATAGCGGTGGTCCAGGCTTCGTTCAGGTAGAGCATCTTGCGACCCGTCTCCGGGTGCTCGCAGATCAGCGGATGACGGGTAGGCGGAAACTTTTCCCGCCGCTTCGACAAGGCCTGCAGGCCTTCCGGCGTTGCCATGGTGCGATGGCCGGAATTAACGCCGTACTGCAGGACATCGTGTTCCGCTTCGAGCTGGGCAAGGAAGCCCTGCATCTTCTCGGACAAATAGTCGTAGGCCAGGTAATTGCTGCTAAAGACCGTATCGCCACCGGAACGCGGCACATTCACACCGTAGAGCATTGCCCCGAGACTGGGGTTGGCCTGATAACTGTGATCAACATGCCAGGTCAGATTCTGGGTTGACAGCTTCTTTTCGCCGCGCCCGGCACCCTTGAAGTAGTAAACACCCGGCTCGTCGGATTTGTAGGGTAAAAACGGTTCGTCTTCCAGCGGCGCAAAGCGCCGACCGAAAGTAGCAAACTCGCCGATCTCCAGTTGCTGGTCTCGAAATACCACCACGGAATACTGCAACCAGGCGGCATAGATTTCGTCAAACTGCGCCTCGCTAAGCTGCGCGACCTGCACGTCGAGAATTTCGCAACCGAACTCACCGGTCAGAGGCCTTATTTCCATGCTGCTGTCCTCGCGTTTTCTGCCAACGGTTCGAGCAATGGCACTGTGCCATGCACCCAGTTTTTGTCATTTTCACGACGCGCCGGCGACGGAATAACCAGCGCCTCCGATTCCCGACGGGCGTGAAATGCGGCGGAATCGATAGCCCAGCCACGGCCGGCCCATTCGGCACAGCGGCGCCGGAAGGCCAGCTCCAGGGCATCGGCCTCCACCAGCAGTTCATCGCTCCTGGAGGCGGGCGTAAAGCGCGGGCGCACCCGGACAATCGCCGCATAATCCTCGTCCAATGCTCGCCCCAAAGAGGCGCGTATCTTCTCGTCGTTTTCGGCGCCTGTCAGGTAGGTACGCATTTGCACGCCGTAAGTCTGGGTATTCCATTCGTCCACCGGCGTCTTGGTGGTAAACAGGTACTGACTGACGCCCGGCGCGAGGTTTTGCCGAATTACCACGGCCATACCGGCGAGACTGAACTCCAGCTGCACGCCCAGGGGCTCGCGATCCTTATCCAGCAATTCCTGCATGTACTCCGGCTTGGCCGAATCATCGGTGGTCGGCATCAGCAGACCTGTATGCGCACCCCAGTCCGTCTCGGTAATTTCCAGATTGCTGACACGCGGATCAATACGACCACCAAACATCGGATGAACAAAGGACAGATGGCTGTTATCCATGCTGTTCTCCATCATGCGCATCCAGTTAATCTCGGGCTGGGACATTTCGTAGTGCATAAACCAGTGAGTCTTCGGTTTGCCCGCGAATTCGTCCAGCCAGTTTGGCAGTGCCGGCCGCTGCTCTTCAGGCAGGTCGCCGAGAAAAACCCACACCAGGCCATAACGACTCTGCACCGGATAGGAGTCGACCCTGGCGCGCCCGGGAATACGGGCACCCTCGCCCATGGAAGGAATCGCAGTACAACGACCGCTGCCGTCGAAGCACCAGCCGTGATAAGTGCATTGCACGCCACCCGCCTGCAGGTCTCGCTCACCCAGCGACCCGCCGCGATGGCAACACACATCGCTGAGGCAGTGCAGGTCACCGGCATCGTCTCGAAACAACACAAAGTCCAGACCCAGCATGCGCACGCGGCGCGGCTTGCCGGCTTCAATCTGCGCTTCCGGCATGGCCACGTACCAGGTATTGATCAGCAGGTCTTTCATTCAGAGCCTCGACGGATAGCCCGGTGCGGTGGGCACCAGGCTATCCTAGGATACCGGCTGATGAGGCAGTGACAACAAGGCTTCGGGGCCTGCCTGTACCACTCAGTGGAACATTTGCAAGGGGCCGGTAGCCGCCCTTCCGCTGGCGCGCGATACTCCGCGTATAAGCGCTGGCCAGCCAGCGACGAGAAAAAACCTTACTGCGCCGGTTCCGGCTCGCGCGAATTCTCCAGTCAATGAAGGAAGTACAGGCATGAGCGAACAGCCAGTCATGGTCCGCGAAGACGGCACCTACCCCACGGTCGAGCTGCGCAAGGACACCATTACCGCGTCCGTGGTGCAAACCCGGGTGAAAGGTGTGCGTGGCAGTAATGCCAAGGAAGATCTGCGCGCCAACATGGACTACTTCCTGGAATGCATCGACATTGCCCAGGGTTTTGGCGGCCCCTCAGACCTGCTGCTGTTTCACGAATTCCCGATCATGGGCTTCAGCCGCTGGACCAAGGAACAGCACTACGACATTGCCGTTGAAGTACCCGGCCCCGAGATCGAAGAGGTCAAGAAAAAGGCGGCCCAGCACAACTGCTATATCGTCTTCGGTACCTACGCGAAAGATACGGAAAACTGGAAGGATCACATCCTGCACCTGATGGTGATGGTGGCTCCCGACGGCAAGGTCGCTACGCATTGGAAGCAACGCAATGTGCGCGGCATGTTCCCGGGCTCAGAGCAGTACACCAGTTCGATTTACGACGTGTATGACCGGTTTGTCGAAATGTATGGCATCGACGCGGTGATTCCGATCGAACAGACGGATATCGGCAACATTGCCATGTCGGCCGTGCAGTTCGAGCCGGAACTGTTTCGCTGCATGGCGATGAAAGGCGCGGAAATCATCTGCCGGGTGGCAACGGGCGGATTCGAGTTCGACGACATGCGCCTGACCTCGTATCACAACAGCCTGTACACCATGATCACCAATAACTCGATCAGCACGCACGGCCGCAACGCAGGGTTTTTTGAAGACGCAAACTATGGCGGCCCGGGTCGCTCAGCTATTTTCGGCCCGCGCGGGGCCGAACTGGCCAAAGCCGGCGCCTTCGAGTGCAAGGAAATGGCGCAGATTCCCATTGCCGAGTTCCGCAGCAAGCATCGCATTCCCGACTGCCACATGAAGCTCTATCAGCCGGTATTCGAGCAGTACCGTGAGCGCTACGACGCCAGCGGCTACCTGGACTATCTGCCCACCGACGGCCGCGATGCGTTCCGCAACTTCCTGGAAAAGTCGCGCTGGACTCACTACTGGTAGCAGCAAGAGCGCGCGGCAGCGCTGTCCGGCCGCTTAGTAACCCAGTATGACCTTGGTCTCGAGGTAATCCTCGAGACCAAATTCTCCCCACTCGCGGCCGTTGCCCGATTGCTTGAAGCCGCCGAAAGGCGCAGTCAGCTGCATGTTGCTGCCATTGCAGTGCACCATGCCGGCGCGCAGGCCAGCAGCGACCCGTCGCACCTGTTCCTGATCGTTGCCCGATACATAGGCAGCCAGACCATACGGCGTGTCATTGGCGATGTGCAGGGCATCCGCCTCGTCGTCGAAGGGAATGATCGCCAGCACCGGCCCAAAGATTTCTTCGCGCGCAATGCGCATGTCATTACTGACATCGGAAAATATGGTCGGCCGAACGTAGTAACCCGTCTCAAGACCTGCCGGTTTACCGGGCCCGCCGGTTACCAGATTCGCCGCTTCATCGATACCGGTCTTTATCAGCCTCTGTACCTTGTCCCATTGCACCTGGCTAACCAAGGGGCCCAGGTCTGTCGCCTCATCCAGCGGATCACCGACAATGATTTTTTCCGCGGCTGTTTTGGCCAGTTCCGCGGCGCGTGACTGCAAGTGCCTGGGCACCAGCATCCGGGTCGGTGCATTGCAGGACTGGCCGGTGTTGCTGAAACACTCATCCACGCCAGCGGCTACCGCCGTTTCCAGCACCTCGGCGTCGAGAATGATATTGGGCGACTTGCCGCCCAGCTCCTGGTGCACTCGCTTGACGCTGTCAGCCGCAGCCCTGGCAATCGCCACGCCGCCCCGTGTGGAGCCGGTAAACGACACCATATCCACCTGCGGGTGACTGGCCAGGGCCTGGCCAACGCCTGCGCCGTCGCCGTTCACCAGGTTGAACACGCCCGGAGGCACGCCGGCCTCATGCAGAATCTCGGTAAACAGGCAGGCGCTCAATGGCGCCACTTCGCTGGGCTTGAGCACCATCGTGCAACCGGCCGCCAGGGCTGGGGCCACCTTGCAGGCAATCTGGTTAATCGGCCAGTTCCACGGCGTAATCAGCGCGCACACGCCAATGGCTTCGCGCTGCAGCCGGAAACCCTGGCGGTCTTCAATAAAGCGATATTCATCGAGCAATTCCATCGCCGTCTGCATATGACCAATACCCAGAAAGGTCTGCGACTTGCGCGCAAAGCTCAGTGGCGCGCCCATCTCGGCCGAAATGATGCTGGCCATGTCTTCATAACGCGCCTGGTAAATTTGCAAAAAACGCGCGAACAGCGCTTTACGCTCCCCGAGCGGCCAGGTCGAAAATTCTTCAAAAGCGTTGCGCGCAGCCAGCACCGCGCGCTGCGCATCGGCCGCGCTGCCGAGGCTGATGCTGCCGATTTCCGCCTCCGTTGCCGGGTTGATAACGGGCAATTCATGGGGCTGCAGGGGATCGACCCAGGCCCCGTCAATGTAGAACTGCGGATATTTGTACATAGGCTTATTGTCTCACTGGCATGGCAAGCCCGCCTGATCAGGCATCATGCTACCGCAGCCGGCAAGATCTGCGGATGGGCTGCAGGCAGAACCACATTTTGCACGCGCGCTGCCGGCGCATTGAACTGTTGAGAATGCGCAAGGTCATATTCTCGGAGTTCGGCAGCAACAGGGGGCCGGGGACCATGAATAAGAAAAAAACTCTGATTGTCCTGGTGGTCGTAGCGCTGGTTGGGATGTTCTTCTGGTTGGACCTGGGACGCTTTCTCTCCCTGCAAGCCTTGCAAGCCGGGCAACAGGATCTGGATGCCTTTGTCGGCGATAATTTTGCCCTGGCCGTGAGCGGCTTTTTCATTATCTATGTTGCGGTCACCGCCTTGAGCATTCCCGGCGCGGCAATCATGACGCTGGCGGCCGGCGCGGTATTCGGCCTGGCGGTCGGTACCCTGATAGTGTCATTTGCCAGCAGCCTCGGCGCCACGCTGGCCTTCCTGTTATCGCGTTTCCTTTTGCGCGACTACGTCGAAAGCAAATTCGGAACTACCGCCGAGAAAATAAACCAGGGCGTGGAAAGCGAGGGCGGCTACTATCTGTTTACCCTGCGCCTGGTACCCCTGTTTCCGTTTTTCGTCATTAATCTCGCCATGGGTCTGACCCGCATGAAGACACTGACCTTCTACTGGGTCAGTCAGCTCGGCATGCTGGCCGGCACCGTGGTGTATGTAAACGCCGGTACCCAGCTGGCCCGGATCGAAAACACCGGCGATATCCTGTCGCCGATGCTGATCGGGTCCTTCGTGTTGCTCGGTGTTTTCCCGCTGCTGGCTAAAAAGGCCCTGGAGTTATTTCGCCGTGTCCGCAAACCTGAACAATCCACCCCGCAAGTTTGATAACAACCTGGTCGTCATCGGCGCCGGCTCGGCCGGGCTGGTCACCTCCTATATTGCCGCGGCGGCGAAAGCCAAAGTCACCCTGATCGAGCGCGAAGCCATGGGCGGCGACTGCCTTAATACGGGCTGCGTACCCAGCAAGGCCATCATCCGCTCGGCAAAGATTGCTTCGTACCTGCGCCGCGCCGACGAATTTGGTTTAAAGACCGGTCCGGTGGAAGTGGATTTTCCGAAGGTTATGCAGCGGGTACGCGATGTCATCAGCAAGGTTGAACCGCACGACTCCGTTGAACGCTATTCCAGCCTGGGCGTGGACTGTGTCAGCGGCAGCGCCCGCATTGTCTCGCCCTGGGAAGTAGAGGTTAACGGCAAGGTCATCAGCACCCGCAGCATCGTCATTGCCACCGGCGGCCGACCTTTCCTGCCACCCATTCCCGGCCTTGATCAGGTCGACTACCTGACCTCGGATACAGTCTGGCAACTGGAATCTTTGCCGCAGCGACTGCTGGTGTTGGGCGGCGGCCCCATTGGCAGCGAACTGGCACAGGCTTTTCGACGTCTCGGCAGTGAGGTGACCCAGGTTGAAATGGGTCCGCGCTTGCTATCTCGCGAAGATGAGGAAACCTCGAATTCGGTGATGAAAAGTTTTCGCGCCGAAGGCATTCGCCTGCTGACGGGGTACAAAGCCGACCGCTTCGAAGCCAGCAATGGCGAGCAGGTCTGCGTTTGCGTCGGCGACGCGGGTGAGGAGCGGATCGCTTTCGACAAAGTGCTCGTCGCACTGGGCCGGCGCGCCAACACCGACACGCTGGAAATTGAAAACGCCGGGCTGTCTCTGAATGCCAACGGCACCCTGCCGGTGAATGAGTACCTGCAAACCTCTCAGGCGCATATTCTTGGCTGCGGAGATGTCACCGGACCCTATCAGCTAACCCATGCGGCCGGATTCCAGGGCTGGTTCTGCGCGATGAATGCCCTGTTTGGCAATATCAGGCGCTTCAAGGTGGACTACTCAGTGATGCCCTGGGCCGTATTCACTGACCCGGAAGTGGGCCGCGTAGGGCTCACCGCCGCCGAAGCAGAGGCCAAAGGCATCCCGCACGAAGTCACCCGCTACGGCATCGACGACCTTGACCGGGCCATCGCCGACAGCGAAGACCACGGCTTTGTCAAAATAGTTACCGCCAAGGGCAGTGACAAGATTCTCGGCGCCAGCGTGGTCGGGCATCACGCCGGCGAACTCATCACCGAATACGTGACGGCGATGAAGCACGGCATGGGACTGAAGAAAATCCTCAACACCATACATATCTATCCCACGCTTTCGGAGGCCAACCGCTATGCGGCGGGTGAGTGGCAGAAAGCCAGGATCTCACCCACCCTGCTGTCCATCGCCCGGCGTTATAACCGCTGGCGGCGAGGCTGAGGGCTAAAACCCGGCTAACGGCGTCGCAACGTTACAAGTTGTTACCGCGAAAAGGACCTTTCCCGCGCGCCAACCACTAAAATAAGACGGTGAATAGCCCAGCCACAGCCAAGCCTTCCGACATCGAGTCCGACGCCAACCCGGGCGCAGCCGGCGTGATCGTCACCCGGCAACTGCGACGCACCTACCAGATGGGCGACAGCACCATTCATGCGCTGGACGGCGTTGACCTGGTGATCGGGCGTGGCGAGTACGTCGCGATTATGGGGCCGTCGGGATCGGGCAAGTCCACATTGATGAATATGATTGGCTGCCTGGACCAACCAGACGGCGGCGAGTATTGGCTCAACGGTGAGCTGGTTTCCGGCCTGAGCGAAGTGGCACTGGCACACATCCGGAATCGCGAAATCGGCTTCGTTTTTCAAACCTTCAATTTATTGCAGCGGGCGACGGCGCTACACAACGTGGAGGTGCCGCTAATTTATGCGGGCATGAACCGACGCGAGCGGCATGCAAGAGCGCAAAAGGCACTTGCCCAGGTAAGCCTGGACTCGCGCCAGGATCACAAGCCCAGCGAACTTTCCGGCGGGCAGCGGCAACGTGTGGCCGTGGCCCGCGCGCTGGTAACAGAACCCAGCATTTTGCTGGCCGACGAACCCACCGGGAACCTCGACTCACATACCGCAGATGAAATTATGGAGCTGTTCGATCAGTTGCATGCAGCCGGCAACACTATTTTGCTGGTTACTCATGACCGCCAGATCGGTGCGCATGCCGAGCGGATAATTCGCATGCTGGACGGACAGATTGAATCGGATATCAGGAACAATAAAAGTGCATAGACAGTTTCTAGTCATCCTGGCCGCCTCGCTGGCACTGGTAGCCTGCGAGAAACCCGCGGAAAAAGACGTCTATCGCACCGGCGAAGTCGTCAAGCGAGACATCATTGTTACGGTAGAAGCCGCCGGTGTCATTGAGCCGTTCCAGACCGTGGAAGTGAAGTCCAAGGCCTCTGGAGAAATTCTTTCGATCAACGGCGAAACCGGCGATGTGATCCAGGAAGGTACGCAAATCGTGCAAATCGACAAGCGCGTGCCGCGCAACCAGCTGGCCCAGGCTGAAGCTAAACTGGAAGCGGCCCAGGCACGCCGTAAGATTGCTGAAGCACAGGCCAAACGCTCCAAGACACTGTTCGGTTCGCGCACTATCAACGAAGTGGACTACGAGCAAACGGTGCTGGAACTGGCCAATGCCAAAGCCGAAGTGGTCAGTACCAGGGTCGCTGTGGATAACGCCCGCATTGCCCTGGAAGATGCCGATCTTCGCGCACCGATTACCGGCACCATGATCGAGAAGCTCGTAGAACCCGGCCAGGTCATTTCCTCGCCGACCATGGACGTGGGCGGCGGCACACTGCTGCTGAAAATGGCCGACTTGAGCAAAGTGCAGGTCAAGACCCTGGTGGACGAGACGGACATTGGAAAAATCTCCGCCGGCTTGCCGGTCACCGTTACCGTGACTGCGTATCCCAACCAGCCCTTTGAAGGCACCGTGCTGAAGGTCGAACCCCAGGCCATGGCTGAACAGACGGTCACCACATTTTCGGTGCTGATGACCCTGGAGAATTCCAATGGTCTGCTGCGACCGGGCATGAATGCCGACGTGGAGATTCGCGTCGCTGAGCGCAACGATGTTGTCGCGGTTCCAACGGCAGCTTTGCGCACCGCCCGCGATATCAACGTGGCCGCGCAATTAGTCGGCCTGACGCCGGAGGCCGTTCGCGCCCAGCTCGGGAATAGCGGCGGGCCGGGTGACGCTTCCAGCGGCGGCGGCGGCCGGCCGGCTGAGCCGGAGGGCGGAAGAGCTGGCGACGGCTATCAATTCTCGAGTCGATACTGGGTTTTTGTGCAAAGCGGCGAAACCATGACCGCACGCAATGTCGAGACGGGCCTCACCGACCTGGACTATAGTGAGGTAATCAAGGGTCTGGACGGTGGCGAGACCGTCATTCTGCTGCCCAGTTCGGGGCTGGTTCAGTCCCAGCAGAGACTCCAGCAGCGGATGAAGCAATTCACCAGCCTGCCCGGTATGAGCGGCAACAACAACTAGGGGAACTAGACATGCTGTTTGGCGAAATGATCATGGTCGCGCTGCAATCAATCCGCGCGAACCTGTTTCGTGGCTTCCTCACCATGCTCGGCATCATTATCGGTGTCGGTTCCGTCATCACCATGGTCTCGCTGGGCAGCGGCGCGCAGGCGGCCATCGACGATCAGATTGAAGCCCTGGGCGCGAACATTCTCTCGGTGAGCAGCAGCGGCATGTTTCGTCATGGCGTCGCGCAAGACGTCGGCACATTGACGATTAGTGATGCGCGCGCCATCGCCGCAGATGCCGAAGCGATTTCTGCCGTGGTGCCGGAAAAATCCGGTCGCCTGCAGGTAAAGCTGGGCAACATGAACCAGAATCTGCAGATAGTGGGTACCACGCCGAACTTCCAGCCTGTTAACCGCTACGAACTGGCAGCCGGGCGGATGTTTACCGAAGCGGACAACGCCGCCAAGCGACGCGTAGCCGTAATCGGAAACTCTGTTGCCTCGAAATTTGACACCACCTCAGAGGGTCTGCTGGGCGAAACTATTTACACCAACGGCATTGGCTTCGAAGTCATTGGCGTGTTCGAGTCCGTAGGCCAGGTTGGCTGGCGCAATGTCGACGAGCAACTCTGGATTCCGTTGGAAACCGCGCGCTTCAGGGTATTTGGCGACGACGAACTTGGCCGCATCAACGCCCAGGTCGCCACGGGCTTTTCGCCGGAGCAAGGCATCATTGACCTTGAGCGCGTGCTCCGCCGCGAGCACAAGATACTGCCAGGCAAGAACAACGATTTTAATATTGGTGATCCGACGCAGTTTTTTAATGTGCGTAAAGCCGCTACGGATATTTTTGCCTACTTGCTAGCTGGCATCGCCACTATCAGCCTGGTGGTGGGTGGTATCGGCATCATGAACATCATGCTGGTAACAGTCACCGAGCGCACACGGGAAGTGGGCGTCCGCAAGGCCCTCGGCGCCACCCGCATGAACATCCTGATGCAGTTCCTGGTTGAAGCCCTGGTGCTTTGCCTGTTGGGAGGTGGTGTGGGCATCCTGCTCGGCACCGGAATCTCTACCGCGATTGCGCAGCTGGCCGGTTGGCAGACTATTGTCTCCATGCAGGCCGTGGGCATCGCTTTTGCGTTTAGCGCCGGCGTCGGACTGTTTTTCGGCATCTGGCCCGCACGCAAGGCTGCCAATCTAAATCCCATTGACGCGCTTCGTTACGAGTAAAAGCAAAGTGCCGGTGCGATGACGCGGGTCCGCGGCTTCGCGCCGCTGGTGGGGCGACAACCGCGCCTGCTGATACTCGGCTCCATGCCCAGCGAGGCCTCTATTGCGGCGGGCGAATACTACGGGCTGCCGCGTAATGCATTCTGGACCATCATGGGCGAGTTATACGGCGCCGGTCGCGAACTCGACTACGCTGCCCGCGTCAGCAGAATCACGCAACACGGTGTTGCCGTCTGGGACGTATTGGCCGAGTGTCAACGCAACGGCAGCCTGGATTCGGCGATCCAGATGCGCGATGCCCGGATCAACGACTTCGCTGGTTTTTTCCGCCGCCACCGCGGCATCCGCCGGGTGTATTTCAACGGCAGCAAGGCCGCGGAAATCTACCGCCGCCGCGCGCTAGCGGACGTGCAACTCGTCGCGCCCTACCTCAATCACCAGCGGCTGCCGTCGACCAGCCCGGCCATGGCCAGCCTGAGCCTGGCGGAAAAAACTGCTGCCTGGCAGGCACTTCTGCAGAAAAGCTGATAGCGACTGTGAAGAGGGGGCTGGATGCGGTTTTGCAACCCTTTGATAACCCTATTGCAATCTGAGCGCCACGGTGCCAATTTAACTTAATATCGGACTTTTCAACCAATATCCAAAACAGGTAAACACGTGCGCAAGCCCGCCAGCATCGATCTGGAATCAGCCAGCGAAGCAACCCATCTCGAAGACCCCCAACCCATCGTCCCGCGTACCCAGCTCGACACGCTG
The DNA here is from genome assembly GCA_963850255.1 of uncultured Gammaproteobacteria bacterium. Classification (GTDB taxonomy): domain Bacteria; phylum Pseudomonadota; class Gammaproteobacteria; order Steroidobacterales; genus J054. The sequence continues at coordinate 56,947 of CAWKLL010000049.1, forward strand.
GTACGGCTGCTGTCTATGGCCGAACGAGACGAAGTAACCGAGCTGTTCGCTGAACTGGGGCCCGAAGCGGCCCGGCATCTGGGCAGAGAATTACGCAACGCTAACCCGCAGTCGGCGCAGCAACGAGATCTCTATCGGCGCGCTTTGATGGCATTAATCTGTGCCGACCTCGCGCATGAATTCACGCCGCTGGACTCACCAACCGGCTAGCCTGCGCCGGCCGATATCAATCAGGCAAAGCCAGGCCGAGGGCAGAGGTCAGGCGCGTAAGATCTGCTGACTCAATAATGTAAGGCGGCATCAGGTAGACCAATCGGCCGAACGGTCGAATCCAGACACCTGCCTCTACAAAGCGCCGCTGAACGTCAGCCACGTCTACGGGTGACTGTAATTCCAGCACGCCGATGCCGCCGAGCACGCGCACGTCGGCCACGCCTGTACGCCCGCGATAAACTTCCAGCTCGCGCTTGAGCTGTGCTTCGATACGCTGCACGTTTTCCTGCCAGCCGCTTTCGTCCAACAGCGTAATGCTGCGGCTGGCGACAGCGCAGGCCAGGGGATTGGCCATGAAAGTTGGCCCGTGCATCAGCACGCCGCCGTCCTGCGAAATACCCTCGGCCACGCGTTTGCTGGTCAAGGTTGCCGCAAGGGTCATGTAGCCGCCGGTGAGCGCCTTGCCGACACAAAGAATGTCAGGCGTCACCCCGGCATGTTCAAGGGCAAAAAATTTGCCGCTGCGACCGAAGCCGGTGGCAATTTCATCGTAGATCAGCAGCACGTCATGCGCCTGGCACAGGCCGCCCAGCTCAGAGAGGTAATCGGCCGAGTAAAACCACATGCCGCCGGCGCCCTGCACGATGGGTTCCAGTATGACCGCGGCTATCTCATCGGCATGCTCGGCCAGCAAGCCGGCAATCTCGTCCATTTCGCCGGCAGCCAGGGACTCCCCGAAGCGTGCCTGCGGCCGTGCTGCAAAAAAGTGCTTCGGCAACACCGGGGTAAACAACTCATGCATGCCGTTGATCGGATCACAGACAGCCATGGCGCCAAAGGTGTCACCGTGATAGCCGCCGCGCACGGTTAAAAGGCGAGACTTGCCCGGCTGACCCTGGGCCACCCAATACTGAATGGCCATCTTGATGGCAACTTCCACCGCCACCGATCCGGAATCCGCGAAGAACACCTGTTGCAGCTCCGGCGGTGTTCTCTCCAGCAACTGTTGCGCCAGGCGCACGGCCGGTTCATGCGTGAGACCGCCGAACATCACGTGCGCCATGGCATCTAGTTGCTCGCGTACAGCCTCGTTCAGGGCTGGGTGGTTATAGCCATGCACGGCGCACCACCAGGAAGCCATGCCGTCAATGAGCTCGCGACCATCAGCCAGGCGCAGACGCACGCCCGCCGCCGAGGCCACCGCATACGCCGGTAACGGATCAATGACCGAGGTATAGGGATGCCAAAGATGCTGACGATCAAACTCAATCATTGCTTCGTTGCCAGCAGTGGCTCGAGATCCAGACAAGCCGCGGCTGCTTCGATACTCGGGACTTCACCCAGCGGCGGCAACTCGCCGAGACCAGGCGCGGGCAAGCGCGCGTGCAAGGTGGCGACATTCTCGGCCAGACGCTGCATCGGCTCACCGGGCGACGTGCCCACCCAGCCGGCCAGGTGCAGGCCACTGGCGCGGATAGCGTTGGCGGTCAGCAAGGCGTGATTCAGACAACCCAGGCGCAGACCAACCACCAGGATTACCGGCAGGCCCATCGCCACAGCCAGTTGCGCCATATCCTCTTGCGCGTTGAGCGGTACCAACCAGCCGCCGGCGCCTTCCACCACGGCAAAATCCGGCTGCTGGCTCTGCAACACCTCGCGGCACTGCTGAGCCAGTTGCCCGACGCTGACCGACCGGCCAGCTTCTGCCAGCGCAATATGCGGGGCAATCGCGGGCACCAGCGCCAGCGGATTTGTCTGCGCGTACGGAATCTGCAGGCTGCTGCGGGCACGCAGGCGAATGGCATCCTCGTTTTGCCACTCGCCCTGATGCTGTTCACAACCGGCCGAAACCGGCTTCAGACCCAGGCTGGACCAGCCGCATGCATTGGCGGCGGCCAACAGCGCTTCCGCGACCAGGGTCTTGCCGATGTCTGTGTCGGTGCCGGTAATAAAGAAAGCGCGACTACTCATGCGACTGCCTCAATTTCACGCAGCGCTTCCTGGAGACCAGCCAGGAGTCGATCCACATCAGCTTCCTCGTGCCCTGCGGTCAGTGTAATGCGCAGCCGCGAGGTGCCCTTGGGTACCGTCGGCGGACGAATGGCGCCGACCAGCAAGCCACGCTTCTCCAAAGCCTGGCTCAGCGCAAGTGCCCGACCAGGCTCGCCGACTAGCAGGGGCTGAATCGGGGTCCCGGAATCCAGCAGTTGCAGGTCAAGCTGCTCTGCACCGGCGCGAAAACGCGCGATCAGCGACTGCAGCTTTTCCCGTCGCCAGCCTTCCGTCTGCACCAGCTTCAGGCTGGCCAGATTGGCTGCTGCAATAGCCGGCGGCAGCGCCGTGGTAAAAATGTAGTTACGCGAACGCTGAATCAAAGTCTCGATGAGGACTTCATCGCCGGCGACGAAGGCTCCGAAGCAACCAAAAGCTTTGCCCAGCGTACCCACCAGCACCGGCACATCAGCCGTGGAGTATTGCCGCGGATCCACCACGCCCTGACCCTTATCGCCGAGCACACCGATACCATGCGCATCATCAATCATCAGCCAGGCAGAATGCCTGCGCGTCTCGGCCACCAAGGCCTGCAGCGGGCAAAGATCACCATCCATGCTGAAGGTGCCGTCGCTGACCACCAGCCGACGCGCCTGGCCTGCCGGCACGGCCGCAAGCTTGCGGCCCAGATGCCCGGCGTCGGCATGCCGATACCAGTGGAAGTCAGCGCGACTGATCCAGCCGCCGTCGAGCAACGAGGCATGGTTCAAACGGTCTTCAAAAACCACGTCGCCGCGACTCAGCAGCGCGTTGATCACGCCAAGATTCGCGGCATAGCCGCTGGCATAGAGCAGCGCCCGCGGCCGGCCAACAAACTCGGCCAGCGCATCTTCCAGCTCATGATGAATCGCCGTATGACCGCAAACCAGGTGCGAGGCACCGGCACCAACGCCCCAGCTATCAACACCGGATTTGAAGGCCTCACGCAGGCGCTGATCCGCTGCCAGGCCCAGGTAATCGTTGCTGCAGAAATTCAGCAGGCGTCGGCCACCGATTTCCAGCTCGCGGCCCTGGGGACTATCCAGCACACGACGCACCCGGTAAAGGTCGCTCTCGCGCAGTTGGTCTAGCTGGGCTGGCAGGTCGTCGAAGGGCGGCATGTTATTAGCGTTGCGTGGGGCACGATAGTGTAACCGCATCGTCGCCGCGCCACCGCCAGATGGTAGCCCGGGTGCAGCGTGCTGCCGCAACGACGCGCAAAGCCCTAACGTCAGTGACCCAGGCACAGGAGTTGGTCATGCAACAGTGGCAAGTCGGCGGGGTGAGCATCACCCGCATTATCGAAACAGAAGACAAGGCCATGACAGCCGATGTGATGCTGCCCGAAGCGCAGCCCGACAAAGTTCTGTCCATCGGCTGGCTTCAGCCGCACTTTATTGACGAACAAGGCCAGCTGATTTCGAGCATTTTCTCGCTGCTGGTGGAGAGTCAGGGCAAGCGCCTGGTTATCGATACCTGCCTGGGTAACGACAAACCACGCATGGTGCCGAGCTGGAATGAACGCCAGGGATCCTTCCTGGAGGAACTGGCGGCTGCCGGATTTGCGCGCGAGCAAGTGGACTACGTGGTCTGCACGCATTTACATCCCGACCATGTGGGCTGGAACACCATGCTGGTCGACGGCGACTGGGTGCCGACTTTTCCCAACGCCAAATACTTGTTTAGCGCCGAAGACTGGGCCTGGCTGGACCAGGCGCCGGTGACTCCGCTCGGCGATTATTGTGGCGATTCCGTGCGACCGGTGGTGGCGGCCGGCCTCGCCGAACTGATCACACCGGACCATCGCATTACGGATGAAGTTTGGTTGCAGTCGACGCCGGGACACTCGCCCGGACACGTAAGTGTGCGCATCGAATCGAAAAATGAACGTGCCGTCATCACGGGCGACCTGATGCACCACCCCTGCCAGATTGCACGCCCCAAATGGTGCAGCCCCTTCGATTACGACAGCACTAAAGCGCTGGCGACCCGCGAGTGGTTCGTCGAGGACTGCAGCGATCAGCCGGTGCTGGTGATCGGCTCGCACTTCGCTACGCCAAGTGCCGGCTATATCGTGGCCGACGAAGATGGCTGGCGCCTGGATGTCTGAGCTGTCGACTAACTAGGTAGAACTCCTTACCCAGGGAGCACGGCGCCCGCGCCGCTGCGTGATAGCGTTGGTTGATAGCAGCTAATGCAAGCAACGGGAGCATCGTTATGGATCTTGACCTGATCCTTGAACCCGATATCAGCCCGGCACAGATTGTCGAGCTCGGCAAACTCGCCGATGACTACGGTTTTCGCACGCTATGGATCCAAAACTACGTGCGCGCCCGTGATGCGTTTATGAGCGCCGTGCCGCTGGCCATGGCCACGCGTCGACTGCGTGCCGGGGTAGTGGTGGTAAGCCCTTACGAGATGCATCCACTGAAAATTGCCAACGCCATTCTCACCCTGGCTGAATACGCCGACGGCCGGGCCGACGTGGTGGTGGGTGCCGGGGGCGAGTGGAATGGTGTTATCGGGGTCGACTATGGCAAGCGCGTAACCACCGCCCGCGAAGCGCAGGAAATCATCACCCGGGCTGTGGCCGGCAAACCTTTCACCTACCAGGGCAAGGTTTTCAAGGCCTATGGCTTTGCGACGCCGTGGTTCAAATCACCAAAACCGCTGATCTATGCCGGCGCCAGTGGCGAAAAACTGCTGGCGGTGTCGGCAGAACGGGCTGACGGGGTCATGATGAGCGACGTGCAGATTCCCATGCTGCCAAGCCACCTGCCCCACCTGACTAATGCCCTCGATGCGCAAGGGCGCGCAAAGGGCAGCTTTCGCATTAATAACTTTATCGCCTGGCACGTGAAGAAAGACGCAGCAGAGTCTTTTGAAGAAGCGCGCCGCGAACTAATGATTCGCGGCTGGCTGGAACGCCCCTGGCTGGAGCCGTTTCTGGAGCCCGACGAAGTCGATCTCGTAGAGACCCACAAAGACGCCTATCTAAAGGCGTTCCGCGAGCGCCACGGCAATATCGAGGGCGTACCGACAGAAATCTCCCAGAAACTGGTCGACGGCCTCAGCCTGGCCGGCGACGAAGACAGCATAGACGGACATATTGAGCATTTGCGTCAGTTCGCTGCGGCAGGGTTCACAGAAATTGCCCTGCGAATCCACGATGATCCGGATACATCTATCCGCATGATCGGTGAACGCGTGTTGCCCGCGCTGCGCTAAGTTTTTACACTGCAGCATGGGCGCCTTGCCCTATACCGAACACGGATGAGTTAACGGTCAGGCCTTCCATGCACCCACGGAAACGGATTTTCGGCACTCCCCTGCTCGCCCTGCTGGCGACCTCGTTTTTTGCCGTCGCGCAGGCGCAAACCGATGACCGCGTCCTGTATCACGAGTCGCTACGACCGGCAGCGCCGATCGTCGCCCGCTTGCAGGCAGAGGGCGCAGCCAGGCTTGCTGATAGCCTGAGTTTCGAGGCCTTCGGTCGCCGCTTCGATCTGCTGCTGGAGGAAAACGGCAGCCTTAACCGCCAGCGACGTTCAACGCACTACACCTTGTACAGGGGCCGCCTGGAAGGCCTGCCTGGATCCTGGGTGCGGCTGATGCAAGACGGCGAGCAGCTGTCCGGCATGTTCTCCGACGGCAGCGACACCTATGTGATTGAGCCCTACGTGCGCGCTGCCGAGCGGCTGGTGCAACCCGGCACCGGCAACGACATGCCCAACGTAATCTATCGGCTTGCCGACGTGCTACTGCCGGCCGGCGCCCTGAGCTGCGATGCGCGCCCACCGGTGGCGGAAGCCACAGCGGCCGACGTTATGGACAGCATGCTCGAGGAACTCGGCGAATTACCGCGCCTGCGCGCCACCGGGGCGACCCAGCGTATTACGCTGGGGGCCGTCGCCGACTATGAATTCTTTGAGAATTTCGGCGCCGACAGCGAGGCCGAGATCCTCGCCCGGTTAAACGTGGTCGACGGAATCTTCAGCGATCAGTTCGGTATGACCCTGTCGGTGCAGGACGTCGACATTTTCGAATTCCCCATCGACCCCTTCGACTCGACGGATCCGGGCATCCTGCTCGATGAAGTTTCCAGCTACCGGCAGGAGAACCAGGGTCAATACGGCCTGACCCACCTGTTTACCTACAAGAACCTGAACGGCACCACGCGCGGCATTGCCTGGCTGGGTGGCGCCTGTCGCAACCTGTTCGGTGCGGCACTTAGCCAGCAGCGCTCAGCCAGCCTGACCACCGGCGCGTTAACCGCGGCGCATGAAATCGGCCACAACTTTAATTCGCCGCATGATGGCGAAGCGCCCGGCCCCGGCGACCCGCCGAACCCCTGCCAGAATATTGGCGGCGATTTTCTCATGTCACCGACCATTACCGGCAGCAGCACCTTCTCGCAATGTAGCCTGGACCAGATGGATGCATTCCTGGCCACGCCTACAGCCTCCTGTGTCACGGACGTCGGACCCGACGGCATCGACCTGGTCGGCGTGCCGAACACACTTAACCTGGTTATCGATGGCAGCAGCCCGCTCAATTTCACCATCGTCAACACGGGCGCCGGCACCATCAGTGACGTAACGCTGGAAATCAGCCTGGCGGATCCGCTGCTACTGAGCAATGCGCCGGCAGAATGCGACCTGATCGTCGGCCCACAGCCGATTTGTGTGTTTGGCACATTGGAAGGTGGAAATTCTCTACCGGTAGAACTGGAATTCACCAGCGCCGAAGTGAGTTCGACCCAGGTCATTCTGCAACTGAGCAATAGCGATACGCCCGACGTGATTTCCGAAACGGTCACCGTTAACGTCACGCGCCAGTCCGTTCAAACCACCACCAGCGATAGCGGCGGCGGCGGCGGCGGACTCGGCCTGGGCACGCTGACAGCGCTGCTGCTGGCTATTCGGCTGAGGCAACGCAGGCGCGGCAATTCAGCGTAATTTCGCCACCTTGAACCTATGCTGCAGCAGTCCAGCGTCCTGCCGGGACGGCCGGCAACATTACAAGCTGTTAATGCCCGATCAAGGCTCCTGAAAGGCGGGAAGGACTATATTGGCTACGCGTCATCGGGCTACCCCACCGGCCCAATCCTCCAGGGAACCCCGCCATCCGAGCGGGGTTTTCTTTGCCTGAAGACTATGCGCAGGAAGGCTTTTGTCTCGAAACGCTATTAGCGACCCAATAAAAAACAACAATAGCTTGCTTTTACCGCGCCTATCACTCAGGATTCATAAGCGATCTTTGCTTTTGGCCTGCCTTTCAGCTAAGCGTCCGATTCCAGGGCGTGCGTTTCAAGTCATTCACAAATCCCAGATTGTTCGTTACCACGCCCGATTAGTGTGTGGCTTATTGTTATGGAGGCCAAATAATGGCTATTGGAACTGTTAAATTTTTTGATGCCGGCAAGGGCTTTGGTTTTATCCAGCCCGAAAGTGGCGAAAAAGACGTTTTTGTTCACGTGAGTGCAGTGCAAGCTGCCGGCATGGACACCCTGACTGATGGTCAGCGCGTCAGCTACGAAGTCGTTACCGAGCGCGGCAAACTTGCCGCCAGTGATCTGAAAGCTGCCTAATCGGCTGATTTCATTTCAACGACTGAAGAAACCCGGCCTTGTGCCGGGTTTTTTTTGCTCGCGAGTTGCTATCAAAAAGATTGGGCAAGCTCATTTCCACCCGAATCAGCCACTCACGGCTTATTTCATAGATACCGATGTTTTAAGATTTTGCGAACCACTAAATAAAGTCCTTCAACACATACCACCCCTGAGTGCTGAGAGAAAAATTCAGTCGCTCATTACCAATCACGGCACCCGTTGTGTCCAGCACATCAAATTCCACCGTCATCGGTAAATCCTTGCCCAGGCAATCAGCCGACCAACCAAATTCGATTTCCACATTGCCCGGCAGCGGGTAGTAAGACGCACAAATATTGCCCGCGGGAGAGACCCCCTGCGTGGAAGGATTAGGTCTGAGGCGGATACCTGCCGACGTGTCCGCGGTCAGTGCAATAGTAATGCCTGGCAATACCGACGGCGGATCATTGGCAAGCACCACGGCGTAGGCATCACGCCGCAAAATCCACCGCAGCGGCAACTTGCCGGCAAACCAGACTTCCGGCTGGTCAAGACCAGCGACAAGGTCTGTACTCAAGCCATCGACAGGCAGAAAATCAATGTAACGATAGGGCTCTATCTGCGGCGCGCAGGCCAATATTGTCTGACAAAGCGGAAGCAGCAGCAGGGCGCGCGCCCGCGCGCCGAGAGCGTCGATAAGCCATGCTGTCGAGAACATCTGTGGCACCTCTTTAGTGACCATAAAACTCTGGTGGCACCGGTCGCCCGCCACCAACCAGATCGTCAAAGTCAAACTCGGTGTTGCCGCCGGTGGCTTCGATTAAACCACGCACATAACCATTGGAGTTGTAGCCGCCGGACAGTCCGGGAAACAAGTCGTAGTCCACGCAATCACAGAATTGCTCCGAGGCCTGGCGTAGCTGGCCGAAATAGGCCTGGGCACTGACACCCGGCGGCGGCTGAACTTCTCCCAGTACGCTGTTACCCGAGGGCGCATCGGTTTGGCGGACACCGTTACGCGCGCTGCCTACGCCGCCTACCAGGGCACGAAACCCTTCAACACCATAGCCCTCTGGCCCGGCACTCAACCAAAACACGCCTTGTTCACCGCGATACTCTATTGCGGTGTGTATCGGCCCGTAGCGACCGACACGATGGCCAGTTATGAAAATCCTGTCGGGCGAACGGCGAAGATCGCTGTCGATTTCAGGATTGAGCAGCCCTGCAATCCGATCCGTAATTCCCGCGACCTGGAATCCGGCCGCGGATATATCGACGCCTTGAGTGCCGCCGCCGGCAATAGAATGCTCACCCTGCAAACCCTGCGATATCCGCCAGGACACCAGGCGGCGAGGTGCAGCGCTGGAAAGTCGCGTACCTTCGCTGGCAGACAGAATCAGCTGCTCGCGGCGCAAAGAGTACCGATCACTAGCCCCGGGCTGACCTACCGGAGGCCGCATTCCAGGAAACGACTGCCCGCCGTGAGGCATAAACCCTCCAACGGACAAGCCGAATAGCTCGCCGCCCGGAAGCCCGATGCCAAAGATTGCGAAGGGCGCACCGAAGAACAATTTCTTTCCCAGGCGTCGGAAAAAATTCCTCAAGCCGTAACCACTGGGGTCGGTTGCCGAGTTGAGCCGATTCCCGTTGTAGGCGTAGCGATTCAGGCCCTGACTGTCCAGGGGGAACTGCACGTAGGGATCAGCGGCAGTAAAGCGACCGAGGCGCGCATCGAAAACCCGGCCATTCATATGTATCAGACCGGAATCGCCGAGATGTTCATGCCCGGTATAGCCTGGAAATTCTGCCAGCAGCTCGACGATGTTAGAAGGAAGCGTCTCCGCAGCACCGGTAAAAGGCTGCGCCGGATCGCGAGGCATTCCACGCTCGTCATAAGCGATCCGCGAAATTTCATCATCGCGGCTAATGGCAGTGGTAGAACCCAGAAAATCCTTGTGCAAATAAGCAACCTGATCGGCCTCACCCGAAGCGCTGCGGACTTGTGCGATTGCTTCACGCCCGACATAGATTTTTTGCCGCATTTCCACCGGCTGACCACTGCGCCGGCTACGCGTCGTTGCGGCACCCAGATAATTTTTTGTAGCTGAGCCATCAGCGGAAACATCTTCGCGCTGCGCGCGTTGACGATGTGGCCCGTACTGGAAGAATTGTTGCTGGTCGACGCTTGTCCAAGAGGCTGGCAAACCTTCACTGGTCCAGCTCAGCTGGCCCGCCGGACGCTGCAACATGGCGCCATTGCCATCATATCGATAGACCCCTTTTGCACGACCCGCGTCAACCGCGGTTATTGCCTGCGGACGTTCGGGCTCAGCCTGATAGGTCATCCTTCGAAGATGTGATGATGGACGCCGGCGATCCCTCGATTCCATACAACGCCCAGCTCGGATACGGAATCGCCCGTGCGAGTCCCGGCGATTCGACGAGGCCATCGATCAGTTCTTGCGCATCATCCAGTTGACTCAACCGCCCGGCATGACGTCTCGTGCCCTGTATGAAATCTGCGCGAACGTATATCGCCGACGGCCAGTTCGCCGCCGCGCGGAACGCACTCAACAGGCTCGCCAATGAATCCGCGGACCCCGAAGCCGCCTTTGACGTTCGCCTCGGTCCGCTGATTCATGGGTACTCGTACGTCGTCGAAGCGTCGCAGTTGCCGAAAGGCGGGGCGGCGAGAACGCAGCTTGAGAAGCACGCCGAATCCGAATTCGTCAAACTGTGCGCGAGGCGGCATCTGGTCTGAAATTGTCCAGAGAATCCCACCCTCAACCAGATCGCGGGTTTGCAGCGCGATCTGAAGGAACTGACGACCGTCGAGCTGGGGATCGCCGCCGGCCGCTGGATGGCCGATCGGGATTTCGAGAAGGCACTTGACGCGTGGGATCTGTTGCTCGCCCGCGCACCCGCGGATGAAGCATGCGATCTCGCCCGGTTCAACAAGGCCGTCTGCCTTTTTCGAGATGACCCGGTTGCGGGAGGCGGCGATCATATTCCTGGAGGAAATGCGTCGCCCTGAAGAAAAGGTCTGCGCAACGCATGCCTACGACTATGCCTATCGCACATGGAAGCAGATTGCAGCCGAAACGCAGGCGGCCTTCGAGGACTACGACACGCTGGCCGAGGCGGCCCGGCTCCTATACGCCCGTATGCCGAAATCGCCGCTCGCCGAAGAGGCGATCTGGGTGGCGGCACTGTCCCTGGAGGAAGTCGGCAAGTACGAAATCGCCATCGAGTCCTACAACGAAGTCCCGGAGGCTAGCCTCCTCTAACAGCCTCCTCTCCAGCCTCCTTCTGAGCCTCCTTCAGCCTCCTTCTCAGCCCCTCTAGCCCCCTTCTAGCCCCACCCTAGGCCGCCTTCTAGCCACCCTCTAGCCCCCTTCTAGCCACCCTCTAGCCCCCTTCTAGCCCCCTCTAGCCCCCTGCAGCCTCCTTCTCTAGCCCCCTTCTAGCCCCCTTCTAGCCCCCCTCTAGCCCCCTTCTAGCCCCCCGCCTTCCTCTAGCCCCCTTCTAGCCCCCTTCTCGCCCCCTTCTAGCCCCCTAGCCCCTTTCCCTCTAGCCCCTTCTAGCCCCCCCTGTAGCCCCCTTCTCAGCCCCCTTCTAGCCCCCCTGAGCCCCTTCTAGCCCCCCCCTCAGCCCCCTCAGCCACCCTCTGGAGCCCCTTTCTCAGCCCCCTTCTAGCCCCTCTAGCCCCCTTCTAGCCCCCTTCTAGCCCCTTTAGCCCCTCTTCAACCCCCCCAGCCTTTCTAGCCCCCTTCTCAGCCCCTTCAGCTCCCCTTCTAGCCCCTTCTAGCCCCCCCTAGCCCCCTTCTAGCCCCCTTCTAGCCCCCCTCTAGCCCCTTTCTAGCCCCCCTCTAGCCCCTTCTAGCCCCCTTCTAGCCTCCTTCAGCCTCCTTCTAGCCTCCTTCTAGCCCCTTCTAGCCCCCCTTTAGCCCCCCCTAGCCCCCTTCTAGCCCCCCTCTAGCCCCCTTCTAGCCCCCTTCTAGCCCCCTTCTAGCCCCCTTCCAGCCTCCTTCTAGCCCCCTTCTTGCCCCCTTCTAGCCCCCTTCTCGCCTCCTTCTCGCCCCCCCCTAGCCCCCTTCTAGCCCCCTTCTAGCCCCCTTCTAGCCTCCTTCTAGCCTCCTTCTAGCCTCCTTGAGCCTCCTTCTAGCCTCCTTCTTGCCTCCTTCTCTAGCCTCCGTCTAGCCTCCGTCTAGCCTCCTTCTCGCCTCCTTCTGGGCTTCCTCTGCAAGCTCCCTTCTCGCCTCCGTCTAGCCTCCGTCTAGCCTCCTTCTCGCCTCCTTCTAGCCTCCTTCTAGCCTCCTTCTCGCCTCCTTGAGCCTCCTTGAGCCTCCTTCTAGCCTCCTTCTCAGCCTCCTTCTAGCCTCCTTCTAGCCTCCTTCTAGCCAACAATACGCAACTGTCAAGTAAAAGGTTAACATAAACA
>CAWKLL010000050.1:0-37728 GCA_963850255.1 uncultured Gammaproteobacteria bacterium
ACATCACCAATTGCTGGGCGTGGATATGTTGATACACGCTAATGATCCGGATTGTCAAAAATTTGTCGACTCGGAACATTGCGATTTAAGCGTGACAATGACTTGCCGTTAACACATACGAGCCAGTCTCATGGCAAACCGATGTAGCTGCGCAGCATTAAGTCAAATGCGCTTGCCAATCCCGTTATGCAAGCCGGATATGGCTCGTGCGGCGAGCCCGTGAAGCGCGGCATTCCTGAGAAAAAGTAATTTGGCCCCTTCGGGGTCTTCTGTCGGGAATTTGCAGGGTTAGGAACCGCCGTCGCGATGCCCTGTCCGAGCTCAGCGCTGCCCTGGTGAGGAAACGGGCTGTCCCTTTCTGCGCTAGAAGCACGGAAAGCCGCTCAGAGCGCCTGGGCGCGATCCAGTAGCCTTCTGGCACGGGATGACCGGCAAAAACGGCGCGGACAAATAAATCCTGCGAATGCCGACTGGAAATCGCGGATAAGGCAGTGGGCTGCGCAGCTGGCCCCGGTGCCGAGATCGGGCACCGGCTTGCCAAGCAGCAACCCCAGCGGAGCCCCAACAAAAACCCGGTTCGAACCGGGCCTTTGAAAACAGTCTAACTGCTTGTTTTTATTGGAGCGGGCGAACGGGTTCGAACCGTCGACCTCAACCTTGGCAAGGTTGCGCTCTACCAACTGAGCTACGCCCGCGCTGAGGGGTGGTAATGGTAGCGGCGCGACCGCCACTGTCAAGAATTGATATCGGCTTCTGCCATATGCGGCCAGGCTGATCGCAGATAAACGGCCATGGACCAGAGCGTCAGGCCCGCCGCGAGGATCAGCAGGGCTTTGCCGATGGCATACACCGGCAAGCCGAAAGTCGGCTGGTACCAGAGCATTGCGCCCAGACCGACCATTTGCAGGATGGTTTTGAGCTTGCCGGTACCGGAAACCGCCACATGATGGCGTCGACCGAGCTTCTGACATCCACTCGCGTAGCGCGGAAATGGTCAGTTCCCGACCGATGATAATGGCCGCGGTAATGGCCAGATAGGCCTGCGGATCGGCCTGCACGATGATCACCAGCACCGTGGTTACCATTAGCTTGTCGGCCACCGGATCGAGAAAGGCGCCAAACGCCGAGGTTTGATTCAGGCGTCGCGCCAGGTAGCCGTCCAGCCAGTCAGTGATCGCCGCGACGGTAAAAACCAGCGCTGCAGCGGGCCGCGACCAGCTGTAGGGTCCAATCAGCAAGGGCAGATAAAAGACCAGTACCACCAGCGGAATCGCGGCTATCCTCAGCCACGTGAGCAAGGTGGCAATGTTTAGTTGCGGTGACATTCGCTGAGCCTTCGCCTTTTTCGGCATGCTTGTTTGGCCGATATTCTATCTGTCGGCGGCGCGCTAATCCTCTGCGCCGCCATGAAAATGATCGAAAATCCTTTGCGCCAGCGCTTTGCTGATGCCGTGGACGCCGGCAATATCCGTGACCGCCGCACGACGCAACCCCTGCAGACCGCCAAATTGCTGCAACAGGGCGCGTCGGCGCTGCGGCCCCAGACCGGCGATTTCTTCCAGACTAGAACTGCGCCGTTGTTTGCCCCGTCGCTGGCGATGGCCGGTAATGGCGAAACGATGCGCCTCGTCGCGGACCTGCTGAATCAGGTGCAGCGAAGGCGAATCGGGCTTCAGACTGAAAGGGACCGATTCACCGGGCCGAAACAGCTGCTCCTGACCCGGTCGCCGACTGGCGCCCTTGGCCACGCCAATCACAGTCAGTTCACTAAACTGCAGCTCCTCGAGTACCTCCATGGCCGCCTTCAGCTGGCCTTTACCGCCGTCAATCAGGATCAGGTCGGGCACCGGGCCCTCGCCGCGCCTCACGCGGGTGTAGCGACGCCGCACGGCCTCTGCCATGGCCGCATAGTCGTCGCCGGCTGCGGCCGTTTTGATGTTGTAGCGTCGGTAGTCGGACTTGAGTGCGCCGAGCGGTCCCCAGACGACGCAGGCGGCTACGGTTTCCCGACCGCCAGTATGACTCACGTCAAAGCATTCAATCCGCTCCGGCACCTCGCCCAGCGCCAGAGCATCCGCCAGTGCCTCAGCCTGGGCTCGCGAGCCGGCGTTTGCCGCGCGTCGCATGGACAATCCCTGGCTGGCATTAGTGGCCGCCATTTCCAGCCAGCGGCGCCGATCGCCACGCACCCGCTGGCGGATTGCGACCTTTTGCTCGGCCTGTGTGCTGAGCGCCTGTTCGAGCAAGTCCTGGTCATCGGGTATCTCGGCGACGAGGATTTCTGCCGGCGGTTGTTGACCAAAATAGTGTTGCACGATGAAGGCTGAAATTATCTCGCCCGGCGACGGCGCGCCGGCGCTGCGCGGGAAAAAATTACGACTGCCGAGCACGCGCCCGTTGCGAATCATGATCAGGGACACGCAATGCAGCCCGGGCTCGCTGGCCAGGCCGATAACATCGACATTCAGCTTGCCTGCGCCGGAGACCGTCTGGGTAGCCTGAATATCGCGAATCGTTGCGATCTGATCACGCAGCTTCGCCGCGGTTTCATAGGCCAGTTCAGAAGCCGCCGATTCCATGCGGGTGACCAGGTCAGCCAATACCTGGTCATTGCGACCTTCCAGAAATAGGCCGGCATTGCGCGCATCACGGCGGTAGTCGTCAGCATCGATGAGGCCCACGCAGGGCGCGGTACAGCGAGCAATCTGGTATTGCAGGCAAGGCCGGCTTCGATTGGCAAAAAACGAGTCTTTACACTGGCGCACTCGAAATAGCTTTTGCAATTGCGCCAGCACCTGGCGGACCGAACCAGCGCTGGGAAACGGGCCAAAATATTGCCCCGCTGCGCGCCGCGATCCGCGGTGAAATTCGAACCGCGGGTATTCCTGCTGGGTGGTCAGGCGGATATAGGGATAGCTCTTGTCGTCGCGCAACACCACGTTGAAGCGCGGTCGGTGCTGTTTGATCAGGTTATGTTCCAGCAGCAGCGCTTCTTGCTCGCTGGCCGTCACGGTTACCTCCACCCGCTGCGTATGGCTCATCAGCGCCTGCGTTTTCGGGTGATGCGCTTTGCTGCCGAAATAGCTGGCTACCCGGCGCTTGAGATCGCGCGCCTTGCCGACATACAAAATACTGTCGTCGTCGGCATGCATCCTGTACACACCCGGACGGTGAGTCAGCGAAGCTAGAAAGGCGTCTGCGTCAAACGCCTCGCTCATGCCGGCAGGGCATCGAGCTGCTTGCGCAACAGACGGAATACATCAGCAAACATCTCGCTGGTAAGCCGACGGGTTTGCGTGTTGTAGCGACTGCAATGGTAGGAGTCGATCAGTAACAACTGTTCATTCAGAGAATGCCGGGCAGCATGCTTGAATTTGTAGGCGGAAAGCTTGCGCCCGCACGCGCGCAGCACTGCGCGATGGGCGATGGTACCCAGGGCCAGCACGATTTTCGGCGCCGGTGACTGATGGATTTCATCGGCCAGATAGTCGTTGCATTGATCGACTTCTGCCGTCACCGGTTTGTTCGCAGGCGGAAGACAGCGCACCGCGTTGGTAATCCGGCAATCCTGTAGCTCAAGACCATCACTGCTATGCGTGCTTTGCGCAGCCGAAGCGAAACCAAACTGGTGCAGCGTCTGGTACAGCAAGATGCCGGCGAAATCACCGGTGAAAGGCCGGCCGGTTGCATTGGCGCCGTGCATGCCGGGCGCCAGTCCGACAATCAGCAGGCGCGCATCGGCAGGCCCGAAGGACGGTACCGGTCGCGCGTAATAGTCCGGGTGTTCAGTACGTACCTGGTCAAGAAATCCGGCCAGTCGCGAGCAGCGCCGGCAGTCCGGGGAAAAATTCATCGCTCAGTCTCGCTGCAAGCCGGGACCGTGGCCGGCGATACGCATCGCTACCTCCATAGCCTGGTCGTAATTCAGGCGCGGGTCGACCTGGCTGCGATAGTCACGCGGCAAATCAGCCTCGGTCAGGCCACGCGCGCCGCCAATGCACTCCGTTACATGATCGCCCGTGAGCTCCAGATGAACCCCGCCGAGCCGACTGCCCTCAGCCTGGTGCACGCGAAATGCGGCATCCAGTTCTGCGACGATGTTGTCGAAACGACGCGTCTTGAGACCCGATGGTGTGCTTTCGGTATTGCCATGCATCGGATCGCAAATCCATAAAACCTCGCTCTCGGCGGCGCGCACGGCATTGATCAGGCGCGGCAAGTCTTGCGTCACGCGTCCCGCGCCGAGGCGATGAATCAGCGTCAGACGGCCGGGTATATTGTCAGGATTCAGCTTGCGCAATAGCGCCTGCAGCTGGTCTGTCTGCATTGCCGCACTCACTTTTACCGCAATGGGGTTGGCGATACCGCGAAAAAATTCCACGTGCGCGCCTTCGGGGTCGGCAGTACGCATGCCAATCCAGGGAAAATGCGTAGTCAGGTCATACCAGGCCGCGCGATGCTCGAGATAGCGAGTTTGCGCCTGCTCGTAACTCAGATGCAGGCCCTCGTGCGAGGAAAAGAAGTCCACCCCGCTTGCCTCGCGCAACTTGGCACCGGTTATATGTTCGAAGAAATCGAGTCCGTCGGCGACGCGTTCGACGATGCGATGGTATAGCTCCGCGGAGTCGGAGTGGCTGACGAAATCCAGATCCCAGTTTTCCGGATGATGCAGATCTGCGAAGCCACCAGCGCCGAGCGAGCGCACCAGGTTCATGGTCAAGGCCGCACGTTCATAGCCGCGCAATAAAAGCTGCGGGTCGGGTTCGCGATCCTTGGCATTGAAAGCATGCCGGTTGACCAGGTCGCCTCGATAGCTGGGCAAGTCCTCGCCGTCGCGGGATTCGAGATTTGCCGAACGCGGCTTGGCGTACTGCCCTGCCAAGCGACCGATACGCACGATGGGTTGTTTTAATCCGCCGGTCAGGACCACGCTCATCTGCAACAGTATTTTCAGCTGCGCAACGATGCGCGGCGAGGTACATTCGCTAAAGCTTTCTGCGCAGTCGCCGCCCTGCAGGACAAAGGCATAGCCCTGCTGGGCGCGAGCCAGTTGAGTACGCAGCTTGTCCACCTCCCAGCTGGTCACCAGCGGTGGCAGTGCTGCCAGCTCGTCCAGTGCTGCCTGCAGGCGCCTGGCATCCGGGTAAACAGGCTGCTGGAGCACCTCGCGACGGCTCCAGCTGTCCGGTTGCCAATCCTGGGCTGTGTTTTCTTCGCGCATTTCTAGTCAGACATGCCGGTGACCACCAGTTCGATCCAGCGATCCGGTGGAATAAAGCCCTGGCCCCATCTTGCGTCAAACTCTGCGCTGGGTTTCGCGGCAACAATTTCTGCCGGCGACTTGCCTTGTTCCAGCAGGGACTGAATTCGCTCGGCGACCGTTTGCAGCATGTCACGAAATTCCAGGAGCTCGGCTTTGTCGGCCAGCGGACCGTGCCCGGGAATAATGCGTGTGTCGTCGTTAATTGCAGGTAAGGCGGCATTGATGGCGGCAATCATGCCCGGTAGCGAGCCCTTCGAATTGTTGTCGATGTAGGGATAGAAGCCGTTGAAATAGGTATCACCCATATGCACGACATTGGCCTGTTCGAAGAAAATTATCGCGTCGCCATCGGTATGTGCGTTCGGTACATGCACAACGGCGATGGTCTGACCGTTCAGGTGCAGGGTCACTTCACTGGCAAACGTGACGACGGGCAGCGCGGCCGGCGGCGATGCCGGCACCTGTTGCTGGAAAAAATCAGAAAAGAAACTGCTGCTCATGCGCAGGCGCACGTTGTCGTGCGCGACAATCATCGCGCCGGCCTGGGCAAAGTCTTCGTTACCACCGGTGTGATCGCCATGCCAATGGGTATTCAGCAGTACCCGCACCGGCTGGTCGCTGAGCTTCGCCACGGCTGCACTGATCTTCTCCGACAGCGGCGCGTATTGATCGTCGATGAGTACTACACCATCCGGTCCCGTTAACACGCCGATGTTGCCGCCTGAGCCCTGCAACATGTAGATATTGTCGCGCACCGCCGTCGTGGATATTTCGATCTTGCTGAAGTCTTGCTGCTGTGCCGCGACGGGCAATGCCGTCAGCGCCAGCAAAAGGCCGGGCAGCAGCAGACGGGGTGGTAAATGATTCATGGCGCAGTTTCCTTGGATGGCTGGCGCCATTATTCCATGTTTGTGCTTGGGACCAAGGCCAGCGCTCGTCCAGAGGCTGCTATAGTAAGTTTCTATGACGAAGCTGCTAACCGCCGCTGTCCGGGGCTCGCGACGGGTTCTGTGCCTGCTGCCCGCCCTGGCCATTTTGCTGGCCCTCGCCTTGCCTGCGGCCGCTGCCACGGCTGTGCGCCTTGAAATCAAAGGCGCCATTGGTCCGGCCACCAGCGACTACATTCATAAGGGTATCGAGCATGCCACGGCCAGCAATGCGCAGCTGGTAATCCTGGAAATGGATACCCCCGGCGGTCTCGACTCCGCAATGCGCGAGATTATCCAGGACATTCTTGCCTCACCCGTACCCGTGGTGACTTACGTGTCGCCCAAGGGTGCCCGCGCCGCCAGTGCCGGCACCTACATTCTTTATGCTAGTCACGTTGCCGCCATGTCGCCGGCCACTAACCTGGGTGCGGCAACACCGGTGCAGATCGGCGGTGGCGGACCGCCCATGCCCGGACAGTCGCCTGCAGAAGACGACAAGGACAAAACCGGCGACGCTGATGGTGAGGCTTCAGACAAGGCCACGCCGGCAGCCGGCACCGCCATGGAACGCAAATCCATTAATGACGCCGTGGCCTATATCCGCGGCCTGGCCGAATTGCGAGAACGCAATGCTGACTGGGCGGAAAGCGCGGTGCGCGAAGCTGCCAGCCTTAGCGCCGAACAAGCTGCCGAGCAGCAGGTCATCGACCTGGTGGCCGAATCCATTCCCGCCCTGCTGAAGGCCATCGACCAGCGGGTGGTGAAAATCGGCGAGGAAGAACGGACCCTTGAGACTGAGGGTCTGTTGGTCGAATACTTTGAGCCGGACTGGCGAACCCGACTGCTGGCTACCATTACCGATCCGAATATCGCCTATATGCTGCTGCTGGTGGGTATTTACGGCCTGATATTCGAAGGCTACAACCCCGGCGCGCTGGTACCCGGCATTGTCGGCTCCATATGTATTCTGCTGGCGCTGTTCGCTTTCCAGGTGTTGCCGGTCAATTACGCCGGCCTGGCGCTTATCGTGCTGGGGGTAATCCTGATGGTGGCCGAGGCCTTCGTGCCGAGTTTCGGGGCGCTGGGTTTAGGCGGCATTGCCGCGTTCGTATTCGGCTCGATTATTTTGCTCGATTCGGACATTCCGGGGTTCTCCATCAGCCGCAGTCTGATCGGTGGCACCGCCGGAGTTGCCGCTGCGGCACTGATGGCGCTGATGTATTTTATGGTGCGCAGCCTGCGCAGACCGGTGGTCAGCGGTGCGGAGGAAATGCTCGGCAGCCTTGCGCGGGTGCTGGAGGACTTTCAGGGCAGCGGTAATGTGTTTGTGCATGGCGAACGCTGGCACGCGCGTTCCGCCGGCCCGCTACAGGCCGGGCAATCCGTAAGGGTAACTGCCATCAATGGCCTTGAACTTGAAGTTGAACCGCTGAACGATCACGAATAACGGCCCACAGGTCGTCAGGAGCTGAAAGAAATGATTTATCTGGTAATAGGCGGCGCCGTCTTCTTGTTTCTGGCCTCCGCCATCAAGATCCTCAAGGAGTATGAGCGTGGCGTGATCTTCACCCTCGGACGTTTCTCCGGCGTCAAGGGTCCCGGCCTGATCATTGTCATCCCGATCATTCAGACCATCACCAAGACTGATTTGCGTGTCATCGTCATGGATGTACCGACCCAGGACGTGATCAGCAAGGACAACGTCTCGGTCAAGGTCAATGCGGTGGTTTATTTCCGCATTGTTGACCCGGAACGCGCCATCATTCAGGTCGCTAACGTTTTCGAAGCCACCAGCCAGCTGGCGCAAACCACGCTGCGCTCGGTGCTGGGTCAGCACGAGCTGGACGAGATGCTGTCGGAGCGCGACAAGTTGAATGATGACGTACAGGGCATTCTCGACCAGCACACGGATGTCTGGGGCATCAAGGTTTCCAACGTCGAGATTAAACACATCGACCTGGACGAGAGCATGATCCGGGCGATTGCCGCCCAGGCCGAAGCGGAACGCTCACGGCGCGCCAAGGTGATTCATGCCATGGGCGAGAGCGAGGCCTCGGAGCAGCTGGCATCGGCCGCGGCTAAACTGTCCACCGAAGGCGGCGCGTTGCAGTTGCGGTACCTGCAGACCCTGACGGAAATCGCCAAGGACAAGACCAATACCATTGTATTTCCGCTACCCATGGACCTGATCGAGCCGTTACTGGGCCGAACTCTGGGTAGTCTCTCAGCACCGCGAAAGGACTAGCCAGGCGCAGACAATTTTGCCGCGTCCCAGAATGCGTCCAGCTGCTCGGCGCTAAACGCTGTCCAGTCTCCGCCCGCGGCGTTGACGGCCCGTTCAACTGCCTGGAAACGCGTGCTGAATTTGCGATTGGCCGAGCGCAAGGCTTCTTCCGGATTGACGTCTAGCTTGCGCGCCAGGTTGGTCACCGCGAACAGCAGGTCGCCCATCTCTTCGCTCACAGCCTGCGGATTGTCCGTCCGGCCGGCCTCGTCCAGTTCGCCGAGTTCCTCAAATATCTTGGCGCGCGCCGCCTTCGCATCGGCAAAGTCGAATCCGACCCGCGCGGCACGTTTGCCAAGTTTCTGTGCGCGCAGCAAGGCCGGCAGCGCCAGACTCACGTCGTCCAGCACCCGATGGCTGCCAGACTCGGCCCGCTCAGCCTGCTTATGCGTCTCCCAGGCCTCACGCTGCCCCGCGGCTTCGGCGACGGCGGCTTTTGCGAACACGTGCGGATGCCGGCGAATCATTTTGTCGGTAATGGCGACGGATACGGCCGCGAAGTCGAATGCGCCGAGCTCGCTGGCCATCTGGGCGTGATAAACAACCTGCAACAACAGGTCTCCCAGCTCATCACGAAGCGCATCCAGGTCACCGCGGTCGATGGCATCGGCCACCTCGTAGGCTTCCTCGATGGTATATGGCGCGATGCTGGCGAAGTCCTGCTGCTGGTCCCAGGGGCAGCCCGTGTCGGGATCCCGCAACGCCGCCATAACATCAAGTAATTTATCGATAGAAGCCATTACTTATTGTTTCCTATAATATTTTAAGAAAGCTATCAATCATTTGTGCGGTAGCGCCCCAGATCCGCCGCTGGCCATAGTGATACTCGACCATGCGCAGTTCCACGCCGCGGACCACGCGCTGGTGTTGCTGTTGATGACGGGGGTCGCGCAGGAAATCCAGCGGCACTTCGAAGGCCTCTGCGACCTCAAAGTCATCGAGTTGCAGCGACAGCGGTGAGTTGATCAGACCCACCACGGGGGTTACGGCGAAGCCCGTCACCACGGCGTGCGGCGGCAGTACCCCGGCGACCTCGATCTGGTTGGACGCCAGACCGATTTCCTCGGCCGCTTCGCGCAAGGCGGTATGCACCGCGTCTCTATCATCGGGTTCTACGCGACCGCCGGGAAAGCTGATTTGCCCCGGATGTTCCCGCAGATGCGCGGTCCGCTGGGTCAGCAGCAAGCGCAGACCGTCGGGATATTCCACCACCGGGACCAGCACAGCTGCCGGGATCAGCGCGTCGGGAAACAGCTGTCGCGCGATGGCCGGATCCATGCGACCCAGCGCCGCCGCGGCTACGTCTTCCGCAGCCTGGCTGCCGGCCAGACTTTGCAGGATATGCGCACGCATGGCCGGACAGACCTTAGGACTTGATCCCGCCCCGGGTCAGTTCCAGCGCGTTGAGTAAGCGGTCGAGTTCGGCATCGGTAAGGTCCGTCTCCTCGGCCGCCACATCGCGAATTGGCCGCCCCTGGGCGTAGGCCTGTTTGGCTACGGCGGCGCCCTTTTCATAGCCGATTACCGGGTTCAGCGCGGTGACCAGGATCGGGTTGCGATCCAGGGCTTCGTCGAGCTTGTCCTGATTAACGCTGAAGCCGGCAATAGCCTTGTCACCCAGCGCCTGCGCCGCACCCGCCAGCAGTTCGATGCTTTGATTGAGGTTATAGGCCACCATGGGCAGCATCACGTTGAGTTGAAAATTGCCGGACTGCCCGGCCACGGTTATGGCCGCGTCGTTGCCAATTACGTGTGCGGCGACCATCGCTGCCGCTTCCGGAATTACCGGGTTTACCTTGCCCGGCATGATGCTGCTGCCGGGCTGTAGCGCCGGCAGCGCGATCTCACCGAGACCGGCCAGCGGCCCGCTGTTCATCCAGCGCAGATCGTTGGCGATTTTCATTAACGACACGGCTACGGTTTTCAGCTGCCCGGATAACTCCACCGCCGTGTCCTGTGTGGCCAAAGCTTCAAACAGGTTGGAGGCCGGCGCGAAGCGCAAGTCAGACTGTTCTGACAAGAGTACCGCTACCTTGGCGCCGAAATTCGGGTGCGCATTGATCCCGGTACCCACAGCGGTTCCGCCCTGGGCAAGGCGACACAGGCGCGGCAATACGCCCTCCAGGCGCGCAATACCATGGTGAATCTGGCTGGCCCAGGCGCCCAATTCCTGATCCAGGCGCACGGGCATGGCATCCATCAGGTGCGTGCGCCCGGTCTTGACCACGTCCTCCAGTTCTTCGGCCTTGCTGTGCAAGGTCTTTTCCAGGCTGGTGAGGGCCGGCAACAGGGTTTCCTGAACCAGCAGCGCGGCGCCGACATGCACGGCAGTAGGGATAACATCATTTGAGCTCTGGCCCATGTTGACGTCGTCATTGGGATGCACCGATTCGCCCAGATGCTGGCTGGCCAGGTGCGCAATGACCTCGTTGGCATTCATGTTTGAACTGGTGCCGGAGCCGGTCTGGAACACATCCACGGGAAACTGCGGGTCGTGTTGACCCTGCGCGACTTCCAGCGCGGCAGCCTGAATGGCTACGGCCTTTTTACTGGTCATCAGGCCAAGTTCGGCATTGGCGCCGGCGGCCGCCCATTTCACCAGCCCCAGCGCGCGAATAAACGCCCGCGGCATGCACAGCCCGCTGATCGGGAAATTATTCACCGCCCTCTGCGTCTGCGCGCCCCAGAGCGCATTTGCGGGCACCTGAAGCTCGCCCATGCTGTCGCGTTCCGTGCGGAATTCCTGTGCCGACATCAAACTCTCCTGAATTCACTGGGCCCGTCCGACCGGGCCTTGATAACCGGGCCGAGATTCTACCGCGCTGGCCAGGCGGCGCGACCATCCAGCGCAGGTTTGAGGAATTTGCTGGTGTATCATCGCCACCCGCCGTGAACACCCCCAAACGCATGGATTTGTCACCCCTTACCGCTATTTCACCCCTGGATGGCCGCTACGCCGGAAAACTGCAGGATTTACGCGGGCTATATAGTGAATATGGCCTGATCAGGTTACGCCTGTTGACCGAGGTTCGCTGGCTGCAGTTTCTGGGTCGCCGCAATGAGCTGGCAGATTTTGGGCCGTTGTCGCCGGTGGTGAACGACTTCCTGGATAGCCTGGTGGATAATTTTGGACCCGGTGATGCGCAGCGGGTCAAGGAGATCGAAGCCACCACTAACCACGATGTTAAGGCGGTGGAATACCTGATCGGCGAGCGCCTGGGCGATGACCCGGAATTGCAGGCCTTGCGCCCGTACGTGCATTTCGCCTGTACCTCCGAAGATATCAACAACATCGCCTACGCGCTGATGCTGCGCCAGGGCCGCGAGCAGCTATTACTGCCCCGCCTGCGCGAATTGATCACCGCACTGACGGGCATGGCGCGTGAGCATGCCGACCTCAGTATGCTGGCACGCACCCATGGGCAAACGGCCAGTCCTACCACGCTCGGCAAGGAACTGGCTAACGTGGTGGCGCGGCTGGAGCGTCAGGCGGGTCTGTTCACGGACGTGCCGGCACTGGCCAAAATGAATGGTGCTGTGGGTAACTACAATGCGCACCTGGTGGCTTATCCGGATCTCGACTGGCCCGCCCTGGGCGCCGACTTCATTGCCTCACTGGGCCTGACCGCCAATGCCTATACCACGCAGATAGAGCCGCACGACTGGATCGCCGAATACTGCGATGCGCTGGCGCGGATCAATACCATACTGATTGATGCCAGCCGCGACTTCTGGAGTTACATCTCCATTGGCTACTTCCGCCAGCGACGGGTGGCAGGCGAAGTCGGCTCGTCGACGATGCCGCACAAGGTCAACCCCATCGACTTTGAGAATGCCGAGGGCAATCTGGGGATTGCCAATGCATTGCTGGGCCATCTGGCTGCGAAATTGCCGATCTCGCGCTGGCAAAGAGACCTGAGCGATTCCACCGTGCTGCGTAATCTCGGCGTGGCCGCCGGCTACAGCCTGCTCGCCTACGAATCGCTGCGCAAAGGCATCAGCAAACTCGAGGTAGACGAGCAGAAACTCGGCGCAGACCTGGATGACAGCTGGGAAGTCCTGGCTGAAGCGATCCAGACTGTGATGCGCCGGCATGGTCAGGCCGACGCCTATGAGCAACTCAAAGACCTGA
This sequence comes from uncultured Gammaproteobacteria bacterium, assembly GCA_963850255.1. Taxonomy (GTDB): domain Bacteria; phylum Pseudomonadota; class Gammaproteobacteria; order Steroidobacterales; genus J054. The sequence goes on from CAWKLL010000050.1 coordinate 12,609, forward strand.
CCCGCGGTGAGCGGATCACGCCAGAGATACTGCGCGAGTTTATTAGCGGACTGGCCCTTCCAGAGGCCGACCGCCAACGCCTGCTGCAATTGACCCCGGCCACTTATACGGGCCTCGCCGCCCGGCTGGCGCGCGAACTGGCGGAACCTGGCAGCCGCTGACCACAGGGAAACGTGACGCAGTCGTCACGGCTGTCGTGCAGCATCACCTTAGAATCTTTTACTCCCCCGTGGTGCGTGCCGACTGAGGGCTGCGCCTGGCGGGGGTCGAACCAGGGCTGCGGACAAATCGACGGCATATGCAGGCATCGCGTATTCAGGGACGACGCTGGGTTATCTCCAGCATGGCGGAAAATCGCGCCGCAACGGCAGAGATTGCCGCCCAGGCAAAGCGGTGGATTTCTATTTATACGCCCGATCTCGAACCCGGTATTTACGATTCCGAAGAGTTTCTCGATGTGGCCAAACGCCTGGTTCTGGCCAAGCGATATGCCAAGATCCGTGTACTGATTTCCGAGCCGCACCGTACCGTGCGCATTGGCAATCGATTTGTTTCTGTCGGTCGCCGGCTAAATAGCTATATAGAGTTCCGCAATGTTCACCAGGATTATCGCGAACATCGCGAGGCCTATCTGATCGCCGACGACATCGCCCTGCTCTACCGTGTAGAGGGTCGCAAGTGGGAAGGTATCGCCGATACCTATGAGCCCGCGGTTGCGCGTCGCTATCTCAGTTTGTTCGACGAAATCTGGAACGCCTCCGAAATCGAGCAGGAACTGCGCGAACTCCGCGTGTAGTATTTTCTGTCCTGTGATCAGGACCAAACATCATTCCCCCGTGCGCGAGCAGCCCGATGGCAGCCGCATAGCGCTGACAGTCGCGGCGGTCGGCGAGCGCGACGGCCGCTACCTGATGGTTGAAGAACGCGTCGACGGTCAACGGGTAGTGAATCAGCCAGCCGGGCACGTGGATCCCGGCGAGGATCTGCTCAGCGCCGTTGTGCGCGAGGCCCGCGAAGAAACAGCCTGGGCATTTCAAGCCAACGCTGTGGTCGGCGTATACCTGTGGCATCACCCGGCCAAACCGCGCAGCTTTCTGCGCGTCGCCTTTGCCGGCACCTGGCAGCACGACTATCCGGACCAGGCGCTTGACACGGAAATCCTCGCCGCGCGCTGGTTCACACCTGACGAATTGCAGCGGGCCAGCCATCTGCGCAGCCCCATGGTGCTGCGCTGTCTGCAGGATCACGTCAGCGGCTCACGTGAAGCCATGGAGCCTTACCTGGCGCTGGACTGGCCGGGTCTGCTGGAGCTGGCCGAGGCGCTCGGCCCGAACCAGGCGGGTGCGCTGCTAAAATCCCCGCCATGAGCGCAAGCAGCGAAACGATCATGGTTGCTGTCTCCGGCGGTGTGGACTCCGCGGTGGCGGCGCTGAGCCTGCTTCGTCAGGGACAGCGGGTCGAAGGCCTGCACATGACCAACTGGGACGACGACGACGGCTACTGCAGCGCGGCCGCCGACTACCAGGATGCCCGCGGCGTTTGCGCCGAACTGGGTATTCCGCTGCATCGGGTAAATTTCACCGCAGAATATCGCGACCAGGTATTTGCGCATTTTCTGGCCGAGTACCGAGCCGGTCGCACACCCAATCCCGACGTGTTGTGTAATCGCGAAATCAAGTTTGGCGTATGCCTGGCGCACGCGCGGAGACTCGGCGCAAGCCGCCTGGCCACCGGTCATTACGCGCGCCTGTCAGCGGGCCCGCCGACGCGTCTGCTACGCGGCGCAGATGCCGGCAAGGACCAGAGCTACTTCCTGCATGCCGTGCCAGCGTCTGCCCTGGCACAGGCCGTGTTTCCGCTAGGTGCAATGCACAAGTCGCAAGTACGCGAAATGGCCAACGCCGGCGGCCTGCCGGTGCACGCGAAACGCGACAGCACGGGTATTTGTTTTATCGGCGAACGACCCTTTCGCGAGTTTCTGTCGGCTTACATAAAGGGCAGCGAAGGCCCCATGGAAACACCCGAGGGTCGAGTCGTAGGACAGCACCACGGACTGATGTACTACACGCCGGGGCAACGCCAGGGCCTTGGCATCGGCGGACAGGCCGGAAGCGAGGATGCGGCCTGGTATGTAGCGGGAAAACAGGCCGACCGCAACGCACTGATCGTCGTGCAGGGGCGCGAGCACCCGTTGCTGTGGTCCCGTTCACTGAGTGCGCAGGATGCCAGCTGGATCAACGGGCCGCCCGCCGGCCTGGTCGCCGGCCGCGAACTGCCGCTTACGGCCAAGGTGCGCTATCGGCAAGCCGATGCGCGTTGCCGGGTCAGTCAGGACGGCGCCGGTCGCCTCCAGGTGAATTTCGCCGAGCCACAGTGGGCCATTGCCGGTGGCCAGTACGTCGTGTTTTATGCCGGCGACGAGTGCCTGGGCGGGGCCGTCATTGTGGGCGCCGAGTCTGCGGCCGAGTTCACGCCGGCGCGCACCAGAACAGCGTAAAGCAGGCCGATCCGCTATAATCCGCGGCCTTTTCCGGCCCCCGTAACAGGCGGTGCGGCTGACAACCTGAACCATCCATCGGAGAATTCCATGGCACCAGTACCCAGTGCGAAGGCCACGCTGTCTGTCAGCGGCAACGATTATCAGATATTTCGGCTCGATGCCGTCGATGAGGGCCATGTAGACCGCCTGCCCTATGCCTTGAAGATTTTGCTGGAAAATCTCTTGCGCCATGCTGACAGCGGCGATGTCAGCGCCGAGGACATCAGCGCGTTGGCCAATTGGGATCCGCAAGCCGAGCCCAGCCATGAAATCGCTTTTACGCCGGCACGGGTAATCCTGCAGGATTTCACCGGCGTTCCGGCCGTGGTCGACTTGGCCGCCATGCGTGACGCGGTGGTCAATCTCGGCGGCAATGTCGAGTCGATTAATCCGCTGTCGCCAGCCGAGCTGGTTATTGACCACTCGGTCCAGGTCGACAACTACGGCAGCGCAGACTCATTGGCGCTCAATAACGCGATTGAATTTAAGCGCAACCAGGAACGTTATGCGTTTCTGCGCTGGGGGCAGAACGCCTTTGATAATTTTAAAGTAGTGCCGCCCAATACCGGTATCGTCCACCAGGTAAACCTTGAGTACCTCGCGCGGGTCGTTTTTGATACAGAACGAAACGGCGAACGACTGGCCTACCCCGACACACTGGTCGGTACCGACAGTCATACCACGATGATCAACGGACTTGGCGTACTTGGCTGGGGTGTTGGTGGCATTGAGGCGGAAGCCGCGATGCTCGGCCAGCCCGTGACCATGCTGATTCCGCAGGTCATCGGCTTCCGACTGACGGGTAAATTACGCGAAGGCACCACCGCCACCGATCTGGTGCTGACGGTGACCGACATGCTGCGCGACAAAGGCGTGGTCGGCAAATTTGTTGAGTTTTTCGGTGACGGACTGAGCGAATTGCCGCTGGCAGATCGGGCCACGCTGGCCAATATGGCGCCGGAGTTCGGCAGTACCTGCGGCATTTTCCCCGTCGACGCCGAAACCATTCGCTACCTGGAGCTATCTGGTCGCGACGCTGAGCAAATCGCACTGGTTGAGGCTTATGCCCGCGCGCAGGGTCTGTGGCGTGAAAATGGCCAGGCAGACGCTCTGTACACCGATATTCTTGAACTTGATCTCGGCGATGTGCAGGCCAGTATTGCCGGGCCGAAGCGGCCGCATGACAGGATTTTGCTCAAGGATGCTGCCACGGCCTATCAGCGCGACGCAGCGGAAATGCTGGCCTCGCGTGAAGGCGGGCCGCGTTCCGGCACGGCTGAGCGACATGGCGAATCCTTCGAAGTGCGTGACGGTTCGGTATTAATTGCTGCTATAACCAGCTGCACCAATACCTCCAACCCGTCGGTGATGGTTGCCGCCGGACTGGTGGCGCGTAATGCACGCGCTAAAGGATTGCGCACTCAGCCCTGGGTAAAAACCAGTCTTGCGCCAGGCTCCAAGGTTGTCAGCAATTATCTCGAGCAATCGGGACTGATCGATGACCTGGACGCGCTGGGCTACAACGTGGTGGGTTTCGGCTGCACCACCTGTATCGGCAATTCCGGCCCGCTGGATCCTTCCATTGACAAAGCGGTGCGTGAAAACGACGTACTTGGTTGCAGCGTATTGTCAGGTAATCGAAACTTCGAAGGTCGCATTCATCCGCTGGTGCGAATGAACTACCTGGCTTCGCCACCCCTGGTAGTGGCCTATGGCCTGGCCGGAAACCTGGACGTGGATATTACCCGCGATTCATTGGGAACAGGTGACGACGGGCAACCGGTTTACCTGAAAGACATCTGGCCGAGCCAGGCTGAGATTCAGGAGATTGTCGCCGGCAACGTAAATTCGACCATGTTCCGCTCCAGTTATGCGCATGTATTTGACGGTGACAAGAACTGGCAAGAACTGGATGCACCAACGGGGAACGCCTACGCCTGGGCCAGCGATTCAACCTACGTGCGCAATCCACCCTACTTCGAGGGAATGAGCAAAACGCCAAGCAAAGTCAATGACATTCACGGCGCACGGGTGCTGGCATTGCTTGGCGATTCGGTTACCACTGATCACATTTCTCCTGCCGGCTCCATTGCCAAGGATAGTCCGGCCGGCCATTACCTGGTTGAACAGGGCGTGCAGCCGAAGGATTTCAATTCTTATGGCTCTCGCCGCGGCAACCATGAAGTCATGATGCGCGGCACCTTCGCAAATATCCGCTTGCGCAATCTTCTGGCGCCGGGCACCGAGGGCGGCTGGACGCGTTCTCAGCCGGACGGCGAACAAATGAGTATTTACGACGCCGCCATGCGTTATCAGCAGGCTGGCACGCCACTCGTGGTGCTGGCGGGCCAGGAATACGGCACCGGCTCGTCACGTGACTGGGCAGCCAAGGGCACCAAGCTATTGGGCGTTGCTGCGGTAATCGCCTGCAGCTACGAGCGAATCCATCGCTCCAACCTGATCGGCATGGGTGTCTTGCCGCTGCAGTTTAAAGCCGGCGAGAGTGCTCAGTCGCTGGGACTTGATGGCAGCGAAAGTTTCGACATTACCGGTCTGGATGGTGGCGCGGCGCGCAGGGTGACGGTTACGGCGACGGCCGAAGACGGCAGTCGGAAGGTATTCGAGGCGCAGGTGCGTATCGATACGCCCAAGGAACGTGACTACTACCTGAACGGCGGCATTCTGCATTATGTGTTGCGCCAGCTGGCCGCCTGACGAGGTGAGATTCGCTGCCTCAGCTTGAGGCCGGCGATTGCAGATCAGTCGTCAAGACTGGCCAGTTCCTCGCGGGCAGCGCGAAAATCCGGCGCCAGCTGCAGGGCTTCGGTAAAGGCAGCGCGTGCGGCTTCAGGATCGTCCTGGTCTCTGGCAATACGTGCCAGGTACAGCCAGGCCTCTGCTTCGCCCCAGCGCGGACTGTCATCGCTGGCGGGTTGGAAGTCGGCGAAACGCTGCAGCGCTTCGCGCAGGCGCTGCGCGGCCTTGTCCTTGTCACCACCGAAGGCGCCGGGACGAAAATACAGGCTGATGCCGTCGGCCAGAATAACCCTGGGATTATCCGGCGCAGCCTGCATAGCTTCTTCCTGAGCCTTATTCGCGGCGATGCCGCGCGTGGCTGCGCGAAACATGTAAAAAGGCGCGCTAACCCCATAACAGGTCGCCAGCAGTGAGAGCGCTTCGCCAAACTGGGGGTCTTCTTTGACCAGCGGCTTTAGTAAATCGATGCAGCGGTTGAGATGTTTCTTGCCAAGCTTCTTGTCCTCAAAGCGCAGCTCGCCGAGTCGATAGTGGGTATAGGCCTGGTAGTAGACCGCCAGGCTCCCTGATTCAGACGCAAAGGACGCTGCCAGGCTTTCCAGCTGCTCACCATCACCGCTAGTAACCGCTTGATCCAGCTGATCCCGCCATTCACGCAGGGGCAAGTCGGCATAGGCCGAAGTTGCCAAGATCAGCCCGCCGGCAATTAACCAGAACGGGAATTTGAAACGTTTTTGCTGACTCAAGTTCTGTTCTCTGTCCGCCTGCCGTAAACTGCGCCGCCCGCCTGAGGCCAGGAGCGGAGCCGTGGAAAACCAGACTATCGACGTGATCGACATTGGGGTCAACCTGACCCACGACAGTTTCGACCCAGATCGCAATGCAGTGATAGAACGGGCGCGTCAGTCTGGCGTCAGCCGTATGATCATTACCGGTACCACTGTAGCTGCCAGTCTGAATGCCGCAGAGCTTGCCGCGGCGCGGCCCGGGCAACTGTTCGCTACTGCCGGCATCCATCCGCACCATGCTGCGGAGCTGGCAGCAGACAGCACCAACCAGCTGGCCGAGATTGCTGCCAGGCCGAATGTCGTTGCCCTCGGCGAATGCGGACTGGACTATTTTCGCAACTATTCGCCGCGCGACGCCCAGCTGCAGGCCTTTGAGTCACAGTTGCAATTGGCCGAAGAATTACAAAAACCGGTGTTTCTGCATCAGCGCGATGCCCACGACGACTTTCTCGCGCTGCTTAAAGACTATCTTCCGCGCATTCCCGGCGGCGTCGCTCACTGTTTTACCGCCGGCGTGAATGAGCTATGCGAATATCTAGAACTCGGTCTGTACATCGGAATAACCGGTTGGATCTGCGACGAACGTCGCGGTCACGCCCTGCGCGAGGCGGTACTCGAATTGCCTATGGATCGCGTATTGCTGGAAACTGACGCGCCGTACCTGTTGCCCAGGGATCTGCAAGAAAAACCCAGCGGGCGGCGCAATGAACCACAGTATCTGCCGCATATCCTGGCTAGCGTGGCGCGAATAATGCGGCAGGAGAAGGCGGCATTAGCCGCCGCGGCCACGCGTAATACAGAGAAACTATTTGCGCTGCCGAACAGTCGCTAGCCGTCTTTCATTAACTGGCCGAACTGGGCGGCTACGGCTTCATGGCGCAGTTGCTCCCAGCCGCTGCGAAACACATTGTCTGTGCTAACCGCTTCACGGCGCTGTGTGTTGAGAATTTCAATCAGCGAATCCAGACGCTGGGTCCGACTCGGCAACCCCTTGGAGAAATCAGCACCATCGGTAAAAACCACGTAACCGCTGACCGGCACCTCGGGCAACAATCGCTTCACGGCTGCGATCCGGTCGTATAGCGCCGGCTGCGGATTGGCGAAAGTAAACCGTCGCCGTTCATCAATGACGGTCCAGTCCTGCATCGCATCACTGCCAAATACGTGACCGTCCACGCGTTTGATATCGATCACCAGCACACCCTCGCTGGTCAGCGCGGCCAGTTCTACATGGATTTCGCCGCCCTCGCCATCGGCAATTAGAAAGTGGCTGAGCACGTCATCCACCATGGCTTGCAGCTGCGCCTCGGGCGTCCGGTTTTTCTTGCGACGCCGCCAGAGCACAATCAGCGCCAGCGCAAGCGCCAACAATGCAGCGCCGGCAATAAGCAGATTAGACGACAGATTTTCCAGCACTGACATTTCTTTTCTAGCGCAGCCGCAAGCGGTTCACAACTGTGCGACCAGCTGATCCAATTGCGCGTCGATGCAACGGTATTCAGCGGGCCAACTCAATAGCTCGGCAAGTTCCGGCGGCGGCGGCACCTTGATGCCCAACAGCGGTTCCACGATGGTGTCGAACTTGGCCGCATGCGCGGTAGCGACGACGGCCCAGCGGCCGGCACGGCGAAGTGCTTCCGGCATTTCGCGATAGACGTGCAGCCCGGTGGCCGTATGCGGACACCAGGCGATCGCGTGGCGGCGATACTCATCTTGAATCGTGCGGCGAATAGCCTCGTCGTCAACGGAACGGGCGCTGATCTCCATGCCGATTGCGTCTGCATCGCCGAGCAGGGCCCGCAAACGCTCCATGTTGCTGGGATCACCGACGTCCATAGCCGAGGCCAGGGTGGCGATGCTCGCCCGCGGCGACCAGTTACCACTACTCAGATAATCCGGAATCGTGGTGTTGGCATTGGTGGCGAATACCACTTTGTCGATGGGCAGGCCCATCCGTCGCGCCCAGACGCAGGCGAAGCCGTTGCCAAGGTTGCCGGTGGGCACCACGAAGTTAAGCGGCTCGCCGGTGTCCCGCCAATGCTCCAGGCTGGCTTTCGCATAGTAAGCCGCCTGCGGCAGCAACCGGCCGACGTTGATGCTGTTGGCCGAGCAAAGATGCTGCTGTTCGCGCAAAGCTGTATCGGCAAACGCCTGTTTTACCAGGCGCTGACAATCGTCAAACTCTCCGCGCACCGCCAGCGAAACGACGTTCTTGCCCCAGCAGGTCAACTGATGTTGCTGGCGCGGAGAAACGCGCCCGTCTGGAAACAGCACCACAACGCGCAGACCCGGCCGTTGATAATAAGCCGCCGCTACTGCGCCGCCCGTGTCTCCGGAGGTGGCAACCAGAATCGTCACGGGCGCCTGGGCATGCACGCCGTCGGCCACAATCTCGGCCATGTTCGCCGCCAGAAAGCGCGCGCCGACGTCCTTAAAAGCAGCTGTGGGGCCGTGAAACATTTCTAGCACCGACAACGGCATCGCGTCGTTCTCGAGCGCGCGCAACGGCACCGGAAAATTAAGGGCATCCTCACAGATAGCCGGTAGTCGTGAGGCCAGGCTGGAGCCCGCATAAAACGGTGTCAGCAGGATCCGGGCAATGTCGGCAAACTCGGTGTGCCCGGCGAAATCCTGCGCTTGAAACCTGGGCAGGCTTGCCGGCACATACAAGCCGCCATCCGGCGCCGTGCCGCTCATAATGGCGCGTTCCAGCGAGACGCCTGGGCCGCCGCGAGTGCTTGTGTATTGCATCGTCTAGCGTCCGGCGCCCAGATAGGTTGCCAGACGCAGCAGATCGGCAAATACGCCGGCGGCCGTGACGTCCGGCCCGGCCCCGGGGCCTTGCACCACCAGCGGATTATCGCTGTAACGCGCCGTCTGATAACGCAGAATGTTGTCGGTCAGATTCATACGTGCGAAGGGATGATCGCTGCCCAGGCCATCGAGACTTACGCTGGCACCATCATCGCGCTTGAGGCGACCGACATAGCGCAATACCTGGCCGGCCTGCTGGGCGGCCTCGAAACGGGCATGCATGACATCATCGTATTCTGGCAGCGCGTCGAGAAACTCCTCAATGCCCATTTCCCGTAATGGCTCAGGCACCAGGCTCTCAACAGTCAGGTCATCCAGCTCCAGCGCAAGGCCCATTTCGCGTCCGAGGATGATCACCTTGCGAGCCACGTCCATGCCGGACAGGTCATCGCGCGGATCCGGCTCGGTGAAGCCACGGTCGCGAGCCTCACGAACTATGGCTGAAAACGGCTGACTGCCATCGTAGACATTGAACAGATAAGCAAGCGTTCCAGAGAATACGCCTTCAATGCTGAGTATTTCATCGCCGGTACGCTTCAGGTCGCGCAGCGTCTCGATGATCGGCAAGCCGGCGCCCACCGTCGTTTCATACAGAAAATGCGCGTTATGGCGGCGACGAATGTCGCGCAGTTCCCGGCTATAGGCCAAGGAACCACTTTGTGCCTTCTTGTTCGGCGTGACGACATGAATGCCCTGCGCAAACCATCCGGCGTAAAGCGCGGCCACGGAATCACTGGCGGTGCAATCAATAATGGCCGCATGCGGCAGATGATCTGTATTGATGTGCGCAGCAAAACGCTGCATGTCCAGGGGTTCTGCCGCGCGCTCAAACTGCTCGCGCCAGTCACCCAGGTCAATGCTGCGCTCGGCCAGCAGCATGCGGGTTGAGCTGGCAATGGCGCGGATGCGAAAGTCGACGTTGAAATCCTTTAGCAGCTGCCCGGCTTGCTGTGCGAGCTGGGCCAGCAATACCGCGCCGACATTTCCGGGTCCAATCAGGCCTACGGACAGGGTTTTTGCCGACAGGTAAAAACCTGAATGCGCGGTCCTTAGCGCTCGGGTTTCATCTTCACCATCGATAATGACTGAGATGTTCCGTTCCGAAGAACCCTGGGCGATGGCGCGCACGTTGATACCCGCGCTGCCGAGGGTGCCGAGAAAACGTGCGGCAATACCGGGTATGCCCGCCATGCCGTCACCCACGACGGCAATGATGCTGCAGTCATGTTGAACCTCGATACGCTGTATCTGGCCGAGCTCCAGCTCGGTAGCAAAGGCCCGACGCACCGCTGCCTCTACGTGCGCGGCATTACGTGCCGGAACCGCGAAACAGATGGAATGCTCGGAACTGGCCTGCGATATCAGGATCACGGAAATACCGGATTCGCGCAGCGCGCCAAACAGGCGGTCGGCGGTGCCGGGGACGCCAATCATGCCGGCACCTTCAAGATTCACCAGCGTGACCTGATCTATGGACGTAATGCCCTTGATCAGTTCGCTGCCATCACCTGCCGGCCCGATACAGGTTCCCGGCGCCGCCGGGTTGAAACTGTTGCGGATCCAGATCGGGATACCCTGCGTCACGGCAGGCGACATGGTCTGAGGATGAATCACCTTGGCGCCAAAGTAAGCCAGCTCCATCGCTTCGCTATAACTAAGCTGTTTGATTACCGAGGCTTCCGGCACACGATTGGGATCGGCGCTCATAACGCCATCAACGTCGGTCCAGATAGTGATGCGCTCGGCCGCCAGCAGCGCGCCGATGATTGAGGCCGAATAGTCGCTGCCATTGCGTCCAAGCGTGGTATGCAGGCCCGCGGCATCGGTAGCAATAAAGCCGGTAACTACGGTAATTCCGGTCGCCGTTGCCGGGAAACACTTGGCGGCATTGGCGCGCGAGGGGTCCCAAAGCACACCCGGGCCCAGATCGCCATGCTCAACGACGATCAGCTGGCGCGCATCCAGCCAGCGAACCGGGTTTGTGAGACTGCGACGGCGCGCTTCCTGAGCCAGGTAAGCGGCGAGCAGGCGGGAAGACCAGAGCTCCCCGAATCCGGCCACCAGGTCGCGGCTGCGATCGGCAGCCGAGCGCACCAGAGAAATCGCCTGCAGGACATCGCGGGCATCCTGAACGTCGTGGGCAAAGGCATTCAGCACCGCGGCTGCTTCGGACTCATCGGCCAGCAGCGCATGGCAGGTCTCGGTATAGCGCGTCGACAGCGCCTCCAGACCCGCTTCTATGCCGGTGCCGGCCTGCTCGGCCGTGCGGATCAGTGCCAGCAGTGCATCAGTCATGCCAGCCATGGCAGATACCACCGCGACCTGCGGGTGGCTGTCGCTACTCAGCAAAATCTCCGCGACGCGCTGAAAGCACGCGGCATTGGCCAGGCTGGAGCCGCCAAATTTATGTATTTGCCAGGGCGAATTGGACATCGTGCGTGCTTTTTTCGAGTTCGGGGCCAAAAAGGCGCGACAAAGCCCGCAATCATACCGATTATGGCCCGGGTCGACACGATCTAGATGATTGCAAACTGGCAGTTCGACCTGAATAATCAGTTCCCGGCCGAGAACAACAAAAATGCCGAAACTCTTCGTTGCCCCTATCGAGAATCCACGCGCTCACAGCGATCTGGAAAGATCGCTGCTGAATGCCGTAGAGCGCCAGACGGTTATTCGCAGTTTTAGTGACGCGACCTATCCGGAACTTATCGAAATTGAACGCCGCGGCCGCGGCTTCTACGCCTGGGGCTTGCCGCCGGGCCCTGAGAATATCGAAAAATGGTTTCACATGGGCGTCGGTGACGTAATCCTTGTGGGCTACAAGAACAACTATCACCACTATGCCAAGGTACTGGGGCGTTACGAAAATAGTCGTGCCGCCGACGCGATATGGGGGCAGCCGGAAAACGGTGAGGGCAGCCGCGAGTTCCTGTTCTTTCTGTCCGAGCCAATTCCGCTGTCCCTGCCCTACGCGGAGCTTACCGACTATCTCCCTGCGCGTTACGCCGACTTCGAGCAATTGCCCGCGGCCACCGTAGATCGTATTGAGGCTGACTTTGGCAGCCTCGACCGTTTTATCCGACGTCGCTTGCTGAATACCGGCGCCGGCGGGCCGATCCTCGACATGAGCGGCATCATCCAGATGTCAGAGCGTGATCAGGAGCGCCTGAAGAATTTTGACCAGAGCAGCAGTAAAGAAGCACGCAGCAGCGTGGTCGACAGCATTATTCAGCGCCGCGGTCATCCTGATTTCCGCAAGCGTTTGCTGTCAGCCTATGACTTCAAATGCGCAATAACCGGCAGTGATGCCGTGGATGCGCTGGAAGCGGCTTATATTATTCCGTTTCGCGGCCGCTTCACCCACCATCCCACTAACGGTCTGTTGTTGCGCGCCGATATCCATACCTTGTTCGATCTGGGCAAGATAGCCGTGGATACGCGCACGCTCACGGTGATCGTGTCAGAAGACCTGATGGCAACTAATTACCGGATCCTGGCCGGCCGACCGATCACCTACCCCACGCAGGAAGAGCATCGACCCAGCACTGAGTCGCTGGATCTTCACCGGCGCCTGGCCGGTCTCTAGACTGCGCCGGCGGGCCTGATTCGCTCGCAGCGCTTGCAAGGGCTGCCGGCGAACGCAACAATCCGCGCATGCAAATGACTCGTCAGGAATTCAAGCGCTGGCCGCGCAAGGCGGTAACGCTGCTGGGCATGTCAGGCGTGGGCAAAACTCACCTGGCCAATCGACTGCCCAAGACCAACTGGTTTCACTATTCCGGTGACTACAGGATCGGCACCAAGTATCTCGAGGAAGCCATTCTCGACAACATCAAGCGCCAGGCTATGCAGGTGGATTTTTTGCGCGACTTGTTGCGCAGCGACTCTATCTACATCGCCAGCAATATTTCAGTACACAACCTGGAACCGGTATCCAGCTTTCTCGGTAAGCTGGGTCGCGCAGACCTTGGCGGTTTGTCTCTGCCGGAATTCAAACATCGGCAGCGCCTGCATGCCGAAGCTGAAGCCGAAGCTATGAAAGATGTGGCCGGCTTTATTGACAAAGCGCGAGAAATCTACGGCTATGACAATTTCCTCAACGATGCCGGCGGCAGCATTGTGGAACTGGACGATCCGGCCGTGATGCAGACTCTGGGTGAACATACGCTGATCCTGTATCTGCAGGCCGGCCCGGAAATGGAAGAGGAACTGATCAGGCGTGCGGTGAGTGATCCCAAGCCGCTCTACTACCGCGAAGACTTTCTCGACGAGCACCTGGCCTTGTACCTGCATGAGCAGGGCCTGCAGAGTGCCGACGAAATTGCTCCAGATCATTTCGTCAGCTGGATATTTCCACGCCTGGCGCGAGCGCGGCGGCCGCGCTATGAGGCTGTTGCCAGGGAGTTTGGTTACAGCGTTCCGGCGGAAAGCATCGACCAGGTCCAGACCGAAGCCGACTTTATCGACTTTGTCGCCGACGCTATCCCCCTCGGGTCCTGATTCATGGCTGAGCTGGCGAAGCCCGATTTCTACCCGGTGCGCGGACTGCAAATGGCCTGTCGCGACCAGGGGCAAGGGCCGGTGTTGCTGTTTCTGCATGGCAATCCAAGCTCGAGCTATTTATGGCGCGATGTGATGGCGCCGCTGACCGCCCAGGCACGATGCGTGGCGCCTGATTTGCTCGGTATGGGTTTGTCCGACAAGCTGCCGGCCTCGGCTGCAGATCGCTACAGCTTTGTCGAGCACCGCGACTATCTGGATGAGTTGCTCGACCAGCTGGACCTGGGCGACGACATCACCCTGGTTCTGCACGACTGGGGTTCGGCGCTTGGCTTTGACTGGGCCAGACGACATCCAACACGCGTCGGCGGGCTGGTGTATATGGAGGCCCTGGTGCGACCGCTGAGCTGGTCGGAGTGGCCGGAACCCAGCCGTGGCGTGTTCGAAGCCATGCGCTCGCCGGTCGGTGAAAACCTGGTACTGGAAAAAAACCTGTTCGTTGAAAAAATTCTGCCGGCCTCGATTCAGCGCACCCTGAGTGACGAGGAAATGAGCCATTACCGACAGCCTTTCAGCGCCGTCGGCGAAGACCGAAGGCCGACCCTGAGCTGGCCGCGACAACTGCCGCTGGATGGCGAACCCGCGGAAGTGGTAGAGCTGGTGCAGGCGTATGCCGATTTCCTGACCACCAGCGAGTTGCCCAAGCTGTTCGTTAACGCGGAACCCGGCGCAATCCTGGTCGGTGCGCAGCGAGAATTTTGTCGGCGCTGGCCGAATCAAGCCGAAGTCACGGTGCCCGGCATCCATTTTATCCAGGAGGATTCGGCGGCCGAGATTGCTGCGGCTATAGCGGGCTGGCATGGTGGATTGAATGCCCTGTAGTCGCCTTGCCGGTCGCTGTTGCGCCGCGGTCGGGAACCCAAACACAAGTATTGCAGCTGCGCGTACGAAAAAAGTTTTTTCTGACTGGCCGCTGGACAGTCAGTGTTTACGGCGGCTCACAAGGCTGCCCCGTTGAAATTGGAGATGATTATGTTTTTGCGTCCCCTGCTACCGATGCTCGCATTGGTCTGCGCCATCAGTGTTATGCAGCCTGTCTCTGCACAACAGGAAGCCGATGCCATGGAAGTCATCCGCGCCCAGGTAGCGGCCAATCGCCAGGCCGTGGTGGCCGGCAACATGGGCTTCACGGCCGAAGAAAGCGAAGCCTTCTGGCCGGTCTATCGCAGCTTCCAGGCAAAGCGCGCCGAACTTGATGATCGTGAACTGCGCGCACTGCGCGATTTTCGCGATAGCTACATGGATCTTAGCGACGAACAGGCGCGGGCAATTCTCGATGAATACCTGAAAATCCGAAAGGACATGCAAAAATTGCGCAAGCAATATGTGCGTGAATTCCGCAAGATTCTGCCGGAAAAGAAAGTCCTGCGATTCATGCAGATCGACAACAAGATCGACACCATTATCGATTTTGAATTGGTGCAGATTGTCCCGCTGGCCGAGTAGCTTTTGTTGCCAAGGCCTGACAAAGAACTATATTGAACCCCTAGGGAATTCCTATGAGCAAGATTCTCGCAATATTAATCATCAGCATGAGCGTTGCCGTTTCTGCCTTGGCTGGTAGCCATATGCAGGAAAAGGACATGATCGAGGTGATTCGCAACCAGGTCAGTGCTGACCGCGAAGCCCTGGTCGCTGAAAATCTGAAATTGAACGCACAAGAAAGTGAAGCCTTCTGGCCTGTCTATCGACGTTTTCAGAATGAGCGCTCGACACTGGTCGATCGTCGCATCAAGATCCTGACCCAGTTCCGGGATAGTTTTGAAACACTGGATGACGATGTCGCCAAGCAGCTGCTCAACGACTCGATGAAACTGGAAGATGACTTTCAGGCCCTGCGCATGAAATTTCTGAAGGACTTCCGCAAAGCCTTGCCGGAGAAAAAGGTTCTGCGCTACCTGCAGATCGAAAACAAGATCGATACCATCATTGATTACGATCTCGCGCAGATCATCCCGCTGGCAGAGTAGCTAATCCGGCATTCGGTCCCCGGCGGGCCGCCGGGGACCGGATAGCCTGTCGTCCCCAGGCCCGGGAAGTGATCCAGGTCCTGTCCTGGCGCCGGTGGCTTCGGCTAGACTATCTGCCTATCTATCAAACCCGGCCACAGAGCCCGGAGAGCATCCCATGACCGATAACAAGAAACAGCGCCCGCTGGACGGCATTCGCGTGATCGAAGTCGGCCAGCTTCTGGCTGGCCCGTTTACCGGCAGCATGCTTGGATACTTTGGCGCCGAGGTGATCAAAATTGAAACGCCGGGCGAAGGCGATCCGATTCGCAGCTGGCGGATTATGAAAGACGGTACCTCACTGTGGTGGTCTAGCCTGGGGCGCAATAAAAAATCGGTCACGGCCAATCTGCGTACCGACGAAGGTCGCGATATAGTCCGTCGCCTCGCCGAGTCTGCCGATGTTGTGGTCGAAAATTTTCGGCCGGGCACCATGGAGAAATGGGGCCTTGGGCCCACGGCGCTGTGGGAGAAAAACCCGGGCCTGATCTATTCCAGAATTTCAGGATATGGACAGGATGGGCCGTATGCGTCCAAGCCCGGTTTTGCCTCTGTCTGCGAAGGCTTTGGTGGCTTCCGCTATGTCAATGGTTACCCGGGCGAAGCGCCGGTGCGACCAAACCTGAGTATCGGGGACACGCTGGCCGGCATTCACTCAGTGTTGGGCATCCTGCTGGCCGTTATTCAGCGCAGTAAAGATCCCAAGGGCCGTGGCCAGGTTATTGATACCGCCATCTATGAGGCCGTGTTTAACCTGATGGAAGGCGTGGTCGCCGAATACTCGGGCGCCGGCGTGGTTCGTGAACCGTCCGGATCAACCCTGACGGGCATCGTGCCGACCAATACCTATCGCTGCAACGATGGAAAGTTCGTGATCATTGGCGGTAACGGCGATTCAATCTTCAAGCGTCTTTGTCACGCCATGGGGCGGGATGATCTTGGCGACGATCCGCGCATGGCGGACAACGCCGGCCGCGTGGTGCATGAAAAAGAGCTCGACGAAGCCATCGAAGCCTGGACCAGCACGCTAAGCAGTGATGAATTACTTGACGCGCTGGACGAAGCTCGCGTGCCGGGCGGCCCTATCTACAGCGTAGTCGACATGCTGGCCGACCCGCACTACAACGCCCGCGGTATGTTTGAGGAAGTCCAGGTGGGCGGCGAAAGCTTGCAGATTCCCGCGATGATTCCGCGCCTGTCAGAAACCCCCGGCCGCACCGATTGGGCAGGTCCGGAGGTAGGTCAGCACAATAAGGAAGTACTCGGCGGCATTCTCGGTATCAGCGATGCAGAAATGGCCGAGATGGCGGACAAGGGCATTATCTGAGCTCAGCCGAGTCGCCGGATTTCAGGCCGCGGTCTGGGTTTCCCTGACCGCGTAGTCCCAGATCTGCTGTTGCAGCTGCGTGTCTGTCACTGCTTCCGAGGGTGCCTTGTGCTTAAGGTGCTCCCAATAGTGTCCGTTGTCACCGGCTACCGCCGGCGAACTGGCCAGGTAAATGTAAGTGCGGGCGGCCCGTTCGGGAGCCTGTAGCAAGGGCCAGAACAATTTGACCCCCAGCTTCCACAGGCCGCGCATGTTGCGGTGAATGTTGGTGCGGATGAAGTAACCGGGCGAGACGGTATAGACGTCAACGCCGCTGTCTTGCAGCTGCTCGGCCAGGCGATACGAGACTGCCGCCAGCGCAAGTTTTGAGCGCGCGTAAGCCTGAAAGCCCTTATTGTGATTCACCCCGTCCCAGCCGTCGCGATTGTCGATATCGTCGAATTCCAGGTTCTTGACCATCTTGTGCGCGTCGGAAGAAATATTGATGATCCGTGCCGGCGCGCTGGCGCGCAGTCGCTCGAGCAGCAACTGCGTGAGCAGAAACGGCGCCAGAAAATTCGTCGCCATGGTGAGTTCATGACCCTGCACACTTTCGCGTCGTACGGACTCGGTAATACCGGCATTGTTAATTAGCACGTCAAGGCGCGGATAGTCGGCCAGCACCTGCGCGACAAAAGCCTTAAGCTGATCAAAATCGGTGAGGTCGCAGGCAAAAAACCTGATCTCCGGGTTACCCGTGTCCTGCCGACAGGCCTGTGCAGCTGCTTCGCCCTCGGGCACATCTTTGTCAACCAGGATCAGGCTTGCGCCCTGCGCGGCCAGGGCCTGCGCTGTCAGTCGGCCCATGCCGCTGGCCGAGCCGGTGATCAATACGGTTTTATGCTGCATGTCCTGACGAGTGAGTTCGGTTGTCACGGATTACTCCAAAAAGCGCTGCAGGCGATGGCTGGCAAGCCTAGATTATGAATTTGCCGGGTTCAATCTACATCGTTCAGGCCACACCAGGCGCTGCAATGCCGGCATGCGCGGCTTCTCCGGGCTGCCACCCACTACGTGGATTAACGGCGCGCGGGTTTTTCGTCGGCCGCGATCGCCTCTATCATGAGACTGTCAGGCGCCCAGGCATGCCCGAGCGCCGTAGGTCGGTCCTGCCGTGGAGTAATCCCATGACCCAAGCCGTCGAATTAGCCCAAGCCGCTGCGTCCGCCGGACCTTTTGATTCGCTGCGTGATTTTGCGCTGGCACTGGAAGCGCGCGGCCAGCTGCTGCGCATCGCCGAGATGGACCAGGATCGATTCGAAGCCACCGGCTTCGCCTATCGCCTGATAGAGGAATATGGCTGGCACGATGCGCCCGCGTTCCTGATCGAGCGTATTAAGGTGGATGGTCGCTGGCTAGACGGTCCGCTGCTCGGGAATATCTACGGCAGCTGGCTCAGCGAAGCGCTGGCCTATGGCGCGCCCGCTGAAGCAGCCAGTCAGCGTGAACTATATCGGGCCACCTTCGAACATCTCAAAGGGCAGGTTGACGCCCAGGGCAACTGGCCCAAGCTGGCGCCGACGGAGATTGATGCCGCGGCGGCTCCCTGCAAAGCGGTTGAATTGCGCGGCGAACAGATCGATATCCTCAAGTTCCCGTGGATCCAGACCAATCCTGCGGATGGCGGCCGCTACATCACCGCCGGCACCGTGTTCATCGAAGACCCGGAAATGGGCCGCAATGTCGGCACCTATCGATGCCAGGTCAAGGGGCCACGCAGGATCGGCGTCAATACCGAGATTGGTCAGCACGCCTGGAGCTTTCTCATGCGCGCGAAAAAGCGCGGCGCCGGCAGCGTACCGGCGGCCGTGGTGATGGGCGCGGATCCGATTACTTTCGCGCTGGGCACCTCAAAACTCAGCGCCCTGGGAGAGGACGAACTCGAAATCGCCGGTGGCCTGCGTGGCAGGCCGGTAGAACTGGTGAAGTGCAACAGCAGCGAAATTCTGGTGCCTGCGCATGCAGAAATCGTCCTGGAAGGCGAAATTCAGCTCGCCGACCTGGAAGAAGAAGGCCCCTACGGGGAGGTTTACGGCTACATGGGCCTGAAAAAACCCAGTAACTTCTTCATGGACATACAGGCAGTGACACACCGCCCTCAGCCCTGGGTAAGCAATTCCTTTGCGGGTATCACCAAGCTGACCATGAGCATTCCGCAGATTGTCACGAATAACCTGAACTACGCGCGAGTGATTCGCAATCTGGTGGAGTTTTATCGTCCGGTGGAAACTACCGGCGTGGCGGTACTCAGTATCAACAAGCGCCTGCCGGGCGAAGGCATGGCGGCGGGCCAGCATGTGGCGGCGGCGGATCTGTTCGCCAAGATCATCATCGTGGTGGACGGTGATATCGATGTGCAAAACAAGACGCAGATTTTTCATGCCCTGGGTACGCGCTGGCAGCCTAATCCGGGCGCATTGATCATTCCGCAAACGCGTGGCATGCCGCTGGACCCCAGTGCCCCGACACGCTGG
Source organism: uncultured Gammaproteobacteria bacterium (assembly GCA_963850255.1). GTDB lineage: Bacteria > Pseudomonadota > Gammaproteobacteria > Steroidobacterales > J054. Next base: position 31,916 of record CAWKLL010000050.1, read on the forward strand.
CTCACCAGCAAAATCGTCATCGACGCCACCCGCCAGCTGCCGTCAGAAGGCGGTCCGGAAAAATGGCCTGAAGTGTCGCGCGTGCTGCTGGAGCAGCAAAGCCCGGATACCTTTGCGCTGGTGGCGAGTCGCTGGGCCGAATACTGGCAAGACTGGCCGGGCAAAACCTAAGCTCGAAACGGTCTAATACTAAGCTCTTAACTTATTGTTTTAATTACTCTTGATAAGTCCGCATGATCGCGAAGCAAATGCCGGGCGCCGGCCCGCGACAAGCTGCCTGCGGCCCCTGCCCCACTGAGTACAGCCACGGGCACCACACCAGCGGCGGCCGCCGCCTGCATGTCGACGCTGGTATCACCCACGTAGGCTGACTGGCTTGCCGCTACGCCCATTTTCTCCAGACAGCGCAGCAGACCTTCGGGATCAGGCTTGGCTTGCCGCACATCGGCGCCGGTGAGAATAAACTCAAAGCGCTCCAGCAGCCCACTGCGCTCCAGCGGCGCGAAGGACTCGCCTTGCGATCCGGTATAGATGGCCAGGCGGACCCCCGCGTTCACCAGGCTGTCCAGGGTCAGCTCCAGGCCGGGAAAGACGCTGACATACGTCTCCAGCACGGCGGGCCAATGTTGCAGTGTTGCGGCCCGTAAGCCGTCGACAAAGGCCTGATCAGCCTGCTGCGCCGCCGGCAGCAGCAACTGCCAGAAGGGTTGCTGGCTGTCCAGCGCCTGGTGTACCAGCTCGCGGGTTACCGTCAGGCCATGCTCCGCAGCCGCCAGGCCAGCTGCAATATGGTAGGCATCGACGGAATTGATCAGGGTACCGTCCACATCAAAAATGATCGCCTCCAGGTTTTCCGGCTCGATGAATTCCACCTCGACGGTGTCGCCATCCTGCAGATCCAGCGCCTCACGCAAGGCGACGGCGGCAATGATTTCCAGCTGGTTGGCCGCGTAACTGGCCAATTGAGGTTGAATTACCGCAGCGGGGATCCGCTCATTGAGCATCACGGCAAAACCCAGCGCGTCACAACTGGTCGGGTCCGGAGACTGCAGGCGAGTGGCGGGTTGCCGTTGACGTTCCAGCCAGCGCTGCTGATCCAGCTCGCCGGACAGGCGCAGGTTTAAGGTACCCGGGTGCGGGTCGATTCCGAACCCGGCGACAAACTGTTCGACGGCCCAGGGCAGACGCGTGAATTCTGCGCCCAGACCCAGACCGGTAAGCAGCTCGCCGCGAAGCCGCGAGGTTTGTTGCGATTCTTTCATGGCGTCGACTAGGCCTTCCCACCAGCCTGGCTGTCAAGCCAGGGTCTCGGCACGACAGCATCGCTGCGTGGTCAGGCCTGGCCGCACTCGAGGGCTTGCTGTCAGCAGGCCAGCTAGAATAGCCGGCGAGTCACCACCCACCGGGTTGCCCTGGTGCAGCCGGAGAAGCTGTTGTTTGAAAAAGCCTTTGCGCATGACTTTGTTGGCGATCTGGCAGCACGCTGTCTCGCGGCCACAAGCTGGCGTGAGCTGGAAAATGAGGCGGGTGGGTTTCAGCTGAATTTTCATTCCGCTGTTGATCACCAGCAGTCAGCCGGGTACCTGCGCCTCTGGCAGGCCGCTGACAGCTCGGTCTGGGATCGCATGGTGCAGGTTCGCCTGCAGTCCGAGTCGGTGGATACCAACTTGTTTTTTCTTTTTGCGCTGGCTGGCGGCATTTGTCCGCATTTTCACGGCCAGGCGGTGCAATTTGGCGCGGATAATTGCGTCTATAACGCAGATTTGTTGCCGCGACTGGATCCGGTGGACCATCCGGGTTACTACCGGCTGGTCTTCGAACCGCTGTCACGGGCCTATTGGGAAGCGACCCAGCGCCCGGAAAATGCCTGTGCCAGCGCACCAGGCAATCCAGCCATTGCGGCTTTCCTGTCACCCTGGAGTATCGGTGCCGGGCGGCCTACGGACAGCGCAGAGTTGTCGCGGCTGACGCCCCAGCTGTTCGCCTATCTGGATCACTGCCTGGCTCTGGGCGAAAAACTCGACTACCCGGCGCCCGACGCAGAATTGATGCGCGCACGCGATCAGCGACATCTGCATAGCTTCTTCGACGAAAGTCTCGACCGCCGGGCCTGGAAAGGCGTGTATCGAATCATCGGTACCGAGCAGGGCCAGGCCATGCGCCAGATCTTGATGCAGAATCTACGTGAATAATTAGTTATAAGTAATTGGTTTTAGAGATTATAAAATGAAAATAGCCATCATCGGCGCCGCCTACACAGGTTTTGCCGCCGCCAGGGCCTTGCACCGCCAGGGGCATGAAGTCAGCGTTACAACCACGCGCCCGGAACGCGTGGCCGAACTCGAGGCCGTGGCCTCGCGGGTGGAGGTGATGAAAGGCAGCGATCAGGCCGGCATGCGCAAATTATTGGCCGACCAGGATGTGGTCCTGTTGACCATGGCCGGCGGACTGACGGAAAAGGATGGCAAACCCTTTATGGATCCGGAACTTTACCGGGACGCCTACCTGGGCACTGCAGAATCCCTGGTCGCCAACCTGGACGCCGCACCGAGGCTTCAGCAGATTATCTTTTGCAGCTCGCTGAATGCCTACGGCGATGCCGGCGGGGCCGAGCATGTGGATGAGAATACCCCGGCGACGCCCGCGTCACCCTTCGCGCAGGTTTATATCGATACGGAAAATCTGCTCAGCGCGCGCGGGTTCCGAACAACTCAAGGTGTGTAATTTCCGCACCGGGACCATTTACGGGCCCGGCCGCACGCATGCCGTCGAAGCCGGCCGCATTGCCGGGCAGCAGATTCCCTTCGACGGTGAATCCGACGCCATGATTGTGCATCGCGACGATGTGGTGCGAGGGCTGCTGTTTGCCATCGAACATCGACTGGATGGACTCTACAACCTGTTTAATGATGTCAGTGATTCGAAAGCCACGTTCTTTGGCGAGGTCTGCAGGGATGCTGGACTCGAGCCGATAATCTGGCTAGGGCTGAGCAAGGGGCCGCGCGGCGTTTCCAATGCGCGCATCAAAGCCGCGGGTTTCGAGTTTGCCGACCCCTTGAGCAAACGTGAGGGCGACGATTTGCTTGCCTAGTATTTAGTCCGCGTCTAGGAAGTCGCGAAGAATAGCGGCGGTTTGTGGCCCACGCACCTCAATAAATCCGTGACTCCAGCCGGGTAGCTCGTGGATGCGACCGCGTTGCATCAAGCCACTAGCGCGCAAGGACTGCTGGTGCAGATCATCTTCCGGATTCAGCACCAGGATTGGCTGCGGCAAATCCGGCAGCAGCTTGCCCAGGTCGTAGTTGAAGGCGGCGCGGTGACCCCACCAGGCAGTTTCACCGCCGCGCAGGCTTTCGGCCACATGTTCCATGGTCAGGGCCAGCGACTGCTGCGGATCGGCCCAGCGGCGGATCGCCTGCCAGAGTTCGAGCAGCTGCGCACCGTCTTCGCGCAGCGGTTTTTCGGGCATATTCGGCGCGAAATTCAGCCAGTTCGGCGGGCGTAAAAATGGGTGCCGAGACCAACACCAGTTTGCGCACCTGGCTTGGCCGTTGACGGGCCATTTCCGCCGCGGTTAATGATCCTGTGTGATAGCCGAGCACATCGATGGGGCCGTCAACACCCAGGCTTTCTAGCAGCCGGAAATTGGCTACCGCAAAATCACTGATCTCAATCGGGGCCGGCGGTGCGTCACTCTCCCCAAAACCGGGTGTATCCGGCGCCAGCGCGAAACGATCCTGACCCATGTCCGCCAGCAGCGGCGCAAAAATTCGGCCCGAGGACGGACTCATATGCAAACAAATCAGCGGTGTCAGGCCCTGTCCCGGTTCGCCGGCGTGACGATAATGCAGCTGACCATAGTCGCCGTTCGCGAATGCACGCCGGACCCGCATTACAGCCAACTGTGCCTTTGCCCGTTGTTGTGCTGCCTAGCCTTCTTCATTGGCGTCAAAACGAATACCGACGCGTTCGAGCTCGGCCTGTATGCGCAGCGCCTCGACATTGCCTGCGGCAGCCAGGCGCGAGGTACCCGAAACCAGGCTCTGAAATTGCTCGCGGACCCGGCGGGTCTCCGCAAGCGGTTCGCTCTGATTACTAATCAGTTGCTGCAATAATTCACGCTGTTGCACACGCTCGTTGAGTTGCGCGCCGAGCATGCCCAACAGCAGAACAATGACCAGCAAAAGTGGTACAAAGGCACTGTAAGCTGCGCTCTGTTCCTGACTATTCATTGTCGCCCTCCACGCCCTCGGCTGCCGGGTTAAACGTAAAGGTAATGCCGTTGTCTGCCAGCAGTGCACGAATGTATCTATCGTCACTCTGCACCGCAGCCGTCGCCAGGGCCTGGGCCAGCTGATTGTTCAGCTGATTGATCTGGTCACCCTGATTCAGGACACGCTGATTTTCATTGGCCTCCAGCTGCAACTGCTGATTGCCATTGTTAAACCAAAGCGTCGCCGCCCAGAGCGCCAGTGCCAGCACGGCGAGCACATTAAGACCCCAGAATTGCCAGCTTTTTATTGCCATGGTGAGATGTCCAGATAGTTTCTGGCGCGCATGATAGCGCACCCACCGGTCACGCTTAAGGCCCGCGTCCCGCGCCCGGCGCATGGGCCGCGCGGCCATCGTCGGCATGCTAAGTTATCTGCCGGTTTATTCGCGCGGAGCAAATCATTGCCGACCATCCTGATAACCGGTGCTAACCGGGGCATTGGACTGGAATTCGCGCGCCAGTATGCAGCGAATGGCTGGGACATCATTGCGACCTGCCGCGACCCGTCCGCTGCCGATGCGCTGCAAGAACTCTCTCAGGCGTGCAGTCGCGTAAAGATCGAGTGCCTCGACGTGACCTCGCATATTGACATCGACGCCCTCGCCGCGCGTTACGCCAGCCTGAAGCTGGATGTACTGCTAAATAACGCCGGCATTATCGGTCCGCTGCCGATCCCCGAGAACATCGGCCTGCAACATTTCGGCAGCATTGATTACTCGCTTTGGGAGCGCGTATTGCGCACCAATACGCTGGCACCCATCAAGATGGCCGAAGCCTTTCTGCCACAAATAAAAGCCGGCCAGCAGAAAAAAATCGCAACGCTATCCAGCACCGTGGGATCCCTGGTTGAAAGGGATACCCCGGCGATGGCCTACGCGACCAGTAAAGCTACCTTGAACAAGGCCTTGCGCTTGCTGGCCGGCCAGTTGCGTGAAGCCGGAATCTCCGTCGGGATTTTCTGTCCGGGTTATGTACAGACACGCATGGATTTCGGTGGCGCCGACGTCAGTCCCGAAGATAGCGTGAGCGGGCTGCGCCGCTTGATCGAGGATCTCGGCCCGGAGGAGTCGGGCAGCTTCCGTCGCTACGATGGCGCGCAGATCGCCTGGTAAATACTGCGGCCGGGACTAGATCCCAGGCACAAAAATACCGGCAAAAAAGGATCCTTTGGTCACCATCACAAACATGATGTAAAGCGTCAGGAACAAGGCCGTGATTCCGCGAATTGCACCGCTCTTCATGCCGTGTTCTGGACTTGCAGCATTGCGGTTGCGGCCGTAACGAATGACGTCCGGAACGAGACTCACGGCAGCCATAAGCCAGAACACGAAGTAGGCATCCCAGGCCCAGGGCGCATTCAGCAGCCCGCCCCAGGACTCGACCAGCATCAGGCCCGCGAGGGGAATAATGATCGAGGTCGTTCCGGTAATACCGAGTGCCATTTTGCGCAACATCGCACGTGCCCAGACGCCGGTCTCTATGGGCTGTGTCTGGCGAATGCGCATAGACCAGATATTGCTGAAGAAGGTGTGGCCGAAAG
>CAWKLL010000051.1:0-38192 GCA_963850255.1 uncultured Gammaproteobacteria bacterium
CGGACCCAGTTGCCCGGCCCAGTCATGATCGCCGGCTGCCGCCGGCGCCAGGATGACCGGTCCCGGCCAGGCCATGGCGTCTTCGAGGGTGGTTGCCAGCAGGGCATCGCCCAGCCGGCGGGCGAATTCTGCACCCAGGCCGGCCGCAATCCGCTGTTTGCCGACCCCCGGCGCGGGGCGGCGGCAAAACACCACCAGGGTCGCTGAGTTCAAGGGCTGGCCAGACATGCGCGCAGCATACCTGCCGCCACGCCGGCCGGCAGCCAGGCTGGCCCGGGAACTAATGGCGCTGGTTTATGCCCTAACAGAGCGTTAGGGTCTGCGGGCCCCGGAAACGACCACGTGGAGAGTCTTGCTGATGCGCGCTGAAGTTCAACGTTATTACGGTGAGGTACTGCAGTCGTCTGCGGACCTCAAGACCAGTGCCTGTTGCACTGATGCAGCGCCGCCGGACTATCTGAAGCGCGCGCTGGCCCAGGTGCATGACGAAGTGCTTACGCGCTACTACGGCTGCGGCCTGGTATTGCCCGAGTCGCTGCAGGGCATGCGTGTTCTGGATCTTGGCTGTGGCGCCGGCCGTGATGTCTATGTGTTGTCCAAGCTGGTGGGCGAGGGTGGCCAGGTGGTGGGTGTTGATATGACCGAGGAGCAGCTGGCCGTGGCCCGCCGCCATCGCGACTTCCATGCCAGGGCCTTTGGCTACGAGCAGTCCAACGTTGAATTTATCGAGGGCGATATCGAACACCTGGAAGCCACGGGTCTGGCGGATAACAGCTTCGACATTATCGTTTCCAACTGTGTGATTAACCTGGCCGGCGACAAACGCGCGGTGCTGGATCAGGCCTGGCGGCTGCTCAAGCCCGGCGGCGAATTGTATTTCGCCGATGTCTATGCCGATAGACGCGTTCCGCAGGCGCTGCAGTCGGACCCGGTCTTATACGGGGAGTGCCTGTCCGGCGCCTTGTACTGGAACGACTTCCTGAAGTTGTCCAAGGCTGCCGGCTTCGCTGATCCGCGATTGGTCACAGACAAGCCCATCAGCGTTGATGATCCCGACTTGGCTGCGCGGGTAGGAACCCTGAAGTTCTTCTCGGCCACCTACCGTTTGTTCAAGCTGGACGGCCTGGAACCCGCCTGGGAAGACTACGGTCAGGCGGTGCGTTACCGTGGCGGCATCGAATATTTTCCCGACGCCTTCGAGCTCGACAAACAACATCGTTTTGAATGCGGAGAACGGGTAGCCGTTTGCGGCAACACTTCGCGCATGCTGGCTGAATCGCGCTTCGCGTCCGCGTTCGAATTTGTTGGCGACCAGCAAACTCACCACGGCATTTTTACCGGTTGTGGTGACGCGCTGCCGTTTGCCGCCGAGACCGAGGCCGGGACCCAGGCCTGCTGTTGACGCGCCGCAGCGCGCCGGGCCGTTACGCTGTATCGCGGCAAAAATCTGTGCTTATGAAAAAATCTTTATAACCGATTGATTTATAATGCGAATACACGTCAATAATTTGACATAATTGATGCCCTCGCGGCCATTTTAAAGTTCACGAGGCCGCCTCTCGCAGAGTCGGTTATACTCGCTGCGCCCGCCGAGGAGCGGCCCCGGATCGGCCCATAAAGCCTACAAAAGCCTGATCCCATCGACTGCTCCCGCTGGCTCATTACTATCTTTCGCCGGCCCTTATCGGCCGCGAGCGTAGCGATCCGGTTAGTGTCCGGTGCCGTGTCAGCAATGCCTCCGAAGTCCCGTGTCGGGGATTATTCCATCGGTTGTTCTTGCGATGCGGCACCGGACCATCATCGACACCGCCGATAACGCTGTAGCTCCAGTTCCCTGAGTTTTTGCCGGTAACGGCGCCCCGCTTTAGCGCTATAGCCCCGCCGCAGGCGCGACTGCAGCCTTTTCATCTGCGTTTTCAGCCCGTCGCAGCGTTTCTTGCGTGCCTGGCGTGACTCGCGGGCAGCAAAGGCCGGTGTGAAGATCAGGCCCGTCAGGCCTAGCAGTAAATGCCGTCGATGTTGGGAAAATTCCATGCCAGCAGCCTGGGCTTTTGGCGGGTGGCCAGCCAGTGAGGATTCTGTGGGCTTTGCTCTGAAATGACCCTCGCGGCGCAAGATCTCTGTTTCGTCAGGAATTGACTGAAATCAAACCTTTGATCAGCGCTGGCTTGGGGTCGCGTCATTTCATTACGCCTGTAGCGTCCGCTTCCGACCCAAAGCAAACGTTCGAATACCCGGTTGTTTCTGATGATGCGAAGAGTCATGCTGATTCGAATATAAAAAAGACCATGATCCGCCGGAACCGTGAGGTAAGTTGATGAATAGAAGTACCGCTGACTGGGGCGGGAACATTCTCGCATTCGTGGTTGTTATCGTTGTTAATTCGATGGCCACCGCCGTGCCACTCGGTGGGCAGACCACTGGGGAAATTTCTGCAAAGTACCCATCGTTATTTACGCCCGCCGGCTACGTGTTTTCGATCTGGGGCTTGATCTACCTGGGCCTGGCGGCTTTTGTCATCTGGCAAGCGCTGCCGGCACAACGCGCTAATAAGAATGTCGCCGCGATTCGTGTTCCGTTTGTGGCAAGTTGCGTTTGTAATGCGCTATGGATCTTTATGTGGCATTACGATTTTCTGGCCCTGTCGCTGGTCCTGATGGTTGGCATTCTCGTGTCGCTGATTCAGATTTACCGCAGCTTGAATATCCGTTTGTCCGATGCTCCGGCCATTGAACGCTGGATTATGCATTTGCCATTCAGCATCTATACCGCCTGGATCACGGTCGCGACGATTGCGAACATCAGTGCGATTCAGATTAACTCTGGTTGGGACGACGTGGGCTTCGACGCCGTCACCTGGACGATTATCAAGATTGCGATTGCTGGCACAATCGCCGCGACGGTGCTGTTTCGTCGTCGCGACGTCGCCTATGTGCTGGTTGCGGTGTGGGCCGCATTCGGTATTGCCGTGAAGCAGGCAGCAACGCCCCCCGTCGCCAGTGCAGCATCAGTTATCGCAATCCTCGGATTGTTGCTGATCGTGACCGAATTTGTGAGCCGATCACGCATCGAAGGCGCGCAGGACAGGTCCATTTAACTGCCATGGGCATTAGTCGAGAATTCGGTTTGATACCGTTTTCTCTGGTTTTTGGATTTTTGCTGATGACCTTTCCTGGCCCATCACTCGACGCTTTGGAATCTGATCGCCAGGGGGAACGAATGATCACCGACTTTACCTCGGACAGTCTCGACCTTGGCTGGTATGTGCAGAACGATAACGTGATGGGAGGACGGAGCAAGGGTGATTTTGAACAAACGCAAGGGGAACTGATCTTTGCAGGCAGCACGAACACGAACGGTGGCGGCTTCAGTTCGATACGCACACAACCCTTTCGTCTGGATTTGTCGAGTCACGATGGAATCAGGCTGCGCCTGAAAGGCGATGGCCGTCGCTACATCTGGCAATTGCAAACCAACGCGCGCTGGCGCGGCAGGCGGATAAGTTACTGGGCTGATTTTGAAACTCGCGCTGGCGAATTGAGCACCGTTAATATTCCGTTCTCGAGCTTTTTCCCTCAGTTTCAGGGCTATAAGCTGGATGGGCCCAAACTCGACCCCGGGCAGATCACAGAAATGGGCCTGTATATCTACGACCAACAAGATGGCCCATTTGAATTGCACCTCGTCAGCGTAGATGCCTATTCAGTGGGCGCGCCCTAGAAAGCCTGAGTGTCCGCTTTTGGCTGTCGGCAGACCTTTTGCTCTTATGCACAGGCAACTGACGAGTTAGGGCAAGAGCGTAATGACTGATAAAAGTGATCGCGCGCAAATGGGCTTTTTCGAGCGTTACCTGACTGTTTGGGTCGTGTTGTGCATCGGCGGCGGGATACTACTTGGGAAAATAGCCCCAGGCATTGCCAAAATGCTCGACGGAATGGCGATCTACGTTAACGATGCACCGGTTGTCTCAATTCCAATCGCTGTGTGTCTGTTTTTCATGATGTACCCGATCATGGTCAAAATTGATTTCCACGAAGTCGTTAAGGCCGGGAGGGCGGTGCGCCCGGTGAGCCTGACACTGTTTATCAACTGGTGTGTCAAACCCTTTACCATGTATGCGATCGCAAGTTTCTTTCTTGGCAAGTTGTTTCTTGCGTTCATTGGTCCCGACGCGGTCGATCTTGTCAAGATGCCACTTGGACTAAATCTGTCAGTGGGCGAAGTCTATGGGGCGGGACAGGTGGTACTGATTGATGGCGTAAAGATGCTGGAAGTACCACTTTGGCGCAGCTATCTCGCCGGATGCATTTTGCTTGGCATTGCCCCGTGCACCGCTATGGTGCTTGTGTGGGGTTACCTTTCTAAAGGTAACGACGGACACACGCTTGTCATGGTCGCTATCAACTCGCTAACCATGTTGGTGCTGTTTGGCTTTCTTAGGTGGGTTCTTGCTGGGTGTCGGCAAGTTACCGGTACCCTGGCAAGCCTTGCTGTTGTCTATAGGCATTTATGTTGCGCTACCATTGGTCGCGGGTTACACCTCGCGCAAGTGGATCATTGCGACTAAAGGCGAACAGTGGTTCAGGGAGTCGTTTCTAAAATTCCTTACGCCTGTAACGATCACTGCATTGTTACTCACGCTGATATTGCTCTTCACGTTTAAAGGCGAAACGATTGTCCAGAAGCCATTAACCATACTTTGGATTGCCGTTCCGCTGTTTGTACAAACGGTGCTGATATTTGCATTGGGATATTTGCTGGCAAAGATGATGGGGCTCACGTACGAAAATGCTGCACCGACAGCGATGATAGGTGCATCAAATCATTTTGAAGTTGCCATCGCGACGGCCACAATGCTCTTTGGCTTGTCGTCCGGTGCGGCACTGGCCACCGTAGTCGGTGTTCTGATCGAAGTGCCGTTAATGCTCTTGCTCGTAAGAGTTCTGCCTGGCAACACGGGGTTGGTTCGAGCCTCAGTCCGGGCAATGACGGTGTAAAAGGGACACCATTTTCGTTCACGGTGTATTGAGACGCTGTGTTTAGCGCGGTGGTTCTATCCCGGGGGCGTAGTTGTGGCTCGCTTCCAGCGCGGACGACGGGATGAGCACCAAGGCTGGCGTACCTTGCTCCATTTTGGCGAAACAGGATGGTGGCCCGTGTTATTTGCGCCGCTGCGGCCATCTGCTTCTAACCTGAATGCGGCCATGCCTTTGTCGCGGGCATCAGGCTCCTAAACTACCCAAGGCGGACACCCGACCTTTAGCTGTAGAATGGGTCTGCAGTATGCGGAGACAGGGCGAACTGATTACCGAATTCAAGGACAAGAAGAACGTAATGACGAAGATGATGGTGCAGAATTTGTCCTCGCACACGACCGTGGAAAGTTTGTATAGCTTGTTCTCGGAATTTGGTGCTGTCAGATCTGTCAGCCTGGCGACAGACATAATGACGGGGCGGTGTGGGGGCTTCGGTTTCGTGCATCTGGACGAACAGCAGACCGGCGCCGCTCTTGGCGCGCTGAACGGGCGGTGCCTGGGTGATCGCGTTCTCCGTGTGACATTAGAGCAAAAACGAGATCACTAAATTACGCCCATCAAGCATAATCAAAACTGTCCGTAAACCGCCCTATCGGCGAGGAAACTTAAGAACAAGCCATACGAAATCGCTACAGCATTCAATCTACTGTCAGAGATAAATAATAAGCACTAATGACGAGATCGATGAATGCTGCGCTTGTTTTCGGTGTAGTTTGGATAATTGGCATAATCGATTCCTATAGACTCGGAATCATTCAAGAAAAATAGGATATGCGAACGTCTGCTTCTGGCCGTTAGCAGTCCTTAGAACTCCTCCCACTTAGCTCAATTAGGCGATACCAGCTCGATCAGGCGCTTTGATAGGCTGCTTGTGACCCAAAGCGGACCATCGCACTGATTTTACTTAATGCCGCGCAGCGCATTCGTCTGCTTCTCATCAATCCTTACAGGAACTGCTCACAAGTCGCTGATAGTTGGTTCATACCTATGGCCCCGAATCAGGAAGTTTGACTGCCTCCGGGCGCACGCGTATCACAAATAACAATGCCCCTTTCCGATGACGCAATCTTCTGGACGGGTCGCCCAATAAAAACTGTGAAGACCAGCGTTAACCGCTGGTAATGGGGGTTCCTTATGGACGTACGACGACTTTCCTGGCCGACTGCCCTGTTGGCTTTAAGCTTGATGGTCCTGGCGCCTAGCGCCAACGCAGATTTCGTTACCTATCAATCCGGCGGAGACGCCTTTGATTTTTATGCGGATCTCGAGATAGCTGCCGATGAGTCGGGTGATTTTTCATTCGGTAATTCTCCGATTGCCGTCACCGGCTTGCAGCAATTTGATCCTGCCCTGGGCACGCTTACCAGCGTTTCCTTTGCTTTCTTTTCAGGTTTTGTGACGACTGGAATGAGCTGTTCGGTGATGTTGGGGATGAGACTCAGCCTTTCGTCCTCCAGTTTGAAGGCACAGTGCAGGCGGATCTGGTTTATCAGACCGGTTTCGGCGGCACTGTGCTCGTAACCAGCGGCTCAGACGTTAGGCTGCGCTGCGAAGGCGATGCCTTTGATAGCTGCGAAGACGAAATTTCGGACGATTATGAGCTTTCAGGCAATAGCTTCCCGTTCCCGAAACCCGTGAGCTTCTTTGACTCGGCTGACCTGGTAGGCACCGGGGATATTACGAACCTCGAAATCTCGCTTGCCCTGGACGGCGCGTCATTTACCGAGGTTGATAACGTGTTCGCTTTCTTTGTTGAGGGCGGCGCTTCTCTCGACACCGCCGGGGTGGAGGTTACCTACGGTTTCACACCCGTACCCGTACCTGCCGCTGTGTGGCTGTTTGGCTCTGCCCTCGGACTGCTGGGCTGGATGAAGCGTAAAGCTGCGTGAATCCTGACTGTCGAACCTGGAATTACCCGGCCTCTCGCCGGGTTTTTCTTGCCTGCTGTATGTCCGCTTATGGCCGAAAGCGGGCCTTGATTTTACCGGCCGGATCGACGCCGACGGCGGCAGAGTGTTTAGGTTTTTGGGGAAGACGGTGCCAACGTATGGTTTGGCTAGTGGCTATGGGCAACCCCGGCGCCCGCCGGTACCCGAATGTCGTCGATGAGTTCCTGAATCTCGAAAGGCGGCGGCGCCTGCAGGCGGCAGAGGCTCAAGGCAACGACGAAAGTTAATCAGCATGCCGAGCGCACCAATGCCTTCCGGTGAGATGCCGAGTAGCCAGTGTTCGCTATTGTTCAGGTCTGGCCTGAGAAATTTGAAGTAGACGATGTAGGCGCTGGTGAACACCAGCCCGCTGCACATCCCGGCGACGGCGCCGAGCGTGTTCATGCGTCGAGAGAATATTCCCAGGAAGATCGCCGGAAACAGCGAGGCCGCGGCAAGACCAAAGGCGAAGGCGACAACCTGAGCGACGAAGCCCGGCGGATTGATGCCCAGGTAACCGGCCACACCGATGGCCATGGCAGCGGAAAGGCGTGCATAAAGCAGTTCCTGTTTTTCGCTGATGCCGGGCCGGAAAGTCTTCTTCAGCAGGTCATGACTGATCGAGGTCGAGATCACCAGCAGCAGGCCCGCTGCCGTCGACAATGCGGCCGCCAGTCCGCCCGCCGCCACCAGTGCGACCACCCAGCCCGGTAAATTGGCGATTTCCGGGTTGGCCAGCACCATGATGTCCCGGTCGACATACACTTCGTTGCTGACGGACGTTGGCGCGCTGCTAACCCGGCGCTCGCCGCTCTGACCCGGGCCCTCATCGAAGCTGAGCCGACCTTCGAAAGGCGCCCCCGGCCCGTACTGAATCGTACCGTCGCCGTTTTTGTCCAGCCAGCCGATCAGCCCGATGCTTTCCCAGTTCTTAAACCAGGCAGGCGCATCCTGGTAGCTCGTCTGATGAATCGTCTCGATGAAATTAAGCCGGGCGAAAGCGCCCACGGCCGGGGCGGTGGTGTAGAGCAAGGCAATGAAGACCAGCGCATAACCTGCGGACTTTCGCGCGTCGGATACCTTCGGTACGGTAAAAAAGCGCACGATGACATGCGGCAAACCCGCGGTACCGACCATCAGCGCAAGCGTAATGGCGAACACATCGATGGTCGATTTACTGCCAGTGGTATACGGCCCGAAGCCAAGATCTCGCAGGGTGAAATCCAGCTTCTCGAGCACGGCCAGCCCTGAACCATCGATGACTTCTGCGCCGAGGCCGATTTGCGGAATCGGGATACCCGTGGCGAGAAAGGAGATGAAGATAGCCGGCACCAGGTAAGCAAAAATCAGCACGCAATACTGGGCGACCTGGGTATAGGTGATCCCCTTCATGCCGCCGAGCACCGCGTAGACAAACACCACCGCCATGCCGATGAAGACCCCGAGATTGATATCGACTTCCAGGAAGCGGGAAAACACGATGCCGACGCCGCGCATCTGTCCCGCCACGTAGGTAAAGGACACGAAAATCAGGCAGGTGACGGCAACGATCCTGGCAACCGGCGAGTAATAGCGTTCGCCGATGAAATCGGGCACGGTGAATTGGCCGAATTTGCGCAGATACGGTGCCAGCAACAGGGCCAGGAGCACATAGCCACCGGTCCAGCCCATCAGATAGACGGAGCCGTCGTAGCCCATAAACGCAATGATGCCGGCCATGGAAATAAACGATGCGGCGCTCATCCAGTCCGCAGCCGTCGCCATGCCGTTAGCAATGGGATGCACGCTGCCCCCGGCGACGTAGAAGTCTTTGGTGGAAGATGCGCGCGACCAGATCGCGATGGCGATGTAGATCGCGAAGGTGACGCCAACGAAGAGATAGGTCAGGGTTTGGGTGGTCATTGGCCCGGTGGCTCGTCGTCATCGACGCCGAATTTCCGGTCGATTCGGCCGGCGAGAATCACGTAGGCGAAAATAATCGCGACGAATACGTAGATCGCGCCCTGCTGCGCCCACCAGAACCCGAGCTTGAAGCCGAAAAACGGAATGCGATTCAGCGGTTCAACCAGCAGGATCCCGAATCCGAAGGACACCGCGAACCAGATCACCAGCAGGCTCAGCACGAGGCGCAGGTTGGCGCGCCAGTAGCGATGCACCTTAGCTTCGCTGAGCACCTCGGCGCTGTGTTCGCCCGGGCGGGGGAGATTATCTCCCCGGTGTTGATAGACGTCGCGATCCATGGCTATTCGTTTTCCCGCAAGTGTCAGTAAGCCGCCAAACAGGGTCAGTGGAACGCAGCGGCTTCACCTTCCCTGGTGTGCGCTTCTGATCAGATGCACACACACGTCGTTATCGAGCAGCTTGCGTGTACTGCTCTAACGAACCCGGCACAACTGTGTTTTACAAAATGGAAAAGCAAATCCAGTAGTTTTGTCTTACTTTTAGAATAGCTGTGCTGCTTTTTTCGGGCCGACCGATGACGCTGAAATCACCTCGCCCTCGATGCGCACATCAATTTAAACAAGAAAAATATTCCGGCCGAAAGCCGACTTCAGTCGCCGGTGACGGGTGCCGGCAGCGGACGCGTGGCCATCAGGTACTCGGCAACCGGCTGCCCGTTAATCAGGTGTTCCTGAATAATGCGTTCCAGCACCTCGGGCGTGCATTGCCGGTACCAGCTGCCCTCGGGATACACCACCGCAATGGGGCCGTCGCCGCAAACCTGCAGGCAATTCGCCTTGCTGCGGTAAATGCCGCCGGCGCCGGTGAGTTTCAGCTGCATCAGGCGCTTCTTTAAAAAATTCCACGATTCCAGGCTGTCGCCTTTGTCGCAGCACTTCGGTTTGCTCTGGTCGCAGCACAGGAAGATGTGTCGCCGGATATAGGGAATGCCGAGTCGCTCCAGGCGCTCGTCTCCCGTTTCACCCGGCAGCACCTGGCCCATCAGTGCCGGCCGAGAAAGTCGAACAGTACTTTGGCGAAGGCGATTTTCTGCTCCTTGCCGGCAACCACATGCGCGATGTCTTCCATCATTACGCCCTCGGCATTGGGAATGCCGTGTTCCAGCGGCAAGGTATAGCGCGGGCTGGTGACGGTGTCTTTGCCGGCATGGATGATCAGAGACGGCGCCTTGATCTGTCCCAGGCGGTCCAGTGCATCGTGGGCAATGCAAGCCGCGACCAGGCGTTCGTGAGTAGTGAAACGACCATTGAGTTCATTCCAGGGGCCATCCGGGCCCAGCAGGCGATGTCGATTAGCGTTGTAGAACTCGGGCAGGAAACTCATGGTGCAGACGTGCTGCTGAAACTTGAAGAAGCCGCAGTCGCGATGCACATCGAGAAAGATTTCCAGCTGGTCGTGCAGAAAGGCATCGACTTTGGCCCAGGCGCCCATGTTGACCATGCTGCGCACCAGGTCCGGGCGATGAATGGCCACTTCCTGCGCGATGCAGGCGCCCATGCCGACCAGGCCAATGAAGTGCACATTCTTCCAGCCGAGATGGTCCATCGAGTCCGATGACGTCTTCGGCGTGCAGCATCATGGTGGGTTCCACGCTGAGATCGTCCGTTGAATCACCGATGCCGCGGTAGTCGATGATCAGCATCTGGTATTTGTCTGTCAGGCCTCGCGTCAGGCCACCTTCGCCCCCGTGGCAGTAGGTGCCCCAGCCACCCATGCAGATGGCCGGCTCGCCGCTGCCGTGAATCTCGTAATACATATCGTGGCCGTTGATGGGAACGGAGGGCATGGTGGGCTCCTGGCGGTAGCGCTTATCGGGGCGGGCAAGATAACAGCCCGAGGGCAGTTATTTCATCCGGGATGATCATTGGCGGGGTAGTTGACGGGTCTGCCCGGGCCTTTGCCGATGTCCGGGCCGGATGGGCGCCATCGCCTGCCAGGCCAGGCAGCGGGGGGATCATTGCTGCCTCTCCCCGCGACTTACATTTTGTTACAGCGCGTTACCTCCCTGATAAGCCTCTGGCGGCCTATCCGACTAAATTACAGCCTCGAATTGAGGATTAACGGAGCAGAACAATGCTGCAGCAAAAATTTCAGAATCTGATGGATCGTCGCGAAGAAGTGGTTTTGTCGCTGGTGGTGCTGCTGGTGCCGATGATGACTACGGCCACGTTCGTCTACTGAGGCATTAGTTTGCCGTCTTTAGTCAACTTACTGTTTTTCAAAGGCGTTTGGCTCGGCAGCCTGATCGGTGCCGGGAGCGGACGTCCCTGGCTGGGATTGTTGCTGCTGAGCGGCTTCCTGGTCTGGCATCTTTTTCATAGCGAGCATCGCCGCGTCGATCTGTATCTGCTGGCAGCCGCCGGTGTCACCGGCCTGGTGCTGGATACCTTGTTCCTGCAGCTCGGCGTCCTCAACTATGCGCATCCACTGCCGTCGGCGGATCTTGCGCCGTTCTGGATCGTCCTCATGTGGATGAATTTCGCCCTGACTCTCAACCTGTCCATGCGCTGGCTGCAGGGCCGTTACTGGCTGGCTGCTGTTCTGGGCCTGGTGGGCGGGCCTCTGGCCTATATCGCCGGGGTGGAGCTGGGTGCGGCCCAGTGGGCCATGACCACCGGCAGCGGCCTGCTGGTTATCGGCCTGGCCTGGTCGCTGGCCGTGCCCATGCTGGCAGGCTTTGCCCATCGCCTGATGTCCCGTCCGGCAGCGATGCCTGCCTGAGATTCCTCGCGGGCTACCCCGGCGCATATAAAGCCAAGCCCCGTTATAACCCCCTGATAGCGTCTTAACCTGCCGTCTGCCTTACGCAGACCCGGGTGTCGCCAATATCATTGTTTTCGCCTGACCGCCTGACCGCGCGATTGAGATTTCCACCATGCGAGTGACATTCCCGGCACAAAAAAAGGGCCCGATAGACGGGCCCGAGTTCGAGGGTGTTAGGGGGGGGCGACGAGTCGGGCGGCGGTTCCTTCCGCGCCCGACCCGTCGAGGGGTCAGAGACCCAGCATGGCCGGCAGCGTTGCCAAGGGGATTAACAGCGCGATAATGGCCAGAATGATCTCATCACGGCGATCGAAATTTGTTGCGATACGGTTGAGCATGGTGTTCGCCTCCTGCGTTCTCATTGCGTTTCCAATGTTGGTCAATATACGCAGGCGGGTGGCCAGGAACCTTTCTGGGGGGTAACAGCCTGTAACAATTTGTAACCCGGCTTTTCCTTTTAATTCAATCGCTTACAATAGCTCAGACGGCCAGAGAAAGTCTTTGGTCATTAGATCAGCAAGGAACCCATGGCGAAGATCCTTTTAATCGACGACGACGAGAAACTGGGCGGCTTGCTGAGCAGCTATTTCGCGCGCTTTGACCTCGAGCTGGAGACAGCCACGCTGCCCAGCGTGGGCCTGGAGAAGCTGCGCCGCGAACAGCCCGACCTGGTGATCCTTGATGTGATGTTGCCCGAGCAGGACGGTTTCGACGTTTGCCGAACCATTCGCAAGTCCAGTCGCGTGCCGATCATCATGCTCACGGCCCGCGGCGAGGTCACCGATCGCATCGTCGGCCTGGAAATCGGCGCCGATGATTATCTGCCCAAGCCCTTCGAGCCACGCGAGCTGGTGGCGCGTATTCAGAATGTCCTGCGTCGCAGCGGTGATCCTGTCTCCGAAGACGGCGTGCTGCGCTACGTCGGTCTGGAGGTGAATCCGGACAAGCGTGCGGCGCAACTTGATGGTGAAGAACTCGAGCTCACCACCATGGAATTCCAGCTGCTGGCCCTGCTGGCCGCTAATCCCGGCAAGGTTTATTCGCGCGACGATGTTTTGAACGAGCTGCGCGGTATCGACGCGCAGCTGTTTTCCCGCTCCGTGGATATCCTGGTCAGCCGCCTGCGTCAGAAGCTCGGCGATACGGCCAAGCATCCGCGCTTTATCAAGACCGTCTGGGGCGCCGGTTACACCTTTGTGGGTGAGGAAGAAAAAACATGATTTCCAAAATCCTCGGTTCACTCTCGGCACGCCTGTTAGGCGTGTTCCTGGTGACCTCACTAATCTATGGCTTTGCTTCGCGCTATGCCGTGAACCTTGTGCTGGATCGTGACTACCTGCGCGAAATTGCCGGCGCGCATATCTCCCTGCACACCAACTATGTGCTGGAAGACCTGGGTTACCCGCCGAGTATTGAGCGCGCCCAGTCGATCACCGCCGACAATCCCTTCGACATCCTCATCGAGGGGCCCAGCGTGAACTGGGTATCCGATGAAGGTTTCCCCGACGAGAGCGTGATTCCCTTCGAGCCCAACGAGTTTGTCGATCGCCTGAAAGACAGTGATCATAGTGGGCGGCAGACTGGCTCGATACCCTGAGCCAGCTGGATTTCGCCCGCTACGACCGCCACTCCTACGTGCGCATCAACCAGGGCGACTACAAGATCATGTTCGTGTCGCCCAAGCTGGCCATCCAGCCGCCGCCGAATCTCACCTGGCCGATCATCGGCCTGGTTTCGATCCTGGTGCTCGGCGGTTGCTACCTGGCGGTGCGCTGGCTGGTGATGCCGATCAAGTGGATCAAAGAGGGCGCCGACCGGATCGGTAACGGCGACCTCGACTATCGCATTCCCGTCAGCCGCAGCCGCCGTGACGATCTCGGCGAGCTGACCTCGGAAATTAACCAGATGGCCGACGACGTGCAGGGAATGCTGGAAGCCAAGCGTCAGCTGCTGCTGGCCATCAGCCACGAGCTGCGCTCACCGCTGACGCGCACCAAGGTGGCGCTGGAGTTTCTTGAAGACCAGCAGACCCGCGCCAGCATTCTTGAAGACGTGGAGGAGATGGAGCAGTTGATCAGCGATTTACTGGAAGGCGAGCGCTTGAATACCCGCCACACAAAATTGCAACTCAGCGATGTGGATCTTGCCGGATTGCTGCGCGACCTGGCGGCCAGCGACTTTGGTGATGAATCTGCGCGTCTCAGCCTGGATTTGCCGGCGGCGCCGCTGCAGTTGCAGGTGGATGCCACACGCATTCGGCTGCTGGTAAAAAACCTGGTGAATAACGCCTTGTGCTACAGCCCGGATGATGCGGCGCCGGTACGTGTAAGCCTGATTCCGCAGGACGGTGCCGCAATGATTCGGGTGTCGGACAAGGGTGCCGGTATGTCCGCGGCCGATGCGACGCGCGCCACGGAACCGTTCTATCGTGCCGACCCGGCGCGCTGTCGCGATACGGGCGGCTTTGGTCTGGGTCTTTACCTGTGCCGACGCATCGCCGAGGCGCATGGCGGGCGACTGGAAATCGACAGCGAAGAGGGTGTCGGCACGACGGTTAGCGTGTTGCTGCCCATGCAGGCAGAGGTGCCGGCGGCCGCGTGATCGGCCAGCGGGTAAAGCCGCAGGCTCAGGTCGGTACGCGATGCCTTGAATATCGCAGTGGCCTGTCCCAATCCGCTGGCGCGCTATGGGGCTTTGTCCGCTGCAACACACTTTTTGCGCGAGCCGCCGTTGATAAAATTTTTGCGCCAGCTCGCCCATCGGACCCGGTGCTGTCCGCGTAGCTTAAGAGACCTGATCGTCGCGCTGCGGGCAAGTCATCGCAGCCGCGCGACTGGCCTGGCAAGAATCCGGGTTTGCTTCACGGCGCTGCACTGACAGCTGCCCTTTGTTATGTTGCCCATCTCTCCAACGGATCATTTACTTGAACGACAAAACAGGGCATAGCGGCGAAAACTCCCTGCTGGCGCAGGTGTCGGATGCAGAAAAGCATTTTCTTTCCGGTCGTCACAATCGCGCGGCCGACCTGGAAAGCGCGGTGCGACTGTTTCTGGAGTTTTTGCGTGGCTTTGAGCAGCTGGATTTTGAAGGCCCTTGTGTCACGGTGTTCGGCTCGGCACGATTTTCAGCAGAGCATGTCTACTACCATCAGGCTCGCGAGATGGGACGCCGACTGGCGGAGGCGGGCTACGCGGTAATGACGGGTGGCGGCCCCGGCGTGATGGAAGCAGCCAATCGCGGCGCGCGCGAAGCGGGGGGTGTGAGCCTGGGTTGCAACATACGCCTGCCGCGCGAGCAAAAGCCGAATCCCTATATCGATCGTTTTGTTGAGTTCGAACATTTTTTTGTACGCAAAGTGATGCTGGTCAAATACTCGTCGGCCTTCGTGGTGATGCCGGGCGGCTTTGGTACCCTCGACGAGGCTTTCGAGGTGGTGACATTGATCCAGACGGGCAAGCTGGAGTCATTTCCTATCGTCGCCCTGGGCCAGGAGTACTGGGAAGAACTGGCCGATTTTTTCCGCAAGAGCCTGATCCCGGCCGGCACCGTCGACAGCAAAGATGTCGATCTGATCCAGCGTGCCCGGGACGTCGAGCACGCCATGGAGCTGATCATCAGTGGCGCCGGCTAGATTTTTCCTTCTGCTGGCGACGTTATTGCTGGCGGGTTGCGCCGCGCAGAGCCGCGGCGAGAGCGATGCGCTGCCTGGCTGGCGAGACGGCGAGGCCAAAACACGCGTTCTGGACTGGCTGGATAGCGTAACCAGGCCCGACAGTCCGGCCTGGCAAGCGCCCGCCGACCGCATCGCCGTGTTCGATCACGACGGCACCCTGATCGTCGAGCAGCCGCTGGTGCAGATGGCGTTTATCTTCGACCGGGTCAGACAGCTGGCCCCGGCAAATCCCGACTGGTCCGCTACGCAGCCTTTTGCCACGGTTTTGTCCGGCGACCAGGCAGCGCTGGCCGAACTCGGCTTTCGCGAACGCGCGCCGCTGATGGATGCCGCCCAGGCCGGCCTGAGCATGGATGAATTTCGCAACGCCGTAGACGCATTTCTGGCCGGCGCAGAACACCCGCGTTATCAGCGCCCCTATGCTGAGTTGGCCTACCAGCCCATGCGCGAGCTGATTGCCTTGTTGCAGGCGCACGAGTTTCGCGTGTTCATAGTCTCCGGTGGGGGTGTGCATTTCATTCGCGCGCTGGCTGAATCCGCTTACGGCATTCCCGCCGAGCATGTCATTGGCTCACGCACAAAAACGACTTTGCTCGCAGTGGAGGGTCGCTTGGAAGTGGTGCGCAAGAGCGGCTTCAATGGTCTAAACGTCGGCCGCTTCAAAGCGCTGAACATCCAGGACCTGATCGGTCGGCGGCCGCTGCTGGCCGTGGGTAACTCCGACGGCGACCTGGAAATGCTGAAATTTGCCGATTCAGGGGATAACAGCCTGGTCATCTTGTTACAGCATGACGATGCGCAGCGCGAGTTCGTCTATGCCGATGATTCGCAACGCGTGCGACCGGTGGCTGCCGAGCGTGGCTGGTTGCAGCTAAGTATGCGTGACGATTTCCGCCGGGTGTTTTCCAGAGATGAACCATGAACCGGTGTTTTTTTCCGGCGCTGCTGATGTTGTTTGCCGGCACCGCACTGGCTGCCGAGCCGCCGCTGCGTTTTGAGATCACGCCGTTCGCAGCCTATCGCATCGGCGGTACTTTCGAAGACGACGATAGCGGGCAAAAATACGAACTCGACGAGGCCGGCGGCTACGGCCTGACCCTCAACATGCTGGCCGATGCCAACACTCAATATGAGTTTACCTGGAGTCGCCAGCCGACCACAGCTGGACCTGACCGGCCTGTCGGGCTTCGCGGACAAAGTCAGCCTCGATGTGGATTACTTCCAGCTGGGCGGCACCTATCTGTTTGACGGCGATCGGGTGCGACCCTACATGGTGGCCACGGCGGGGGCCGCGCGCTATACGCCGGAACCCTCCGATATCAGCGCCGAAACCTATTTCGCTTTTTCCATCGGTGGCGGCTGGAAACTGTTTCCGAGCAAACGTCTGGGCCTGCGCCTGGAAGGGCGCTTCTATGGCACCTGGCTGAGTGGCTCAGGCGCTATTTTTTGCAGCTCGGCACCGGCGGCGAGTGGCTGCCTGGTGCGCGCCAGCGGCAATATCCTGTGGCAGTGGGAAATGAGCGCGGGCGCGTCGTTTCGCTTTTAACTTAAGCCGGCTGAGACTCAGGCGGCCGTCGGTTCACGCTGGCTGAAGAATGCCCGCGACAGTCGCAGTGCCTCGCGCAGGCGCTGCGCATCGCCGGCCAGCAGCGCATGTTCGCGAGCCGCGGCCCTTTGCAGGCGTTTCGCCATGGCGCGGGCGCGCTCCCGGCGCTCCTGGAAAGCTTCGCGCTGCAGACGGGCTTCGCGGTCGTCGCCGACCGCGTCCAGCTGCGCTTCTACGGCCGCAATCAGGCTGCCGATGTCAGCCAGGTAGCGATCCACTGTGAAAGAGTCGGCATCCATGCCGGTATCTCCATCCTTGGAAGCGGCACTTTAGCCGGGCAGGGTCGTGCTGTCCGTTAGCCCTTTCACAGTCCCGAAGATGTCCTGCCGCGATTGCGCTAGCATAGTAGCTAGTTGTCGCGGCCAGCCCGGCCAGTCCCAGAGGTAACCGACCATGAGCGAAACCGAGGAGCCCGCCACGATCTTCGATCACTCGGCCCACGATGTGGTGGAGCTGGGCAACAAGATCCTCGACGCCGACGGCTCTGCCGATATGTGGGAAGTGGCCTCGGGTTTGCTGGCCGGCGCCATCCAGTTCTGGCTGTTTTCCCGCCAGCCCTGCGATGACCCCTATTGCGAGGCCTGCGCCGATGTCAGCACCGCCGAGCGTCGTTTGAAAGCGCTATTGGAAGAATCCCGTGAGCTGGCCGAGGACAGCGACTATTTTCAGTCATCGCGGGATGCGGGCACCGGCACTCACTAAACCCGGCTGACGGTCTGCAGCCCGCGAATCTGTGGGCTTTTACGCATTTTGGCCGCTTCGGCCCTGTGCTATAGTCCGCGACCTTTTGAACCCCCTTTGAAGAGATACTGATGGGCAAGATTCACGTTATCGACCGCGACGGCGGCGAGCACGAACTGGAAATCGACAACGGCCAGAGCCTGATGGAGCCGCTGCGCAACCTGAGTAGCGGCGGTATCGAGGCGCTGTGCGGCGGCATGTGTTCCTGTGCCACCTGCCATGTTTTCGTACAGGCGCCGCACTTCGAGAAAATTGCCGAGCGTCAGGATGACGAGCTGGAACTCCTCGAAGGCACCGAATGCTTCAGTGATGACACCTCGCGGCTGTCTTGCCAGATCATCATGAGCGATGAACTCGACGGCATGCACCTCACCGTCGCGCCGGAGGAATAGGCGATGAAGCTCTATCACTGCGCCAAGGCTCGCTCGGTACGGGTGCTGTGGTTGCTTGAAGAACTGGGTATGGACTACGAGCTCGAAACCATGCCCTTCGATCCCAAGGCCCTGCAGGCGGCCGACTTCCTCGAGATCAGTCCGCTGGGCAAAGTGCCGGTGCTGATCGACGGCACCACCCGCATGTTCGAGTCCGTGGCGATTGTCGAGTACCTGCTGAACCATTACGCCGGCGATGCATTGCAGCCGGATGCCGACGATCCCGAGTACGGTCAATTTCTGCAGTGGTTGCACTTCGGCGAGTCCACGCTGATGGGCCCCATCGCCGCGATCATGACAAACCGTTTTGTGTTGGCCGAGGACGAGCGCGATGAACGCGCCGTCGAGCGTGCGATCAAGCAGCTGGATCGCTATACCAGCCTGATCAATGATGAACTGCAAGGCCGCGACTATTTGCTCGGTGATGAATTTACCGCTGCCGATATCGTGGTCGGTTATGCCTTTTTCGCCATGCGCCTGATCCGCGTGATGCCCACGGACTACCCGAACGTAACCGCCTGGTTCGAACGCCTGATGACGCGTCCCGCTTACCAGACCGCGACGGCCGCCTGATTCTGGCCGGCCGGGCGACTTACCGGCGTGTCTATCGATCCCGTTGAGCTGCTAGCCAGGCGCGAAACCAATCGCGCCGTTAACTATCGCGACCAGGACGTGATGCTCTATGCCCTGGCCGTCGGCCTGGGTCGCGACCCGGACGACCCGGCAGAACGCGCCTATGTCTATGAGGGCGCCGGGCTCAAAGTGGTACCAAGCTTTGCCAGCCTGCTGGCCCACTCTCCCTTGCTGGATGACTGCGGCTGGGACTTCTCTCGCATGTTGCATCTTGAAGAACGGCTGCGCCTGCATCGCCCGCTAATGGATTGGGGTCGCCTGCTGCTGGACAGTCGGGTGAGCGGCCTGCGTGATATGGGGCCCGGCCGCGGTGCCCTGATCGAACTGGAACTGCAGGCGCGCGACGCGGCCGACGGGCGACCTGTGTTCACGGTTATTCGCAGCCTGCTGGCGCGCGCCGATGGCGGTTTCGACGGCCCGCGCAAGGCGCTGCGCGACGCGCATCATCCGCCCCGGCGCGAACCCGACCTGACCTGCAGCCTGGCCACCCGGCCTGATCAGGCGTTGCTATACCGACTGAGCGGCGATCGCAATCCGCTGCATGCCGATCCCGCTGCGGCGGAGGAGGCCGGCCTGGGCCGACCGATTCTGCATGGTCTGTGTACCTGGGGAATCGCCTGCCGGGCCATTTTGCGCACTATTTGTGAGTATGACTCGACCTTGATTCGCGCCTTGCAGGGACGCTTTGCGCGGCCTGTTTATCCCGGTGAGACGCTGCTGACGGAAATGTGGCAGGTGGCGAATATTGTCTCGTTTCGGGTGCGGGCGGTGGAGCGGGATGCGGTGGTGTTGAGTCATGGGCGTTGTGAGTTGGCGACCTGAGAGATACGTGGCATTGGGGTACGGGTTGGCGTGGGGAAGACCGGAATCTGGCGATGGCGGCGCCGCTTTCGGCGGGTTTCGGATCGCTCCGAAGTGTCGCGATGCGAAACCCGCCTGCGCGGCGATTCGGGCGTTTGTGGTGGGTTTGGCGAGTCGTTAATCGCGCCTGCTGTCATCGGCGCTGAGTGGGTGTATGTCGGCGCAGGTCTACAAGCGGGGCGCAATGGAGCAGCAAGACATCGTCTGGGTGTGATTTCGGGCCCGGTCGCATGGCGCTGGTGCCCGTTAGCCCGTAAAATCCGCGGCCGTTGCCGTGATTGGCCGCATGGATGGATAGGAATTGGCTGGTCGCCTGCCGTCAGCCGTTTTCTCGATCAGTCGGCGCAGGGTGACGAAGAGTTTGATTTGGGGCGGTAGCTCAGCTGGGAGAGCGTCGCGTTCGCAATGCGAAGGTCGGGAGTTCGATCCTCCTCCGCTCCACCAAATCATCAGCAAAGGCCCGCCGTCTGGCGGGCCTTTCTTTTGCGCGCAGCACTCACCGGCCGACGACCTGTGCAACATGAAATGTCTGAATGTCGGGAGGTTGCTTCGCCTGGCGCGGGGATGTTTGCTTGTGGCGCAAAGGCGCAACCAGATGCCGAAAACGCTTTGCTCTGAATCCGCTTCAATGCCGCCTTGGCAACGCGACCAGATTCGCAGATTGTTTGTTCTCGCGCGTCGTAGTAGCGAAACTGTGAACCAGTTCACAGGTGTGTTGTGCCGGACGCGGCTTAGGTTTAATCAGTCAAATTGAGGATGGTCCCGTCATGGGCTGGTTACGTGCAATTTTCTCCCGTAAACGGGAAGAACCCCGGCAGGAAAGCCGGATTTACTCGGTGGGCAAGGCCCCATCGACCAGGTTCCCGCGCGTGCCCAGAAACGTCCCCATGCCCGACCCGGTTTTTGAAGATACCGGCTCACTAGCGCTGAAGGACGAGAGCATGCAGGACGAGGCCAACCCCTACGATACGGCCTCCTGGGAACTCGATCAGGACAAAGGCTTGCGTCGTGTCGAAGACGATAAAACCGTGTCTAAAGAGCGCGGCAAAGTCGAAGCGAACAATCCCTACAACACGGGTACGTTTAGAAAGGGTTGGTGATCAGGGGTGGTTAGCTTCTTTTGGCTGATCGGGACTTAACCGTCTTAAATCCATTCAACTTGCTGCGCAGGCGCACCTTCAGACGGGGCGTCACGTTCTGAAGCAAAAAAATTGCTGCAGCTAATTGCGCCTGATTTCGCGCCTGAAATTTTTAGTCCGCCCGGCCGCCTTACAGTCGCAAGCCGCCGTCAATCTCAAAGCAACGCCCGGACACGTAGTCGTTCTCCAGGATGAACTCCACCGTGTGCGCAATCTCATCGGGCTCGCCGGTGCGCTTCAGCGGAATGCCGGCGCTTAACTTGGCCAACGCTTCGGGTTTCATGGACTGCACCATTTCCGTGTTGATAAAACCCGGTGCAACGGACGCAGCGCGAATGCCGTAACGCGAGAGTTCCTTGGCCCAGGCTACGGCCATGGCTTCGACGCCGGCCTTGGCGGCTCGAGTAGTTGGTCTGGCCCATATTGCCGGCACGCGAGATGCTCGAGATATTAATGATCACGCCTTTGCTGCCCAGCTTGATCATTCGTTCGGCGGCTTCGCGGCCGCACAGGAACACGCCCGTCAGGTTGACGTCGATGACGGCCTGCCAGTTCGCCAGGCTCATCTTTGAGATCAGTTCGCCGTCCTTATACTTAATGAGCAGACCGTCGCGGGTAATGCCGGCATTGTTCACCAGTCCGTCCAGCGCGCCGAAGTCAGCCACCACCTGGTCGAACAGGGCGATGACCTCGTCTTCTTTGGCGACATTGGCGCCATAGGCCTTGACCGTCGCGCCCATGGCTTCGCAGTCGGCGGCCGTATCGGCAATGCTGTCGGCATCCAGGTCGACCAGCGCCAGCTTCGTGCCATGCGTAGCCAGCCGCTTGGCCATGGCCGCACCCAGGCCACGGGCTCCGCCGGTAATGACGATGGTTTTGTCCTTGAGGTCCATGAGCGCGC
Organism: uncultured Gammaproteobacteria bacterium; assembly: GCA_963850255.1. GTDB lineage: Bacteria > Pseudomonadota > Gammaproteobacteria > Steroidobacterales > J054. The sequence continues at coordinate 21,675 of CAWKLL010000051.1, forward strand.
TCCGATCATTCTTGCAGTGCAAAACGGCGCGTATCTTAGCTGTTCCTGAACAAGCGTTGTAGGCGGAGTCCAGATCAACTGCCGCACCCGCTGGTCATGGCGCATCACGGCCGGCGCTTTGATGACGATGTTCTCGAAAACGTTTCGTGAGGCCGCGGGCTGGAGCCAGCTGAGTTGCCTGCGCCGTTCGCTAGAAACCTCGAGCCCGCGTTACCGAGGCCAGGCCACTAAAGGCGAAAATATTTCCGCGAGCGAAGACACCCGCAACAGGCGGCCGCGCTGCACACGCCGTTAGCAAAATCTCGCAACTGCCTGTATCCCTTCGAGTTGCAAAATAGTGCCGCAGAACAGCGATTGTTCAGGATCTGCAACCAGTTGACAGTTTGCCAGTTACCGGCGCAATGTGTCGCTTGTCGAAGAACCCGATGACGCAACCTCGAGTTCCTCGTCGAAACTGATCTCAGCTGCACTTTTACAGGCAGCTGAGTGCAAATAATTTCGAACGACTTGTACCGATGACGCAATCTCGGACGGTCGTCCAACAAAGAGATAAAGGGGAAACCTTGGCGCTTTGCGCCGAGTTAAAAGGGGATTAGCAATGACCAATCGTGTGGCGCTACGCGCCTGTATTCTGATGGCGGCGTGGCTTTCTATATCCGCCGCCAACGCAGCATTGATAGATTTAACCGCAGTAGGATCGTCGGCCACCATTAACGGTGCGATGTTCGAAACCTCCGACCCTAATTCCGGAGCCGGTTCGGGCGCAATTGATTCGTTCCTGCGCACGCAGAATGATCCGTTCGAAGCTGGTTTCAATACTGATGGCGCACTAAACCTCGATCAGGTGTCCGGCTGCTGCACGAAATCCATTACGCTCGGTCAGTTGACCGTTGTTAACGTGAGCGGGACCGACTACTTCGAGCTCAGGCTGGACATCAACGAACCGGGCGGAAGCAAGTCTGAGATTACCTTGCAGACGCTGGAGCTGTGGGTAAATACCACGACCGGCAGCGATGACGACTACAACGACGGCCTGGGGACCAAAGTCTGGGACCTGGCCGGTGACATGGTCCAGATGGACAGCGGTGTCGGTTCCAGCGGCAGTGGTGATTTCGACTATGACGTTTTGTTCCCGGTTTCGCTCTTGTCTGGATTCGGGCCGTCGGACTTTCTCTACCTTTACAACGAATTCGGAGAAGTCGACGCCATGGGCTCGCCTTCGGAGGCCGGTTTTGAAGAGTGGGCGGCGCGCGACCGGGGGTGTGACCTATCGTTCCGGTCCCGGCGGCGGTCTGGCTGTTCGGCTCCGCGCTGGGCCTGCTGGGCTGGGTGCGCCGCCGACAGTCCTGACACGACACTGACTTTCTTTAAAAGCCCGGCTGCCAAGCCGGGCTTTTTTTTGCGTGCTGACTGCGTGCGCAGCCGGGTCGGCTTGATCGCAACCGCTGTCGCTCCTAGGCTGCAGTAATCGGAGGATAGCGAATGAATGAGCGTTTCGACCTCAGCGGCCGCACGGCCCTGGTTACCGGTGCCAGCAGTGGCCTTGGATGGCACTTTGCCAAGCTGCTCGCCCGCGCGGGTGCAAGACGTGGTAGTCGGCGCGCGGCGCCGCGACCGTGTCGAACAGCTTGCCGCGGAAATAGCCACCTCGGGTGGCCAGGCGCTGGCGGTTGATCTCGACGTGACTCAATCAAAAAGCGTTGCCGCCGCGTTCGACGCCGGTGAGGCTGAATACGGCGCCATCGATATCGTGATCAATAACGCCGGCATCGGTTGGGGCGGCCGGCTGGAAGAAATGCCCGAGGCGGATTGGCAGCAGACGCTGGCCACCAACCTGAGCGGCGTACACCTGGTCGCCGCCGAGGCTGCGCGTCGGCTGATCAAGGCATGGCCAGCCCGGCAGCATCGTGCACATCGCGTCGATTCTTGCGTTCCGGGTTTCTACCGGCAACGCCGCTTACAACGCCACCAAGGCCGCGGTGGTACAGCTGGGCCGCAGCCAGGCGCTGGAATGGGCCCGCCATGGGATTCGGGTGAACTCGCTGTGTCCGGGCTATTTCCCGACCGAGATTAACGCGGGCTTCCTGCAATCAAAATATGGCCAGTCCATGCTCAAGCGCATACCGATGCAGCGGATCGGGCGCCTGGATGAGCTGGACGGGCCGTTGCTTTTGCTGGCCTCGGATGCGGGGTCGTTTATGACAGGCTCCGAGCTGGTGGTGGACGGCGGACACCTTATTTCCAGTTTGTAGCGGCGCTGGCGTGCTAATTCTTTTCAAATCCAGGCGCCGCGCAGCTTCAGCGAATACAGAAATCCATATCCATGCTGCAGGGCGCGGTCTGGCCGCGCAGCGTTGCCAGCACGTGTTCTGGCGTGGGCAAGTGGCAATAGTAACTGCCCTTTTTGTCCGGCCCCGCAGCCGTGGTCGGGTTGGTGCGTTCAACAATGCTGGCCCGCGACTTAATGTGCAGCAGTCCGTCATTTCCAAGGATTATCGTGGCGGGAGGAAAAGGCGAAAAGATTGGGTTGATCCACTCGGGTCCGCTGGCCTTGGGAACATCGTTTTCAAAGACAATATCGTTTTCGTCGTAACGCAAGGTACGACGTTGCCATGAAGTCAGATTTGCAAATACATCAGCGACTATTTTTTCGTTGATATCCCGGCAGGTCTGCTGGGTTCCGGCCATGTCGCTGCCGAAATGAAACTGGATCGCCTCCGCATCTTTCATTTTGCAGGAAACGACTTCCGGATAGCGCCAGCCTGTGGCAGGAATCGTGCTGTAACTGATGAACTGCTGAACCGTCAGTTCTAGCGCGTCTCCGGGTGTTTCCTTGCCGTTATAAGCCGAAAGATTAGGTCCCTCGTAGGGCGCAGCCGAACTAAACGTCATCGACTGTACGCTGGTGTGGCTAATGCTATAGGCCTCAATTGATGTAGTGGCGATGATTTTCTGCGCCTCAATACATTGTCGCTGAACGGCTTCTTGAGAATACAACGCAGCATTCGCGGAATTGGCCGTCGTCGCGGCCAGTCCCCCAAGCAGGCTAATGATTGCGCCGGCGCCTGCAACACGCGCCCTTCTTGAAATAATCGACATGCCTTGTTCCCCTGTGAAAAACCTTGGTCGCTGAAACGCGAAAGCAATTAACCCTTGCATCGCATACCCAAGAGTCTCGTGTAGCTGCGAGAAGCTGTCAATGACAAGGCAATAGTGAATTAGGCTGATAGTTTTGGGGCAGTACGGTTGACAATGGCGCATTCGATTTATGTCAAATGCGCAGCCTGCAGCTGAAAAAAAGTTGTCGCGGGCTCTGTGCGCGCTTAGTCTATGAATCCCGATTACGCAAACGGTTTCTGAAAATGCAAACAATCAAGATACCCTTGATGGTGCTTGCTGTAGCTGTGAGTTTGGTGCTTGTAAGTACAGTTCATGCTGCACCAGTACTTTGGACGCTCACTGATGTTGAGTTCGACGATGGGGCCATAGGATTTGGATCCTTTGTTTACGACGCCGATACAAACGCTTACTCGACGGTAAGCGTGGGCACATCCGGCGGCTCGCTGCCCGCGGCCAGTTACGGTGCGGTGGTTTTTGGTGGCGAATTCGATGCCTTCATGGTTAGCGATCCATTCGCAGACCTTAGCGGCCAGCCAGCGTTGCAGCTGTTGTTTCAGGCACCGCTGACAAATTCCGGAGGCTTTGTGGATCTGGCCTCATTCGATCCGTTCTCATCGAGTTTCGAGGCGACCTGTTTCGATACGAACTGTTTTGACGCGTCTATCGACCGGGTGGCCATTACCGGTGGTCTGATCGGCACGGTGGTGCCTTTGCCCGGCGCCCTGATTCTCATGTTGAGCGCACTGGGCTTGATACCGGCGTTCTCTCAGCGGCAAACGTCTGGCTAGCTTGTTCAGGCGGGTGTGCCCACGCAGGTGCACTGCCTTGGATGCCTGGCGGCAGGCGTGCGAAGATCTGCTTTTATTTTTGCGGATCACTAATCATGCGCATCAATCATCGCAAGGCCTATGCCGACGGCCCGTATGGCCAGCTTCACTATATGACGGCGGGCACAGGGCAGCCCCTTGTGCTGATCCATCAATCGCCGGATTCCATGGTGCAATTCGAGCCGGTAATGGGTCTGCTGGCAGCCGCTGGATTTCAGGCAATCGCTGTCGATATTCCCGGCTACGGCATGTCGGACACGCCCGACGCGCCGCCTGATATAGCAGGCTATGCACAGATTGTGCCGGCGCTGCTCGACCACCTGGGGCTGGACAAGGCGCATTTGCTCGGCCACCACACAGGTGCTTTGATTGTCACGGAAGCCGCTCTGCAGAATCCCGGGCGCGTCGACAAGCTCATACTCAATGGCCCTTTACCTTTGACCGACGAGGAGCGCGGCTACTTCAAAGGCATGCTGGCCGCTGAAAAAACCTGGACACCAAAGTGGGACGGCAGTCATTTTGCCGAGCAATGGGATTTTCGCTTCAAGGCCCAGCCGGAGTGGCAGGATCTGGCCGCTTTTAATACCCACTTCGTGCACGGCCTGTTGGCCGGCGACCGGGTCTGGTATGCCCACGACGCGGTGATGGATTACCACCACGAACAGGCCATACCGCGAATCAGTCACGCGACGCTGATTCTCACCAACACCGGCGACGCCATATATGGCCAGGCCCAGCGCAGCGCTGAACTGAGGCCGGACTTCGCATACTCGGAGCTGGTCGGGGGCACTATCGACGTTATTGATGAACAGCCTGAAGCCTGGTCGCAGGCGGTGGTCGACTTTCTGGCCAGGACTTGATCAGCCGGGGAAGGGTCGCGGCGGCCAATCTGCGGACAGGATGGAAAGACCCGGAAAAAACTCGCGGCCGTTCCTTGAGTTGTTTTGGAATTGGCTGTTAAGCGATTGTTTTTCTTTTAAATATTGCGCTGAATCCTTGGTAATTGAAGATTTTGCTTATGTAAACAACGGCTATGCCACGTCATCCAAGTTGGGTATAGTCACTATCGTTCGAAAAAGAAGGGAAAGGGCAAACCTCGCGCGAGCTGGGGACGCAAAGCCACGGATCTTGCTTTTGTTCTGTTTTTACAGACGGAAGTGTAAAGGGGAAGAAAGCCGGGCTACAGACCTTCTCTGAAGACTTACTTTGGATCTTTGGAGGATCTCTATTCATGAATAAGGTAACCACTGCGTTGGTAACCGTTGCGGCTATGGGCCTGGCTTCTCAGGCTTATGGTTACGATGCGACTGCTGACGTTACATTTAACTGGGCGTCATCTGGCACCGAGGGCGGCTGGACCGCTTCCGGGACCAATGTGCTGACTTCATTGTCAAACAATCAGTTTTTCACCTCGAGCACCGGTGCAAACTCTGAGTCTTACTTTAACCCTGACTTCGCTACGGAGGCTTTTTACATTGCTAGTGGCGCATGCGCTGACCCCGTGGCGTCTGCGGCTTTCCGGTCACAATATGCTTGCCGGACTGCTGGTGCTCCATTAGACATCGTTGCTGTTACCGATGAAGGTCCTGGCGCATCTGCCGCCGGTACGCTGACTATCACCGACACCAGTATTACCGGTGTTCTGACAGTCATTCCCACCAATGATGAAGGTGCGGGCCCGCAGCTCGGCACAACCGAAGCAACGGGTTATAACATTCGTTCCGCCGATGGTTCCCCGTTTAAGAACGTCTGGTACGGCGTCAGTGATGCGCTTACCCTGAATGTGAATCTGACCGGTACTTTCACTGAGACAGACTGGGCGATTGACGGCGGCGTTGTGGTATTCAACGACCCCAACATTCAGTGCGCCATTGCTGACTTCTCCGGTGTTCTCTGCGGCGCTAGCCAGCTGGGCGACGGTGAAGGCAGTTTCCGCAGCTGGGGCTTCAATACCCCGGAAACGGGCGATGTGAGTGAAATCCAGGTCTCCGACGAGACAGGCGTTAACATTATCGAAAGCATCGCCGGCGTGTTGGCTAACCTCAGCATCGACGGCAGCGGTAATATCAGCACAACGCAGGGTGAGTATCGTCGCGGCAGTCAGCAGGGTGCATGCCCTGGTGAAATCCGTTACCAAGACGGCGTCGCCATCAGTTGCGGTACATTGATCACGGGCACACTGGACATCAGTGGCGCCGTAAACGTGATTCCGGTACCTGCAGCCGCCTGGCTGTTCGGTTCTGCGCTTGGCCTGCTTGGCTGGGTTCGTCGCCGCAGCATGAACTAGAAGTACCTTGGTACTTTGCCCCAATGGGGCATCAGAAAACCCCGCTCCGGCGGGGTTTTTTGTGCTTGCTCGAATGAGAATCTCGACGATGCAACCGGATCTCGTAAAGTGGATAATTACGATTTTCACACACAAATAAGCGATGTCTAAAGCATCGTAGTTGGAGATGGACTTGATTTTGAAACGAATGGCCCGGGCTTGCGCTGCTCTTTTGATACTTGCGCTTGTGGCCTGCGGTTCACCCGAGCAACGTGCGGCGAATTATCTGGACCGAGCCGAACAGCTGTTTGCTGAGCAAGACTACGAGAATGCCAAGCTGGAAGCGCAGAACGCGGTACAGATAGAACCTCGTAATGTTCAGGCGCGCTGGCTGCTGGCGCGGATTGCGCGCGCGGAGCTAAATCCCGTTGATGCGCTGAAACAATTGCCGATCGTGATTGCGGAAGATCCGCAGAATGCCGAGGCACGGGTTCAGCTGGCGGAAATCATACTGGCTTCCGGCAATGTCGAAGATGCCAAAGTACAAGCCTCTAAAGCGATGGAGATTGCGCCGGGCAATACCCAGGTGCTGCAGTTAGCGGCGCGTTTGGCGCTGCTCGAAGGCGATACCGAAACAGCCCTCAAGTATCTCGGAGAGGTGCTGAGTCAGGAGCCTGGCAATACGCAGGCCGCCATGCAACGCGGTCTGACGCTGTTACAGGTCAGCCCTGAACGCGCCTATCGGGATCTGAGCGACTCCATAGACCGGGTCGGACCCGTGGCAGGGAGATCCCTGCGCCAGGCACGTATCGATGTGTTGAATTTGATGGGGCGAGACGAAGAAGTCGCTGCCGAACTGCTAAAACTGCTCGAGGACTTTCCGGCGGATCCCCTGATTACCAGCAATGCGACCAAGTTCTATCTGAATCGCGGCGATTTGCAGGCCGCAGAACAGGTTCTGAAGTCTGCGCTTGAGAGCAAACCGGATGAGGCGCAACCTTTGTTTGCCCTGGCGAGTTTTCAGTCGGTTACCCTGCAGCAACCGGAACAGGCCGAACAGACCTTGCAGAAGTTTATTGCCAGTGAGCCGGATAACCTGGAAGCGCGGGTCATGCTTGGCACCTTTTATGAAGGTATTGGCCGTAAGGATGATGCGCTGGAGACTTACCGCGATGTCATCAATCGTTCGCCGGAATCCGAGGAGGGCCTGGCGGCGAGAAACCGCGTGGCTGCATCTCTGGCTAACAGCGGCGACGTCGCGGGAGCGGTTCGCGAACTGGACTCAATCCTCTCTGTGCAGCCGTCGAACGTGGGCGGACTGCAACTGCGTGGAGAGCTCGCTTTTGCTGAAGGCCGCTACTCAGCCGCGGTGTCGGATCTGCGCGCTGCCTTGCGCATAGCGCCCGCGAACGAGTCGGCACTCATTCTGATGGCGCGCAGCCACGGCGCGCTGGGCGAGGATTCCCTTGCCGAAGATGCCTACCGAAGGGCATTGGAAGTCACACCGACCAGCCCCGACGCCCTGGCAGAGCTGGGTGTTCTTTTGCAGGCTCGCCGGCAGTTCGATGAGGCGGCAATGCTTTACGAGCGACTTCTGGCCGTCGATGAAAATAGCGCCACCGCCTATAGTGGCCTGGTAGAAACTTCGCTGGGCCAAGGTGATTTCCGCGCGGCTGAAGACTACGCACGGTCTATGATTGCCGGCGGCGATGCGCGCGGTTTTGGCTCGATCCAGCTCGGTAAAGTGCTTCAGGCGCAACAAGACAATGTTGGTGCGGCGTCGGCGTTCGAGTCGGCATTGCTTCGAGATCCGTCGTCTGAACTGGCTCTGAAGGGGTTGATGGGTTCATTAACTGCCGAGGGCGAGCTTGAGGCAGCAGGCAGAGCAGCGGAGCAATTCCTTGAGTCAAATCCCGACAACGTAGCCGCGCAGGTGCTGTTGGGAGGCAATCTGCTCAGGCGCGGCCTTAACGCAAAGGCACGCGTTCCTCTCGAGGCAGTTATCGCCGCACAGCCGCAGCGCACCGAAGCCTACCTGGTGCTGGCAGCCACATATGGCAGTGATCGGAAGCAACGCGCAGCGGTCTTGAAACGCGGTCTCCTGGCGAGTCCCGGTCAGGCGAATCTGGCTTTATTGCTCGGCGGCGAGTATGCGGCGGAAGGCAAGTACGAGGAGGTAATAGCACTTTACGAGTCGGTGCTGGAAGCCAATCCCAATGCACGCATGGTGGCTAATAATCTGGCGTCAACGTTGCTGGATCATCGCGACGATGAAGCAAGCCATCAGCAAGCATTGCAGGTGACCCGTGAGTTCAGTGAGAGTCGCAATCCGGTATTGCTGGATACGGTGGGCTGGGCATACTTTCGCAATGGCGATAGTCGTCGGGCGGTACAATTTCTGGAGCTGGCCCTTGCCTTGGGCGGCGACGTGCCCATAGTGCACTATCATCTGGCCAGCGCTTATGCGGCCAGCGGAGACAGGGTTGGTGCTGATCGGCAACTGGAAGAGTTTCTGCGTCGCGTTCCCGACGACAATCCCAGGCGAGCCGAGCTCGAGGCTGAAGTTCGACGGCTAATGGTGGCCGGTGTCCCCTGAGGCGTTAATTCCTTCGTAACCGTTCGATGCTCGGCCTCGTTGTCGGATGCTACAATTTAACGCTTTGCGTCAGGGAGCAAACAGGCTATGGCAGGTCCGCTGCAAGGCATAAAAATCCTCGAATTGACTAGCGTGGTACTGGGTCCCTGGGCCTGCCAGATACTTGCCGACATGGGCGCGGAAGTCATTAAGGTTGAACCGCCCCGCGGCGACAGTAATCGAACCCTGGGCGCAGCACGTCACCCCGGCATGGCGGCTTTGTATCTCACCTGTAATCGCAACAAGCGGGATATCGTGCTGGATCTTAAACAGCCTGAGGCTCGCCAGGCGCTATTGCAGATTGCCAAAGACGTGGACGTTGTGATTCACAACAATCGCCCACAGGTGATGACCAAGTTGGGTCTCACCTATGCTGACTTCAAAGCCGTTAACGAAAAGATTATTTTTTGTGGCAGCTACGGCTATGGCAAAGACGGGCCCTATGGTGCCAAAGGCGCCCTGGACGATTCCATTCAGGCCGCCGGCGGCGTGGCCGTGCTCAATGAAATGGTGCTGGGCGAGCCGCGTTACCTGCCCACGGTGCTTTCGGACAAGACGACCGCTATGGCCGTAGCCTATGCCGTCAATGCAGCGCTTTTCTATCGTGAGCGGCATGGGGAAGGCCAGGAAATCGAAGTACCGATGTTCGAACAGACCGTGTATTTCGTGATGGCCGAGCATCTCTGGGGCATGACTTTCGAACCCCCTATAGGCACACCAGGCTATGAGCGACTGATGAGCTATCACCGCAAACCCTACAAGACACAGGACGGCTATATTGCCATCCTGCCGTATATGGACAGTCACTGGGACGTGTTCTGCCGCAAGGCCGGCCGGGAAGAGTTGCTGGGTGACCCGCGCTTCACAACGCTGGCCGACCGTGTGAAGAATATCGACGATACCTATCAGGAAACGGCCAAGACCATGGCTACCCGCACCACCGGGGAGTGGATGGAAATTTTTGGTGACACCAGTGTACCGACCATCATTATGAATACGCTGGAGACGCTCAAGGACGATCCGCACTTGAATGCAGTGGATTTTTGGCAGGAAACCGACCATCCCACCGAGGGTAAGATTCGCATGACGCGCTTTCCCGTAACGTTTTCTGCCACACCAGCGGAGAATAGTCGCCACGCGCCGCGCCTCGGAGAGCATACCGACGAGATTCTGCACGAAGCCGGACTCTCGGCTGACGATATATCAGCGCTCATCGCCAGTGGCGCGGCCCAGCAAGCCCAGGAATGATGGCGCTATAGTCGCCGCCATATTGGCCAGGAGTAGTCAGTTGTGGCGAGGGTTGATCGGCGAGCAGGGAAGCTTCTCAAGAAACTTGGGCGGCAGCCAGTCAGAGTCTCGCTTCAGCCGGGTTCAGCGCCGGAAGATATAACGGCGTTGGCTGCATTGGCCGAGGCCGAGCAGGCGCTTTCGGACCAACGATTTTCAATTACCGCCCATATCTGTGCGCAGTTAATTAATTCGGCGGATTTACGCAACGAGCCCTACTTGTTAATGCTGGGTGTAGCGCTAGGCATGAAACGGCCGTCCCAGGCGGCAGATATTCTCAGCCGAATAGACCTGGATCGGGTTGTGAACCCATCGGCAAGCCTCAGGGTCGCGGAAGCTTTCCGACTTTGCGACCGTCACCCGGAAGGTATTGCCTTTCTCGAGTCGGCGGCTCAACGACAGCCAGCCAATGCACGCATTGCTGAGTTGCTTGGAATCCTTGCGCTGGAATGTAACCAGTCAGCGCTGGCCGAAGCGCAATTCCGCCGGGTTATTCGCCTCGCACCTGCAGGTATGAGCGGCTATCGCAGTCTGGCCCAGGTTGCGGAGCTTTCGAAGGATGAGATTGCGTACATCAAAAAAGTCGGCAAGCCGGAAAATAATTCTGATGCGGCCTCGGCCCTTGCCCTGGTCGCCCGGCGCAGGGGTGATATCGATGAGGAGATGCACTACCTGGATCTTGCGCAACGAAAACTCCAGGAACGTGCGCATTGGTCGCCCGAAGCCGATGACCGACGTGCTGCGGAAATCTGCGAAAAATTCGATGCAGATTACTTTGCAGTACGTGAACGAGGCATGTCCGGCGAGCGCCAGCCTGTTTTCCTGGTAGGTATGCCGCGCAGCGGATCAACTTTGCTCGAGCGGATACTGTCTGCTCACGAAGACGTTGTCGCAATTGGCGAGTCTGCGCTTTTCTATGCCGAGTTGGAGGAGCTCTCGCGGCAGCGCTACGAACAGGCCGTCTATCCGGACCTTGGGCTGATGCTCGGCCCCGAAGATCTTCATACCCTGGCGCAGCGGTATTTCCGAGGTGTTAGCGACCTGTATACCAGCGCCGAGATTTTTGTCGACAAGCAATTGGAAAACTATAATTTTGTCGGACTGCTTTACCTGGCTTTCCCGCGCGGCGCGCTTCGTGCACATACAGCGCAACCCGCTCGATACCTGCTTAAGTGCCTATCAACAGGCTTTTCCCGACGTCAGTTACAGCCATTCCCTGGAGCATTTGGCCTGCAAGTACCGAAATCATCTGAGGATTGTTGCTCATTGGCAGGAGGTCCTTCCCGGAGTATTGCTGACAGTCCATTACGAGGACCTGGTTAATGATCCGGTCAGCCATGGACGTCGCGTAGCCGAGCATTGTGGCCTGGAGTGGTCTGATTCTATGCTCGAAGCTGGTGATTCCCATCGACCGATCCGCACAGCCAGCTTGATGCAGGTGCGCGAGGGTATTTATCGAGACGCCGTAGAAAAATGGCGGCCCTATGAAAAATTTCTTGGTCCGCTTAAGGAAGTGTTCGACCGGTAGCGAAGCATTCAAAATTTGCTATTTGTGGTGGAGAAATCCTGTCACTGCAGCTTGAACAGCAAGTTAATCCAGATGCAATGCCTTACCCTTCCAGCCCATAAATTCTTAGTGTGTTGTCCCGCAGGAGCTTGCGCCGAACCTGCGGCTTCAGCCCGAGACGCATCAATGTCCTCAATCGTGCGTTTGAACGGCAATACCGGGAAGTCGGTACCGAATATCACCTTGTCCTGCCCGAAACTATTGATGTAGTGCGTAAAGCTTGCGGGCCAGTACTTGGGTCGATGCGCATCGCAGCCGATGAAAACGTTCTTGTGTTTCCAGGCCATAGCGATCATTTCTTCGTGCCACGGAATACCGACGTGAATGCCGATGAGTTTCAGCTCGGGGAAGTCGCAGGCCACGGGATCGAGTGAAATGGGCCGGCCGACGCTCTGGCAGGGGAAGTCCGGGGAATAGATCATCGATTGGCCGACCTGCATCTGGATCGGCACATTCAGCTCCCAGCACTTGGCGTAGAAGGGGTAGTACTTGCGGTGATCGGGCGCCAGTTCGTACCAGTGCGGGTAGAGGTGCGCACCGACGAAGCCCATGTTGGTGACGGCGTCTTCGAAGGCTTTGACGCCGTTCATCCCGTCGTAGGGATCTATGCCGGCCAGGCCGTAGAAGCGGTCGGGATATTTTTCGCAGGCGCGGGCCACCACTTCGTAGGGCATGTGGTAGCAGCCTGGCAGTCCGGGGCGGCCGCTGTGGGCGGCAATCAGGAAGGCTTTGTCGATACCGGCCTCATCCAGCATCTCGATCATTTTGTCGAGTTCGATGGGGTTGGCGATCATGCCGGCGTCGGCATTCATTTTGCCGGAGAAGAAGTCGCTGCCCCAGTTGGGTCGGGCTTCCAGGGCTTCCTGGTTCCAGATATTTACTACCGCATCGATGGCTTTGTAGTCGGCTGATTGTTCTGACATTTTTGGGATTATCCGGTGGCTGGGGGCGATTTAGGCCGGCTTTTTTTAGGCGGCAAAGATACCAGAATTTTTGATGTGCTTTGCCGGGCCGTCTGGTCAGCCCTGTTCCGGGACACGCTGTGAATACGTCCCTGTACGCTCGGCGGCCGCCGTCCCTGGCGGCCGACGGTCCCGGAACAGGGCTGACCAGACGGCCTGACAGGTGATTGGGGTGTTTGAGGGGTGCCGATTCGGCGGTCTGGTGCGTGCTCAGTGTTTCGCAAGTCCGAGACGCTGGGGAGGTATTGTTTTTCGGCCACGCTCGATTACAGACTGGGCGTTCAAATATGGCGCTTGTTGAGCAGTGGCTTTGGGCGTTATGGTTGTTGTCGTCTGAGGGGTGGCTGAGTAGCCTGAGATCCGCGAGAAACCCTTTGAACCTGATCCGGTTAGTACCGGCGTAGGGAACGGACTTCGCCCTCTTGTTCTTCCACGTCTGTGATTTAGCCGGGTCTCTGTTACTTGGGGGATTCGTGTTGCCTGTTCGCGAAAGCAGAAATCCAAATGCGCCATCTTGCCTGTCATCTGAGGCGAGGTTCGCGTTTCGCGGGTTAACAAGCCTGCGCGATGCTGTGTGCCTGGCGATACTCCTGCCGTTTGCAGTTGCCGTTGCTAATGCGGCGAGCATGGAAGAAATTACCGTTACCTCGCAGTTGCGCGAAGTGTCCCTGCGTGAAGTTCCGGCGAGTATCACCAGCCTTGATACTTCGCTCATCGAAGCGGCCAGCGTGCAGCATTTCGAGGAACTGACTCGGCTGGTGCCGAATCTGAACTGGTCGGGTGAGGGTTCGCGGGCGCGTTACTTTCAGCTGCGCGGAACCGGCGAGCTGGAACAGTACGAGGGCGCGCCGAATCCCTCCGTGGGCTTCATTGTCGATGACATCGATTTTTCCGGGATCGGCGGTGCGGCCACCTTGCTGGATGTTGAGCGTATTGAGGTGCTGCGAGGCCCGCAGGGCACTCGCTTCGGAGCCAATGCGCTGGCCGGTTTGGTCTACTACCAGTCTGTGGCGCCGGGATTTTCACCGGAAGGCTGGTTGAAGGCTACCGGTGGTAGTGACGACACATTGGCGCTTAGTGGCGCCATCGGCGGCGCTTTGCCCTGGGCAGGTGATCAACTAGCCGGGCGTATCGCGATGCAGGCTTACCGCAGCAATGGCTTCCGTGAGAATCGCTTTCTGGGTCGCGACGATACTTATCAACGCGATGAGTTTACCGGTCGGGCGCGTCTGCGCTGGACACCTAACGATGATTGGCAGGTGGATTTCACGGGCTTGTATGTGCGCCTGGACAATGGCTATGACGCTTTCGCTATCGACAATGGCTACGACACTTTTTCTGACAAGCCGGGAAGTGGATGCGCAGGAGACCCTGGCCGGTAGTCTGAGGATCGAAGGTGATTTGAACGCGGCGCTGCGCCTGGTCAGTATCACCGGTGTTGCCGATTCGGATATCGATTTCAGTTTTGATGCCGACTGGGGCAACGATGATTTCTGGAATCGCCCGCAGTTCGGCAATTCCGTTTATGACTACACGTCAGAAAATCAGCGCGATCGCCGCAGCATCAGCCAGGAGTTTCGCCTGCTCTCGAACGAGCAGGGTCGCTTGTTTGGTCGCGCCGACTGGCTGCTGGGCGTTTATGCCCAGCGTCTGGATGAGGATAACGCGCGCCTGGATCTGGGGCGCGACAGCGGATTCTTCTGCCCCGATCCCTGCGTGACCAGCGTGGACAGCAACTACGAGGCGACCAGCCTTGCCGCTTTTGCTCAATTGGATCTGCCGCTGGGCGAACGCCTGACGGCCACGGCTGGTTTGCGTATCGAACGACGCGAGGCCGATTACGCTGAAGAGTTTAGTTTCAGCACCGTGGGCTTTGAGTCTGCCGTGGCGAATAGCTTCGCACCGGTCGATCGCCTCTGGGGCGGTGAGCTGGCGCTGAATTACCAGTGGTCGTCGCAGACCCAGCTGTATGCCCGATTGGCGCGCGGTTATAAGGCGGGCGGATTCAACCTCGGCCTGGCGCGCGCCGAACTGGGCGCGCCGGGTGCGGTGCTGGGACCGCAAGACATCCCCTACGAACCCGAGGCGCTCTGGAACACCGAGCTCGGTTTGCGGCGCAGTTCCGCCGACGGGCGCTGGAGCATCGACGCGGCGCTGTTCTGGCAACAGCGCGAAGACATGCAGGTCAAGATTCCGTTCCAGGTGCAGGCCGGCGATCCGAATACGTTTCTGTTCCTGACCGCTAACGCGGAAAAGGGGCGGGCATTGGGCGCCGAGCTGGCGCTGGGTTGGCAGGCCATCGATAGCCTGCGCTTCGACGCGACACTGGGTTTGCTGGATACCGAGGTGCAGGAGTTTTCCTTTCTCGATCGCTTGCTGGGCGAACCCGGCTTTGAGGCACTGGAGTCGCTGGTGGGTCGCGAGTTTGCCCATGCGCCGCAATACAGCTACAGCCTCGCGGCCAGCTGGGCCGGCCCGGCCGGTCTGTCGGCGCGTGCCGAAGTCTGGGGTCGCGATGCGTTCTTTTTTGACTACGGCCACAATGAGAAGTCGTCTGCCTACAATGTCGTGAATCTGGGCTTTGGCAAGTCCTGGGAGCATTGGCAGGTGAATGTCTGGGTGCGCAATGCCTTTGATAAAGCGTACGCCGTTCGCGGCTTCTACTTCGGAAATGAGCCGCCCGACTTTCCCAACAAGTTGTACCTGCGCCTGGCCGATCCGCGCCACTACGGGGTGACAGTGCAATATCGCTTGTGAGCGAGTATCGCGGATTTGATTTTTGGCAACATAGCTGCGACCGCTGCTCGCAACGGAGTAGGCGGATCTTACCGCCTTGCGACAAACAATCGTGCTAACTGATGGAATATCAAAATGCGAATCACTGCTGAAATCAGCCTTTACCCACTGAACGAGAATTTTGTGGCCGATATCCGCGACTTTATTCATCGCCTGCGCGAGGAACCGGGACTGGAAGTGATCAGCAACCAGATGAGCACGCAATTGCGTGGCGACTACACGGATGTCACCGGGGCGCTGCAGCGATGCATGCAACAAAGCATGCAGGCCGAAGGCAGCCTGGTATTCGTGGTGAAGTACCTGAATGCTGATCTTAGTATCGGCGATACACCGCAGGTCTAGGCGATGCACCATCGGTCTGGCAGGCTTCTTCCTGCGATCCCAATAGTGCTGCGACGGCGCGGGCATTTGCTGTCTCAGCGCAAGACCTTGCGATATCGCCAGGTCGAAACTAAAAGCCTGCCCGCGCGGAATTTCTACCCGCAGTGACTTCGCCCTTGGAAATTTCAGCCGTTGCGCTGGCCATTGCCTACCTGGTGCTGGCCATTCGACAGCACGTCTGGTGCTGGGCAGCGGCGATGGTCAGTTCGGCAATATTTTTGTGGCTGATGTACGAGGCGGGGCTTTACATGGAGGCGGCGCTGCAGGTTTTCTACATCGCCATGGCGGCCTATGGCTGGTGGGCCTGGACGCATCCGCCGGATGCTGCAGCAGGGGTGTCGTCAGAGCTGCGCATATCAACCTGGTCCCGGGGCCGGCATGTCATTGCCACGGCCGGCATTCTGCTGTTTGCCGGCATTAGCGGAGCGCTATTGGATCGCTATACGGATGCCGCCTTGCCCTACCTGGACTCCTTCACAACCTGGGGCGCGATGCTGGCTACTTTCCTGGTGGCCAGAAAAATCCTGGAGAACTGGCTCTACTGGTTCGTGATCGATAGCTGTTTCTGTGTACCTGTATTTTAGCCGCGAGCTTTACCTCACCGCCGCCCTGTTTGTCGGCTACCTGGTTTTGATCGCTGTGGGTTACCGCGTCTGGCGCCGGGACTGGCAATTGTC
>CAWKLL010000052.1:0-49209 GCA_963850255.1 uncultured Gammaproteobacteria bacterium
ACATTCAACATCTCTTTGGGCTGGGCTTTGGTGGCAGGCAAAAAACGTGTCCCGAATCCTGCCGCCGGAATAACAGCCTTTTTTATTTTGTTCATTGTTAGTCCTAAAAGTTATTTATTCGGTGAAACTCTACTCCTCCTCCACCGCTTGGACTTCCTTGATCTCAGGAACCTGTTTTTTTATGAACCGTGTAACCCCATGGGTTAAGGTCATCTGTCTCATCGGACAACCAACGCAAGCCCCTAAGAGGCGAACCTTGACAATCCCATCCTCCGAGACGTCGACAAGTTCTATATCTCCACCATCTGCCTGAAGATGTGGTCTCAATTCTTCGATCGCCTTTTGGACTTGTTCTTTCATTTTTTTCTCCTTTTTCTGTCTTATATTATCGTAAAAACATGCTTATTTTTTCCGGAAGACAAATTCCTTCTTCTGGTTGACACCTACCTGGACAACATCTCCTTCCTCAATATCGACCTTCCAATATTTCTAGAGCCAGAGGATTCTGTATGTATTTTTGCACGGTTCGTTTCAGAGGCCTCGCTCCATAGGCAGGGTCATACCCTTTCTCGGCCAGGAGTTCTTGAGCTCCGGAACTGACCTCTATTTTTATCTTTCGCTCCATTAATTTGTGTTGCAATTGATCGATCTGAAATTTTACGATCTTGAGGATAGTTTGCTCGGAAAGGACTTTAAATATTAGGATCTCATCCACACGGTTGAGAAATTCGGGCCGGAATTGGCTATCCAGGATGGTGTGTATTTCTTTCTCCATCTTTGCAAAATCTTGACTCAGTTCCTTGATGATCTGACTCCCCAGGTTTGAAGTCATGATGATGATCGTGTTTTTAAAATTTACCGTTCTTCCTTTCCCATCGGTCAGTCTTCCATCATCCAAGATCTGGAGCAGGATGTTGAAAACATCATGATGCGCCTTTTCTATCTCATCCAGCAGGATGATCGAATACGGCCGGCGCTTGATTGC
The DNA here is from genome assembly GCA_963850255.1 of uncultured Gammaproteobacteria bacterium. Taxonomy (GTDB): domain Bacteria; phylum Pseudomonadota; class Gammaproteobacteria; order Steroidobacterales; genus J054. The sequence continues at coordinate 986 of CAWKLL010000052.1, forward strand.
CTCGGTGAGCTGTCCCCCCTCCTCGTAGCCGACATAACCTGGTGGCGCTCCTATCAGGCGGGAACACGTGTGCTTTTCCATGTATTCTGACATATCGAGCCTCACCATTGCCCGCTCGTCATCGAACAAAAACTCAGCCAAAGCACCCGGATTACGATTCCCACGCCCGTAGGTCCTAAAAAGAGGAATGAGCCGATAGGACGTGATGAGTCCTGAAGGCCGGCTCTCGATCGTCTTATCGTGTCCGATACAGCACGCAAGGCATGATCTTGGCCAATGATCCTTTTGGCGAGGTTCGTTTCCATCTTGACTAGCTTTTCCACCTCTCCTCGAGCATTTTTGAAACAGGTATGCCTGTCCACTTTAGAAACCACTTGGGCCACATCCTCCTCATCCACCTCCTCCTTCAGCATTTTTTCCTTCTCTTGAATCTGCATCAATTGGCTGGAATATTCCTCGATCTCTTTTTGCATGGCGATCAACTTCCCATACCTTATCTCGGCAACCTTTTCCAATTCGCCGCTCCTTTCGGCATTCTGTTCTTCTATCTTCAGGCCATCCATCTGTTCTTTCAACGTGTTCATTCTGTCGATCAGCTCTTTTTCCTCTGCCAATGGGCCTTGAGGAGATGGTTTTTTTCTTTCCATTCCGCCAGTTCTTTGTTCAACTTTTCCAATTTTTCTTTCGCGCTCTTATCCTTTTCTTTTTTTAAGGCTTGCTTTTCTATTTCCAACTGCATGATTCGCCTATCCAATTCGTCGATTTCTTCTGGCATGCTGTCGATCTCGATCCGGATACGGGATGCCGCTTCATGGATTCAGATCGATTGCCTTGTCCGGGAGATAGCGGTCAGCAATGTACCGGCTGGAAAGGGTAGCGGCAGCAACAAGAGCGGAATCTTTGATTTCTACTCCATGGTGCACTTCATACTTTTCCTTAAGTCCCCGCAATATCGAGATCGTCTCATCCACCGATGGTTCACCCACATAAACCTGTTGAAATCGTCTCTCCAGAGCCGCATCACGCTCGAGATATTTCTTGTACTCATTTAAAGTAGTGGCCCCAACACACCTAAGCTCACCTCGAGCGAGCGGAGGCTTGAGCATGTTCGAAGCATCCATGGCTCCCTCCGACGCACCGGCACCGATAATGGTGTGCAGTTCATCGATAAACAAAATGATTTCTCCCCCCGCTTCTTTCACTTCCCTTCAGCACAGCTTTCAACCTTTCCTCGAACTCACCGCGGTATTTGGCGCCCGCGATAAGAGATGCGATATCCAAAGCGATCAATTTTTTATTCTTCAGCGACTGAGGAACATCACCGTTGGCTATGCGCTGTGCCAATCACTTCCCGATGGCGGTCTTTCCCACACCTGCCTCGCCGATCAGCACAGGATTGTTTTTGTCCGTCTGGATAAGACCTGGATAACGCGCCTGATTTCATCTTCACGTCCGATAACCGGATCCATCTTTCCTTGCTTTGCTAGGGCGGTGATATCCCGCGCGTATTTTTCCAGAACCTGATATTTTCCTTCCGGTTCAGGATCCGTTACCCGATGTGATCCCCTAATTTCCATCAGAGCCTTGAGGATAGTTTCCTCATCCACCCCATTATCTTTGAGAATGCGGGAAGATTCCGTTGAACTCTCCTTTATAAGGGCCGAAAAAAAGATGTTCAGCCGAAATATATTCATCCTTGAGCTTCTCCGCTTCTTTTTCGGCCAAGTTAAAGATCTGGCGCAGTTGCGCAGACAGATAGACATCCCCGGTACCTTTGACTTTTGGCAAAGCTTCCCAAGACGTCCTCCACTTCCGTGCGGATCTTCACGGGATCCGATCCGATCTTTTGACAGAACGGCATTCACCACGCTTTGTTCTTGACCTAAAAAAGCCCAAAGGAGATGCTCGGGTTTCAGTTCTTGATGATCCAAATCCTGAGCCTTAGACTGAGCCTGCTGAAAAGCTCTCTTGAGATCTCAGCGTAAGTCGATTCCAATTCATGTCAATTTCTCATTCAATTCCTTTCAAACGATAATATACCAGACAAAAAAAAAGTTCAATTTCCCTTTTCCCCTGAATATTGTCCCAAGCATCAATTTTTTTTATTTTTCCTCTTGACAATTTGGTGAAAATTGATATTTTTTTCATGGGAGAAAAGCCGGTCACTCCGGCATGCCCAGGCCGACTTCCAGCACGATGGGCTGGATAAAGTTGATGAAGGCCATGAACGGAATGCCGGTCAAGGCAACATAGATCAGCGTCATGCCGTTGAATCGGGAAACGCCGGGCTGCAGCCCGATAAAGCCCAAACGCGCTCCGGGCTGGTTAGATGCTTGCATGTTGTACCCCGGACGCATCGCCTGCCGGCGAGCGCCTGCGCTTCGTTGTCTGGATTCTCGCCCGGACGGAATGCACGGATTCTGCCGGCGCGTGTCTGGCGGCGGCCATGCTAGCGGATTTCGGCCTGGCGGAGTAAATATTGCGGCGCGGCAATACGCAGCTCAGAAGATTGCCCCGCCCGCCGGGTAAACATAAAGCCGTGAAACCAGCCCGGGGTGCCCCTCGAATCTCTTTGAACTAAGCCTCACGGGGCGGCTCCAAACGGTAAACCAGTGTTGCTGTTACCCGTTATATACTGTTGTTGTCGCTGAATTTCGCCTGCAGGAACCCGCATGCATAAGCTGGCTATCTCATCATTCGTTTGCGCAATTGCGTTGCTCAGCCTGACCGGCTGCAGCTCCAGCAGCATGTCGCAGGGTTCCAGCAGTAGTTCATCGTCGGGCAGTCCTGCCGGCGGTTCTTCCTTGCCGATGCCGCCTGCATCGGGCAGCAGCGGCAGTTCCAGCCCGAGCGCGGGGGAATCGTCTTCATCCTCACCCAGTGGCAGTTCCAGCGGTAGCCAGAGTCCCGGCGGAATGTCGGGCGGCATGCCGCAGACCGGCTCGCAGCAGGGTTCGCAGGGTAGCGAATCAGGGCAACAGGGTTCACCGTCAGGTTCGCAGGGCAGCCAGTCCGGACAACAGGGTTCGCCGTCAGGTTCGCAAGGCAGCCAGTCCGGTGGACAGGCAGGTTCCCAGTCGGGTCAGACCGGCCAGTCCGGTTCCGCAGGCGGCGACACCGGCATGCAGCCGATGGCCGGCTCCGGTGACGGCCCGGCGGCCGGCGGAATGCCTGGGGCCGGCGCTGAGCAGGGCATGGGCGGCGCTGCCGGTGGCATGGGCGATGGCAGCCTGGACGACGTATTCAATGATTCCCTGGGTGATTTTGACGGCCAGATGCAGCGTGAGCGTGCCGGCATGGCCTCCACCGGTGAGGGTTCAGGTCGTGGCGTCGGCAAGCGCGAAGGTGACGACGCCGGTCAGGTAGCAACGGCGGGTTCCGGCGGTATGGGCAGTTCTTCCGGTGGCATGTCGGGTTCCGGCGGCATGCAGGACATGGGTGGCATGCAGGGCATGGGCGGAATGGGCGGCAGCGCGCAAACCGGCGGTCAGTCCGGGCAACAGGCGGGCTCGGGTGGCAGTGCCCCGGACGGTGGTGACCAAACCAGCGCCGCCGCCGGCGAGGGTGCTGGTGCCGGTCAGACAGAAGTGCAGAGTGGTCTGGAAGGCGGTGATTTCGAAGATAGCCAGCGCGATGGCGCCATGGTCGGCGACATTCCTGAAGATATTCCCGCCGACGGGTCAGGCGAGGACCAGGTGGCCCAGCAAATCCGCGAGGCCGCCATGGCCGAGTCAGACCCCGATATTCGCGAAGCCTTGTGGGACGAGTACCGCCGTCACACAGGCATAAAGAAGAAACGATAAGCTAGAGAAACTTATTGCGTATGGATACCCGCAAATTGAACCTTTCCCTGCGTCTTCTGGCGCTAGCAATTACCGGCCTGGTACTGGCCGGCTGCGCAGCGTCGCGCACCGTTAAGTACGACAAGGTAGATATCGTGCGCGCCGAAACCGAGGTGCGCCCGGAAGCGCTGCTGGACGTCGGCATTTTACTGTTCGATCCAGGCGTTGCCGAAGACCAGGAAGAGCCCGACGGATTCGTATTTCCCGACGTGCGCCGCGCCGAAGCGCGTTATATGCCCTTTCATTTAAAGAACACTCTGGAAACATCCGGCCATTGGGGTTCTGTCTGGGTGCTGCCGGAATTTTCCGAGGCAGTTGACCTCATAGTCTGGGGCCGGGTTGATCACTCCGACGGCCTCAGTGCCGAAATTCGCGTCGGCGCCTGGGATGCCACGGGCCGCGAATGGCTGAACAAAGTTTATAAGACGCAGGTGCCGGAAAAAGCCTATTCAACTTACCGGGACAAGACCCAGGATCCCTACCAGAATGTCTACAACAGTATTGCGAACGACTTACTCGCTTTTCGCCAGAATCTAAAGAGTGACGATCTGGCAGAAGTACGCCAGGTTGCCGAACTGCGCTTCGCGTCAAATCTTGTACCGGTTGCATTTGGAGATCATCTGGAAGACGACGACGGCGACTACAGTATTCGCCGTCTGCCCGCCGAAAACGACCCGATGATGGAGCGCATGCTGGCAGTGCGCGAGCGCGAGTATCTGCTGATGGATACGCTCAATGAGTACTACGCCGGCCTGTATTACGAGCTTGGACAGCCCTATGAAGACTGGCGCAAGATGTCGCGCGAGGAAAGCATTCAGTATCAGGAGCTGAAGCGTTCGGCCCGCATCCGTCAGCTGCTGGGCCTTGCGGCCATCGTTGGCGCGGTAGCCTACGAGGCGCAGGGTGGCGGAAACTCGGCGATTACCACTGCGGCAATTTTTGGCGGCATCGAAGGTATCAAGAGTGGTTTCGGTAAATCGGCCGAGGCCGATATTCATCGTGACTCATTGCGTGAGTTGGGCGACTCTTTTGACGCCGAGGCTGAACCCTTGCTGGTAGAAGTAGAAGGCCAGACGCGCAGGCTCACGGGTACGGCGGAGGAAAAATATCGCGAGTGGCGTGAGCTGCTGCAGGAAATTTACGCCGCCGAGACCGGGCTGTTGAGTGCCAGCGACCTGGTTATTGACGACGCTTCCGAGGAAGCACCCAACTGATCACTGCCTGGTTTATCGGCCGTTAAACGCTCGCGCGCCGCTGCGCAGATGTCGACAGGCCGATCAGGCCGGCTGACGCCGCGTAGCCAGGTTGCCGCGGCGAAAGTTTTCGCGCATGTCAGAACTCATCGAAGATCGCATTCTTTCCGGGCGCTTCCGTTTGCAGCGTCTGCTCGGCCGTGGCGCGGCCGGCGAAGTCTGGCTGGCTGAAGACACAGATCTCGGTCAGCCCGTCGCACTAAAGATCCTGAATGTCACAATCGCCGGCGACGCGGCGCAAGTTGAGTTGCTGCGTACCGAATGCCTTCGCGCGCGGGCACTGGTGCATCCCAATATTTTGCGTTGTCACGATTTTCACAGTGACGACGACGTGCATTTTATCACCATGCAATATGTTCCCGGCGGCGACCTGACGGCGCTGCGCGGGGCAGCATTTCAGAAAGTTGTCGCTGCGGCACTGATGCTGTGTGATGCCCTCGACTATGCGCATCGACAAGGTGTCGTGCATCGCGACATCAAGCCGGCCAATGTTTTGGTAGATGAGCGCGGCGAAAGCCTGCTCGGCGATTTTGGCCTGGCAGCCAGCCTGGATAACAGTGCTGCCGGTCGTACCGGCGGCACCTTGCCGTATATGAGTCCGCAGCAGCTCGACGGTGAAGCGCCGGCCGTGGCCGATGATGTCTACGGTCTGGGTGCCTTGTTATATGAGTTGCTGGCTGGTGTGCCGCCCTTGCATCCCGACGCAACGGTGCAGCGCATTCGCACTGAACCACCGGCGGCCCTGAGCGAGGATGGTACGGGTCAGGCTCTGCCGCCGGCCCTGATTGGCCTGGTTGCTGCCATGCTCGACAAGTCGGCCGCCGCCCGACCCGCCGGCATTGGCGCGGTGCGTGCGGTGTTGGAGGAAATACGCCAGGACCATCCGTCGCCGTCGGTGGTCGCGGCTGATGTCATTAAACCCGTTCGTCGCCAGTCGGCGCCGCGCCGCGGATTACCTGCCGATGTGCAGTCTTTGCCTTCGGCGCCGCCGCCCGGGCGCAGTGCTCAGGGCTTGCCGGCCGGGCTGGTGGTGGGTGGCCTGGCGGTGCTGGCGCTATTGGTCGTGGGCGTGGTGTTTCTATTGCCCAGCCTGGTGGATCAACAAGGGCCACTGGTTGACCGGGCGCGGCCGGAGCCGCCGCGGGATGCAACGCCGGCCGCTGAGGATCCGGCCAGTGCAGCGGCCCAGCGCAAGCTCGCCGATGCGGCGCTGGCCGACCTGCTGCCGCTGGAAGATCAACTGAAAGCTTTGGGGGTTGAGCAGTGGGGTGGCGCCGACTGGACGGCGGCATTAAACACAGTGGAGGTTGGCGACGAAGCTTATCGAGACCGCGACTTTGCGTCTGCAGCCGCGGCTTATCGGCAGGCGCAGGCGATGGGCGAAGCCTTGGTGCCGAAAGCCGCGACGGTGCTGGCCGATGCCCTGGCCGCCGGCGAGGCAGCTTTGCTCGATGGTGACCGGCCTAGCGCCATCGCCCAGTATCAGCTGGCACTGGCCGTGGATGCCGGCAACCAGACAGCGCTGGACGGTCTGTCGCGCGCCGAAAAACTGGACGAACTGCTCGCCGCCATGGCCGAAGCCACGCGCCTGGAAACGAGCGGTGAGATATCGGCCGCCGCTGAGGCCTACCAGGCTGCGCTGGTTGTGGATCCTGATTGGTCAGCGGCTGAGGAAGGTTTGTCGCGCACACGCGCGGTGGTTAACCAAAGACAATACGAGACGCAGATGGCGGCCGGCTACGCGGCCTTGAGTGAGCAAAAATTTGCCCGTGCGCGCGGTGCCTTCCAGTCGGCGTTGCGCGTGCGTCCTGGCGACAAGGATGCGAGCGGGGCCTTGCGGCAGTTGGGTGCGGAAGAGCGACTGGAATCGGTGCTGGTCTACGAACGCCAGGCGCGTGAACTGGAGGCCGCTGAGCGCTGGTCAGAAGCCGCCAAACAATATGAATCCGCACTGGCGGTGGACGCCGGGCTGGTGTCCGCCCGCCAGGGCCTGGCGCGATCCCAGGCCCGCACGCAACTGGGCAGGGATATAGAAAAGGTCATCGCCCAGGGTGATCGCTTTTATGAGCCGGAGATCAGCCGGCGTGCGCGCGCCGTGCTGGAACGGGCCATTGCCGCGCAACCGCCCGGCCCGCAATTGTCAGCCCGCGCCAGCGAGCTGCGACGCCTGCTTGAGGAATCCAATCGCACTGTGTCGGTTCGCTTTAGTTCGGATAACCTGACCCAGGTAACCATCTATAAAGTGGGTCGCCTGGGTAATTTCGACGCACGTGTTGTCGAGCTGCGGCCTGGTCGATATATAGCGGTGGGCAGCCGCGACGGCTATCGCGATGTACGTCGCGAATTCCGCGTGCTTGCCGACGGCAGCAGCGAGCCCATCGTGGTGCGCTGCGAGGAACCTATTTGAGTCTCGAAATTGTCATTAGCGGGCCGCAGGGTATTCGCCATCTGGATGATGCGGACCTGCCGCTCACCGTGGGTACCGGGGCAGGCGCGCAAATTCGTGTGCCGGGCGCGGCCAGTGCCGAGCAGGTCGCCAGCATCAGTGCACTGGACGGTCGGCCCTTTCTCCAGCCTATCGGTCGCCCGCCTGGCCTGACCCTCAACGGCGAGCCGCTGACAGCGGCCAGTTGGCTGGCCGACGGCGACCTGGTCGGCGTCGAGTCTGTACGCATTCAATGCGGGCTGGGCGAAGAACGCTGGAGTTTCGCCATCAGCTATCCCGAGGCGGACTATCAAACCCTGCCCCCCGAAGCGGTGGCAGAGGCCGTCGACGGCGGCGCTGCCATTAGCCCCGTTGCCCGCCAGGCCAGTCAGCCAGGCGCGCCGGCCGGCGCCGTTGAGCCGCCGCCGCGTCGCTGGAAGTTCCTGGTCGGGGCGTTGCTGGCGGGTTTATTCGCTGTGGCGGTATTCCTGTTCACGGCGCGCGCGGTCAGTATCGACGTGGATCCGGTCAGTGCTGACGTGCGCATTGCCGGCGGGCTGATCAAGCTGCGTTTCGGCGAACGCGTGTTGATGTGGCCGGGCGAGTATCGGCTGCTGCTTAGTGCGGAGGGCTACGCGGACGCGCGTGAAGTGATTCGCGTAACGCGCGAGCCCAGCCAGGATTTCAGTTTTGCGCTGAAAAAATTGCCCGGTCGGCTGGTCGTTTTGACTGAGCAACAGACCCTGGCCGCGGTGATGATAGACGGTAAGCCGGTTGGGCAGACGCCGACAGCGGAAATCGAGCTGCCTGCGGGTCCGCATCAGCTCAGCCTGCAGGCTGAACGTTACCTGCCCTTTGCAGCTGAAGTTGAGGTTGATGGGCTGGGTCTGCGCCAGGAGTACATTGCCAGCCTGCAACCGGGTTGGGCCGACGTGCAGGTGACGAGCGTACCCGAAGGCGCCACGGTGAGTATCGGTGACGAGGACCTCGGCACGACCCCCGGCAGCATCCCGGTTATGGCCGGCGGTCGCGAGCTTGTGGTGCAGCTGGATGGCTACAAAATCTGGCGGCAGCTGCTGACGGTGGAAGCCGGCCAGCAACTCAGCTTGCCGCCCATCGAGCTGCAGCCGGCAGATGGTTTGCTTACGGTGACCAGTAAGCCGGCCGGAGCCGCCGTCAGTATTGATGGTCGTTATCGCGGTAGTACTCCGGTAGAAGCCGAGCTGGCGCCGGGTCGCAGCTATGAAGTCATCGTCTCCAAGCCCGGCTTCAGCACCGAGAAACGTCGTGTCAGTCTGGACAGTCGCAAGGGCAAGTCGATCCAGGTGAGTCTGGAGGCGCGCGTCGGCGAGGTGGTAATTCGCCCGCTGCCCAAGGATGCGGAAGTATTGGTAGACGGTCGTAGTCTGGGTACCGGCGAGCAGCGCCTGTCTCTGCCGGCGCGCAGCACCGCAGTGGTCGTGCGGCGCGCCGGTTACGCCGACTATAACGACGAGATTACGCCCAAGCCTGGCTTGCCCCAGGTGCTCGAAGTCCGTCTGCTGACTGAAGCCCAGGCCGTGCTGGCGGCCACACCGAATGTGCTCAGTACCAGTCAGGGCGGCCAGCTGCGACTGGTCCAGCCGGGTGAGCTGCAGATGGGTGCCCCGCGTCGTGAGCAGGGTCGTCGCCCCAACGAGTCACGTCGCAAGGTAAGCCTGACGCGCAGTTTCTATCTCGGCCTTTACGAAGTCACCAACACCGAGTTCCGTGAATTCGAAACACAGCATACGTCGGGCGCGGAAAAGTTTCGTGAGCTCGGCGTCGGCGATCATCCGGCAGTGCTGGTGAGCTGGGAGCAGGCTGTGAGTTTCTGTAACTGGCTCAGCGACCGTGAAGACCTGCCGCGCGCTTACGAAGTGCAGGACGGCAAGTTCCGCCTGGTGTCGCCACCGACCACAGGCTATCGTTTGCCCACCGAAGCCGAGTGGGTCTGGGCGGCGCGTTACAGCGGCGGTGGCCGGAAGCTCAAGTACCCCTGGGGCGAACGGATGCCGCCGACGACCGCATCCGGCAATTTCGCCGATCGTTCAGCGCGCGGCATTGTGGCCAATGTGCTGGCCGGCTTCGATGATGGTTTCCCGGTGACCTCTCCCGTCGGAAAGTTCACGGCCAGCCCGCTGGGCTTGTTTGATCTCGGCGGCAACGCGGCTGAGTGGGTGCATGATCTCTATACGGTCTATTCGGGCAGCGCCGGGGATGGCAGCGATCCCATGGGCCCGGACGAGGGGCAGTATCATGTCATCCGGGGTTCCAGTTGGCGCCACGCCAGCATCAGCGAGCTGCGCTTTGCCTACCGGGACTTTGGCGACCGCGGTCGCCTGGATGTGGGCTTTCGACTGGCGCGTTACGCCGAGGAGAAATGAACATGCAATTGCTCAAAGTAGTCGCCATCGCTGCCGCCGGTCTGGGTGTTACCTGGGCTGCGCAGCAGATTAGCGGCCCCTTGCTGGGTCTTGGGCCGGACAGTGAACGCGTTCAGGTAGCTCAGGTCGAACCGAAAGTTGCTTCGCCGACCACAGTAGAGGCGCCGGCGCCTGAGTCGCAGACCGCCAAGCAAAATGGTATTGACCAGCTCTCTGAGCAGGAAATGGCCGATGAGCTGGCACGCATTGAGGCAGCCAGCAGCGGCGAAGATCCGACGGAGCTTAAAGAGTTCAAACCGTCGCGGCCGCTGGCTGCGGACCTGGCCATTGCCCTGCCATCGGATATTTGAATCGCAGCGTTATTGAACGCGGAGTTTTCATGAAAAAGTCGTTTTCTACGGAATTTGTCTTCCAGATGTTTTCACTGATCGTTGCAGTCATCATCGTGCACGGCGTTTACGTTTCCCTTGTGCGACCTAATGCAGCAGCGATTCAGGAAGAGCAGCGGATCCTGATCCAGGAAGACTCGGACTATATTCCGGAGCGCTCATTGTTTGTCATTGTCCAGGACTTCGAGCAGGAAGCCTGTTTTATCCTGATGCTGTGGGCATTTTCGATCATGGGCTACAAAGCCTATTTCGCGAACCGGGAACGCGCTCTCCTGGAGCGGCAGTTACTGCCGGTGGCCGAGGGCGTGCGTATTTTGCCCGACGATACGCGCGAGTACGCGCGACAACTGGAGTTGTTGCCTGAAGAACAGCGCGCACTGCTGTTGCCGCGGACATTATTGAGCGCCCTGCAGCGCTTTGGCGCCACGCGCAACGTGCAGGACGTGTCTTCCGCGGCACACACCCTGGTTAATTCCGAAGCCGATCGGCTTGAGTCGGAATTGTCCATGGTGAGATACATTGCCTGGGCGATTCCTTCCATCGGCTTTATTGGCACCGTGCGGGGTATCGGTGCCGCGCTGGGCCTGGCGCATCGGGCCGTGGACGGGGATATCAGCGGCGTTACCGAGAGCTTGGGTGTGGCGTTCAACTCGACCTTTATCGCCCTGTTGATCAGCATCGTATTGATGTTCCTTGTGCATCAATTGCAGTTGTTGCAGGAGCGACTGGTATTCGAAACTGAAGCTTACCTGGACCAGAACCTGATCCGGCATCTGCAGTCGGGCTGAACTGCATCGCCATCTGCTCATGACAGTCCTCGGCATTGATCTGAACGACGCAGCGCTGATTGGCTCAGCCGACGGTGAGCTGCTTTTTAATGAGCCGGGTTACGCGCTGGCCCCGGATGGTGAGTTGCTGTTCGGCCGGGATGCCTGGCATGCAGCACGGCGCTATCCGCGCCGGGTGCAAAATCGCTACTGGGCAGAGCTGGCCGACGAAGTTTTGCCCACGGAACTGGCCGGTGCGCGCACCGCTGCGGACCTTGTGCATGGACATCTTGAAGCTATCTGGCAACGGGCTGTCGGCAACTGCGATGGGGTCAGCTTCGCGGTGCCGGCCTATTGGCAGTCGCCGCAACTCGGGTTGTTGCTGGGTATTGCCGAGGAGCTGGGCATTCCGGTGCTGGGCTTTGTCGATGCCAGCATCGCTGCCAGCCGCCGCGAATACCCGGAGCGCGCGCTCATCGATTTGCAGCCGTCGCTGCATGGCGTGGCCCTGACACGAGTAACTCAGGCCGGCAAAGCTGCGCTGGGTCAACGCGAACTGCTGCCAGGCCTGGGTATTGAAGCGCTGGAACGCAGTTGTGTGCAGTTTTTCGCCGATGGCTTTCTCAGCGCTGCGCGTTTCGATCCCTTGCACGATGCGGCGACTGAGCAGTATCTCTACGATCAACTGGAAGGCTGGCTGGAAATCCTGACACGCAATGAAGGATTGCAGGCTCGTGTCAGTTATCAGGGCAACGATTTTGCGGCCGATTTTGTTGCCGAGGATCTGGCCGGGCGGCTCGCTGAACGCTGGCAGCCGGTGCTGCAGCGGGTTCGCAGTCTGTTAACCGCCGACACCCAGGTCGCGCTGCAGTTGCCGAACGGACTGGATCGGTTTCCTGGCTTGCTGAACGCGCTGGCGGAGTTATCTGGCGTGGAGGTGTTTACCCTGGAGCAGGGCGCTGTGGCCCGCGGTGCGGTGCGGCGCAGTGTGCTGGCCGCTGCCCGCGACGGACTGCGTCTGCTGACGGCTTTGCCCTGGGACGAAGCCGCCGCGCAACTGCCGGCGCAAAGCAGCCGTTTAGCCACGGCCGAACAACCCACGCACTTGCTGGCCGGTGCGCATGCCTATCGACTAAATGCCGGCCAGGCCTTCTTTATCGGCACGGAGCTGGTGGCCGGGGGCTACGGCGTGCAGGTCGATAACCGCGTCGCCGGCGTGTCACGCCAGCACTGCAGTATCCAGCAGGACGGTGGTCGCCTGGTGCTCAGCGATCACAGCCGCTTCGGCACGCAGTTAAACGGCCACGGTATCGATGGCACCGCTGTGTTGCAGGCCGGTGATGTGATCGCGGTGGGCAGCCCGCCGCGCCAGTTTCAGCTGATTGCCGAGGTGGGCCCCGATGGCGCGTAGGGAGGTCAATGTTTTCAACCTGAGCTTTCTGGATGTCATGTCCTGCGGTTTGGGCGCGGTGATCCTGTTTTTTATGGTGATCAATGCGCAGGTATCGTCGCGCGCCGGCAAAGCGAACCAGGCCTTGCAGGCCGAAGCCGATCGCCTGGAAGAGGAGGTGCTGGAAGGGCGCAAGAATATGGTGCGCATTCGCAACTCCCTGGAAGACGATCGTCGTGACCAGGTAGTGACGGAGGGCGCGGCCGATCGCATCGAAGAGATGTTGAAAGTCCTGCTGGAAGAACTGGCGCTGTATGAAAACTCAACGGTAGCCAAGGAAGACAGCATCGAGAAACTCAAGGCCGACATTAAGCGCCTGGAAACTGCCAAAAAGCGACTGGCCGCCAAGTCCGCGGAAACGGCCCAGCAATCCGGCCGCAAAGTGCGCAGCTATGTGGGTGATGGCAACCGTCAGTACCTCACGGGTATGCGCATGGGTGGCCAGCGCATCCTGATCCTGGTGGATTCTTCCACCAGCATGCTGGGCCGAACCTATGTCAACGTGGTGCGCTTCCGGAACATGCAGGACAGCATGAAACGCCGCGCGCCCAAATGGCAGCAGGCCGTGCGGACGGTGGATTGGTTGACGACGCAGATTCAACCCGGTGTGCGTTTCCAGATTTATACTTTTAATGAGCAGGTCGACAGCGTCATCGAGGGGAGTACCGGTAAATGGCTGGAAGACTCCGACGGCACTCAGCTTGGTCGGGCGGTGGAAAGCCTGCGCAAGGTCATTCCCGGCAAGGGCAGTAGTCTTTACAAGGCCTTTGAAGCGGCCAATCGCCTGGAGCCGAAGCCCGACAATATTTATCTGATCACCGACGGGCTGCCGACCCAGGGTCCCAACGTGCCCGGCAAGCCGGAAAACGTGAAGCCCGCTCGACGGGTCGACTTTTTTAACAAGGCCGTGAAGGAATTGCCCAACCGCGTGCCGGTGAATATTTTGCTGTTTCCCATGGACGGAGACCCGTCGGCGCCAGGCTTCTATTGGCAGCTGGCGCTGGCAACGCGTGGTTCGATGCTGACCCCGGCGAGGGATTGGCCATGAAAAAGCGTCGTGACATGGAGACTTTCAGCCTGTCTTTCCTGGATGCCATTACCTGCGGCTTTGGTGCGGTCATTCTGCTGCTAGTACTGATCAAGATCTACGAGCCGATGACGATCGAGCGCAGCCGCAAGGATCTCGATGCGCTGATTGCGGCCTTGCAGGAAGAGATATTTGAGCTACGCGGCGAAACCCAGGTGCTGAACCGCGACATGATCACGGTACGCGAGCAATTGTCTGAGTCGAAAGAGCGTCTGGCCAAGCTGCGTGGCGATCTCTCCGATATTCAGGGCCGCTACGACGCCTCCGAGGACGATTCGCTGCTGGAGCTTGAAGAGCGTGGTGAACTGTCCGCGGCGAGACAATCCCTGACTGAGGAGATGCAGCGCCTGCTCGCCGACTATCGACCGCCCGAGGACGATACCACCGTGGGTGGTATTCCCGTCGACAGCGAATACATCGTCTTCGTGATTGATACCTCGGGTAGCATGTTCCAGGGGCCGTGGCGACTGGTGCTGCAAAAAGTTCGCGAAGCTTTGTCCGTCTATCCACGAGTAAAAGGCATCCAGGTGCTGAACGACGAGGGCAAGTACATGTTCACCTCGTATGCCGGAAAATGGATACCCGATTCCGAAGCAACCCGTCGAAATATCATTAATCGTCTGGCCAACTGGAATCCTTACAGCGATTCCAGTCCGGTGGAGGGCATCGCTGAAGCGATCAATACTTTCTATGATCCCACCAGGCCCATGAGCATTTATGTGTTTGGCGATGATTTTCCGCGCGGCCAGGTCGAGGCCGTGGCGCGCTATGTCGAGCGCATTAACCGCGCCGATGAATTTGGCAATCGCCTGGTACGTATTCACGGCGTCGGCTTTCCCACCCAGCTGGCCGGCGGACGATTTACCAATGCGATTCAGTTTGCCAACCTGATGCGCACTTTGTGTGAACGCAATGGTGGGACGTTCGTGGCCCTGACCACACTGCGCTGATCTCCGGGAGATTAACCATGCCGCGCATAGAAGTACTTGGCCGCCGCAACTCGCTAAACGTGCAGAAAGTTATGTGGACGCTGGGCGAGCTGTCCCTCGACTATGTACGCCAGGATGTCGGCGGCAGCTTCGGCTATCCCGACAGCTATAAGTCCATTAATCCTAATCCGCTGGTACCGGCCCTGGTCGACGGTGAGGTAACACTGTGGGAGTCGAATGCCTGCGTGCGTTACCTGGCGCGTAGCTACGGCCGCGGTAGCTTGTGGCCCGATGAGCCCGCGACGCTGGCCGAGGCGGACCAGTGGATGGACTGGCAAACCACGCGTTTGGGCGCGGCGTTCCTGCCTGCGTTTATGAATATGGTGCGTCTCAGTCCGGAGCGAGCCAATCAGGCAGTGATCAAATCCGGCCTGGCGGCTACCGCCGACCTTTATGGCCTGCTGGATCGGCATTTGTCGGCTCGTCCGTACCTGGCCGGCGACCAGTTCACCATGGGCGATATACCGCTGGGACCCATGACCTACCGCTACCTGTCGATGGATATCGACCGGCCAGACATACCCCACGTGCAGGCCTGGTACACGCGACTGACCCAGCGCGACGCGTTTGCCTGTCACGCGATGATTCCCTGTGGTCGCAACCCCGCCGAATGGCAGGAAAACGAAGACGCCAATGCTGGTATTCAGTAGACGGGCTAGTCTGCCGGGGGGGAGATAGCTCGTCTGCATCGAATTGCGTCGCTATGCCCGCTCACCTAAACTAATCTGCACGCAGTCGATACGCCAGGAGGTAAAAGCAATGTTGATAGAGCAACAGGCAAGGAAACGGATAATTGCAGCGCTGATTGGCGTTATTTCTGTACTTTTCGCGGCAACAGCCGTCTGCGAAGAATCCGGCCTCGACCTGGAGAATGGCGAGCGCAAATCCCGCGCCTGCCTGAGCTGTCATGCGGTCGATAATTTTGCGGAGTTCGAGGCAGACGCGCTGAGCGCAGAGTTGACCGCGATTGTTGCCGGCGAAACCTCTCACATGGCGCTGCCGCCGGTGCTATCAGAGCAGGATCTGGCTGATATCGCCGCCTATCTCGTCTCTGCCAGTTCGGCGACCGACGGCTGATTTCGACAAACGCCTCTGTCAGAGGTTCGCAATCACCGCGCTTGCCGCGGTTTCGCCCGATTCCATCGCGCCTTCGATGCCGACGTCACGAATTGAAGTGTGCTCGCCCGCAAACACCAGTCGGCCTGCCGGCTGCTGGAAGATCGTGGCGAATCGTGTGGCCTGTCCGGGTGCGCGTGACGCGTAGGTGCCCAGACAGGTCGGATCGCGGGTCCACGATCGGACAGCAAGCGGTTCCAGCCGGCCGATGGTGCTAGGCCGCACGCGGTTCAGCTCCCTGATCGTGAACTGACCCATTTCATCCTCGGTCATGTTGGTTCGCGCCAGATCGTTCGGCCCCGTGGTAAAGACCCACAGATGATCGTTTTCCCCGATCGGCGACGGAGCGATGAAGGCCCGCTCAATGGGCAGGTCCGTATAGAAGTTCGGCGGCATACCGTCTTCTTCCCAGAACGGCTCGATAATATTCAGCAGGATACTGGTACCGGTGCCGTACGGTATTTGTGCGACCGCCTCGGCAACCAGCGGAGGCAGCGCCGGCTCGATCGCTATGTTGCGCAGAGTCGTCAGCGGCACGGTGCACACTACAAACCTGGCGCTTAGTTTCGAGCCATTCTCGCAGCGTATGGTGACACCCCTTTCGTCCTGCTCGATTGCATTGACCCAGTGATCCCTGCGGACTTCCTGTGCCAGGGATGCGCCCATCTCATCGGTCAATCGGCTCATACCGCCATCCATGAAGTATCGGATTGGCGCACCCTCTGCGAATGCCTGTTCCATGGAAAACAGCGACCATTTCTGCATCCGCATTTGCCAGAGCGTCGAGATGCTATCCAGGTCGTCGAACTGACTCCCGATTGCGGCGTATTTGAGTGCCGCGGCACTAGCGCCCTGATTGCGCAGGAACTGGCCATAGGGGATATCGTACTGAGCAAATTCGTCCCGCAGCCAGGCATCGATGTCCGGCAGCGGCAAGGGTCTCGGCATGAAGTATTGCGCGATGCCGCTGGGTGCGATCTTTCTTACCTTGCCCTCGAGATCATTTATCTCGAGGTCGGGCCATTGTTTCGCTGTAAAAGACTGGCCTTTAAAGTGGAACCAGTAGCTCGGCATACCACCCGGCCATTGCTTGGGTTCGAGCCCAAGCTCTGATGAGGTTGCCAGCACGCGACGGTAGATCGTCCCGACGTCGGCCGCACCGATTTCTGGTGCGCCGGGCTTGTCATAAAGGGTCTGCACCCGACCGCCAATTCGTGAACTGCCTTCCAGCACGATTACCGATACGCCCGCCTTCTCGAGTTGCCTGGCCGCATGCAAACCGGAGAGCCCGGCACCGATGACGATGACATCGGTGTCTTGGGCTGGTCGTCCGCAACCTGCCAGTGCCAGCGATGCGGCCGTGCCCGCGGTGCTGGACAGAAATTCACGCCTGGAAACCGTCATTGCGCTGCCCCCTAGGATCTGATGCTACGTGCCTACCATACCAAACGCCTGCGGGACGCCCAGGTCGAAACGTACCCCCTGGCGTTCAGGCGCAATTCTTACCAGATTGTACTTTCTTGCGAGCCCTGAGGGGCGCGGATCCGTGCGTTCGATGACCGCCACGGCGACGCGCCGCTGACGACCGTCCGTCGTCGCCCACGCCATCGAGCGTGCAGGGTGGCAGCGTTGTGCCGCCCGCCGTAATATCTCGTTTTGCGCGAGGCTGTGTGCGAGTCGCGTAGATAAGCTGGACAGAATATGGCAATAGTCAGTTCCTGCGAGTTGCCGGAGGGCTCGTTATTACAGCGTTACTGTCAGCCCGGTACGTATACCGACTGCTATGTCACCAGTGCGGCGGGCGAGGTGACAGCCGAAGACTTTTTTCGGGCCTTTTATACGACCTGGCTGTTCGGGATCGAACGCTGGATATTAGCCCGTGCAATCGACAAGCCCTCGACCGACACGCAGGCCGCCGAACTGGCGGCCGGACAGGTAGAGGTATTTTCCGCGTGGCGGGTGGAGGATCGGAGCGAGAACCAGCTGCTGATGGCAGACTTTCGCGGCAACACCCGCTCCTGGCTGATGACCGCGCAACACAATGAGGGTGGCCGGTCGGTCACCCGCCTGTACTTTGGCTCCGCAGTCCTGCCCCGCGCAGTGGCTGGCAGCGGCGAGCAGCAGATCAGCATGGGTTTCAGGGCGCTGCTCGGGTTCCACAAGCTCTACTCAGTGGCGCTGCTCCGGGCAGCGGCGGCGAAACTGTAGGCTGTTCGCAGGCGACTTTACTGCCTGCGGCCGGCGTCCAAGCGGCTACATGAATTTTGCGGCGACGAGGACCGGGACAGGTACATGGCCATCGGTGAGAGTGAGCGCTTTACGCTGAAGTTCCGCAAGCCGGAATCCAGCAGGTAGCCCGCCTGACTCAGGCCAGGAACATCCGGCAGGCCGGATTGTCAGTCTCGTTCCAGTGCGGGTATCCCAGCTCCGCGAGGTGTCTTTCGAATTCGGGTAGATCGCGATCGGGCACCTGTATGCCCGCCAGGACCCGACCGTAGTCCGAGCCATGATTGCGGTAGTGGAACAGGCTGATGTTCCAGCGATTGCCGACGGCCTGCAGGAAAGCCAGTAACGCGCCCGGCCGCTCCGGGAATTCAAAACGGTACAGACGCTCGTCGTCTAGGCCCGGAGCCTGGCCGCCGACCAGGTGGCGCACGTGCAGCTTAGCGACTTCGTTGTCACTCAGATCTACCACCGTGTAGCCGCCTTGCTCCAGCGCGCCGATTACTTCGGCACGTTCACCGGCTCGCTGGTTCAGTTCCACGCCGACGAAAATGTCGGCGCGGTCGGGGCTTGCATAGCGATAATTGAACTCGGTGACGTTGCGTTTGCCGATATTTTCGCAAAAAGCGAGAAAACTGCCCTGCTGTTCGGGAATCTCGACGGCCAGCAGGGCTTCGCGTTGCTCGCCCAGCGCGGCGCGTTCGGCTATGTGACGCAGGCGGTCGAAATTGACGTTCGCGCCGCAATTGATCGTCACAAGCGTCTGGTCGCGCAGTCCCTGCTGCGCAACATGGCGTTTCATACCGGCCACGGCGAGTGCGCCAGCCGGTTCGAGGATGGTGCGGGTGTCTTCGAAAATATCCTGGATCGCGGCGCAGGTTTCATCGGTGGTCACCAGGACAATTTCGTCTACGAGTTCCCGGCAGAGGCGAAAGGTTTCATCGCCAACGCGGCGCACGGCTACGCCGTCGGCGAAGCTGCCGACGCGGTCCAGCGTCACCGGCTTGCCGGCCCGCAGCGCCGCGTGCATGCTGGCAGCGTCTTCCGGCTCCACCCCGATGATGCGTGTGTCAGGAAACAAAGCCTTGAAATAGGACGCAATGCCGGCAATCAGGCCGCCCCCGCCGATGGGTACGAAAATTGCGTCCGGCGGGCCGTGGTGCTGGCGGTGAATCTCCATACCGATCGTGCCCTGGCCGGCGATGACTTCCGGGTCGTCGAAAGGATGGATGAAAGTCAGCTGCCCTTGCGTTGCGAGTTGCCGGGCATGCGCCTCGGCGTCGTCGTAGGCATCGCCGATGAGGACGACCTCGCCGCCGTAGGATTCGACCGCTTCCACCTTGATGCGCGGCGTGGTCACCGGCATCACGATCACGGCACGCACGCCCAGTTCGCGCGCGGCCAGGGCGACCCCCTGCGCATGGTTACCGGCGGAACTGCAGATTACGCCGCAGCGTAGCTCGCGGGGGAAAGCTGTCGCAGTTTGTTGTAGGCGCCGCGGATCTTGAAGGAAAAGACCGGCTGAAGGTCTTCGCGCTTGAACATGACCTGGTTGCCGGTGCGCGCGGACAGGCGCGGTGCGCGCTCCAGCGGGGTTTCTACCGCGACATCGTAGACGCGCGCCTTGAGGATGCGTTCCAGGTAATCGGTAACCACGTCGGCATTCTACCTCTCGCGGCGCACGGTACCGAATCAGTCGGCGGCGGCCCACCCGGTCGCTGATGAGCTGAATCAGTTGCCTCAGTTCAGACTAGCTCGGCGCGCACACCGGCACGAACCGAACGCTGCCCGCTTTAGCCAAAACTAATTGATTGGTGTCTGACTCCGATCAATCCCGTCAGCGCCAGACCGAGGATGGCGGCCGGAAACTGCTCAGGATCTGGATGTAGTTGCCACGCTCGAACGCGACCGGATCGGGACAGTGTATCTGGCTCAGACTGCCCTTCAGCTGCTCGACGGACTCGTACTCGTTCTCTTCCAGCCAATCCGTAACGCCCGCAAGAATTTCGTCGAGCCTTCCGGCGCCCTGCGTGAGCAATGCGCTGCAGAGATAGGTCGCGTCGGCTCCGCAGAGCAGTAACTTGAGCACATCCTGCGCGTTGTGCACGCCGCCGGTGGCCGCGAGCGACAGTTCGACCCGCCCGTGCAGGATCGCGATCCAGCGCATGGCAAGCAACGACTCGGCAGAACTCGAGAGGTGCAGAGTCTGCGTCGTCGTGAGTTCGTCGAGGTCAATATCCGGCTGGTAAAAACGATTAAACAGGGCGACGCCGTCGGCGCCGGCGGCGTCCACGCGCCGGACCAGGTTGCCGACCGACGAAAAATTCGGCGACAGTTTCATCCCGATCGGCAGATCGATCTGTTCGCGCAGTTCGCGCACAGTATTGAGCACCCGGTCTTCTACCGACTCGCTGGTCTCATCTATATCGGCCGCTACATGGTAGACGTTTAGTTCCAGCGCATCGGCGCCCGCCTCCTGGATGGAGCGGGCGTGCCTTATCCAGCCGCCGGGGCTGGTCCCGTTGAGGCTGGCGATCACCGGGATGTCCAGCGCATCCTTGAGCTGCCGCAGATGCTCAAGGTACTCATCGCGGTGACCGGGCAGATCGTCATACGCCGGCAGGTAACTCGACGCCTCGCCGTGGCCGATGTCCTGATGATGGCTCAGGTCATGCGCGAGCGATTCGCCTGCCTCGATTTCCTCCTCGAACAGCGAATGCATGACTAACGCGGCGGCGCCGTGATCTTCCAGCTGCTTCGCCGTATCGAGCTGCTTCATGAGCGGCGACGAAGACGGCACCAGCGGATTCTTCAGCTCCAGCCCCAGGTAACGCGTTGTGAGATCGATGGTCATGATGAATAGTCGAGCGAGGCCAGTTGTTCGTAATGATGGAAACGTTCATCGACATTCTGCTGCGCTTTGGCGAGCATCCCTGCAGCAACGTCGGACTGCGTCCGCGCGAGTATCGCGAAGCGCAGTTCTGTCCTGGCGAACTCACGGTACGGGATGCTCGGCTTCTTCGAGTCCAGCCGTAGCGGGTTCTTGCCGGCCGCCGCAAGCCGCGGGTCGAAGCGAAATAGTGGCCAGTGACCGCTGGCCACCGCCAGCTCTTGTTGCCTCAGGTTATCGTGCAGGTCTATGCCATGCGCGATGCAGGGGCTGTAGGCAATGATCAGTGACGGCCCGTCGTAGGACTCGGCTTCGCGGAATGCCTTGAGCGTCTGGACGTCTTTTGCGCCGAAAGCCACGTGCGCAACGTAGACGTTCTCATAGGCCATGGCGATCATGGCCAGGTCTTTCTTGACCACCGGCTTGCCGCCCGCGGCAAACTTGGCCACGGCCCCGAGCGGCGTCGCCTTGGACATCTGGCCCCCGGTATTCGAGTAGACCTCGGTATCGAGTACCAGAATGTTAACGTTGCGGCCGGATGCGAGGACATGGTCGAGACCGCCGAAACCGATGTCGTAAGCCCAGCCGTCGCCGCCGATCAGCCAGACGCTTCGGATGGTCAGCGAGTCTGCGACGCTGAGCAGGTTGCGCGCTGCCTCCGAGTCGATTTCTGCCAGACATGCCTTGAGGCTGTCGATACGCTCGCGCTGCTCAAAAATTTCCGCCTCGTTTTCCTGCGCTGCGGAGAGGATTTCATCCACCAGTTCACCGCCGATTGCAGCGCGCAAATCCCTTAGCAGAAACTCGGCCTGCTTGCGCTGTTCGTCAAGCGCGACGCGTATACCGAGGCCGAATTCCGCGTTGTCCTCGAACAGCGAGTTGTTCCAGGCCGGGCCACGACCATTCGCATCGGTGGTGTACGGCGTGGTCGGCAGGTTGCCGCCGTAGATAGACGAACACCCGGTCGCATTCGCGATGATCATGCGGTCGCCGAACAGCTGCGTGGCGAGCTTGATGTACGGCGTTTCGCCGCAGCCGACACAGGCGCCGGAGAATTCGAACAACGGCTGGGCCAGCATGGAGCCCCTGATCGTCGTCCAGCGCACCTCGCGACGGTCATGCTCCGGCAGGGTCATGAAGTAGTCCCAATTAACTTTCTCTCGTTCGAGCAATGGCTCGACCGGATGCATATTGAGCGCCTTGCGGCTCAGGTTGCTCTTGTCCCGCGCCGGACAGACCTCCACGCACAGCGTGCAGCCGGTGCAGTCTTCCGGTGAAACCTGGTAGGTAATCGACAGACCCGGATCAAACTCTTTGCCCTTGACCGGCAGCGAACGGAAGCCCTCGGGCGCGTCGGCAATAGCCTCGGGTTTGAACACTTTGCTGCGGATCACGCTGTGCGGACAAACGAACACGCACTTGCCGCAGGCGATACACAGATCTTCCTCCAGCACGGGTATCTCCAGAGCCAGTCTGCGTTTTTCATAGGCGGCGGTGCCGCTCGGCCAGCTGCCGTCCACCGGCATGCGGCTGACCGGGATGTCGTCGCCGCGGCCCGCGATCATCTCGCCCGTGACTTCGGTTACGAACTCTCCCGCGTCGCCCTGCACCGGCGACCGCATTGCGTGCTTCGAGGTCGCTTTGCCCGGCACCGTAATCTCGCGCAAGTGCTCGCCCGCCGCATCGATGGCCCGCAGGTTTGCCTCAACAATAGTGCCGCCCTTTTTCCGGTAGGTGGCGTCAATGAACTCCCTGATCCTGTCCAGCGACTCGGCGGCCGGCAACAGGTCGGTCAGCGCAAAATAACAAGTCTGCATGATCGTGTTGATCCGCCGGCCGAGGCCATGTTCGGCCGCCAGGCTGTAGGCGTCGATGGCCCAGACCCGGATCTCCTTGTCGATGATCTCCTGCTGCACTTGTCGCGGCAGCTTGCCCCAAACCTCATCCTGCGGCCACGGCACATTGAGCAGGAAAGTCGCCCCGGGCTTCGCCTGCGCCAGCATGGCGTAGCGTTCGAGGAAAGCGGCCTGGTGACAGCCAACGAATTCTGCCTGACCATCGCCCACCAGGTAAGTCGCGCGGATCGGCCGCGGGCCGAAGCGAAGGTGCGACACGGTGACGGCGCCTGCCTTCTTCGAATCGAAGACAAAATGTCCCTGGGCGTACAGATCGGTTGCCGCGCCGATGATCTTGATCGAGTTCTGGTTGGCGCTGACCGTACCGTCGCTGCCCAGCCCGTAAAAAACAGCGTGCCGCGATTCGCTGTCGGCATCTGTCTGCAGCCCACGGTCCCAGTCCAGGCTCGTGTGGGTCACGTCGTCGATGATACCCAGCGTGAAATGATTGCGCGACGATTCCTTGCCGGCCTCGTCGAATGCTGCCTTCACCATGCCCGGTGTGAACTCCTTCGACGATAGCCCGAAACGGCCGCCGATAACCACGGGCGCCACCGCAAACTTGTCACCGCCATCCGCCACGTGTTCGGCCAGCGCGCCGATCACGTCCTTGTAGAGCGGTTCGCCGCCGGCGCCCGGTTCCTTGCAGCGGTCCAGCACGATGATTCGTCGGGCGCTTGCCGGCAGGGCAGCCACCAGGCGTTCACCGACGAAGGGCCGATAGAGCCGCACTTTCAGCAACCCGACAGACTCGCCCCGGGCATTCAAATGCTCGACTGTTTCGTGCGCCGCTTCCGCGCCCGAGCCCATCATCACGAGCACGCGCTCGGCATCCGGTGCACCGACGTACTCGAACAGTTCGTAGTGGCGCCCCGTCACCTCGGCGAACCGCTCCATCGCGGCAGCGAATATATCGGGAGCGCGCAGATAGTATTCGTTGATCGCTTCGCGCGCCTGGAAGAATACGTCGGGGTTCTGCGCCGTGCCGCGCACAAGCGGCCGGTCGGGCGACAGGCCTCTTCCGCGGTGTGTGCGCAGCAACTCATCGCTGACCAGTGCACGGCATTCCTCATCGGACAGCGGGTGTATCTTGGCCACCTCGTGCGAGGTTCGGAAACCGTCGAAGAAATGCAGCACGGGCACGCGCGATTCGAGCGTGGCGGCCTGGGCGATCAGCGCGAAATCCTGCGACTCCTGCACGGAGTTGGATGCGAGTATCGCCCAGCCGGCGCCGCGGCATGCCATGACATCGCTGTGGTCGCAGAAGATGGACAGCGCGTGGCTGGCTACCGAGCGCGCCGCGATGTGAAAGACCGCGGGGGTCAATTCGCCCGCGATCTTGTACATGTTCGGGATCATCAGCAGCAGGCCCTGCGAGGCCGTAAATGTGGTCGTCAGCGCGCCGCGCTGCAGGGCACCGTGGACGACGCCGGCAGCACCGCCCTCACTCTGCATCTCGATGACCTCGGGTACATTGCCCCAGAGGTTCGGCCGGCCGGCCGCCGACCAGACATCAGCATATTCTCCCATCGGGGAAGACGGGGTAATCGGATAGATGGCGATCACTTCGTTGACGCGATGTGCAACCGCGGCAACCGCCTGGTTGCCGTCGATCGTGATCATCTCGCCTGCGTTCATATCGGCCCCCTGTTAGCAAAACATCATTCACGACTCAGGCGGGGACGAACATAGTGGATTTCCACAGAGGCTGCGGAATTGCGGATAAGAACTATAAACGCCATAGAGAAAGTACGCCGCAAGGCCGATTCAGGCCAGGTGACGTCAATCTAAGGCGATGGTGGAGGATTTCAGCACATTCGAGGAACTGCTGAGCGGGCAGAGGCATCCAAAGCATCGCCGCAGGCGCCAGCTTGCCGGGGTTTGTTGTGTGAAGCTGGCGGAGCTGCTGTGCGGCGATTTATCCTGCACTATGGGTCGATTGCGATCGATCTTACATCCTTAGGGAAATACTGCGCGTGGATGAACAGCAGATAGTCTCAGCCGTGCGTCGCTGGGTCGACTCTATGGTTGTCGGCTTGAATCTGTGCCCGTTCGCCAGGCCGGAACTGGCGAAAAATCGAGTGCGCATCGCAGCGACGGCGGCGACTACCGAGGAGCATTTGCTGCGTGAGCTGCAAGCGGAGCTTAACCGTCTCGATCAGGATGCGTCGCTGGAAACCACGCTTCTGGCGCATCCGCAGCTGCTGGCAGACTTCGGCGACTACAACCAGTTCCTGGATCTGGCCGACGCGTTGCTGGTGCAGATGGGTCTGGAGGGAATTTATCAGATCGCCAGTTTCCATCCGGACTATCAGTTCGACAACACTGCTGCGGACGATGAAGAGAATTTCACCAACCGTTCGCCTTACCCCTTGTTGCACATTCTTCGCGAAGACAGTCTGGAACGTGCTATTGCCACGTTTCCGGATGTTGAACAGATCCCCGTGCGCAACATCAAGCTTATGAATCGACTGGGGCGTAAAAAGCTGCAGGCCTTGTTGCAGTCATGTGTCAGCGATAAAGAACAAGCTGACAGACAGTGATCTTCCAGGCAGCGAACACCAATGCATCTTTTCCATTGACTGTTTTGGACCATGAGTATGAGTAAGCGCCAAATCAGCCTGGCCCTGATCGTAAGCTGGCTGGCCATCTTTCTGTTGGTATTTATCTGGTCTGGAATCTCGCCGAAAGACCGGCTGACCTGGGTTCTGGAAGTATCGCCGGCGGCACTGGGTTTCTTGTTGCTGGCTTTTACCTATCGCCGCTTCCGGTTAACGGGGCTGCTGTATTTTCTGATATTGGTGCATAGCGTGGTGCTGCTGGTGGGTGGTCACTACACCTACGCTGAGGTGCCGTTGTTCGACACGATCAAGCCGTTATTTGGATTCGAGCGCAATAATTTCGACAAGCTCGGGCACTTCATGCAGGGCTTTATGCCGGCGATCCTGGCGCGCGAGATCTTGATTCGCAATGCCGTGGTCAAGTCCGCTAGCTGGCGTAATTTGTTTGTGGTCAGTGTCTGCCTGGCATTCAGCGCCTTCTACGAACTGATTGAATGGTGGGTAGCCGTGCTCTCGGGTGATTCCGCTGAGGCGTTCTTGGGAACCCAGGGCTATATCTGGGATACCCAGTCGGATATGGCCTTTGCCCTGTTCGGTGCGCTGCTGGCGTTGCTGTTGCTGAGCCGTTGGCATGACCGGCAGTTGCGCAGTCTGAGCGGCTGGGGTGGCCAGCCGGCTGCGCCGCCCCGCTAATCCGGTGCAGGCTAAGTGATCGTCTGTTGCAAACAATCTACTAATCACGTGGCAGCGAAGCTCAGTTAAGCTATCTGCATAACGGAGAAACAGTCATGACCAGCAAAGAAGCGCTGATGCAAAGAAAATGCGAACCCTGCGAAGGCGGCGTGGAGCCCCTGGCCGGCGACGCCGTCGGCGAGTTGATGCAAGCTCTCGATGCGGCCTGGCAGGTCAGCGACGATGGCAAGTCCATCAGCCGGCTATTCGAGTTTGCCGGTTATCACCGCACCATTGCTTTCGTCAATGCTGTGGCCTGGATCGCCGAGTCCGAGGGCCATCATCCGGATCTTCAGGTGCACTACGGCAAGGTCCACTGCTTGTGGACCACCCATGCCATCAGCGGTCTTTCCGAAAACGATTTTATCTGCGCGGCCAAGATGGATCGCTTGCTGGAGTAAGTGCAGGTTCTGAGCGCACAAAAAAGCCGCCGCCTGATCACTCGGGCGGCGGCTTTGTAGTTGACGGTAGGGCTAGAAGTTAAACCGTGCGCGTAAGCCGACG
The DNA here is from genome assembly GCA_963850255.1 of uncultured Gammaproteobacteria bacterium. Lineage (GTDB taxonomy): Bacteria > Pseudomonadota > Gammaproteobacteria > Steroidobacterales > J054. Next base: position 27,514 of record CAWKLL010000052.1, read on the forward strand.
GTTCTGGGGTCAGCCAGAAAGGCGTTAAATGAACCATTTTGCAACGGCGCGTCGAATACCACCTGGCGGTAGTCTTCATCAAACAAGTTACGCGCCCACAGTTCTACTTCCCAGGCACGATCGTCGGCTGCGATGCCGATATTGCCGTTAACTACGGAAGTCGCTCCCTGGAGTTTTTCCGGCGCCAGATTAGAGCCCGTGTTGCGCTCATCCGTGTAGCGATAGTCCAGGCGTGTAAAGCCGAGCAGAGATGCGCCCAGCGACCGTTCATAGTTAACAGCGGCCGTCACCACCCATTCCGGCGCATTGGTCAACTGCTTGCCGGCCAGGTTGGTGTTGCTGATGTTGCTGCCGTACTGGGCATCGTTATAGGTGATGCCGGCGTTCAGGGTCAGCCCGTCGGCTACGAAGGCCGTGCCCTCAAACTCGACGCCCTTGGATTCCACTTTCTCGAGGTTGTCCACAATAAAGTTGAGACCGGTAAAAGTGTTCAGCTGAAATTCCTGGTACTCGGCATAGAACAGGGAGATGCCTAATCGAACGGCACCGTCGGCCAGGTCGCCCTTGGCGCCCAGCTCATAGGAATCGACGGTTTCCGGTTCGAATTTCAGTTGCTCGGCCGACGGGAAGATGCCGTCCGCAGGCGACAATCTCAAGCCACCACGATCCAGGTTGAAGCCGCCGGCTTTATAGCCGCGGGCGAAGGACGCATAGCCCATCCACTCATCGGTAAAGTCATAGTCGACCGCGAAGGTACCGGTCCATTCCTCGTCGCTGCGGCTGCCCTGGTAGTTGCCGATATTGCCCAGAAGTGCGTTGTTGGGTGCATCGACCAGCGGGCTGATCAGCGGGTTACAGGTCAGCGCCTGACCCGTGGGGCCAAGGCCTGCCGGGTTACCGGCGGCCACTGCCAGGCAGGCCGGATTATCAGCCACCAGCACGGCTTCCAGGTCCTTGTTCTCCTTGGTGTAACGCAGGCCCAGGGTAACGCCCAGGCGGTCGGTGACGTTCCAGGTATTGTGGGTAAACAGGGCCCAGCTGTCGGTATCCTGGGTAAAGTCGTCGCGAATGGCGCCCTGGCCGTCGCTGAACGATCCCGGCGTCAGCGTATTCGCTTCCCCTGAGGCCAGGATCAAGGCATTGACGTAGGTTTCATAGTCGGCGCCGGTACGAATACCGTCCAGTACGTCGAGTTTTTCATCGACATAGTAGGCACCCACCAGCAGATCAAAATCACCCATCGACCAGGCGTAGCGCAACTCCTGCGTGAATGTCTTGAACTGATTGCTGTAGCCGCCCAGGGGGCGATAGAGGATTTCCGCGTCGCTGTAATCGAGATCCTGGGAGCGTTCGCTTTCCCAGTCGCGATAGGAGGTGATGGAGGTCAGATCGCCGGGCCCGACGGTCCAGTCAATTTCCAGCGATACGCCACTTTCGGTGGTATTCGAGGTGTAGCCGATGTCCTGATTGACAGAGGTTTCCCGATTAAACGGATTGGCCGGCGCAATGATGGTGCCCAGCTGTGGAGATAGCGGCGTTTGCCCGTTAATAATGGCAGCCGTTGGGCCGGCCACGTCGGTGACCGCGGCACAGCAGGTTTCATCGCGTTTGCCGTAATCAACAATCAGGCGCATTTCCAGATTGTCGCCGATGACGTTGGCCAGCTGGCCGCGCACCAGGAAACGATCGCGGTCGTTGTATTTGTCGCCGTTGACCACGTCATCAATGAAGCCTTCGCGTTCAGTCCAGTTGGCATCCAGGCTAAAGCCCAGGGCATCCTGAATGATGGGGCCACTGATGCCGCCGGCTATTCGGTATTCATCAAACTCCGCGACGCTGCCTTCCGCATAGCCGCCGAATTCGCTCAGGTCCGGGCCCTTGGTAATCACATGGATCAGACCGGCCGAGGCATTCTTGCCGAACAATGTGCCCTGGGGGCCGCGCAAGACTTCGATACGTTCTACTTCGCCGAAGTCCGACAAGGCCACACTGTTGCGATTGCGGTAAACGCCGTCAACAAACACCGCCACGGCGGATTCCAGACCGAGGTTGTCACCCGTGGTGCCAACACCCCGAATGCGCGCCGTTGTGCCGGCCGTTTCTGACTGGGTGCTGGTCAGGACCAGGCTGGGGGCTAGCTGCTGCAGATCACGGATGTCGCGGACGCCGGCCCGGCGCAGGGTTTCGCCGTCGAATGCGGAGACGGCAATCGGCACGTCCTGCAAAGACTGGTCGCGCTTGGTCGCGGTAATGATAATTTCTTCGATCACCTGCTGTTGCGCCAGCAGGGGCAGGGGAATCAGCAAAGCCAGGAAAACAGCACAGCGCTGTAAGGATTTTCCAGATACTGAGGCAGGTTCGTTACAACGAAATCCATTCATCGAAATTCTCCAGAATGGGCAAGAATGTGGCGCCAGCGAAACGGCTATCCGCTGCGTTTATGCAAATCCTCATCCGCTATGCAACCATGTTGCTATAGGGCCGTTGCTTGTCTATAAGCAGGTAACAATAGCATAATGAATGTTGTTAAATAGCAACAATTTAGCGGTTAACACAACAGTTTTTTAGTACTGACTAATAGCATCTGTATTGAAAAGACCGTCGTCTATAAGGAGTTTCCGGTGAAAGTCAGGTTTTTACTTTTTTCTCTCTTGCTGGCCGGGTTGGCAGCGTTACCGGCAATGGCCCTGGATCTGACCAGCCCCCAGGACAACCTGGTGGCTATGCGCAAGATTCAATGTTCCACCGTGGACGGCAAAGTCGAGACTTACGGCTGGCATGGTTACGTATTCAGTCGCGTTCCCGGCGAACGCGATCAGCGTTTGTTTCGGGTTGAAGGGATGAATATTCGCGCCTGCGGTCCGTTGCCCGACACCGATCCCAGTGAGGGCTTTAAACAGGTCACTCGTGAGATCTTGCTCTACCAGGACCCGAAAACCGGTGAAGTTGTCGATACCTGGGAGAACCCCTGGACAGGCAAGTCCGTCAAGGTAATCCACGTAACCAATGATCCGGTGAATCAGGACTATCGTGCTGAAGGCCGCGGTGGGCAAAAATTTGTTTTACCGTTTAGCACCATGGGTAATCAGTGGTGGCTGACCACCACCGTGCCGCTGTTCTACAACAACCCACTGGCCGGTGAGTATCAGGAATTCATTGGCGGCACCTATCACGCCACGGAGATGTTCAATTTCTTTGGTGACCTGAATCAATTGAATGACGAGAACATCGATTCGGTGATGGCCCGCGTTGGCTGGGTGCGGATTTCGCGTTGGCTGCCCTGGATGGAGATGGGCGACCGCGGCGGCATCCTGTATTTTCATACCGCCGGCGGAAAATTGAATAGCTACGACGATTTGTCTGAAACCATGCGCAACTGGATAGCGAAAAATACTCCCGAGTATGCGAGTCCGCCGCCCCTGGACGACGAGCGCCGTAACGAAACCAGCTGGACATTTTTCAAGAAGGTTCTGGATGCACGCTAGTGAAACCGCGCCGACGACCCGGCGCCTGCAAATCCGCAATCCGCGCAACGGCGAGAACGACTACGAGATCGAGCCGCCCGATGCTGACGACCTGGCGCGTATCGCCGCAGACTTGCGCGCCGCGCAGCCGGCCTGGTCAGCGATCGGCGCAAGCGAGCGCACGCGCCTGCTGCAAGCCTGGGTAGGCGCCTTGATGGCCGAGCCGGGGCCGCTGGTGGAAGCACTGTCCAAGGATACGGGGCGACACTTGATTGCGCTGGCGGAACTGTACGGTTTGCCGGGCATGGTGGAGCGCTGGGCCGAAGCCGCGCCGCGTCTATTGGCTGATGAGAACGCCAGGGCCTCGATGGTGTCTGGCGTGGCGGTGCAGGATCAACTGATTCCATTGCCGCTGGTCGGCGTCATCAGCCCTTGGAATTTCCCCTTACTGCTGTCCATGATTGATGCCATTCCGGCGCTGGCCGCTGGTTCTGCGGTGCTGGTGAAACCCAGCGAAGTCACGCCGCGCTTTGTGGCGCCTTTGATAGCATCGATACAGAAAGTGCCGGAGCTGGCGCGCGTGTTTAAATTTGTGGTCGGCGACGGTGAGACCGGCGCAACGCTGGTAGAGCATGTCGATGCCATAGCGTTCACCGGCAGTGTGCGCACCGGGCGGCTGGTCGGCGAGGCCTGCGCGAGGCACTTTATTCCCTGCTTCCTGGAGTTGGGCGGCAAGGATCCCTGCATTGTTTTGCCCGATGCAGATGTGGCTGACGCTGCGCGCATCGTATTGCGGGCCTCAGTGCAGGCTACCGGCCAGGCCTGCCAGTCTCTCGAACGGGTCTACGTGCACGCTGATCAGGCCGAGGCATTCGCCGCGGAATTGGCGCGCCAGGCCGAGCAGCTGCAGCTTAACTACCCGGATATTCACCAGGGTCATATCGGCCCGCTGATTTTCGGTCGTCAGGCCCAGATCATTAGCGCGCACCTGGAAGATGCGCTGGGCAAGGGCGCGCGCCTGTTAACGGGTGGTGAAATAGAGCATCACGGCGGCGGCGACTGGATTCGACCCACGGTGCTGGTAGACGTCGATCACTCCATGCAGGTGATGCGCGATGAGACCTTCGGGCCGGTGATGCCGGTGATGGCTTACCAGGATCTGGATGAAGCCGTGCGCCTGGCCAACGACAGCGAATACGGTTTGTCTGCGGCAGTAATCGGTGGTGATACGGCCGCCTGCGAAGCCATAGCCCGGCAACTGAATGCCGGTGCCGTGAGTATTCATGATGCTGGCATGACCACCGAGGTGCATGACGCTGCGCACGATGCCTTTGGTTATTCCGGCATGGGTATCTCACGCATGGGCGAATCCGGGCTGCTGCGCTATTTGAAGCGCAAGTCCTTAATGGTGCGAGAGACACCGGCAAAGGGCATGGATTCGCTGGATGAGGCACTGGCGGGCGGCGGTTAGGGCCGCCGTCATACCTCGGGCGCAAAAGCGCTATCTGCGCTTGCTGCGCAAGTCGCAGCCGGGCCGTGGCGGCCAAGGGCGGGGTCTAATTATCGGCGGCGCCGCACCGGGCGCTCAGAACATGGAGGAGCCGTCAGGGTCCTCGTCCTGCTTGTCTTCACTGTCGTAGCGGTTGGGGATGTGTTCACCGGTGATCATCTGGTCGTACGACAAGCCTGGTCCCACCATCGGGTAGACACCGGCCTCGGTGTCGATGATGACTTCCAGGAAGGCCGGGCCTTTGAACTCCATGAAAGCTTTGACCACACGCGGCACGTCGGCCTTGTTGTCCAGGCGCACGGCAAATTCAAAGCCGTCAGCCTGGGCAGCGCGTACGAAGTCTTTACGATGCAGTGATTTGTCGGTGCCGGACAGACGACCTTTGTAGAACAGCTTTTGCCACTGCCTGACCATGCCGTCGCCAAAGTTGTTGAGCACCACAACTTTGACCGGCAGGTTGTAGGTCGTGACAGTTTCCAGTTCGCCTAGATTCATACGAATGCTGGCATCGCCGTCGACGTCGATCACCGTGCGTTCGGGGTTGGCCAGCTGAGCACCGATGGCCGCCGGCAGGCCAAAGCCCATGGTGCCCATGCTGCCCGAGGTGAGCCACAAACGCGGCTCGCGGAAATCCAGGTACTGGGCAGCCCACATCTGATGCTGACCAACGCCGGTACTGATAATGGCGTGACCGCCCGTGTGCCGGTTAATTTCTTCCAGCAGGTAGTTGGGCTGAATCAACTGGCTGTCGCGATCGTAGTTCATCGCATAGGTACGCCGCGATTCGTCCAGTGTTTCTGCCCAGTCACTGAAATCCATCGAAATTTTCTGCTGCTCGCTGTAGTCAGTCAGGGCATCCAGGTCTCGATCGAGCACGCCGACGTGGTACCAGTCGGCGCTGCGCACCTTGCTCACCTCTGAGGCATCCACATCAAAGTGGGCTACCTTGCGAGCGCCGGGGGCGAAGCTATCCGGGTCCGTGGCGACACGATCATCGAAGCGCGCGCCGACCGCGATCAGGAAGTCACAATCTTCCACCGCGTAATTGGCGAAGGCCGTACCGTGCATACCGAGCATGCGCAGGCATAGCGGATCCTTGGTGTCAAAGGCACCGATACCCATCAGGGTGGTGGTGACCGGGATACCAAAGCGTTGCGCAAAGCGCGTCAGCGCAGGCGCGGCATTGCTGTTGATAGCGCCACCACCGACGTAAAGCAGCGGCTTGCGCGCCGCTTTCAACAGGTCGAAAAAAGCTTTTGCTTGAGCAGCGCCGATCAGCGCTTCCTGCACAGCGGCTACGCGTTGTCGATAGCTCTTGATCGGTAACGGACCGCTGCCCTGGAACTCGCCGATCCAGTTCTGCACGTCCTTGGGAATATCAATGACCACCGGCCCGGGTCGGCCGCTGCGCGCGATCTCAAAAGCGGTACGCACCGTCGCTTCCAGGCGGCTGGCATCGGTGACCAGGAATACGTGTTTTGCGACCGAACCCATGACGGCGGAAACCGGCGCTTCCTGGAAGGCGTCGGTGCCGATCACATGGGTGGGCACCTGGCCACAAATCACTACGATGGGCACGGAATCAGCCATGCAGTCGCGCACCGGTGTGACCGTATTAGTGGCGCCAGGACCGGAGGTCACCATGGCCACGCCGACTTTGCCGGTGGAGCGCGAATAGCCGGCCGCCATGAAACCGGCGCCCTGCTCATTGGCAGGTACGATTAGCGGCATGTGGCCGTCGTCGCCGGTGTCGTGCTCCTTGTTATAGCGAAACACCGCATCGTAGGTGGGCAGTATGGCGCCGCCGCTATAGCCGAAAATGCATTCCACGCCTTCGTCAGCCAGCACCTGGACTATCATTTCCGCGCCAGTCATGCGCTTGCCGGCAAGCGGGTGCGGAGTAGTTTTAATGGCCTGGGACGCGCTGGTCATAATACGGTGTGCCGGTGCTGTGGCCGGCTTTCTGCTGGACGGGGTCTATCTTCGCGGAGTTTCGAACAATCAGCCGTGCATTGCAATAGCGAAGATTCTGCGAGAGTATTGCCAATCTTCTAATTGTTAAGGGTTTTTCCGGCACTCCGGGAGCCTCTGACCCCATGCGCCACATAATTTCAATCCTGCTGCAGAACGAAGCGGGGGCTTTGGCCCGCGTTGCCTCGCTATTCTCTACGCGTGGTTACAACATTGAGTCGCTCAGTGTTGCGCCTACGGAGGATCCGCAGGTTTCGCGTCTGACCCTGGTGACTTTTGGCTCGGACGAAGTCATCAGTCAGATCAAAAATCAATTGTTCAAGCTGGTCGACGTGGTGAACTTTGTCGATATGACCCTGGGGGATCATATTGAGCGCGAACTGATCCTGCTCAAGCTGCGGGTTAATGATGGCGCCATGGATGCATTGAACGATCTTCATGCCAAGCACGTGGTGCGAATCCTGGATGACTCACCCGACAACTTCACTCTCGAGCTGACCGGCACCGGCAACCAGATTGATAGTTACCTCGACCGCGCCAAGGGGCTGGCGCAGGTGCTCGCCGTGGTCCGCAGTGGTCCGCTGGCCATTGCCCGGGGTGAGCAGGTGCTCAGCGCCCAGGGCTGACGAGCATGAATTCCCTGACGCCCAACGGGCGCGCCGCCACGGCCCTGCGCGAGGCCAGCCGTGTCGTTGTCAAAATCGGTTCTTCGCTATTGGTTGATGCCGACAATGGCCGGCTCAATCGTGCCTGGCTGGCTGCCTTGAGCGACGAGGTAGCGCGCCTGCGCAGCCGCGGCCAGCAGGTATTGCTGGTTTCCTCCGGCGCCATTGCCCTCGGTCGGCCTTACCTGGGGTTACGGCCGGAGCAACGTCGGCTGGATGAATTGCAGGCCGCCGCGGCCGGCGGACAGATTTTACTGGCGCATGCTTACCAGGAATTGCTGGGTGAACGAAATATACCCATCGCCCAGGTATTGCTAACGCTTGAAGACACAGAAAATCGCCGACGCTATCTCAACGCGCGTAGCACCCTGGAAACGCTGCTGCGCCTGGGTGCCGTGCCTGTGATTAATGAGAACGATACCGTGGCTACGCAGGAAATTCGCTACGGTGATAACGACCGCCTGGCCGCACGCGTGGCTGAAATGACCAGTGCTGATTGCCTGGTGCTGCTATCGGATGTCGATGGTTTATATGAGGCCGACCCGGCTTTGCATAGCAATGCCGCATTGATTGCCGAGGTGCCGGAAATAACCGCGCAAATTGAGGCATTGGCAGGTGCGGCACGCACCGCTTTTGGTAGCGGCGGCATGGTCACCAAGTTGGCCGCGGCGCGTATCTGCGTGGCCGCCGGCTGTGCCACCGTGATCGCCAATGGGCATCGTTTGAATCCGCTGCAGGCCCTGGAGGCGGGCGGCGCCGCAACCTGGTTTGCCCCGCGCGGCACGCCGCTGAGCGCACGCAAGCAATGGATTGCCGGATCTCTCGAGCTGCGTGGCAATCTGCAGATTGACGCGGGTGCCGAAGCCGCCCTGACCAAGGGCCGCAGCCTGCTGGCCGTGGGTATTACCCGGGTAAGCGGCGAGTTCCAGCGTGGCGATGCAGTGGAAATCAGCAGCGTCGACGGACGCGCTATCGCACGCGGGCTGGCTGCCTATTCCAGCGAAGAGACCCGTGCGATCATGGGTGCGCGTAGCGAAGACATAGAAAATCTGCTGGGCTATCGCGGTCGCAACGAAGTGATTCACCGTGACAACCTGGTATTAACGGAGCGGAGCTCAACATGAGTGTAAGCAAGGCCAGCAGCGGCGAAGATATTGCCGCGATGATGCAGGACATCGGTCGCCAGGCGCGCGCCGCGGGCACATTGCTGGCGCGTGCATCGAGCGAACAAAAGAGTCAGGCGCTGCAAGCCGCGGCGGCGGCTCTGCGTGAATGCCCAGGCCGGCATTCTTGCGGCCAATGCCAAAGATATGGCCGCAGCCAGGCAAAAGGGCCTGTCCGCTGCCATGCTCGACCGTTTGCAACTCAACGCGGAACGAGTTGCAGCCATGGCAGATGGTTTGCTGGCCATCGATGCACTGAACGATCCGGTGGGTGAGGTGATCGCCGATTGGCAGCGTCCGAATGGCTTGCGCATACAAAGAGTGCGCGTTCCGCTGGGCGTGATCGGCATTATCTATGAGAGTCGTCCGAATGTTACCGCGGACGCCGGTGGTTTGTGTCTCAAGTCGGGCAATGCCGTGATACTGCGCGGTGGTTCCGAGAGCTTCCACTCCAGTCGCGCCATTCACGCCTGCCTGGTGGCTGGTCTTGAGTCGGCCGGGTTGCCCGCAGATGCGGTGCAAATGATTCCTACCACCAGCCGTGATGCCGTGGGCGCTTTGCTGTCTGGTCTGGACGGCAATGTTGATGTGATTGTGCCGCGCGGCGGCAAGAATCTGATTGCCCGCGTTCAGGCCGACGCGCGGGTGCCGGTGATCGGTCATCTCGAGGGGCTGTGTCACGTCTATGTGCATAAGTCGGCGAATATCCAGATGGCGCGCGACGTTGTGCTGAACGCCAAAATGCGCCGCACGGGTATTTGCGGCGCGGCGGAGACGCTGCTGCTGGATCGCGACGCACTGGCGGCACATTTTCCGGCCATTGCCGACGCGCTCATCGAGGCTGGCTGCGAATTGCGCGGCGACGCCGCTGTTTGTGCGGCCGATGCCAGGGTCAGGCCGGCCAGCGACGCAGACTGGACCACGGAGTATCTGGACGCGATTTTGTCGGTGGCCGCTGTGGACGATATTGATGCCGCCATCGCGCATATCGAACGCTATGGATCGGGTCATACGGAAGCCATCATTGCCGAGGATGCCGCCGCCGTAGAGCGCTTCTTCAGCGATCTGGACAGCGCCATTTTGCTGCACAACGCCTCGACGCAATTTGCCGACGGCGGTGAGTTTGGCATGGGCGCCGAGATCGGCATTGCCACCGGCCGTATCCACGCGCGCGGCCCGGTGGGCGCGGAGCAACTGACGAGCTACAAATATGTAGTGCGGGGAAGCGGCCAGACCCGGCCATGAGTATTCCCGGCGGGGCTTTCAAGCGCGCCGCTGATGGCAGTGATTGTGACGGCCGGCACTAACAGCAACCCGCAAAACGCCTTCGACCTGATCGTTATCGGTGGCGGTATCAATGGCGTTGGTATCGCCCGCGACGCGGCTTTGCGCGGCCTGCGCGTGGTACTGGTGGAGCAGGGTGATATCTGCCATGGCACCACCCGCTGGTCGAGTCGCCTGATCCATGGCGGCCTGCGTTATCTGGAGCACTTTGAGTTTGGCCTGGTCCGCGAGTCGCTGGCCGAGCGCGAGATTTTGTTGCGAACCGCGCCCCACCTGGTTGCGCCCCTGCCATTACTGGTGCCCCTGTACCGCGGCGCGCGTCGCGGCCGAGTACTCCTGTCCGCCGGCATGTTGTTATATGACCTGTTGTCATTCGACAAGTCGCTGCCTGGCCACCAGATGCTGAACCTCAGCCAGGTCGATAAAGTGGCGCCGGGTTTGCGGCGTCATGGCTTGCTGGGAGCGGCGCGATATTTTGATGCCCAGGTTGCCTACCCGGAACGATTGACGCTGGAAAACGCCCTGTCCGCGGAGTCGGCAGGTGCTGTGCTGTTGACCTATCACCGTGCGGATAAAGTGCTCTCTGCTGCCGGTCATGTCTGTGGTTTGCGGATCAGTGATTCGGCCGGGCGGCAACGTGAGCTGGTTGCGCCGGTGGTGGTGAATGCCGCCGGGCCCTGGGTCGATCAGGTATTGCAGGGGCTGACGCTGGAAGGCGCGCCGTTCATGGGCGGGACCAAGGGCAGTCATATCGTCGTGAATCGGTTTGCCGGCGCACCCAGCATGGGCTGTTACGTTGAAGCACGCAGCGACGGCCGGCCGTTTTTCATTCTGCCCTGGTTGGGCCGTTTGCTGATAGGCACCACCGATATTCGTCACAGCGGCGATCCGGACGCGGCGCATGCCGATGCACAGGAAATTGACTACTTGCTGGCGGAAACCCAGCGTGTGTTCCCCAAGGCCGGTCTGACACGCGCGCATATTTTGTTTCACTACACCGGCGTTCGACCCTTGCCGCGGCAGACCGGGCGGGCTACCGGTGCAATTACCCGACGGCATATTCTCAAACATCATCGGCGTTTTGCCCGCGGACTGTATTCGGTCATCGGCGGCAAGCTGACAACTTATCGAAATCTCGCAGAAGAAACGGTGGATGTGGTGTTGCGCCAGTCGCGTTTATCGGCAGCGCCCTGCAGCACCCGCGAGACTTTGTTGCCCGGCGCGGTGGGTCTTGCCGAGGCAGAGACCACGCTAAAGGCGCAAGACACACTGTCGGCCGCGCAACAGTCACACCTGCTCGCGGTCTATGGCGCCCGCGCACTGCAGGTTAGCGAGATGATCGACGGCAATCCGAAACTCGCTGAGGAGATCTGTCCCCATACCCACGCCCTGGCGGCCGAAGTCGTGTTTGCCTTTGAGTACGAGAAAGCTACCGGCATGGCCGACGTGCTGGCGCGTCGCTGTATGGCCGGACTGGCGCCCGATCTTGGGCTGGCCGCACTCGAATCCGGCCTGCAGGTAGCTGCCGAGCAGATGGGCTGGGATAAAGTTCGCTGCGAGAAAGAACGACAAGGCTACCTCGCTGAAGTTGCGCGATTGCAGCCTGATAGCAGCACGGGCTAGCCGTCGCTGGCATCGACGGACTGAATCCAAGGGCTGCCAAAGAGAGCTCGCTCGGCTGTGAGCATGGTAGCGATCTGCCTCTGCATGGCTATTCGCCTGCTCAGTGCCGGTAGCGCGCCGATTCAGAAAGTCCGGTAAGCCACCTGGAAGAAAGCTTCCCGTTCGCGACCGGGGAAATAGCGATAACTGCCAAAGGCGAAATCCGCGCGGTCGGCATACAAGCGATTACTGAGGTTATTCACGCGCACGGCCAGCGACCAGTTTTCCAGCGGTCGCCAGACTACCCGCAGATTGGCCAGGTCGTGACCATCGTAACGGGCTGAGTTGGACGCGTTGAGGTAGTACTCGCCCTGGTGCAACCATTCCAGTTCTGCCAGCAGGCGGCGTGAATCCCAGCCAATCCTGGCACTGCCGAGCGTGCGTGGCGCGGTATCCACGTCATCGCCCGAGTTGATGGTTTCGCCGAAGGCGAGATTGCGATCAAACGCATAGCTGTGCCTGACCCAGGTGCCCGCGACCCCTGCAAACCAGCCGTTTTCAGCCCGCCAGCTGGCCTGCAGTTCTACGCCTGCATGTTCACTGCTGCCGTCGGAAACGTTAAAGCCTTCGGCGTCGCGAAAGATGTAGTTGTCTTTGCGCATGGCGAAGGCCGCCGCCTCCAGGCTGAGCGATTGGTTTTGCTGCCGCCAGCCAAGCTCAATGCTGTCGAGGGTTTCCGGTTGCAGGTCGCCGACAGCCTGTCCCGATTGCAGTCGATACAGTTCCGTAGCCTGGGGTGCGCGAAAGCCGCGCGTCAGGGTCAGCCAGGCGACGTTGCGTTCATTGATGCGAAAAGACACACCAAGATTGGGCGCCAGTTCAAGAAAATCATCGCTGCGATCGGCGGGGCGGAAGAACAGGCAGCCATTGGTGCAGGGGCTGCCATCTTCCTGGCTGTCGCCGGACAACATCTGGTTGGAGTAGTCATAGCGCAGGTATTCAAGCCGCGCGCCGGCCTGCAGCGACCAGCGTTCCGCCAGCGGCCACTCAAGCTGGGCATAGGCCGCGGCCAGCATGCTGCTGACGTCATAGTCGTAGTGTTTGCCCGGAGGCCGGCTCGAATCCGGGCCAAGATCCTGCACCTGGGTCTCACGCAGGAACGCATTCATTAATTCGGCGTCTGCGCCGAAACTGAAGCGACCGCCACCCAGCGCTAGCCAATGGCTATACATGAGTCCGCCACTGACCTGGCCATTTTCTTCCAGTGGCTGGCCGGGCAGAAAGTGCTGCAGAAACTCCATCTCGGAGCGACGCACGAACAGGCGCAGATCCTGGCCTTCATTGGCGTTCAAATTATTGTTCCAGCGCAAGAACAGGCGCTGGCTGTCAGCCTTTCGAAAGGCCTCCGGGTTCGGGTTGATCACGCGCAGTTGCGGATCCTTATAGGCATCCTGGCCGCGGATAAAGCCGGCGGTTTCCTGGTCGAGGTTGGAGGCGCTCAGACCGAAACTCAGTTGCCCGCTGTCTATCTGTTTGCCTAGCTTCAGATAGCCTTTTTGCTGCTGATAGCCACTGTCGTTCTGGAAGCCATCGTAATTGTCGGCCAGTAGTCCGGCGGCCATGCCAGTCTCGCCCCAGTTGCCCTGCCAGCTGCCGCGCCCGCGCAGGTAGGCGTCCGGACCGGCTTCCACGTCGCCGCTCCAGCCGGCGTCGGCACCCGGTTCGGGTAGCAGGAAATTGAGGCTGCCATGCAGGCCATTGGAGCCATATAGCGCATTTGCTGGTCCGCGCAGAATTTCCGTACCGCGGGCGAGCTCCGTAGGGATCTCGAACAACTGATTCACATTGCAAAAGCCCGTAGGCCGCGTCGGGATGCTGTCTTCCAGGGTCAGGAATGCCCCGCAGGCGCCCGGCCCGGTGAGTACCGGTGAGCGAATCGCGGTGAGGTGCTCCTGGCCGCTGCCGCGACTCAGCCAGGTACCAGCCGCGCGCGTGCCAAGTTCATAGATATGTTGATGGCTGGTTAGACGAACGGCTTCACGATTCAGTGCTGCGGTGTTGCCAATCTGATCCAGTGCCGGACGCGCTGTGCGACTGGCCGTAACCAGCAAATCCTCCGTGTCGGCAGCCGGCAGCGCCGGTATAGCGGCCAGCGCCAAAAGCGCCAGCCAGCGTTTGCATAAGAGATTATTTTGCATGCAGCTGCGCTGGATTAGCGATCCACTGCCTCGAGCACAATGCGCGGTTCGTCACCGGCTCGCGAGTATTCGTGGCGTCGGGCCATATCGGCCATCGCCGTGTCCCGCGCGCGCGTATTGTTGAACCAGTGCCAGGTTTCCCAGTCAGCATCGACCAGCTGGGCGAAGCAATCGCCTGCCGGCAGACTGACGCGAATGCCATAGCGGCCATCCGGATCGCGGCCGTGATTGATGTAATTATGATCGTTGCAGATTTCCATTCCGCGCCCCAGCTGAACATAGGTCCGCCATCTAGAGGGCGGAGGCCAATGATAGGGCCATGGCCGGCTGGTCTCAATCGGAAGGTTTGGCCAGCAGGCCGGGCATCAGGGACAATAGCCCAGATGGCCAGAGCGGATGCATAGATGAGCAAGTTGCACAGCGACACACAGTTCTTTGTGGTCGGCGGCCCGGTACAGCCGGATCGCGACTGCTATGTGCTGCGCGATGCAGATGCGAGTTTTTATACGCGCCTTTCGGACGGCGAATACTGCGACGTGCTGGCGCCACCGGATTCCGGAAGTACCAGCCTGATTGCGCATACGGCGGCGCGTCTGCGCGAAGACGGCTTCGCCATTGCCAATGTTGATCTGGCGCAGATCAGCAATCGCGATATTACCGACGATGTCGGTCGTTGGTACTACAGTGTGGCTTACCGGATTCTGCGTGAGCTGCGTATTCGCTTTGATTTGCAGAATTGGTGGCAGGAACGCGCGGCTTTAACCAACCTGCAGCGCTTGCGTGAATTTTTTCTCGAGGTGCTGCTTAGCGAGACTGAGTCGCGAGTCGTAATATTTTTCGATCGCATTGAAACCGCACTCGGCCACAACGAGTCCCTGGATCTTTTCGGTGCTATTCGTGCTTGTTACGATGCGCGCGCCAGCGAGCCGGAGTTTCGCCGGCTAACTTTCGCGCTGCTGGGCTCAGCGCCGCCGGGTAAGCTAATCCCGTCCGGTCAGGCTTCACCTTTTGATGTCAGTGTCTCCATCACCCTTGCGGATTTTACGCTTGATGAGGTCGGTCGAATTGCCTCTGGGTTACCCTGCGACGCGGGTGTCGCCAAGCTAATTGCTGAGCGTGTCTGGTACTGGACTGGCGGTCATCCCTATCTGACCCAGAAAATTTTGCGTGCGCTGGCGCGACGCCCCGGCAGCGGATTATCAGCGGCAGACGTCGATCAATGGGTGGGTAATTTGTTTTTGACCCGCAATGCCACCCGCGAAGAACCGCATCTATCTAACCTGCGCAGCCTGCTGTTGCGTGATTCGCGTGACAAGGTTGCGCGACTGAGCCTGTATGGGAAGGTCCGCAAAGGTGCGACGGTGGCATCGGAACATGCCGTGACGGTTCATCGCGATCTGCTTCGCGCCGGCCTGCTGGTCGAAGACAGTGATGGCAACCTGGCCACGCGAAATCGCGTTTATGCCGAAGTATTTACCGCCCACTGGGTCAATCGAAACCTGCCGTTCAGCTGGCGTGGCCTGGCTGCGGTGGCGGCTGTCTTGGTGGTAGCCCTGGCAATTCCGGTCTGGTACAGCGAGTACCTGCCGCAACCTTACACCCGCGTGCTCAACAATCCGGATGCCGATTTTGTCAGTGTTCAGGACGCTTATGAACGGCTGAGCTTCTTCCCCGGCTTCGGTGATCTGGCCGATGAACTTTTTGCTGAGTACCTGGCTCGTCAGTCACGGCGAGCGACGCGCCTTATCGAGGTGCAGCGCTTTGGTGAACTGCTCGCCGAGTTGCCGGGTCAGGCAGATAGTGCGGAGACGCTGACAGCGGATTTTTTTGAGCGCAGCAGCAACGCGGCGTTGCGTCGGGCCGATCGTGATACCGCGCTGTTATTTGCGCTGCAGGCTGCGGAGCAGCCCAGTACTGCGCGTACCGATGCGGTGGCCGAATTGCTCGGCAATGACTACAGCAGTCTGATCGGCACCATTCGACCCGAAGCAGCGTTGCGCGGCCTTGCTCTGGATTCCGGTTCCGGGCTGGTGACTGCCCTGGATGGTCAGCATCGTTTGGGGACCTGGCAAATCACCGATGCAGGTCCGCGCCAGATTCGTCAGCTTGAACTGCTTGCCGAAGAAGTGATTCCGTTACCCAGTCGCGCGGTCGTTGAGGGACAGGGCAGCGGCCGTCGACTGCGCCTGTCGGTGCTCACCGATCATCCTCGTCCACGCGATATTCAGGTGGAGTTGCGTGCACCGTCCGGGCGCCGTGTGCGGGTCATGCTCGCCGACAGCGGCCGTAGCGAAGACGGTCTGTATCGGCTCGATTCCCGCCAGCAAAAGGCCTTGCGACCGTTGCTGGAAGAAAGCGTGGATGGGACCTGGACGGCATACTTCACTGACCTGGTACAGGGCATCGGCGGTAGCCTGCAGGCCTGGACCCTGGAAATCGATGGTCAGCAAGCGCAACTGGCGCCGGGAACGGCCAGTGAGCCTGCGGCCATTCCCGAGCCCGTAGCCACGCGCCAGATGTTTAGCTTGCTGGGTGCCGACGGCCGCCAGGCGCTGACCTGGCCGGCCAGCAGTGAGGTGCGCGGTGACGTGCTGGTGTGGAATCTGGGCCGGGGCGAAGTGGTCGCACGTTTGCCGCGGCCTTCAGATTTTGCCGACGCGCAGTTTGCCCTCGGCCAGAGCGCCGTATTGTTAAGCATCGGGCGCAATCTGGAACTCTGGGATGTGGAGCGGGCCGAATTGCGCCTGAGTATTCCCTCCGAACCATCCCTTGCGCCAGTGATGTCGACCAACGGACGCTACCTGGTGGTTGATTCGGTGCTGGCCGACGATAACAACGCCCTTGCGGTCTGGGACCTGGAAACAGGTCAGGAACTGCGCCAGCTGGTGACCGGCAATCTCGCCAGCCTGGTGCAAATTGATTCGCGAGGTCAGCTGTTGGCCGTGAGTGATGGTGAAGGCCTGTTGCGACTTTGGGAAGTTGCCAGCGGCAAACTGGTGGCGGAGCTGCCGCACGGGGCCGCGCCCATTGCCGTGGATTTTCATCCCGACGGAGCCTGGCTGGCCAGCGAAGATGCCAGCCATCAGTTACGCATCTGGTCATTGGCCGATCCCTCGCGTCCGCTGTTGTCGCGCCGCTCTGCCTCCGACTGGGTGACCCAGTTTGACGGCGCGAATTTGCTGCTGGGTTCGCTGGCCAGTGGTTACGAGTTGATCAGCCTGGCTGATTTATCGCGTGGTGGACCGCTGCTGCGTCATGCTGAGCCGGCACCGCGGCGTTCGCGCGGCAGCGCTGCAGGCAGTGTGAAGCTCAGCTCGGATCTGGGTCTGGCCCTGAGCTGGGATGGCGAGCGCGCGCTGCGAGTCTGGCGCTTGCCGCCCAGCCTGGTTGAGCCCATGGGCATGGCCGCTGGCAGTGCCGGCGGTATTGCTGCCATCGGTCCGGGTGGACGCCACCTGGCTGTGGCGCGCGCCAGTGGCGATGTCACCATTGTGCCGGCCCGGCAAGACAACCTGTTATTCCCCGGCGGTTTGCAGGGGCCTGGTTTTATCGGTCACCTGGTGCCGGTCACGGCCTTATCTTTCTCCGCTGACGGTCGGCTGGTCGCCAGTGGTGGTATCGACGGCAGCGTCAGGGTCTGGGATGTGGCGACCGGTGCGCCGCGACGCTTTATTGCCGGGCAGGGCGATGCGGCGGTCCTGGATATCGCCTTTTCCCCGAATGGCAGCCGAGTGTTTACTGCGAGTCGCAGCTCGGTGCTGGTTATCGATACCGACACAGGCGAGGCCCTGGCGCGTACACAAATTCAGAGCAGCCGCCCACGCCTGAGCGTGAGTGGCGACGGCAGCGAAGTATTTATCGGCGGAGATCGTGACGGGCTGTCGCGCTGGGTCTGGCAAGCGGGCATCGTTTCCGCATTGCTGCCACCGGATAAGAGTGTCGCCAGCTCCGCAGTTGCCGCGGACGGACAAAGGCTGGTTACCGTTGATGCCTTGCGCCGCCTGTCCCTGTGGAGCGACGAACAAACCCAGCTGCCGGAACGCGCTCGGCTGCCGGCCATGCCGGAGCGGCTCTGGTTCTCTGAAGACGGCCGCAGTATTTACGCGCAGTCCGGTGTCTGGCTGCTGCGTCTGCAGATCTTCAGCGAAGGCGTTCGCATAGCCGATAGTCGCTTGTTGGCCGAGCCCCCTCTGGATATTCAGTCCGTCAGCGGCGCTAATGAGTTATTGGTCCTGACTGGTCTGCACGGCTCCAGCCTGCAACTGCAGCGCGTTCGCGCCGACCGACCCCCGAACAGCGCAGCCGACGGACTGTTGCCCGCGGATCCCGCCGCTATTCAAACGGCTATAGGTTTGACGCTGAGTAACTGGGGCGAACCGCAAGCTTCGCACCCTTTTTAGCCTGCCGAGGTGCTGAATAAGTCAGCATAGGTTTTGCGTAGTTGCTGCTTCTGAACTTTGCCCATGGCATTGCGGGGTAGTTCTGCGAGGGCAATGATACGGCGGGGTCGCTTGAATCGTGCCAACTGCTCGGCAAGCTTGGCCAGCACGGCTGCCTCATCGAGTTCGCTGTCCTGCGCTGTTACCACCAGGGCAACGACGGCCTCACCCAGGTCGGCATCGGCAACGCCAATAACCGCAGATTCACGAATCTCTTCGAGACTGTCCAGGCAGGTCTCGATTTCTTTCGGGTAGATGTTATAGCCGCCCGCTATGATCAGATCTTTGCCGCGACCGACCAATGTCAGCCGGCCGGTGGCATCCAGCTGAGCGAGGTCGCCGGTGCGGAAAAAACCGTCTGCGCAAAACTCCGCCGCGGTTTTTTCCGCCTGTCGCCAATAGCCGCGAAACACATTCGGGCCGCGAATTTCCAGCTGTCCGATTTGCTCGGCGGCCAGTTCGGCACCGCTTTCGTCGACCACGCGCAATTCAACGTCTGGCAAGGCGTAGCCGACGCTGCCGGCAATGCGTTCTCCCTGCAACGGATTTGACGCAATCATGCCGGCTTCCGTCATGCCGTAGCGTTCCAGGATGCGATGGCCACTGCGCTCGACAAAGGCGTGGAACGTTTCCGCCAGCAGTGGCGCTGAGCCGGAGATAAACAGACGCATGTTGCGACAGTCCTGTGCGTTGAAATCCGGATCATCCAGCAAGCGGGTGTAGAAGGTCGGTACGCCCATCAGTACGCTGGCGCGAGGCAGGTCGCTGCGCAGGCGGGAATATCCAGGCGGGCATGAAACAAAATCGGCGAGCCGCCCAGCAGGGCACAGTGCAGGGCGACGATCAGGCCGTGCACATGGAAAATGGCAAGGCATGCAGAAGCACATCGTCAGCCTGCCAGCCCCAGATTTCGTGCAGTGCCGATACATTGCTGGCCAGGTTGGCAAAGCTGAGCATGGCGCCCTTGGAACGGCCGGTCGTGCCGGAGGTGTAGACCATCGCGACGAGATCGTCGTCGGCCTTGAGGTCAGTTCCTGCAGCGGAGAAGCGGCTGCAGCGCGCGCCTCCAGGCCAAGGCCATCGCCCAGCGTGGCGACTTGTTCAAGGCCATGAGCTTTAGCCAGCGGAGCGAGTTCGGCGCGTTTGTCCGGCCGGCAGATCAGCAAGCCGGCCTGTGCATCGCCCAGAAAGTACGTCCACTTCTGCCGCGGTATACGCCGTGTTGAGCGGCACATAAACCAGGCCGCGACGCAGGCAGGCCAGGTAAAGCGCTACGGCATCGGGCGATTTGTCGATCTGGGCGACCACCCGGTCGCCGGCTGCCAGCTGAAATCCATCCAGAACCCGCGCATAGCGGGCACTCAGCTGGTCCAGCTCGGCGTAGCTGATCGTTGGCCCGTCAGCCACCACCAGGCAGGGGCTGTCCAGGCGGTGGCTGAAACCGCTGCGCAGGAACGCATACAGGTTGTCATGCATGGCCCGTATCCGTTGCGACAGTGTGTTTGGAATTCAGGCGTCGGCCAGCCCGTTGCCGGGCATGGACTTGATGTAAAGATCGCGCTGCGGGAAGGGGATCTGGATACCTGCGTCGGCGAAGGCTTTGTAGATGGCGCAATTCAGTTCGTGGATGACCAGGCCGCGCAGGGCCGGGTCGCCGATCCAGCACAAAATTTCAAAGTCCAGGCTGGACTCGCCAAACAGGCGAAAGCGCACCCGCGCCTCCGGCGTGCGTGCGACTTTGTCATTGTCCAGGGACGTACTACACTGGTCAGTTCCGTGTAAATCTAAAAGGCCGTGAACCAAACGGGATCGTTCGTCCAGGTGCCGAATACGAACAGCTACTGGATCGCATGGAAGCAGACTTATGGGCGCTCGTCGACCCCGTAACGCAGAGACCGGCGATCAAAGCGGTTCGGAGAACGGCGTCGTTGTACGGTGGAGACGTACCCGAAAAGTTGCCTGACCTATTTGCTGAATGGGCGGACGCGACTCACTTCGTCGATCGCGTCGTGCATCCCCAAGCCGAGCTGCGGCAGTCACCGTGCGAGTTTCACCGCGGCACCGACCATTCGCAAGTCGGGTTTCTCGGTGCGGCAGGACCCACACTTGCCGGTCGCGGTGATCTTGGATTCGTCTCGCCCCTTGATCTGGTACCAACGTTCTTGGAGCACCTGGGCTGCCCGCCCCCCCGGGGTCTTCCCAGGCCGCGCCATACCATACATGTCGGCTCTTACGGTACCAAGGACAGACCCAATTTCTTGATCCTTGGTGCGGGTAAGTGCGAAACGACCGCGTAAAGCTTCTCCGCCTATATTGACCCCTCCCCATTGACCCCGCCCCTTAGAGGGTCCGCACAAGACATTGTGCAAAAAGTCAAACGAGACCAACGCGCTGACCAGGGCGGGACGATTGAGCTCACGCGCTGGTCGATACCGATGATGATTAACACTGTGACCGGCCCCGAAGAGTCCAAAACCGCCTGGGAGGACTTGCAACGTGCAACATCTAACCGTCAATTACGGTTCCCAGACGCTACCCTGCTCATTTCCCGATGGCTGGACGATACAAACGCTTCAGCCCAAAACCAAAAGATCCGACCGAACGCCCCAAGACCTGATCGTTCGCTCCTTGGGAAACCCGACGGGTTCGCGCCCTCCGAGAGATCGCCCGGGGAAAACGATCAGCCATCATTCTCGTCCCCGGAAAGACACGCGTCGCCGCCGCGCCACACTACCTTCCTCCGTTGATAGCGGAACTGAATGCTGGCGGTATCGACACGGCGAACATCGACGTCGTGCTCGCCACCGGTACGCATGAACATCATCTGCACGCGATGTCATCAACGTGCTTGGTCCCGAGATCGCAAACCGCGTTCAATGTCACGGTCACGACTGCAAGGACCAAACCGAGTTGGTCGACTTGGGCACGACTCGCTTGGGCACGCCCATTCAGATCAGCCGCCGCGTCCTCAACGCCGACGTCAAAGTCCTCACCGGCCGAATTGTCCACCACTATTTCGCCGGCTTCAGCGGTGGACGCAAAGCTCTCGTCCCCGGAACCGCCGGTCTCCAGACCATTCTCGCCAACCACCGATTGACCCTCGATCCAAATCGGGGCATCCATCCGGCCATCCGGCCAGGTAACATCCGCGACAATCCCGTGCACCTCGACATGGTTGAGGCGGCTCGATCCGCTTCCCCCGATTTTTGCCTGAACACCTTGCTGGACGTGGAACATCGTTTGATCGACGTCGTCTCCGGCCATTGGGAAAGAGCCCACGAGATCGGCTGTCGCATGGCCATGGAACGGTTCACTTGTTACGCAAGCGATCCCGTCGATACCGTCATCACCAGCCCGGGCGGACATCCGTACGACTGCAATTTCATCCAATCCCTCAAAG
>CAWKLL010000053.1:0-57908 GCA_963850255.1 uncultured Gammaproteobacteria bacterium
AGCCGTTGTCAACATAGTTTCGAATCGCTACTATCTTCCGCCATGGGGATGCAGGGGTCAAATGCCGCTTCCGACCTGGCCGAGCTGCTGGTGCAGTTAGGTCGTGCGGCCTATGCCGATTGCGCCGCCGGCGATCTGACTCCGGCGCAATGGACGGCTTTGCGATTTTTCTCGCGGGCCAATCGCTTCTCGCGCACGGTTTCCGCCTTTGCAGATTTTCATGCCACGACTCGCGGCACGGCTTCGCAAACCGTGCGCAGCCTGGTCGAGCGCGAACTGCTGACACGCCAAGCTTCGGAACGCGACGGTCGCAGCGTCTTGTTCGAACTTAGCGCTGCAGGTCGTCACTGTCTTGAGCGTGATCCTTTGCATGCGCTGGCACGCGCCGGCGAACGTCTGGGTAGCGAACGAGAATTACTGATCACGGAAGAACTGCGACGTTTGCGCGACTGGCTGGCCGAGGAACGCAAGGGTGCAGCGCTGGGTAACTGCTCACGCTGCGGGCACTTACGGCGCGAGGGCGAAAAATTGAGTTGCGGGCTGCTGCAGGAATCGCTGGCTGAATCCGAACTGCAAGAATACTGTGTGCGCTATCGGCCAACGGCCGAAGCGCCGCCGTCAGACGGAGAATGAAGAACCGCAGCCGCAGGTGGTTTTCGCATTCGGATTGCGAATTACAAAGCGTGAACCTTCAAGGTCTTCCTTGTAGTCGATTTCCGCGCCCAGCAGGTAGTGGACACTCATGGGATCGACCAGCAGCGTTACGCCCTGATTCTCCACATGCGAATCGCCGTCGCCCAGAGCCTCTTCAAAGGTGAAGCCGTATTGAAAACCCGAACAGCCACCGCCGCTGATAAACACGCGCAGTTTGAGGTCCGGGTTGCCTTCCTTCTCGATCAGTTCGCCCACTTTGAGGGCCGCTGCATCAGTAAACAGCAAGTCGGCGCCCGGGGTCTGGAATTCCATTTCACTCATAAACATAGCTTAGCGGTGCCCGGGCCGGTTCGTCAATATAGTTTCGTTTCGAAACTAGATCTGTGTCTCGCGTCAGCGTCGCATAACGACCAGGCAAGTCGGCTTTCTTGCATGGATAGACGTTCTGCCGCAGAGCAGCAAGCGCGACGCTCCCTTTGCCGGAAAGCCTGCTGGACCGGCCACCGGTTGACCCAGGCGACGGCGCAGGCTGAAATCCGCCCGCTATGAATGACGATGCCATTGCCGCTGAAATCCTCCGCCAGACCTGGGGTCTGGACGAGGGTCGCTTGCAGCTCCTCGCCCAGGGCCTGATCAATGCGACCTGGCGGGTGGACTTGCCCGACGCAAGGCGTTTTGCACTGCAGCGGGTCAACCCGGTGTTTCCGGCCGCGGTGAACGGCGATATTCATCGAGTCACGGCACAGCTGCAAGCCAGTGGACTGACAACGCCGTTATTGGTCGCTACGCCCGCCGGGGAATATTGGCTCGAATCCGATAATGGCACCTGGCGTTTGATGACCTGGGTCGACGGCGTCAGTCTGGATTCCCTGGCTACGGCCGCTCAGGCCAGCGCGGCGGGCGCGCTGCTTGGGCGTTTTCATCGCGCCCTGGATGGCATGCCGCACCAATTCGCTAATCCGCGCCTGGGCGTGCATGACACGGCCAGGCATTTGCGCCAGTTGCGCGAGGCCCTGGCCGAGCATTCGGATCATGCGGATTTTGCTCGCGTTGAGCTACTGGCCAAAGAAATTCTTGCCCTGGCTGCGCGTCTGCCAGAGGTTCCTGCCACGCCAGATCGCGTGGTGCACGGCGACCCGAAAATAAACAACATGTTATTTGATGCGGTCAGCGGAGACGGCATCGCGCTGGTTGACCTGGACACCGTCGGCTGCATGCCTTTGCCGCTGGAACTGGGGGACGCACTGCGGTCGTGGTGTAACCCGGCCGGCGAGAACGATCGCAGTGGCGTGTTCTCGCCGGAATTATTCGCCGCAGCCTTGCAGGGCTACGCTGATTCCGCAGGAGACTGGATTACAGACCAGGAACGCGCGGCGGTTTTGCCGGCGACACTGACGATTATTCTGGAACTGGCCGCGCGTTTCTGTGCCGACGCGCTGAATGAAAACTATTTTGGCTGGGACGCGCAACGCTTCGCCAGTCGCGGCGAACACAACCAGCTGCGCGCAGCAGGACAGCTCACCCTGGCACTGTCCTGTGAACGTCAATACGCCGCGCTGGAACAGCTGGCGCGTGCGGCACTTAACTAGGTAGCGATCGGCTCCGCCGTTTCATTTTCTGCCAGTTCCGCAGCCGCAACGGCCCGACGATACAGCCCGAGGTTGAAGGTCATAAAGCCAATGGCAAACAGTCCGGCCAATACGCACACGATGGATAACGAGTAACGCAAGGCGGCCTCGTCGCCGAAAACCTGGTCGGTAAACAGCGCCACGGCTGTGGGTCCCAGGGTTAGACCCAGCACACTGATGACAAAGTAATAAAGCGCCGTGACCTGGGCTCGCAGTTGATTGGGTGTGTACATCATCAAGGCCGCGGCGCCGGTGGCAGTGACGCCTGCGCCGCCGATGGAAGCCGGCAGCAGCATCAACAATGCCAGCGGTGCCGAGGGCATCAGCGGGGCCAGGGCCGAAAAGGGAATGAACAGGCAGTTGAACAACAGGCAGGTACGAATCAACGCGCCTTTGTCACCGCGCGCGTAGCGGCGGTCGGCCAGCCAGCCGGCCAGCAGCACGCCGCTCGGTCCGCACACCAGGTTGATGATGCCGTAGGCGACGCCGATCTGCGGAATGCTCCAGTCCCAGGTGCGTACAAACAGGGTAGGAATCCAGAAGAACAAGGCGTAGCCGATGATGGTTACGACGGACATGCCGAGAAAATGGCTGCCGTAAGTGCGCCAGCGATTCAACAGATACTTAATGGTTTCCGGGATGGAGATTTCTTCGCTGCGATTGCCGCTGGCATCAGTCACGCTGATACGACCGCGGCGCGGCGGCTCTTTAATAGTTGCCATCAGGGCCGCCACCAGCAGTCCGGGCAGGCCGACAACCAGGAACACCGCTTGCCAGGCTTTTACTTCGCCGAGCACCGGTATCTCCAGCGTCGGTGTGCTGAAAACGATGCCAATAATCCAACCGCCTAGGATCAGCGCAGTGCCTGCGCCCAGCGACACACCCATGTTGTAAACGCTGATGGCGCGTCCGCGTGTCTTGCGCGGAAAGTAGTCACTGATCAGCGACAGCGCGCAGGGATTGAGCGTTGCTTCACCTACGCCAACCCCGACCCTGGCCAGGAACAGCTGGGTAAAGTTTTTCGCCAGTCCGCAGGCCGCCGTCATCATGCACCAGACCGTGATGCCGGCCGCGATGATGGTGCGTCGGCTATAGCGATCGGCCAGCCGACCCAGCGGCAGGCCGAGCAGGGTGTAGAAGATGGCGAAGGCCAGGCCCAGCAGCAGGCTGATCTGCGTGTCACTGAGACCCAGATCCTGGCGAATGGGCTCAACCAGCAAGGCCAGGATCTGACGATCGAGAAACGAAATCATGTAGGCCAGCGTTAACACCGCGACGACGTACCAGCCACGGCTGGCTGGCGGGTATTCGCCGTCGACGGTATTGTCGTTAACGTCTGGTGCTTCTGGTGCTTCTGGTGCCATGCGCTGTGCTACCTGCTTGCGAGGTGCCGGCAGCATAGCAGTCGTCGCTTGGCCGCCACAGTCGAATGGTTCGCCTTGGCCAAAGGTTGGGGTATGATCAGAAGATATCGCAGCGGCGTCTGACACGCTCGGCCTAGCGCCTGTGACTCATACGCCACATCGGCAGATTGCCGGCGCTGCGTTGGGGGTATTTCAGGGGGCTACACTTATGCTGTGCACGTTCAGGCCGGTTTCGGCGACCTTTAAGTTTTTTCTATCGCTTCTACTGATTACGCTGGCTGCGGGACCGGCGCAGGCGCAGATCGACGAAATCGTCGTTACAACGCGACGGATTGAAGAATCTCTCAGCGACGTACCGCTGGCAATCACGGCTTTCAGCTCCGAGGAGATTGAGTCGGCGTTTATCCGCAACCTGGACGACGTCGCTAACCTGACGCCGGGTTTGTCCTTCTTTAATGCGCAGGGCGAATTCTTACCAATACCTGTTATTCGCGGCGTTGCACCGACGGATATTTTTGGTGAAAACAATGCTGCCATCTTTGTCGATGGCGTTTACGTATCCGGACGGGAAGGTTTGAACTTCAGCCAGCTGGATGTAGAACGAATCGAGGTGGTTAAGGGGCCGCAAAGTGCCTTGTACGGCCGTACCGCTTTCGCTGGCGCGATCAACTACATCACCAAACGCCCGACTGATGAGTTCGCCGCCAAGGCGGAAGCCATTGCCGGCAACGATGGGCGATTGTCGGGACAGTTCTTCGTTAGTGGTCCTTTGTTCACCGATACCCTGACCGGCCGGGCTGCCTTTCTGTATGACGATTTCGATGGCAGTTACAAAAATATCTTGGGTTCCGATGACATTGCCGGCTATCAGTTTAAGAGCGGGCAGCTGGGCCTGAGATGGGTGCCAAGTGATACCTTTGAAGTCTACGGCAGCGTTTATTTTTCTGACGATGCCATCGACGATGCTGCGCAGAGCGGTATCCCCGCAGATTGCGAAGAACGAGGCGACGGCCGGTTGCAAAACGTCTGTGGAGCATTGCCCGGTATCAATGGCGCTGATATACCGAAAGTGTTCGGTGCAGACGGCGAAAAACGCGAACTGGTCCGCGGTAACCTGAACATCGACTGGGACCTGGATTTTGGCACCATTTCATCTCTGACTGGTTACTCGGAAACCAAGCAAACGGCGCGGGTTGACGGCAATCGTGGCATCGGGCTCGGGTTGCCATACGTTTATTGTTCGGAAACTTTCCCAGTGCCTGGTTTTTGCTCAACTACGGATACATCGCTGCAGCGCCTGACCACAGGTCTGCTGCAGATCGAGCAGGAAGACAGGACCCAGGAAATCAGCCAGGAGATTCGCTTTACCAGTGATCAGGACAAACGCCTGCGGTATACCGCTGGTGGCTATTTCTATGATGTCGAAGCCAAAGGTGGTGACGGTGGCGTAAGAGCTACCAATCAGCCATTGCCGGCCGATTTTGTCGATTTCGGGCCGTTTATTCCGGTGTTTCCGACGGGTGGCGTGCCTATTGGGACCGGTGCGTTTGGGCCATGGTTTACTCCGGGCGGCGACCTGGATCCCTTGGAGCGGAATGTTTCGCTCAACGAGGAAAGCGCCTGGGCCCTGTTTACGGGCATGGACTACGACATTACCGATGCACTGACCGCGCGATTTGAGTTGCGTTATACCGACTCGACCAAGGAGTCGACACTTACCTTCTGGGACGAGGAGGATCTCAATAATCCCACTCCGTTAAGTGTGCAAAACGGCAAAGTCGACTTCCAGCAATGGACGGGTCGTCTTGGTCTTGACTTCAACATGAACGATAACTGGATGGTTTATGGCTATGTCGCACGCGGTGAGAAACCGGGCGGCATAACCTTCTTTTCCGCCGAAGTCGTCGATATCGACGTCAGTCCCGATCCAATTCCGGTCGAGGGTGTAGTGCCTTTCGACCCGGAAAAGATTACTACCTATGAGATCGGCGCCAAGGGTCGCACCTCCGACGGACGCGTCGGCCTGAACCTGGCCTTGTATTACAATGACTGGAAAGACATCGTGCTTCGTCAGACGGTCGAATTCGATCCCATTAGTGGCTTGCCGCTGGATCAGCCAGAAGCCGTTAACGTGAACGCCGCAGATGCGGGCTACTTTGGCTTTGAGCTCGATACGGACATCATGTTCACCGAAAATTTTACCGGTCGTTTCTCATTGGCGTTCGCAGACGCAAAAATCAACAATGCCCGTCAGGACACCTATGAAAGGTTCCCAAGCTTTGCACCGACCGGTGACGTCAGTGGCAATCAGTTGCTGCGTCGTGCGAAGTGGCAAGCGACGGCCGGTCTGGGTTACTCGCGAATCATAACCGGTGACTGGGAGTTTTATACGCGCGGCGACTGGTCGTGGCAGGACGATGTATTCATCGGCAATGATAATCAGAGTTATATTCCGGCCAGGTCCATCGTGAACGGTTCCATCGGTATTAAATCTGGTCGTTACACCATTGAAATCTGGGCGCGTAACCTGCTAGATGACGATACGCCGATCTCTGCTTACCGCGATGTGTTTTTTACCAATACGGATGACTTCCAGCAGGAGAATCCACCGCAAAGTACTACTTCGGATTTCTTCCCGATTAGATATAGCGTATCCCATCCGCGCCTGCGTACCTTTGGCCTGACTGCCCGGGTACGCTTCGGCGGTGACGTTCGCTAGCCTGTTACGAGTCACTAATGACAACGGGTGCAGCTTTCCAGCTGCACCCGTTTTTCGTTGCGGCTTTGCGCCATGCGCGTAGGCCATGCCGGGCCATGGCATTCAGCGCAGTCGCGCTGCTGTTCAAGCACCAGTTCGTGAGCGACCTCAAAGTGCCAGTAGCCTGGTCGCGACACTTCCAGTAACCAGGCCAGGCCTTCCTCGTCCAGGTAACGCCAGTCGTCATTGGGTGCTGACGACTTTGCCGGAGCGGTTGCGCCGGTCCCGGCCTGACTGTTCGATATTACCGGGCTGGAGCCAGCCCTTGAGTCGGTGATCGCGTCGTTTCCGCCGGCAACCGTCGGCAGCGCCAGGTCCTCTGCAACCGTGCGCCCGGCAATCCGGCCGGTCAGGATCGACGGGCCTAGAAACGTGCCGGAGCCGCCATACGAGCCATTGATGCCGGCAACGCCGGTAACTTCTCCCGCAGAGTACAGACCGGGCAGAACTTCACCGTTCGCATCCAGCATCCGCGCCTGATCATCAATCTGCAGCCCGCCCATGCTCTTGCGCGTCATGGGGTAGCTTTGCAGGGCGAAAAAGGGCGGCTCGACCAGCGGCTTCGGAATCCGGCGCGGACTGTCCGCGCCGAAGCGCCCAAAATCCTCATCCAGCCCGTCGGCGGCCAGCTGGTTAAAGCGTTCAACGGTCGCGATCAGCTGCTCGCCCGGCAGCCCGATTTCTTGTGCTAATGCCTCGATGCTGTCGGCCTGCGCAACGATTTCGGCATTGTCGATGATCTCTGCGGCCAGCGTGTCGCGGGTCAGCCAGGGGGCGCCGCGCACCTGCAGGCGCTTGCGTCCCGCGGCATCAAAAACCATCCAGTAGGTTTGATCGGCCGAGCTCAGCACCGTGCTCTCCAGCACTTTGCGTGCAGCCGCTTCATTCACGAAGCGCTTGCCTTCACGGTTGATAAAAATGGCCGCTTCATTCATGGCCAGCAGACCGCGCTCACCTTCGGGGTCGCGCGGGTCCGGAAAGCCGGTTACAAAAATTGTCTGGTGATCCAGCCGTGCAATGTTGCCGCCCATGGCGCGCCCGAGTTCGAGCCCGGCACCCCGGGCGAAGCGACTGGCGCCGGCCAGCAGTCGTTCGGGTTGCGCGACGCCAGGTAGCCAGTTGGCACGCACCCGTTCCATGTCGCTTTCGAAGCCACCGGTCGCAATGATTACCGCGGGTGCAAACAACTGTGTCTCCGCGCCGCCGCGTAGCTCGCGTGCAACGACGGCAATGCCATCCGCCACGCGTTCCATTGATGTCACTTCGTGATTGACCCGCCATTCGATACCGTCGCGCTTTGTTAGTGCCTGCATTAAAGGCACGACAACATTGGCGGCGCCGCCGCGGGCAAAATGAAAGCGCGGCACACTGGTTTCGCCCGGGGCCGGCAACAGCAGGGTGAACTTGACCCCGAAGCCCGCCAGCCAGTCATGCACCTCGCTGCGTGATTCGTCCACGTAACGTCGCACCCAGTTCGCATTGGAATCCTCGCCCCAGGCCATGATGTCGCGGTAGGCGAGATCAGGGCTATCCTGGACGCCGCGTGCATCCTGCAGCGGTGTGCCGACCAGGAACAGTCCTCCGGCCATTACCGCATGACCGCCACCTACTGAGTTTTGCTCCAGGAGCAGCACCTTCGCGCCGCGATCATTGGCTTCCAATGCCGCCGACAGGCCGGCAATGCCCGCGCCGATGACGATGACGTCCGCATCAGGCGTTGGGGGTGGCGGCGGCGGGTTGCAGCTGGCGATGGCAAGAATGGCGAAGAAGGCGAGGGTAGATGTTCGGGCGTATTCGGGCATGCGCTAATGTTAGCGCTATTGTTTGGCTTGTCGCGATGCCTTGGTTAACGGGTTGTGCGGTGGCGGAACGCAGAGGCGCGAGGCCGGGCGAGACCCGCCGTGAATACATCCCTGTAGGCTCTGCGGCCGCGTCCCTGCGGCCGAAGGTCTCGCCCGGCCTCACGCCTCTGCGCCCGATTTGAACTCTGAGCCGCGCCGACCTGTTTTCGCAATACCGGCTGTACCGAGTGGAATGACCGCTATGTTTTGTTGGTCACCTTTAGGGAAGCATCTGTTCTGCCACTGTATTGCGCAGTCTTGAAGCGTCGAAACAGAGTGCCGAGATTCGAACCACCCTAAAACGGTTTGTGCAGCCTGTCACAGGGACCGTCGGCCGCAGGGACGCGGCCGTCGAGCGTACAGGGATGTATTCACAGCGAGTCCCTGTGACAGGCTGCACAAACCGTTCCAAACTCGAAGCGCTGTCCAGCGATGGCCGTTTTTCGAACGTCCTCATTTCGTGCTGGAACCACAGACAAAAAAGGGGCCCGAAGGCCCCTTCAAGTCGATGTCCGGAGTTTCGGAAATCAGAAATCAACTCGCAGGTTCAGCATGTACTCGCGCGGCGGCAGCACCGTCCGGACGTTTGCGCTGGTGTCGAAGTACAGTCCGGATACGAAGTCGTCCGAATCTGTCAGGTTGCGTGCCTGCAGGATCAGCGACCAGTTGCCGTCGGCGCCGCCCAACCCAACGAATCCGTTCAGGCGGTTATAGCTCGGAACCGGCACGTCGTTGGTGATCGAGTTGAAGTAAGAGTCCGAGGCATTGACGTCGAAGCCGAGCAGCAGGTTCATGTCGGACGTTACCGGCGTAGTGTAGTCAGCGCCTGCTCGCAGGGTCCATTCCGGCGTGGACGGCAGATTAAAAGAAACTATGCCATTAGCAGCTGCGTTGAAGAAACTGGCTTTGTCGGCATTCTGGTAACCAAGGGTCGCGAAGATATTCAGGCCGTCGGCTGGCGACCAGACAGGTTCCAGTTCGATGCCCCAGACATCGACATCGCCGACGTTGTCCTGCACGAAGAATATTCCGTTGGCGCCGGGAATGCCGCGTGTCTGCTGGATGTCTTCGTACTGGGCGTAGAAAACGGCTCCGTTCAGGCGCACGGTGTTGTCAAAAAGTTCGCCTTTGAAGCCGACTTCGTAGTTCCACACAGTCTGCGGATCATAGACTTCGCCAGCGCACTCTAAATTGCCGAAGCACAGCGTTTGGAAACCGCCGGCCTGGAAGCCGCGTGAAACTGTGGCGAACGACAGCCAGTTTTCCCCGATTTGGTATTGTATTGCGAATTTGGGCGTGAATTCGTCAAAGGACTCGTCAAGGGCTACCGACAGGCCAGTCACCGGGTTCGGGGTGCACGCGCCGGAACAGTTGATCGCGTATTCCTTGTCGTCCCGCGTCCAACGGCCGCCCAGCGTGGCAGAAAATCGGTCGGTGAAGTTGAAGGTGCCTTCCGCGAATATGGCGAAACTCTGCGTTTCGGAATTGCTGAGCTCTCTGAAACCAAATATGTTGGGTATCGTTCCGGAGTAATCCTGTGCGCCTTCCTCCTTCAGATAGAACGCCCCGATGATCCAGTCCAGGCGATCGTCGAATGAACGCCCCAGAAGGTGAAATTCCTGGCTAACCTGTTCCAGGTCGGAAACGGAGTTAACCAGCAGACCCGGCAGTGGGCCTATGAAAGTTCCGCCGCCGATATCGACGAAGTTGCCGCCGCCCGCAAGGTCAAAGGCGAATTCGTCGTCAATGACTGTGTACGCAGTAATCGATCGTAAATCGATGTTGTCGCTGAGCCTGAAAGTAGCGTCCAAGCTGGCGCCGGATTGTGTTGTGGCACCGGAATTCGCGCCTTCGGGCGACAGGTTCGAATAGAAGCCGTCGATCGGTTTACCCGGTACCGGACTGCCGCTGCCGGGGTTCGCCGCTGCGAAGCCGGCGCTGAACGGCGTGTACGGCACGCCGTTGTAGCCGTCATTTTCCTGCTTCACGGCCCAGAAGCTGAATGTCGCGTCGATCACGTCGCCGCCGTACCAGTGCAACTTGCCGCGAGCTGCCTTGTTCTCGAACTCGCCGGCGGCACGACCAGTCACCGGATTTGGCTGCCAGCCCTCGTTGCGCTGGTGCCAGCTTGCGGCGACAGAGCCGGCCAGCGAACCTTCTTCAATGGGTCCGCCGGCAGAAGCCGTTACCTTGGCGGTGTCGAAATTACCGTAGCCGATGGAGCCATTAGCCCAGGCATCATCGCCAGGCGTGCGGGTCACAATCTTGATTGCGCCGGCAATGGTATTGCGCCCATAGAGCGTAGCCTGCGGGCCGCGCAACACTTCGATTCGCTCGACATCGGTGAGGTCGAGGTTCGACGAAGCCAGCCGGCCTCGGTAGATGTCATCTTCGTAAATACCCACCGGGGATTCGGACACGTTGAAACCCGGGTTTTGAATCGCGGTTCCGCGCGCGGCGACCTGCATAGCCTGCGCGCCAGCGGTCACCGTGTAAGTCAGCAGGTTCGGCACCGCGTCGCCGATATCCTGAGCCGCAACCATCTGCAGCTTTTCGATCTGCTCGCCGGAAAAAGCGCTGACGGCCAGGGGTACGTCCTGCAAATCCTGGTCGCGACGTGTTGCCGAAACCACAATGTCTTCCATTGCTGCGAGTACTGGGCCGGTCGTAACCAGCAGTGCAAGACCGGCTACGCCGATCACGCCACGATTCATCATGTTCTAACCCCCAAATCCCTGTTTGACGGACAGAATCCGTCTTGGTAAATCCCCGGCTTCCCGATGTCTCTTGTCGTTGGCTGAAACGCCACGCCTAAGACATACCGAAGCTGACGCGAGGTTATCAAGAAAGCCTAGGAAATACAGCCTTTTCGGGCGTTTGGCGTCTCTATTTTCGGCGCCTCGAGCTAGCTGTTGTAAAAAGGCTGCAAAGTATCCGAGGTCAGGGCAGCAGCATGCGCTGATCCGATCTGCCAGGATCAGTGACCAGAGAAATTTTAAATATTTGTTTTATATATAAAAATCGCAGGTACGGTCAGGCCGGGCGACCGGCGCCGGACGGGTCGCGGTAGCCGTAGCGCCAGCGAACCCAAATGGCCAGCACCATGATGGCGCCATTGATCAGCCCGACCACCACGAAGGGCGCGCCGGGCATCCAGGCATCGAACAAAAAACCGCCTACCAAGGAGATGGTCAGGATGCCCAGCGAGCCGGCAAAATTGAATAATCCCAGTACCGAGCCGCGAATGTCCTCGGGCGCTTCCTGGCCGATAACCCCGGCGCCGGACAAGATCGCGCTGCCTTCACCAATACCCAGCAGAATGGCCGCCGGGATAAATGCGGCGGCCAGCGGATCCGCGGAGAAGCCCACCCAAATGTAGGCTGTGGCGGCCAGCAGCATGGCCATGGCCAGTACCGTGACCCGGTCAAAGCGATCCAGGACCCAGCCCCATACCGGTGCCCACAGCAATTGCGACAAACTAACGATGGCAGCAAACTTACCTGCCGCCGCAATGGCCGTTTCCAGCGTCAGGCCCTGCTCAATGCCTGCCTGGCGAGCCCACAGGCTGAAAAACGTTGAGAAAACCACCAGGTCGCCGCGCGCAGCGAAAGCTTCCGCGCAGGTCACCAATATGCGCGGATTACCTCGCGCAGCACCAATGCCTTCGCGCAGAAGATTGGCCAGGGGTTTGCGTGGCTGTGGCACGCCCGGCTTGCCGGCCTTCAGTCCGCGCCAAACCACCAGCGCGGTAATCACCGCCAGTACACTGCCCAGCCAATAAGTCAGTCGCCCGGACATCAGGGTTTCGAAACCCATGCCGGCAAAAATATCCGGCAGCTGCGACAGCAGCACGATCATGAATAGCGCGCCCAGGCCATTGCAGACGCCGGTGGCGGCAATCATCAATCCACGCGAGCGATTCAGCGGATAGTCCGCGAGCACGGTGGCCATCATGCAGGTGCAGCAGGCCGACCCGACGCCAAAAAATACCCGCACCGCAAACAGCTGGGCAAAGCTTTCCACCAGCGGAAACAGCACAAACGAGGCGCTGATCCAGCAGAAGCCCAGCACAAAGATCGGCCGTCGTCCGATCCGGTCCGCCAACGCGCCCAGCGGCCCCACGGCGAGCAGAACGACAACCTCGTAGCCCAGCTGCAGAATCGAGCTGGCTCGGCCCTCCTGTGAAATCGGCAGGCCCAGGTTCTCGCTAAGCAAATACGGCTGCATGAATCCCACCGCCGCCACCAGGCCGATGGTAAAAAACGCCGCATACCAGTACGTCAGCGCATTACGCACTGTCACGCCCGGCGAAAGGTAAATCGGTCCGAGCTTTACCGAGTCTGTCGAATCACTCCCCATGAGTTCGCGAAACTACCCGGATTGCCGCGCTAAGGCGAGCGCGTTCGTGCAAGCAGTCGCTGCGCTGGAAAAACCATCGCGCCTGACGGCCTGGAATTCGCTTCAAGTTCGCCGTTACCGATAACCGGCGAATGCGTGGAAGAGTTACGCATCCGTTGCCTAAGTCGCTTTTAAGGTTTCAGCGCAGCTTGCCGGCGGCTTGGCCAGACCTTCGGCCGCAGGGACGCGGCCGCAGAGCCTACAGGGATGTATTCACGGCGAGTCTGGCCAAGCCGCCGCAAGCTGCGCTCTCGCCAACGCATCAAGGTTTAAGGCCAGCTGTCGGTGACGTGGCCAGACCTCGGCCGCAGGGATGCGGCCGCAGAGCGTACAGGGATGTATTCACGGCGAGTCTGGCCACGTCACCGACACGCCGGGCCCGCTAACTAATGCCATCGCTGGACGAGCCTGCGTTTACCAGGCCAAAAAAAGCCCGGCACACGGCCGGGCTCTTAAACCAGGTCTCAACAGGCTGAAAAGTATCAGTCCTCTTTTTCGACCAAACGACAGGTAATCCACCCGTCTTCGTCGATGTCCGAAACATCCAGCTCCACGCCCATATCTTTCGCATAGCCATGCAAGCGCGGCTTGGTGAAGTTCTCGTGAATTTCTTCTTCGGTCATATCGAACTGGCCGATACGCTTGGCCTGTTTCAATACATAGCCGAAGGGTTCTTTCCAGCGCCGCATACCGGTCTCGCTTTCGTTCTCCAGGGCTAACTGGTAGTGACACGCGGTGCGATCAAACAGGCCGACCAGGGCAATTTCGCCTTGTCCGGTCTTGCGGATGATATTCGCCATGCGCTCGTTGATGGGTTTCATGGTCTTCCGATCATGCTCGACCCACTCTTTCATCGCGCCCTGATCTTTAGCGAACTGCATCGCGTTCAGATGCATCTTGACCAGGGCATCGTTAACTTCGTGCGCGTATCCGGCGGTGTTCGACAGCGTTTTCAGCATCACGTTGAGTGACTTGCCGAGTTGCTCCTCGCGGCCTTCAAAACCACTCATGGTTTTGTAGTTGTCCACCACGTTGGACTTGCGTGGGGTATGGGGCGGGACTTCCGCCGCGGCTGGTGCTGGTTGCGTCTGGGACATTATGACGGCCTCTCCTGATGGGCTATACGGGTATATTGTGGGGGCTTCGTCGGCCGGGCAAGGCCGGATTGCATGACACCCGCAGGCTAACCGCGCTACGGGCAGCCGGGGCCCCGTCTGAGGCCGGGTAAATCTGCTCGCTGCAGGGCAACGAAAGGTGCCAATAACGGCCTGACGGCCTAATTATTGAGTTTGGGGAGGCGAATCACATGTACATCAATTTCTGGTATCCGGCCGTTCAGGCCAATGAATTGGCCGACGAGCCCCGCAGGGTGCGCATGCTGGGCCAGGACTTCGTGCTGTTTCGCGACAGCGACGGCCAGCCGCGCTGCCTGGCCAATACCTGCAGCCACCGCGGCGGTTCACTGGCCGGCGGCAAGCTAAAAGGCGACTGTATCGAATGCCCCTATCACGGCTGGCAGTTCGACGGCGATGGCCAATGCCGGAAAATCCCGTCTCTCGGGGCCGGCGCCGGCATTCCGGCGCGTACGCGCGTGGACGCCTACCCGGTGCAGGAGAAGTACGGTCTGATATTCGCCTTTCTGGGTGATCTGCCGGCAGATCAGCGACCGCCATTGCTGGAAATTCCGGAGTTCGAAAGCGCTGACTGGCGCGCCACCTGGATGGAATACGAAGTCGGCTTTAACTATGAGCGCTCGGTGGAAAACGGCCTGGATCCGGCGCATAACGAGTTTGTTCACCCGACCCACGGCTTTGCGGGCGAGAACGCAGACTACAAAGTGAATATCGTGCGCTGGGTCGGCGACCCGCAATGGGGGCCCGGTTTCTATGCCCGGTTCAATTCGCCGGAGTCCAAGGATAAGGATTTCGCCAAAATGAAAACCGCCAGCAGTGAGCGCGAGGCCGGTACCGGCTCAATAGGGCCGAACCAGATATGGACCTACATTCACTTCGGGCCTGGTAAAGCCATGCATCAATATATGTATGAGTGTCCCATTGATGAGCTGCATACGCGCGTTTTCCTGGTCAATCTGCGCAGTACCTTCCTGGATCCGGAGATGGACGACAAGGTCCACGAGATGAACTGGAAGGTAGCCAGCCAGGACATCACGGTGCTGGGTGACCTGCATCCTCGGCTGACACCGCCGACCAATACCAAGGAATTCATGGTGCCGGCGGACGAGCCGATCCTGCGCTATCGCGAAAAGCTGAAAGACTGGGATGCCTTGGGCTGGCGAATTGATACCGATCAGGTCAGGGCTCAGGAGACTGCGGTGGCCTTCGCGATTCCGTCGCCCCAGCGTCGCGAGCACAAGGGCTGGGTGCTGGATTCGATCCCCCTGATTCCGGCGACCGAGGCTGCCAATCTGCGCCGTGTAGCCGGTGAGTGAACGCTCCGAGCAACTCTTTTCCGGGCGGTTGCAGGGGTGCGTTTTCGGTGACACCATTGGCGGCCAATCAGCGCTGGCCGCACTTAAGCCTCTGGCAATAAGAAAGCGCGCCCATTGCTGCGGAATTCCGGCGGCTTTGCCGGGCAGGCTCCGGTGACGGAGGAACAAATAACAAGCTTAGGGGAGCGCGATGAGCAACGCAGAGGAAAACTACGCCGGCGTATGGGACAACAGGATCGGCTTTGGCAAGAAAGCCGCCCTGATTGTTATTGACCTGCTCCAGGGCTACACCACGGAAGGCTCGGCACTGTATGCGCCCGGTGTCATCGAATGCGTCAAAGAAATGCCCGAGGTACTGGCCGCAGCGCGCGCCAAGGGCATGCCTGTCATCCATACAAATGTTCGCTACACGCCGCCAAACTATTTCGATGGTGGAGTCTGGGTGCGCAAGGCGCCGGTGCTTCGCGACCTCGTAGAGGGGAATCCCTACGCGGAATTCTGCGCAGGGGTTGAGCCGCTCGAAGATGAGGTCCTGATCACCAAGCAATATGCCAGCGCCTTTTTCGGTACTTCACTGGTGGCGACGTTGAACGGTCTGGACGTGGATACCTTAATGATTACTGGCTGCACGACCTCTGGCTGCATCCGCGCTACGGCTGTCGATACCGTGCAGTACGGTTTTCGTCCGATCGTTATTCGCGAGTGCTGTCGGCGATCGCCACGATGGCCCGCACGAAGCCAACCTTTTCGATATCAATGCCAAGTACGGTGACGTCATCCCGAAGTCGGAAGCGATGGAATACATCAACGGCCTCTGAGCGAAGTAAGGGATTTATAAGAACTGACCAGCGACTAGCCAACAGGGGGAGATCCAGTAATGGCTGCCAAAAAGAAAACCCGCCGCGCCACGAAACTGAAGAAAGCACCGCGCAGCAAGCTGACGCAAAGCAAGCATTATGACTTTGTGCCGATTATCGACCGTAAGCCGTTCAGCCTGCCCAACGGCGCGCGCGTGGCGGTTATGCCGTACATCAATATTGAGCATTTTCCGGCCGATATTCCGGGCACGCCGCTGATTCCCGGCACCGCCGGCTTCACACCCGATCCGCTGAACTACGGTTGGCGTGACTACGGCAATCGCGTCGGCCTGTGGCGCATGATGGATCTGATGGATGAGTGCGGCATGCGCGGCACCGTTTGTCTGAACGGCGAGATCATTCGCGAGTACCCGCGCATTATCGAAGAGGGCGAAACGCGCGATTGGGCCTGGATTGGCCACGGTATCAACAATGCCCCGGCGAACTTCATCGGCAATGTGCGCAATCCTGACGGCACGCTGAATATGCTCGATGAGGAAAAAGAACGCAGCATTCTGGAAGGCACCCTGAGTGAAATGAAAAAGGCCCTCGGGCGCAAGACCAAGGGCTGGCTCAGTCCGTTCCTGACGCATACCGACAATACGCCACGCCTGCTCGAGGAGTACGGGGTGGAGTATCTGTGTGACTACACCGCTGACGATCACCCGTTCCCCTTCAACACGCCCAAGAAGAAGCTGATTTCAGTCCCGTATACGGTTGAGCTGAATGATATTCCGTCATTCCTTAACGTCGGTGTTTCCTCTGAAGCCTTCGGTGACATGATCATCGATCAGTTCGACGTGCTTTACGACGAAGGCGAAACTAATGCGCGTTGCATGCCGATTTGTCTGCACACCTTCCACGTAGGTCAGCCGAACAAGTTCAAGCATCTGGCCCGCGCGTTCCGTTATATCGCCAGCCACAAAGATGTCTGGTTGACGACGGGCGACGAAATGAACGACTGGTATCGTAAGAGTTACATGTAAGCAGGAGGCTCGAACCCAATGGCACAACGTGTGCAAGATAAAAAGCCCAAGCGCAATAAAGGCGTACAGGCTTGGATAGCAGAGAATGTGGCGGAACAGAAGGTTCGCCATCAGGCCATCATCGATGAGATGGAGGAACTCTGGCCCAAGCGCAATAAGTGGTACAAGGAATTCCTGCGTGTTATTCAGACGCGCGGCTGGAATCGTGACGGTGACAACCTGCTCAAGATTCCGAAAAAGGACATTCCCAAAGAACCCAAGGGTAAGCACAAGGTCGTCTACTAAACGACTTGTTCTGGCCAATTAAATAAGGAGAACCGAGGTGGCAAGACCACATATCGAGCCCTACGTAGAGCTGGACTCGCCGTTTAAGAAATTCGATCTGAATGGCTTCAAGGGAACTCATTACAAAGTGCTTTCAATGGACACCGATACCGGTGCCTGTACCCTGAAAGTAAGATTTGATGGTGGCTTCAAGCGCCGGCCTGGCATGAGTTATTCCGACATGGAAGTATTCGTGCTCAAGGGCGGCATCAAAGTTGGTGGCGAAGCCTGGGGTGAAGGTCACTACGCTTTTATTCCCGCCGGCATGCACATAGGCGCCATGGTGGTGCCTCGCGGCGCCGAAGCGCTGGTGATGTTCAACGATTCGGAGCCGTCGTTTATCGAATCCAATCGCAATCATCAACTGGCAATTAAAGACGCTTATTCGTCTTTCAATTCCTACAACGACGTGCCGTGGGGCCCGGGTAACCTGGTTTCACCGTCTGTGGCAACGGGCGTAGGCATCAAGGTTCTGCATTACGACGTGCTGACCGAAGCAATAAGCTTCCTTTACTACATGTCGCCGGAATTCCAGCAGAACAATATCTCCTATCACGACTGTGCCGAGGAGAGTTATCACATCTGGGGTGATTCCTGGATGATGCAGTTCGGCGTGCTGCCCACGGGTGGCTACTTCTGGCGTCCGCCTTACATTGATCATGGCGCCTTCAAGTGCAAGCTGGGTTGTATTGCTTTCGGTCGTACCGATTCGAAGCTGCATAACTATTTCCACTACAACCCGTGGTCTACGCCTGACGACAATATCAAGCGCGCCGCTGCGCACTTGTATCGCCAGCGTCCACAGATGTACGACTGGACTTCGGGTCATGGCCACAACCATCCGCACGGGCCACCGGACTTCCAGTATCCGCATTACCACGACGATGCCCAGGTAAAGCTGATTCATGGACATGGCCCTACGTCGATGAAGAAGGCTGCTCCGGCCAGCAAGAAGCGCGCCCGTAAAAAATAGGCGTGCTGATTTCGCATCAGGAAAAGGGGGCTTCGGCCCCCTTTTTTCTATTTGGGATTCGTGATTCATTCCTTGTGTATTGAATTTGCTGACTCGAACGTTGGTGCCTGGCGTTACGCGGTGCAGGGATTCGGGACACGCCGTGAATACGTCCCTGTAGGCTCGCGGCCGCCATCCCTGGCGGCCGACGGTCCCGTAATCCCTGCACCGCATAACGCCTTTTATGCTTTCTGCCGGAATTGAGGCGTGCCGATCGGACGAAGGCGTTTTAATCGGGAATTAACAAGGGTTTTGGCGGAACCACCCACCCTTTCGCCGCAAAACTGCAGTGTCGAATTTGCGGCAGGCGAACTGGTTTAGGCGGATCTCTGTGCGAACATTCGAGTCTGGCAGGCCTAAAGCTTTCAGCCTGCGTTTCTGGCGTTGTGTCCGGACGTTATCCGGGACCGTCGGCGCCCAGGGACGGGCGCCGCGAGCCTACAGGGACGTATTCACGGCGTGTCCCGGATAACGTCCGGACACAACGCCACGCGAAGACACTTCAAGCTTGCCGGCAATTCACGCCTGCCGGCGCTTCGCAACAGACTAGCCCTGGCCGCTGGCCAACAGATTCAAAAATTCGCGCCGCGTCCGTGGCCCGTAAGTTAAAAAGCTCGGGTCCGGATTGTTCGCGTAGTTCTGTTGAGCCTGTTGCACCGGGTCCGCCTGCATGCGTTTCTGCACATCATCCAGGGTGATTCCCAGCGGTCCGATGGCGTTCAGTCCAAACACCTTGGCGCGCATCGCCGGGGTAATCTCCGGGTAGCCGTACTTTTCACGAAACTCAGGCGCAATCTGGAAGCTTCTAAAGCCCTGGATCTGATCCTGCGGTGAGCCGTACCAGATGGAATCGGTGCCCCAGACAATACGATCCTCGCCGACATAGCGGAACAACTTGCCCATGACGTGGGCGGCTTCCTCCGGATCACGCATCAGGTAGCGCCAGGTAGTGCCGAGCTCCGCGTAGACGTTGCTCTGCGGACCGATGTCATGATCGATCAATGATTGCACCAGGGAATCCACGCCGATGGCGTGTTCGCCGGGCACAAACGGCAGATCTTTGTCTTTAATGTCGTAGCCCGAGTGGTAAATAATGAAATTGATATCCGGGTTGGCCTTGGCTGCCGCACCGACGTCGCCGCAGCCGCCATACAGGCGGTTATTTTTAGTCATCAGCGGCGTTGGCAAGGGCAGACCCTTGTGGATGCAAATATTCTTCACGCCGCTGGCACGCACAGCCTCGATCAGGCGGGCGCCCTCGTCATCGTCGAGACGCCAGCCGGTGCTGCCGTCCGGGCTTGCCTGGGTGTAGGTTTTCCAGGAAGCGATATCCCATTGCTCGACGATTTCGGGCATGCGCTCTATATCGCCTGCAAAGTTGGGGATCACCCGGCCGTGCACCAGCAGGCGATGATTCCCGTCCATGGCATCGACCATGGCGCGCGTGCGCGCGGCTTCATCGTCCGTCAGGGCCATGTCTTCGAGAGAGGAGGGCGCGAAGGTCAGCGCGGCCATGTCCGTGTCGCTGTCGAGGAACATTTCCTTGATGAAGGCTTCGCCGGTAAAGCAGTCGACGTGGCCCAGCGCCGAGTCCGGGTCCAGGTAGTCGCATTTGGCCTGGGGCATGAACTTGAGCCCCTGCATGGTGAGCTTGGTCGGCGCGCGCCAGCGTTCCCGGGGGTTCACGTGATGGCCCTGAATATCGAAAATGAATTCGTTACCGCCGACGGCCTCGGTGGCCGCAGCCTGGTCCAGCGCGGCGACGGCGGGAATCTCGAAAAAGCCGCCGCTGCGACCGAATGCAGCATGCGCTTCGTTGAATGCCAGCAGCGTACTGGCCGCGCCGCAGGCTGACGTCATAAAGCTGCGCCGGTCGAGCCCGGCACGCCGCGCGAGACTGCCGGCGCGTTCGCTGGCCAGTTCGTTGGCGGCCACACTTGGTGGATCCAGGGGGCGCGGACAAAACTCGCCATTACTGGTGGTGTCTACCTTGATCGGTAGCCGACTGCCCTGCGGATCACTGCCCTTACTCATCGCGAAGCTCCTGAAATATCTGGCTCTGGACTCTAAGTCTCCAACTAGCTCCCCGGCCGGCGCAAGTTGGGCCGGGGCCGTGCCCGCCGTTCGGTGCCTGTGGCAGGCGAGGGGGTCCGTTCGCCGCGCGCAGGGCTAGACTTGGCCGCAGTTCACGACGCGGGAGAAAAATAGTGAGGATCAAGCCAGGTCTGGCCAGCGCGAAATGGATCGTTGTTATTGTCTCTGCGTTGCTGATGACCGGTTGCGCGGGTAATTCGCTGTATCGCGCATCGGAGCCGGCAGCGGCCGTTGATACACGGGATGACCTGGCTCTGGAAGATCCGGCGCAGCCGCGCGATGTGCCGCTGCGGGTGCATTTTCCGAGCGGAGCGCAAACGTCGTTACCACTCGTTGTCTATTCCCATGGTGCCCGCTGCAGCGCTGTGAACTACGATTTGATAACCCGTTACTGGGCCACGCGCGGTTATGTTGTCATTGCGCCAACCCACTTTGATGCCATGGATAACGCTGTCCAGCCGACGCCAGAGGAATTGCCGATCCTGCTGTCCGCGCGTATCCGTGACCTGTCGCTGGTGCTCGATTCACTCGACCTGATTGAGCAGGAACTGGATCGACCCGGACTTATTGATCGCAAAAAAATCGCCATTGGCGGGCACTCCTTCGGTGGCATGCTGGCGCAGATCAAGCTGGGCATGCCGATTGAGCCTGGCGCCTATGTTTATCCGGGGCCCATTGCCGATCCGCGTTATCGCGCTGCGGTGATTATGAGCGGGGTCGGTCCGATGCCCCCGTTTCCCGACAATGCCTTCGACGCGTTAGCCGGGCCGCTCATCGCCACCGGCGGAACCCTGGACGAAGGGAATACCGGTCGCGGCATCATTTATCCCTGGCAGTGGCGTGTTTCTTCCTATGATCTCTCGCCACCCGGCGACAAGTACCGGGTGGTGCTGGATCAGGGTGATCACTATCTCGGCGGCCTGATCTGCAGGTCGGACCGCGGCGGACCGGATGATGCTGAAGGGGTCGCGATCCTGCAGGCCACTACCACGGCTTTCCTGGATGCCTACATCCGCGAAGATGCAGCAGCGCTCGACTATCTCAGGCAGACGGATCTGAGTGCGGTGACCAGCGGCAGGGCTGAGTTGAAACGCAAGTAGTCGTCGCTTCTTTACTGCGCGCAGCGATTCCCGGATAGTACCGGCCTCGTTCGGCCCGGAGCCCCGGTGGCAGCCGCCACCGGACGCCTTATGCCCGTATTGTTGGTGACCATCCTGCTGTCAGGGCTAGGCTTCGGCTTGGTGCTGCCCAGCTTTCTATTTTTTGCAGCAAACCTCGGCGCCAGTTCGACCATGGCCGCCACGATTATCGGCATGTTTGCCATTGGCCAGTTCGTGGGTACCCCCGTCTGGGGCCGGCTAAGCGATCGTTACGGCCGCAAACCGATTCTGATCCTGAGCCTGGTCGGTCAGTCGCTTAGTTACCTGATGCTGGCCTTCGCCGATAACCTCTGGATGCTGGCGGCCGCCCGTCTGTTGAATGGTCTGACCTCCGGAAACATTTCCGTGGCCATGGCCTATATCACCGACGTCACACCCATCGAAAAGCGTGCCCAGGGTATGGGCTATGTGGGCGGCGCTATCAGCCTCGGTTTCATTATCGGTCCGGCACTCGGTGGCGTGCTGGGCGGTTCCGATGCGGAAACGGCC
The DNA here is from genome assembly GCA_963850255.1 of uncultured Gammaproteobacteria bacterium. Taxonomy (GTDB): domain Bacteria; phylum Pseudomonadota; class Gammaproteobacteria; order Steroidobacterales; genus J054. The sequence goes on from CAWKLL010000053.1 coordinate 22,015, forward strand.
AGCCTGTTTTTGCCGGCTTTGGTGGCATTGGCCGTTTGTAGTGTTACCGCGGTGGCTGGCGCGTTCCTGCTCAAAGAAAGTCGCACACCCGAGCAACGCGCCGAATCCTTGGCGGCGCGCCAGGGCGAATCCGCACTGGCCGCAGCTCAGCGGGTGCTGCGCATGCCGGTGATGGCGCGCATGGTGCTGGTGGGCTTCATGGTTTACGTGGCCATGGCCCTGTTCGAAACTATTTTCCCGCTCTGGGCCGGCGCGCAATTCGACTGGGGTCCGCGCGAAGTGGGTTTGATGTTCACCTACCTGGGCACCGTGGTGGGCACTACCCAGGCTTTCCTGGTGGGTCGTCTGACCCCGCGCCTGGGCGAGGGCCGTCTGGTCGTCCTGGGCCTGGTCAGCTATGCCATCGGGCTGATGATCATGACCCAGGCGCCTGTCTGGCAGGTGATGGTTTTTGGTATTACCTTTACCGCCAGCGGCGGTGCTTTTTTCATGACCGCCATGAACAGCCTGGTGTCCAAGCGGGCGGGGGAATCGGAACGCGGCCTGGTGCTCGGCGTTTACCAGTCCGGTAGCTGGATGGGGCGGTCCATCGGCCCGCCGGTCAGCGGCTTGATGTTTGAGACCATCAGCCCGAATGCGCCGCTCTACCTGGCAGCGCTGATCATGTTGCCCAGCCTGGCTATCGTCTCGGGTATCGTCACCCGCACCCGCCCCGAGCGAGTGCCTGAACCGCCGGTCTGAAGCCTATCCGCCCCTTGGCCGGGCCGGATCAGCCGGGATCTGTATTGGCCGGGGCCGCGAAAAGCCCTATAGTTTTCACAGGCAGGCCCGGCTGGGCCGCACGGATCTAGGACCGGGAGGGTCTGATGTACATCAATTTTTGGTATCCCATGGCCACCAGCGAAGAGCTGGGAGCCGACGCCTCACTCAAAGTCCGGGCCCTGGGTCAGGACTTCGTGGTTTTTCGCGACAGCCAGGGACAGGCCAATTGCCTGAGCAATACCTGTACCCATCGTGGTGGCTCGCTGGCAGGCGGCAAGCTCAAGGGCGACTGCGTCGAGTGTCCTTATCACGGCTGGCAATTTAACGGTGCAGGCGAAGTCAAGCGGATTCCGTCGCTGGGTGCCGATGCCAGTATTCCGGCACGTACGCGTATCGATGCTTATCCGGTTGAGGAGAAGTACGGTCTCATTTTCGCGTTCCTGGGTGACCTTGCCGAGAACGAGCGCCCGCCCATACTGGAAGTGCACGGAATGGGATCAGGAAGGCTGGCGTCCGACGCTGCAGCATTATCACGTCAAGGGTAACTACGAGCGTTCCATCGAAAACGGTCTCGATCCTGCACACAATGAGTTCGTGCATGACACGCATGGTTTCGGTGGCGAGAACGAGGAATATCAGGTCAATGACCTGCGGCTGGAGGAAACGCCGCCCTGGGGCCAGGGTTTCTGGCACACCTTTAATGCACCGCCGTTGCCGGGGCAAATGAAGGAAGGTCGCAAGGAAGCCGGCTTTATGGACGTGGGTACCGGTCATCACGGCCCGAACCAGGTCTGGACCTATATTCATGCCAGTCCGACCATCTGGTTCCATCAGTACCTGTTCGAACGGCCCATCGACGATGGCAATATCCAGCTTTACCTGCTGTGCATGCGCAACGGATTCCTTGAAGAGAAAAACGACGCCTACATGATTGAACGCAATCAATACGTTGCCGATCAGGACAAGGTGGTGATTGAAGACCTGCATCCGGTCATTACGCCGCCGACCAACACCAAGGAATTCATGCTGCCGGCCGACAAGGTCATCACGATGTATCGCGACAAGCTGCGCGAATGGGATGCCAAGGGCTGGCGAATTGATACCGACGCCGTCGAGCGGGACAGCCTGAAGGTGGCCTACGCAGTGCCGAGTCCGGCCCGCAAGACCCAGAAGGGCTGGGTGCTGGACAGCATTCCCCTGGTCGCCCCCGCTGAAGCTCAAGCGCGCCTGAAAGCGGCCGGCTGAACGTATCGGCCTGACTATCCGCGAACGGCCGGCAGCAAGCCGGCCGTTTGCATTCTGTCTGCGTTATTTCTTGTCCGGGGCAGCCATGCTGTCAGGTCGGACCACTCTCGGGAGACACTCATGCAAAAATTCACTTCACGCCGCTGCCAGAGCCTCCTGTTGCTGCTCATTGGTTTGCTTGCCGTTAGTGCGTTGCAGGCCGGTGCTCACCGCAGCAGCTTCAAGCTGCCGCCGCCGCCGGAGAATCTCAGCTTTGACGAAAACTATGTGCCGACGGTCCTGATTACCGGGTCCAATCGCGGCATCGGCCTGGCCTTCGCCCAGCGTTATGCCGAGCAGGGCTGGCGGGTTATCGCTACCTGCCGCAAGCCGGCAGAAGCGGCAGAGTTGCAGGCGATTGCCGATGCCTATCCCGACAGCGTCACCATCGAAGCGCTCGACGTTGCCGATTTTGCGCAGGTGGATGCGCTGGCTGCCAGGTATCGCGGCGAGCCCGTGGATATCCTGCTTAACAATGCCGGTATCAGCGGCGGATCGGGCAACCAGGTGTTCGGCATGATGGACTTCGACACCTTTAGCGATGTCCTCAGGGTCAACACCATCGCGCCGCTGAAAATCGCCGAAGCCTTTTTCGAGAACGTTCAGGCCAGTCGCGATAAGAAAATTATGACGGTTAGCAGCAGCCAGGGTTCTATCGGCATGGTCAAGCAACCACGCTTGTATTTTTACCGGGCCAGCAAAGCTGCGCTGAATATGGAAATGAAAAATCTTTCCCTGCAGCTCAAACGGCGGGGCATCACCGTGGGTATGGTGAATCCGGGCATGACGGATACGGATTTTATGGCCGGACTGCCCAAGCGCATGCTGCGTCCGCCTGAAGATGCCGCCGACGACATGATGCGCAACATCGATACCATGAATCCTGAGACTACCGGTGGCTTTATCCAGTACGACGGCGAGATATTGCCTTGGTAGATTCTTCAGCAGGCAGGCATTTTCGCGTTTACTGGCAACCGGGCTGCACCAGCTGCCTGCGTACCAAGGAGTTTTTGACCAGTCACGGCGTACCGTTTGAATCGGTGAATGTGCGCGACACGCCGGGCGCCATGCAGGTGCTGGCTGAACTTGGTTTGCGTTCTGTGCCGGTGGTCGCGCGCGGCAATGAGGCGATCTACGCCCAGGAAATTCGCGAGGTGGCGGCGTTTGTCGGCATCCCCTTCGAATTGCAGGCGCTGGCGCCGGCGGAACTGGCACATAGGCTGGAGTTGATTCTGGCCGCGGCCCAGCGTTACCTGCACCAGTTACCGGACACGCGGGTTAACGATCGTTTGCCGGGTCGCAATCGCAGCTGGCTGGACCTGAGCTATCACCTGTTCGTGATCGTGCTTGGCTTTCTCGATGCGGCGCGCGGCGGCGAGCTTACTGAAGAGCATTTTCTCCGCAAGCCGCCACCAGAAATGAAGAGTTTTGCCCAGGCCGCGGCCTTTGGTGGCCGGGTGCGCGATGACTTCAGTGACTGGTGGGCGACGCTGCCCGATGGCGTATTGCCGGCCAGCGTGAAAACCTACTATGGCCAGCAGCCCACCGGCACGGTGTTGGAACGCAGCTGCTGGCATGTGGCTCAGCATGTTCGCCAGCTAGCGGCCCTGCTTGAAATTGCCGGTTTGCCCGTCGACGGCCCGCTCGGCCCGACCGAGCTGGCCGGCCTGCCCTTGCCTGAAAAAGTCTGGGACAGCGAAGTGCCGCTGAATGACGCCGCGGTTTAGCGGACGGGCTAATCGTTGCCTACTTGAATTCGTTAATAATGATTTTGCCGACGTGTCCGGCCTCAGCCAGATAGTCATAGGCCTTGGCGGCATCGGCAAAACCAAAGCGTCGATCAATACGCGGCTCAAGCCCGTTGGCGGCACTGGCGGTTAGCAGATCGGCCAGCATCCGCCGGCTGCCGGAAGTGATGCCCTTCAGCACGATGTTGCCGAGATACAGGGCAGATAAATCCATGGGTTTGCCGGCGCCGCTATCGAAGCCGCCCAAAATGCCGATGCGCGCGTTGGGCGCACAGCAGGCCAGCGATTGCGGCAGTGTGCCGAAGCCAACCGTTTCCACCACGATGTCGACACCGCGCCCGCCGGTGGCTGAGCGAACTGCGTCCTGCCACTGCGGGTTTTTGCGGTAGTTCACCGTGATGTTGGCGCCGAGTTCGCGGGCAATGGCCAGCTTCTCGTCACTGGATGAGGTAATCGCAACGCGTGCGCCGTTCATCTTGGCAATCTGTAGCGCGAGGATGGCAACGCCACCGGTGCCCAGGGTCAGCACCGTGTCGCCGGGTTTAATCTGACCCAGGGTCTCAAGCACCGTCCAGGCTGTTATCCCGGCTGCGCCCAGTGCGGCCGCAGTTTCGTAGCTCAGGCCTTCCGGCAGTCGCACCAGTGCGGACGCGGGTAGCAGGGCGAACTGGCTCAGCCAGCCATCGTGGCTGCTGCCCAGATCGCTGGCAAACACGCTGGGACTGAATTCACCGTCGGTCCAGGAAAGGAAATGCGGTGCGGTTACTCGATCACCGACTTTGTAGCCGATGACGCCGTCGCCGATGGCGACAATGTCGCCGGCACCGTCGCCCAGCGGGATTCGCGATTCCGACTTGCGGGCGCCGTAGCGACCCTCGAGGATCATGATGTCGCGATAGTTCAGGGCCGCCGCGCGGGTTGCCACCAGCACCTCACCGGGGCCGGGCGCAGCAGCCTTGCGTTGCACGCGACGCAGTGAAGCCAGGCCCTGCTGCTCGCCGACTTCAAAGCAATCGAAAGCCTTGCCGGGATCCGCCGCCAGGGCGTCGGCTGTGGTCGCCGCCGCAGCGGCCAGGCCAAGGCTGCCGGCAAGGGCATCGCGGCGTGAAATGGGCAGGTCTTTCATCACAATCTCCGGACGGTCTGGTCGCCTATTCTAGCTGTCGACCGCGCCGCCCGGAGCGTTGCTGTGTTCGCAGCTGCCTAGCCGGCGTATTCCACGATGCCGGCCAGCGAACGCTGCACCCCAACATCGGCCTGGGCGATGATTTCAGCTTTGCTCAGATCAAACTTGGCCAGCGTGCCGGTGAAGAAGTTGCCGAGCAGGATCACATTTTCGTCCATGGTATCGGCCACGGTGGCCCAGCCGGGGCCCGGCAGAGGCCATTCCTTGATCACTTCACCCTCTGCGGTCAGGTGCTGCAGGATGAAGTCCTGCCGTGAAACGGCTTTGATGATCAGCAGTGAACCATCGGCGCGATGGCGGTTTACCAGCACCATGTGGCGACTCTCCGGGGTAAAGGTCACCAGGTCCGGCAGCTGCTTGTCGGCTTCCACGTCGTAGCGGAACACATGCGGGCCGGTTTCCGAGCTGTAGACCAGGGTCTTGCCGTCCGGCGCCAGGCTGGAGGTGGTGATACCGAGGAAGCCGGTCATGCCACCGTGTGCCTTGGTGTTGTATTCCTTGATCAGTTCACCGTCCATCGAGAACCGGTACACATGGCCGTAGCCGAACAGGTCTTCGCCCGGCACCTTCGACAAGGTCGTGCCCAAGGGGAAACGACTTTCGTTACCAACCAGGTGTTCGCCCATCAGCACCGTGCCGTCGGGTGCGAAATTACAGTTAGAGAAGGAGCGCTCGGCGAATTTTATTTCCGGCAATTGCTGGCCATCGGGGCTGACGCGGATAACCGTGTGCTCGTTGCTGTCGAAGGCCCACAAGTTGCCGTCGGGCCCGAAAGTCAGTCCGCCAACCAGGTGGGTGGTGCCTTCCGTAACCAGCACGCCTTTCTCGTTCAGGTTGGCATCGTATTGCAGTATGCGGCCAGGGCCGGCGTGATCGTCTTCAGGATCGTTCAGCAGTGTGGCGCCGGCAAAAATGTCGCCCACTGCGAAAGCCTTCAGTGTGTTCTCTTTATTCATTCTGATTCTCCGATGAGGATGCGCGACCCTTGCCCTTGCGCACAGGTTGCGGATTCTAACGATCCTGACGTGGCATACGAGCCCTTGGCGGCTTGGCGCGCCCGATGCGTGGTCAGACCTTGCGGCGGGGGATGGGTCGCCGGAATAGTATTGTCGTGTAGTCGTCCGGTTTTGAAGGCTTGCCGGGCTGCTGCGCGGCCATGCGCGCCATGGCTACTGCGGTCACAGCCTGAATTGCTGCGTCCAGCGGGCCCTTCCGGATGGCGGTGACAATCTCCTGTTGCAGCAGGTTGTCGGATAGCCCGTCGCTGGCCAATAGCAGGGTATCGCGCGGCGCCAGCGCTTGCTCAGAGCCAATCTCGATACGCATGTCAGCAGAGCCGATGACATTGAAGATCAGGTTCAGCTCCTCATGCTGCAACGCCTCTTTCTCGTTGATCAGCCCGGCTTCCATCGCGAATCCGACGGGCGAATGCGGCGTGGTCTGCAGTTTCACTGCGCCGCGCTGTCCGCAAACCATCAATATCGAGTCGCCGACGTGATAGGTGCGCACATAGTCCGGACCGATCTCCGCCAGCGCCAGTGTGCTCGCGCCACTGTGTGGTGATGACATGACAGCGACGTTAGCCGCTTCAATGCCATCCAGGATTGCGCTGCGCAAACTGGCACCCGAAGCGATGTCAGTTTGTTCAATGGCCTTGCGCAGGGCTTTCACCGTCAGGTTGGACGCCTGGCGTGCGCCTGCCAGTCCGCCGACGCCATCGGCAACGGCCAGCACCAGGTGGCTGTCATTGATTGGAATAATGGCCGCCGAATCTTCGTTGGGTCGTGGCTTTTGCACGTCACCAATGGTGGCCAGGGCGACCTGCCCGGTGCGCAATTCGAAGCAATGCATTTCGTGCTCACGCTTGCCGGTGAACAGTGCCGGCTCGTTCAGCGACCGGGTCGCCAGCTTTGCCTGCTTAACGTCGGCCACGCGGCACCAGCTTGTTGGGAATAGCTTTGTAGGCGCGCTGCATGGCGACGGCGTCACGGTAGCGGTCCTGCGGTCTCAGCTCCATCGACTTGCGTAGCCAGGCCAGCGTCTTCGGTCTCACTTTGGTACGAATGCGCGGATAGCCCGGGGGTGGCCACTTGAATGGCCATTCAGGCAGCTTGCCGCTGAAAAGCTGGTAGATCACCAGGCCCAGCGAGAAAACATCTGACTGGTACATTGGCCGACCCAGCGCCTGCTCGGGAGCGAGGTAACCCACGGTTCCGGATCCGGATCCTTTTTGTCCTGCGCGGAGGACAACTTTGGAAAATCCGAAATCCGTGAGCTTGAGGCGCTTCTCATCAAAGATAATGAAATTTTCAGGCTTCACGTCGCAGTGGATGATGTTGCGACTGTGCGCATGCGCTACGGCGTCCAGGGCTTGTTCTGTAAAACTTAGCGCCAGCTCGCTGGACATGCGCCGGGTCATCCGGTTGGCCAGGCTTTCCTGACCCAGGGGCATGGCGATAACGAACAGATCGTCGATGAAGGCTGCATTTTGAATTGGCAGCACGTTCTGATGTTCCATGCGCACCGACAGCCGGGCTTCGCGACGAAACTCATCGAGAAACTCGTCTGACATCAACGCCGGCTCGGCGATTTTGAGCGCGACCTTCACACTATGAATTGTGTCGAAGGCCCTGTAGACCGAGGCTCGCGGCCCGCGCGACAGACGTTTTTCGATTCGGTACTTGCCCAGGGTCTGGCGAGCCCGGGGCATTTTTAGTTCAGCCAAAGTGACATTCCGCCAATATTCTGTGTGTGGATTCTACGCCAGACCGCCTGGGCCAGGGGCTTTTGTCGACGCCGGCGTCCAAGCTGGTATCCTTCCCGACCCCGGGAACGCGCCTGAAGCGCCCGGCCTGACTGGCGGCCAGGACCGCATAGCTTATGGAAAATAAAATTTACAACGTCAACGTCGAGGCCAAGACGCGTCTGCCCTCGCCACAAGAGATCACGGCCGAACTGCCGATGCCTGCGGCAACGGAAGCCACCGTGCTGCGTTACCGGCGCATATTGCAGGATATTCTCGACGGCCGTGATCCGCGCCTGTTCGTCGTGGTGGGGCCCTGTTCCATTCACGACCCTGCCGCTGCCATGGAGTACGCGCAACGCTTGAAGGATCTGGCTGAAGAGCTGGAGGATGCGCTGGTGCTGATTATGCGCGTCTATTTCGAGAAGCCGCGCACCACCGTGGGCTGGAAAGGCCTGGTCAATGACCCGGATATGGATGACTCGTTTCATATCGAGAAAGGCATTCGCACGGCACGCCGTTTGCTGCTGGATCTCGACGCGATGGGCTTGCCGACGGCCACCGAGGCGCTGGATCCAATCATGCCGCAGTACTTCGGCGAGTTGGTCAGCTGGACGGCCATCGGCGCACGCACCACCGAGTCACAAACTCATCGTGAAATGGCCAGCGGGCTGTCTACGCCGGTGGGCTTTAAAAATGGTACCGACGGATCATTGCAGGTGGCGGTCAACGCGCTGAAATCCGCGCGCCGGCCGCATCATTTTTTGGGCATCAACCAGCAGGGTTCCATTGCCGTTTTTCAGACTCGCGGCAATCCGTATGGTCACATCGTGCTGCGCGGTGGTGGCGGCACCACCAATTACGACTCGGTGAACATTGCTTTGTCGGAACAGGCCTTGCGCGACAATGATCTGCCCGACGCGCATTGTGGTGGATTGCAGTCACGGTAATTCGAACAAGGATCATCGACTGCAGCCGCTGGTCGCGCGCGACTGCGTTGAGCAGATCGTTGCCGGCAACCGTTCAATTATCGGTTTGATGCTGGAAAGCAATTTGCACGAAGGCAATCAGAAAATACCGCCGAATCTTAAAGATCTTAAGTATGGTGTATCGGTAACGGATGCCTGTATCGACTGGGAAACTACGCAGCAGACTCTGCGAGAAGCCGCCGCCTTGTTGCGCCCGGTGCTGCAGAAAAACAAAGCGGGCTAGCCCGCGCGTATCGACTCAGCGCAGCACAACGGTCTTGCGACCGTTCAGGAAAACCCGTTGCTCGAGTTGTAGTTTTACGGCCCGCGCCAGGGTCATGCTTTCGATGTCCCGACCCACGGCGGCCAGGTCTTCCGGCGATTGCGTATGATCTACCCGTTCCACACCCTGTTCGATGATCGGGCCTTCGTCGAGGTCGGGGGTGACAAAGTGCGCGGTGGCACCGATCAGTTTCACGCCGTGTTCGTAGGCCTTGTGGTAGGGCGCGCGCCCTTGAAGCCCGGCAGGAACGAGTGATGAATATTGATCACCCGACCTTCCATCGCCCGACAAAAGTCGGCGCTGAGGATTTGCATATAGCGCGCCAGGACTACCAGTTCGACGCGGGTGTCTTCAATGATTTCCAGCAAGCGTGACTCCGCTGCAGCTTTGTTGTCCGCGGAAACCGGCACATGAAAAAACGGTACGCGATGCCATTCTGCCAGGCTGGCCACCTGGGGATGATTCGACACGATGGCCGGAATTTCCATCGGCAAAGCACCGGTGCGATAGCGATAGAGCAGGTCATTGAGACAATGTTCCTGGCGCGAGACCATAATCAGTACTCGCGGTTTGACGCGCGTATCGTGGACCTGCCATTCCATCCGGAAGCGCTCGGCAATGGATTGGAAACCTTTGCCGAAGGCGGACCGGGAGAATTGGCCTTGCTGCGGACTAAATCGCGTGCGCATAAAAAAGCGACCGGTATCCGGGTCACCGAAATGCGCCGACTCTTCGACAAAAAAGCCTTCATCGCGCAGGAAGCTGGCCACCGCAGCGACGATGCCCATGGTATCCGGGCAGTCGACGGTGAGAATAAAAGAATGGCGGATGTCAGTCATAGGCGGGCAATCGTGGCTGGTCCGTATCCGGCGCGCGCATCTTAGCAATGGTGACCCGGAAAGCGAATCTGGTCAGAATGTTATCTCCATGGTTTCTCACCCAGGTTTTGCTATGAACCCAGCCGGCGAAGAATTGCAGGCCTTGCTGGCCAGGTATCCCGAAATTAGCAGTATAGAGCTGCTTGTACCGGACCTGAACGGCATATTGCGCGGCAAACGCGTCCATCGAGAAGAATTCGCCGGCTTAGTTGAACGCGGTCTGAATATGCCGCGAGCCTTGCCGTTGCTGGATAGTCGTGGCCGGATCATCGAGCCTTTGGGCCAGGGTTCGCGCGACGGTGATCCGGACACGGTCTGGCATGTGGTGCCGGGTTCGTTGTCGCCGGTGCCCTGGTGTCAGCCCGGCTTGGGCCAGCATTGTGTCGATGAGCTGCTGGCAGTGCGGCGCTTTGAGGGCCTGGCCTTCGATGCGCAGGTCTCGGATATGGACTACGACTGGTATCTGCGCGCCCTGTAACGCTGGCTGCATGCCGGCTCCGGCGGCGGGCACGGCTTGATAGAATCACCGGCTCTGCGCTAATTCAACCAGGAGAATACCCGGATGGCGGACTATCACGCCCCCGTAAAAGACATGCTCTTCGTCCTCAATGAGCTGGTCGGCATGCACGAGATCAACCAGTTGCCCGGCTTCGAAGAGGCAACACCAGATCTCGTCGAAGCGGTGCTGGAAGAGGCTGCCGTATTCGCCGGCGAAGTGGTGGCGCCCACCAACACTATTGGTGATGCCAAGGGCACCCGGGTCGTCGACGGCGGTGTTGTGGTTCCGGACGAATTCAAAGCGGTATACAGCCAGTTCGTTGAGAACGGCTGGCCGGGTATCGCGCATTCCCAGCAATACGGTGGTCAGGGACTGCCGCATGCACTGGGCACAGCCGTTGAAGAAATGCTCACCTCGGCTAACCTGGCCTGGTCGTTGTGCCCGTTACTCAGCCAGGGTGCGGTGCGTGCCATCGAAGCGCATGGCAGCGATGCCCTGCGTGCCGCCTACCTGGAAAAAATGATCAGCGGCCATTGGACCGGCACGATGAATCTCACCGAGCCACAGGCAGGCTCTGATCTGTCTGCCGTGCGCAGCACGGCAGAGCCCGATGGCGACGCCTACCGCGTCTCCGGGCAAAAAATTTACATTACCTGGGGCGACCACGATATGGCGGAGAACGTCATCCATCTGGTCCTGGCGCGACTACCCGGGGCGCCCGAGGGCGTACGTGGCATTTCCTTATTCCTGGTGCCCAAGTTTCTGCTCAATGACGACGGCAGTCTGGGCGAACGCAACAACGTAGTGGCTACCTCGGTAGAACACAAACTCGGCATCCACGGCAGTCCGACTTGCGTGATGTTGTTCGATGCTGCGCAAGGCTACCTGGTTGGGCCCGAGAACCAGGGTCTCGCCTGTATGTTCACCATGATGAACGAAGCGCGACTGGGTGTTGGCCTGGAAGGCGTGGCTATCTCCGAGCGTGCCTACCAGCAGTCAGTCGGCTATGCGCGCGATCGCGTGCAAGGCAAAGTAGCCGGCCAGGATGGGCGTGCGCCGATAATTGATCACCCGGATGTGCGGCGCATGCTGTTTACTTTGCGTGCCTATATCGAAGCCATGCGCGCGCTGTCCTATGTCGCCGCCGGACATCTTGATTACGCGCACCACATCGTCGATAAAGACGCTCGCCGTCGTCACCAGGCGCGCGTGGATCTGCTCACCCCCATAGTCAAGGGCTGGTGTACGGAAATGTGCCAGGTATTGACCTCGCTGGCGATCCAGATACACGGCGGCATGGGTTACGTGGAAGAAACCGGTGTCGCCCAGTATTTTCGCGACGCCCGCATTACAACAATCTACGAAGGCACTACGGGTATTCAGGCCAATGACCTCGTCGGCCGCAAAACCTTGCGGGATTCCGGTGCGGCCTTTACCGAGCTGCTGGAAGACATGCAGGCTACGGTGACCGAGTTGCAGGCCGGCGGCGAATCTTTCGCCCCGTTGGCCGCGGCCCTGGCCGAGGCCCGGCAAGGCATGGCCGCAGCCATAGAGTGGGTAGTCACACACGGCAGTGATGATCCCGTTGCTGCCGGCGCTGTCAGTTACCACCTGTTGATGCTTTCCGGCATCGTTTGCGGCGGCTGGCAGCTGGCGCGCGGCGCCTTGGCTGCACAGCGCCAGCTGGATGACGGTTCTGCCGATCGCGAATTCTTACAGGCCAAGCTGGCAACGGCAGCGTTCTATGCCGAGCAGATTTTGCCGCAGGCTTTGACGCATGCGCGGGTGATCGGGCATGGGGCCGGTTCCTTGATGGCTTTGCCGGTGGAGTCCTACTGAGGCTTTTCGCAGATTGCGTTGGCGTGAGCGGATTGCGAGCCGCTTGCGTGGAACACGCCGTGAATACGTCCCTGTAGGCTCGCGGCCGCCATCCCTGGCGGCCGACGGTTCCACGCAAGCAGCTCGCAATCCGCCGACAACTCAGTTGTGAGTTTGACGCATCCTTTCTCTTGCGTTTTTCTTTGCTCTCTTAGGTTCCGTCGTGCGAAACGATTCGTGACAGCGACGTTTGTTTGCCGGCTAGTGTGTTTTGCGGAGTCCCGGCGCCTGGCAGGCATGCCGTTTCTGGCCAATGATGTGGTGTCGGCGGTGGTGCGGGCTGTTGTCCCGGACCGTCGGCGCCCAGGGACGGGCGCCGCCGAGCGTACAGGGATGTATTCACAGCGGGTCCGGGACAACAGCCCGCACCATCGCTGGCTCAAGCCTATAGCTTCCCAAACCAAAAATTGCAGCGCTGACGCATCGAATGTTCTTGGGAGCTGGTGGCGACCAACGCTGCTTCACTGCTCCCAGGGCGGTGACGAGGAGCCGAAGAAAGTCAGCAAGGTCAGGTCTTCTTCGACGTCGAAGAAGGAGTGATCGGCGGTGGCCCGCACAAACAGGATGGTGCCCGGACGGACATCGTGCTCAGTATCTCCGACGCGCAGGCGGGCGCGGCCTTCGGCGACGAAATAGACCTCGTCTTCCAGGTGTGGTGCCTGCATGTCTTTGGAGCCCTTGGGCAGGCGATAAACGGCGCCGCTCAGGCTGGGTACACGTAGAAACTCCAGGAACCGCGGCTCGCTGCCGGCCACCTTGGCGCTGAGCTCCTCCAGGGAGAAAACCTGCCAGGCGGCTTCCGATGGGCGGGGTTTTCCAGTGCTGCTCATACCTTAATCATCCTCAATGCCCGCCGGCCACGCAACCGCGATAGCCCCGGGCCTGCTAGAATCTCGCGGCTAAGCAGGGGAGAACGATGGGTTTCACGACCAGACAGATTCATAGTGGTGTCGAGCCGGACCCGGTTACCGGGGCCATCAACACGCCTATTTACCAGACCACGACCTATGTGCAGCCGTCGGTGGACGAGTACCTCAGCAAGGGCTACTCCTACTCGCGCTCGCAGAATCCGACCGTGCGTGCACTGGAATGCAAACTCACCGACCTCGAAGGTGGTGCTGATACCACTTGCTACGGCACCGGCATGGCGGCGATTAACGCGCTGTTCATGGCCTATCTGAACGCCGGCGATCACTGCATTATTTCCGATGTGGCTTACGGGGGTACCTATCGGCTGGCGACGAAAATCTACAGCCGTTTCGGCGTAGAGTTTTCATTCGTGAATACCGCCGACGCACAAGCCGTCGCCGACGCCGTGCGCGACAACACCAGCCTGGTACTGACGGAGACACCGGCGAATCCAACGCTGAAACTAACCGACCTCGCCGCGATATCCGAGATCACCCGTGCGCGCGGAATTCCGCATGCGGTTGATAATACTTTTCTGACACCTTACTACCAGCGCCCGCTGGAGTTGGGCGCTGATCTGGTGGTGTACAGCACGACCAAGTATTTCGATGGCCACAATGCCACCGTTGGTGGCTCGGTGGTGGCAGCCACGGCCGAACACGATGAGCGCGTGCGCTTTGTGCAGAATGCCACCGGCAGCATCATGTCGCCGCAGGTAGCCTTCCTTACATTGCAGGGCTGCAAAACATTGTCGGTGCGTATCGACCGGCAGTCGGCCAATGCCCTGGCGGTGGCTGAATTCCTCGAAGCACACCCGCGCGTTGCGCAGGTCTGCTATCCCGGGCTGGATTCTTTCCCGCAGGCCGAACTGGCCCGACGCCAGGCGAGTGGATTCGGCGCCATGCTCTGGTTTGAAGTGCAGGGCGGTTTGCCCGCCGGCAAACAGCTGATGGATCGCATCGAGTTGTGGAGCCTTGCTGAGAACCTGGGTTCGGTGGAATCCCTGATTACCCATCCTGTAACTATGACGCACGCTGATGTTGAAGAAGCGGAGCGCAAGCGCGTGGGTATCACCGACGGGCTGGTCCGGCTTTCCGTGGGCATGGAAGACGTCGAAGATCTGATTGCGGCGCTTAAGGCTGCGCTGGGGTAGCCGTGGATACACCGCGTCGTGTGCTCGCTGCCATCCCGCCGACCGCATTGGGGCCGGTGGTTGCCGGCCGCGCGGCGGCTTTGGCGAAGGATTTCGGCGCCCAACTTTGCCTGGCCGCCTGTGTTTACGATCCGTATGTGGCCGGCGAGCGCTTTGCTGACTCGCCTGAGCTCGCCCAGGCACGTGAAGCGCTGGTCCAGTCGCGGCGTATCGAACTCGAAGCTTTGGCCGATCAGCTGCAGACCGCCAATCTGTCCGTCAGCGTCGCCGCGACCTGGTCCTATCCTGTCTACAGCGGCCTGGTCGAACTGGCCGAGAATCTGCCCGCAGATCTGCTGGTAGCCGGCACTTTTCATCACAGCCGTTTCGAACGCTGGGGCAGGGTAAGCAGCGACTGGGCGCTGCTGCAACATGCCAGCTGTCCCATATTGCTGGTCCGCGGCAATGCGTATTCTGGCTATCAAAATGTACTGGCCGCCATTGATCCCATGCACGCGCAGGATGAACAGGGCTTGCTCGATGCGCAGATTCTCGCCGCGGCCGGCGTATTTGCAGGCTTGCACAATGGTCGGGTGCAGATGCTGCATTGTTATCTTGGCGACGACCAAATCCCCTTGGTTGCACCTGGCGCCGTTGCCTACTACGCGCGACAAAGTTCGCGTGCTGCCCACACCCGGGCCGTCGAAGCCTTGCTCGCCAGGCTTGGCCTGAGTAGCGACACGCTGCGGATGGAGTCGGGCGACGCAGGCGAGGTTATTGCCCGCGTAGCGAAAGACGATGCCGTTGATCTGGTGGTGATGGGCGCGGTATCTCGCAGTCGCCTGCGTCGTTGGCTGGTGGGCAGCACGGCGGAGCGCGTGCTGGATCGTCTTGATTGCGACGTGTTGATTGTCAGGCTGCCGGCCGATACGTAGATATCCCTAGCGTCGAGTTTCCGATGCCTCTTGAAATCGTGGCCAATAGCCCAATTTCTAGCTGCAAGGCGATCGTTTGATCGTCGTTGATCATGCACAGTAACTTTGGAGGCATACCATGAACGTAGTCAGCTGGACCCCCTTCAGGGAACTAGAAGATGTATTGAATCGCTACAGTCGTGTTGGCAGTCGCGGCGTCGTTTCAGGAAGTAACGACCCTGAGTCAGCCGAATGGCGGCCGGCGGCAAATATTTCCGAAACTGACAAGGAATATATTATTCGCGCCGAGCTGCCCGAGGTTAGTAAGGAAGATGTGGACGTAAGCGTTCACGATGGCGTAATCACTATCAAGGGTGAACGTCGTTTCGAAAAGACCGACGACAGCGAGCAAACGCATCGGATTGAATCTTTCTACGGCAGTTTTGCCCGCAGCTTTTCGCTGCCGGCCGACGTTGATGAAGAGAATATCCGCGCGCAAAGCAAGGATGGCGTGCTGCGAGTTTACCTGCCCAAGGCAGCAATCCAGAAAGCCAAGGCGATTGAAGTCCAGGTCGCCTGAAGCAGCGCTGGATGTCACGAAAAGGGGGCCACAGGCCCCCTTTTTTCTCGCATATCACATAAGCAGTATCGCTTGACAGAATGCCGAAAATCGCCCGAAAACGGAGAGTTTGATCCCGCATAGAAAACAACTACTTGCCTATGCTTGGCACGTTGTTGTTGCTATGTGCCGGTTTCCTCCGGCATCGGGGTTGGCCATGCGTTATCACTGTTTTATCTGCCCCGTTGTCCGTTCCCTGCTGATTGCCGGTGCGCTGCTGCTTTGCTCAGTTGCCGCCGCGGCCGACGACGATGTCTGGCTGGATATTGAACCGCTGGTCTGGGTTGCTGACGATTTTCCCGGCAGCGACGATTTTTCAGCGCTTTCCCTGCGCGTTGATCCCCTGGAAGAGGCTTACGTTGGGCGCGATTCGTTGTGGACGGATCTGGCTATCGCCGGCCGACGTATCCAGAGTGACGAGCTGCGCCTGGACTGGACGCCATTGACAGACCAGCAGCAGTCTCGCAAAAACCGAGTCGCGGACTTCAAACCCTCCACCGGGCTTGGCGTTGACTTCGATGCTCGCGCCGAGGCTGTAGTTCTGGAGTGGCGCTTCGGTTTTTAGTCGCCGCCTGGCTTTGCCGGTGATGATTCTGTTGCCAGCCCGTTACCGCGTTATCATCGCGGCATGCGGAAAATTACCCTAGCGATTGTTCTTGGCTTGTCGATGCTGAGCGCGGCTCAAGCGCGTCCGGACGACAGTCCCCCGGTGCCTGAGTTGCCGGCACCGGGCGGCGGTGGCTTCACGCAACCCCGGGTCATCGGCTGGGCTGATGGGCAAACGCCACTGGCGCCAGCAGGTTTCCGGGTAGAGCTTTTCGCCGCCGGTCTGGACAGTGGCCGATGGCCCTACGTGCTGCCCAACGGTGATGTGCTGGTGTCCCAGGCGCGCACCGAGAGCATGAGTGGGATTCCGCCTGAAGTGATAGCGGAGCTGCGGCGCCAGGGTATGTTCGGGCCGTCTGCCGACAACATCATTTTGCTACGCCAATCCGAGTCGGGCGTGACCCAATCTGTATTCCTGGAAGGCTTGAATCAACCTTTCGGCATGTTGCTTCACCGAGGCTTTCTGTATGTAGCCAATACGGATGCGCTGCTGCGTTTTCCTTATCGCGAAGGTCAGATGCGTATTTCTGCCCCTGCGCAAAAGCTCATCGATATTCCGGCCGGTGAACAGATCAATCCCTGGAACAATCATTGGACCCGTAATCTGATTGCTTCGGCCGATGGAGAGAAGCTGTATCTCAGCGTTGGCTCCGCCACCGACGCGAATGCTGATGGTAACGAGCAACCGGAGCGCGCGGCCGTCTGGGAGCTGAATCTCGACGGCAGTGGCAAGCGTCTGTTTGCCACCGGTCTGCGCAATCCGGTGGGTCTAGCGCTTGACCCGAGCAACCAGCATCTATGGGCAACGGTGAACGAACGCGACGGTCTAGGAAACGATGTGCCCCCGGATTATCTAACCCGGGTGGTGGAGGGCGCTTTTTACGGCTGGCCCTATGTCTACTACGGGACCTATCCCGATCCGACCCAGGCCAAGCTGGCGCCCGGGCGCGTCGCCGAGGCGCAACAAACCGCGCGCGTGCCGGAGCTGGCACTAGGCGGGCACTCGGTACCGCTGGGCCTGTTGTTCTACCAGCATAAAGACTTTCCTGCGCGCTATCGTCAGGGTGCGTTCGTTGCGCGCCGCGCCGGCGTAGGGCGGACAGGCCTGATTGGCCCCGATGTAATCTTTCTGCCGTTCCGTGACGGTTCACCGACCGGTGAGATCGAAACCTTCCTCGGCGGTTTTGTTGCCGACGCGGAACGCGGCACGGTGCACGGGCGAGCCGTAGGTCTGGCTAGCTTGCCCGATGGTTCGTTACTGGTTACCGATGACGGCGCCAATGTGATCTGGCGCGTGCGCTATATCGGTGGCCAGCGGGCCAGCCGCTAGCCCAGGTTATAGCGACTGAACAAGTCGCGCTTTTTACCCAGTACTTTGGCGTCAAAGAAACGCCGCATGATTTTCCCGGTGCTGAGCCAGGCAATGCGCTTGCCGTTTTCCTTGTTGGCCAGCACCTGATCAACCAGCCAGGGTGTAGCTACGTCCACGTGGTCGCAAAGCACATTCAGCATCGGCCGGATTTTTTCCCACTCTTCGGCGGACAACTGTTTCTGCTCTGAGAACCAGTTTTCGGTAATCAGCATGCCCGGGCTGATGGCGCCGATCATGATCTCCTGATCCTTGTTTTCGCTCAGCAGGTACTTGGTCAGCAGCCAGATGGCCGCCTTGGTGGCGCTATAGACGCCCATATTCGGCGTCAGCCGCTTGCCGTCGAAACTGCCACCGAGGGTGTTGTATAGCGCACCGCTGCCCTGTGTGCGAAAGCCGCGCACCGCGACCTGCGAACCGAATATCGCGCCCTTGAGGTTACTGTCGACCAGCGTATTTACCGTGCTCTCGGGAATTTCGTGCACGCTATAGCGGGCGGTAGCGTAGCCGGCATTGTTAATCCACAAATCGACGCCACCGAGCTCGGTGCTGGCGAAATCCCACAGCCCCTGCACATCCGCCAGCTGACTGACGTCGCAACGCGTGCCGCAGGCTTTGCCGGGGCCCATGGCGGTAAGTTCCTCGGCGACACGCTGCGCATCCGCCTGATTGCGGCTGGATACCGCAACATCATGGCCGCGTTTGATGAATTCTTCGGCCATACCGCGACCAATGCCCTTGGTGCTGCCGGTGATAACGACTCTGCTCATGCTATTTTTCCAGCACGCGGGTCAGAAAATCTGCGCTGATGCGCTGCCACTCAAGTTTCAGCCAGGGCGTGAAGCGTTCCGGTTCGGCAGCAATCTCGGCCGTCAGTTGTTCCGGTTTGACGTAGCGCCAGTCGGCAATCTCTTCCGGGTGCGCTGATACTTCGCCTTGCTGTCGACCAGCGAATACGTAGCACAGCTCATGTTCCGAACCGGCCTCGCCGAAAGCTGCGTGATAAGTGAACTTGTATAAAAACTCGAGCTCACAGCTCAGGTCCAGTTCTTCCTTAATACGCCGGCGGGCGGCAGTTTCAATGCTCTCGCCGGCACGCGGATGGCTGCAGCAGCTGTTAGCCCAGTACCCCGGCCACAGCGGCTTCTGCTCGCTGCGCTGCTGCAGCAGCAGCTCATCCTGATCGTTGAACAGGAATACCGAGAAGGCGCGATGCAATTGACCGGCGCCGCGATGACAGTCGGCCTTGCTGGCCAGGCCTATTTCTTCATCCTGTTCATTGACGAGGATCAACGACTCCGCCGGGCTGGAAACGGTCTCGCGAGTCGCGCTCAATTGGCTGTCCCCAGGTTCAGCTTCAGACTTCGAAAGCCCTGGGCTTCGATGGCGTCCTGCACCGCATCGGCATTGTTGTCGCACAGCGCTATCATCGCGCCGCCACCACCACCGCCGGTAAGCTTGGCGCCCAGGGCGCCGGCCCGGCGCGCGATACCGATCAGACGCTCGAGTTCCGGTGTTGACACCTGCAATGCATTCAACAGGCCGTGACAGACATTCATCAATTCACCCAGGCCGGCAATGTCCCCATCCTGCAATGCCGCGATGGATTGCAGCACCAGCGAATCGATGTCATCAAAAATTTTCTCGTAGAGTTTCGGGTTGCGCTCCCTGGCTTCGCGTACGCGTGCGACGGTCTTGGCCGTGAGGCCCTCCTGATGGGTCATGCCGACGATAATCTGCATCGGTCGGTTGATTATGAGTGGTTCGACCAGTGGTGGTTTGCCGCGGCGATAGACCAGTGGCCGTCCATAAGTGGCCATGGTGTTATCGATTCCGCTGGGCTCGCCGTGCGCGATACGCTCGGATTCCAGCGCCAGCTGGTTAACCTGCTCGTCGCTGAGTTTGAGATCGAAATGAATGTCCAGGGCTCGGACGATGGCTACGGCCAGGGCAGCGGAGCCCCCCAGGCCCATGCCGCGCGGCACATCGGGGAATACTTCGATACGAACGGACCGGTCGGTCAGGCCCAGCTCATCCATGATCACGCCGGCAGCACGCTCAAACGATCGCCGCTGTTCCGGCGGCTTGGACAGCTGGTATTCGATGCCCCAGCGCGGAATCAGCAATTGCACGCCACTATCGGCTTCTTCTACCACTGCGCGCATGGCCAGCGGCACCGGCACCGCGATGGCGTGCCGCCCGTAAACAACGGCGTGTTCGCCGAGCAAGATCAGCTTGCCATAGCCAACACCGGCGCCTTGCTCGGCCTTGCGCTTGCGGCGCGCCGGGCCGCGTCGCTCCTGCTGTAACTCGGCGAGAATCTCCTGGGCGCGCCAGACTTTGATTTCGCCTTCGCGCAGGACCCGCTCCAAGACTTCGTCGAATAATTCCGTCGGCGCTCCGGCAGCTGTTACGACACTGCGAGCATGCAGATTCATATGTCCCGTCTGTATCCCTTCCGTGGCCAGAGCACGCAGCGCCGCGAAGTTTTGTGCCAGGCCGACGGCTACCATGACTTCGGCCAGTTCCGTCGCGCTTTTTACGTCCAGCAGTCGCAGGTTCATGGCCACACCGGGGTTTGATTCCAGGGGGCCGCCGACGATGCCGACTTTCATCGGCAGCTCCAGGCGGCCGCGCAGGTTGCCTTCATCGTCGGCCCACCACTGCGACATGGAGCTGTAGCGGCCATGGCGCGCAGCGTAAGCGTGGGCTCCGGCTTCAATGGCACGCCAGTCGTTGCCGGTGGCCAGCGCGACCGCATCGATGCCATTCATGACACCCTTATTATGCGTGGCGGCCCGGTAAGGGTCGGCGTGGGCAAAATCTGCAGCAATGATGATGCCGTCGCGCACCCGTTCGCCATCGTAGCCTTTACCGCCCAGTTGACTAACTGGCAGGGTAACGTCAGCACAGGCCAGCGCGCGATCCGTCAGGTTGGAGAGGATGCGCAAGAAAACCTTGCCGTCGGTCAGGGTTTCGATCAGTGAGGCAACGCCCTCGCACATGCCGTTGACCAGGTTGGCGCCCATGGCATCGCGGGTATCGACCATCAGATTGACGATCAGCATTTCGCCGTCCATGGACTGCATCGGGAAGCTGTTCACCTCCAGGTCCACTGCGCCGCCGCCACGCGCCACCATGCGCGGGTGAAAACTATTGGCCAGATCGAGTATCTGCTGCCTGTTCTCGAGTACTGCAGCGCGACCGCGCTGCATATCGATGACTTCCAGCACCTGGATCTGGCCAATCAGAATCGGTGCCGTGGAGGTAGTGGTAAAGCCGCCCGATGGCCGCGCCAGTTTCGCTGCCGAGCTTAGCGCCGCAACGATGGAGGGTTCCTCGACGGCCAGCGGTATTACGTACTCGCGGCTGTTGATGAGAAAATTCAGCGCCAGGCCGATCGGCATGCCGAGTACGCCAATGACGTTCTCGATCATCTTGTCGGCGGCGCTGAGATCCAGCGTCAGGTCGCCGGCAGCCAGGCGCTCGAAATCCTGATCAGTGAGCAGTCCGCGATCGTGCACCGCCTGCACCCGCTCTCTGATACTCATGCGGTAAAAATTTGGAATTCGTGAACTAACCACCCGGCACTCCATGACTATTGCGCGGACGCTGATGGCTCGCGCGGATGACACCCCCCGGTGCGAGCCGGAAGGTAACAGGAATGCGGCGTTGGCGCCAATCCCGGGTGGCCGGGTGCATTGCCCCTTGGGGGATGCAACAATCCGCTAACCCACGCATTAGCCTCGCCAAGTATGGAAAAGATCTGGTTGCAGAATTACCCGCCGGGCGTGCCGGCGGAGCTCGAATTAGGCCCGACTGAAACCCTGGTCTCCAGCCTGGAGAACGCCTGCCGGGATTATCCGGATCTGCCGGCGTTTACCAATTTCGGCGTGACCATTAGCTTTGCCGAGCTTGATACCTTGTCGGCGCGCTTTGCCGCGTATCTGCAGCATGATCTGGGGCTGCTCAAGGGTGACCGCGTTGCCCTGATGATGCCCAACCTGCTGCAGTACCCCGTTGCGCTCTACGCGGTCCTGCGCGCCGGGCTCGTGGCGGTAAACGTAAATCCGCTGTATACCGCCCGTGAACTGCAGCATCAGCTCGAAGACAGCGGTGCGCGAGCCATTGTGGTCGTGGCCAACAGCGCTGCAGTGCTGGCCGAAGCCATGCCGCACACCGAAGTCGAGCATGCCATCGTTACCGAGATCGGAGACTTGTTTGGCTTTCCGAGGCGTCAGCTGACTAATTTTGTGGTCAGGTATGTCAAGCGCCTGGTGAAGCCGTTCAAGCTGGATAATGCCATTCGCTTCGATGAAGTATTGTCGCCATCGCAGACGATGTTGCGTCCGGAAACCATCACCTCAGACGATGTCGCGGTTTTGCAGTACACCGGCGGAACCACGGGTCGTTCCAAGGGCGCCACCCTGACACACGGAAATCTGATCGCCAATGTGCGACAGATTAATACCTGGTTCAGTGGCCGGATCGGCAAAGGCGTGGAAATCGTCCTGACCCCTTTGCCGCTTTATCATGTTTATGCGCTTACCTGTAATTGTTTTGCTTACGTCGATCTCGGCGCGCGTAATATTTTGATCACGGATCCTCGCGACACCAAGGCACTGATTGCCGAGATGGCCAGGTGGAAGATAACCTCCATGACCGGCGTGAATACCCTGTATCAGTCGCTGGTCGATCATCCGGATCTCGACAAGGTGGATTTTTCTCACCTTAAGGTCGTGTCGGCCGGCGGAATGGCGGTAATGGAGTTTACGGCCAGGGCCTGGTCTGAACGCACCGGCACAGCCATTCTCGAAGGCTACGGCTTGTCGGAAACCTCGCCGGTACTGACCAGCAATCTCCCGAACCTGGAAAGCTATACCGGCACCATCGGGCTGCCGCTTCCCAACACCGACATTTCCCTTCGTGATGACAACAATCAGGAAGTCGGGGCCGGAGAGCCTGGCGAGCTATGCGCCAAGGGGCCGCAGGTGATGACAGGTTACTGGCAGAACCCGGCTGCGACGGCGGCGGCCATGACCCCCGACGGATACCTGCGCACCGGCGACATAGCCATGGTCGACGAGCAGGGATATTTTCGCATTGTCGATCGCAAGAAAGACATGATCCTGGTTTCGGCTTTCAATGTTTATCCGAATGAAATTGAAAACGTCGTGACCTTGCATCCCGACGTTGTCGAGTGCGCCTGCATTGGGGTGCCGGATGAGGAAAGCGGCGAAGCCGTAAAGATTTTCGTGGTGTTGCGCCCCGGCGCTGTATTGAGCAGCGAAGATTTGCGCGCCCATTGTCGCGCCAATCTGGCTGCCTACAAAGTACCGCGCCTGGTGGAGTTTCGCGACGAATTGCCGAAATCCAATGTCGGTAAAATCCTGCGCCGTCAACTGCGGGAATCGTCGAGCTGAGATCCGCGCCGCTGCTGAGGCTCGCGGGCGCCGGTGTCATCCTCTCTGGCCGGCGGGTTTTGCAGTCCATCGACTGGGAACTCCAGCCGGGCGAACATTGGGCTGTGCTGGAGTTCCCAGTCGATGGACTGCAAGACTCTCCGGCCAGAGAGGATGACACCGGCGCCTGCGAGCCTCAGCAGCGGCGCGGATCTCAGCTCGACGATTCCCGCAATTCACGGCGCAGGATTTTACCGACATTGGATTTCGGCAATTCGTCGCGAAACTCGACCAGGCGCGGTACTTTGTAGGCAGCCAGATTGGCGCGACAATGGGCACGCAAATCTTCGCTGCTCAATACAGCGCCGGGGCGCAACACCACAAAAATCTTTACGGCTTCGCCACTTTCCTCATCCGGTACCCCAATGCAGGCGCACTCGACAACGTCGGGATGCAAGGTCACGACGTTTTCAATTTCATTGGGATAAACATTGAAAGCCGAAACCAGGATCATGTCTTTCTTGCGATCGACAATGCGAAAATAGCCCCGCTCGTCGACCATGGCTATGTCGCCGGTGCGCAGGTATCCGTCGGGCGTCATGGCTGCCGCCGTCGCAGCCGGGTTCTGCCAATAACCTGTCATCATCTGCGGCCCCTTGGCGCATAGCTCGCCAGGCTCTCCAGCCCCGACTTCCTGATTGTTGTCATCACGAAGGGAAATGTCGGTATTGGGAAGCGGCAGCCCGATGGTGCCGGTATAGCTTTCCAGGTTCGGGAGATTGCTGGTCAGTACCGGCGAGGTTTCCGACAAGCCGTAGCCTTCGAGAATGGCTGTGCCGGTGCGTTCAGACCAGGCCCTGGCCGTAAACTCCATTACCGCCATTCCGCCGGCCGACACGACTTTAAGGTGAGAAAAATCCACCTTGTCGAGATCCGGATGATCGACCAGCGACTGATACAGGGTATTCACGCCGGTCATGGAAGTTATCTTCCACCTGGCCATCTCGGCAATCAGCCCCTTGGTGTCGCGAGGATCCGTGATCAAAATATTACGCGCGCCGAGATCGACGTAAGCAAAACAATTACAGGTAAGCGCATAAACATGATAAAGCGGCAAAGGCGTCAGGACGATTTCCACGCCTTTGCCGATCCGGCCACTGAACCAGGTATTAATCTGTCGCACATTGGCGATCAGATTTCCGTGTGTCAGGGTGGCGCCCTTGGAACGACCCGTGGTTCCGCCGGTGTACTGCAAAACCGCGACATCGTCTGAGGTGATGGTTTCCGGACGCAACATCGTCTGCGATGGCGACAATACTTCATCGAAGCGAATGGCATTATCCAGCTTGAACGGCTTCACCAGGCGCTTGACATACCTGACCACAAAATTAGTCAGCTGACGCCTCGGAAAGCCAAACAAGTCTCCGATCTCGGTAACGATGGCATGCTCGACTTCGGTGTGCGGCATGGCTTCGGCCAGCACTGCAGCGCTGTTGGCCACGACCACAATGGCTCGCGCACCGCTGTCTTCGAGCTGATGCTGCAGTTCACGGGCGGTATACAGCGGATTTACGTTTACCGCCACCAGCCCGGCGCGCAGGACCGCGTAGAGCGCAACGGGGTACTGCAGCAGGTTGGGCATCATCAGGGCAACGCGGTCACCCTTGAGCAGCCCCAGATCATGCTGCAGATACGCGGCAAAGCGCGCCGACAAGGTATCAAGCTCGGCAAAGCTAATGGTCACGCCGAAATTGGTAAACGCCGGCAGATCCGGATAACCCCGGCAGGCGTTCTCCAGGCTGGAGACCAGGGTTTCAGTCGGGCCTAATTCGAGCTCCGCCGGCACGCCCGGCGGGTAATTCTGCAACCAGATCTTTTCCATACTTGGCGAGGCTAATGCGTGGGTTAGCGGATTGTTGCATCCCCCAAGGGGCGATGCACCCGGCCACCCGGGATTGGCGCCAACGCCGCATTCCTGTTACCTTCCGGCTCGCACCGGGGGGTGTCATCCGCGCGAGCCATCAGCGTCCGCGCAATAGTCATGGAGTGCCGGGTGGTTAGTTCACGAATTCCAAATTTTTACCGCATGAGCATCGAGAGCGGGTGCGCGCGGTGCACGATCGCGGCCTGCTCTCGGATCAGGATTTCGAGCGTCTGTCTGCCGGCGACCGACGCTCGATCTCAGCGCCGCCGACAAGATGATCGAGAACGTCATCGGCGTCCTCGGCATGCCGATCGGACTGGCGCTGAACTTCCTGATCAACAGCCGCGAGTACGTCGTGCCGCTGGTGGTCGAGGAACCGTCCATCGTGGCGGCCCTGAGCTCGGCCGCCAAGCTGGCGCGCGAGTCCGGCGGCTTTACGACGACGCTCGCACGGCACCGATCCTGATCGGCCAGATCCAGGTGCTCGAGTCCCCGATATGCCAGCGCGCCGCGCCGCGGTGCTCGAGCACAAGCAGGAGATCCTCGATCTCGCCAACAGCTTCCACCCGCGCATGGTGGCGCGCGGCGGCGGCGCGGTGGACATGGAGGTGCACAGCTTACCCGCTGCAGTCGATGGACGGCGAAATGCTGGTCGTGCATCTGCTCGTCGATACCCGCGACGCCATGGGCGCCAACCTGGTCAACGGCATGTGCGAGGGCGTGGCCTCGCTGATCGAGACGACCTGACCGACGGCAAGGTCTTCCTGCGCATCCTGTCGAACCTGGCCGATCGCGCGCTGGCCCGTGCCGACGTCACGCTGCCGGTTGAGCAACTGGCCGGCAAGGGCTACGACGGCGAACGGGTGCGCGACGGCATCATCATTGCTGCGGATTTCGCCCACGTCGATCCTTACCGGGCGGCGACCCACAACAAGGGCATCATGAATGGCGTCGACGCGGTCGCGCTGGCCACCGGCAACGACTGGCGCGCGATCGAGGCCGGCGCCCACGCCTACGCTGCGCGCCATGGCCGCTACGGCTCGCTGACGCATGGTGGGCGGACGATGAGGGCAACCTGCGTGGCCGCCTCGAGATGCCGATGAAGGTCGGCATCGTCGGCGGCCCGCTGGAATCCAACCCCGGCGTGGCGATGAACCTGCGCCTGCTGGACGTCAAGACAGCGCGACGGAACTGGCCGAGGTCATGGCGGCGGTCGGCCTGGCACAGAACTTCGCGGCGCTGCGCGCGCTGGCCACCGACGGCATCCAGACGGGCCACATGACTCTGCACGCGCGCAGTGTCGTCACGGCTGCCGGCGCGCCGGCGGAACTGTTCGACGAAGTGCTGGAACGCGTCCTGCGCAACGGCGAAATCAAGGTCTGGAAAGCGCAGGAGATTCTCGCCGAGTTACAGCAGGAGCGAGCGCGGCCCGGCACGCCGCAAGCGGAAGGCCGAGCAAGCCGCGACCGGTGTTGGCTACGGCAAGCTCATCTTGCTCGGCGAACACGCCGTTGTTTACGGGCGGCACGCCATCGCGGTGCCGGTGCCGCTGACCATGCGCGCAGTGGTAGAAGAAGCCGATAGCGGCGTGCAATTGCTGATTCCGCGCTGGGGTATCGAATACCAGCTGTCCAAGCCACCGGAACAGCGGCGCTCGTTTGAGCGTGCGGCCGGCGTGATCATGGATGAGCTGGGCCTGACCGATCGGGCCATTCGTATCGAAGTATTCCCGGACGTGCCGCGCGGCATGGGCCTGGGCGGCTCGGCCGCCCTGGCCGTGGCCATCGTCCGCGCCCTGGACATTCATTTCGAGCTCAAACTCAGCGACGAGCAGGTTAACCAGCTGGCGCTGGAATCCGAGCGTATCGCACACGGCGAGCCCAGCGGAATCGATAACACCATGGCTACCTATGGTCGGCCACTGGTCTATCGCCGCGGCGAACCACCACTGGTCGAACCACTCAACATTAGCCGGCCGATGCAGATTATCGTCGGCATGACCCATCAGGAGGGCCTCACGGCCAAGACCGTCGCACGCGTACGCGAAGCCCGGGAGCGCAACCCGAAACTCTACGAGAAAATTTTTGATGACATTGATTCGCTGGTGCTGCAATCCATCACGGCATTGCAGGATGGCGACATCGCCGGCCTGGGTGAATTGATGAATGTCTGTCAGGGCCTGTTGAATGCCTTGCAGGTGTCAACGCCGGAACTCGAGCGTCTGATCGGTATCGCGCGCCGCGCCGGCGCGCTCGGCGCCAAGCTTACCGGCGGTGGTGGCGGCGGCGCGATGATCGCGCTGTGCGACAACAACGCCGATGCGGTGCAGGACGCTATCGAAGCCCAGGGCTTTCGAAGTCTGAAGCTATACCTGGGGACAGCCAAGTGAGCGCGAGTCGCGAGACCGTTTCCAGCCCGGCGGAGTCGTTGATCCTGGTCGATGAACAAGATGAAGAAATCGGCCTGGCCAGCAAGGCCGACTGTCATCGCGGCGCCGGTCAATTGCATCGCGCCTTCTCGGTATTCCTGTTCAACGATCAGGATGAGCTGCTGCTGCAGCAGCGCAGCGAGCAGAAGCCGCTGTGGCCGGGCTACTGGGCTAACAGCTGCTGCAGCCATCCGCGTGCCGGCGAGAGCATTGAAACTGCCGCCCGCCGGCGTATTAAGGAAGAGCTGAACCTTAGCTGTGAACTCGAGTTTTTGTACAAGTTCACTTATCACGCACCGTTCGGCGAGGCCGGTTCGGAACATGAGCTGTGCTACGTATTCGCTGGTCGACAGCAAGGCGAAGTATCAGCGCACCCGGAAGAGATCGCCGACTGGCGCTACGTCAAACCGGAACAACTGACGGCCGAGATTGCGGCCGAACCGGAACGCTTCACGCCCTGGCTGAAACTTGAGTGGCAGCGCATCAGCGCAGATTTTCTGACCCGAGTGCTGGACAAATAGCATGAGCAGAGTCGTTATCACCGGCAGCACCAAGGGCATTGGTCGCGGTATGGCCGAAGAATTCATCAAGCGCGGCCATGATGTTGCGGTTCAAGCCGCAATCAGGCGGATGCGCAGCGTGTCGCCGAGGAACTTACCGCCATGGGCCCCGGCAAAGCCTGCGGCACGCGTTGCGACGTCAGTCAGCTGGCGGAGGTGCAGGGGCTGTGGGATTTCGCCGACGCCGAGCTCGGTGGCGTCGATATGTGGATCAACAATGCCGGCTACGCCACCGCTCGCTATACGGTGCATGAAATTCCCGAGAGCACGGTAAATACGCTGGTCGACAGTAACCTCAAGGGTGCGATATTCGGTTCGCAGGTCGCGGTGCGCGGCTTTCGGACACAGGGCAGCGGTGCGCTATACAACACCCTCGGTGGCAGTTTCGACGGCAAGCGGCTGACGCCGAATATGGGCTGTCTATAGCGCCACCAAGGCGGCCATCTGGCTGCTTACCAAGTACCTGCTGAGCGAAAACAAGGACCAGGAGATCATGATCGGCGCCATCAGCCCGGGCATGCTGATTACCGAAAACTGGTTCTCAGAGCAGAAACAGTTGTCCGCCGAAGAGTGGGAAAAAATCCGGCCGATGCTGAATGTGCTTTGCGACCACGTGGACGTAGCCACGCCCTGGCTGGTTGATCAGGTGCTGGCCAACAAGGAAAACGGCAAGCGCATTGCCTGGCTCAGCACCGGGAAAATCATGCGGCGTTTCTTTGACGCCAAAGTGCTGGGTAAAAAGCGCGACCTGTTCAGTCGCTATAACCTGGGCTAGCGGCTGGCCCGTTGGCCACCGATATAGCGCACGCGCCAGATCACATTGGCGCCGTCATCGGTAACCAGTAACGAACCATCGGGCAAGCTAGCCAGACCTACGGCTCGCCCGTGCACCGTGCCGCGTTCCGCGTCGGCAACAAAACCACCGAGGAAGGTTTCGATCTCACCGGTCGGTGAACCGTCACGGAACGGCAGAAAGATTACATCGGGGCCAATCAGGCCTGTCCGCCCTACGCCGGCGCGGCGCGCAACGAACGCACCCTGACGATAGCGCGCAGGAAAGTCTTTATGCTGATAGAACAACAGGCCCAGCGGTACCGAGTGCCCGCCTAGTGCCAGCTCCGGCACGCGCGCGGTTTGTTGCGCCTCGGCGACGCGCCCGGGCGCCAGCTTGGCCTGGGTCGGATCGGGATAGGTCCCGTAGTAGACATAGGGCCAGCCGTAAAAAGCGCCCTCCACCACCCGGGTTAGATAATCCGGGGGCACATCGTTTCCTAGACCGTCGCGTTCGTTCACCGTTGCCCATAGATGCTGGTTGCTCGGGTCAAGCGCTAGACCCACCGGATTGCGCAGACCGGTGGCAAACAGACGCTTGCCACTGCCGTCGAGATTCAGCTCCCAGACGGCCGCGCGCTCCGGTTGCTCGTTACCATCAGCATTCGCGTCGGTGGCGGAGCCAACGCTGAGATACAGCTTCTCTCCATCGGCCGAAGCAATCAGATTACGGGTCCAATGATTGTTCCAGGGATTGATCTGTTCACCGGCCGGAATATCGATGAGCTTTTGCGCAGGGGCAGAAATACGCATCTGACCTTCGCGATAAGGAAAACGCAGCAGCGCATCCGTATTGGCTACATACAGAAAGCCTCGGTGAAGCAACATGCCGAAAGGTTGATTCAAGCCTTCCAGGAATACAGATTGGGTCACGCCCGACTCGGATTGGCGTAGCAAAATGATGTTGTCGGCAGACGGCCCGAACATACCCTGGCGCCGCAGCTCCGCTATCACTTCAGGCGGAATCCCACTCATGCTCTCGGTGCGCGCCTGGGACACCAGCACATCACCGTTGGGCAGCACGTAGGGCCATCGGCCACTGTCCAGACCGGCGGCGAAAAGCTCTACCCGGAAACCTGCTGGCGCCAGTGGCGTTTGCCCATCAGCCCAGCCGATGACCCGGGGTTGCGTGAAGCCACCGCCGCCCGGTGCCGGCAACTCAGGCACCGGGGGACTGTCGTCCGGACGCGCTTGAGCCGCGCTCAGCATCGACAAGCCAAGAACAATCGCTAGGGTAATTTTCCGCATGCCGCGATGATAACGCGGTAGCGGGCTGGCAACAGAATCATCACCGGCAAAGCCAGGCGGCGACTAAAAACCGAAGCGCCACTCCAGAACTACAGCCTCGGCGCGAGCATCGAAGTCAACGCCAAGCCCGGTGGAGGGCTTGAAGTCCGCGACGCGGTTTTTGCGAGACTGCTGCTGGTCTGTCAATGGCGTCCAGTCCAGGCGCAGCTCGTCACTCTGGATACGTCGGCCGGCGATAGCCAGATCCGTCCACAGCGAATCGCGCCCAACGTAAGCCTCTTCCAGGGGATCAACGCGCAGGGAAAGCGCTGAAAAATCGTCGCTGCCGGGAAAATCATCAGCAATCCAGACCAGCGGTTCAAAATCCAGCCAGACATCGTCGTCGGCCGCGGCGGCAGCGGAGCAAAGCAGCAGCGCACCGGCAATCAGCAGAAAACGGCCAACGGGGCGGATAAAACAGTGAGAACGCATGGCCAACCCCGATGCCGGAGGAAACCGGCACATAGCAACAACAACGTGCCAAGCATAGGCAAGTTGATGTTTTCTATGCGGGATCAAACTCTCCGTTTTCGGGCGATTTTCGGCATTCTGTCAAGCGATACTGCTTATGTGACATGCGAGAAAAAAGGGGGCCTGTGGCCCCCTTTTCGTGACATCCAGCGCTGCTTCAGGCGACCTGGACTTCAATCGCCTTGGCTTTCTGGATTGCTGCCTTGGGCAGGTAAACTCGCAGCACGCCATCCTTGCTTTGCGCGCGGATATTCTCTTCATCAACGTCGGCCGGCAGCGAGAAGCTGCGGGCAAAACTGCCGTAGAAAGATTCAATCCGATGCGTTTGCTCGCTGTCGTCGGTCTTTTCGAAACGACGTTCACCCTTGATGGTGATTACGCCATCGTGAACGCTTACGTCCACATCTTCCTTACTAACCTCGGGCAGCTCGGCGCGAATAATATATTCCTTGTCAGTTTCGGAAATATTTGCCGCCGGCCGCCATTCCGCTGACTCAGTTTCGTTACTTCCTGAAACGACACTGCGACTGCCAACACGACTGTAACGATTCAATACATCTTCTAGTTCCCTGAAGGGGGTCCAGGTGACTACGCTCATGGTATGCCTCC
Source organism: uncultured Gammaproteobacteria bacterium (assembly GCA_963850255.1). Classification (GTDB taxonomy): domain Bacteria; phylum Pseudomonadota; class Gammaproteobacteria; order Steroidobacterales; genus J054. The sequence continues at coordinate 53,305 of CAWKLL010000053.1, forward strand.
AAAGTTACTGCATGATCAACGACGATCAAACGACCGTCTTGCAGCTAGAAATTGGGCTATCCGCCACGATTTCAAGAGGCATCTGGAACTCGACGCTAGGGATATCTACGTATCGGCCGGCGGCCTGACAATCAACACGTCGCAATCAAGACGATCCAGCACGCGCTCCGCCGTGCTGCCCACCAGCCAGCGACGCAGGCGACTGCGAGATACCGCGCCCATCACCACCAGATCAACGGCATCGTCTTTCGCTACGCGGGCAATAACCTCGCCTGCGTCGCCCGACTCCATCCGCAGCGTGTCGCTACTCAGGCCAAGCCTGGCGAGCAAGGCTTCGACGGCCCGGGTGTGGGCAGCACGCGAACTTTGTCGCGCGTAGTAGGCAACGGCGCCAGGTGCCACCAAGGGGATTTGGTCGTCGCCAAGATAACAGTGCAGCATCTGCACCCGAGCATTGTGCAAGCCTGCAAATACGCCGGCCGCGGCGAGAATCTGCGCATCGAGCAAGCCCTGTTCATCCTGCGCGTGCATGGGATCAATGGCGGCCAGTACATTTTGATAGCCGGAATACGCATTGCCGCGGACCAGCAATATGGGACAGCTGGCATGTTGCAGCAGCGCCCAGTCGCTGCTTACCCTGCCCCAGCGTTCGAAACGGCTGTGATGAAAAGTGCCGGCTACCAGCAGATCTGCGGGCAGATTCTCGGCCAGTTCGACCAGGCCGCTGTAGACGGGATAGGACCAGGTCGCGGCGACGCTGACGGACAGATTGGCGGTCTGCAGCTGATCGGCCAAAGCTTCGAGTTCGATACGCCGCGACTGGACCAGCGCTTCACGTGCCTGGGCAAGCTCAGGCGAGTCGGCAAAGCGCTCGCCGGCCACATACGGATCGTAAACACAGGCGGCCAGGCAAAGTTCGGCGCCGAAATCCTTCGCCAAAGCCGCCGCGCGGCCGGCAACCACCGGCCCCAATGCGGTCGGCGGGATGGCAGCGAGCACACGACGCGGTGTATCCACGGCTACCCCAGCGCAGCCTTAAGCGCCGCAATCAGATCTTCGACGTCTTCCATGCCCACGGAAAGCCGGACCAGCCCGTCGGTGATACCCACGCGCTTGCGCTCCGCTTCTTCAACATCAGCGTGCGTCATAGTTACAGGATGGGTAATCAGGGATTCCACCGAACCCAGGTTCTCAGCAAGACTCCACAACTCGATGCGATCCATCAGCTGTTTGCCGGCGGGCAAGCCACCCTGCACTTCAAACCAGAGCATGGCACCGAATCCACTTGCCTGGCGGCGCGCCAGTTCGGCCTGCGGAAAAGAAGCCAGACCAGGATAGCAGACCTGTGCAACGCGCGGGTGACCTTCAAGGAATTCAGCCACCGCCAGCGCATTGGCCGACTGCCTGTCGATACGTACCGATAATGTTTTGCAGCCCTGCAGCGTGAGGAAGGCTACCTGCGGCGACATGATGCTGCCGGTGGCATTCTGCACAAAGCGCATACGCTCATCGTGTTCAGCCGTGGCTGCCACCACCGAGCCACCAACGGTGGCATTGTGGCCATCGAAATACTTGGTCGTGCTGTACACCACCAGATCAGCGCCCAACTCCAGCGGGCGCTGGTAGTAAGGTGTCAGAAAAGTATTATCAACCGCATGCGGAATTCCGCGCGCACGGGTGATCTCGGATATCGCTGCGAGGTCGGTTAGTTTCAGCGTTGGATTCGCCGGTGTCTCCGTCAGTACCAGGCTGGTGTTGTCGCGCACGGCGTCGGCGACGGCTTGTGCGTCGGCGGTATTTACGAATGAATACTCTACGCCGAAACGGCTGTAGATTTTCGTCGCCAGCCGATAAGTACCCCCGTAAGCCACATCGGAAATAATGCAGTGATCGCCGGCGTTCAGATAGGCCATGAACAGCGCGTTAATCGCCGCCATGCCGGTGCCGTAGCACGTGGTATCAGCACCACCTTCGAGGTCGGTGAGTTTGCATTCCAGTGCACGCACGGTCGGATTCTGCGAGCGCGAGTAGGAGTAGCCCTTGCTGAGGTACTCGTCCACCGACGGCTGCACATAGGTCGTGGTCTGGTAAATAGGCGTGTTGATGGCCCCGGTAACCGGGTCCGGCTCGACACCACTATGAATCTGTCTGGTCGTGAAACCCATCGTTCTCCCCTGCTTAGCCGCGAGATTCTAGCAGGCCCGGGGCTATCGCGGTTGCGTGGCCGGCGGGCATTGAGGATGATTAAGGTATGAGCAGCACTGGAAAACCCCGCCCATCGGAAGCCGCCTGGCAGGTTTTCTCCCTGGAGGAGCTCAGCGCCAAGGTGGCCGGCAGCGAGCCGCGGTTCCTGGAGTTTCTACGTGTACCCAGCCTGAGCGGCGCCGTTTATCGCCTGCCCAAGGGCTCCAAAGACATGCAGGCACCACACCTGGAAGACGAGGTCTATTTCGTCGCCGAAGGCCGCGCCCGCCTGCGCGTCGGAGATACTGAGCACGATGTCCGTCCGGGCACCATCCTGTTTGTGCGGGCCACCGCCGATCACTCCTTCTTCGACGTCGAAGAAGACCTGACCTTGCTGACTTTCTTCGGCTCCTCGTCACCGCCCTGGGAGCAGTGAAGCAGCGTTGGTCGCCACCAGCTCCCAAGAACATTCGATGCGTCAGCGCTGCAATTTTTGGTTTGGGAAGCTATAGGCTTGAGCCAGCGATGGTGCGGGCTGTTGTCCCGGACCCGCTGTGAATACATCCCTGTACGCTCGGCGGCGCCCGTCCCTGGGCGCCGACGGTCCGGGACAACAGCCCGCACCATCGCCGAAACCACATAATGGCCAGAAACGGCACGCTTGCCAGGCGCCGGGACTCCGCACAACACACTAGCCGGCAAACAAACGTCGCCTGTCTAATCGTTTCACACGACCGAAACCAAGAAAAAAGCGCACAACGCATGGCAAGGATGCGTCAAACTCACAACTGAGTTGTCGGCGGATTGCGAGCTGCTTGCGTGGAACCGTCGGCCGCCAGGGATGGCGGCCGCGAGCCTACAGGGACGTATTCACGGCGTGTTCCACGCAAGCGGCTCGCAATCCGCTCACGCCAACGCAATCTGCGAAAAGCCTCAGTAGGACTCCACCGGCAAAGCCATCAAGGAACCGGCCCCATGCCCGATCACCCGCGCATGCGTCAAAGCCTGCGGCAAAATCTGCTCGGCATAGAACGCTGCCGTTGCCAGCTTGGCCTGTAAGAATTCGCGATCGGCAGAACCGTCATCCAGCTGGCGCTGTGCAGCCAAGGCGCCGCGCGCCAGCTGCCAGCCGCCGCAAACGATGCCGGAAAGCATCAACAGGTGGTAACTGACAGCGCCGGCAGCAACGGGATCATCACTGCCGTGTGTGACTACCCACTCTATGGCTGCGGCCATGCCTTGCCGGGCCTCGGCCAGGGCCGCGGCCAACGGGGCGAAAGATTCGCCGCCGGCCTGCAACTCGGTCACCGTAGCCTGCATGTCTTCCAGCAGCTCGGTAAAGGCCGCACCGGAATCCCGCAAGGTTTTGCGGCCGACGAGGTCATTGGCCTGAATACCCGTAGTGCCTTCGTAGATTGTTGTAATGCGGGCGTCGCGAAAATACTGGGCGACACCGGTTTCTTCCACGTAACCCATGCCGCCGTGTATCTGGATCGCCAGCGAGGTCAATACCTGGCACATTTCCGTACACCAGCCCTTGACTATGGGGGTGAGCAGATCCACGCGCGCCTGGTGACGACGGCGAGCGTCTTTATCGACGATGTGGTGCGCGTAATCGAGATGTCCGGCGGCGACATAGGACAGCGCGCGCATGGCTTCGATATAGGCACGCAAAGTAAACAGCATGCGCCGCACATCCGGGTGATCGATTATCGGCGCGCGCCCATCCTGGCCGGCCACTTTGCCTTGCACGCGATCGCGCGCATAGCCGACCGACTGCTGGTAGGCACGCTCGGAGATAGCCACGCCTTCCAGGCCAACACCCAGTCGCGCTTCGTTCATCATGGTGAACATGCAGGCGAGACCCTGATTCTCGGGCCCAACCAGGTAGCCTTGCGCAGCATCGAACAACATCACGCAAGTCGGACTGCCGTGGATGCCGAGTTTGTGTTCTACCGAGGTAGCCACTACGTTGTTGCGTTCGCCCAGACTGCCGTCGTCATTGAGCAGAAACTTGGGCACCAGGAATAAGGAAATGCCACGTACGCCTTCGGGCGCCCCGGGTAGTCGCGCCAGGACCAGATGGATGACGTTCTCCGCCATATCGTGGTCGCCCCAGGTAATGTAAATTTTTTGCCCGGAGACGCGGTAGGCGTCGCCATCGGGCTCTGCCGTGCTGCGCACGGCAGACAGATCAGAGCCTGCCTGTGGCTCGGTGAGATTCATCGTGCCGGTCCAATGGCCGCTGATCATTTTTTCCAGGTAGGCGGCACGCAGGGCATCGCTGCCATGCGCTTCGATGGCACGCACCGCACCCTGGCTGAGTAACGGGCACAACGACCAGGCCAGGTTAGCCGAGGTGAGCATTTCTTCAACGGCTGTGCCCAGTGCATGCGGCAGTCCCTGACCACCGTATTGCT
>CAWKLL010000054.1:0-38750 GCA_963850255.1 uncultured Gammaproteobacteria bacterium
TGAGTTTGGTCAATGGCGAGAATGGGACCACGACCAGTCCCTTCAGTGGGAGCTGCTCCAATACGAGGCCCATCAGGGGCTGCAAAGGTATGTTAAAGATCTCAACCGGATCTATCTTTCAGAACCGGCCCTTTATGAAATCGACTTCGACCCTTCAGGGTTCGGGTGGATCGATTTCAGGGACACGGATGCCAATGTCGTATCCTTTATCCGAAAAGGAAAAGCGTCTGATCAGACCCTTATCTTCGTTTTTAACTTTACCCCTGTACCGCGGATGAATTACCGTATAGGTGCCCCACGTCCAGGATTCTATAAAGAGCTGATCAATTCGGATTCGACCGTTTACGGTGGGTCAAACGTGGGCCTGGGCGGTGGCATCAAGGCCGAATCCCGTCCTGGCACGGCACAAGCGACACACGAAAGCGCACCCGCGCCTCCGGCGTGCGCGCGACTTTGTCATTGTCCAGGGCCACTTGCCCGAGCACCCGCATTACTTCATCGATGTCTGAGCCGTAGGCCACGCCAACAGGTACCCGAATGCGAAAACGATCGCGTGGCCCGCCCGCCTCATTGACGATTTTGGCGCTGCCCATCACGCTATTGGGAATAGTGACTTCTACATCGTCACGGGTTAGCAGTCGTGTGCTGCGCAGGCCAATATGCGTGACGGCACCGCGTTCGCCGCTGTCAATAATGATGAAGTCATTCAGCTGATAGGGCCGGTCCATCAATATTGCGATGCCGGCGAACAGGTTCGACAGCGTATCCTGGGCGGCGAAGCTCAAGGCCAGGCCGACGATACCTGCCGACGCGACCAGGCCCGTAACGTTGATGTCCCAGGTCACGAGTATTGCGTAGGCGCCGGCGAGCACCAGCAGCACCGCGACGGCATTGTTCAGCAGTGGTCGGGTAGCCGGCTGCACCATGCGACTTTGGGTGTCGCTGCCGCTCAGGTACTCGACCAGCAAGCGAGCGAAACGCAGCGCGAAAACTAGCCAGACAAACACCAGGATGCTCTGGATGATGTTGATTACAGCTAATTCAAGCCCTGCATCCAGGCCGAGACGATAGGTCGCCAGGATCAGGCCGATCAATGCCACCGTCACGAATATCGGACGATGCAGCATGTCGATGAGCTGGTTATCGAGGTTGGACTTGGTGCGCGCGACCAGTCGTCGAAGGACACCGCTGCAAATCCAGTCGACGATCTTGGCAATCAGCAGGAAAGCCAGCACGATGAGCCCAGACTGCAGTATCGGGTACGGTTGCAGTACGCTCCAGCTTTGCTCGAAAAACTCTTGAATTGATTGCATGCGAATGCTCGTCGGAGACTGAGCCGCTATTGTTTCAGAATCGGCGGAAAATACCTAAACGGACCTTCGCTGCAGGTTTGCCTCGGGCACAAAAAAGCGGCCCGCATCTTGCGATGCCGGGCCGCAATGCGGAGGAACAAAATTCTATTTAGAAAATTGCTTCACCGGCCGGTGGTGCGTCGTCAAAACCGTAGATCTTGGCCTCGGTTTCAGCTTGCGGAGCCGGTACAGGTGTTATTGCAGCCTGGCGCGTGCCTTCTGGCTCCCAACTTAGCGGTGGCGCAGTGGCGGCGAGCTTTTCCTTGAACTGGCGTGCTTCGATGGGTGCCGGAATGGCAGCGTCATCAAACAGCAGGTTCTGAGCGGTGATATCGCCGGACTGGTAGTAGCCGAAGTTCGAGCGGTCGTCGATGGACAGGATCGAGCCGTCCAGTGCGATGCCGCCAAACAGGCCGCGGTTGCGCGAGTAGGAGTAGATTTCTGCCCGCAGGCTCAGGTCGGTGGAGGCAGAGGTGTAACGACCCACCGGACCGGCGGCGATGGAAGCGTCGCCACCGAGGGTCAGCTTTCCGTTGGCAATACTCTCAACGCCCTGTTTGCTTTTGAATACCAGCACAATGTCCGAGCCCTGAGCGCCCGCCTGGAAGCCGACGCTGCCGCCGCCCAGGGAGATAAAGCTCGGATTGCTCCAGCTGCCGTCGGGCTTGCGAACTACCAGGATGCCGCGGCCATAGCGCCCGCCGATAATGAAACCGGCTTTGATCACATTTGGCAGTACGGCAACGCCGTAGGCATTATTGAGCAGATTGGGCGGAATGCCCTGTTCCGGGATCGCGGTCAGTTGCCGCAGCACATCAGTGGCAGCAAGTACCCGTTTTTCCAGGGGATTAGCGGCACTGGCGGCGCCCAGGTAAAGCAGGCTGGCCAGCACTAAAAATGCAGTTACTAGTCTCGTCATGACAACTCCTCAGCAAAACAAGTTTGCCCGCGGTCCTTCTTGACGAGGCCTTTCCAGGCGGTTCATATCCGCAGCGTCCTGCCATTTTTTTGGCAAACCGCTCTGGAATCAGAATTTAACTTAAATCATTGCGTTATGTAAGCCTTATTTCGCCTGGGATGATAAGGCCGGCGTAAGTCACTGGATTTGGGTCGCTGGGGGCCCCGGCGACGTGCTTGGCTGAGCGGAACAAGATCGTCATCATGGCCGGCAGTAAAGGGGAGAGCCCGGGGTGGAAGTTGACATAATCCTGGAGCCGGACCAGACCCCGGCACAGATTGAGAGTTTGGCCCGGATGGCGGAGGACTATGGGGTGCGTTGCCTGTGGGCCTCCAACTACTCGGCCGCCCGCGACGCTTTCATGAGCCTGGTGCCCGCAGCCCAGGCGACCCGTCGCATGGGAATTGGCGTGCTGGTGGTGAGCCCCTGGGAAATGCATCCACTGAAGATCGCCAATGCTTTGTTCACACTGAACGAGTACGCCGGCGGTCGCGCACAGTTGGTGGTTAGTGCCGGCGGCGAATGGTCCGGCGTGATGGGTTCGGGGCATGCGCGGCGGGTGCGCGCTGCGCGCGAAACCATCGAAATTATTAAGGCCGCCAGTACGGGCGAGCGCGTCAATTATTCCGGTGAGCTGTACCGCGCCTATGGCTTTAATGCCGCCTGGGCCGACGCCCCGTCACCGCTGGTTTATGCGGGCGCGAGCAAAGCGCAAATGTTTCGCATGGCAGCCGCCACGGCTGACGGTTTGATGATGAGCGATATTCCGCCTTTGTCGGTGCTGGATGAAAGCCTGGAGATTATTCGCGCGGCTTTGGCTGAGCAGGCGCAAGCGCCGGATGATTTTCGAATCAGTAATTTCTGGGCCTGGCACGTCAAAGAATCGCGTGAACGTTCAATGCTTGAAGCGCGTCGCGAGTTAATTTTACGTGGCTGGTTAGTGCGCTATCACCTCGAGCCATTTCTTAGTGCCGAAGAATGCGGCCTGGTGGAAACGCACAAGCAGGCTTTCCTGCAGGCCTATAACGATCGAAGCGGTGAAATCGTCGGCGTGCCACCGGAGTTGGTCGACAAGCTGATTGAAAATTTTTCCTTCGCCGGCAACCCCGAGGACATCGATCGTCATGTCGAGACCCTGCAACGCTTTAGTGCAGCGGGTCTGACCGAAATTGCGCTGCGCCTGCACGACGATCCCATGGAATCCCTGCGCCTCATCGGCGAACGCGTGCTGCCCGCCCTTCGGTGACCCGCGGTTAATACGCATCGGCGATGGCCCGTCGGCTGGGCATAATGGCCGCTATGCAATTGCCACCCTTCGAGTATCACCGCCCGGCCAGTCTTGCGGCTGCCCTGGAACTGCTGAATGAGCCGGGTCAGGAATCTGCCGCCATCGCCGGCGGCTCCGACCTGCTGGTGAACATGAAGCTGGGCCTGGTTAGCCCGCAACGCTTGGTCAGCCTGGCAGGTTTGCCGGGCATGCAAAGCCTCGCCGCTACCGATGCCGGCGGGCTGCGCATTGGCGCCGGTTGCAGGCTCAGCGTGTTGCTGGCGAATGCGCAGATTAGTGACAACTATCCGGCCCTGGCCGCGGGCATTCGCGCAGTGGGTTCGCAACACGTGCGTAACCAGGCCACCCTGGGCGGCAACCTCTGCCTGCCGACGCGCTGCTGGTTTACCAATCAAAGCGAAGACTGGCGCGCCAGCCGCCAGCCTTGTTTCAAGACCGATGGCGGTCTTTGTCACGTGATCAAGTCTTCCGAACGCTGCCACGCGTTGAACAGCGCTGATACGGCGCCGGCGCTGATTGCCCTCGGCGCCAGTGTCAGCCTGGCCGGCCCGGGCGGTCTGCGCAGTCTGCTGCTGGAGGACTTCTATTGCGACGATGGGGTCGATTACACAATCCTGCAGCCCGGCGAAATTCTCACCGAGATTGAACTGCCGGCGCCCGGCGGTGTTGCCCACTTTATTAAGGTCGCGCAGCGCAACGGTCTGGATTATGCGGCCGGGTCCATTGCCGCAAGCTATTGCGATGGCCGGGCCAGGCTGGTGGTGGGATCACTGGTTTCCAGCCCGCAATTGTTGCGCCAGGCGAGCGAGATCATCTCCAGGCAGGGTTTGGGCGATGCGGCCATTGATGCGGCAGCCAAGGCAGCCAGGGCGGATCTCGGCGAAGTCAGTAATCTGTTTTCTCCGCCAGGCTACAAGCGACGCCTGGCGCGCTCTCTGGTGGAGCAGGTGCTCCGGGCGCTTAAAGCAGCCCAGGTGGCCACGACATGAAACGTCGGCTGATCAGTGTGACGGTGAATGGTGATCTTCACGAAATCGCCGTGACGCCGAATCAGACGCTACTCGAAGCATTGCGCGATGAGCTGGGTTTAAACGGCACCAAGCGGGGTTGCACCAGCGGCGCCTGCGGCGTCTGCACGGTGCAGGGTGAGGATGGCCAGGCGGTGCTGTCTTGTTTGTCGCTCGCTGACGACTGGGACGGCCACGCGGTTACCACCATTGAGGGGATCGCCCCGACGGGCGGCCTGCATCCGCTGCAAGCGGCATTTCTGGAGTATGGCGCCGTGCAATGCGGGTTTTGCACGCCGGGGCTGCTCATGACAGCCAAGGCGCTGCTGGATACACATCCGGCGCCCGATGAAGCGGCCATCAACGAAGCCCTGGCCGGGGCTATTTGCCGCTGCACCGGGCATATCAAGGTCAAGATCGCGGTGCGCGCCGCGATCGAGGCATTAAAGGAAGAGCGGGAGCAGCATGGCTCGTCGGCGTGAATTCAATGTGGTCGGCCGCAACCAGGTGCGCCTGGACGGCGCCGACAAAGTTACCGGCCGGTCGCAATTTACCGATGATGTAAATCTGCCCGGCATGCTGTGCGGGCGCATCTTGCGTTGTCCGCTGCCGCGCGCACGCATTCGCAGTATCGATACCCGTCGCGCCGAGGCGCTGCCTGGCGTTAAAGCCGTGGTGACCGCCGAAGACGCCAGTGGCATCTGGGTGGGCATCCATCAACCGCTGTTGCACGCCACGGAGATGTATCACGTCGGCCAGGAAGTGGCTGCCGTTGCTGCCATTGATGAGGACATTGCCCGCGAAGCGCTGCGCCTGATCGAAGTCGACTACGAACCGCTGCCGGCGCTGCTGACTTTAAAAGAGGCGATGGCTGACAAAGCACCCCTGTTGCACGCCAAGGCGGCTGGCAATATCGCCTGGCAGCAGGCCGAAGATCACGGTGACCCGGACGCGGCCTTTGCAGCCGCTGCGCATGTGCGCACGGACAATTACGTGACCCATCCCGACCCACAACTGCTATGCCGAGTTTCATGTGGTGGTGGCCGACTTTACGCGCCCGGGAAAATTGATCGTCTGGACGCCGACCCAGACCGCGCTGCTGTTTCAGAAAAGCCTGGCTGCCGGCTTCAAACTGCCCGAAAGCGACGTGCGCATCATGTGCCTGAATACCGGCGGCGGATTCACCGGTCGTACTGCCACGCGCCCGCACCATTTTCTCGCCGCGCTGCTGTCACGCAAGTCCGGCTGGCCGGTGAAGATTCGCGCCAGCGGCGATGAAGAATTCATCATGTGTCGGGCCGGCGGCAGGGTCGAGTATCGGTTCCGCTCCGGGGTCGACGCGGACGGTCGATTGAGAGTTGTCGATGCGGACCTGTTGTTCGATACCGGCGCCTTCGTCGAGTCACAGATGATCGTGCTGACACTGACCAGTAGCTACCTGGACGCACTGTATAACGTCGATGCCACCCGCTACCGGGGTCGCCTGGTGCACACCAATAATCTGCCCTATTACTTTCATCACGGCGGCGGCCTGGCGCAGTTCCAGTTTGCCTTCGGTCAGCACGTCAACAGCCTGGCGCTGGACATGGGTATGGACCCGGTGGATTTTCACTTGCTGAATGCCGTGGAGAAGGGCCATACCACCTTGCGCGGCGCGCACTATGCCAGCTGCGGCCTGAAGGAATGTATTCGTAAATCGACTCGCAAGGCGGGCTGGAAGAGAAAGCGCGCCGGCAAAAAACCGCTGAAGGGTATCGGCATCGGCATCGGTGGCATGGCCTCGGGTGCCAAGGGCATGTTCAAGCACGATACTTCCGCGGCCTTTGTGAAAGTCAGTGAAGACGGCAAGGCGTCTTTGTTTACCGGCTTGCCGGATATGGGCCAGAGTTCGCATACGGCCATGGCAATTATCGGTGCGGAAGTGCTGGGAATTTTGCCCACCGATATCACCGTCGTTTCAGGCGATACGGACATTGCGCCGCTGGATATCGGCGCCTTTACCCAGCGCGGCACATTCAATACCGGCAACGCGGTCAAGAATGCCTGCGTGGATGCGCGCAAACAGATTGCCAAAACCGCTGCCGCGCAACTGGGTGTGCGCAGTTCGCAGTTGGTTTTCCGGCAGGGGCGCATCGAGGTTCGACGTGACCCGGATCAGCAAATGCCTTTTGCCAAGGCGGTGTTCGACACCCTGCATAGCGCCGAGGGCCGCTTTGTTATGGGCCGCGGGTTTTACAACTCGCCGCTCAAGTCCGGCAGCATGGCCTATTCGTTTGGCGCGCAGATTGCCGAAGTCAGTGTGGACCCGGATTCCGGCGTGGTGACCGTCGAACGTGTCACGGCGGCGCATGACGTGGGCCGGGCACTCAACCCGCGCATTGTCGAAGGTCAGATGGACGGGCAGATTTTTAGCGGCATGTCGCAGGCGCTTTATGAAGAGACCATCCTCGACAGCGGCCAGGTGATGAATCCCACGCGCCTCGACTACAAGATGCCGCGCTCCTGGGAAATGCCCGAGGTTGATCACATCATTGTTGAGACGCATGACCCGAACGGTCCGTTCGGCGCCAAAGAGGTGGGCGAGGGGCCCATAGTCTGCACCATGCAGGCGATTGCCAACGCGGTCGCCGATGCCATAGGCGAGCCGGTCACCGAGATGCCCATTGCGCCCTGGCGAGTGCTGAAAATTCTTGGCCGTCGCAAAGCGGTCGCCTGAGCCTGCCTGGATGACAGCGTGTTCCAATCACCCCGATACGCCGGCAGGCCTGGCCGTGTCGCAGTTGCTGGCGGATGTCGAAGCGCTGATCGCAGCCCTGCGTGATGTTGAACACGCCTGGTGCGCCGAACGAAAAATACATCGTCACGACTGGCTACTACTGCGCGCTGCGCTGGTCAACAACGGTCTGATCAGCGCCGGCGAACAGACGACGAGGCTGGCCGAGTCGGGCTGGCTACAGGGGCATGAACAAGGCTACCAACTCACCGTCGAGTCGCACTCGCTGTTGACTGAACTTGATCGACTGCGCTTCGACTGGGTCGATCGCCTCGGTGCCAGCGAAGACCCCGCCAGGCTGCGCGCAACCTCGACGCAATTGCGTCGCCTGCTCAGTCGACTCTAGGCATAGACGGATTAAATGCCGGTTAGCGCTGGCTGTCGTCGAACATGCGGGTCAGAAAGCCGCGAATGCTGGCTTCGGCTTCTTCCCGGCTCATCAGCTTTTGTTGTTCCATTAATTTTGCCATGTCGCGAATCGAGCGACGACCATCAATCATGCCCATGACAAATGCGTAAATACGTGTCTGGGCAGCCTGCAACTGAAACTCGCGCAAGGCCGGGACCGGTTCTTTCCCCGTCACCAGCCATTCAGGTAGTGCGGTATGCCTGGCGGGCCTGGCTGCGTTCTCGCGCTTATCGGCGGCGAAAGTAACAACCAGTTCCTGGCGGCCATGCCGGCTGGCGGGCGAGCACATGTAGGGCAGGCTGTCTTCGCGCCATTCCGGCTCGCTGAATCCCTGGCTTGCGATCAACTGCAGCGTTTCCTCCAGGCTGTAGCGCTGCGCGCGCTGCGGTCCGGCGAAAGCTAATGAACCGAAATTGATCCAGCGGCCACCCTCGTTTAGCAAGCCATTGATGCGCGCCGCCAGTTCGCGAAAGTCCACCGGAAGAATATCGATCAGCCACGGCGTCACCACGACATCGAAACTGCCGGGGAGAAACGGCGGACGCAGCGCGTCTGCGGTTAAAAAAGACAGCCCCTCCCGACTTGTTTTTGCCGATAGAGTTCGTCGAATAGCCGTGTCGGAAAGTTGGCGCGGTGCAATGGGAAATTCCCAAAGTTCAACGTCATTGCCTGCGCTTAGTGCCGCACCGGTGAGGCTCAGCAGGGGATTGAAATCCAGCGCAACCGTGTCGCCGGCGTCGCGCGTGCGATGCAGGTCGTAGGCCAGCCGACCTGCGCCGGCACCGAGGACCAGTATTCTGGATGTCCTGCCCGGCAACATATTGCTAACCAGATCCAGAGCACGCTGATTCTCGATGTCGCCCCAGGCCCAGTCGCGATGGATGTTTTGATAGTACGTGTTGAGACCCTGGTCCAGCGGCAGGCGCGTGCGCAGGGCCAGGTAAGTCTCACGGGGCGCAGCTTCAGCATTTTCCAGCAGCGGCTTCAGTAAATGCCCCAGGCAAGCTTGTTGTTGCTCCTGCGCGTTGCGTAACAGCTCGAGACGCTCACGCGTCTTGTCGGCCAGTGCATCGTCAGCCATTTCTCGTTCGCATTGTTGTTGCTCAGCAGCCAGCTCACTGATCGCGTGCTGGCCACGCGCCCGCCATTCAGCGCGAGCGTATTGCGGCTCGGAAAACAGGAACGGCAAGCCGCCTAGATTCGGGAAATCGACCTTGCAGCCGGCACAGCGAAAACCGTCCTCGCCTTGCGCCAGCGGCGCGTCACAGCGAGGGCAGGCCAGTAGATCGGCAAACGGGGAGTCGGACATACAAATCAATGGGGGTGGCAGATTCCTTTCCTATTGTCCCGCAGGCTCTGCTGTCTCACCGTGCACGCGTCACGTTATGTGAAATGATGCTTTTGGTCGCCGTTGGTGGCGTTGTGGTCTGTTGAGGGTGGGGTGCGTGCTGCCGGTGCTGGGGTGGATGCTGGTTCGGGACCCGCTGTGAATACGTCCCTGTACGCTCGGCGGCGCCCGTCCATGGGCGCCGACGGTCCCGAACCGGCATCCACCCCAACACCTCACGTTAGTGGCAGCCGCTCGCTTGGCCAGAATTTGCGCGTTACCGATCAGTTTGGAAACGTTTTGTGGGAGTTTTGAGTACACGGCGTATTGGTGGCGCTAGTGAGGGCTGGTTCTCTGCGTTCGTTAAATTCCTGGGGCTTCGAGGCTAGCCAGTTGGCAATTCAGGTATGACCGGCGTGACGTTGCCCGTCGAATACCCTGATTACCTGTCCGGCGGGAGTGGCGCGGGCTGTCCGAGACCGTCGGCCGCCAGGGACGGCGGCCGCCGAGCGTACAGGGATGTATTCACAGCGGGTCTCGGACAGCCCGCGCCACTCCCGCCACGCGCCAAACCTAAAAATCGAAAGTCCCAGTGCAAATTGAGTCACGCATAAAAAAATGCCTGCGCTTCCTCCCGGAAACACAGGCACTTTCTGCAACGGGAAATGCCGTTAAACAATGCTTTGGAACGCCGTCAGACTATCCCGCAAGGTCTGATTGCCCAGGCCGTTCATCGGGAATCGGGTCGTGAACTCGGACTCAGTCCCGCGTAGCGCCATGTAGTTCAGCGCCACCGTTTCCACCAGGAGATTCACGTTGTTGGCCGCCGGCGTACCCGCCGTTTCTACCGACGCATCGGAGCGGAACCAGCCCAGCTGTTGATGGCGCGCCATGTTCCTCCAGCGTGCCGCCGCGCAATTGCGCGTCGCCCGCCTGCCGGGTTGTAGACCAGGAAGAACGAAGCCGCCGTCGACTGGTTGTCGCTGCTCCACTCGCCCTTGCCGCGGCCGTCCGGCGTGTCGTCGATGACGCCGTTACTCGACAGCGAGCCGTCGCTGTAGACATACATCATCAGCGGCACGCCGAGACGGGCCGCGTACTCGAGGCAAGCGCCCATGCAGCGTCCGGCGCGGAAGTCCTTGACTTCACCCTCGGCGCGACGCGCCGCCGTGGTAGTCGTAGCCACCCATGGTGATGCAGCCGGCGCCGGCATAGCCGTTCAGCACCAGCTTCATGACCGACGCAGTCTTGCGGAATTCGCTGTCGTTATTGAATTCAGTCGATGTTAAAGATTCCTGCCGGGACCGACTATGTCCGTATCGGCAAAGACGTCGAAGGCGGACTGGTCGCCGAAGCGATCGGCCACGTCGGCCGATTTCAGGTAGCCGCACTTGACTAGATCCTTGACCACCGCATCGGCGGAGATGCCGGGCGCTTCCATCTTGCCGTCGCTGAGGCGATAGATGGATTCCATCACCGCCACGGCGTCGTCCTGGCCGAGGATGCCCACCAGCTGCGCCGGTATCGACCAGGCCGGTGACGTCGCTGGCACGGTCAACCTTGGTAGGCCGCAGCTCCGGGTTAATCATCATCGCCGGCGCCATGGAATTACCGCCGGAATCTGAAGCGCGGGAGCCGATAAGGGTCAGCAATTCGCCGTCGGCACCGGCCTGGGCCAGCGCGTACAGCGGGTTGTGCGGGTTGTTACCGGTATCGTTTTCCGAGCGCGCCGGGATAACGGCGCCGTTGATATTGGCGAAGCGCGCGGTGTTCTGACCCATGCTTCTTGCATGCCGCGCAGGAACGCACTGTCACTGTGAAAGGCCAGACCCAGGCTGGTATCGGTG
Organism: uncultured Gammaproteobacteria bacterium; assembly: GCA_963850255.1. Taxonomy (GTDB): domain Bacteria; phylum Pseudomonadota; class Gammaproteobacteria; order Steroidobacterales; genus J054. The sequence goes on from CAWKLL010000054.1 coordinate 10,962, forward strand.
TGGTCACCGTTACTGGTAAGGGTCGGCGTCGCTTCGGCACGCCGGGAACCATGTCGCCGGGCAGGCCGAGTTTGCTGTAGCCCTGGGTGGTCAGGAGATCGAACTGGCCACCCTGGCCGCCAACCAGCACGTTGGAGCCGGCCATGTTGGCGCCGCCGGCCAGGTCGAAGCAGATGAAGGGCACCGGGTTGAATACGTTGCCTTTGATCTGCGGGCAGCCCGCTTTCAATGGCTCCAGGTCGCCTGCCAGCGCTGCATAGGCTGCGCGGGGGTTGCTGAACAGGCTGAAGGCGCTGCCCATGGCCAGCGTGGCCGCTCCGGACATGAAACCCTGCGAGATCAGCTGCCGACGGGTAATCGGCCGCGGATGATCCGGGTGACGCTGCGGTTCAAAGTAGTTACGTTTCGTTCGCTTGGACATGGCTTTGCTTCCAGCTTTAAGTTTGTGCGGTGTTTACCGCTGACTCATTTCGTTCGCCTGCGGCGCACATTTACTGCACCAGCATCGGTGCACTGCCCAGCACCGTGGCGCAGGCGGCCTTGGTGATATCACGCGTGCGCTGCGGCGAATTTGCGTCCGGGCCGCCCGGCGGCGGTGTGCCGGCGATCAATATGTCGATCAACGCGTCCAGCTCGTCATAGCTGTCGTTGAAGTCCGGCTGAGAAGTCAGCAACTGACCCATCATTTCGTTGATCAGCGGCGTAATCACCAGGCCACGGTCAACGAAGGCAGAACTCGGCGCCAGGTCAAAGTTGAAGCCCTGGAAGAAATTGCCGCGCCAGGTGTCGTCCTCGACCAGCGTATCGCAATAACCGATGGCCAACTGGGCGATACCGATTTGCTGGGCTGACGCAAAGGTCATCACTGCGGCGTTACCGGGCAACTGCTGACGGACCAGGTCAAAGACGCCCGACACCGACGTCGTTGGTACACCGGTTACGGCCGACATCGTCGCGTTGATCTCGTCGAAGGTACGAATGCCGATGTCCGGCTGTGGTCCGGCGACCATTTCCGGCGGCGGATTCAGCGTCGCCGGCGGCGTTACCGGACCAAACTCATTGGCCAGCTGGTCGAAGGCCAGGAAGAACTCGTCATCCTCCGGCCCTTTCTCCAGCGGAACGATGGTACCCAGGGTCGACAGAATCTGACCCTGTGCATTGTTCAGCGTGGTGTCCAGGTTAGCGTAGGCCTGTCCGACGCTTGCCAGTGCCCCGTTTACGCCGATCTGCATGCCCACCAGGGGCACGTTGCTGACCTGGGCCTGGTCATCCAGGGCGATGAACAGCGGGTTATTAAACAGGTAGCTGTAGCTGTCGAACTGGCTGACTTCGAACAGAACGTAAGTAGACGCTACACCGATTACATCGCCGATGTAGAACAGCAGGAAAAACTTCTCGCCGACGCCGACTTCCAGATTCTGGTTGATCTGTTCCGGGGTCAGGGTGCGATTGTGAATTGCCACCATGCGCACGACGCCCTGCCACTGACGATTGTTCGATACCTCGTTACCTAGATACAAAGGCAAAGGTATCGTCCCAGTCGGCCAGGGTATCGCCCGGCACCGGGTCCATGTCATCGGTGAATTCACCATTGACGTAGATCTGTCGGCCGTTAATGGGGTCGTAGTTGGCGACCACGTGCTGCAAGGTTGCCTGCAGGTCTTCATCGTCGTCCGAAGTGGTCAGCACCGGGTCACCGTTGGCATCACTGCTGCCGCTGCGATTGTAGAAATCGTAGCTGTAGATCGTTTGACCCAGGGTGAAGTTACGCGCCGTGGTACCGGCCGAGTAACTGACAATTCGTGATTCTTCCTGGGTCACGTTGCCCGGGGCGACCCAGGCTTCGATGGCATATTCGCCTGTCGCCTTAATCAGGTCGTGCAACTTGCGACTGTCCGAAGTCGTGCCCTGGGCCTTGCCGTCCTTGATATTGAGGCCCCAGCCGCCGACCCACTCGACATCACCCGAGACGATCAGGTTAATAGCCGGATTAACGCCGCTGGTATCATTGGCAATCGTCGATCCCTCGCCTTCTTTGAATTCCCACAGCGCGATCAGGTTGTTCTCGTAACGATTGCCGCCAGAAGCGACAGTCCCTTCACCCAGGGTCAGCGCCTTGCTGATTACCAGGTCTTCGTCGACCTCGCTCAGCAGAATAGGGTCAGCCAGGTCAATGATGGCGTCTTCCATGGCCTGGGCGCTGGCCGGGCAGCCAATATCCCAGCAGTTATGGAACTCTTCGCGCAGGCGCAGCACCAGTCGTGAGTCATCCGGTTGATCCAGATTGATCTTTGCCTGTACTGCGTCGTAGGCGACAAACTCGTCGGCTTCGGCGAAGAACGGCGACTGTTGCATGATGCTGCCGTCACTGGCGTGGCAGTCCGAGCAGTACTCGGTCAACAGGTCGTGAACGCCGGCAAACTCTGCCGGGACCGGAGGCGGCCAGTCCTTGCTCTGCGCGGGCTCATTCAGCGGCGGGGCATTCAGCTGAATCGTGCGGCCGCCTTCGCCGGATGTCTCGCCAACCCAGGCTTCGATCCAGTTGGTCATGATGTCGGCGCAGGCCTGGTCGCTGGTCAGCCAGCAGTTATGGCCGCCCGGCGTCAGCAACTTGGTGACCAGCAGTGAATCACCCGGCTGCTCGCGGTTCACCCGCGGATTGCTTTCGGCATAGGCGGTGTTCACGTCGTCCGAGCGGGCAAACAGACCCACGCCCGGGCCACCCGGCGTATGGCAGTCGCCGCAGCTGGCGGTGCCACCTTCGCGAGTGTTGCTCCACAGTTCGACCATGAAGGCCTGCACGTCGGCGGTGGCCGGCGGCGGACCCGTGTAGTCAGAGTTGCCCGGCAGAGTGCTCGGCGCCAGCGCTTCGGTGCCGGCACCGCCGCCACAGGCTGCAACCAGCGTGCTGACTACCAGGCTGACGCTCAGTGCGCGCAGCAGTTTGAAAGAGTCGGCGCCGTTGGCGCGATGCTTGGAGTTCCGATTGCTCATGGCTCAGCTCCCCTTGCAGTAATAGGCGGCTTCGGCAAAGACGCGTTTCATCCGATAACCGTTGTCACGGAAGGACAGGGTCATGTCGCTTAATTCGTCCAGGTCATTCTGGTCGGCGGGTTCGCGCAGACAGACGGCGCGAAACGCTTTCTTGACCTGGCAACTGGCAAACGCTCTGGAGTTGGCCAGCTCGCGGCCCATGCTCGCGGCACCGCTGCCACTGCCACCCGGTGAAGACGGGCCGAAGTCCCAATCGATCCAGCGGTTCGGTCCTTCGCGCCAGTAGTTCGCCCACTGATCGTTAGGGGTGACGAAGCCGTACTTGAACGTATCTTCGTTATTGAAATATTTTGGACGAACAGCCGTCGTGTCATAGACCATCTGGCCGCTAACGTCATCGTAGTCATGATAGGCAAAGGCCTGGGCCAGCGGATCCATACCGCTGTGACAGCCAATGCAGTTGTTCAGAAATACCCGACTGTCACCGCCCGGGCTGCGCGACACGTCCTGGCGAATCCGGTCAGGGCTGCGACTGGTGTCCTGCACCTGCTCCATGTCGTTACACAGATGGTTGAGCATGGTGAAGCGAAACATGGCGCGATTAGTGCCGGCCACGAAGAAAGCCTCGGCGGCAGCACGTGTGGTGAGTACACCGGAAACCCCGGCCGCCTGCGCACCGTTTCCGGTCTGGCTCGATTTCACTAATACGCCGGAATCGCCGAGATCAAGGTCGCGGCTTTCCATGTCGGCGTAGTGACTATTGTTGGCGGGTGAGTAGGCCGGCAGACCGAGGCCACCGCCACCGACATACAGAATGTCGGCTGACAGAACTTCATTGAAGGGCACGTAATCGGTCGTGTCGTCATCGCGCACCATGCCGATAACAGTGGCGATGTAATCGTTCAGCGCAACGAACTGATCCTGGTCGCGATTGGTCCAGGGCGCGGCATAGTTTTTCAGTGTGACGCGGTAGAACGCACTGTTCTGCATCGCGACATAGGCTGCATCAATGTAGGCCTGTTCGCTGCCACCGCCCAGGTTGATGGCGTTTTCCATGTCGTTCAGGACTTGATCGGTAGGCGGTACGCCGGCTAATCGATCGTGAATACGACGTGCCTGTTCACGGACACCAGCCGCAGCAAAGTCGAAACTTAGCAGCAGCAGCAACGCTACAAGCAGAGGTTTTGAAAGCCAGGGTAAGACCCTGGCGGCCGCCATTCCATGCGGCCGACACAAGCGACAATCCATTGCACTCATCCCACAAACAGGTGCCCCGTGCACCGTGGTCGACACGATCTCGCGCTCTGCTACTAGGTTCTGTGATCCCGTTAACAGTCCTTTGTTTTTCATTTGCATTACGTTACGTCAGGTACGTGTCTGCAGTGTTTTCGGGTTCAAACTCGCCAACGTTGTAGTTGCAGTCGTTAGGTGTCGCAATGACTATATGTGTTGAAAATTGGTATAGCCGCATTACGGTTACGCCTCACTCGTTGCTGCTGTTGTTTCTCGCCTCGTTCATTACAGGTTGTGGTGGCGGCAGCGGTGGCGGCGGTATAGGTATTGCAGAGGGCCAGGGTTCAGACCCCGTGGTCGTGGATGTACCCATCGCGTATGTGAAGCGACCCGTTGCCGTTGACGAGAACGGCGATCCGATGATGTCGAATGCCCGCGAGCTACTGGTCTTTGATGAGGGCACCGTGGGTGCCGATCTGATAGTTCGTGAACGCGCATCACCAACAGCAACGGAAATCAACGTCACCGAAGGCACCCTGCAGGGGATGGGTGACGTCCGTGACGTTGAGGCCTCCTTCGATGGCAGTCGCTTTGTTTTTGCCATGCGTGGTCCCTTCGACCCCAATCTGGATGAAGATGAGCAGCCGACCTGGAATATCTGGGAATACGAGGTCGAAACCGAGAATCTGCGCCGCATCATCACCTCCAACATTAAAGCCGAAGAAGGTCATGACCTGGCGCCGCACTATCTGCCCGACGGGCGCATTGTGTTCTCGTCCACGCGGCAACGCCTGACGCGGGCAAAGCTCCTCGACGAAGACAAAGAGCAGTTTGCTGCCCTTGATGAGGATCGCAACGAGCCCGCCTTTGTGCTGCATGTGATTACGCCCGACGGCAACGAATTCAACCAGATTTCCTTCAACCAGAGCCACGATCTGGATCCGTCGGTCGGCAGTGACGGAAAAATTATCTTCAGTCGCTGGGACAACGCCGGCCCTGAGGGTATTCACCTGTATCAAATGAATCCTGACGGCAGCGAACTCGAATTGCTGTACGGCGCCAATAGCCACGACACCGGCACTAACGGCGCCGAGGTGCAGTTTCTGCAACCCCGGGAAATGCCCGACGGTCGCCTGCTAACGGTATTGCGGCCCTTCGAAACCGACGCGCTCGGCGGTGACCTTGCGCTGATTGATACCGCCAACTACCTGGAGAATACCCAGGCCAACGCCTTTAATGCCGGCGTACTGGCTGGTCCCGCGCAGATTTCCGCGGTGATCAACGATGTACGTACCGACGGCGAGCTTTCCCCCGGTGGCACTTTTGGCGCCGCATTTCCGCTGCTCGATGGCACCGACCGCCTGTTCGTCAGCTGGAGCCAGTGTCGCCTGCTCGAGAACAACCAGGTCGTACCCTGCACCCCGGCACGGCTGGCCGATCCGAATGCCGTTGCGGCACCGCCCGCCTACGGCATCTGGATGTATGACCTCAGTGAAGACACCCAGTTACCCATCGTCGCGCCGCAGGACGGCGTGGTTTACAGCGAAGTGGTAGCGGCCCAGCCGCGCGCTACGCCGCCCATCATCCTCGATCTGGAAGCGTCGGGTTTCGCTGATGCGGTGCTCCTGGCCGACGAGGCGGGCTTGCTGAATATTCGCAGTGTCTATGACCTGGACGGTATGGATACGGCAGTGCCAGACATTGCCACCATGGCCAACCCGACGGTGCTGTCACCGGACCAGTCGCCGCGGATGTTTTTACGCATCACCAAGGCCGTCGGTATTCCCGATGAAGACGTGCTGGACTTCGATAACAGTGCCTTCGGCGCCAGCAACGTGATGCGCGAGATCATCGGTTACCTGCCGATTCAGCCCGATGGCTCGGTACTGGCCAAGGTGCCGGCGAACGTGCCGTTTCAGATCAGCTTGCTGGACGGCCGCGGTCAGCGCAGGGGTCCGCGACACAACAACTGGCTGCAGGTTCGCCCGGGCGAGGAGTTGAGCTGTAACGGTTGCCACGATCCGGCCAGCGGACTGTCGCATGGCCGCAGCGATGCCTTCGACAGCGTCTACGCCGGTTCGCAGAATCCGACCCTGCCATTTCCGGGAGCCAATCCGGCGCTGTTTTCGGAATTCGGCGAAACCATGGCCGAGGCGCGCGCGCGTATAAATTGCCCGACCAATGACTGTGCCGACATTACGCCGAGCGTGGACGTGAAATTCGTCGACGTCTGGACGGACCCGGCCGTACCAGCCAATGTGGCGCCACCGTTTGAGTTCCTCTATGCGGACCTGGAAACCACGGCGCCTGCCAGCGATGAATGTCAGGCGGAATGGTCCTGGAAACCCTTGTGCCGGGTGGTGATGAACTACGAAGCCCTACATCCAGCCGCTGTGGGACTTGCCACGCCTGGCAGCCGACGGCGTTACCGATGTGACTTGCACCGTTTGCCATACGCGCACCGACGACATGGGTAATCCCATGGTGCCGGCCGGTCAGCTGGATCTGCGCGGTGTGCCCTCGGTAGAGGAGATCAACCACTTCGTTTCCTTCCGTGAGCTGCTGTTCGGCGACAACCTCGAGTTCTTTGATCCCGATCTCGGCATCGTGACTGACGTGCTGCAGGATGCCATTGACCCGATTACCGGCGATCCGATCCAGGTGCCCGTACCCATTAGCTCACCAGCCCGTGGGGGCAGTGCGCGAGCCTCCTCGGCCTTCTTCATTCCCTTCGAGCCTGGCAATACCCACGACGGTCGACTCAGCGATGCCGAGCTGCGCCTGATCTCCGAATGGCTCGATGTGGGAGGTCAATACTTCAATAATCCCTTCGAGGCGCCGATAGATAACTAGATCATGCGTATCGGAATCCTCATTGCAGTGCTTTTACTCGCCGTATCCCTGGCCCAGGCCAAGGAACGGCGCTACTACGAAGTGGTGGTAGCAGAGCCCTTCATTGAGCTGCATACCGGCCCTGGCCGGGGCTTTCCGGTGTTCTTTGTGATCGATCGCGGCGAACAGCTGGAGGTCCTGAAGCAGCGGACCGACTGGTACAAGGTGCGCTCCGAGAAAGGCGTCGAGGGCTGGGCCAGCGTCGACTCCATGGCGCGAACCATGGAGACCGACGGCGATCCGGCCAAGATCGAGAACCCCGATCGCGATGATTTTTCCGAGCGACGCCGCGAAGTGGGCGTGCAGCTGGGCGATTTCGATGGCGCCAATGCGCTCTCGGCCTACGTTTCCTGGCTGTTCACGCCCAATCTTTCGGCGGAACTCTGGGGTACGCATCTGACCGGGCGTTTTTCCAACGGCTGGATGGTCAACGCCAACATCGTGCATCAGCCGTTCCCGGAATGGCGCATTTCGCCATTTTTCACGCTCGGCACGGGTGTGTTGCAAATCAATCCCAAGGCCACCCTGGTGGCGGCCGAAGATCGCACTGACCAGACCGCGCATGCGGGCCTTGGTTTGCGCGCGTACGTTAGCAAGCGATTCCTGCTGCGAGCTGAGTACAAAAGCTATGTCGTGTTTACCAGCAGGGATGACAACGAGGAAATCGGCGAATGGAAGGCAGGATTCTCATTTTTCTTCTGAGGGGTAGCCTCGCGCTGCTGTGCCTGCTGATCCTTTCGGGTTGCGGGCAGAAAGCGCTGACGGATAATTCCGCGGATGCCCAGGTGCCGGTGGTCAGCCCGGACGTCGCGCGACGCGATGTATCCGAGCCTAAGATTGACCGGGAAAATTTCGAGGTGGGCGGTTACTTCGGTATCAAGAGCGTCGAGGATTTCGAAAGCAATTCGATCTGGGGCGTTCGCGCGGCCTATCACATGACCGAGAGCTTCTTCGTCGAAGGCACCTACGGGCAGACCGACGTGGGTGAGACCAGTTTCGAGAAGCTGAGTGGCGGTGCGCCGCTGCTTAGCGATGATGATCGCACCCTCAGTTACTACGATGTTTCCCTCGGCTGGAACATTTTGCCGGGCGAAGCCTTTGTTGGCAGCAATTGGGCATTCAATAGTGCCCTGTACCTCATTGGCGGTGTTGGCAGTACCAATTTTGCCGGCGACGATTACTTCACCCTGGTTTTTGGTGCCGGCTACCGGGTGCTGGCGACCGACTCGCTGGCCATGCACTTCAATGTGCGTGACCACATCTTCGACACCGATCTGCTGGGCGAAAGCAAAACTACGCACAACATCGAATTTAGCCTGGGAATGACCTTTTTCTTCTGAGGAGCTCGTGATGCAAGGACGCACAGAGATTCAACGACGCTTGCTGCTCGGCCTGATGGCCGGCAGCCTGGTAAGCCCGCTGGTTATGGCCGGCGATATGACTGGCCCGGCGCCGGATTTCACCCTCACCAATCGCGAGGGTCAGCCCGTTTCGCTGGCCGATCTGAAAGGCGAAGTTGTTTTGATCAACTTCTGGGCCACCTGGTGTGGCCCCTGTCGCAAGGAAATGCCGCTGCTGGAGGATATCTATCAGCGCTACTCGCGACTCGGCTTCACGCTGCTGGGTGTGAATGTCGAAGAGCACAGTCGCGATGCCGACCGATTTTTGTCGGAGACTCCGGTGAGTTTCCCGATTCTTTACGATCCGGCCAACCAGGTCAGTCAGCTGTATGACGTGGCTGCCATGCCCAGCACCGTGCTGGTGGACCGCAATGGCAACCTGCGTTACCTGCACCACGGCTACCAGGATGGCTACGAAGATATGTATCGCGAACAGATTCGCGAGCTGGTTCGGGAGCGGAGCTAGAGCATGCGCAAAGTGTCTTCACGATGCGCCGGCTGGCAGCGTCTGCTGCTTGCCGCCGCGCTGCTAAGCCTGCTGGCGGGCTGCAGCATCGAGCCCTGGGTTAAGCCCTATGAACGCGATCGCCTGGCCGATCCGATCATGAGCCTGGATCGTGATCCGGTCTCCAGTTCGTATATCCATCACGTCTACGAGGCGCGCGAAGGCGCGCGTGGCGCGCTGGGCAGCGCCGGAGGCGGTTGTGGCTGTAACTAACGACAGCGTCGACAGTCGGGCGAATCAGCCACGACCGCGTGAACACGCGCGTGCTGCGCGGGCTGCTTGGGGCATTGTTGCTTCTGCGCGTGCTACCGGGTTTCGCCGCCATTCTTCCCGAGGACCGGGTGGACGTGCTGTATCACTCCTACGAGGGCGACAACGTTACCATCGAAGGGCCGTCGCTGCTGGTGCGCAAGAGCATCGGCGAGCAGTTTTCCGTATCCGGCAACTACTACGTTGACTCAGTCAGTAGTGCTTCCATCGATGTAGTCACCACGGCCAGCCCCTACGAAGAAGAACGCATACAGAAATCCGTGGGCGTGGACTTCCTGCGTGGCGACACCATCATGGGCCTGTCATTCACGACCAGCGAAGAAAGTGACTACAGCGCCGAAAGCATTAATTTCGGTATTAGCCAGGATATTTTCGGTGGCCTGACGACGGTCAGCCTGGGTTACGCGCTGGGCTCGGATATCGTCCGGCGCAATGGCGATGATGTGTTTGAAGACACCCTGGATCGCCAGAATTATCGCCTCGGAGTTTCGCAGGTGCTAACCCGCAACCTGCTGCTTGGGCTGAATTTCGAAACAATTACGGATGAAGGGTTTCTCAATAACCCTTATCGAACGGTGCGTTATCGCGATGTGGATAGTGGCAGCGGCTTTAGTTACCAGGCTGAAGTGTATCCGCGTACTCGAACCAGTAATGCCGTGGGCGTAAGAGGGCGCTACTACCTGCCATATCGCGCGGCAATACACGCCGGCTATCGTTACTTCGGCGACGACTGGGATATCCAGGCGCATACGCTGGAAGTGGGCTATATGCATCCCATGGGTGCACTGACGCTGGATCTGCAGTACCGCTTCTACACGCAAACGGCTGCCGAGTTCTACCAGGATATTTTCCCTTATGAGGATGCGCAGAATTTTCTCGCCCGCGATAAAGAACTGAGCCAGTTCACCAGCAACGCGGTGCGGGTTGGCCTGTCTTACGATTTCCTCGAGGGTGGCTGGAGCTTCCTGGACAAGGGCTCAATGAACCTGGTCTACGACCACATGATCTTTAACTACGATAACTTTCGCGATATCACCCAGGGCGGCAATCCGGGTGAAGAGCCCCTGTTTACCTTTCAGGCCGACGTGATTCAGTTGTTTGTGTCGTTCTGGTTCTAGCTGCGAATGCTTCTTACTGGCTTGGGCTACCTACTTGCGCAGACCTTGGCGTTCACTTAAACGCCGGGCAAGCAATTGCCCAGTTCGGCCTCGGCTGGAGTGTCTAGAAACAGCCAATTCCGTTATCTATGCAGTTCGAATCAAAACCCGCTGAAGGGGTTTTAAGCTATAAGTCTTCAGATTCAATCCCGGCAGATCCTGGCATCCTCGGCTTACTCAACTGACTAATGCGCTTGTGGTCAAACGCGATTGCCTTGACAGGTAAAAATCGTTTCTACCCTTAGAATCGAGCCAGACTATTTCATGCGGTTTTGCGGCGCACCCAGCCGAGCAAACCCAGCGCCGTACCGAATAGCCAGGCAGCGGAAGGCACAGGAATCACAGTAGTCAGCCCAAAAGTAGGGTCAATGAGCCCGCATCTAATGTCGAAATCAAACTCGCAGGTAAAGATTGCTGAGCGGATTTCCTGTGTTGAGATGATCCCGCCGAAATAAGATAGCCAGCCGTTGCCAACGCCAAACTGCACCTCTCCCAACAGGTTCCCGGTTCCGCCGGCGCCGTCGAAAATCTTAATACGCCCGCCGTCACCCATATTCGAGGTGACTCCCACCGCATTCACGCCTGGATCAAAGTTCAGCCCCAGGACACCGCCAATAATGTTTGTTCCATTCGGAATTAGCCCATCAGAACGAACGTTAGACGGTGGGCCAAAAAACTCTGCTCCAGCCGTCTGAGATGAAAGCTCAGCGGTCGTTTTGCCAATGTTCGGACCCAAAACAGACGTGTTGATTACGGTAAATCCGCCGGTCAAGGCATCCTGAAAAACCATTTCATTTGCGTAATTCACAGTCGCTGCGAATGCAATGGCGCTTTGTAAGCAGAGTATTGCTATTGCACTCAAATAACATGCAAGGCGCATAGCACAATGCGTACCGGTGACGAGCGCGGGCATCAGGACCATCCTTACAGCGCCAGGCGCTGTTGTTTTCGCCAACTATTTTTGTCGACAGTCCTGAGATTGCGTCATCGGGACTGAAGTTAATGAGAAAATTACACCGGTTAACGGAATACCACAAGTAAACATAACGTCGGCGCTATTGAAGCTGGCAATTGTCAGTTCCGGCCGGTTACACAACCGAGTCTGCGGTGGTAACTAGTCGAAGCCTGGGCTGGTCGCTATACGGCAAGGGCCGGATGTTGGTGTCAGGCGAAACAGCCGGTCGAAGGCCGGGAGACTCTTTCTAAGTGCTGCGATTAGCCGCATATAACGGCGGCAACGGACAGTCGAGCACGGCACAAACCACGCGCAGCAACTCACTTTCGGCGATGGTGATCTGGCCGTCATGGCTGGCGGTCTGGGCCAGGCCGGTGACTACGCGGCGACGGTCTTCGGGGCGCAGGCCTGTGAGTACCAGCAGGGCCTGGTCCAGGCTTGATTGCCAGTCCTGCTGACCACGCAGGGCGTCTTCTGCCGTGGCATCTATGTTGCTGCCCAGTTTCCTGATCCCGGCCGAGAACGCGGCTTGCGCCGTGGCAGGGTCGAGATGGCCGTGGCGCGCGAAGATGGCGAACAGATCGAGTAGCGCATCGCGGGATTTTTGCTGGCCTTGGCGACGTTGCACACTGCGTCTGCCCGGTGACTGGGCGCGGAATAAACCGGTCTTCAGAATACTCGCCAGGCAGTACTCGAACAGTTCCACGCGCTGGTCTGAATGGATCAGTTGTTGCGTGAGCTCGACGAGAAACTGCAATTGACCCGCCGGGCGTTGCTTGATGGCGGGAAAGGCCAGGTCCAGCAGCGGCAGGCGAAACTGCGGTCCGAGTTGGCGTACCGCCGCATTGAGTTCAGCGATGTCCGCCGCGCGCATCGGCCCGAGTTGCTGGCCCAGCAGGCTAAGTTGCGCATCGCGCAGGACCCGATCGTTGTGCAGGACCAGCGCCAGCACCAGTAGCAGGGACTGGTCGTCGCTGTGCGCGGCGCTATACAGAGCCGGAGGAATACTGCGATGCAGGCCATGGGCTGCGGCCACCTGGCTGGCATCGGGATTGCCGGCCTGTCCCGGGACACCCTCGGCGTCGAGGGCGAAACGATGCCCGGCATCGGCGGCTGCTGCGCTGACTCCGGCCGGCAGGCGGCTGGTGGCCTGGGCCGGATCGTCCATCTGCTGTGCAAGATCACCATCGAAGCCAGGTTCCAGGCGCTGAATTCTGTCCAGCAACGGCGGATGCGTGGCGAACAGACCACTCAGCCGTTGCCCGCTGGCGAATAGCATGTGATTCACTTCTTCACTGTCGGCGCGGGCAAAGTAAGACTTTTCACTGAGCCGGCCAATCTTCTTCAGGGCCCCGGACAGGCCCAGCGGCTGGCGCGTGAATTGCACTGCCGAGGCATCGGCAAGGTATTCGCGCTGGCGCGACACGCCGGCCTTGATCAAACGCGCGGCCAGCATGCCGACCCAGCCCACCACGGCCAGGCCCAGCGCTACTATCACCACGGGTACGCTGCCACGCGAGCGGCTCGTGCTGCTGATGGAGCGCTGCAGGCGCAGATTGCGCAGCAAAGTACGGCCAATCAATCCGATCACCATGATGCCGAACAGCGGCCCGAGCATGCGCACGTTCAGACGCATATCACCGTTGAGCACATGACTGAACTCATGTCCGATCACGCCCTGTAACTCATCGCGGTCCAGTTGTTCCAGGGTTCCCCGGGTCACCGCAATCACCGCATCCTCGGGCAGGTAACCGGCGGCGAAGGCATTGATGCCGGCCTCTTGCTCAAGCACATAGATTTCCGGCACCGGCACGCCGGAAGCGATGGCCATTTCCTCGACCACATTGCGCAGGCGCCGCCGCAGCGGATCACTGGTATCCGGGGCCACCGGGCTGCCACCGAGTTCGCGGGCCACCCGTGCACCGCCGCCGCGCAAAGTCAGAATCCGGAACAGGCTGGCCAGGGCGATCAGGGCCATAGTGCCCAGCGCTACGCCGAGCAGGGTGCGCCAGCGATTTTCCAGCCAGGCCGCGTCCGGCTCTATCGGTGAGATTTCAGCCCACAGCCAGACACCGGTGAAAATTGCCGTGACCGCGGCCGCCACGGCCAGCGTTGCCAGCAGGTAAAAGAACACCAGCAGACGCGTGCGACGCCGGGATTGCTCCTGGGCGGCAAAAAAATCCATGCCCTGGCTGCGCTAGAAGTTGACCGACGGTGCTTCGCGCTTGGCTTCTTCGTCGATCTCGAGAAACTCGCCGGCTTTGAAACTGAAGGCGTTTGCTATCAGGTTGCTGGGGAACGTTTCTACCTGGTTGTTATAGCCGAGTACCGCATCGTTAAACGCCTGGCGTGAAAAGGCGACTTTGTTCTCGGTGCTGGCCAGCTCTTCCTGGAACTGCATCATATTCTGGTTGGCCTTCAGGTCCGGGTAGGCCTCGGCCAGCGCGAACAGTCTGCCCAGCGTGCCGCTGAGCGTGCGTTTCGGCAGCGCCCAGCTTTTTGATCGCCTCGGCATTGGAGGGATCGGCTGCTGCCGCCTGCAGACCACTGACGGCGGCATTGCGCGCCTGCACTACGGCTTCCAGTGTTTCCCGCTCATGCGACATATAGCCCTTAACCGCTTCCACCAGGTTGGGAATCAGGTCGTGGCGGCGCGTCAGCTGTACGTCGATTTGTGCGAAGCCGTTTTTGACCCGATTGCGCAGACTGACCAGCTTGTTGTAGATGCCCACGGCAGCCGCCGCAATCAGTGCGATAACAATCAGCAGAATGGTGCCTGTGCCCATGTCGAATCCCCGCTTGGCGTGACAAAATGCAGGCATGAGCATACCCGATTCCATTGCTGCGGCCACGCGCTGGCTGGTCTGCCTGTGCCTGCTGGCGGGCCCGGCGGTCGCCGAATGGCACTCGGCCAGCGCGGACAAAATGGGTACCCGCATGGTTGTGCAGTTATGGCATGAGGATCCCGCGGTCGCTCAACAATTGCTGGCGGCAGCCATGGCGGAATTTGATCGCATTGAAGAGGCTATGAGCACCTACCGCGAGAACTCTGAGATTTCCGCGGTGAATCGCGATGCGGCCGGGCAAGCGGTCGTGGTTTCGCAAGAGCTTTTCGACTTGATTGCCCGCGCCGTCGATCTTGGCGCACAAACCGGTGGCGCTTTTGATATCACCTACGACAGTGTTGGCCAGTTATATGACTATCGGGCCGGCCAGCGACCAGATGCAGAGGCCATCAATGCGCGCCTGGCAGCCATCGATTATCGCCTGGTGCAGCTGGATGAGTCAGCGCGCAGCATCCATTTCGCCCGCGAGGGTGTGCGCATTAATCTCGGCGGGATCGCCAAAGGCCACGCGGTTGAGGCGGTTATTGATCAGCTGCGCGCGGCTGGCGTGCAGCATGCGCTGGCGACCGCCGGCGGCGACACGCGCCTGCTTGGTGATCGGCGCGGCAAGCCCTGGATTGTCGGCATCCGCGATCCCGATGACGAGCAGGGCCTGGTCACTCGTTTGGCTTTACAGGATGAGGCCATCTCGACCTCCGGCGACTACGAACGTTTCTTCGATGACGCCGACGGCCAGCGCTATCACCATATTCTCCAGCCGGCCACGGGCAGCCCCGCGCGCGGCCTGCGCAGCGTCACGGTTCTGGGGCCGGATGCCACCGTCACCGACGGACTGTCGACCAGTGTCTTCGTGCTGGGCGCCGAGGCCGGACTGCAGCTGATTGAAGCGCTGCCCGGCTACGAGGCCGTGCTGGTCTCCAGCGACCGCCAGGTCAGCTATTCCGCCGGCCTGGATCCCCGCTAACGCCCAGCGCCGAGCGCCCTGCGGCCAATGGCCCGCCCTTAACTTAAGCGTCGACGATTCGTGACTCCGATCACAGGATTGCCGCGGCGGCCCTGCGACCATTGTGCTCACGATTCTGAGCCCGTGCGCCTGGCGCGTCGGGCTGGTCTGGTTAGTGAAAGGCAAACCTGCTGAAAGGCGGGGGCGCAAAGCCACCGGTCTACGGGCGCGATCCGCGTCTAGGATAGCGGGGCTGCCAAACGGCGCGCCTGGCGCGCTGTGGGCCTGCGTCGCTTTGCCTTGTCTGCCGGAACTGTTTGCTGGGGCAACCGTATGGCGAGTAAGGCAATGGGATACAGGGGAAGGCGCGGCAGCGCTATGTTGCTTCTGCTAATCCTGCTGGCCTGTTTTCCGGCCGGGGCCGCTCGCGTCAAGAGCGGCGAGACGGCACCCGACTTTGCACTCAAGTCCGTACAGGGCGAAAACCTGCGTCTCAGCGAGTATCGCGGCCAGGTAGTGCTGCTCAGCATCTGGGCTACCTGGTGTGGCCGTTGTCGAGACCAGCTGCCGGCGCTGGGTCAACTCGACCAGCGCTACCGCGACAGCGGCCTTAAGGTCCTGTCCATCGGCCTGGACGAGGAACGCGAGCACTTGTTGAGTGCCGACCGCGACAACGATTTCCCGATTTTGCATGACGGCAGTAAACGCATCGCGCGCTTGTACGACGCCGGCAAGCTGCCCATGACCCTGTTGATTGATCGTCACGGTGAAGTGCGTCATGTCCACCAGGGCTTTCGCCAAGACGACGTCGAGCAATACGTTGCTCAACTGGAAGCCATGCTGGCCGAGTAGGCCATGCCGATTCGCAAGGAAAACCACGCTATGAAAGCCACACACCGGATGACCCTGGCAGCCGCATTGTTTGCGGTACTGGCCTGGCCATTAATCAGCCAGGCAGAAACGGCAGCCGCCGCACTGGATGAGGAAGTTCAGGATCTGAAAGCCGAAGTACTGGACCTGAACCGCGAGCTGTTCCTGTTGGAGGAGGAGCTACTGTTCCCGGCCAACACCCAGGTGGCGGTATTCCTTTCCATGGATGTCGGCGAGTTTTTCGCGCTGGATTCGGTTCAGCTCACCGTTGATGGCAAGGAAGTCAGCAACTACCTGTACACCAAGCGTGAAGTTGAAGCTTTGCATCGCGGCGGCGTGCATCGTTTGTTTCTCGGTAACTTCAAGACCGGTGGGCATGAGCTGGTAGCCATCTTTACCGGCCTGGGCCCGCAAGGGCGCGAGTATCGCCGCGGCGCCACCGTAGATCTCGACAAAGAGATCGGTGCCAAGTTTGTTGAATTACAGATCACCGACCGGGAGCGCAAGCAGCAGCCCGAGTTCTTCGTGAGGGAGTGGGAGTAGGGAATGCGCGCGGTCTTAGCCGACTGCCGGATAGGCGTCGCAGCCGTATTGGCCGTGGCGCTATGCTTCGTTGCGCCTGTCGCCCATTCGCGCGACAAGCCGGGCACCGAGGTGCAGGCGCCCTATTTTGGTGAAGTCCTGTTTCATTTTTATCAGCAGGATGACTTCACTGCGCTGACCCATTTGCTGGCAGCGCGCTCTACCGGTCGCCTGGACGAGCACAAGGCCGAAGCCGAGCTATTGCTCGGCGGTTTGTACCTGGGCTATGGCCAGCATCGCGAGGCCGGTCGTATTTTCAATTTGCTGCTGGACTCTCATCCGAGTCCGGCGGTTAAGGACCGCGCCTGGTTTTACCTGGGCAAGGTACGTTTCCAACGGGGTCTCTATGACCAGGCCTTGCAGGCGCTGAATGAAGTCGGCGATGAATTGCCGAAAAACCTGGCGGCCGAGTACTACTTGTTGCTGGCGCAAAGCCACATGGGTCTCGGCGATTACTCGCAGGCTGCCGCCGTACTCAACGATCATCGTGCCCCGGCGGATTGGCTGGCTTATGGTCGCTACAACCTGGGCGTGGCGCTGGTGCGCATGGGCGAGTTTGAATCCGGCAGCGCCGCGCTGGAACGCGTCGGGCAACTTTCCACGCGTGCCCCCGAGCTGCGCAGCCTGCGCGACAAGGCTAACCTGGCGCTGGGCTACGCGCAGCTCCAGGCGGGTCAGCCGGCAACGGCGCGCGAGACGCTGTTGCGCGTGCGCCTGCGTGGACCGTTTTCCAACAAGGCCCTGCTGGGCGTCGGCTGGGCCGACGCGCTGCAATCCAATTACCAGACGGCGCTGGCCCCCTGGCTGGAGTTGCGTGATCGCGACCTGCTCGATGGCGCGGTGCAGGAGTCTTTGCTGGCCGTGCCATTTGCCTTCGGCAAACTGGAAGCGCATGGCTCGGCGGTGGACCACTACCTCGATGCTCTGGCCGCCTTCGACGGTGAGATGCAACGCCTGGACGATGCCATCGGTCGCGCGCGTAGCGGCGAACTGGTGCCGGCCTTGTTGCGCGAGGACGACCCCGACATCGGCCGCTGGTACTGGCAGTTAAAGAACGTGGCCGACAATGACGATGCCCGTTACCTGTATCACCTGATGGCGAATCACGATTTTCAGGATGGCTTGCGTAACTACCGCGACCTGAATGCCCTGCTGACCCATCTGCTGGACTGGGAAACCAAGCTGGCAGCTTTTGACGACATGCTGGATACCCGCGAGCAGGCCTACGCTGAACGTCTGCCGGAGTTCGATCAGCGCATGCAGGCGGCCGATCTCGAAGGTATTCGTGCGCGTCGCGACGAAGCGGCTGCGCGTTTGGCGATGGCTGAGCAGACACGTGATGTTGCCGCCCTGGCCGATGCGGACCAGCGCTGGCAATGGGAGATGCTGCAATCACTCGAGTCAGCGCCAGGTTTCGCCGCTGCCGATGCTGACGCGCGCGCACGTCATCGCGTACTCAAGGGCTTTTTGCAGTGGCAGCTGGATAACCAGCACAACTATCGCCTCTGGGAGCAGGGCCGGGCGCTGCAAGCGTTGGATGAAGCGCTGTTGCTGGCAGAGGAACGGGCGGCGCGCACGGCTGCGGCACGCGAAAAAGTACCCGCGGAAGTTCAGGCTTACAGACAGCGCATTGCAGCCCTGGCACCGCGCCTTGCGTTGAAGAAAGATCGCCTGTTTGCTGCCCTGGGCGGGCAGCAGAATCGCCTGCAGATACTCGCTGTTAGCGAACTTGAGGATCAGAAGGATCGCCTGGCTACCTATCGTGTGCAGGCCCGCTTTGCGCTGGCAACGATCTACGATCGCGCTAACGCCACCGCGGCGGAGCGGGGTGACGCGCCGTGAATCTTCTGGCCTTGACCGCGGGCCTGGTACTCGCCGGCGGCTTGTGGCCTTTTGGCGGCGACAAGTCTGAAAGCTACAAGGACGACGACACGACCATCGCCGACCTCAAGGCCCCGGAGCTGGACCTGAAGAGTGCCCCCACGGTGCCGAATGCGGCCCGTCAGGCCCGTGAACAGTACCGTCGCTTCCTTGATGTTGCCGAGGGCCAGCCGGCGCTGCGCATCGAAGCGATTCGACGTCTGGCGGATCTCAATGTAACCGCCGGCGAAGATGCCGACATGCTCGGCGGCAGTGATGATGACTTTTATCGCGAAGCTGTCGATCTTTACACGCAGTTATTGGCCGCGAACCCGGACTATGAAAACCGCGATCTGATTCTTTACCAGATCGCTCGCGCACAGGAAATTCTTACCGAGAACGATGCGGCCCTGGCAACCCTGGACCAGGTGGTTAGCAATTTTCCGGATAGCGACTATTTCGATGAAGTGCAGTTTCGTCGCGGCGAGATCCTGTTCGTGGACAAGCGCTACCGCGATGCCGAGCTGGCCTATGCGGCAGTGATAAATGTTGGCGAAGGGTCGGACTTTTATGAGCAGTCGCTCTACAAGCATGGCTGGTCGTTGTTCAAGCAAGGGCTGCATGAAGAGAGCCTGGACTCGTATGTGACGCTGCTGGAACGTCGCCTGGCCGGCGCGGCGACACCCGATGCGGTGCTCGCCAGTCTGTCGCGTCCGCAACGCGAGATAGTCGACGATACCTTTCGCGTGCTGGCGATCAGCTTCTCTTACATGGATGGCGCTGAATCCATTGATGCCTTGCTCGACCGTCGCACCGGCAATGGCTTTTCTAATTTGCTTTACGCGGGTCTGGGTGAGCTCTACCTCGACAAAGAACGTTATACGGACGCGGCGGAAACCTTCGCGGCCTTCGTAGCACGCGAGCCCGCGCACGCCGCGTCGCCGGCGCTGCAAATGCGCGTCATCGACGCGTACACGCTCGGCCGTTTTCCCAGCCTGGTGTTGCAGGCCAAGGAAGACTTTGTCACCTACTACGGGCTTGATGCGGAATTCTGGGTCGCGCGCAACACGGTTGATCATCCCGAGGTGGTCGCTGCCCTGAAACAAAATCTCAGCGACCTGGCCGGCTATGACCATGCACGCGCTCAGGCGGATCAGGATACTCAAGCCTATGAACGCGCAGCGGGCTGGTATCGCCGTTACCTGGCCTATTTCCCTGAAGATCCGGATTCTGCGCAGCGCAGTTTCCTGCTCGCCGAGATTCTTAATGAGCTGGGTCGCTACGGCGAAGCCACGGATCAGTTCATCGATGCGGCCTACGCCTACGGGCCCCACGAGCGGGCTGGGGAGGCCGGCTACGCCGCGTTACTGGCGGCCCGTGCGCATGCCACACAACTCGAAGGTGATTTGCTGGCGCTATGGCAGGCGCGCACAGTGGATGAGTCGCTGCGTTTTGCGGATAGTTTTCCGCAGCATGAGCAGGCTGGCCCGGTGCGCACCAAGGTGGCTGAAGAATTGTTTGCAGGCGGCCAGCTGGAGCGAGCCATCGGCGTTGCCGGGCTGGTAGTGACGATGCAGCCGCCCGTCAGCATGGCGCTGGAACGCACAGCCTGGCGCGTGCTCGGCCATGCCCAGTTCGATCTGGCCCGATACCCGGAAGCCGAGCAGGCTTACCTGCGTTTGCGTGGTCTGCCGGCCGAGCAAGCTGAAGACGCTGCTGACATTGATACCCGCATTGCCGCATCTATTTATCGGCAGGGGGAGCAGGCACGCGATGCGGGCGACCTGGATACGGCCATTGCCCAGTTCCTGCGTGTGGGTGCCGTGGTGCCGGCTGACGAGATCGTGCCCACCGCGATCTATGATGCCGCGGCCATGCTGGTCGCAGCGCAGCAGTGGGACCGCGCGGTGCCGGTGCTCGAGCAGTTTCGCGACACGTATCCGCAACATAAATTTGCCGATGACGTCACTCAGAACCTGGCCGTGGCCCTGCAGTCCGCCGGTCGTGGCGCGCAGGCGGCCGGTGAGTTCGAGCGCATCGCCACCCTGGCCAGCGTGGAGCCCGAAGTGCATCGCGAAGCGCTGTGGGAAGCGGCGGAGCTTTATACCGCCGCCGGCGCCGCTGCGGACCAGCAGCGCGTCTACGAGCAAATCGTGACGCGTTTCCCGGCGCCATTGTCGGAGTCCATCGAGGCGCGGCTGCGATTGGCAGACCTGGCCCTGGAGCGCAGCGACATCAGCGATCGACGCCGCTGGCTGGAAACTATTATCGCCGCGGATGCGGCGGCAACGGCGGAACGTTCCGACCGCACGCGCACACTGGCTGCGCGCGCCAGTCTTGAGCTGGCCGACCCGCTGCGCGATTCATTCAATGCGGCCAGCCTGAGTATCCCGTTGAAAGACAGCCTCAAGATCAAGAAGGGTCGCATGGAACTGGCCCTGGCGGCTTACGGCAATGCCGCTGCCTACGGGGTGGCCGAGGTCACCACCGCCGCGACCTTCCGTATCGCCCAGCTTTACTTCCGGCTCAGCCAGGACCTGATGCAATCGCAGCGGCCGGCCGGTCTCAACGAAGAAGAGCTCGACCAGTACACCATCCTGCTTGAAGAGCAGGCCTTCCCGTTCGAGGAACAGGCGATCGATATCTTCGCCAGCAATGCAGCGCGCAGTGCTGACGGCGTTTATGACGAGTGGGTGAAGCGCAGCTTTGTCGAACTCGCCGAACTGATGCCGGGTCGCTACGCGAAGCCTGAAAGGAGAGAGACTTTTGTTGCACAGCTTGACTGACCAACCCGTGCTGACCGCGGTGCGCAGCGCATTGCCGGGCTTGCTGATGCTGTTGTTGCTGGCCGGCTGTGCCAGTGCGCCCAGTCGTGAAATGACCGCCGCCGAAGGCGAGGCCGCGCCGCAGTGGCCGGCCGGCGCCGTCAAGGATTATCAGCGTGCGCTGGGCCTGATGGATGCGGGCCGCGACGAAGAAGCCGCGACACGTCTGGCCGCGCTGGCGAAAAAATACCCCGACTTTTCCGGGCCGTTAATGAACCTCGGCCTGATCGCAGTGCGTCAGGGTGAGATGGATCAGGCCGCCAACTATTTCAACCTGGCAACTACGGTTTGCAGCAACTGTGCGCCGGCCTGGAATGAGCTTGGCGTGCTGTATCGCGAGCAGGGTGAGTTTGCCGCAGCAGAGCAGGCTTACCTTCAGGCCATCGCCAGCGACCCTGACTATGCCCTGGCGCACTACAACCTCGGCGTGCTCTACGACCTGTATCAGAGTCGCCATGCCACGGCCGTAGAACACTACGAACGCTATGTAATTTTAGCCGGCACCAGCGGTGACACCGCGCAGGTAGACCGCTGGATCGCCGACTTGCGTCGTCGTCTGGGCGAGCCGCCGCGCACGGCGCAGATCGGAGACGAGTGATGAAATTTTTTGCGCTGCCCCTTTGCCTGCTGCTGGCCACCCCAATTCAGGTCTTCGCCACGGATTCGGTGCCCGGGGACACGGACGTCCCACCTGAACCCGTTGCCATGACTGCAAACACTGCCGCCGACCGCCTGGAGCTGGATTCCAGCTCCATTCGCGGCAACCAGGAGCTGCCCAAAGTCCTTTATATCGTTCCCTGGAAGGACCCGGCATTGGGTGACCTGGTCGGCAAACCGGTAAATAGCCTCGTTGATGAGGTATTGGCTCCCGTAGACCGTGAAGTATTCCGCAGACAGACGGACTACTTCGATCAATTGTATGGGGGCACGGAATAGGGGTTTTTGGCTGCGCAGCCGCTCAGGCGGATTGTGCAGCGGGATCGCCTGGCGCAGCCGGGCAGTTGTTGTTGTTGGATCGCCCGGCCGGTTTTGTCGGGTGTGCTGAATCGAGGAGCAGAGAGTCATGAATATCTATACGAGTATCGTCAGTTTCTTTCAGGATGGCGGGGTATTCATGTATCCCATCGTCATCGTACTTACCCTGGGCCTGGCCATTGCCGTTGAGCGCTGGGTATTCCTGAGCAAAACCAGTATCAGCAATCGCATGATCTGGAAAAAGATCACGCCGTACATTCAGGCCGGCAAGTTTACCGAGGCCGTTAACCTGACTTCCAAGTCGAAGTCAGCCATTGCCACTATCCTGACCTACGGGCTGCATCGCATTAAGCAGTCGGCACGTCGTGACGATGTGGAGAAGGCCATGGAAGAGAGCCTGATGGAAGTCATGCCGCGACTGGAAAAGCGTACGCATTACCTGGCGACCTTCGCCAATGTTGCCACGCTGCTCGGTCTGCTCGGCACCATCATCGGCTTGATCAACGCTTTTACTGCGGTGGCGGCTGCCAATCCGGCTGAGAAAGCTGACATGCTGTCGGCCAGTATCTCGGTGGCGATGAACACCACGGCCTTCGGCCTGATGGTCGCCATTCCGCTGCTGCTGGTGCACACCGTGTTGCAGAGCAAGACGACGGAAATTGTCGACAGCCTGGAAATGGCTTCGGTGAAATTTCTGAACGCCGTGGAAGAACGTAAGCCTGCCGGTCAAGCCGCATGAGAAGCTCCTGGCGCCGACATCGGAGTCATGACCCGGCTGAGCTAAACATCACCGCGTTCATGAACCTGATGGTCATTCTGGTCCCGTTCCTGCTGATCACGGCAGTGTTCTCGCGGCTGGCTATTCTCGAACTGAACCTGCCCTCCTCGGGGGATCAGTCCGCAGACCTGCCCGAGACCGTGCAGCTGGAAGTGGTGGTGCGTGCAGACCGGATTGAAGTCGGCGAGCGCAACGGCGGGCTGATGACCAGCCTGCCGATGCGCGAGGAAGACTATGACTACGAGGGCCTGAGCGAATACCTGCAGCGGGTAAAGGCGACATTCCCGGAAAAGATCGATGCGGCCATTCTGCTTGAGCCCAACGTGCCCTATGACGTGCTGGTTCAGGTGATGGACTCGGTACGCATGTTTTCGAGCGTGCAGGCCGGCCAGCTCGTCAGGGCCGAATTGTTTCCGGAAATTTCCATTGGCGACGCGCCGGTGTTGAAGCGGAGCTAGAGCATGGAAATGTCGAAACGCGCCAAGCGCATGGAAAAGCGTAACTCACGGGCGAAAAAAACCGTCGCGCTGAACCTGGTTTCGCTCATGGATATTTTCACCATCCTGGTGTTTTTCCTGCTGGTGAACTCCTCGGATGTTGAGGTACTGCCCAACGCCAAGGATATTCAGCTGCCCGAATCGGTGGCCGAAGAAAAAGCCCGCGAGAACGTGGTGGTATTGGTCACTGAGGAACAAGTCCTGGTGATGGGTCGCCCCGTCGCCCAGGTGGCCGACGTTCTGGCCTCCAAAGGCCTGGTGATCCCGGCCCTGGAACGGGCCCTGCGTGAGCAGAGTGACCGGGTGCTGCGCAAAGCTTCACAGGCGGAAATTGAAGACCGCGAAGTAACCATCATGGGCGATAAGGAATTGCCGTACAGCCTGCTCAAGCGAGTCATGGCTACCTGTACTGCTGCGGACTATGGGCAGATTTCCCTGGCCGTGATGCAGCGTGCGCCGGCCGCCCAGGTCGCGGTAAGTGGCAGCCAAGAGCCGAGAGGATAAGTCCAAGTGATCGCGTACTACAGAACTTATGCCCTGCCATGGGACCTGTCGCTGGAGCAGGATGACCGCTTCAAAGATATCCTCAAGCGCAGCGGTATCGCCGTATTGGTACTGAGCTTCGTGCTCACCCTGCTGCCGGTGCCGGAACTCGACAGCGATGCTGAACGCGAAATGCCCGAGCGTTTTGCCCGCCTGCTGCTGGACAAGCCGCCACCGCCACCGCCGCCGCCGGTCGTTCGACAGGAACCGGAACTGGTGAAGCCCGAGCCCAAGCCCGAGCCGAAGCCGAAAGAGAAGGTGGTCGAAGTGAAGCCCGAGCCCAAGCCGGTGGTTGACACCACCAAGAAGGCTCGCGAGAAGGCCTCCATGGCTGGTCTGCTGCCGTTTGCCGATGAACTGGCCGATTTACGCGATAACCAGGTGGTTGCCAGCGTGACTAATAGTCGCAACCTGGCGGGTGCTGCCGGTGAAGCGAAACGCAGCGAACGTTCCATGATTACTTCCAAGGCGGGTCGCGCCAGCGGCGGCATCAATACCGCCGCCATGAGCCGGGATACCGGCGGTGCCGGTCTGCAAGGTCGCGAGACCAGTGCGGTGTCGAGCACCGTGGCCGGGCTGGAGCGCACCGCGCCGGAAGCGCGGCGGGTTGGCGAAAGTGATTTGCCCGCACGCAGTCGCGAAGAAATTGAAATGGTCTTCGACAAGAACAAGGGCGCCATCTATGCGCTCTACAATCGCGCCTTGCGGCGTGATCCCACCCTGCAGGGCAAGCTGATCCTGCGCCTGACCATTGAGCCCTCGGGCGCGGTGTCGAATTGCGAGGTGGTCTCCAGTGAACTCATCGACGATGAGTTGCAGCGCAAACTGGTGCAGCGCGTTAAGTTGTTCCGCTTCCTGGAGAAGGACGTGGAGCGGGTGACGACGACCAAGCCGATTGATTTCTTCCCGGCTTGACGCGCTTGGGTGCCTTGGTAGGCGTTTGTTAAGACTGCGTATCTGACGTGGGCGACGCCGCTTTCGGCGGCAGCCTGTTCGCTCCCAAGAAGTCGCTGAACAGGCTACCGCCTGCGCGGCGACTTGGCCTGGTTGCCGTGATTTCGACAGAGCAGGTTTACCGTCTGGCGAAATTTCTTGGCGCGTCTCTAGAGTGACGAAGATTGCGCGTCTGTTTTTTATTCAAGTGGATGCCGATTCGGCCGCACTGGTTTAGATTGAAGGTTAAGTGTGGCGCTGGTTCTTTAGCGGGCGCTTTCTAAGACTGCGAGTTTGACGTGGGCGACGCCGCTTTCGGCGGTAGCCTGTTCGCTCCCAAGAAGTCGCTGAACAGGCTACCGCCTGCGCGGCGACTTGACCTCTTGCGGTGATTTCACAAGCAGATTTACCGGCGGCGGAGTTCCTTGGCGCGTCTCTGTGCTGGCGACGATTGCGCGTCTGTTTTTTTATTCAAGTGGATGCCGATCCGGCCGCAACGGCTCGAGTTGGCCTTTGCGGAATGTCCGAGGAGCTTTTAGCGGCTTGCGCTAATGTGCCAGCGGGCGATCTTCGCGCTTTGTCGGCTTACAGTTCGCTGCAGGACGAGCCGAATTTGAAGCAGGCGTAGCAGCGGTGGTGTTGCAGCGTGATGCGCTGGTCCTGGGATTCTTTCAGGGTGGCGCCGAGATCGTAAGCGGGATCGTCGTCGACCAGGGTGCAGGCGTAGACGCGCATCTGGCCGTCTTTTTTGATCACCATTTTGCTGAACGCGCACATGAAACCGCGCCGGGTTTCTTCCGTGTGGTAGCGCGTCATGCAGTCTTCGCTGATGTCGGGAACCTGCGGGCGGGCGCCGGGGGTGTCGAAATCCGGGAAGGCGACGATGCGCAGGTCGCGCGGCAGTCCCTGGCTCTCGAATAGTTGTCGATATTGTTCGTCGACGGCGGCGCTGTCTTCATCAGCTTCCATCTGGCGCGCTACGGAGACGCGAAATCCCAGTCCGTGCAGACCACGCAAGCCTTGCAGCGCCTGTACGAAACTGCCGGCGCCGCGACCGTCGTCGTGCCGGCGCTCGTCGGTGTAGTCGATGCTGACGCGAAATGAGATGGGATGCGTCGTGTCGGTGAGTGTGGCGATCTGGTCGAGGCGCTTGATCACCGGTTCGGTGCCGTTGGTGAGCACCAGGCAGGGCTTCAGGCTGGCGGCGTAGCCGAGGATGCGCACGAAATCCTTGACGATGAAGGGTTCGCCGCCGGTGAAGGAAAATTGCTGAACACCGAGTTGCGTCGCTTCATCCATCAACGGCTGCGCATCTTCCAGGGTGATGCGCTGCAGGCGATTGTCTCCGGGTTTGGAGCCCTCCAGGCAAAACGGGCAGGCCAGGTTGCAGGCCGTGCCGGTGTGAAACCACAGCTCGTCCAGCGTATGCGGCTGTATGTAACCGCGTGGGCTGCCGTCAGCTGTAATCAGCGCGCTGGCTTTTGTTTCTATGAGCATCAAGAGTCCTTTCCTTTAGCCATAGGACGGTAATGGCGCGCCAGGGTTCCCGGCGAGACCCCAAGCATATAGCCCACGGCCAGTGCGCGGTTAGCCAGGCTGCGGCGCAGCCAGCCCTGTTGCTCCCAGCGGCGGGTGGATACATCGATGGGCGCGGCGAGCCGGTCAAATCGGCCGAGTCGGCGCAGGCCCTTCACCAGCGGGACTTCTTCGAACAGGGGCTCGGCGGCGAAGCCGCCGGCACGCGCGTAGGCATCGACAGCGGCGAAAATACCCTGGTCACCGTAGGGCACGCCGACGCCGGCCCGCCAATTGATCATGGCCTCCAGCCAGCGTCGCATGGGCGTGCTGCGTCCGGCGAAGCGGAAGTGACAGCAACCGCCAACCGCACCGCTGTTAAGGCTCTCGGCGATGGCCTGTAATGCATCTGCCGACGGACGGGTATCAGCGTGCAGGAACCACAACGCATCGCCGCTGGCCTCGGCGGCGGCTGCACGCAGCTGTGGTCCGCGACCAGCGCTGGTGGCCAGGTAGCGGGCGTCGTATTCGCTGCAGACTTGCTGGCAGGCTTGTTCCTTCGCAGCATCCGCCACAATGATCTCCGCCGGTTGTCGCTCGCTGGCGCGCAGGCACTGCAGCAGGCTGGTCAGTGCCGGGGTATCACCCAGCACCGGGATGATGATGCTGATCGCAAACTCGGGCGTGGTCATGGCTTGTCCAGCTCGCCCGCCAGCCAGTCGTGCAGGGCGCGCCGCGCCGGCCGCGGGTCCGCGGCCAATGCCGTCAGCAACACGGGCAGGTCTTCGGGGCGATCGACATCGGCGCTGGCCGGCAGCCATTCGATGCGATGGCCGGCCTGTTCGCAAAGCTCGGCGAGTGCATCGCCCAGCGTTGCGCTGCTCCAGGGTAAATCCTTCAGCGCCGGCCACGGTTTTCGCGCGGCCATCAGGGTTACGCCGCCGTCATCGGCCGGGCCCAGCACCACGTCGGCCGACTGTAACGATTGCCTGGCCTGTTCGAAAAACGCCGCATTCAGCAGCGGCGCATCGCTGCCGATGTAGACCAGTTGCTCGTGGCCCAGTGCGCGTGCCAGTGCATCAATGGTATTCAGTCGCTGGCCCAGATTGCCGTCACCCTGGCCAAGCACCTGCCAGCTGTCCGGACCCAGTTGCCCGGCCCAGTCATGATCGCCGGCTGCCGCCGGCGCCAGGATGACCGGTCCCGGCCAGGCCAT
>CAWKLL010000055.1:0-78161 GCA_963850255.1 uncultured Gammaproteobacteria bacterium
AGTTTCTCTGCTTCGTGACCAGGCTGGTGGTCCGCCGCGCAAAGCCGCCGCTACCGCCTTCAAGCACCTGGATACGAGAAGCGGCAGCATCCTGGTCACCGCTGGCCTGCACGAGGTCGGCATAGCCGTCACCGTTGTAATCCAGCTGAATACCGCGAAACCCGATGGGGACCACGACCTCCTGATCCCAGTCGACGGCAAGCGAGGAACTCAGCACGGGACCATCGATGGCATCCTGGCGAACGGTCCAGCGAAAGTCCGTGGGACCGTTCTGTCGCACATAGACGTGGTCATTGATGCCGTTATTGTCCACGTCCATCAGCATCAACCCGCGCCGGTCGGCGTTGTGCACACCGGTCCCTTCCGCCTGGGATACGAAACCCCGGCGTCCCGCTTCCCAGTCGAATTGCGTGGCGCCAAGGCAGGTTCCGCTGCTTTGTTCGCACTCTATAACCCGCGCCAGAAAGCTCCGGCTGCTAACGGCACTGAACTCATAGTCGAAATAGTAGCGACGCACGGCCTGCCAGACAGCGTTGCGGGTCAGCGTCCGGGTCTCTATCTGGCGCAAGCGCCAGGGCGTGGAGACCCGATAGCCCTGGAACCAGCCAACATCGGCGCTAACACGCTCGGCGTAGGCGAAATGCAGCTGGCCGATCTCCACCCCGTCACTGTTATGCCAGCCGACTAGCTCAGGTCTGAACGCCGTGCTTCCGGAATCCTGCTGATAGCTGTAGACGATGCCATTGCCATAGCGATCCCTGACCCGACTAACCGCGTATACCAGCACGGCATCAGCAACGGATGCTCCGCGCGGTCGAATTCTGCTATTCGCCGTACTCCCAAACTCCCAGATCAGACCGGAGCGATCTTCCACCACAAAGTGCTCGGGCCCGTTGCCCTGAGCACCAAAGCTGCGAATGCGTCGGCCACTGTCGACCTCGGTGCGGTATTCGCCGGCAACATCCGTCTCAATAAGGCGCTCGCCGTCCAGGCAATAGCGGTCATGGAGATCAAGATCTACGCCATCGGAAAAGCCATCTACCGTTGGCTCGGCCACCGTCCCGCAGCGACTAATGCGCGGCAGCCCGGACAGCGACCAGCCCTCTCCCAGCCATTCATCTTCGGCACGCTGGTGGTAGCTCAGCGCCAGGTCCGGCTGCATCCCGCGAACGCCCGGCGGAACTGCGATCGGAATTTGATAGCGGGCAGCGCCCGTGGCATCCACGGAAAACTCACCGGCAATACGTCCCACCGCACTGCCCGGATCGGGTACGGTATGGCCTGCAACAGGGTCAAGAACCAGTGCAGGTGACTCGTTCACAAGGATCTCGGCGATACCGCTCGAATCACTGTCGGTAATACTGACAATCTGCGCGTCGGAGTCCGGGCGCACCGGTTGCAGGTAAAGATCGTCACGCCCGTCGGCATCGAAATCGCCCACCAGTATCGCTACTGCAGCCTCACTCCAATCAGGACCGGCAGCAGCGGAAAGTCGGGTAACACGCCAGTTCTCCGGACTGTCCCCCGGGCCAAAGAACACAACAAAGGCGTCACCCAGACCGTTTCGGGGCTGCAGCAGCACATCGTCATAGCGATCATTGTTGAAATTGCCGACGTGCAATCGGTATTCCGTAGCTGACCAGTCCGGAACGAGAAATTCATTGCGCGCCCAGGACAAATAGGCCGCCGGCTCAACACCATCGTCCGAGAAGCCACCGTTATTTCTGCCGGCCACGATACCGAACAGGCCAGGCGCAAAGGGATTCGCTGCATCGGTATAGGCCTGGGATAACAAATCGTCCAGACCATCACCATTAAAGTCACCGCTGACGACTTCAGCCTGGGTCGCATCCCAGTCCAGGCCTGCCCAACGGCCTGACCAGGAATCTTTAGTCGTCGCCGTCTCGGGAAAACCGTCCAGCGAAGTGGTCAGCAAAAGCGCATTTTCGCCACCCGGCATAGCGGCCTGAAAGAACAGGTCGTGATAGTTATCCTGATCGAATTGCCCGGTGATCAGGCGATGTTTGTCAGCAGACCAGCCTAGCTGCAGCTGCTGATCGGGAATCGTTTGCTCCAACTGATTGAAAGCAACCGTCGCGTGATCAATGAACAGCAGCTGCGAAAAGCCGGCCATGGAGCTCTGTAACAGCAGATCGTCCGGATAATCACAACTGGTCCCCATGTGACCACTGCTGCAACGGCCCCGGCTGAAACTGCCGATCACCGGCTGGTATCGCTCGGCCGACCAATCCAGGCCCAGATGATCACCCCGCCAGGTCTGATGTAGCTGAGCGGGTCTGCCGGATGAATCCCCCAGCACCAGCCCACTGCTGCGCCAGGGGTCACGGGCTATAACCAGAAGGTCGGCGCGCTGATCGGCGTTGAAGTCCCCCACGGCGATTTGATGGGTCGCTTTACTCCAGTTTTCCGCAGCGGCCGAAAGGGCAAGGCAATGAACGGCGATGAATATCGCGGACAGTTGTCGGCTTGGCACAAGGTCTCTCCAAAAACCGCTGCGCAAATTCTGCGCAGCGCGATTTAAGGAGCAGCCTAGAGGGGGCCGCGAGCGAGACTAAGACGAGAAAATGTTATTTGACGCAGGAAACAACGCCAAAAGTTAATTGTCGAGACAGAGCATGGAATGACTAAACCGTCGGCGCCATGCGAAAAATGCCTGCTTAATCAGGCCGAATTCAGAGCACCCGCCAACTTGCGACTTTAGGCGTCCCTTCGCAGAGCGCGTAAAGCTCCCGGCCGCGAGTCTTCATTCGCCCACCCATATGCGCCTGTTCGGCAGCGTCGTCGCGAAAGTGAGTAATCAGCATGTAATCGCGCCCGGTGTCAGAAGAACGATAGAGCTGAAACCCGACAGTACCGGGCTCCGATCTGACGACTTCAGACTGCAAGCTGCTAAAGACTTTTTCGAACTGGCGTTCCTTACCCTTGTTTACGGCGAAATGAGTGACTGCACTTTGCATGATGTTTCTGCTCAGGGTCGAGAGGCGGCCGGCCACAGAGCGTGGTGGTCATCGATATGATACTCGTGAGCGTGAACCACCGGCTCGTGCACATGCTCATGACTGTGCGAATCGGCGGGCTCGCCATGTGGATGATCGTGATGCTGATCATCGTGACTGTGTTCATGACTATGCGTCACTGGTTCGTGAGCATGCCTCAGCACTTCAGCGTCGCTGCTTGGCCATAGCCACGCCGCCAGCAAAGCAAACAGCAAAATACTACCGGCCAGGAACATCGCCGTAGTCGGCACACCCAGGCGCGTTCCCAGCTGCCCGGCAATGGGGTAGAAAACCAGCCAGCACAAATGCGACAGTGCAAATTGGGCAGAAAAGAACGCCGGCCGATCGGCTGCCGACGAAGAACGATTTACCACCCGGCCCGAGGGTGTTTGCACCAGCGACCAGCCAAGCCCGATCAAAAACCAGATCGGCAACATGGCGTAAAAACCAGGGCCGAAGGAAATCAGGCCCACGCCCACGGCCATGACCACAGCGCCGAGCAGCATAACCGGGCGGTCGGGTACTTTGTCGAGTACTTTTGGCAGGCTCAGGGCCGCCAGCATGGAACCGCCACCGGATGCAGCCAGGGCTATTGCCACCGATTGAGACTCCAGACCCAAAGTACCTTTTACGTAGATCACAGTGTTTACGATCACCATGGCGCTGGCGCTCGCCACCGCCAGATATAACGCAAGCAGACCGCGCAGTCGCGGTGTGCGGAAATAGGCGCGCGTGCCAAAGCTGATCTGGCTCCAGGTATTGCCCAGGCGGGAGACTTTCCGGCTTGGTGGCAACACCGTAAAAACGATGAGCAAGGCTGAGATCAGGAATGCTACGGAATTGGTCAGGAACAGTCCGGTATAGGTGGCAAACAGCAAGGCAATACCGGCGATGGCGGGGCTGAGCAGGTTTTCCAGGTCGTAGGCCAGCCGCGACATGGAAAGCGCGCGCGTGTAGGCACGTTCCTCCGGCAAAATATCTGGAATGGTAGCGGCGAATACCGGTTTAAAACCCGCCGAGAACAGGTTCAATGTAAAGATCAGCAGGTAGATCTGCCAGACTTCGGTCACGAACGGCATTGCCAGCACAATGCCCGCACGCACCACGTCCATACCAATCAAAAATGGTTTGCGCGCAAAGCGATGCGCCAGGCCGCCGACTATCGGCGCGAAGACAACGTAGGCGATCATCTTGAAGGCCAGTGCCGTACCCAGCACCGCCGCTGCATTGCCACCCACCAGGTCATAGGCTAGTAGAGTCAGTGCCACGGTCGATAAACCCGTACCGACCAGCGCAATCACCTGGGCGGCAAACAGCTTGCGAAACTGGGGGTTCGCCAGCGGATTGACGCTGGTCTTCGATGGATCGCTAGCGTTCACATCTGGTCATCCGAGCCCAAAGGCGTAATTTAGCGCCTACTGAGACTCTACCGCCAGCCCTAAATGACCAGGGGCCAGGGCATCCAAAGGGTGCCGATCGGCGCCGTCAACGCGATTGATGGCAGGGGGGCGCCAACGACCTCATGAAACCCGCTGCCCGGCCGCATCGTCGCAGGCTCAGTTCATTGAATATTAAGGACTATTTGGATATCTTGATTTGATTGTCAACGGCCGCCTCGAATCAGCAATGTTCGCCCAATTTCAAGGCGCGGCCCATAGAATCAGCTGTTAGCCAAAAAAGTGGGGAGAGAGCGAAGACTGTCATGAATTCGCAGGTCTCGATTAGAAATGAAACAGACGCTGATGTGATCGCGATAACCGAGGTGACTATCGCTGCATTTAAAGCCCTTGAGATTAGTAATCATACTGAGCAATTTATAGTAGAGGCACTAAGGGCCGCAGGCGCTCTAACGATATCGCTCGTTGCAGAATCAGGTGGGCGCGTTGTTGGACATATTGCGTTTTCGCCCGTGACGGTTTCCGACGGCACTCAAAACTGGTACGGCCTGGGACCTGTTTCCGTGTTGCCGGAATATCAGCGACAGGGAATTGGAAAGGCCCTGATAGATGAGGGACTAAAAAGACTTAAAGAAATGGATGCCCAGGGGTGTTGTCTCGTTGGACATCCCGAGTACTACAAGAAATTTGGATTTAAAAATAGTTCATCGCTTGTGTACGAGGGCGTGCCACAGGAGGCCTTCTTTTGCCTATCTTTTAACGGGCATATACCTCAAGGTACTGTAACTTTCCACGAAGGATTCGCGGCCAATGACTAACAAAGCAAGTCTGTCGAACCTCATTAGAGTCGGCCGCCAATTGCGGTGTTAAGTTTTCGTCGCAGCTTGAGATGAGCCGCAAAGCCCCGATCATCGTCGGTACCACGCTCGGAGTGATTCACTTTCTTGTAGTCGGAGTACCATTCATTCAGTCGAAAGGCGGTGGCGAGGCAATTGGATATCTGACCCTATTCGTCGATTTTCCCCTGGCGGTCGCGGGAGAACTTGCCTTTCCAAGACTTTTATTGAGTAGCGTACGATTTAATTTCTTTTGGTTCGTCGTATTGGGCACCATAATGTATTTCTTAATCGGATACGGGGCTGGTGTTCTTGTTAGCCGTGCAAGGCGCAAGAAAAAAGCAGAAATCTAACCAGGAAAGGCAAGTGGCTATCTCAAGCATGGGCGATGCAATCGAACTTCCAGAGGATGTAATAACCGCAATACGCGCCCATCGAAAGATTGCTGCGATCAAGCTTCTGCGTGAGCATCGCGGTGTTGGGCTTAAGGAGGCCAAGCATGCGGTCGAAGCCTACATGGCTATGAATCCTTCGGCCTCTGCCCCTCCGGCACTGCAGACAGATTCCGGACTTGGCCGACTGGTGCTGGTGTGTTTTTTAGCGGCTGTCGGCTACGCCGTCTACCGGTTTCTGTCCTGAATAGTCAGAGAAGCCAGGTAGTGCAGCTGAGAAAAATCGTGATCTCCAGAGAGCCTGTTGAGCTTTATAAGATACTGAAGTTTGAAGGCATCGTCTCCAGTGGCGGTGAAGCCAAAGCTGTAATCAACGACGGCCAGGTGCTGGTCAATGGCGCGCCAGAAACCAGAAAAAGAAAGAAAATGGTCTCAGGCGACATCATTGAATTCATGAATGAGAAATACGAACTAGTACTTGGATGACCATGGCGTCAATTTCCAACTGCGGTGTTCCGCGAAACAACGAACTGCCGAACCTGCCCCCCACTGCCTGTATGTTGGCTAATAAAAAATTGCCGGGCACATAGCCACCCGGAATGGCAACGTTAGCAGGCGAATAACGGAGAGAATTTTATGAACGTTAGGGACAGGCTTGTCCAGCAGACCGGCCATTGAATCCCTGACTGGGAATCCGAGGCACGCCTGAGCAGGCCGCGATCAGGTCTCGGCGAGAACGAATCTGGAATCTCGCATCAGTTCCAACGGGAATTCGGTGCTTTATCTGTTCATGCAGCTCGGGAAGCTTCGACCAATGCAGGCCCTGACGGTAATGATGGGCCGTGTGATAGCCAAGATTGCCTGTCAGCAGGTTGAAGAACCGGTTGGTGTTGTTATACGAGGCCTGGAAAGGGTCGTCCGTATCCAGGCCACTGTGGTGATCATGTGTCACCCATGCGGTGAATAACAGGCTGATGACCATGGGCAACACAAAAACAAACAGTGCCGGTACCAATCTGAACCAGCAGAGCAACGGCGACTCCGATCAGTGTGAGTACGCCATAGAGCAGAAAGTCACGCTGTAGCCGCGGAAACTTCCTGCCAACCTTATAGCCCCGGTAGTAGGCCGTTCCCGCGATGGTCAGGGTATATTCCAAGCGCACTCATTGTGCGGCCGTCTGCGGTCTGCCAGCCACTCTCATCACGGCTCTGGTCAAGAAAGTTTCTGTGATGACCGAGTACATGGTGCAAGACCCAGAGGTTCGTGGTTACACCGGTATGCAATGCATAGAAGAACTCCAGAA
Source organism: uncultured Gammaproteobacteria bacterium (assembly GCA_963850255.1). Taxonomy (GTDB): domain Bacteria; phylum Pseudomonadota; class Gammaproteobacteria; order Steroidobacterales; genus J054. The sequence continues at coordinate 6,947 of CAWKLL010000055.1, forward strand.
TGCGATTCAGAGATTTTGGAGTGGAACGTCATCGTATGCTGATGATGATGATTCCAGGCGCAGATCACGCCTTTGGGCAAGATCGATATCAGCGTATAGCCCGCTAACCAGCCGACGTTGTCGACGAAAAAGTACACCGTGAAGTCAATCGTGCTCAACAGAAGCACAAAGGCAACAGGCAAGCGGTCCGCGGAAAATCTAAACATAGGTGTAGCTGCGAGTCAGGCCGTCCCTGATCCCTAAATCCCAAGTCTTGGCTGCACAAACGGGTGCAGGCTAGCATGGCGATACCGCCTAGAGCACGCCCAATCAGGCGCAAACCACAACGCAGTCACAAAATTTTGGCAGTAGATCACGCGAGAATGACTGCATAGGCTTCTGCTGCCCCGCCTTTCGTTTGCCCCCACGGGACCGCCAGGGCAATGGCCTTCGGGCTATAGACCGAAAGACGGCATGGCTGATTGCGACTTTCAGCGGACTTTGATCCAGCCAGCTTGGCCTGAAACGTCTCAATAGCTGCGACCGCTCACCCAAGCGGGGCCGGCGCTTTGGCTATGGCGGCAAATCCGTCACCCATTCTTCAATGAAGTCACGAATGGCATTCACACTGGTATAAGCCGCCAGGCCGCCGCCCTTGGCACAGAGATTCCCGTCCGTGGTGCTGGCGATACCCACCAGCACCGGATAGCCGTCCAGCCCGCGAATCAACAGCGGGCCGCCACTATCGCCGCCGCAGGGCCCGGCCCGGTCGACGTAGACGATATCGGTACCCAGAAAGGCGAGATTGCGCAGGACTATCCGCGCATGCACCAGCCGGTCAGAGAAATCCTTACCGGGTGTTTTGCCCCAACCCAGCACGAAGGCAGGCTTGTTTTTTTGCACCAGGATCAGCATTTCACCGCGGCCGACCAGCGGTGCAACGGGCAAATCCTGCGCCTCGGTCAAGCGCAACAGGCCGATATCAAACTGGTGCGTGACTTTGTCGTAACCGGGGTGGCGTATAGCCTCGGCAACATTCACGGCGCGTGCGCGGGAGCGAGCCGTGTTGCCCACCATTACGCGTTTTAGTGCAGCGGTGCAGTGTGCCGCTGTCAGCACAAAGGTCGGCGAGATCAGCACGGCACTGCATACACCGCCGGACAGGGGATTTTCCAGCGCCACGGCGAAGGCATAGTCGTTGAGAAAACGCGGTTGCGTGACCACGTCGCCATTCACAATGGCCACCGCCGGCGGCGCCGCGGCCAGGATGGCGAGCAGCATCAGGAAAGCGAGCCGATTCAAGGCAATGGAAATCCGCAGATCAACGAGGCGGGATTATCTCGCAGCTTGGCGCAAATACGCGAACGCGCTGCGAATTTCAGGGTGGCGGAGGTTCGGTGGTCGCGGCTGCGGCTTTACCCGGATTAAGGCGCAGGTCGCACTGCGGCCTGCGGCTATTTCCAGGTCCAGGTCGGCCAGTTCCAGACGCATACCGAACATGCCACTGGTCTTGCCGGCAATACCCACGAGTACCGGCCGCTAGTCCAGCCGCCCCCTCAGGATCAGCGGGTCGTCGTTGTCGCCATCGAAGGGGCCTCCCCCATCTTCGCAGACGAGGTCGGTGCCGCTAAATGCCAGTTTTCCACCGGCGATTTTTGCGCGCCCGAAGACAGCGGTTTTTCGCCGGGCAAGAAAAACCCGGCACGCGGCCGGGTTTTCCTTAGCTTGGCATTTAACTTAGGCGGCCTTGCGACGCACCCAGCCGAGCAGGCCAAGAGCCGAGCCGAACAGCCAGACGGCTGCGGGTACGGGTACGACTGTTGTATCGATGGTCACGTTGTCGATCAGAGCTGTAAGGCGACAGTTCGGGGCTGCACCACAATCGGCTTTGAACAACAGAGAGACACCGCCCCCTGCGTCAGGGCCGAGCACGGTGTTGAACGTGTAAGTCTGCCATTGATCGGTCAGAAAATTCGGCGGACCTTGCAGAATTTCATTTGACGCACCGTTGTCGCCCTCTCTCTCGGTAAGTAGCTCTGCGATGAACACGACCGCGCCTGCAGTGTTAGGAAAGTCTACGGTCTGCAATGTCGCTTTAGCGTCGTATGAAACAGTGACCGCAGCCCCGTCAATAAGCAGGCCTTCGGCCAACCGCTCTACCTTGATGAGAGGAAAGGATGCGCCGGCGGACCCGTCAGCTGACAATTGGGCCGACTGGATGCCAGGCGCACTGGGCCCGTTGTCAGCAGCAAGACCAATGGTTCCATTGTTGTTGACTTGAATCCAGTCATTGAGACCAGACTCAAACGTGCTGTTAGGCACAACATTTACGGCCTGCGCCGCGCCCGCGAATAGCAGGACAGTTGCGCCAGCAATTATGGACGTACTAAAAGTTTTCATAATTTCTCCACCTGTTGCCGCCGCCCTGAAGGCAAACAGCCCCTTTTTTTGAGATTACAGTTTTATAACGACCAAAAAATTGGTCCGCTGATTGGGCTGGTGTTTGCGTCATCAGATAATCAGCGACGACCAATTTGCGCCATTGTGACAACGCTGTCAAACGCGTCTCAGAAAGGCCTTTGTCCTGAACTGACCATGCCTTGTATTTTGCGCCCGCGCTTTACATAACGGTTCTATCCACGCCCTGTTAAGAGTCAGTCCTAAGCGACTGAGAGGAAAATCAATCTCATGGCCGGGATAGGGCAAGGCGGACGCTTGAGGCTCGTATTTATGGATTATGTCAAGTTTATGGGCAGCCATATTGTCAGGAATACACGGTAATCGGGCCAGGTTATCCCGTGGTTTTGCGCCTCACCCCGCGCAAATTCCCGCCCGTTTGCGCGCCGGGTTTCGTGCGCTTCGGATAGCTGCGGCGGTCAGGGCGGCTTGCTTACGCTGGATGAGCGATTTTGCGACGGGGGGCGCCTCGGCCAGGCTGATGCGCAGTATCAGTCAAGGAGCCGATTCAAGGCGATGGAATTCCGCTGACCAACGCACGGGATTATCTAGCAGCGTGGCGGTCGTCAGCGAACGCTGCGCGGATTTCAGGGCGTCGGGGTCGCAGTGGCCGCTGCGGCAGCATCTCCGGGCATGAAGCGCACCTCGCACTTCAGACCGGCAGATATTTCCAGGTCCGGGTTGGCCAGTTCCAGGCGCACCCCAAACATCCCGCTGGCTGCATTCACCACGTTGTCCACCACCGTTACCCGGGCCTGATAGCCTGCCTGCGGTCCCACTTCGGGCCGAATCAGACCGGCCATGCCTGGCGTTATCCGGCCGATCATGCTCGCAGGCATGATCACTTCGACGTTGAGCGGATTAATCTGCGCCACGCGCAGGATCGGCTCCTGCTCTACGCGTTCGTTGGGGCCGAGATAGCGTTCCACGACCACGCCATCGACCGGGCTGCGCACGGTGCGCAGGGACAGCACGCGTTCTGCACGGGCCAGTTCCAGCTTGGCCAGCTGCATTTCTTCGTCGGCCTGCTCGCGCGCCAGCTCCGACAGGGCGCGTTCCGTATTCGCCTCATCGACCTCGAAGTCGGACACGTACTGACCTTCCTTTTTCATTTCCTGCATGCGTTCGAATTTTCGCCAGCCAAAGCGCTCGCGTACCTTGGCCGCATCGACATCAGCGGTCATGGTGGCGCGCGCCCGGGCCAGATCCACGTTGGCCTTCTCTACGCTGGCTTCCAGGGTCGCCAGCACGTCGCCCTTGCTGACAAAGTCACCGCGATCAACGGGCAACTCGTCAATAATGCCTTCAACCTGGGCGCCCACGTCAGCCACCACATGCGGCTCGATGAGGCACTCGAAGGACTCGCCCTGCGACCAGACGGGCGTGCTCAGCAACAGGATCTGGGCCGCCATCAATGCGCGCATGGCCGGGCTGGCAGAAGGTTTTTTGCTGGGCGCACAATTCATAGGGTCAGTATCACTCGGCCCGACCGGCAAAGGCGAGTACCGCATCGAGTTTCTCGTCGCTCTTCAACAGTTGTTTGCGGACCTCGGAATGGCGTGCCTGGGCACGTGCCTGGGCGCGTTGAATCATCCTTAAAGAGACCGACTGCGATATTGGCAACCTTTTATTAATCATGCTATTACAAAGATTACGTAGATTCTGAGAGAGGTCTGTGCTGGGCAATTCATCCTCCAGGGACCAGAGCGTGGCATAGCTGCCTGCGTCGCCCTGGCGACCGCAGCGACCGAACAATTGCCGGTCAATGCGACCGGCGTCATGCGGCTGACTGCAGATGACGTGCAGCCCGCCGGCCTCGGCAACCCCGGCGCCAAGCTTTATATCGGTGCCTCGCCCGGCCATGTTCGTCGCCACCGTCACGCGGCCCGGCTGACCGGCCTCGGCGACGATGGCCGCCTCCTCGGCATCCTGGCGCGCATTCAGTACCCGATGCGGCAACGCCGGCCGCGTCGAGCAACGCGGCCACATGTTCCGAGTCCGCCACGGATCGGGTACCAATGAGTACCGGTCGGCCGATGGCCTGCATGGCCCTGGCCTGCTCCACCACCGCCGTCCATTTCTGCGCAGCGTTGCTGAATACCTGGCCCGGCAGGCCACGCCGCTGCACCGGGCGATTGGTGGGAATGCGCACCACCGGCAGGCGATAGACGTTCCAGAACTCCGTCGTCACTTCCCTGGCCGTCCCGGTCATGCCGGCCAGGTGCAGGTAGCGACGGAAAAAGCGCTGATAGCTCATGCGCGCCAGGGTTTCTTTTTCACCGGAGATCTCTACGTCTTCCTTGGCCTCTACTAACTGGTGCAGGCCGCCCTCCCAGCTGCGGTCGGGCATCAAACGACCGGTGTACTCATCGACAATCTGAACCTTGTCATCAAGCACCACGTAGTGCTCGTCGCGGTGGAACAGGTACAGCGCGGATAAGGCGCGAGTGACCAGCTCCTGGGCGCGATTGCGGCCACTCCAGATACCGCCCTTGTCACCGACGGCGGCGACGATCTTGTCCTGGCCAAAGGTGGTCAGCCAGGCGCGCCGGTCTTCCGTATCCAGCTCAAAGTCCCGCTCCGGCTCCAGGCTGCGGGCAATGGCCAGGGCCTCGTGCCAGGCAGCCTCGTCACCGCTGGCCGGGCGCTCGCGGGAAATAATCAACGGCGTGCGCGCTTCGTCCACCATCACACTGTCGGCCTCGTCGACGATGGCAAAGCACAGGCCGCGCAGCACCAGCTGGTCCAGGCGCGGACGCTCCTTATATAAGCGTTCAAGCTGCAGGCGCGCCAGGTTACGTTCGCGGCCCAGGGCAATGCGGTCTTTCAGGTAGTCAAAGGTGATTTCTTTGTTAGAGCAGTAGGTGATGTCGCAGGCATAGGCCGCGCGGCGAGCGGCCGGATCCATTTCGTGCTCAATCACGCCGACGCTCAGACCCAGCGCCCGATACACCGGGGCCATCTCCTCGGCGTCGCGACTGGCCAGGTAGTCGTTGGCCGTGATCACATGCGTAGGCCAGCCACCCAGGGCGGCGGTGGCCGCGGCCAGGGTGGCGGTGAGGGTCTTGCCCTCACCGGTTTGCATCTCTGCGACCACGCCCGACAGCAGCGCGTAACCGCCGATCAGCTGTACCGGGTAGTGGCGCATGCCCAGGCTCCGCTCGGCCGCTTCGCGCACCAGCGCAAAGGCACGCGCCACGGCCGCATCGGCAAATCCCTCGCGGACCAGCGTGGCGCGCAGTGCCGTCGCTTGTGCCTGCAAGCCAGCGTCATCCAGCGCTTCGAGACCGTTCGCCTGGGCATCAACGCGCGGCACGATGCCCTGCAGTTCGCCGAGCCGCACACCGCCGCGTCGCCAGGCGCGGCCCAGCGTATTGACGGCCTGGCGTTCCAGCCAGTTCTCGTCCGGAATGCGCGCCTCCGGGTACACCGCGATACCGCCTGGACGTGCCTCAATCATCGAGCAGCCTCAGGAACAGGATCTTCAGCTTGCGATACCACTGCGACCACAAAGGCGCAAAACCATGGTCGAAGCGCACATAAACGCGCTCGCCAAATCGCTCCAGCGGCGCCTCGGGCATGGCCAGCTCGAACTGAAACACCGTCTGAAAAGCCCGGTCATTTTCCGCCGAGCTCGGGTCATTGGCGATTTCGCCACCACCCTGTTGCGACAGGGCAGCACTGGGCAACTGGTTAGAGGCCGCCGGCACTTCACGCAGAATAGTCGCCGCATACTCCTGCGGCAGTCGTGAGGTCAGCCGCAAACTCACCGCTTCGGTACGATTGCGAATCAGATCGATATTGGCCTGGGTTACCACGGCGCGCACGCGCGGCTCGGCCACGCCAATGACATAGCCCACGGTATCGCCCTGCCTGAGGAAGCGACCGGGCAAGTCGCCGGGTCGGGGCACTATAAAGCGGCCATCGGAACTCGCCTGTAACGACAGCGCGTCGAAGCGCTGCTGCAGTCGGGCCAGCTGCTTATCCACCGCGGCGATCTCTTCCTCGGTAATTTGCGAGTCGACAAAGCTGGTAGCACGTTCAGCCCGGTAGCGCACCTGCAGCTCGTCGCGCCGCGCGCTGGTGACGGCCAGTTCACTGGTCAGCTGGGGATCGGCCAGGCGAATCAGCAAGTCACCCCTGGCGACCTGGGCGCCGGGCTCGGCCACAACCTCGGCCACGAAGCCAGCGGTGCCGGCGCGCACCTGGGCCTGTTCGGGTAACCACAGCACGCCTTCGGCCCGGGTCAGAAACGGCATGGGAATCAGGAAAACCAGCGCCAGCAAACCGCCCAGAATACCGCCGGTTATCGCCAGCGACTGGCGGCGCGTCTTGCGCAATACCGGGCTGACCAGCACGAAACGCAACATCTTGCCCAACGGCAGGATCAGCATCATGAAGGCCACCCAGATGGCGAGCAGAATACCAATAGTGAAAAACTGTCCGGCGACAAAGGTAATAATGATGGTGGCGACGAATAGCCGGTAGAAGAACGACGCGATGGCGTAGAACACCAGCCAGCCACGCTCGCCGGGCTGGGTATGCACGGGCTGGGCTTCACGGGCACCAAGCAGGTAGGTCTGCGCCAGGTAGCCAAGATATTTTTTCGAGCGCGTGGCCAGGTTGGGAATTTCCAGCCAGTCGGCAAAAATGTAGTAGCCGTCGAAGCGCAACAACGGATTGCCGTTAAACAGCAGCGTGGAAACGCCGGCAATCAGCATGATGTTGTACATCACCGCGCGCAGCAGACCCGGCTCCAGCGCCAGCCAGAGAAACAGCGCCATGGCGGCGATAAACAGCTCAACCAGCATGCCGGCCGCACCCACGACCATGCGCTTGCTCTTCTCGCGAAACTCCCAGGCCGCCGTGGCATCCACATAGGGCACCGGCATCAGCACCAGCAGCATTACGCCCATCTCGTGTACTTCGCCGCCCCAGCGTTTTACCGCGTAACCGTGGCCCAGCTCATGCAGCGCCTTGACCAGCGGAAATACCAGGATTAGCAGCAGCAGATTATTCGGCGCCAGCACCCGGTCGGTGACATCGCGGGTCAGCTCCTGCCAGTGCAGGCCCGCCTGCACGGTGGCGACACCGATTACCACCAGCCAGAGCAAAAAGCCTGCCGGAGTAAACAACCAACGCACGGCCCGCTGTGTCCTAGCCAGGAAACGCTCCGGGTCGAGCAACGGAAAACGCAGCGCCATGGGATTCATGAAACGTTGCATCAGCTCGCGGCGCTGCTGTTTTTCGTAACGCTGCTGCAGTTCGGCGGCTTCCGGCGGGATATCGCACTGCAGGACGTCAGCGGAATGCAGCTCGCCGAATAGACGAATGACTTCTTCCTGGGTGGGCACGTCGTCGCCCAGTTTGTCCAGCGCCAGGTCCCAGATCTCCTGGATGCTGCGACTGCCGTCCATCAGCCCAACCAGGTAATAAGACACGGGGTTCAGGCGATGCGCTTTGCCGGCGGCATAGTCCTGCAACACGTACCAGGTTTCTTCGCGATAGCGATGGCGGCGAATCTGCAGGTGCCGACGCAGCCGCGGCCGCAACTCGGCGACGCGATACCAGGACGGGCTGTAAAGCGACTCACTCATCGGACGCTGCGAGCCGACTAGGGCCACCATGACCAGGCCCACAGACGCAGCCAGTCGGTGATGCGATGGGTCCAGATCCATAGCAGGCTGCGTTGATCGATACTGATTTTCGCCACCCCTTCCATGCCCGGACGCAAACGCGCACTGCCTTCGGCCAGGGCGGCTTCAACGCGGAAGAAGTTAGCGCCCTCCTCGGCCGCGGTAACGGGCGTAATCACCTCGATCACCAGCGGCAGTTCGTCGCCGGGCATGCTGGTGAGCGCCAGCCGTCCGGACTGACCTTCGGCCAGGCCGTCGATATCGCGCTCGTCCACTTTCAGTACCACGCGGTACTGATCCAGCGGTGCGATTTCGAACAGCACTTCACCGCGCTGCACCGGCGCACCCAGGGACTGGCTGAGATCACCCGAAACCACCACGCCGTCGAAGGGCGCGATGATGCGCGTACGCGAGAGCTGGTCGTTCACCAGGGTCAGCTCGGCCTCGGCCTGCTGCTTCTGCGCCATCAGAATGCCGGCGCGGGCCCATTCGCGGCCGGCCTCGGCCTCGCGTTGTTCCTTGGCCAGCTGCGAGCGTCGGCTGAGAATTTTTTGTCGCTCGACCGACAAATCCTTGTCATCGAGGGTGCAGATCAAATCACCTTCAGCGACCAGTTCACCGGCTTTCACGTCGGCCGTATTGATGTAGCCGTCGAAGGGCGCCACCGCAGCGCGCAATACCTGGCCCTCGAGTACCGCATCGGCAGTCACGCGATACTCGCCGTCCACCAGCACCAGCACAGCCAGCAAAGCCAGCACTGCGCTGCCCACCAGTTTCCAGGCCAGGTGGCCGGGCCCGACAAAGCGCGCCAGCGTGTCGCGCGACTGGTCCAGCAGGCGTCGCCACAGCGGCCGGGCATTGGCTCGCTGCAGTTGCATCACCGGGCCCAGCAAGGCGGCCATGGCATCGCACAACTCCAGCGTCGCGGCATCAAAGCGATCCTCGCGGCTGCTTTCCAGCAGCAGTGCGCCGACGGGGCCGTCGCTATCGATGAGCGGCAGCACACAGACGGCGCCACCGCCATTCATATCGCGCAGGTCGCTTACCGCACGCATTACCAGCGCCGGCGAATCCGCAGGTTCGGGCAGCACCAGGCGATGCTGCTGATCGATGGCCTCGTCCATGGCCGCACCGATGGCGCGCACCACGTTGGCCTTGTCCTTGAACTGGGCACTGTTCGAGAGCGCCTGCACTTCGACCTGGCTGCCTTCCAGAAAGCCAATGGCAACCCGATCACAGCCCAGCCGCGCGGCCATCTCGGTAACCAGCGCACGCGAAGCGGCGCGCAGATCCGGGTGCTCCCCGGCCACGGCGACCAGGTCGAGATTCAGCACCAGGCGTTCGATTATTTGCAGCGCGCGATGGTTGTCGTCCTGGGCCAGCAGGGTTTCCAGCCGGCCACTGCCCCAGTGCAGGCTGCGCAACACCTGCTGCAGGCGTTCCTCGCGATCGGTGGCGATATCCATCACCACCACGCCATGCAGATGGCCGGATACTTCCAGCGGATAAGCCACATGCGAAGCAGCACCACCCTCGCCCATGGGTTTTACGACGCCGCGTCGTTCGCGCAGGGCTTGCTCCGCAGTAGCGCCGAGATAAGTGGCATCGATACGCCGATCAGGCCATACCGCCGCCGGCGTATACGGACCCTGATCGGCCGGGCCAAGCAACACGATGCCGGCATTCAGCTCTACGCCCTGCTGGCGAATCTGCCGCGCCTGAATATTCAGCCAGGCACGACAAAAGTCACTGCGCGGCCCGTCGGCTGCCACCTGGCTCCAGTCGGCCTGCTCGGCCGCCGGCGAGTCCAGTTCAGCGTGCAGTTCTTCGGTGGGATTCATAGCCGGCCTGGTCCCTGCTGAAATCGGCAGCGGCCGTGGCAGCGCATGGCGGCTGCCGCAGCTGCGTCCCGACTACTGCTTGGTCGCCGGCGCATCAGCGGTCTGCGCTGACTGCTGTAACTTGCCGTAGCGGTTCTCATATTCCGTCAGCAGCTGCCCGAGCATGGTGTGCAGGCGTTGCGCTGCGAACGGGCTGAGAATGATCCGGCTGGTCAGCTCGATCTGCATCTCGTTGGCCGCGCGCTCCCAGGCTTTATTAATGCCGAAGTTCAGCACCACTTCTTCACGCGTGCTGTTCACCGCACAGACGTTGGCGTAGGCACTGCTCAGGTGACTGGTATCCCAGCGCACCTTGGTCTGGCCGGCAGCGGCCTGGGCTTGAGCAGCAGCAGCTTCTTCTTTCTTGGTAGCCATTAAGGCACTCCCTTTTCTTCTCGTGGGTTAATTGAATTCAGCAATGGGGTCTGAGCACCGCGACGGCGGTCTCAGGGCATCAGAAGCGGCGTGCGATTCTTTGCCAGAGGGAGCCGCGCGCATCGGGCAGCAGCTCGGTCCCGGCTTCGGGGTCGAGCTCCAGTGACAGGCTGAGACCTGCATTGGGGTCGTCCGCAACTTCATCAGCGCGTGTGACGAAGCGCTCGCGCCAGCCATTTTCAGCTCGGGTTTCTTCACTCGACTCGTTCTTATTATGTCCGTCGATGTGCCTGATATTACTATTATTATCAGTCGAGACTGCCGACGCAAGGCGATCCTTCAGCCCAGCCATTATGCCGTCGCCCGTGAGTCCTGCAGCCGTTGCCCTGGCTTCGGACTGGCTGAGCGCCAGGACCATTTCCCGGGCGTTGTCGCTGGCGCTGCCTTCTGCGGGCAGCATATGTGCCATGCCCATGCGGGCCAGTTCCTGCTCAACCCAGAAGTCACGCCCAGGCTCAGCTGATCGACCCTGCCTCTCATTATGTTCAATGCCTGCCGGTATCTCTACCTTCGGCGCTGACTGTTTTTGTACACCGTACAGCAGCTCCGAACCGCGGATTGCAACCGGCGGGATGCGCATGTCGTCGGCCACGGACATCTCGGGGTCTTCGCCGAGCACGCGCGGATCCGGCAGGCCCTGGCCCTGGTCGGGCAGGGCCACGCTGGCCGGCAGGCGACTGCGCGGTTCATCGGCAGCCGGTTGCAGCACACTGGGCTCGAGCAACAGCCGCTGCCCGGTGGCCAGTTCATCGGCCATTATCGGCTGCTCGCCATGGCTGAGTCCCAGCGTGTGGCCGAGTTCGTGCAGCACGACCGTCAGCAGATCGATCTGATCGGCAGCCTCATCTCCGGGCAGCGCACTCAGCACGTAGCCATCGGCGCCGGCGAACTCCTCATTCTCTTCGGTGTGCGCGTCGATGAACCAGCCGTGACCTGCCGCATTGCTGTCGATAACGATGCCGTCTTCGGTGATGCGACCCAGCTCTGCACCCGGCAGGTCGGCCAGGCCGATGGTCGATCATCGGCTCGTCTGTTGTTTCGCCCTGTCCGGCCCACAGGCTCCGCGCCGCTGCCAGCATGTGTCCAGTTCGGCCTGGCTCGGCGCTTGACACCTAGGCCTTGCTGCCCTCACCGCGGCCGCATCAGATTGCCGCCGCCACCGGCCGGCTGGCCGAACAGGCTCTTGAAGATGACCAGGTCAAGGAAGTTCACGAAGCCGCTGCTGTCCAGATCGGCCAACGGATCATTGTGACGAAATTGGATTGAAAGTAGACCAGGTCGAGAGGTTCACGAAACCGGAGTTATCGAAGTCAGCATCGCAGCGGTTGCCGATGCCATCATTGTCGGTGTCGGTCTGGTCCGGGTTGAAGAAGTCCGGGCAGTTGTCGATGTCATCGGCGACGCCGTCGCCGTCGCGGTCACCGGTGACATTGATATCGATCGTCACCGGCAGCGTGGTCAGCGCATTGCCGACAGAACCGGCCGGGTCGCCGGTGTCCGTCACGGTGTACTCAAAGCTGTCCGGGCCGGTGAAGTCGAGGTTGCCGGTGTACTCGAAGGCGTTGTTGGCCACCTGCACCAGGTTGCCGTCGCCGGGCGGCGTGGTGATGGTGAAGATCAGATCGCCTGCCGACGTCTCGACGTCGCTGCCGTTCAGCACGATCAGCACGGCTTGTTCTTCGAGCGCCTCGACCGTGGCCTGGCCCGTCGCGGTCGGTGCATCGTTGAGCGGATCGACGGTCAGGCTGACCAGTCGCTTCGGCGGTGCCGGTCTTGCCGTCATCTACCTGGAAGGTGAAGTTGTCCGGGCCGTTGTAGTCGGCATCGGGCGTGTAGGTCACGGTGCCGGCCACCGGGTCGAAGCCAGAGAGCGTGCCGTGGTCCGGGCTCACGGTGATGCCGAAGCTCAGCACATCGCCCGCATCTGCATCCGAGCCGGTCAGCGTGATCAGGATCGAGTCATCTTCGTTGACGCTAACGGCCTGCGCATCGGCCACCGGGTCGGTGTTGTTCGAGCGGTCGACGGTCAGGAAGTAGATGAAGTCATCGCCGCCGGTGCCGTCGGCATTGCCGTCCAGCGGGTTGCCGGCGGTGTCGAAGATGGCCAGCGTGCCCGACAGGGTCAGTCGGTACTCGCCGTCGGGGAGTACGCCGTCCAGCAGTTCCAGCGTCAGGTTGGTCTCCGGGAAGCTGTAGGCCGGGTTGATCGCGATGGCCACGTCATCGCCGGTGTCGAAATGCGTTGTCGCCGCCGGCCTCGATAAGCTGGTAGTTGGCCGGGCTGCGCGCGCTGATGCCGTCCAGTGACTCGCTGAAGGCCAGCTGCAGGCTGGTGAATCCCAGTGCGGTGGTGCCGCCGCTGGCACGGCAGGCCGACCACGTCGGTGACCTGTCGGCGGGGTGACGTCGCCCGAGTCGCCCTGGAACTCGTAGGCGCCGATGTCGAAGTAAGTCAGGCCCTCGGTCGGCGTCCAGGTCACCGAGTTGGCATTGGTGAGACTGGTCGCACCGTTGTAGCCGGACAGCACAAAGGTCACGCCGTTACCGGCCGACACGCCGATGGTCGGGCTCAGGTTCTGGTTGCCGTTGCCGTAGTCGAAGCGGAACGTGCCGTCGTCGAACAGGGTGACCGAGAAATTCACCTCGGTGTTGCTATTTTGCTCATTGCCCTGCCAGCGGATGGTGGTCTGATTGGCCACCGTCTCGTCGATGAAGACGTCGCCGCCGGTTACATTGGTCTGCAGATCATCCCACAGGGGCGCGATGCGCACGTTGTTCTGCAGCACCTCAAGACTATTGTCGTTGGCGCCCGTGGTCGTGCCGTTCGGACCGGCGAACTGCAGGTAGCCGTTGGTGTTGACCGTGACCGAGTTGTAATCGGTGCCGTAGAAATTGAACGCAAAAGGCAGGTTGTAGGTCTGGTTCTGATTGGGGGAACGCCAGTTCTGCGCCAGGCCGCCCGTCGTGAAGCTGCTGGAACCTGTGTCACCCTCGACGAACAATTCGAAACCGATGCCGCCGTTCGGATCGGTGCTCGGATCGTCCTGGCGATTGCGGCCCAGCAGGTCGGTGAACGGCGCGACATAGCCGTTAGCCCGGTCAATGGCCGGCGAGAATGCCTGCAGATTGAAATTATCATCCGCGCCGTTACCCTCCGACACGCCCTGCTCACCGAACACGTTGTCAGCCCCATCAATGTCGAGGAACAGGGGATCAATGGGGAGAATATCTAGACTGCTCGAACCCTGCCCTGAGCCACCCTGCCAGGCAGCGAGGTCAGCGTAGCTTGTGCTGCCCCACTCACCGATATTCGCGGCACTCGAGGAGCCACGGTAAAACAGGTTGTAGTCGGACTGGAAGCCCAACTGTGCGTTGGCATTGACGCTGAGGATGGTGCCGATGTCCGACCAGAGTATGTTGTTGGCCACCAGTGCATTGGCATTGCCGGAACTGGTGAAAACCAGCGCATCCCCGACACTCTGGTAGATGGTGTTGTTGACGATTTCGATGCCGTTGGTATTGAAACTGACCACCACGCCCTGGTTGGTGTTGTCATAGATCAGGTTCGAATACAGGTCTGCAGCCCCCCCGCTGACACTGATACCGATGGGGTTCGAGTAGACGCGATTCCCGACAAGGTCAGCAGTGGTGTTGGTGGCGTTGATGCCGATGCTGAGGTTGGCGTACACCTCGTTTCCATCCACCAGGGCACCGCCGGCATCAATGCCAAACCAGTTACCGAAAACTTCGTTGCCGGTAACGCGGGATCCGCCCGAAATACCAACATCGTTACTGCCCGTGTGGCCGTAGACGACATTGTTTTCGACGGTCGAGCTAAACGCCGTGATACCGCGGAAATTGTTGTCGTGGATCTCGCTATTTCGAATGACGGTCGTTGCATTCGCGTTGGTGGCTTCCACGCCGGTATTGTTGCTGAAGGCTTCAATGCCATCGATCAACGCGTCAACATTGTTGATGAGACGGATGCCGGAGCTGCCATGCCCGAAATACTGCCCACCGGTCACGGTCAGCTGATCACTGTTAGTCGTTATGTAGGCGCCGTACTGGGAATTATCCCGAACGATTAGATTTTCAAGCGTCAGGCCGTCGCTATCGGATACGGAGTCGGCATAGATACCGTAGTAGGCGCCGGTAATCTCCAGGTTAGCCAATGTCACATCGTCGGCGTTGAACAGTTCGAAAACCCGTGTGCTGCTGATCAAATTAGCCCGGTCCAGCAACGCCACATTGCCCAGTTCGGCAGGGCCCCGGATTTCGACGCCCGAATCATCGGCGGTGATATCAATATTCTGAATAATCGTATAGTCGCCGGTGTCGACGTAGATGATGTCGCCGTCGCCGAGCTCGTAGGCGCGCAGCACCGCGGCGATGCTGGCCATGGGCGTGGCCGCAGACTTGCCGTCATTGGCGTTATCGCCAATGGCCGTGGTGTATTCATCGTTGGTCAGGTTGGCATCGTTAACGAAGTACGCGTTGCCCGCATTGGCGATCAGGAAGGCCTCGTCCGAGTCGTCCTGTGGCTGCGCGCCGTCGTTGGCAATGGCCCGGATCAGCGCCTCGTTGCCCACGGTTTCCGGGCCGGCTACCCAGTTGTAGCTGCCCTCGCCGAAGCGATCCACGCCCTGGTTTGCCGCGATCAGGTTCCAGCTCGCGCCGTTGTCCGTGGACAGTTCCAGGTTCACCGTCGGACTGGCCACGCCGCCGCTGTTCACCTTCACCAACTCGATGGCCGGACAGCACCGGACCGGAACCGGATACGTGCACCAGTTCCAGGTCGATGCCGGCATCGCCGCTGGCCGTGACCGCGAACTCCTGCAGCGTCGCCACCTTGGCCACGCCACCGGTATCAGCCAGCAGGTCGTAGTCGTCCAGCACCGTCGCGCCCTGCAAGTTGATATCGAACACGCGGCTCGCGGTGGTCTCCGGCGCGAAGTGCAGGCGGATCAGGTAGTCGCCGTCGGCCGCCGGCAACAGCCATTGCAGGCGATCATTGCCCGGCGTGCTGGTGGCCTCGGCATAGCTCTGGTAGACGGCATTCGGCGGCGGGTTCGCTACCCCGCTCACATCCACCGTACCGGTTAATGAATCGGTGCCGGAAGTCACAGTCTGGTAGCTATTGCCGGCCCAGGTGCCGAGCAGCGGATCACTCACCGTCGTGGTGCTGCCGGTATTGAGCAGCAGGCTCGGATCTTCCTGCGCCAGCCCGGCGACGCGGTAGTCGATCTGCACGCTGTCGCCGACGATCAGTTTCTCCAGCCCGTTGGGGCTGAGCACCTGCACGATCTCGGCCGGGCTCTGCGTGGCCTCCAGCGTATTGCCGTAGGCACCCACGTTAATACGCGCACCGTTCGGACCCGGTTCCGTCAGGTAGAAGAAGCCCGGATCGCCACGGTCGATGCCCGGCGAACCCGCCTGCAGATGGAAGTCGTCGTCCGTTGCGGTCGCACCATCCAGGTTTATCAGCGTCATACGGTCGGCGCGATTCGGGAGCGTGCTGTTCAGGTAGTTCATGGTCACGCTCAGCGTGCCATCGGTCACCTGGAAGGTACCGATGCTGCCTGAGTCAGAGGACGTCTGGTTGATATTGCCGGAAGCGCCCAGCACGCCGCTGCCATCACTGACCGTATAGTTGACCACCGCATTGGAGGGCGATTGCGGCCAGTCGGCGCGCAGACTGTAGGTACCGTTCGCCAGACCCGTGTAGGTCCAGGTTGCCGTGCCCGAGGTCCCGCTGTCGTTGCGCAGGTAACTGCCGCCTTCTGCCTCTGCATCGGCCACCGGGGTCCAGGTGCCCACAGTGCTGAAGCCTGCATCGCCGTCGTCAATGACAACTTCCGACAGCCCAAGGTCGTTGTCTGCGCCATCAACATCCACGAACTGCGGATCCGTCACGATGCTGTGCTCGTCCAGCCCCAGCTCGTAGAACCAGTCGGCCCGGTTGTCGAAGCTCTTGCCTTCCCACAGGCCCAGCGTGCCGCTGCCGGTTAACTCGATCAGGTTGTAGTCGCTGACGAAGTCATCCTGGCTGTCATCATCCACCCGGATCGCCGTGCCCTCGGCCACCGAAATAATGTTGCTGTTCAGCCGTACATCATCGGCCGACACCCAGATACCGTCGCCCTGCGGCTGGTAAATACTGTTGTTGCGAATATCGGCGTCAGCACCGGCCGCGAAAATGCCGTAGTCGGTGTTGTTGTAGATCAGGTTGTTGCTGGCCTCGCCGCGGAAGGTGATTACCGCACCGGCGCGGTTGTCGAAGATCACGTTGCCGATCATCGTCGCAGAATTATTAAAGTAAATGCCCCGATCGGTGTTGCCGTATGAGGTGTTGGCCTCGGCCAGGCCACCGCTCATGGAGAAGCCGTCCGCGTTGCCGTAGCTCACGTTATCCAGGAAATGCCCGCTGCCGATAAAGCCGGCCGCCAGTCCGCCGCCTACGTTGCCCAGCTGACCATAGGCCACGTTGTTGGTCGCCAGAACGCCGCCGCCGGCATTAATCCCGTAGTTACCGTTGTCATAGGCCAGGCTGTCGCGGATCTCGGCACCTGCGCCGCTCGCGATGATCCCTTGCTGCGAGTTATTCCATGCGGTTACGTTCTCAACGTAGCCATCGATGTTATTGAACAGGTACAGGCCGATGGTCTGCGTATAAACCGGCGTCTCGCTGTTGTAGAACAGCGCATCGGTTACCGTCGCGTTCGTCGAGTTGTTGGTCTGCAGGCCTCTGCCGTTGTTGTCGAAGTACTCACCGCCGGTTACCGTCAACCCGTCGTTGCCGTTGCTCAAGAACACGCCGTCGTTCGCGTTCTCATACACCGACAGGTTGTTCAGCGTCACGCCGTCACTGTCGGAGGTGCTATTCGCATAAAGCCCGATGTAGGCGCCGGTCAGGTCCAGGTTGCTGAAGATCGTGCCGTCGGCATCGAACAGTTCGAACACCCGCGTGCTCGACAGGGTGTTGCTCCGGTCCAGAACCGCCGCATAGCCCAGATCACCCAGGTCCTCAGGACCGCGGATCTCAACGCCGGCATCGTCGGCGGTGATGAAGATGTTCTGGATCACTTGATAGTCGCCGGTGTCGACAAAGACGATGTCGCCCGGACCGAGGTCGTAAGCACGCAGGACCGCCGCAATACTGGCCATCGGCGTGGCCGCGGTCTTGCCGTCGTTGGCGTTATCGCCGATCGCGGTGCTGTACTCGTCATTCACCTGGCTGGCATCATTGACGAAGTACTCGTTGCCCGCGTTGGCGATCAGGAAAGCCTCGTCCGAGTCATCCTGCGGCTGCGTACCGTCATTAGCAATGGCCCGGATCAACGCGGTGTTGCCCACTGTCTCCGGCGTCGCCGTCCAGCTATAGCTGCCGTTGCCGAAGCGATCCACGCCCTGATTTGCCGCGATCAGGTTCCAGCTCGCGCCGTTGTCCGTGGACAGTTCCAGGTTCACCGTCGGACTGGCCACACCACCGGCATTGACCTTTACCAGTTCGATCCCCGACAGCACCGGACCAGAACCAGACTGGTGCAACAGCTCCAGATCGATGCCCGCATCGCCGCTCGCCGTGACCGCAAACTCCTGCACCGTGGCCACCTTGGCCAGCCCGCCCGTGTCGGCCAGCAGGTCGTAGTCATCCAGCACCGTCGCGCCCTGCAGGTTGATATCGAATATGCGGCTCGCCGTGGTCTCCGGGGCGAAGTGCAGCCGGATCAGGTAATCCCCGTCGGCCGCCGGCAGCAGCCATTGCAGGCGCTCGCCGGCAACGGGACTACTGATATACGCATAGTTCTGGTAGACGCCCTGTGGCGGCGGGTTGCTGACCCCGCTGACATCCACCGAGCCGGTCAGGGACTGTTCGTTTTCATTCACCACCTGGTAGCTGTTACCAGCCCAGGTGCCGAGCAGCGGATCGCCCACCGTCGTGCTGCTGCCCACGTTCATCAACAGCGCCGTATCTTCCTGAGCCAAACCGGCTACCCGGTAGTCGATCTGCACACTATCGCCGATGGTGAGCTTCTCCAGCCCGTTGGGGCTGAGCACCTGCACGATCTCAGCCGGGCTCTGCGTGGCTTCAACCGTATTGCCGTAGGCGCCGACGTTAACCCGCGCACCGTTGGGACCCGGCTCGGCCAGGTAGAAGCGGTCTGGATCGCCGCGGTCGATACCCGGCGAACTCGACTGCAGGTGGAAGTCGTCGTCCACAGCCGTCGCGCCATCCAGATGGATCAGCGTCATCCGGTCTGCACGATTCTGCAGCGTGCTGTTCAGGTAGGCCATGCTCACGCTGAGCGTGCCGTCGGTTACCTCGAACGTGCCCAGATACCCGGAAGTTGAGGACGCCTGGTTGATATTGCCCGTCACCCCCAGTACGCCACTGCCGTCGCTCACGGTGTAGCGGACCACCGCATTGGCGGGCGACAACGGCCAGTCCGCTCGCAGGCTGTAGACGCCGTTGGCCAGACCCGTGTACGTCCAGCTAGCAGTACCCGACGTGCCGCTTTGATTGAGCAGGTAACTGCCGCCCTCAGCCTCGGCATCGAATACCTCGGTCCATGTGCCCGTGGTACTGAACTCCGCATCACCGTCATCAACGACGGTGCTTTCGAGACCCAGGTCACTATCACCGCCAGCCGGATTCACGAACTGCGGGTCGGTGACGATGCTGTGCTCATCCAGCCCCAGCTCATAGAACCAGTCCGCGCGGTTATCGAAGCTCTTGCCTTCCCACAGGCCCAGCGCGCCGCTGCCGGCTAACTCGATCAGGTTGTAGTCGCTGACGAAGTCATCCTGGCTGTCATCATCCACCCGGATCGCCGTGCCCTCGGCCACCGAAATGATGTTGCTGTTCAGCCGTACATCATCGGCCGACACCCAGATACCGTCGCCCTGCGGCTGGTAAATGCTGTTGTTGCGAATATCGGCGTCAGCGCCGGCCGCGAAAATACCGTAGTCGGTGTTGTTGTAGATCAGGTTGTTGCTGGCCTCGCCGCGGAAGGTGATTACCGCACCGGCGCGGTTGTCGAAGATCACGTTGCCGATCATCGTCGCGGAATTATTGAAGTAAATGCCCCGATCGGTGTTGCCGTATGAGGTGTTGGCCTCGGCCAGGCCGCCGCTCAGCGAGAAGCCGTCCGCGTTGCCGTAGCTCACGTTATCCAGGAAATGCCCGCTGCCGATAAAGCCGGCCGCCAGACCCCCGCCCACGTTGCCCAGCTGGCCGTAGGCGACGTTGTTGGTCGCCAGCACGCCGCCGCCGGCATTGATCCCGTAGTTGCCGTTGTCATAGGCCAGGCTGTCGCGGATCTCGGCACCTGCGCCGCTCGCGATGATCCCTTGCTGCGAGTTATTCCATGCCGTTACGTTCTCAACGTAGCCATCGATGTTATTGAACAGGTACAGGCCGATGTTCTGCGTGTAGATCGGCGTCTCGGTGTTATAGAACAACGCGTCCGTCACCACCGCACCGACGCTGTTGTTGGTCTGCAGGCCACTGCCATTGTTGTCGTAGTACTGACCGCCGGTCACCGTCAGCCCGTCGTTGCCGTTGCTCAGGAACACGCCGTCGTTGGCATTACTCGTACACCGACAGGTTGTTCAGCGTCACGCCGTCACTGTTCGATGAACCGCTGGCATACAAGCCCGTAGTAGGCGCCCGTCAGTGACAGGTTGCTGAAGATCGTCCCGTCAGCATCGAACAGCTCGAAGACACGCGTGCTGCTGACAGCGTATTACCCCGGTCCAGCACCGCCGCATAACCCAGGTCGCCCAGGTCCTCAGGACCGCGGATCTCTACGCCGGCATCGTCCGCCGTGATCGCGATATTGTTGTCCAGCGCATACAGGCCGGTGTCGACGAACACCGTATCACCGTCACCGAGATCGTAGGTGGCAAGTATCGCCTGCAGTGTTGCCTTCGGCGTTGCCGGGGTAAGCCCATCGTTCGCATCATTACCCACCGCCGTGGAGTATTCGTCATTGGTCAGGTCGCCATCGTTGACGTAGAACTCACTGATCGGGGGCACAACATTGAACGACCCGTCGGTCGTATCGCTAATACCCGGATCGTTGCTGGCGGTAATCCGCAACAGGTAGGTGGGCGCCTGCGGATAGGTCAGCGGATCGACACTCCACACGAAGTCACCGTCGTCTGCCTCGTTGGCACCGAGCAGCTGGTAGTCGCCGATGAGGCCCGTGGGCGATACCTCGATGTCCACCGTGTCGGTGAAGCCGAAGGACCGCCAACGCACTGTGAAGTCAGATTCCTGGGGCACGTTCGCGCCCGCCGCGGGCGCCTGCACCCAGATGTACTGCGCCGGGCTCAGCGAGGCCTGCGCGGTGTTGCCGTAGGCGCCGATGTTGACGTAGCCGCCGTCGGGGGCCGGCTCGTTGCCGAAGGGTGTTGCAGCATCGCCCCGATCGATGGCGCCGGACTGCGCCGCATCTGCACTCGGCGTGCCGGGCAGCGCCATCGGCAGGCCAGACACGGCATCCAGCACCGGTACCAGGCTAGCACCATCAAAACTGCCGTACAGGCTCTGCAGGTGGAAGTCGTCGTTGCGCCCGTCGTTGACCGGGTCAAAGTAACCGAAGCCGTCACCGCCGTCCGGATTTACAAACAGCGGGTCGCCAAGGTAGCTCGCGAAGTCGTCGAAGGCCGCGTTGCGCCAGTCAGTGAGTGAGACGCGATCGCTGCCCTGCCACTCGCCGGCGATGGCATCGGGACCGTCCAGGAAGAACCAGTTGTAGTCGCTGCTGAAGTTCACCTGGCTGTTGCTGCTGACGGTGATCGCACGGCCGTCCTGCACCCAGATGATGTTGTTGGCCAGGCTGACATTCGACGCGTTACCGAATACGCGAACGGCATCGCCCTGCGCCTGGTAAGACCGTATTGTTCTCGAAGGTCGGACCGCCGCCGGTCAGGGCGACGCCATAGTCCGTGTTCGCATAGATGATATTGTTGCGCACCGTCTGATTAAACGGCGCCACGATACCGACGAGGTTTGAATAGACGACATTCCCCAGCAATGTAGAGCCGGAATTGCTGGCATTGATACCCCGGTTGCTGTTCCCGTAGACCCGGTTGTATTCAACCAGAGCGCTGCTGCTGGAGACGATGCCATCGTAGTTGCCATAAACGATGTTGTAGCCTGCGGTGCCGCTGCCGACGCTGATACCCTGATCATTGGAGCCGGTATGGCCGAAGGAGACATTGCCCAGGATCGATACATTACCGCCACCCGAGATGCCCGTCGTCGAATTGTTGTAAGCAATATTGCCGCGGCCGAGGCTGAGATCTGCGTTGCCCACCACCACCTCGGAACCGGACGAGCCTTTGGAAACCACGAAGCCGTAGTTGTTGTCGTAGGACTCGTTGGCCTCGATGACGGCATCGCCGAGATTGGTCAGGTCGAAACCGAAAGTGCTGTTGTTGTAAGACAGGCTGTCGGTAACCCCGCCAATCTGGGTATTAACATCAACACCATTGGCCAGGTTGTCGTAGGTGGTCAGAAAATCGAAGATATCGGTTGTGATGCCGTCGTCCACGCGTATGCCGTCATTACTGTGGCCATACGCCGTGATGTAGCTGAACGCGACCTCGTCACTGAGATTGCGCACCCACAGCCCGCTGGTGGCATTCGGCCAGGGTCAGGTTATGCAGCGTGACGAAGTCCGCGTCATCCAACTCCACTAGCGCGTCCATCGGCCGCAGCGGGTTGGCGCGCTGAATCAGCACTTCAAGCAAAGGATCCGCGGTCGGACCGCGCAGTGTGAAGCCTTCTTCCAGTCCCAGGCCACGATCCGTGGTACCGGAGATCGCAATCGGATCAAACAGGATGTAACTACCGGTGTCGACATTGATCACGCCGCCGGCCTGGATGTCGTAGACGCGCAGCAGATTAACCGGGTTGGGCTTGGGCGCCGTGGCCAGCTTGCCGGTATTGCGGTTGTCGCCGAGATCGCCGGTCGTGTACTCGTCGTTGGCGTTATCGCGGTCGTCTACCCAGTAGGTACTGCCGTCCTCGGGCACGGTGAAGGCTTCGGTCGAGCGGTCCAGCACGCCGGGATTATTGGTCAGCGAGACCTGGATGCGCAGGCCGTAGGTACCAAAGGTGATGCCGGGAACCGTTGACGGAACAAAAATGTACTCGCCGTCGTCTGGCGTAGCCGCCACGATATTCGCGAGCAGCGCAGGACCGTCGGGCGTGTCCTGGTACACGTCGATGCGCACCGGCGAATTACCGGCATTGTTATAAGTGTCCCAGGTGATGGTCCGCGGCTTGTTCAGCTCCCAGTCGGTATAAAGATCCGGAAAACGCAGCGCGATGTGCGGCTCGCTGCTCGCCGTCTCCTGGAAGGTATTGCCGTAGGCGCCCTGGTTGGGCGCAACACCCTCGTCCACCAGGTACAGAAATGCGCCGTCGAGGAACGCATCATTCGGCGTGCCGTTCTCGCGATCGGCGATATATCGGAAGATCAGCTTGCGGGCGCCGTTGGGCAGCTGCAATTGCGCCCCGTTCAGGTCCCAGCGATCGTTCGCGACGCTAGGATCGGTGCTGACCAGGCCGAGAGAGACATCGCCGGCGTCGAGGAACTCCAGTTCGAAGCGACCGAAGTCGCCGTTCACATCGCCGGAGCGAATGCGCCCGCCAAATACGACCTCAAGTGACTGGCCGTCGAGTTCACCCGGGGTGAAGCCTGCGGCCAGCAGGTCTATCAACTGCTCGGCGTTGGCCTGCAGGGTGCTGCCGGGATCGAAGTACTGCGCGCCCTCGAAGGCATCGGGTGTGCTGCTGCTCACGCCAGCCTCGACGTTGACGGTCCAGCCGGTCAGGCCCGCCTCGAAACCCGGGTTGGCGAGCAGGTTCTGGTAGAAGGCAGGAATCGACTGGTCCGTGCGCGGATCGCCGGAATCGATGGTCGGGCTGGTAAAGCGCAAACCCGCCAGCATGCCGAACAGGCGATAGTCGTCGCGGTCTTTATTAATGAACTGCGGCTTGGCCCATTGCGGATCGATGCCGCTGCGGCCGATCGAGTGCAGGTCGAAGCGTGCAACGTCGGCCTGCCAGTCGAGGATGTCGGTGAAGTCCTTCGCCTAGTGAACCAGCTTGCCGCTGCCCGTGGCGTAGAGGTTGTTGTAGTCGCTGTAGAAACCGTCCCAGCTATCGTTGGCGACGTAGATGTCGTAACCGGCTTCGGCCCACAGGATGTTGTTGAGGATCTCGACTTCGCTGGCGCCGAATTCGATACGAATGTTGTCGCCGGCGGGCGCGTAGAAGCTGTTGTTGACCACGCGTACATCACTGACGCCGGAAATCTGCAGCGCCACGCCGGTATTCCGGTAGATGGCGTTGTGAAATACCTTCTGGTCGCCGACAGCATCGATGCCTGTGCCGTTGTTACCGATCTTGTTGTATTGGATGGTACCGGCAAAGCTCTGCACGCCGGCGGCATTGAATTCAATCAGGTTGGCGAGATCCAGGTCCGTGCCGCCGAGAATACCGCTGCCGGTGACGCCGACGGTATTGTTGCGAACCACCTGGTTTTGCATGCGGCCAACGAGATTCACGCCGGTGCCGTTGTCGTAGATCTCATTCGGCTCACCGACCAGCGCAAAACCAAGCCCGTCACTACTGCCGGCCACGCTGGACACAACACCCGTGGTGTTCTGGTAGATGCGGTTACCGACCAGCGGGGCGGCGGCAGCATAGTGGACGCCGATGGTCGCGCCACGAATGTCGTTGCCGGAAATCAGCCCGCTGAAGGCCTGCTGTATATCGAGAGCCAGCGTCGCAGCCAGGATGTCATTGTCCCGGATCGTGCCGTCTGAGATCGCGGCGAGGCTTACTCCGGTGCCGCTGACATCCATCGCGTTACCGCGCAGCCACGCGCCGGTGACCCCGCTGCCGCCGAGCGTGATGCCGCCCGCGCCTGTCAGCGTATTAAATTCGACAGCCGCATCAGCCGCGCCGTTGGTCAGAATGATCGCCGGCGCACCGTCAATCTGATTGTGAGCAATTCGAGTGCCGCTGCCACCGTCGATGATCACCCCGCCGCTGACGCTCGAGGTCAGCAGGTTGAAGTCATCCGCGCCGCTGACCGTGACACCACCCTGCAGGTCGAGATTCTGCAGCAGTACACCATCGGCGGCGGAACTGAGGGTAACGGCGCCGGCAATCGATGCGCCAGGTGCGCCGACGATCGCAAGGCTGGCATGCGCGCCGGTCAGCACGATGCCGCCCGGGTCTGCACCCGTGACCAGCAGCACGTCATTCGCGCTGAATACGTTGCCGTTAAGCACATCCTGCACCGTATTGCCGCCCGTCCCGTCGGCCGTGTACACCGTGCCGATGTCATACAGGTTGCCAAGCAGGTGCAGGTCCTGGTCACCGCCGACGCTGTCGACAAAGGCAACGAACGGATTGCCGTTGCCATCGACGCTCAGCGCCAGGCCACTGGCACGTGCGCCGATATAGCTGACACCGCGCGCACTGGAATCACCCGGCAGTTCCTCTCCGAAAACGCTGCCCTGCCAGACCTGCGCGTAAACTGCCGTGGCATCGTAGGCGCCGTTTACAAACTGATCAGCGCTCCAGACCAGGTGCAGGCGCCCGCCGGCCGCTGCCAGTTGGGCATCCGTGAACTGCTGCCCGGCCTCGCCAATACCGGAAGCCGCGTAGTCGGTCCAGCTGGCGCCGTTGTACTGCCCAACGGCAATCTCGCTGCGCGTGGCCTCGTTAAATTGCGTCCAGGACACGAACAGGTCGCCGGAGAAATACGCGAGTGATGAAGCCACGCTGTCGTAGTTGACTTCGCCCAGGCCCACGCCGGGCGAAACTTCATTCCAGCTGCCGGTATCAAACTCACGCACCGTAACCTGCGCGATACCGCCTGCATCCACGGTGTAGGCCGCGGCAAGCTTGGTGCCGTCGGTAGCCAGGCGCAGGTCACCGCGGATTACGTCGAGGCCGGAGATACCTGTACCGCTGGCGCTGCCGGCACTGAAAGCAACCCAACTCGTGCCGTTGAACTGACTGACGTAAACCTGCTCGCTACCGGTCGATGCGTCGAGCCAGCCGACGGTCAGCAAGTTGTTGACCAGCAACAACTGTGCGCTATCGGCCGCGCCTCCGCTGCTGACCACGCCGCTGCCGAGCGCAAGCCAACCGCCGCTGCCGGCGTTTGCCGTGGCATCGTAGCGGGCAGCGCGAATTTCACTGCCGGTTGCGGTGATCTCGGTCCAGGCGACCACCGGCGCGCCGCTGGCATCCAGACTGAGGCTGGGCCGTCGCGATGCCGTGAGCGTGTCGCTGACACCGCCGAAGCCGGCGCTGCCGGCCAGCTCGGTCCAGCCACTGCCATCCTGGCGCGCCACGTAGATTTCATAGTTGCCGCTGCGCGAGTCGGCCCAGGCCACGTAACGCTCACCATTGCCGGCAAGGACATCGACATCCGGTGCAATGCCCTGCCCGGCACTGACGCCATCGCCTGTGGCGGAGCCGGCAAACTCTGTCCAGCGGCCGTCGTAATCGACCGGGCCTGCCGGCAGTTCGGCGGCGGCGCGCGGATCATCTGTAGCAGGCTGCAGCGCCGGATCCGGGGTTACCGTCGGCGGTACAAAATCTTCCGGCGTGCCGGACTCGCCGCTGCCGAAATCGATGATGTTGGAAATGCCCAGCGCGACAACCAGATTGTCGTCTTCAATGGCGTCATCTTCGCCTTCACCGAACAACAGGTCGTTGCCGCCCTGACCGAACAGCTGGTCGCGACCGATACCGGCCACATCGATGTTGTCACCGAAATCGCCATACAGGTAATCGACCGCATTGTCGTCACCCGCGGCGGCCTGGTTATGGCCGTAAAGGATGTCGTTGTCCGCACCGCCGACCAGCACGTCGCTGCCTGCATCACCCTCTAGCGTATCGTCGCCGGCGCCCGCATCAATGAGATCCGCCGCACCACCGCCACTGACCTGGTCATTGCCGCCCTGGGCAAAGATGCGGTCGCGGTCGGCGCCGCCGGAAATGATGTCGCCGCCGTCGTCGGAGCCATAGATCAGATCCTCGCCGGCCTCGCCGGACAGGTTATCCCCGTCCCCGCCGCCGCCACGAATCTCATCGTCACCCGCGCCGCCGAGCACGATGTCTGTATCCACGCCGGCATCTATTACGTCGGGTCCGGCACCGCCAACCAGCAGATCCTGGCCCTGCTGGCCGAACAGCCGATCACTGCCGGCATCATCACCGGTCGGATCCTCGCGGTACCCATAAACGGTATCGTCGCCGACGCCGGCGTAGACCGTGTCATCACCTGCACCCGCTTCGATGAAGTCGCCGGCCGTGCCGCCGTCAATCTCATCGTCGCCCGTGCCGCCGGTTATCTTGTCGGCGCCGCCGAGAGACTGGATCCAATCGTTGCCGCCGCCGCCGGAAATTACATCGCCGAAGAACACAAAGTCGCTAAAGTCCGCGTCTTCGTCACCTTCGTCGGAGCCGAAGATGATGTCGTCGCCCAGGCCGCCGGTAATCGTGTTGACCACGCCGCTGCCGGCATCGATAAAGTCATTGCCGCCGTCGCCGGCAAGGTTGTCTTCACCGGCGCCGCCGTAGATCTGGTCCGGATCGTCGCCGCCACCGATGATGTCGTCGCCGGCCTCGCCGAACAGCAGGTCCATGCCCGCATCGCCGAACACGATGTCATTGCCCTCGCCGGCCAGCACCCGGTCGTCGCCGAGGCCGCCGAATATCTGATCAGCACCGCGTTCACCAAACAGCGAGTCAGCATCGTCACCGCCACGGATTTCGTCCTCGCCCGCGTTGCCGTGGATAACGTCGAGCCCGGCATCACCGAACAGCTGGTCTGAGCCGGCGCCGCCAATGATCTCGTCGTCGCCATCATCGCCGCGGATCACGTCCGGGTCGCTGTCGCCGAACAGCAGGTCCGCGCCGCTGCCGCCGGAAATGTCGTCCGCGCCGGTGCCGCCGCGCACTTCATCAGCGCCGGCCTGCGCCGAAATATCGTCGTTGCCGGCGCCGCCGAGGATCAGGTCTGCCGCATCTGCCGCGACATCTGCGTTGTCCGCCCAGGCCGGCGCGCCCGGATCGCGCAGGCCGAAGATGCTGTCGCCCTCGGTGCCGCCGTCGATGATGTCGGATGCGCTGCCACCGAACAGGGTGTCGAAACCGGCCTCGCCGAACAGCTGGTCCGCGTCGGCGCCGCCGTCCAGACGGTCATCCCCGCGGCCGCCGTAAATCAGATCCGCGCCGGCATTGCCCCGGATCGTATCAGCGCCAAACTGCAGCGGCAGGTTGGTATCCAGCACCGCGGTGACTAATCCACCTGAGACCTGGATGCGCGCCGTATCGCCGACGAGCACATCAGCACCAGTACCGCCGGTGATGTCATCATCGCCGCCGCCGCCCAGCACCACGTCGTCGCCGCTTCCGGCATCAATGGTGTCGTCGCCGGCCGACGGCCCCGGCAGCGCGCGATACAGCGTGTCACTCGCGTCGCCGTCGTCGCCGAAAATCACATCGGCACCGGCCTGCCCCAGGATTATATCGGCGCCCAGGCCACCTATCAGCAAGTCGATACCAGCCCCGCCGGTGATCTGGTCGTCTCCGATGCCGCCGAGGATGGTCGAGCTGCCGATACCAGTGCCGGCCAGCAACGTATCATCGCCGTCACCGCCGTCAAGATCGAAATCGATTCCGTCGCCGGTCACTCCCGACAAATCTACGGTGTCGTCCCCCTGCCCGGCCCGCGCAATAATCCGGGTGAGATTGACGGGGTTATCGTTCTCGTCCTCGAGCTGGTAGGTCTGTGGATCGATGGTAATTACATCGCCGGTAGACGTCGTCAGCGTGCCGGAAACCTGAACAGTCGAGGCGTTGACCTGGGTGACGACGATGTTCTCGGTCACATCTTCAATGTTCTGATTCAGCCGCTCCTGGG
This sequence comes from uncultured Gammaproteobacteria bacterium, assembly GCA_963850255.1. Taxonomy (GTDB): domain Bacteria; phylum Pseudomonadota; class Gammaproteobacteria; order Steroidobacterales; genus J054. Next base: position 35,303 of record CAWKLL010000055.1, read on the forward strand.
CAAACTCGCCGATATTCAGCTGCAGAACGCCATTGCCGAGATCTGAGGCGAGGCGAGGCTTGCGCTGCGGAATGAACTCGAAATCATAGAGAACGAGCGGCGGTGTAATCTCAATCTCTTCGCGGATCGTATCCAGCAGCAGGTTTATCTCGTAGAACGCAAACAGCCGCGCGGTCAGCTGGCCGGAGATGTCGAACAGCGCACCGACAGCCTCAATTGGCGTGGCACCCAGCAAGAGCTCAGTCTCTACCACACCGATGACCTCGCTGCCGCGAATCTTGCCGTCCGGCAACGGGTCGTACAGATCGAAAAACACTTCGGCAAAGACACCACCTTCGGCGCCGCCGCGGGCGATGCCGAGGTTCAGCTCGGCCGTGGCCGACAAGCTTGCGCTCAACGTGAGCTCGGGATTGTCACCGTCATCGTCGCCGAACATGTCGGTACCGTCCGGCGTGCCATAGTCGTTTAGGTAGAGACCGTCCAGCAGCAGCAGAGGGTTGACGAAACCGGTGGATGCGAAGCGTTGCAGGCCAAAGGTGTCGTAGCCTACTGCATGAAAGTCGATGTAGGCGCCCAGTTGCCCGCGAATTGATACGCCCAGAGGTCCGAGCACCGGGATAAAGTTCTCGTACAGGAAGCCAACGTCCAGCGCCGGGATATCGAAATAGACGAGGTCGACCGGGCGGTTCAGGAACAGGCCGAATATCTGCGAGGCGCCGTCGCCCTCGAATAGCGGGAAGCTGAAATCACCGCCGCCGCTGATATTGCTGATAAATTCCTTGGTAGAGCTCGCAGGCTGGCCTGCCAGCGCCGCATCGAAATCGATGTCCGCCAGCCCGTCGAACCAGATTTGCGTCTCCGCAGATGCGTAACTGAAATCTTTAGCCCAGGGCCTGAACCCGCTTGTCGCGGCGTCACCCGGATCGTAAAGAACGATGCTGCCGAAATCGATGCCAACGCTCTCTGGCGAAGTCGGGAGGGAGTTGATCAGGTCGATAACCTCGACCACGGTCTCGATAAAATCGGTATCGACATTGCCGAACGCGCCGGCCAGGTCCAGGAACGTTACCGGCGAGAACAAGTCAGAAATCACCGGAATCTCAGTCAGCAGGATGTCGATGATCGGCTGGAACGGCTGCGTAACCCGCTGCACTTCACTGAGCAGCGGCCCCAGCACTTCGCCGACCAGCGAACCCAGGTCCAGGGTCACGTTGTTGATTGCGATCAGGTCAAGGCCATCCTCGATAGCATTGCCGATCATATTCAGCGGTTCGTAGACATCGCCTGAGAGGTCACCGATGGACCAGTCGATAGACAAAGTTGGCATTCACCGACGGGAACTTGCCAGCCGCGCCGCCGACCAGTGCGCTGTTCAGGGCCAGTTCGACATCCAGATCGACAGCCGCGTCGGCAGCGAAGCCGCCGGCAATTCCGATGCTGCCGAGTTCGGCGAAGCCCAGGCGCTTGTCGCCACTGTCGCCGGTGTTGACCAGGCTCGCCTGCAACTCGGCATCCAGGCTGATCGCGCTGTTGCCGCCTGGCGCCAAGCCCAGCTGCAGGAAGCCGAGTTGCGCAACCACGTCCCCGGCCACGGACGCATTCAGAGCAATGGTCAGTGGGTTTTCGTCGCTGTCAGCGGCGTCGCCCGCGTTGCCGATGTCTGAAATAGAAGACGTCAGGCCTGTTCAGTCCGAAGCCGAAGTCCCACTCCCAGTCGAGCGCCAGGTCAACCTCGGCATCCGCCTCGAAACCGAGGCCCGGCAGCCCGAGGTCCAGGTTGATGTCCGCGCCGGTATCAATCAGCGACGCGCCGAGCTTGAAGTCCCACTCGGCGAAGTGATCCGCCTCCGGACCACCGTCATTGATGTTGGTGACGAAGCCGATGTCGCTGATGCTGTTGGCCTGGCTGCCGTCGCTCTTCAGCAGCAGGCCGGCGCCCTCGGGCCCGAGAAACTCGAAGATCAGGCTCGAGATCAGGTTCTCATCCGGGTCGTCGGCGTTCTCGATCGCTTCGCGCAGCGGCGCGATGAAATCGTTGCGCAGATCCGCGATGAACTGCACGCCCTCGGCCAGTTGATCACCGACGATCGGCAGGTTCAGCTGCGCCCACCGGCTGTCCAGCGCGGACTGAAGCGCGCCGAGGAATGTATCCAGTCCATCGATGGCCAGCAGGATATTGTCGAGCAGCCCGAACTCGCTGAAGTCCAGGTTCAGGTCCGGCGTTTCACTGAAGTACAGCGTCGGGTCCGGGTTTTGCAGGAAGGTCAGCAGGTCGGCATCAAAGTCGAACTTGCCGCGGTAGTTGGAATCCGTTGGGAAATACACCGGCAGGTCGGCCGACACGGTTCCGGTCAGGGTCGGATTCACATCGTTGACGAAGTCGATGGCATTGGTTGGCGTGCCACCCTGCAGTATCCGGACGATACCGTCGGTAAACACGGACGGATCCAGCGACACACCGAAGTTCGTCACATCGATACTGGCCTGGCTCGGCCGCGAATCGCTGCCGCGGATGATCAGGCCGAAACCGCCGAGCGCGGCGCGGAAAGTCAGGTTGTCGCCAGTACCCGTGAATAACCCCGTGAGCGCAGTGCTATCAAACAGGTAGATGTCGCCCGGCGCATCCAGGTCGATGCCGAAGTCGAGGCTGAAATCGACATTGCCGTTGGCCTGAAGGCCGGCCGAGCCGACCAGGCTGTCGCCCAGCACCGGCGGCACAATGAGATCGACGTTCAGCGCTTCGCTGAAGGCGGCCACCAGGCCGAGATCCACGCGCAGCATGTTCACGTCGTCGGCCGGGTCGCCGTTGCCGCGGTCCTCGGCCACGACGGAAAGACCGATCGCCGTACTGTCCTGTGGCAGGCCAAAGGCCTCCTTCAGCTCAGACTCCAGGAACTGCAGCGAAGCAGCCGGGTTGTTCAGGACCTCATCGATCAGCGCATCCAGGCGATCCGCATAGCCGAGCAGATCCTGGATACTCACGCCGATCAGCGGTAGTTCGTCGCCGAGGAAACCGGCACCCTCGAAGCTACGCAGGAAGCTCGCAATCGCCCGCAGCGCATCGAGGATGTTGTCAAACTTGAACTGATCGTTGGCGAACAGGCTCAGGTCGCCCAGGTCGCTGAACGAGACCTTGACGTCGCTGGTCAACGGGTCGCCGACGTCGTAATCGCCCAGCCCGGTCACGCTCAGCGTCGGCGCAATCGCGTTGAACGGATCACCAAAGCTGTCGATCTGCACGGCCAGCGACGGCGCCGAGCCGACGGTAAAGTTACCGAGGTTCAGGCTCGGGTTGATCGCCAGGTCCAGGTTGACCGTGCCGGTGGCGGCCAGCGTCGGGGTCGTGACCAGCGAGGCCGGATCCTGGACTAGCCCTTCTAGCAGTTCCTTAACGGTCAACCGGCCGTCCGGCGTGGTCGTGCTCGGCTCCTGCAGCGCGAAATCCAGCTCCGCCAGGATGCTGGCATCACCGGTCAGGTCGATGCCGACGAATCCGAAGGTCGCCGTGGCATCGATACCCGGCGGCGGCTCAGGCGCTCCCGGGTCGGGTGACGGCGTCGTCAGGCTGATGTCGGCACCCACCGACACGTTCTCGAAGTAAATCCGCTCCTCAACCGGCACGCCGCCAAGCTTGTTGCCCTCAAGACTCCCGGTCCGGTCTTTACGTTGCTCGGCGTCGACCACGCCAATGCCCAACCGCAGCGCCGCGCGTGAACCATTGACCTGTTCAATCCGGAATCGTTGCTGGCCGGCTTGCGCGCCACCATCCGGGTCAGCCACGAACGTGTTGTCAGTTAACTGCAGCGACGTCCCGGCTGTATTGACGGCCGCGGTCACATCGCCGCCCGTCTGGGCATTGATCGCGGCGATCACGTCGCCCAGCGACAACGCACCGTCCAGCGACACGGAAACCTGGCTGGCGTCGCTGAGATAGATCACCAGGTCTGCGTTGTCGGCCACCGCATCGCTTGCGCTGAAGCCCAGCTTGTCGATGGCCTCGGCGTCAGCGTCGTTGACAGTGAAACCGGTGCCGTTCAAAGACGTCAGCACCAGCCGGCCGCCGGCGATACTGGCCTCGATCTCGCCAGCCAGCGATGTCTCAGCGATGCGGTTGTTAATCACCACGGCCAGCTGCAGATCATCGCGCGCCGGATCGTCGGCCGCGGGCGCCGCTACCGTGATGGTCACGTCATTGGCCGGCACGCCGGTGTTGCCGAAGTCGATGTCGAAGCTGGCCGTAGTGGTCAGCGCGTCGAGACCAGTGGCCAGGCTCGACGCGGCGCGCAGCACCAGCTGAAAGTCTTCCAGCCCGCCCTGCTGGCCACTGGCGAAGCCGAGCTCGCGGAATGCAGCCTCGCTGCTGGCAGCCGAGATGGAAAGGGAGGTAATCGAAGGGTCGATCGCGGTCACTAGCAGCTGCCGGGCATCGGCGGAGGCAACCAGCTGGGTATCGAGCCCCGCTGCGACCAGCGCGGCGTTCAGGTCCGCGGCCAGATCATCCGGCGTGGTGTTGTTCGCTGCATCGAGCTTCGTGATGCTGACCGGAGTTGGCGCACCACCGTTAATGGCAAGGCTGAAGTTAACGTCGTCGCTGAGGCGGCCAAACACTGTGTTAGTGGTGACCGCCGGCTGCAGCTTGATCAGCGGGTTACTGCCCGGATCCTGGTAAATGTTCGTCAGCGGCGTCAGGTCGTCGACGAAGCTGGCCGCCCCGGCATCACTGAGGTCGATACCCAGCACCAGACTCAGGCCCGCCGTAGCATCCAGCCTAATCGTCGAATTGCTGCTGACCTGCGCAACGCTGCCAAGCTCGAAGTTGAAATCGACAGGCAATTCGACGCCAAGCAAGTCGTCGTTAAGCGTGAGGCTATAGGTCAGCTGCTGCGTGGCCGGGTTGTACTGGCCGCCGATGGCGGCCGGCGACAGGCCCAGTGTTTCAGCCAGCCGCAGGACCATTTGCTGCGTGGTTTTGAACGTCGCCTGGTTGTTCTCGTCGACCAGCTTGACCGTATCGTTGCCGAGCCCCGCGTTCGTGCTCTGCGCCAGCGATATGCCGAGGGTCTCGGTGCCGCTCTGGGTCGATACGTAGAGCACAAAGTCGATGCTGCCGGTCAGGGTCGCGCCCTCCGGGTCGCTTCCCGACGGTGGATTATTCGCGGTCAGCTTCAGACTCAGGTCGTCGAAGTCGAGGTCGGAGACGTCCACGTTCTGGCCATTGCCGAAGCCGAGCTGTGAGAACGGACCGGAACCGAAGGCACCGACGCCCGGGATGACAGCAGAGGAGACGATCTGCAGCGACTGAATTGTCGGGTCCGTCGCAACCAGCTTGATCTTGCCTCCCGTTGCCTCAGCGTAAAGTCGCCCGCTGAGTCCCGCCGCCTGCAGCGCGTCATTAAGATCCGTGATCAGGAAATCTTCGTTGTCCTTGTCGTCATCGGCGTCGTCGAACAACAACGCGTCGCCGATGCCGTCTGCGAGGTTGACAATTTCCTCGATCACCGGACCGGCCAGCGGAATTTCTGCTGCATCGAAAGGATCGCCGGCGACCAATTCGTTCAACGCGTCGCGGAATCGCGCCAGCATGCTGACGACACCCGCGGCATCGATATTGTTGAAGTTCGGCAATTCACCCAGGTCCACCGGCAAGGGCTCGGGGGAGACGCTCCAGGTGTCGGGGTCGTCGATGTCCAGCAGCAGAACTTCAATGGTCGAGTCGGTGCCTGGCTGGGTCGGATCAACGGGCGCCAGGCCCGGCAGGTCGAGTGAAATCGGCAAAGTAAAGCGCGCGGCGCCGTCGAAGCTGGCGTCGAAATTCTCGCTGGTGATGTCCGCGAACTCGACCAGGTCGATGCGGCCGTCTACCGCATTGGTGGCTGGGTCGCTCAGTGTCGTCGTGAAGTTTGGCGCATCGGTCGGATTGCTATTGACCAGCGGCGCAGTTTCGCCCGTACCGCCGACCACCCCGATGCTGGCGAAACCGAAGCGAGCAGCAGCGTCAAAGGTGAAGTTCTCCAGCTCTATGGTGCCGACAGCCGCCGCGTCGCGCACGAACAGGTAATCATCCGGCGTGTCACCGTCGAGCACGTCACCGATATCGACGCCCAGCGTAAAGTCCAGGCCGCCTTCGAAGGTCACGCTGGCCGAGGTGTCAATGACCAGGTCCGACACGCCGCCGTCGATGTCGATCCCGTAGCGAATATCCTTGACCTGGTCCTCGAAGCCCTCGAGGACGCGGATGTTGAAGGTCAGCTCCTGGGTCGCCGGGTCATAGGCCAGGCCGAGCTCTTCCAGCGAAAGGCCGAGACTACCGGCCAGCTCCGCGGCGAGCTCCTGGACCGTCGGCACCGACGCCCGCCCGCTCAAGGGGTTATTCAGCGGGTCGATGACGTCCTGCTGGAAAGCGGTCACGAGGTCGATCAGCGTACCGAGGCCTTCTGCCAGGAACGGCGGCGCTACCTGGTCGAACTTAGAAAGCTGGGCCTTGAGCTGCGTCAGCGCATCGATCAGTTCGGCGGAGTTGTACTGCAGGAAGTCTAGTATGGCCTGGCCGTCCGGGCCGGCCTGCAGCGTTGCCACCGCCGTAACAGCCTGCGGCTGGGCGAGATCATCCCAACTCAGGCGAATGCCGGAATCGGCCAGCGAAATGCCGTCTTCAAAGCCGGGGGCGATAGCACGTACGCTGAAGACGCCGTCGAGCTGAACATCCGGAGTACCGTCGCCCGGGTCGTTGTTGACGGTCGCATCGACGGAGTCAGCGTACTCGGTACTCTGCAGTTCCGATACGCGAATAAGGTTATCGGCAACGCCGCTGGCCGGGTCGTTGAAGTCGAAATCGATCGATACGTCCGGATCCCAGGTCAGGTCGGCGTCGACCAGTTCCACACCGAGAAAGCCGATGCGCCCGGAAGCGGTCGCACCGTCGACGATGTGCATGTCGAGTACCTGCAGGTCGGCGCCCGTGTCCGAGGTATCGATGAAGAAACCCGAGCCGTCGAAGCCGAAGGCGAGGTCCAGCTGCACCGTCATCTCGACACCGAGCAGGCCGTCTAGTTCGATACCGGCGCTGTCGGCAACGCCCAGGTCGACAAAGCCGCGCAGGTCCTGCTGGAGCTGCACGTCGAGGAACCAGTCAGCAATCAGATCGCCGTCGCGATCCGTGCTTTCGTCCCGGACCACGGTTGCACCCAGGGCGACCAGCGCGGCCTCCAGCTCGACCAGCGTCGTGATACTCGCGTCCTCGCCGATATCGGCCAGCGAAAAGCCGTTAGGGCCTTCCGAGAGCAGCCGCTCGATCAGCGTGCCGCGGTTCTGCAGCTGCGCCGAACCGTCGGGGTTGATGCCCAGGATCTCGAAGAAGGCCTCGTCCTTGGTGCGCGGCACATCGGTCAGGAAACTGTTCAGCGCGCTGTCCAGCGATTCCAACGCCAGTCCGGCCAGCACTTCGCTGGCCAGCGCGTTGCCGAGCACGCCGCCGCTCAGGGAATCGGCCAGCGCGGTCAGGCCAGCGCCAATGCCGTCCATACTCGGCGCTAGCAGAGTGGTGATCGACACGTTCTCGACGCCGGTCCAGTCGAGGCGCTGTGACTCCGTGACGCCGAACGGGCTGACGGCCGCCACGTTCAGGAAGCCCGGCCCGGAGCCGGGAGCGACGAAGCTGCTGCTCTCGATATCGACATACGGGCTCAGCGCACCGGGATTGGCAATGGTCAGCGTATCCGTGCCACCGTCCCCGGTGATGCTGACCGCGCCGGTGACCACCAGCGGCGCGATGCCCTGATCGACGTTGATTTCGTCATCGCCCAGGCCACCGGTAATGACGATCTCCTGCAGGCCGCGGAGATTGACCTGCAGCTGCGGCACCAGCGGCGGCGTATCCGTATCGAGATACTGCGAGACGTTCAGCAGCCACGGTTCACTGGCATCGCGCCCGAGGTCGAAAATGTCGTTGCCACTGGTCCCGTTGAGCAGCAGCTGCGGCGTACTCCCAACCACCCAGCTGGCCTTGTCGATGGTCCAGGCACCACGGCCCACGGTCGCGGCAAGCAGCACATCGTCGATCTTCGAATAACTGAGATCCGACACGATGACGTTCGGTAAGTCGGCGCCGAATTCGGTCCAGGTTCCGCCCGCGGCGTTGCCGATGTGTCGGTAGACGCCGTCTGCGCCGCCGACCAGCACCACCGGCGTAGTGCTGCCGACCGCCTCGACGACGGTAATCGTCTGCAGGTCCGTCTCATCGTCCAGGTTTTCGAGATTGTCGGTGATATCGACAAACGTGCCGTTGGCGGGATCGGTGCCGGCCGTGTCTGAAAACCAGATGTGCCCCTTGGTGTCCAGCACGTAGACTTCTGCCCAGTCGCTCGGATTGATCGCGACATCGCGGACACCTGGGAACTGCTTGGAGAACAGGACCGGCGACAGCGTGGTACCGCTGGTGCCGCGGACCCAGAGTTCGACGCCGCCCTCACCTTTCTCGACGCCAACCCAGGCAATATTCGCCTCGGCGACAGTCCCGAACGGCCCCTCGCCCGCGATGATTGCGTTGACGTTGCCGATGCGCGCTGACGTCGGCACAGAGTAAGTGTCGTCGGCCGTGGTCGGCGTGCCCTGGGTCTGCACCTGCAGCTGGCCGTTCAGCAGCGTTACGGTCAAGCCGTCATCAAAGGATTCAAACAGGTATTCGCCCTTGGCGATCAGCAGCCGCCCTTCGGTCTTGCCATTGACGGCATACGGCGCGATGAAATCGTACTCGGAGTCATTGGCAACACCGGCCCGGGTATCGATCGCGTCCAGCGTGGTGGTCGCAACCTGTACCTGTACCCCGGCAAGGTTGGTTTGCGCGGCGAAGCTGTTGGGGCCAGGCACGGTGGTGCTGAAATCGACGGTGAGCTGCGTCGAGGATACGGCCGTGACGGAGTAGATGGCGTCATTCGCGCCACTGCCAATGACGACGATTTGCTGACCGGTCGCAAAACCCTCGGCTAACCAGTCGCCGATCGGCAGCGCGCCGTTCGGTGAGCGCGTGATCGTTCCAGTCGCCACATTGTCGACGAAGCTGAGCAGGTCGGTGTTCTGCTTGGCGGGAGCGTTGCCGATCGAGACCGCGGTCGGCCGCGGGATGAACATAGAGAAGCTAACGTTGTTCCTGGGGTCGCCGCCAAGCGGTGCGGGAACGTTGCGCCGCTCGAGATCCATGGCCAGGCCGTCGCCCTGGATAGCCGAAATCTCATAGACGTCGTCGTAGCCACCGCTGCCCGTGATGATGATGATGCGCCCGGCACGAAAGCCGTCGCCGATGAAACTACCGGTCGTACGCGTAATGCTGCCGGTAGCCGCCGCGTTGCCAGTCTCGACGGTCGCCCCCGGCAGGAACGTGAGGGTATCCGCGACCGTGAGCAGCGGAGCGAGCACGCCGAAACTGCCGAAGCGCTGCGACGTCGTATAGTATCGGTCACCGAAGGCACCCGTGATCGCACCGTCTCCGCCGTTGATCGACGACCACTCACCGCCGGGGCCCGCGCGCGCCTGCAACGCGCTGCCATTGTCCTGCGCACCGCCGACGACCAGGTTGTCGATCGAACCCCAGGACGTCGAATAGAACTCGGTGAGATTCAGGTTGCCGATCAGCGAACCCCAGCTGCGGCTGCCCTGCGTTTGCGGATCGTTTAGCTGGTAGATACCGCCGTCGTCGACCTGCAGGATCACAAAGGTGCTCGGGCCGGTCTCGTACACGACCATGTTGCGCGAATCAGGATGCGGCGCGGTGTTGTTCGCGCTGCTGCCGGTCAGGTGTTCCCAGTTGCTGCCGTTCCACAGGAACAGACGGCCTTGCACGCCAGCGTTGCCGGAAGTCGGCGTCTGGACGCCGCTCAATCTGTTGGTGTCGCCGCCGACGTAAACATTCTGCCAGTCCAGCGGGTCGGGCAGCAGTGACGTGTGACTCTTGGCCTGGCCACCCGGATGCACACTGAAGAACACAGATCGCGTCGTGCCCCCCGAGTCCTGGAACGTGGTTTCCAGGGAGCCTGGCTGACCCAGATCGACCCAGCTCTGCCCCTCGTCCTTACTGCGCAGCACGTCGGTCAGGCGGTGCTCGCTGCCGTCGAATACGCGCGCATTTGACGCGAAGGCGGTACCGAGTGCAGCAGTGAGGTGGATGTCACCTGTATTGGAATCGATCCAGTCGATCGTCGCAGTGGTCTGGATACCGCTGGTGCCGATCTGCACGCCGTCCTTGATGGCCGTCGTTTCGTCCGTGATAACCGGTGTAGAAGAGTCGAGGAACAGCTTCTTGCCATCTCCGCTGATCAACAGCACCGTGTAACCGGTGTCGTTCCCGCTGGTGTTGCGAACCGAAATACCCTGGCCGGCAGAGAACCCGTCGTCGGCCCAGTCGCCATCGACCCGAGTAATCGAGTTATCCGCGGTGGCAAAGATGAACGTCGTATTGAGCGCAAGCGCCTGGATGATGCTGACACCGTCGCCGGGCTGGAAACGCTCGGGCGAACGAACCTGGATGACCGTATCGGTCGCCAGGGCAGACTGGCCGAGTGAGCTCACGGCCTGCGCGACCAGGCCGATGAACACCGGCCGATTGCCATTGTCCGCGCTGCCGTCAGCGACCGTCGCGTCGCTGACACTTACCAGTACGCGATCGATGCCCCGAATGTCGCGGCTATTGGAGGCCCAGGGGTCGGACTGCGCGATGAACTCGTAGGATGCCGTCCAGGTCGCACCGCCGTCGGCGCTGGACCAGACGCCCTGCTCCGGCAGGCCCGCGTAAAGGATGCCCGCGTCACGATCCAGCGCGATAGACGACACCCCGCCAGCCGGCAGGCCGACACCAGTGTCGCTGGCATAGTCGAAGGTCGCGCCGCCATCGCTGCTTATCAGCAGGCCGCCAACCCGAAAGTCCGTAGTCTGAGAAACAGAGACGTACAGATTCGCGCCGTCGACGATGATGCCGGTGATGTTCTTGCCGACGAGTTTCTTGTCGGCGATGACCTCCCAGGTCGCGCCGCCGTCAGTCGTCTTCAGCAAGCCGAAGCCCGGACCATTTATCGCTGAACTGCTGACCTTGCCGGTGCCAACGTAGAACGTATCGCCGGAGGTGTCGCTGAGATCGAACGCGATTTCGGTATAGCCGGTGGTGGGGAACTGCTCGGTCAGCGGCGTCCACACCAGCCGCTCGCTCGGGTCCTCCTGGTCTGTGAGCTGATCAGCGTCGTTATCGACACCGTCGCCGGCATCCGGGCTGTAATTCTCGGTCTTCCAAAGGCCACCGCCTACGGTGCCGACGTAGACGATATTGCTGTTGAACGGATCGACCGCGACCGTCTCAATCGCCCCGGCGACGGGGTACGCGGGCAGGTTCAGCACCCCTCGAGTCATCGCCACCGATAAAATCAGGGCCCTGCGCTACCCAGCGCGCCACACCGGAAATCACCGGACCTGAGAAACTCGTCGTGTCGATCGCGCTACCGTTGAGCTCGGCGGCCTCAAAATCGACTCAATGTCGAGCGCGAAGGTCTGCGTCCCCAGCACCAGCTGGGTATCGCTCAGGCTCACGGCAGCATTCGCATTGCCGACGACCGTATCCATTCCGGTACCGCCGGTCAGCGTGAGGCTGCCGAGATAGCCGGTCAGCGGCTCGACCCAGACCTTGTCGTTGCCGTCCTGCGCGTTGATCGTGATCGAACCGCTGCTGTTAGGCCGGAGGAAATTCAGGCTCTCGAAGCTGGCGTTCAGGCTCTCGAAAATGATCCGCGTGGCATTGTCCGGTTCGCTGCGCAGTCGAATAACATCGTCAGTCGGCCGTGGCGTCGAGGACACGGTTATTGACGACGTTGTTGTCCGTGACCGGCTCGAGGCCGGCGAAGTCGATGGTCTTTTCGCCATAGTCGAGGCGGCCGGAATCCGGACCCGTGGCGCTGTACGACATAGCGTCACTCTCGGAAAACCCGGAATTCGATGACTAGCGAATCGAAACCGCCCGACATTGCCGTCGATGCGGCCGCTCAGGTCACCGTCGGACCAAAACGTGAAAGTATCTTCGTTGCCAACGTCGCCGGTCAGGTTCTCGACGCCGGAGAAGACGGCACCGGTGCCACCACTCTCGACATAGCCACTGTAGGGCCCGGCAATAATCCAGTCAGCGGCAGTCCGAGCCGGTGACGCGCAGTTCATCATTGTCGAAGGCCGACTCATCCAGAAAGGTCAGGGGAATATCGATGGATGCGCTGGCGTCGATGGTCAGCACGTCGTCCTGCGCCGGTGCCACGCACCAGGAACGAATCAAGGTTAGTCAGCGCGACGGTGTCCAGCACTTCGCCGTCGCCGTCGGCCGAGTTGTCTATGATCGCAAGCTGATCGACACCATCCAGGGATTGCAGCTGGACCAGGAGCTCGTTGTGCTCCGCGTCCATGTCGTATGTATAAGGAGTGAGATCCGCCGATAGCAGCAGGCGGGGTTCGAGGGGCTCAAATAAGGGCTTTGGCCGTGCCGAGCGCTGGACCTTGCCGAGCCATTGGCGGAACGAGGGCCGCCACCAGCCTTTCTTTCGGCGCGAGTGGGGATAGCCGGGTCGCTGGCTCATGCTTCAAGCCCCCCGGCAAATACGCAGGCACCACAATCGGTGTTACCGATCATGGACCTCACCGCCGTATCCCATTCAACAGCGCTCTCTCCGCATATCCCGAAATACGTTAACCAAAAACGCCACTACTTCGGGAAATGTTTCTTTTTATCTTCGGATCAGTATCGCGCTGCGGCAGAGCGGCCGTCAATTCTGCTAACTCAGGAAATTATTCACTACACAGGCTACTAAAACTTTAAAAGTCACGGCCTTGCGCAGACTATTGCAGAGAGCGGATCATCAGGCGGTATCCGCATCGTGGCGGTGAGCGCCGAAACACTCCGAATGCCCGCCGGTTACCAGATTATGTTCAACAGTTAATCCGCTTTCTCAAGCACGCGCTGCATATAACCAGACAGGTCATTGACGATTTCCATCGCCGCACCAGGATCGATGCCGGCCAGGTTCTGCGCCAGGGCTTTTTTGAAATCCAGCTGCGACTGGCGCTGGATCTGAATACGCTGGGCCTGGGGTGAACCGGCACCGTGCATGGACTCCGTGAGATAGCCAACGGCATTGCGCCCGAGGGTCATGTTCTCAATCAGGCGCATGATGCGCATGCGATCTTCGGTGGAAATTTCCTTACGGCCCTTGAGGTACTTGCGTATCAATGGGCCGACCTCGGGATGCTCGAGTTCCTGCTGCGACGGCATGGTCACCATCAGGCCGCCGGCAAGGTCCTGCGCCAGGCGGCCGATTTCATAGGGCATCTTGGTGACGTGGTGCTTGCACACATTGGCGATCATGTCGTCGTTCATGAATACACCCGACTTCATCTCGCTGGCCTGGTAGCTTGAGGCGATACCCGTCGAGTAGATGGTTTCGTTCAGGTGGGTCATCTCCACCAGCTTGTCGCGGATATGCGAAGCCCGCTCTACGCCGTTGTAATCGGCCACGGTAGCCGCGGCGCCGATCAGCACGTCGCCGACACCGGACTTACACACATAGCTGCGGCGGTGATAACAGGTAAAACGCTCGACCAGCATGGCGGCGAATTCGACTTCGCCGTCCATAAACACCCGCTCGTGCGGGATAAAGACGTCGTCGAAAATAATCATCGCTTCCTGGCCGGCGAACTTGGCATTGCCCACGTCCAGGTCACCTTCCATAGCGCGCGTGTCGCAACTCTGTCGGCCATATATATAAGTGATGCCATCAGCATCGACCGGCACCGCGCCGACGATGGCAAAGTCGCGATCTTTTTCCCCCAGCCGAATGGTCGGCATCACCAGCAGCCAGTGGGAGTTGATGCAACCCGTTTGATGTGCCTTGGCGCCGCTGACATACACGCCCTCTTCCGTGCGGCGAGTGATATGCAGGTACAGGTCCTGATCATCCTGCTCATGCGGCGCCTTGCTGCGATCACCTTTGACGTCTGTCATGGCGCCGCCGATTACGTAACCGCGTTGCTGCGTGAAACGCACGAAATCCACGAAACGCTGGTGGTAGGGAGTGGCATGCGCTTCGTCAATCTCGAAGGTAACGGAATGCAGGGAATTAAAGGCATCCATGCCTACGCAACGCTGAAAGCAGGTGCCGGTGAGCTGGCCCAGGCGTCGCTGCATCTTGTTCTGGTTGACCAGGTCTTCGGGACTCTGCGCGATGTGCAGGAAGCGGTTTACGCGCTCGCCGGTATAGGGCGAGATTGCGGTACCCAGCTCGGGATTGCTATTCGCCAGGTCATAGGTTTCCGCCACGGCATTTATCGGACGGCCGGATTATCGGATGATCCACCGGTTCGTCCACCAGCTCGCCGAACAGGTAGACCTTCATGTTCCGGCCGCGCAGGCTGGCGATATAGTCGTCGCCACTACGAATCATTGGCGCGCTGGCTTCCTTGGCGATAGTGGCCATCAGTGGCTCCATGGTCAGATGGCAGTCAATTTTACACCCGGGCAGCGATGCCGTCAGATGGCGTTTGCCGGAGACCTTTGAGCCTGCAGCGCAGGGCCAAGGTATCCTGCCGCCAAGACAGAGCTCCGCCAGCGCGGCATCGGCTGGCAAGGACCGCGTATGACTGACAATGGCACGAACCCAGCGGCCTACTCCGCCGCGCCGGTGTCCCAAGGCGCGCGGATCGACGCACTGGACCTGGTGCGCGGCTGCGCGGTACTGGGCATCCTGTTGATGAATATCTGGGCCTTCGCCGGCCCGCAGGCGTTTTTCGACAACCCCGCCGGTATTGCTGACTGGCCCGGCTCGCCCGTCGCCACCTGGGCGGTCGTGCATAGCCTGTTTGAAGGCAGCCAGCGCGCCCTGTTCTCACTGCTGTTCGGCGCCGGCATGTTACTGATGGTCACACGGCTGGGCGAGGTGCCCGGCGTACCGCTGGCCCGCGTTTATTACCGACGCATTTTTCTGCTCATCTGCATCGGCCTGTTCGATGCTTTTATCCTGCTGTGGCCGGCAGATATTCTGTTTACCTATGGACTATGCGGGCTGCTGCTCTACCCGTTGCGGCGTTTACCGGTCCCGGCACTGGTGATCATGGCCTGCCTGGTCATTGCATTGAACGCGGGTTTGCGCGTGGCCGATCTCAATAAAGCGCGCGAGCTGCAAGCCGCTTATCCGGAAGCTGCCCTGCGTGCGGACGAAGACGCGGCAGCGGCGAAAATCGTTGCGGACTGGAAAAAAATCGAGTCGCGCACCCGCCCGGATGTAAACGGCGAAGAAATCACCGAGACCATTCGCATTACTTCATCCGGCAGCTTCGCCGAGTTCTATAAGCACCGCGCAACCAGTTCCCTGGTGCTGCAAACCGTTGTCGCCCTCAATGCCTGGTTTCTGGATGCGCTGGCCGTGATGTTGCTGGGCATGGCCGCGCTACGCGCCGGGCTATTCACTACCAAAATGCGCAGACCAGCGGTGCTGCTGCTGGTGGTCGGCTATGCCGTCGGGCTACCGCTGGCGCTGGCAGAAACCGTCACCTTGCTTAACAGCAACTTCGACCCGGTCCTCAAGAAGCAATGGCTGGTTACCTACGACCTGCGGCGTCTGGCCGTGGCCGCCGGCCATCTTGGACTGTTGCTACTTTGGTCACGCAGCGTTAACGGGCAATGGCTCAAACAAAAACTCGGCAATGTGGGTCGCATGGCACTGAGTAACTACCTTGCCCACTCTGTCATCTGCGGACTAATTTTCTACACTGTCGGCCTGGGGCTTTTCGGTCGTTATACCGGCTGGCATCTGTATGTTTTCGTGGCGCTGATCTGGTTGCTGCAAATCAGCTTCAGCAGCTGGTGGCTGGCGCGCTATCGCTTTGGCCCGGCTGAATGGTGTTGGCGCTCGCTGACTTACCGACGTCGCCAGGCGATGCGGCGAACCGCAGAAACTTAACTGCGACCGACCGAGCCATCGGCGCGGCAGAACCATTGAGTTGCCGCCTAGAGGCGCAGCAAGTTCCCACCGCAGACAGATAGTGCCGGGTCGTGGAAACCGATTGAATCCCGGGCCTGCCAGCAACTGTGATGAGGTTCATGGCGGCGCGCGCCATCAGTAATTACACTGTGTTTTGCTAGTCGGGCGCCCACGACAATTAAAGTCTCTCTGCGAGCTAGGCGTGGGCGCCCGTTTTCTCTTTACTAGCAGCGTCGGCCTGGCCCTGGCCCGGCAAGCTTGCCGGTCACGGGCTCGCCTGGGCAGCGATTCATGCCTGCCAGCAGCTACTTCGCAGCCCGACGCTTATCCACCATGTCCTTAAATACCTGCGCGGAACTGGTCATTTGCGGACCATTCCATTCGGTGGGCGCAGTCAGATACTCGCTGTGATGCTTCTCAACGTAGGCGAGGATCGGCCGAGGCAATTCTGACGGACCTTCCATCAGTTTCATCGAGTGACTGTGAAAGACCATCTTGCCCGGCGCATTACCCATCTCCATGAATGGCAGCCAGTCGGCCACTCGCGTCCAGGACATGGTGCAATAGGCTGAGCTGATGTCAGGATTCAGAATGTCGGTCTTGCTGCCAATCAGACCCCATAGCTCGGCATGCTGGTCAATGTTGCCCGACGAGTACAAGGGATAATCCTTGCGGTTCATCGCGGCCGGATGCTGAATAAAAAAGTTCTGCTGAAACGCCACCATGTCGCCACAGCTCACATAGGGATACGGCGGCGCCAGCGGACCCGGACCCTTGCGGCCGAATGTGCCATTGACCGGATCGTTTTGAATGTGCACCACATCGACTTTGCGGCCGCCGAGGAAGGGGTTACTCCATTCACTGAGAATCTCGCCGCTTACCGGATCGAGATAAAACAGCACTTCTCGGCTATAAATGCGATAGCCCTCTTCCACCTCCTCCAGACGAGCAGAGCCGAAGCCGAAGGTTCGGAAGCATTTGTAATTCTGTTCCTGCGGCACCATCGCCCAGGCCTGCCCTGGGAAGGCATAGAAGACGTCGTCGCCGTTCAGGTCACCACGCAGCTTCATCAGCGCCATGAAATTAGTTTCCGGATCGTCCAGGTCCAGATCGGGATCTTTGTCCGTCGTCAACGCAGCTGACTGGGATAGGCGCAGTGACATCTTCGTCTCCAGCAAGTAAATGGGCGGCTAGTGTGCGAGCAAAGCCCAGCCACTGGGTGAAAAAACAGGCGTGCGCACCGCAGCTTGAACGGCCACCGATAGTCATGCTCATGTCCGGCAAGCTCTACTTTGGAAACGACTCACCGAAACAGCGTACGTCGGTCTGTAAATCGCCTATCGCGGCCGTGCAAGCCGTCCCCTGCCGGAACCCGCGGTAACCTGGCCTTCGGCGGCAAATGTGACGCAGTTCCTATCGCTCAAGCGATGGGATTACATAATGACTGCAATGCTTCGAAAAGGCTTCGAAATCAGGCTTTAAGCCACGGGTGACCCATGATCAAACCAGCTATTCCGGTCGATGAGAACCGGCGACTGCAAACCCTGCGGAACCTGAAACTGCTGGATACCGCTCCGGAGGAGCGCTTCGACCGCGTCACTCGAATGGCCAAGAAGATCTTCGGCACGGATATTGCGCTGGTCAGCCTGGTAGACGCCGACCGGCAATGGTTCAAGTCGCGACAGGGCCTGGACGCCACGGAAACGCCGCGGGATATTTCATTCTGCGGTCATGCCATTCTCGATGACAAGATCATGGTGATTAACGACGCTCGCGAAGACGAACGGTTTTGCGACAACCCGCTGGTCGCCTGTGATCCGAATATTCGCTTCTACGCCGGCTACCCCATCAGTGCACCGGACAGCAGCCGCATCGGCACGCTGTGCATTATCGATTCCGAGCCCCGAAAGATCTCGAAAGAAGAGCTTGGCCTGCTAAGAGAGCTAGGCCGCATGGTTGAGGAAGAGCTGGTTGCATCCAGCCTGCTGCATAACGATCCGACCACCGGACTCTCGAATCGACTGGGCTTTACTATAATTGCGGAGCACCTGGTTGAATTCTGCCGTCGAAACACAACGCCGGTTTCGCTGTTGCTGCTGCAAGTGGAAAACCTGCATGCCATCGAAGAAAGGCTGGGGCCCGAGGAAGGCGATCGTGCTGCCACGGAACTCTCGCACCTGGTGATGGCGGGCTTCAGAGATTGCGACATCATCGGGCGTGTTGCACTGGACGTCTTCGCAGTACTGCTGGCCGGAACCAGGCTCGACGGAATGGATACTGCGAGCGAGCGATTCCAGAAACTACTCGGCGAGGCAAATCGCAACAGCAGCTGCGACTACGAACTAGAGGTCTTGTCTCTGGGCACCGCCTACCACCCGGGTCGTCACACCAATGTCGAATCCCTGCTGCAAGACGGGGAGAGCAAGCTGAGGGAGCGGATCGAGTCACAAGATCTCGCAGCCGCCGGCGGCGATCACTAACCCCGACCCAAAGCAGCCCGGGTGATTCGGAGCCGAGTTTGGATCCTTTCCTGATGCCCTTCGAGCAATATGGCGACGACCTGATGCTCACCTGGGACTACACGCATTACCACAAGAACCCGGTAACGCCGAAAGGCTGGCCGAAATCCTCAACCGGCCCCACCGTCAGCCCGGCCGAGCACTTCACCTTCAAGGTCTCTCGCACAGAACTTGAAGATCGCGATTTATCCACGGTCCGCATGTATGCCGGCTTCTCCAGGTCTTCGCAATAGTGGCCGTGGGGGATGGGCAGCAGCGGCTTTGAAGGCGGCGTGCTAAGCGGACGTATACACGGCTATAACGGGCTACCCGGTTACGACGATGTGCCGCGCAAGGTGATGGATTAACTGGAACGCCACGCGCCAGAGTATCTGACCCCCATCGACGGCTGGCCCAGCTCGTCGCCGCGACTGGATACCTGGACTGCCTACTCGCAGGATGTCGCGCCGGAAACCAAGGGATACCCCCGGACACCAGCCGCCGACGAGATTCGCCCGCCGACCGGAAAAGGCGCCATCGCTCATGGCTGACTCATAGCTGCCGAACTGATCCATCAACGACGTACATTGATGCAACAGGATTGCGGCTGCCTGGCCCAGTCCGGGCAGCCCGAGCGACCGCTTTGGGTCAACAGCGGTCATCCTGGCCGGAATCCCGGCGCACTTCCGCTGTCGGCCAAAAGCCGTCACCGCGTCACAGCCCTAATCGACCATGTATCGGTAAATTAACCAGTAAACTGTTTTTCGTTCCATTGCAGTAAATTGAATTGGAGCGCCTGGGAGTAACGGGTAATGGACAGGATCAGAAAGCTCGTGGTTATTGGCGGGACATTGGCAGTGCTCGCGGCCTGCGGTGGTTCGGGTGGTTCCGCGCCCGCAACAACGCCGCCACCTCCCGCGGCGCCGAACTGGGATCTCGTTGTAAACACTGCAGATGCTGCAAATACGCTGAGCCCTGCTCTGATCGGCTATTACGATCTTTCCGGCGTTCTTTACGATTACCAAAATGTACCTGGACTGATGAGCAACATGCAGGATGTTGGTTTTTCGTCGACGACTACGGGCACTGATTGGCGCATCGGTGTTGGGCGCTGGGAAATTGCCACTGAGATATTGCCAACACTGACCGATGGCAGCCCGTGTCTTAACGCAACGCCTGAATCTGAAACAGCTTTCGCGACGGAAACTGCGCTCCTCGCCAGCCGAGACTGGTTTACGTTCACCGATGGCAGTCCGGTGCTTGAAGCAAGCATCGTCGATGCTCGTTATCAACTGGACTACGTGCGATCAGTTATCGATGACGCAACAGCATTTGGTGCGACACCGTACGTATCGATTGACCATATGCCGCGCGCGCTATCGATCAATCAAACACCGAATCGGCTCAATTGTGACGCCACATTTACCAATAGCGTTTCAAACAATGAGCCGGCGGATCCGCTGGTCTTTTCAAAGGCCGCCGCCGGTTTGGTATCACGTGTCGTCGAAGGCACCGGTACAAAGACAGGAAACGAACGTCCCAGACCCGTTCGTTACTGGGAAGTCTGGAACGAGCCCGAGATCGCAACGTTCTGGGAGCCGACGCTGACGGCGGATCCTGATTCTTTTTTCGATATGGCAATTGCAACGCTGCTTGAGCTCGATAGCTAC
Source organism: uncultured Gammaproteobacteria bacterium (assembly GCA_963850255.1). Taxonomy (GTDB): domain Bacteria; phylum Pseudomonadota; class Gammaproteobacteria; order Steroidobacterales; genus J054. The sequence continues at coordinate 55,463 of CAWKLL010000055.1, forward strand.
AGGAACGCGACTGCAGATCCGAACGGACAGGCGATCAAGATCGGACTCGGCAGTTTCATTAGTGCGACCACGGCGGTTGCAACAATTGTCAATTTTGACGCCGTGAATATCCCATTCGATTTTATTTCGTTTCATGCGTACAACGACGATCCGCTGGTGATCGCCGACGCCATTCAATTGACCGAAAGCGCGATTCAGGGATCCACAAACTATCAGGATATTGAGATGGCGCTGGCCGAGTGGGGTCCGGACCTTGCTACTCGAGCGGGCGACCAGCAGTACGCAAGTTCAATGGCACCTGCTCTGCATGCGACCACGGTGCTCGCGCTGGGCGCCAACACCGGTCTCGATCGCTCGCACAATGCGATCATCTACGATTTCTTCCCTGCCATCGCACTCGGACTGATCGACAATAGCGGCACACCGCGGCCACTCTATCGCGCCTACGAACTAATGGCGAAATTGGTCTCGGATACGACCGAGCGTATTGCAGTTCAAGGTATTGCGGATGGTCGACTTGATGCTGGCATGGGTGCGGTACTGGTATCACGCGATACAACAAACGGCGTCATAAGGGTGTTGCTTACCAATCGTAACCAAGCACCACGGACCACGAGAGTTACACTCGACGGCACGGTTGTTACACCAAGCCAATTGTTCATGTTTGACGCCAGTGACAACCCGGCAAACCCGCTTGCAACGGTTGCGATGCCGCAGAGCGTGTTCGAATTACCGCCTGAGTCGATTGCCGTCGCGGAGTTTTAGCTACCGTGAGGCTTCCGGTGGAGCCGGGCACTAGCCGGGCACTCCACAGTGGGTTCAGCTATTACGAGTGCTTCGCTTTCTTGCGGTTGATTAAACCCAAGCCAAGCAGGGATGAGCCAAATAGCCATGCGGCAGCTGGGAGGGGGATGACGGTGGGTTCGGAAACGAGTAGCCAGCCATTAGCCGCATCCGGGGGACCGGAGGCGTTTTGTAAAATAGAGGCGCTTGAGGGGCCCAGCGAAATAAAGTCGAGAGTAGTACTGTTAGCACTAGACCCGTCCGGGTCGCTCCAAAACTGAGCAAACGAACCACCAGTGGTACCTAAAGCCAGCCTGAGTACGCCACCATCATAGTTAGTACCTAAGGAGAGGTTGAAACCGGCGCCTGTAGTGAATGCGTCTGACGCCGTGCCCTCGCTATAAGCAATATCGGAGGCTGCGAAGAGATCATCCCACTCCTGTGGTGTTGCCAAGCGCGCATCCGAGTAAGTCAACTGTGCGTTGGCCAGCGCATCTGCCAAGTTCAGCCCGTCGCTGAATGAAAGGTCAAGATAGCGGAGGCCGTTCGATGGATTGCTCGAATCATCAATGATATTCAAATCACCGACCTCGACGATAGCGGCGTGGGTCAGGGTGGTGCTGAGCAGCATGAGCGCCACGAAAATGGGACGTCTTAAGATGCTTGGCATTGGATTGCTCCTAACGTTTCTTTTGCTGAGCGACGTTCAAAAATCATGATGCAATATCCATTGCATAAAGTACATTAGCTTTGTGATTCATTATGTTCAATAAATGACCTAGTTCCGTGTTTCTGAAAGAGTTTGAGAAAAATGACATCTATAAAGCCTATTTTTTGTAAGAAATCAGGGGTCAAGTCTGCTCGCTTCCCATCTTGTGCCGCACGTGGTTATTGCAACCCGGCGTCGTCTGGTCTTCCGTGGTCAAACGGAAATCATCAAAAGTAAAAGCCGGGCCGTTCAGGTCAGTTACCGACTGCTGAAGACGGATACCAAATGACGGAGTCGAGCCCGGAATGCCTGCATCACGCAAGCTCTCTACGTTAGAGCTGAGTAAGGCCATGCTAGGCTGCGCGCCCCATGACCTCCCCTTCACCGCGCTTGGCCATCCCGATCCTGTTCGGCGTGGTGTTCATCGACCTGATCGGCTTCGGCATCCTGGTGCCGCTGGTGCCTTTCTATGTGCAGCGCATGGGCGTTGGCCCGGAGCTGATTACCCTGGTGATTGCACTGCAGCCCCTGAGCCAGTCGCTGGTCACCCCGCTGTGGGGCGCGCTGAGCGATCGTATCGGCCGGCGACCGGTGCTGTTGGTGAGCATGCTGGGACATGCCGGCGCCTATGTATTGCTGGCCTTCGCCGACAGCCTGGAAATGCTGATCCTGTCCCGGATCCTCAGCGGTATCACCTCGGCGAATATTGCCACGGCCTATGCGTATATAGCCGATATCACCCCACCCGAGGAACGCGCCGGCGCACTGGGCAAGATTTCGGCGGCCTTCGGCCTGGGCTTCGCTGTGGGTCCGGGACTGGGCGGACTGCTGGCCGGCGGCACCTCAATGACGGATGCAAATTTCGTCTTGCCGGCCGTTACCGCGGCGGGCTTTTCGCTGCTGGCATTCCTGGCGATCCTGATTTTTCTTAAAGAGTCCCTGCCGTCGTCCAAACGCAGCAAAAAACGCGAGGCAGGCCAACCCGGTACCCTGCGCAGCCTTGCACGGGTGGCCGGACGTCCGGTAATCACGGTGATGTTGATGTTGTGCGTGCTGGTGATTACCTGCATGTCGATCCGCGAGTCCATTTACAGCCTCTGGCTATTCGGTCGCTTTGCATTCAATGCGCAACAAATTGGTCTGCTGATGGCCTATGCCGGCGCACTGGTTTTCCTGATCCAGATGTTCGGCATTGGCCGGCTGGCAAAACGCTTTGGCGAACTCAACCTGATCAAGACCGCGCTGGTTTGCCTGACCTGCAGCTGGCTCTCACTGGTCATTGCCGAAGACATTCCCGGCCTGTTGCTGGCGATGACCTTCGGCGCCTTCGGCACCGCATTCTTCCAGACCAACATGCAGGCACTCATGTCCATGCGTGCCGGCCCCAGCGAGCGTGGCGCCGTGCTGGGCGTTTATCAATCCTCGGCCAGTGCTGCGCGGTTTGTCGGCCAGGCCAGTTCCGGCACGCTGTTCGCTCAGCTGGGCCAGAACGCGCCGTTCCTGGTCGGCGCTGCCGCCATGCTGCCGGCCCTGTTGCTGGCCTGGTGGGCCGGGCGCCGCATCGCCGCCGAACCGCGCCCGACCAGCCTGAAACCGGGTTGAGCGCCAGGCGGATTTTGCAAACGCGTGCAGCCTTCTTCTAAGATCTCTGATCCTGGCCAGCCGGCCAGTTACCCGGACGGCGCATGAGCACAGACAAAATCAGACTGACACGACGAAGCTTGTTGGCCGCCGCGGCGGCCGGCACCGTCGCAGATCCCTTGTCGCCCGCCCTCGGCGACAGCCACGCACCTGGAGCAGGCAGCAAGATGACCGAAGTGAGAAAAAGACGCAGCGGACCCGGACTGATCTTCGGACCGGGTGAAGCAGGCTGGTGGGACTCAGAGCGAGTTTCCTGCCCGAAAGTTATGCGCGAAGCGGATGGCCAGTGGAAGATGTGGTACTACGGCCGAGACGCAGAATTCGATCGGCAGATCGGGCTGCCTACCGGTCGAGTCGGGCTGGCCACCTCAGTAGACGGCATCAACTGGGAACGGGTACGCGGGCCGCTGACCATGGGCTCGATCTTCGAACCGCACCCCGACCCTGAACGCTTCGACTCCGGCCATGTGGGCGTCAACGATGTGCACTACCGGGACGGCAAATACTGGATGTGGTATTTCGGCGGCGACCAGTCGACTATTAAAGCTGGCCCGGCGGAAATCAAAGGCTTTCCCATGCGCCCGGGCTGCGCGGTATCCGGCGACGGCATTCACTGGACCCGGCTGGAAGGACCTTATCGTGGCGCCCTGCTGGATGCCGGCAAGCCCGGCGAGTTCGATGCGCTGATGGTGGCCTGGCCACAGGTGATTCCCTGGGACGATGGCAGCTGGCGCATGTATTACCACACCATCGACATACAGCGGGGCTATATGGTCGGCTGGGCTGAATCGGCAGATGGTCTGCGCTGGGAAAAACGCGGGCAACTTATGGGGCCCAGCGGTGTAAAGGGCAGCTTTGATGATCGCGGCGTCGCCACGCGGCACATCGTCAAGCTCAACGGTCGCTGGACCATGTTCTACGAAGGCTGCCGCGACATTGGCGATCCCCTGCAGGTCGATCGCCAGATCGGCGTCGCTGTGTCCGACGACGGCGTGAACTGGGAGCGAGTGCCCGGACCAAACGCCGACGGCAGCATCATCGGCGCCTCCACTGCCGATGACGCCTGGGACGTTCGCCTTGGCTGCCCCTATGTAGTGCCGCTGGCAGACGGTTCCCTGCGCCTTTATTACATCGGCTCGGACGAACGCGACGGCGAAGGCGAGCTGGATACGGTCAATCAGATAGGCATGGCAGCGAGTGATGGCGACATCACACGCTGGCAACGCTGGGAAGGCTGATGGAGTTCGCCAAAACTATTCCCGGACAGCAGCGACTGGTAGTTCGCTGTCGCGGGCTAATTCTGCTGGCGCTGTTTCTTGCCAGCATCAGTGCGGCACAAAATCCCCTGCCCCAACACAGCATGCAGTGGCAGGCTCTGGCCGAACGCATTGTCGCGCAGCTGCAGCTGGAACCCGGCGAGAAAGTTATCTCGCTGGGCGCGCCGGGAAAATTCGCCGAAATCGTGCCGCATCTTCGTTACGCGGTAATCAAAGCCGGCGGCGTAGACCTTGGCGTCATCGAAGTCATGCCCGAACCGTTTCCGGAAGACTGGGATGAAACCACCTTGCGCGACGGGTTTTCGGCGGCACGTGATGCCTACGTCGAGCTGCTGCGCGAGGTTGATGTCGCCATCATGCTGCCCGGCGCGAACCCGGTGCAGCCGGCCTACTCTGCCCTGCAGATCCTGTTATTCACCGAAGGCGGTCCGCGGCGCACGATTCATTTTCACTGGACCGACGGTTACAGCTCTTCAGGCAATCAGTTCGGCATGACCGGCGTTACCGTCCTGCCCGGCCACTCTCCGCCGCCCATGCAGGTAGTCGATGCGGTCTATCAGCGCGCGGTACTGGAAACGGATCTCGCGGCGCTGGCCGAACACCAGGCGCGCTTCGCCACCGCACTGCGCGATGCCGAGGTGCACATCACTTCACCAGCCGGCACCGATCTGCGTTTTCGCGTGGGTGATCGCGCCATTGTTCAGCAAAACGGCGATGCCTCGGCCGCGCGCATGCGCCAGGATGCGCCGTTCCTGGTTCGCGAAGTCGAGATCCCGGGTGGCGTAGTGCGCGTTGCACCCCTTGAAGACACGGTAAACGGTGTTGTGGTTTACCCGTTTTCTGCCTGGGACGGGCACAGCGTATTCAACGCGCGAATCACCTACCGCGACGGCAACATTGTCGCGACCGATGCTGAAAAGGGCGCCAAATATGTCGCCGCAGAATTGGAAAGCGCGCCGGAAACGGCCCGTCGCTTCAGAGAATTTGGTCTCGGCTTCAACCCGCTGTTAACCATCCCTGAAGACCACGCCTCCTGGATTCCGTACTTCGGCTATGGCGCCGGCATCGTACGTCTGGGAATCGGTGACAACATGGAACTGGGCGGCGTGGTCCGCGGACGCTATTTTCGCTGGCGGGATCTGCTCACGGACGCGACCATTACCCTCGACGGCGAGACCTGGCTTAAGGACGGGAAGTTTGTCCAGTAGCTCAGCCTTGCACACACAAGAGACAGAGATTAGAAATCCAATGCTTAATACCCATTCTTCGCAGGCCTGGACCGCTTTGGCCGGCAGTGTCCTTTGCTTGGGCCTTGCCTCAGCGGTACTGGCAGATAACCAGGCACTGAAAGAACAGAGCTGGCAGTACCTCGACGGACAGGCAAGCACACTGGCCAATGCCAATGAGCAGATCTGGGCCCTGGCGGAAACCAGCCTGCAGGAAAACCGTTCATCGCAGGTGTTACAGGACTTGCTGGCAGCAGAGGGCTTCGCGGTAGAGGCCGGCGTCGCCGGCATGCCAACCGCCTTTGTTGCCACCTACGGTAAAGGTGAACCGGCCGTCGGCATACTGGCTGAGTTCGACGCCTTGCCCGGCGTTTCTCAGGCTGCATCGTCGATACCGGGTCCGGGCCCCAATCCGGCCGCCGGGCACGCCTGCGGGCATTCAGCTTTTGGCGTGGGTTCCGTCGGCGCGGCTTTAGCCATCAAGGAACTGATCGCGGCCGGCAAGATAGCAGGCACCGTACGACTGTACGGCACGCCGGCAGAAGAGACAGGCATCGGCAAGATCTACATGCTGCGCGAAGGCTACTTTCGCAACGACGATGTGGTGTTTGCCTGGCACCCGGGCTCCGCCACCCTGGTGCCGTTTGGCACCAGCCTGGCCATGGTCAACGTCAAGTTTCGGTTCCGCGGGTCCGCCGCACATGCAGCCGCGCAACCCTACGAAGGACGCAGCGCGCTGGATGCCGTTGAGCTCATGAACATGGGCGTGAATATGATGCGCGAGCATGTGCGTGACGACGCGCGAATTCACTATGTGATTACCAAGGGCGGCGATCAACCTAACGTTGTGCCGCCGGAAGCCGAAGTCTGGTACTACATTCGTGCTTTTGACTTCGGCGACGTAAAAAGCTACTTCGACTGGATTAAAGATATCGCCGAAGCGGCCGCCAAGATGACCCGCACCCAACTGGAAGCGGTCGAAGTGCAGTCGGAAATGCACGAGGTGCTGGCCGTGCGCTCGCTGGCGGAACTGATGCATGCCAACCTGACCCGCCTGGGGCCACCCGAATGGTCCGAGGAGGAGCTGGCCTTCGCCCGGCAAACCCAGCAAACATTCCTGGCCGAAACGGGCCGGACCTTGCCCGACAAGCAACCGGCGCTGTATGCGGATATCATGCCGCTGCCGGATAAGCCCATGCGTGGCTCATCATCCACGGACGTCGGCGACATCTCCTGGTTCGTGCCTGTGGCCAACGTGATGGTTGCCAGCTATGGCTACGGGCTGCCGACGCATAGCTGGCCTGTGGTGGCCGCCACCGGATCACCCATCGGCAACCGCGCGCTGCTGGTCGCGGCAAAAACCATCGCCGCCACAGCCATTGATCTATATCAGGATCCGAAACTGCTGGAATCCATCCAGGCGGATTTTCTTGCCGCACGCGGCGACAAACCCTGGCAAACGCTGATTCCGGAAGGCCAGGCGGCCCCGACCAGCGTCCGTTAGTCTTTCTTGGTGGAGAAACGAGAATGACGATGCGCAGTATCCAGGCATCAGCGTTGTTAATGACTGCGCTGACGCTGCCGGCCACGCTGGCAGCGCAAACCAATACCGACGATGGCTTCTCGTCCAAGCGCTACGCGCAGCTCGACCAGAACATGCGGGCATTGGTCGACGATAGCCGGCGCGCCGGCGTCGCCTGGGCGGTAGCCCGGGACGGAAAAATTCTGGCCAGCGGCGCACATGGCTATCGTGATGTATCGCGCCAGCTGCCCATGCAAGTCGACAGCATTTTTCGCATCTACTCGATGTCGCGCGCGGTGACGGCGGTCGCCCTGTTACAGCTGGTGGAACAAGGCCTGGTAGATCTGGATGCACCCGTCAGCCAGTACCTGCCGGAACTGGCCGAGCTCAATGTGATTACCGCCGTGAACGGCGATAGCGTCCGTACCGCACCGGCGCCTTCGCCGGTGAGTGTGCGACAGCTAATCACCTACACCTCCGGGTTTGCCTATGCCCCACAGTATCCTGACAGCGTCGGCGTCGATCACCGCGACATCCTGGCCCTGGACCAGACACCCGCCCAGGCGATGAGCAAACTGGCCAGCTACCCGCTGCGCGATGCGCCGGGTGCGCGCTGGCGCTACGGCTACCACTCGGATGTGCTGGGCGCATTGATAGAGAAGCTCAGCGGCAAGCGTTTGGACGATTACTACCGCGAAAAGATTTTCGAACCGCTGGGAATGCGTGATACCGGGTTCCTGGTAGCAGGCGAACAAACAGATCGCCTGGTGCGCGCCTATGGTGACAACGGCGTCGACCTGACTGAGCGCCTGCCGCCTTCGTCCGATTATTTTAAACCCACCCGCTTCCATTCCGGCGGCGGCGGACTGGTGTCGACACTGGCCGACTGGGCCAGGTTCGCTGCCGTGCTGGCCGGCGACGGCCGCCTGGCCGATGCACGCTTGTTGCAGCCGGCCACGGTGCTGGAGCTACGTCGCAACCAGATCAGCGCGTCCCAGGGACCGTTATTCTGGTATGAGTCGGCTGATTTCGGCCAGCCCGGCTTTTCTGCGCGTTTCAACGGTTATGGCTTTGGCTACTCCGTCGGCGTACGCCTGGCCTACGGTCCGCACAGCATCCCGGGGCGAGCGGGTGAAATCAGCTGGGGCGGACTGGCGAATACCAACTGGCTGGCTGATCCGCAGACGGGCCTGGTGGCCATGGTCTTTGCGCAATACCTGGGCGAGGACGCTCCGGCCACCGACGAAGCCCTGCGCGAGGCCTTGTTCGCCGCCCCCTGACTGTCCTGCCTGCCGATGGGCCACCAAAATGGAACGGCAAGCGGTTCAGGATGAATCGGTGCCTTGGTCGCGGTTATCCTAGCGACAGGCCCACAGAGCCCACTATTCATGCTGAATTACACGCTGCGCCGGCTGCTGATTGCGATTCCGACGCTGCTCATCATTGCCACTGCGTCGTTCTTTCTCATGCGCGCCGCGCCCGGTGGTCCGTTCGATGCGGAAGCCGACCTCGAGCCCGAAGTACTCGAAAATATCCGTGCCTCTTACGACCTGGATAAACCGCTGATCGTGCAGTTTCAGATCTACGTGCGCAATGCCTTCAGGGGCGACTTCGGGCCGTCGCTGGTCTATAAGGATTTCACCGTTACGGAGCTGGTCGCCATCGGCCTGCCGGTCAGCATCAAACTTGGCGCGAACGCGATGCTGGTGGCACTTATTTTCGGCGGGCTGGCCGGAATCTTTGCAGCACTGCGCCAGAATAGCTTCATCGACTACGGCGTAATGGCGCTGGCCATGACCGGCATCGCTATTCCCAGTTTCGTGGTGGCGCCGATCCTGGCGTTGTTTTTCGGCCTGTACCTCAAATTGCTGCCGGTGGCCGGCTGGAATGACGGCGCCTGGCAGAACATGGTGTTGCCGGTAACCGCCCTGGCCCTGCCGCAGGTCGCGATCATTGCGCGCCTGGTGCGTGGCGGCATGCTCGAAGTCCTGCGCGCCAACTTCGTACGCACTGCGCGCGCCAAAGGCCTCGGCGAACAGCGGATCGTTGTGCATCACGTGCTGCGCTCCGCGCTGATTCCGCTGGTGGGTTACCTGGGCCCGGCGCTGGCGGGCATCATGACCGGTTCGCTGGTGATTGAACTCATCTTCAACCTGCCCGGTGTGGGTCGCTACTTTATTCAGGGCGCATTGAATCGCGACTATCCGCTGGTCATGGGCGTGGTAATCATCTACGCCTCGATGATTATTCTGCTTAACCTGCTGGCGGATCTGGCCTATGCGGGTTTGGATCCGCGCGTAAGGCGCACTTACCGATGAGCGTGGAACGCGGCGAATTGCTGGGCTCGCCGGCGCTGGCCCGGGCAGCTGCCGGCGAAGCGTCGCGTTCGCTGTGGCGCCAGGCGGCGCTGCGCTTTCGACGCAATCGCGCGGCCATGGGCAGCATCTATGTGTTGATCCTGATCGGCCTGGCCGCCGTCATCATTCCCATGATCTGGCCGCATTCCATACAAGATGCGTCCTGGGAATCCATCCTCGCGCCGCCCTCTTTCGCTGACTATCACTGGTTCGGCACCGACGCCAACGGCCGCGATCTGTTCGTGCGCGTTTTCTATGGCGGCCGTGTTTCGCTGACCATCGGTCTGCTGACCACCTTCGTGGCACTGATGATTGGCGTTACCTACGGCGCCGTGGCCGGTTTCCTGGGCGGGCGCACCGACGGCTTCATGATGCGCATGGTGGACATTCTCTATTCGCTGCCGCTGCTGTTCTTCATCATCATCCTGGTGACGATTTTCGGCCGCAATATCTACCTGGTGTTCGTGGCGATCGGCGCGGTGGAATGGCTGACCATGTCGCGCATCGTGCGTGGCCAGACACTCAGCGTAAAGAGCCAAGGAGTTTGTCGATTCGGCCGTGGCCATCGGCATGTCCAAGCCGGCCATCCTGGCCCGCTACATCATCCCCAACGTGCTCGGCCCGGTGGTCGTGTATGTCACCCTGCTGATTCCCACCAATATTGTGATTGAAAGCTACCTCAGTTTTATCGGTCTGGGTGTGCAGGAACCGCTGACCAGCTGGGGCCTGCTGATCTCGCAGGGTTCCGGGCAGCTGGATAACGCACCCTGGCTGTTGTTCTTCCCGGCCACGCTGCTGGCCGTCACCATGTTCTGTTTTAACTTCATCGGCGACGGCCTGCGCGACGCCCTCGACCCCCAGGGTCGCTAGCCGATGACCGCCCTGCTGACTTGCGAGAATCTGGACGTGCGCTTTCGCACCGAAGACGGTGAAGTCTGCGCGGTGAGCAATTTATCCCTGCAACTTAACGCCGGCGACTGCCTGGGCGTAGTCGGCGAATCCGGGTCCGGGAAAACCCAGAGCTTCCTCGCCATGCTCGGCTTGCTGGCCCCTAACGGGCAGGCCAGCGGCTCCGTGCGTTATCGCGACCAGGAAATCCTCAACCTGCCGCGCGCACAGCTGGACGAATTACGCGGTGACCGGCTGGCGATGGTTTTTCAGGATGCGCTGTCGGGGCTCACACCGACCATGTGCATCGGCGAGCAACTCATGGAGGGACTGATTCGACACCAGGGTCTCAGCAAAGCCAGTGCCCGCGAGAAGTCCCTGGAGATGCTCGACATCGTCAAGATACCGGATCCGGCCAGTCGTTTTAACGCCTATCCCTTCGAGCTGTCCGGCGGCATGCGCCAGCGCGTGATGATTGCCATGGCCATGCTCTGCAAACCCGACCTGTTGATAGCCGACGAACCCACCACGGCACTGGATGTCACGGTGCAGGCACAAATTTTGCGCTTACTCGATGGCCTTAAAAGACACACCGGTACCTCCATCGTGATGATTACCCACGACCTGGGCGTGGTCGCCGGATTGTGCGACCGGGTGCTGATCATGTACGGCGGCCGGCCGGTGGAAATTGGCAGCACCGAGGAGATTTTTACCCGCCCGCGACACCCGTATACCGCCGGACTACTGCGCTCTGTGCCCACGCTGTCAGGCGACCCCGAACAAGACCTGCCGACCATTGCCGGTCAACCGCCGGACCTGGAACACCTGCCCGCGGGCTGCGCATTTGCCGAGCGCTGCAATCTGGCCGAGCAGCGCTGCCTGGATGAGCGTCCGCAACTGCGCGAGCGCGGCGGCGCACACCCCTGGGCTTGTCATCGTGAGGCCGCAGCATGAGCGAACCGCTGTTGCGCGTCGAAGACCTGAGCGTGCATTACCCCATCGCCGGTAACGGCCTGTTCGGTCGCGGTAAGCGCATCCTCAAGGCTGTGCGCGGGGTCAATTTCGAATTACGCGCCGGCGAAACCCTCGGTGTCGTCGGTGAAACGGGTTGCGGTAAATCTTCACTCGGTCGTGCCGTACTACAACTGGTGCGGCCATCCACGGGCCGGGTGGTCTGGCACGGACGCGATCTGTGCGAACTCTCCGATCGCGAACTGGTGCCGGTGCGCAAAGACCTGCAAGTGATTTTTCAGGATCCCTTGTCGAGCCTCAACCCGCGTCTGACTATAGGCGAAATTATCGCCGAACCGCTGCGTATTCATGCGCCTGAACTGAACGCCACCGGGCGCGAGCAGCGCGCGGCCGAGATGATGGAACGGGTCGGCCTGCGGGCCAACCAGGCGCGCCGTTACCCGAATGAATTCAGTGGCGGCCAGTGCCAGCGCGTCAGTATTGCGCGTGCCATGATCCTCGAACCCCGGGTCATAATTTGCGACGAACCGGTCAGTGCGCTGGATGTATCCATCCAGGCGCAAATCTGTAACCTGCTGCGCGACCTGCAACGTGAAACCGGCATCGCGATGATCTTTATCAGCCATGACTTGTCCATCGTGCGCTACATGGCCCAGCGAGTGATGGTGATGTATCTCGGTGAAGCGGTGGAAATGGCCGAGCGTGAGGTGTTTTTCGAGCGTCCGCTTCATCCCTACTCACAGGCCCTGATCAAGTCGATACCCGAACCCGATCCGCGTCGGAAAGTGCTGGAATCTTTGCAGCCGCTGGAGGGCGAACTGCCTTCACCGCTGGACCCGCCGTCGGGCTGCGTATTTCGCACCCGCTGCCCGAAGGCCACACCGCTGTGCGTGTCCCAGGCACCGACTCTGCAAAGCTTGAGCGAAAAGCACCAGGTAGCCTGCCATCACGCCTGACGGCACGTCGACGAACAAACGCTACGCCGTCCTGGTGACGGCAACGCCAGAAGGCGTTCCGGGTAGCAGATAGAATCACTCTTGGAGGACCCTGGCATGTCAGAAACACGTTGCTACATGATTGTTATCGGCGAAATTTTCGATCGCGAGAAGTTTATCTCGGGGTACGGCGAGGTGGTGCCGAAGATGGTGGAGAAATTTGGCGGCCGCTACATCTTGAAAGGCGCCGGCGGAGAGTTCCTGGAAAACGCCTTTTGCAGTAGCCCGAGCGCGCTGATATCGGAATGGCCGGATCGGGAAAGCGCACACCGCTTCTGGAACTCACCTGAATATGCCGAGGCAAAAAAGCTGCGCGAAGGCATCGGTCATTTTCAGGTGATGCTGATTGATTCGCTACCGATAGCCTGACCCTGGTTACCTCAAACAACCCGGACTTACCGACAGCCCAGGATTCGGACTAGGTAAATCGCTTCAGGGCTTCCTCGGTCTGCCGACGCCCTACCGCGATGACTTCGGCCGCACGGTTGTACTCGTAAGTCAGGCAGACATTGCGCGGAACGCTAATCAGCAGGTCCGGCTGGTGCTCGGCCAGCCGAATTCGCGACAAGGTCACCTGCATTACATCGAAAGAGCGATTAACGACTTCCAGCATGCCAAGTCGCTCTTCGCTGTTGGTAAGAATGCCGTTACTGACTTTTTTTGTCAGCCGATCAATGAACCCATTAATGGCCTGACGATACTCATCGAGCCCGTCATTAGCCGGCGCCAGCAAGCCGGTCTCATTATCCTCATCCTGTGGCTGCTCGAGATCCGGGTCGCGGTGTCCGGCCAGGTCCACGGCGATGGTCATGTCGGTATCGTCACGCAGGGTCGGCGCCATGGGGATCGGATTCAGCAAGCCACCGTCGACCAGGGTGCGGCCGCCAGCCTGGACCGGGGCAAACACCGTCGGCACGGAAATTGACGCACGCACCGCATCGAACAACGGCCCGTCGTCGATCCAGACTTCGCGCCTGGCATCCAGATCGGTCGCCACGGCGGTAAACGCGATGGGCAAGTCTTCGATGCGACTATCGCCCACCAGCTCCCGCAACGCATCTATAACGCGATCACCTTTCAACAAACCACCGGAGCTGAACGAGAAATCCAGCAGCCGGAATACGTCGCTCTTATCCAGCGCACAGGCCCAGTCCTTGTAGACTGACAGCTTGCCCATGGCATGAATGCCGCCGATCAGCGCGCCCATGGAGCAGCCGGCAATGGAGGCGATCTCGTAGCCGTTCTCCTCCAGCACTTCAATGACGCCAATATGCGCCAGGCCGCGCGCGCCGCCGCTGCCCAGTACCAGTGAGACCCGCTTGCCGCTCATTTTTCCACCGTGAAATAACGACTTTGGGTCAGGCCGCGCGGATTTTCCCAAAAGCCTTTTACATACGGCTTGACCAGGAAGCGTCGACTGAAAAACGACACCGGCACCACCGGGTCATCAGCCAGCGCCAGGGCCTCGGCTGCCTGCAAGCCGGCCATGCGCTCGGCGTTGTCAAGACCGGTGTTCGCGCTGCGGAACTGCCGGTCGAACTCACTATTGGCATAGCCGGAATAGTTATTCGGATTGTTTGAATCCAGCAAACCGAGAAACGTGCCGGGGTCATCGTTGGGTGCAAACCAGGCATAGCGCAGGACCTGGAAATTGCCGGTGCGCGCCGACTTGTTCAGTGTAATGAAGTCGCTGTCCTCAGCCGTGGCCTGTACGCCAAGCCCGCGCCACATGGCAGAAATCGCCACCACCAGTCGGCGCGTCTCCTCACGGGTGTCGTAACGCACCACCAGTTGCAAAGGTTTGCCCGGGCCATAGCCGGCTGCAGCGAGCAAGCGGCGTGCCTCCGCCATGCGCGCGCCCATGGTCTGGCCGGCCCAGTCGGGCTGCGGCGGTTCATGATTGCTGATGGCCGGCGGGGTAATCGTATAGGCGGGCTGCTCACCCGGCGAAAGGATTTTCGCTGCCAGGCCCTCGCGATCAATAGCCAGCGACAGCGCGCGCCGCACCCGCGGGTCATCCAGTGGCGCTTCACGCGTATTGAATACCAGGTAGCTGGTACCCAATGATGGCCAGATCAGCAGCTCGTCCGGCACCTCTTCACGCAGCCTCGCGATCTTGTCGACCGGAAACGCCAGTAACACATCAAGTTCACCGGCCAGGTAGCGATTTAGCTGCGTGGCAAGATTCTGCGTCGGGTAGTACTTAACTTTGTCGATACTGACTTCATCAGCGGCATAAAAATGCGGATTCTTTTCCAAAGTGATATGCGACTGCGGCACGTATTCGGCCAGCCGATAGGCACCGTTGGAAAGCATGTTGCCTGGCCGCGTCCAGCGCCTGCCATGCGCCTCGATGGCCGCGCGCGGCACGGGCGCACCCGGATTGCTGCCCAGGTTCTGCAGGAAATAGGGCGCCGGAAATTCGAGCGCGATTACGACCGTCCGCGAATCCGGCGCCGTCACGCCCAGCTGCTCAGGGCTCATCTCGCCTTTCACGACGGCGCGCGCATTACGAATCGCATAAAAAAATGACGCGAAGCGCGCCGCCGTATCCGGGGTCAGCAATCTCTGGAAGGAATACAGGAAATCAGCCGAGGTCAACGGCGAACCATCGGACCATTTGAGACCAGGCCGCAATACAAAGGTATAGGTCAGGCCGTCATCGCTGACTGACCAGGACTCGGCGGCGCCGGGGATCACGGCACCGGCGTTATCAAAGGTGGTCAGACCCACATTCATGTCGTAGAGCACCGGCGCGGCGGAATTACCGGTAGCGATATGCGGATCCAGCGTACCCGGCTCTGCAGCTGTGCCACGATTGAGTGTCGCCGCCTGCGCCGGCAACACGACAGCCATGAGCGCCAGCGCTGCCAGGCAGCGCAATGAATAGTTCATCGCGACTTCCTTGTCAGGTGTACATGGTGGTGATATTGCTCGGCCCGGTACCAGGCAACCAGGCGTTCAACGGGGCGACGCTGACTGTTGAACACGACCAGCCTGACTTGCAGTAGTGGCGCTCCGACATTGGTTTCGAGCAGCGATGCCAGGCGTGAATCAGCCAGCGCCGCGCTAATGATCTGGTCAGCGGAAAGCACGTCGACGCCCTTACGCTCCAGCAAGGTCAGCATGGGACTTTCATTTAGCTCCTGCAGATCGAAATTCACATCGAACTCGGCGGGCACGTAAGTCACTACATAGCCGATCGGCTTACCTTCGAGCAAACGCACGTGCGAGGCGCGCTGGACCCGGGCGCCTTCCGGCAAATCCAGATCTTTGCGCGTTTCACCGTCGGCCGATTCCTCCACCACTTCAGCGCGGGCAATGCTGGTGTTCTTACCCAGGCGGCGAACCTTCAGCAACAGCTGTTCCATATCGCCAAGCACCGGCGCATCGGCCAGGTCGTCGACGACGAAGGTTCCGCGACCCGGGTAGCGCACCACCAGGCCCTCATCCACCAGTATGTCAACGGCCTTGCGGGTGGTAATGCGCGACACATCAAACATCCCACATAGCTCGCCTTCCGTTGGCAAGCGGGCGCCGGCAGCGTAGCGACCGCCATAGATCCAGTCGCGCATGGCCGAATACACCTGCACGTAACGCGGGCTGCGAACAGCCTGATCGACGGGTTCGGCGGGATGCGTGCTCAACAGCTGGCCAGGCAAGTCACAGCAGAGCAGATAGGTCTTATTATCATGACCACATGATAAACCCGCGCCGGAAGGCAGTGGAATACGGCCGCCCCGGGGGTGCACTAGGCGGGCTGGGCCATCCCCTGTCCCGCGCTGCGGCCGGCGGCGCGCCAGGCCAGAACCATGCCGAGCACGAAAAGCACGGCGACTGAGCCCATTAACCAGGGAAACTGCGCCGGCTTAACCCAGACTTCCGTATACAGGCCCCAGTAAGAAAAGGCTTCCGTCGGCAGCCACAAAATGCTGCCGGTGGCGATGGCATAGCGAAATGTGGCGCCCGGGCCGCGCTGCTTGAGCAACAATCTGACCAGGTAAAGCGCCCAGGCCAGGAAGCCCAGGGTGATCACCACGGCTGCCGTTGAGTCGTAGCGAATCAGGCGGGGATCGTTAATGGCGATGGCGAACAGGTAGATGGCCCAGATCAGGAATACCGTTTCCATCGCTGTAATACGCGAAAACTGTCGCTTGTAGCCGGCCGTCAACTGACCCGGGCGAATCTTCAGATTGCGATGAAACCACAGGAACATTCGACAGCGGGTATCTTTGTTACTGCCCAGAAAAATCAGCATGATCACAACCAGCACCGTTGTAGCCTGGATCACCTGCAAACCCGGCGCGAGAATTTCGAAGCCATTGTCGACCACCGGCTCCAGCTGCAACCAGTGACCAAAGGCATGCCAGGTCCATTCAAAAAACCCGACCCAGATAAGATTGCCGCCCAGGTAACCCATCAGCGTCGCCGGCAATTCGGGCCGGCTGAGACCGCGCCAGACCAGCATCACGCCGGCCGAACCAATGACCAGCGAGACCAAAGAGTCGAGTAACGAGAGACCGCCGGTGATCTGCCATTGCAGCACCACGATGCTATGCCCCAGGGCTATGCCGAACATCACCAGCAGCACGGACAACAGGTTAAACAGCGGTGGTTTAGTCATTCGCTCAATCAGGCCTTGCACGCGAATCCCCTCATCCTCGCCAGCAGATACCGTGGCAGTCTAGCGCAGGCCGGGCGAGGCTGGCGACCCGCCCGGGATTGTTGGAAGCCGGTCTGGCGCGGTGGTAACGTCAGGCCATGAATCCTGCCTGCTCCAGCCTGCCGGCCGAGTTGCCCGATGCCTAATGCCATGCCCGGGCCGGTCGGCGCCGATACGCGTCTGTCGCTGATTCTGGCCGGCGAACGCCTGTTCGGCGAACAGGGCATCGATGCCGTCTCGCTCAGGCAAATTAATTCGGCAGCCGGCCAACGCAACTCCTCGGCAGCGCACTACCACTTTGGCTCACGCGAAGCACTGGTCGCAGCCATCTACGATTATCGAATGCAGCGGGTCAATCAACGCCGCATGGCCATGCTCGAGCGTCTGGAACAAAGCGCACCGGTACGCGCGGTGGTAGAAACAATCATCCTGCCCATCGTTGAGGAGATTCGCGAGAGCGAGAATGGCCATCACTACATTCGCTTTCTGGCCCAGGTGGTGGGGCATCCCCGCATCCAGCTGGAAGACATCTGGTCCAGCCCGCACGGCACCGGCCTGGCCGAAGCCCTCGCGCGACTGCGTCGCTTGCTGCCCGCGATACCCGGCCTGGTTATCGGACAACGCTTCGGCTTAATGTGGGAACAGGCAATTCACGCGCTGGCCGATCGAGAACAACTCAGCGACAGTAACGGCGGCGAAGATGTTGGCGCGCCATTGTTTGTCAGCAATTTGATTGACATGGTGGCAGGCGGCCTGGCTGCGCCGGTATCACCCGGCACGCGCGCCGAACTCAAGGCGCAGGCTGCAGCCAGCCAGCTTGCGGCCGATTAAGCCACGTGATTTAATTCGTTGCCGGTAGAGGGGGGCAGACAATGAGCTACCAGCATTTTTCTGTGCGCCCGTTGACCGGCGCACTGGGCGGCCTGGTCGACGGACTGGATTTGTCACAAGCACTCAGTGACGAAGCTTTTGCCGAGCTGTGCGCGGCCTGGCACAAATACCAGGTGCTGTTTTTTCGCGATCAGGATCTGACCCCGGAACAACAACTGGCATTCGGTCGCCGCTTCGGCGAGGTGGATCCTTCGGCCTTCATTCCGACCCTGGACGGTTTTCCCGACATCCGCGTGCAGGATATGCAGGACTACAGGAAGCTAGGCACCGACATTAACTGGCACTGTGACAACAGTTTCCGGGAGTACCCACAGAAATGTTCTGCCCTGTATGCCCGCGAAGTGCCCACCAAAGGCGGTGATACGAGCCTGGTCGAATATGTACCTGGCCTACGAATTGCTGTCACCCGCGATGCGAAAATTTCTCGACGGGCTGACGGCCATCCACGATCTGGTAGAAATCATGGGGCCGGGCATTCTCAAGCAATACGGCGCAGAGCGCTGGCAGTCCTTTAGAGACCGGACCCCGCCGGTGGAACACCCGGTGGTTCGCACGCACCCGGAAACCGGGCGCAAATGCCTGTTTATAAACCCCTTGATGACCTGGCGAATCAAGGAACTCAGCGAAGCAGAGAGCCGTAACCTGCTGGACTTTCTGAATGAGCATTGCGTCCAGGAGGAATTTCTATGCCGCTTTCGCTGGGAAAAAGGCTCCATGGCATTCTGGGACAATCGTTGCACGATTCATCGTGGCATCGCTGATTTCTATACCGAGCGACGCATCATGCACCGCGTTGCTATTGCTGACCCTGAGCGGCCACATTGAATCGATCAGCTGATCTCAACGGGCTGAAAATCGGCCCATACTGGATTCGCCCAGGCCTGTCCCGCGGCAACGTGGCTGCAGTGTTGTTCGCGTCATTTACCAGTATCGCGATGACGGTTTACCTGAGCCTGATTCAGCCCTACGTGATGAACGAAATCGTTCAAATACCCGAGGCGCGTCAGGGCGCCCTGGCCGGTTCATTGATAGCCATGCAGGAAACCATCGCGGTGCTGCTGATGGGCTTCGTCGGCGCGCTGGCAGATCGGGTCGGGCGGCGCATCGTATTCACCGTCGGTTATTTACTGGTCGCAGCAGGTTATCTGCTTTATCCGCTGGCGACCACCGAAGCCGATCTCTATGTTTATCGTCTGCTATTCGCCGTTGGACTATCCGCGGTGCCGGTCATGCTGAGCATTACCGTTCAGGATACGCCGCAGGAGGTGTCGCGTGGTAAATGGGTTGCCACCAATAATATTTGCCAGGGCGTGGGGGTCCTGGTGCTGGCTACCGCCTTGCTGGGTCGCGGCCCGGAGTTTTTTCAATCGGCTGGTTTTGATCCGGTTATGGCCGGACGTCTATCGCTGTGGTCGGCCGCGGGTATCTGCGCTTTCGCCGCACTAGTGCTCTGGAACGGGCTACCCAAACCCCTGGCCGGTGCCGGTCATTCAGTGCGCCTGTTACCCCAGTTTCTGGCCGGGCTGCGCAGTGGTCGCGAAAACCCCAGACTGGCCGTCGCCTTTGCCTCGGCCTTTGTCAGTCGCGGTGACATGGTCATCGTCGGCACCTTTCTGACACTGTGGGTAACCCAGTTCGGCATCGAGCAAGGCATGGATACGGCAACAGCCAGCGGACGCGCCTTTATGCTATTCGGCCTGGTGCAGGTTTCGGCGCTGATCTGGGCCGGCATTATGGGCACCCTGGTCGATCGACTGAATCGCATGACTTCATTGTGTATCGCGCTGGTTCTCGCCTGCGTGGGCTACTCGATGATGGGCTTGTTGCGCGACCCGCTAGGCCCGGCGGCTATCCCTTTCGCGGTGATGCTGGGCATCGCTGAAGTCAGCCTGATTGTTGCCGGCGGCGCACTGCTCGGTCAGGAGGCACGTGAAAGCTTGCGTGGCGCAGTGGTCGGCGTTTTTAATCTGTGCGGCGCCGTGGGTATTGTGATTGTCAGCTCCGTGGGCGGCTATGTATTCGATAACTATGGCCGCTCGACACCCTTCGTGATTATGGGCGGCGTTAATGCAGCGCTGCTGGTGGTGGCTTTGTTTGTGCGCATGCGCGCAGGCGAACCCGAGCCGGTTCCGGCAGTCGAGATAGCCTGAAAATAGCGCCAATAATTGCGAGCTTGCCTGGCCCCCCAACAGGCAAACCTTAACGAACCTCCATCGAGAGTCCGCAAATGAAAATGAAAGCACTTGGCAACAGCGGACTGGAAGTTTCTTCCGTCGGTATTGGCTGCATGATGTTCGGCCCAATGTGCGACCAGGCACAAACCAATGAGATCGTGCAGACGGCTCTGGATGCGGGCGTCAATTTTTTTGATACTGCGGACATCTATGCAGGCACACATGGAAAATCCGAAGCCATGCTTGGCGCAGCCCTGGGTGCACGACGCTCTGAAGTCATCATCGGCACCAAGTTCGGCGCAGGCGGACGCGGCGCAGTCGAAAACGGTGGCTCACGCGACTACATACTGGCCGCCGTGGAAAAGAGTCTGGCGCTACTCAATACCGACTACATAGACCTCTATCAACACCATTTTCCCGACGCGGGTACGCCTGTAGAGGAAACACTACGTGCCCTGGAAGACCTGGTGCAGCAAGGCAAGGTGCGGCATATCGGCTGCTCCAACTACAGCGCGGAGTTGCTCAGCGAATCGGCAGACATCAGCAGCGACCAACAACTCAGTGCTTACTGCACTGCGCAGAATCGCTATAGCCTGCTCTACCGGGACATCGAAAAAGACCTGATTCCCGTGGCTGCTGAACAGGGCGTCGGCATCCTGCCTTACTTCCCGCTGGAAAGCGGCCTGCTGACGGGCAAGTACCGCAAGGATCAGCCGCTACCCGACGACAGTCGTTTCTCCAAGTGGGGCGGCGGCGGTGTATTCGTCTCAGATGAGCGCTGGAAAATTGTCGAGGGACTGGCTGACTATGGCGATAGCATAGGCCGCTCTGTGCTGGACCTGGCGATTGGCTGGCTGGCAGCTCAGACGACGGTTTCCAGCGTCATTGCCGGCGTTACCAAACCCGGCCAGGTGGTATCAAACGTCGCCGCAGCCGGCTGGGATCCGGATGATTCGCAGCTGGCCGAGATCGCCCGTATTGCGGCGAGCGGATAAAATCAGCGGCCTAGAAGCCACCAACGCGATACTGAAACTCAATACCGAAGTGTCGCCCGCGCTGCGGATTCAGCGACCATAACTCGCCGTTCTCGCCATTCGGCCAGCTGCGATTGAAGTCGACGAAATTAAGCGCTGCGAGTGGTGTCGCGTCGTCCAGCAGGTTGTTCACGTAGCCGGTGAGCGTCCAGTTCTCACCCTCCACGCCCAGCCGCATATTCAGCAGGGTGCGACTGCCCAGCTTGTTGAAATTGGCAGCCTGCGTAAACCGTTCGGATTCATACACATAGTCACTGCGCAGGAAGGCTTCCAGCGTCGGGCTCACGGCAGCCGTAACGACCCCGCCGAATACCACCGAATGACGCGGCGCATTCGGTATTGTCTTGCCGGAAATGTCCGGGTTGCCGGTGGTTTTGCCCAGCAGGCCGTCTTCGCCCTCGGTAAATTCGCCATCCTGAAACCCGTAATTGGCAATCAGAAAAAAATTGTCGGTGACCACAAAATTGGACTCCCACTCCAGCCCGTAGATGCGAGACTTGCCCGCATTGCGCCGGAAAGTGGCAAACAGCGGTTGACCGGAAGCCGTATTCTGAATGCTGTCGACAGAAAAAATCGCCTGGTTACTCCAGTCGATATAGAACGCCGACAGATTGGCCGTGACGCGACGATCCAGCCAGCTGGTCTTGGTGCCCAGCTCGTAAGTCCACTGCTCTTCTTCCTTAACGCGCTGCAATTCCCCGTTGTCCCGGCATTCCTGGGTGCCCTCGGGCAGCACATCGGAACGGAAACATTCGACGTTAAAGTCCGCTGGCTTATTGCCCTTGGCAGCCAACATATAAAACATCAGGTCTTCTGTCGGCGTATACCGCAGCGTTATACGCGGCGTAAACGCCTTGGTGCTTTGCTCATCGGTGGTCTGGTTACCGCCCAGAATAGATTTCCTGTCGTCAGCATAACGCGCCTCCAGCGACAAATTCAGCAGCTCGGAAATCTCAAAGTCCAGCGCACCGAAGATCGCAAGATTTTCGGTCTTGGTCAGCGTCGGGCAAGAGAAATCTGCGAGGGTTATTTCACCGGTGCAGGGGTCTATAGCGCCAAACGCAGACGGACGGACCGGTAAAGCTACGGATAGCGTTGTCACGCTCAGTTTCGAAATAGTAGACACCTAAACTGCCGCTAAGCCGGTTCTCCACCGGTGAGGACAAACGAATTTCGTAAGACTGATCATCTTTGACTGCGACCTGCGTAAAGGCAAACAGATTCCACACGGGTCGCGCCTCGGTGTGATCGAGATCAAACACCTGGTTGAAATCATCGCGGTTATAGGCGGCGCCGTGCAGCAAGCTCCCAGTCTGCCAAATGCCTGCGTCAGGTTGAGCAGAAATCGATCCGTTTCACGTCGGGTTCCGGGCTCCGACGGCCGCGCAAAGCGCAACGGTGCCGGGTTGGTATTGAGCACCCCGCGCGCCTGCACGCCCTGTTTAAAGTCAGGAAGATTGACCCGGTTTTCCCATCCGGTGGCATCGAAAGTGCCACAGAAAGCGCCACCCGAACCTGTAGCTTCGGAGGTCGGGTCGTTGGGATCAGCTGGAATGGTTTCAAAGTA
>CAWKLL010000056.1:0-14106 GCA_963850255.1 uncultured Gammaproteobacteria bacterium
TCGCGCCGAGGCCTTCCGCGCCGTGGGCGGTTTCAACGAGCAGCTCTATGCGGCCGAAGAAATCGACCTGAGCCAGAAATTGAAAGCCTGGGGTCGCCAGCGCGGACAACGTTTCAGCATCCTGCGCGGCCATCCGATTGAGACCTCCAACCGCAAGCTTGAGCTCTACAGCGGCCGCGAAATTGCCGGCCAATTCCTGCGCCTGGCCACGCGACCCTGGCGCGGGTTGCGCGACAAAAAAAATCTGGGCCTCTGGTACGACGGCCGACGCTAGGCGGGTATCTGTTGGCAGAAATCGTCAATCTGCTACAGATCATCGACTTGGCCGCGTTTCCAGAAACCGGCTGTAGCCACGGCTGTTCACTGCTTGGAGATATTGTTTTCGCTTGAAAAGTTTAATTGATCTGGATCTGGTACTTCTGTAAGTTCACCTATACCGACTGAACCGATGGCGCAACCTCGCTAGGTCGGCGAAAA
Organism: uncultured Gammaproteobacteria bacterium; assembly: GCA_963850255.1. Lineage (GTDB taxonomy): Bacteria > Pseudomonadota > Gammaproteobacteria > Steroidobacterales > J054. The sequence continues at coordinate 478 of CAWKLL010000056.1, forward strand.
ACGAAAGAACAGGGCTGCCTGGGAAGAGCAGCGGCACACGGGTTTGTCCCGTCGCGACGGAGTCCTGTGGATTCGGTTAACGGGGATTTGTGCACCTGGACTCTTGAAATAACACCGACCACTCGTTTGTAAGGGGGCGAGAGACATGCGCAAAACGCATTTACGGCTTATAGCGCTGCTGTGCGCAGCGGCACTACCGGGTATGGCTTCGGCCTTCACTATTTACGATGATTTCGGGTCATTCCCTGACGCCACTTGGGGCGGCACGGGTATTCCGAATGACGCCGTGGCGGCGTCTCGGCAGTTTATCGACGGCGATACCACCATCACCGTGGCAATGAACGCGACGGGCCGTTTTTCCAATCCTCAGCTGGCCAACAACGGCGCCGCGGTTTATACCGCCGGCACGGGCAGTAACTTTGGCGGCGCCGGGGAAAGCGCGACCGAAGGCGCTCTGTGGAACTGGAATTACTACATCGATATCGACAGCCCGGACAAGGTGTTGGCTGATTATCAGATCGACATCTGGTATGACTTTGACCCCGCCGGGCCGCGCAGCTGTTGTGACCTGACAGGATCGGGCCGGATTGATGTGACGGCATTCCTGGTGGCCACGGCTCCTGGCACTACTTTGGTCGAGGATTCTCAGAATCTCCTGTTTGGTTTTCTGGGGACAGACTTTCGCGCCGTTCCTGTTCTCACCCGCCGGTAGCTTCGATCCAAACGCTACGGGCAATTATCAGTTTGCCATCACCGTAGGTACCGGCGGGATTATTAATTTCCCGGTGGAATCTGTAGCAATGGAGGTTCAGGTTGTTCCTGTGCCTGCCGCCGTCTGGCTGTTCGGTTCGGCCCTGGGCCTGCTGACCTGGGTGCGTCGCCGCACTGCCTGAGTACAACTGGCCAAACTTAAAAAACCCGGCTTCGGCCGGGTTTTTTCTTTTCCGGGATCGCTGTTTAGTCGCTGCCGCTACCGGTAATGAATTCCCGCCCCGGATTAGCCCGCGGATAACGGCGCAGGTAACTGAAGTAAGCCGCCAGGTCCCGGTCCACCTCCAGCAGCGTGCCCTGCACAAAGCGAATGTTCTCGTACACGCTCTGGTCCTCGCTCATTATCTGCATGTTCATGGCTTTCAGCGTATCCAGCACCTGCTGAATAGCTTCGTCCGTCTGCGGCTCCACATCGGCGATCTTCACCGCGTTAATGCCGTAGACCTCGCAGGCGCCGGGCCGCAGTGACACCAGGCTGGCCACACCACCGGTCCACATATTGTTGATGATGGTTTCCAGGTGCACGATGTTGGTGCCGTGCACCGTGGCCACCAGTTCTTTGAAGACACCCGAAGCATCGAAGTACAGGTCCTCATCGACTTTATAGCTGCCCGAGTAGTCGCCGAAGTTCATCGGCGGAATCTCGAACTGCGGCGCGAATTCCGGCCCATGCAGAAACTGCGTGTGATTAAGGTCCGGGGTTTGCGAAATGATGACCCAGGGATCGACGTTGAATTGCATCTCGGTCTTGAAAGCATGGGTGCGGATTTCGCTGTCGGGCAGGGAAAAGGAAGGTGGATCAAACAGCGGTTCCTCGCCGTTGAAGGCAAAGATCACGCCGTAGCACTCGGCGGTGGGATAGCGGTACAGGCGGGCCTCGGGTGGCGGTTTCTCGCCGTTGCCGATCTTCACGGCCTTGCCGCTGCCGGCATAGTGAAAGTGGTGATAGGGGCAGCGCACCGTATGGTCCACCAGGCTGCCGCATTTCAGGTCAACGCCCAGGTGGGCACAGTAAGCGCTCAGCACGGCCGGTTCGCCGTGTTCGTCACGAAAGGCGATGACCCGCCCGCCAAGAAACTCGCGGCCGATGAGCCCGCCGTCGTCCAGTTCGGCCGCCAGGCAAATGGGATACCAGGTCTGGGAATACAGGCCGCCGTCGCCTTCGGCCGGCAGGCGACGGGCCGGGCGTCGAGCTACGGTAAGATTGTCGTTCATCACGTGCGTTTCTCCTGCGCAGAAGGCATAGTCGGGTGAACGTCGGCAGGCCTGCTCACGAGACTGACGGAAGTATTCTATGTCTGAATTTCTGCGCACCCCGGATTCCCGCTTTGAGAATCTGCCCGAGTATCCATTTACGCCCCACTACATAGAACTGGGCAATTTGCGCATGCACTACGTCGACGAGGGCGCCGGCGATCGCGGCGAGTTGTTGTTGCTGCACGGGCAGGGCGCCTGGAGCTATATTTATCGCAAGATGATTCCGCTGCTGGCCGACGCGGGCTTTCGTGTCCTGGCCCCGGATCTGATCGGCTTCGGTCGCTCCGACAAGCCGGTAGCCGCGGACGCTTATAGCCATGCAGCGCATATTGCCTGGCTGGATGCCTTTCTGGATCGCGTGGGCGTACCTGGCATGCATGCGTTTTGTCATGACTGGGGTGCGTTTTTTGCCATGCGTATTGCGGCCGAGAGTCCTGCGCGTCTGGGTCGACTGATCTTCAGCAGTTGCCAGGCGCCGCTGCCCAACCCCAACGGCAGTCAATGGTTTAACGCCTGGCGACGGCGCATGTTTGCTGCGCCGACTTTCCCCATCAGCCAGATGGTGCAGGAGGGCGTGCAGCGCACCTTGTCCGCGGCCGAGCTGGCCGGCTATGACGCACCGTTTCCAGACGAGAGCTTCAAGGTCGCCCCAAAAATGTTTCCGTTTATTCACCCGGTGGTATTGAGCGGGGATGAACTGGCGGACTACCAGGCAGCCTGGGCGAAGCTGGCTCACTGGCAGCAGCCGGTGCTGACCCTGTTCTGCGATCGTGATGCGCGCCAGGCTGAAGCGCTTAAAACGCATATTCCGGGTGCCGCCGGGCAGCCGCACCGGGTATTTCCCAATTGCAGTTTCTACCTCCAGGAAGACCAGTCCGGCGCCCTGGCTGATGCCACTATCGATTTTCTGGGCAAAAAATAATGCGAGTTGTAACTATCCTGGGAGTGATGCTGATGGTGACCCAAGCCCTGGCGCAGGAACCCGGCGTGCCGCCCGGCGAAAAACTCACGCCGATGCTGCGCGCCAGTGTATTCGTGCGCGATATCGACGAATCACTGAAACTGTATCGCGACATACTTGGCCTCAAGCCGCGCCTGGAAACCGTGCTGGAAGGCGATCCCGTTAACCAGGTGCTGGGTACCGCGGGGAAGACGGTGCGCGTGGCTATCCTGCAGTCCGGCGATACTCGCGCCGGCAATGTCGGCCTGTTCAGTTTTCTGGGCGAAACGCCAGCGCCGCCACCACCGCCGCGAACGGAGGTGCGCACGGGCGACAGCGCGTTCATTTTCGTGACTACGGATATTCACGGCATCTATGCCCGGGTGCGCGATGCCGGTTACACCATCGTGTCACCGCCCATGGTGCTGTTCCCGAACCCGGATGTTGAAGTCGAAGACCTGGAGATGCTGTTTTTCGATGCCGACGGCATCGGCATCAACCTGATTCAGCGCGGCAGCGCGCCCTGATGGCGTGCCGGGCTGGAAGCTATGCAGTGTCTGATAGCTAGTGCGGCGTGTTGATCGTCGCTGTGTCATTACGGAGAAGCGAAAATGAATAATCTGAAGTATGTGCTCGCCTCTGCCTTGTTGTTTTTGTCCGCCACGGTCCTGGCCGGCGCTCATTTGAATGCCCTGGAGCAACGATCCGAAGCCGATCGGGGCCGGGACGCGGCACGCAAACCCGCCGAGGTCCTGGCCTTTGCCGGTCTCGAGCCCGGCATGACAGTGATCGACGTGATGGCCGCCAGCGGCTGGTATACGGAAGTCCTGTCCGTTGCGGTGGGGCCGCAGGGCGTGGTCTATGCAGAGAATCCGGCCTGGCTGCTGCAGGCCATGAACGGCGCTTCGGATAAAGCCCTGACCAAGCGGCTGGACAATGGTCGGCTTATCAACGTGATACGCGCAGACGAGGGCCTGGACAAGCAGCGGGTGCCGGCCGGTAGCGCAGATATGGCGCTGACGGCGCTGAACTATCACGACACCTATTTCATGGCCGGTGAAGCCGCAGCGGCGACACAGATGCAACAGGTCTTCGACGCGCTGAAACCGGGCGGGGTGTTTATCCTCATCGATCATTCCGGCAAAGACGGACTCGACAACGCTAAACTGCATCGCATTCCGCAAGGCATTGTTGAAGGCCTGGCCCGTGACGCGGGTTTTGTGATTGAGGCCGAGGGCCAGATGCTCAAGCATCCGGAGGATGACCTCACACAGATGGTGTTTGGTCGCGATATTCGCGGCAACACGGATCGCTTTGTCCTGAAGTTGCGCAAGCCGGCCTGAGTCCATGTCGCGCTTCTACAATCCGCATCGCAGCCGCAACCTCTACCGGCCCGGCGATCAGAAGCCGTTCAACCTGAGCCGCTCGAAGATTGACCTGTTCATCGATTGTCCGTGCTGCTTTTATATTGACCGGCGGTTGGGCACCGGCCGGCCACCGGGTTTTCCCTTTAATCTCAACAACGCCGTTGATCGATTATTGAAGGCCGAGTTCGATATTCACCGCGCCGCGGGCTCGCAGCATCCCTTGCTGGAGTCCTACGGCATCGATGCTCGGCCCGTTGCTCACGAGCAGCTGAATGACTGGCGTGAGAACTTCAAGGGCGTGCAGTTTCTGCATCGCGAAACCAATTTCCGGGTATCCGGCGCCATTGACGATCTGTGGATCGACGCGGACGACAACTACGTAGTGGTGGATTACAAAGCAACCTCGAAATCTGAAGCTATAACCCGACTCGATCAGGGCTGGCACGCCGGCTACAAGCGCCAGATGGAGGTTTACCAGTGGTTGCTGCGACGCAACGAGCATGCCGTCTCTAACATGGGTTACTTCGTGTATTGCAATGGGCGCGCTGATGCCGCGGCTTTCGACGGCAAGCTGGAGTTTGATGTGACCCTGATTGCCCATGAGGGCGATGACAGTTGGATTGAACCGACGCTGACGCTGATTCATGAATGTCTGCAGCAGCACGAGATTCCGGCCGCCGGGCCGGACTGTGACTACTGCGCCTACCGGGAGGCGGTGCAAAAAGTCAGCGTATTCGAATTGCGCTGAGGAAAAAAAGAAGGCCCGCTTGCGCGGGCCTTCGTGAGATTAGGTAGTCCCAACCTCTGGATCGATAACTCTCGATCCTGCATCTCACCTCAAACAGTAAAGGGTCTCCACTGTCGAGCCAATATGCGAGGCCGGAATGGCTACCTTCATACTCTCACTAGACATTTGGATCACCTCCTTTTCTTGATGTAACTGAGCCGAGTATTACGGGAAATGCGCCGACCGTGCAACCGGCGTTTTCTCGGTCTGGGAAACTCTTGTCGGTTTGACTGAACAGCGGTTAACGGGGACCGCTAGAGCGCATCAAACCATTGCTCCATGCGCTGCCGTTCAACGGCGTCGGGCAGTCGGCCGCGCAGCGCGCCAAGATTGTCACGCGCATGACGCGCCTTGGTCATGCCGGGGATGGCACAGGTCACAGCCGGGTGGGAGATGACGTATTTGAGGAAAAACTGCGCCCAGCTGCTGCAGTCGAACTCGGCCGCCCAGTCCGGCAAGGCAAGCGCTTCAACGGCCCGGAATAGCCGGCCGCGGCCGAGCGGTAAATTGATCAATACGGCCATGCCGCGGTCGACCGCCAGGGGCAGGATCTTGTCGGCGGCTTCCCGATCGGCCAGTGAGTAATTGACCTGGATAAAATCCATCGGCTGTTTGCGCATTACCTGCAGGAAATCTGCGAATTGTGCGTTGCGCGAGGTGGTAATGCCGATGTAGCGGATGCGGCCGTCGTCGCGGTATTCGCGTAATACCGGCAGCATGCTGTCCACACCGCGCAGGTTGTGTGACTGCACCAGGTCCAGCTGCTCGCCTCCCAGCTGCGTGAAAGAGTTTTCCAGGCGCTGTATGCCGCCCTCGTCGCTGGCACGATCCGCCTTGGTGGCAACAAACAATTGCTGGCGCAGTTTCCGCTGCTGCATCAACTGGCCGAGCACAGTCTCCGAACTCCGGTACATGGGTGCGGTATCCACCAGCCTGCCGCCACTGTCGGCAAAGGCCTGCAGGGTATCGCCCAGGGCCGCGTTCTGTTCTGCCGTGCCCAGTTGATAGCGATTGGTGCCAATCCCTATGGCGGGTATTTGTTCGCCGCTGGCCGGAATGGTTTTACGGATCAGTGTTTCGCCATACACCGTGGCTGAACCGCCCAGGCTGATTCCGGCGGCGCTTTGCAGCAGTGTGCGACGATTCAGTTTCACTGGCCCTCATCCTCCAGTCCGAGGCGGCGCCATTCAATGGCAGGACAGCGGTCCATCACCACCGTCAGTCCGGCATCTTCGGCCAGCTGAGCCGCGACCTGGTTGACGATGCCCAGCTGCATCCAGATTACGCTGGCATCCGTATCCAGGGCCTGTTCCACGATGGGCTCGACCCGCGCGGCATTCATGAATATATCCACCATGTCGATGCGCTCGGCGATATCCGTCAGCGTCGCGCAGACCGTCTCGCCCAGCAACTGCTGGCCGGCCAGCCGCGGATTGACCGGCAGGGTGCGAAAGCCCTTGCTTTGCAGAAAGCGCATCACACCGTGCACGGGCCGGTTGGTTTTATCCGAGGCGCCGACCACGGCGATGGTCTTGACGCTGGTGAGGATCTGCCGCATACCGGCATCGTCGGGGTTCTGGTGCATGGGCTTGCTGTTATGCTGAGGGGCCTAGCCAGAGCATAGACCAAGCCATGCCAATCTTCGATTATCAGTGCAGCGCCTGCGGTCATCAGTTCGACGCCCTGCAGAAACTGGCCGAGGCACCGCTGAAAGACTGTCCTGCCTGTGGTGAGCCGGCGCTGAATAAGCTGCTTTCGGCGCCTAATTTCCAGCTCAAGGGCTCGGGATGGCGCCAGCCCAAGGCCGAAAAGCCCGTCACCAAGACACGTCGCGGGCATATGTTTGATTCGCCGCATGCGCATGCTGATCACGGCGATTCGGGCCAGGGACACAGTCATGATCACAGCGCCGATCACGGTCACAGCCATGATCATGGGCACGGCCATTCACATTCCGGCGGCCATTCCCACGATCACTAAAGCAGCCCGCGGGCTGCTGGCGCTTGGCCTGCTGCTGGCGGCCGGCGCCTGCGCCGAGCCGGTAGATCCGGGCAGCCTGGCGACACCTCGCGACGGGTTTTTCTACGGGCGCGTTACCCGCGTCGCCGACGGCGATACCCTGACCATGAAAACGGCGGACGGCCGGGCTTTGCGTATTCGCCTGTCTGAGATTGATACCCCGGAGAAAGGCGAGCCCTTCGCCAACCGCGCGCGCGAAGCGCTGAAAAAAATGGTGCGCGATCGCGACATTGCAGTACGCCTGTTCGACGTCGATAAGTATGGCCGCATTGTCGGCCGCGTGTATGTCGACGATCGTGATGTGAATGCGGCCCTGGTGGAGCAGGGTCTGGCTGTAGTCTATCGGCGCTGGGCTGAAGATCCGCGGTTGTATGAATTAGAGGAGGAGGCGCGCGCCGCCAAACTGGGCGTCTGGAGCGGCGATGCCATTCCGCGCGGCGCCGGTCGTCAGCCCCAGTCCGGTGATCAGGGTCGGGCAAGCAATTGCGGCAACAAGCAGGCCTGTGCCGAAATGACCAGCTGCGAGGAGGCGTTGTTCTACTTGAACCAGTGCGGGCTGAAAAGCATGGATGGCGATGCTGACGGAGTGCCCTGCGAACGTAGTCTCTGCCGCTAGCGAGTAATCAGCGTCTTGTCGATCTCGGATGTCCGGCCAGTAATTTACCGCCGGTTATGAGTTGCGACGCCTCAAATGTTTTCCCAAAGCCCTTCGAAAGCGCTGGTGATGCGCTGCGGGCATCGCGAGGGGCGATTGATCTATTTTCCGAGGCGCTGCAAAGCGTTTAATCTGAGCAGACCAATTATCAGGGGATTGTGAGTAATGGTAACAAGACGCACTTTTGTCTCAGCGGCGGCCGGTGCCACGGGCACCCTGCTGAGTGCGGGTCCCGCGCAATCGCAGGCGCCCAAGTCCCTCAGTCCGCCGACCAGCCAGGTCACCTCGGAATTTCTGTATTTTGACGATCCGGTCGAAGAGTTTCGCGCGCACTTTCGCATGGAACGGGACCTGGTCGAGGAGCAGGGCTCGACGCTGACGTGGTATCACTGGATCGTGTTCGCTATTCCGGGTGGGCGACGCCCGGAGCCCGTGTTGCGATACGAGGGCATCGAATACAGCTACTTCCGCCATCTCGGTGACGATAATTACCGTATTCACGCGCATAATATTTCCTTCCCGCGCGATCTGAAAACCAACAAGTTCGTAGATTCCGTCAGCAACCCAATCACGGGTGAAGTTGTGTCAGTCCCCGTATCGCTGTTGCTCACTGACCCCGGAACCATTGCCAGCCCGGTGGGCTTTCGCAACATGAACGGCAATGGTGTAGTTCAGGACGTATATCGCCAGTTTCGCATCGAAAATGACCTGATCAAGCTGGACAGCGTGCGCAGCGCGCCGCCGGACTGGCCGGCCACGCACATTGAAAACTCCTGCCAATGGGTGGAGTTTGATTTGTTTGCCAACGAAACAATTAGTGCTCTGCCGGTGCATTTCTGCGGGCACTACGCCTACGAGTATCCGAAGTGGCTGAAGATGCCGGAAGGCGGCGGCGGTCACCTGTCCGGGTTCTGGGATGGCAAGAAGATTAATTCGCCGCAGGAATTACCGCGCGAGATTCTGGCGCGGATGGAGCGCGAATATCCCGAGCTGCTGGTGCCTCAATGGGATATGTTTGAGCGGCCGATTCCGTTCGAATTGTAGGCGCGCAATCGCGTTCGCCGCTGAACGGGGTATTTAGGGGCTTTCCACAAAGAGCTTGTTAGACTCCGGCTATGGATATTGACCTGGTCCTGGATTCACAGCTGCCGCCGGCTGAACTGGCACAACTCGGCGTGCTGGCCGAGCAATACGGTATTCACGCCATCTGGTGCGCCAGTTATCTAGACGGGCGTGACCCATTCAGTAATCTGGTCGAGTTGGCGCAGTCCACTAGTCGCATCCGGCTCGGTCCCATCGCGCTGAGTCCCTACGAACTGCATCCGTTTCGAATTGCCATGAACCTGCTGACGCTGAACGAGATTGCCGAGGGCCGGGCCCAGGCCATCATCGGCGCCGGCGGTGAGGTGGTGATGGCGCTGGGCGTGGACCGTTCGCGCCGGGTGCTCGCGGTGCGCGAGGCCATCGACATTGTGACGGGCGCCATTTCGCAGCGCCCTTTTAGCTACGAGGGCCAGCTCTATAGTCTGGAAAATTATCGCGCCGACTGGGTCACTGCGCCGCCGCCGCGCGTCTATGCGGCAGCCAATCGCCCGCAAATGCTGCGCATGTCGGCGCGTGCCTCGCAGGGCATCATGATGAGTGACCTGGCGCCATCCCTGGCTGCGCCGGCCGTGTCTGCGGTTCGCGGGCACCTGGCCGAGTTTGGTCGCGACGCCGATGACTTCCGCTTTAACAACTTTATGGCCTGGTATGTTTATGACGACCTGGCCGAGGCGCGCCATGAGGCAAAACGCTGGATGGGTTTCCGCGCTATTTTTCGTGAGTACATGATGCGCGAGTTCATGAGCGAAGAAGACTTCGCCGTGATCATGCAGTTTATTCCGGAGATCTATGCCATGGCCGCTGCCGATGCGGATTCGGTGGAGGGCCTGCCGGATCGGTTACTGGACGACTGTGTGGACAATCTCACGCTGACGGGAAGCACTGACGATATGGACCCTGTCATTGAGCACTTGCTGGAGCTAAAGGCAGCGGGCTGCAACGAAATTTCTCTGGAACTGAAAAAGCACCAGGCACACGGCATCAAGTTGATCGGCGAACGCGTCATTCCGGCGCTAAGGGGTAGCTAATTCATGGCTAATACAGCAAACATCTTTTCCCGCCGGCGCCGCCAGTTGCTGATCTCGGGTTCCGCCCTGGGTATCGCAATGTCCACGCCGCTGCGCCTGCTGGCCGGTGTCGCTGAGCTGCCGCACAGTGAATTCGGCTTTGCCACCACCGCTGACGAGGTCGTTGCGGGCCTGGATCTGACGGGCCGGACGGTGCTGATTACAGGTGTGAATTCAGGCATTGGCTACGACAGTATGAAGAGCCTGGCAGCGCGCGGTGCGCATGTGCTGGGTGCTGCGCGGACCCTGGAGAAAGCCGAGACTGCCTGTGCCAGCGTCAGCGGCAAGACCACGCCACTGGTCTGTGAGCTTAGTGACTTTGCCAGCGTGGCCGCCTGTGCCGCTGCGGTGCGGGCCATGGACAAGCCTGTAGATATGCTGATCTGCAACGCCGGGATCATGGCGCTGCCCAAGCTGGAACAGGTCTACGGGCTGGAGAAACAGTTCGTGGTCAACCATCTCGGTCACTATATTCTGACCCGCAACTTGCTACCCGCCGTAGAAGCGGCGCCCGCCGGACGTATCGTGACGGTCAGTAGTCTCGGCTACAAGAGCGCGCCGGCTGAGGGTATCCAGTTCGATAACCTGTCGGGCGATGCCGGGTACAAACCGTTTACCGCCTACGGGCAATCGAAGCTGGCCAATGCATTGTTCGCTTTTGAGCTCGCACGTCGTTACAGCGGTACTTCGGTAACGGCCAACACGGTGCATCCCGGGCTGGTGGCGACCAATCTCGGCCGCTACTTCATGAAAAAGCCACGCGATCCCGATGCACCGTTGCGCGAGGGCTTCAAGACCTCGGAGCAGGGCGCGTCAACCCAGGTCTATGTGGCTGCGCATCCCACCGCAGCGTCTATCAGTGGTTATTACTTTGAAGACTGCAACCCGGCAGAGACCACCGGACCGCACATGGGTGATGCCGAGCTATCGGTGCGACTATGGGACGTTTCAGAGCAGCTGACGGCGGACTACCTGGTCTGACCCGACCGGCGCAGGCTATTGCCAGCCGATCAGCCATTGCCGCGTGTCTTTCAGCGCCCGCCAGTCCAGTTCGAATTCCCGCTGGCTATGCACGGCTTCTATCCGGCAGGCGATAATTTTTCCGTCATCATTACGCAGCAGTTTCGTCACCAGGAAGTGTTTTTCACGGTTTCGTGGTTCGGCGGCGGTCCACTTGCTGTGAAGTAGCTTGGCTGGATTTATGCGGTTGTCGGTCATTGCCTGGTCGAGCATAGCGAAGCCGCCGGCTGCCTTGCATTTAGCATTGTCTGAAAAAGCCACAACTAGCCCTTTCGGCGAGTCTTCGTGGCGTAGATTTGCCAAAAAGGAAATCCTTTTGCCCGTCTGTGGCGAAGAAATCAGGATAGGGGCGCGTTAAGTGACCACAGAGTGGTTGGTAAGCGGTTGTGCTGGCATGGCATTCACATCAGTGGGGCATACGGCGGTCCTCGGCCATTTAGAATGGTGGATTGAGTTAATAGTAGTAAGGCCCGAGCCGTCTGGAGATCCGCAACCATGTATATCAATTTCTGGTACCCCATTGCCCGCTCAGATGAACTCCTGCAGGACAAACCCATGCGCGTGGAGTTGCTGGGATTGCCCTTCGTTGCCTTTCGTGATGAAGAAGGCGCGGCGCATGTGCTCGCCGATACTTGCGTGCATCGCGGTGGGTCCCTGTCTGCCGGCTGGGTCAAGGGTGGCAATGTAGTTTGCGCCTATCACGGTTGGGAGTTCGGTGGCGACGGCGTCTGCCAGAAGATTCCCTCGCTGATTAACAAGAAGCGCCCGGCCCGCGCGAAAGTTGATAGTTACCCCACCGAGGAACGCTATGGCATCTTGTTCGCGTTTCTCGGCGATCTCCCGGAAGAAGAACGTCCGCCGATTTACAACATCGAAGAGTATGGCTCGGAAGAGTGGAAGGCTCAGTTGTACGTCATCGATCTGAACGCCTATTACGAACGCTCAATGGAAAATGGCATGGACCCGATTCATAACGAATTTGTCCATCCCATGCAGGGCGCGCCGATGATGAGCCCGGAGCGCCAGGCGTCACCCACGCCGATGGAAGAAATCCCCTGGGGCGCCAAGTTTTACCTGCCCTTTGGCGACAAGCGCGATAGCAATACGGTATTGAACGAAGACAAGACCGGTGAGCGCTTGGGCGCGGCCGGATCCTGGTTCCAGGGTCCCAATCAGCTGGTCACCTGGATCGACCTGACGGCCACCAATTCTTTTCACCAGTACCTGTTTGAAGCGCCGGTGAATGATCACAGCACACGTATTTTCTTCGTCAACATGCGCAACTGGTTGATGGAAGACAAACATGATGCGCGTATCGAAGAAGTGACTTTACAGGTCGTGGGCGAAGATGTTGGCGTGCTGGAAGCGCTTTCACCGGTGCGCACACCGGACTCCAATACCAAGGAAATCCTGGTGCCCGGTGACACGGCCGTGGTTCGTTATCGCGATTACCTGAAAGACTGGGATGCGCGGGGCTGGCGGATCGACTACAAGGCGTTGGAGGCCAAGCGTGGCGACATCGTTTATGCGATTCCGAGTCCGGCTCGCCGCGAGTCCGGTAACTGGGTGCTGGACACCGTGCCGCTGATCGCTGGTGATGCGGCCGCGCGACGTGTTGCTGCCCGGGAAGCCAAGAGCGCCTGAGCAGGCGCCCGCGCTTAATGACGACGGAAACTACATTAAACGCGCCGCGTGTATTGCCCTGGCGGCACTGGTGGGGCCTGGCCGGCTGTGCCGCCTTTATGGGGCTGATTTTCACCTTTGCGCCGTACAGTGACGACGTCACCTTCGCCGTCGACAAGGGAAATTTCTGGTATCTCTGGCAGCTGGAAAACGCGACGGTCTGGACACGTCTGTCGGCCTGGCTCCCTTACACCCTGCACCAGGTGGCTATCTGGACCCTGATCGCCCACGCTCGCAAGGCTCGCCCGCGCTACGTGTTTGGTCTGCATGGCTTTAACGTTGCGGCGCTGGCCATCAACGGCGGTTTCCTGCTGCTGCATATCGTTCAGACCAAATATTTCTATGACGGTCTGGCCCAGGACGTCCATGAAGCGACTTCCATGATGTCAGTGATACTTATGCTATTACTGATACTGCTGATGGAAAATCGCCGGCGCGGCCTGTTCTTCGGCAAGGGACTGGCCATATTGGAAGCGCCCGGCGAAATCGTGCGGCGCTATCACGGCTACTATTTCTCGTGGGCGATTATTTATACGTTCTGGTATCACCCGGTAGAAATGACACCCGGGCATATTGCCGGTTTCGCTTACATGAGCTTGTTACTGTTGCAAAGCAGCCTGTTCTTTACGCGTTTTCACACCAACCGCTGGTGGACTGTGGCGCTGGAAACCCTGTTTGTCGTGCATGGTGCGCTGGTCGCTTACTACATCATGGTAGAAGGGCAGGGTGGTGCCTGGCATATGTTCCTGTTTGGCGGTGTCGCGATATTCCTGATCACCCAGCTGCACGGTCTGGGCCTGGGTACGCGGGGCAAGCTCGCGATAGGGCTGCCGTTACTGGCCGCGATGATCACTTTCTACGCGCTGTCCCCCGAGGAATTGATGGGTCTGCCGCGGATTCCCGTAATCATGTACCTCGGTACGCTGGTAATGGCCCTGCTAGTCTGGGGGCTGGCGTCG
>CAWKLL010000057.1:0-4213 GCA_963850255.1 uncultured Gammaproteobacteria bacterium
TCACCGGCTTGAGTCACCGGCGAACAAAATTGGGTGCTCGACCTGGTAGCGTTTCTTGAAGGCCAGCAACTGGTCTTCGGCTTCCGAGAAATCATCCGAATACTCAAACATGATGTAGATGACTTCCAGTCCCTGATCCCGATAGCGGGTCTCAAACGGCACCATAAACTGCGCTTCGTCATGACAGCTTGGGCACCATGAACCGCCCAGAATCACCAGCACCACCTTGTCCTGGTAGCGCTCATCGCTTAGTGAAACCGGTTGTCCGTTGAGGTCAGGCAGGCTGAAATCCAGGCTTTCATAGCCTGGCTTCATTACGGTCAGCGTAGTGGGGTCTTCGAGCTGGAATTCCGCGTTGCGCCTGGCGGTCCATTCTGCAGGTCCATAGGTTACCGAGTCGAAGCTGCCACGGAGACTGCCATCTGGCTGCAGGCTCGCCAGCCACAGCGTCGTACCGCTGCCATCAAAGCTTGACAGGTAAAGATCCTCGCCGCGAACCTCGCCATGCAGGAAGCGAAAGTCGCCGACCTGAGTTTGTACGGTGCCGGACAACATACCGCCATCCTGGTTGAACAGCGCGATTGCCGGTTGCGTGAAGTTGAACTTGGTTACGGTGATAACGACTTCCCAGCGGCCGCCAAAATCCGCGTAGTCGGCAGCCGGCGCCGGAAAGAAACGATACGCCTGCCCATGTACTGCTGAGAACGGCAGCTGCCTGGTTTCGTTCTTGCGTACCAGGCTGATGGTTCCGTCCATGCGACCGTCTCTTACGGTTGCCGTCAGGCCGGCCGAGTAGGAGGGAAAGTTAAGCTCCAGCTGGCCGTCTTCGCGAAAACGCACCTGTTCTACAGGCATGCGCTCGGGTCCGTTCAGGTAGGTAACCCGATAGCCATCGACGCTGCTTTCTATTTCCAGGTTGAACGGAATCAGGCGTCCGTCCTGGGCAACTTCAGCTCGCCAGATGCCTTCGGGCAGGCTGGCTGCCGACGCTGTCGGCGCCTGCGCTTCGGGGGATTCTCCTGAGCAGGCGCCCAGGATCACAATTAAAATAGCTAGGGTAAAACGCAACATGCGCCTAGTTTACACCGCCGGCATAGCGGCCTCAGGCGCGTTGTAATTTCGGGGAAATGGCCAGCTGCGCGCGTGCCGGATCGCCATTTTTTCGCAGCTCGGCGTTGTTGCGAGTGTACTCGGCAACCCAGGCGGGAAATTGCTCCGCCGGCATCGGTTTGCTGATGTAGAAACCCTGCGCGCGCTCGCAGCCGTGTGCTTCCAGCCAGCGCAGTGCCGAGGCATTTTCGACGCCTTCGGCCAGCACTTCCATACCCAGGCTGTGTGCCAGCTCGATGGCGGCGCGCACAATCGCTACGTCGGCGCGGCTGCTGGGCAGGTCGGTAACGAAGGAGCGATCGATTTTCACTTCGTCCACCGGCAGGTTCTTGATTTGCACCAACGAAGAATAGCCGGTGCCGAAATCGTCCATGGCGACCTTGGCGCCGAGGTCGCGGACGAGGCCGAGCACCACGCTGGCATGCTGCAGATCGCGAACCAAAGCCTGTTCAGTCAATTCCAGTACCAGTTTTTCCGCTGCCAGGTCATGGTCGCGGAGTAGCTCGAGAATAAAACAGGGCAGGTTCTTGTTGAGCAGATCATGCCCGGACAGGTTGACTGACATATTCAGATCCAGTCCCTCTTCCTCCCACAGTCGGCATTCACGCACCGCAGCGGTAAGTGCCCAGTTGGTGATTAGCGAGATATTGCCGGATTGTTCGGCAATAGGAATGAACTCGTTTGGCTGCAGGAAACCCAGTGTCGGATGATCCCAGCGCACCAGTGCTTCCGCGCCGCAAACACTGCCGTCGCCAAGATTGATCTTGGGTTGCAGGAACAACTTGATCTCGTCCTGGCGAACTGCCCGGCGCAGATCGCCAAGCACCGACAGCTGTCGAACATTGCGCTCTTCGCGACCTTCTTCGTAGATGTGAATCTTGTCGCGCGCCTCGCGGGCGTCGTTTTTTGCTACTGCGGCACGCAGCAGCAGTTTGTCTGGTTCTTTGCCATGGATTGGATAGAGACAAATGCCGATGCTGGTATCCAGGCTGAGGTTGATATCGTGCACGACCACGCCGGCGCCCAACAGGCGCAGCAACTCTTCGCCGGTTTCCTGGGCTTCATGAATGTTCGTGTCTGCCATCACGATCAGGAACTCATCCGCTTCCAGGCGAGCCAGGATATGCCGGGCATCCAGACTGGCCCGCATTCGCTCGGCGGCCTGGGAGAGCAGGGCGTCGCCGATATCATGCCCCAGGCTGGAGCCGACTTCGGCCAGGCAGTTAAGATCGACAACCAGCAGGCTGACCTCGCTGTTGGTTTCAGCGGCAATGTGTACGGTTTCAGCGAGCTGTTCCAGTGCCAGGATGCGGTTCGGTAGTCCGGTCAGTTCATCGAATTGGGCCTGATAGGTGATTCGCTCTTCGCGATCGGAAATACCTTCCTGCATCTGGTTGAAGGCCACTGCCAGCTCGTGCAGTTCGCCGCTACCCTTAAATTTCACTGCCTCGGAGTAGTCGCCGTCGGCAATTCGCCGGGACGCCAGCGCCAGGCTCCTGATTGGTCCGCTGATCCCGCGGGCTATCCAGTTGGCCGCCAGCAGGGCGAGTACCAGAACCAGTCCGGCGATGCTCAACAGGTGCAAGCGCAGTCCGGCATACGAGGCCGTGGTCAGGGACGAAGATTCCTGCAGTACCACGCTGATTTCAGGCGAGCCGGGAATCAGGTTGCGCGAGATAATGCGAAACTCCTGATCGTCCGAGGTGTAGGGCGCGCCTGCGTCACTGTTTATGGCCAGGCTGGTCAGCGCCTCGGACATTGCCTGCAGCGGCACCTTATCCAGGGTAGTGCCGAGTAGAATGGGTTCGCTGCTGTCGTTTTGCAGCAGAATGACATCAAGGCCAGTTAGCTGGTGCAAGATTTGCGCCAGCTCATCGGTAACGGCGTAGCCCAGCACCAGCCATCCGGTTGGCAGCGGGCCGCGCAGCGGAACCGTGACGGTTTCGTAGCTAAGCCCGTTCGCGGACAGGCTGCCCAGGGCCACGCCCTGTTCCGTGGCGCGTGCGACCAGTCCCGGCAGCGCGATGCGCGCCGGTGTCAGTTCATTGGTGTGTGCAAGCAGCTGGCCATCAATATCAAGAATCAGCGCCAGGTCTGCGTTGCCGCGCAGGCGTGTCTTTTCAAGGCTGCTGGCGGTGGCCTCTGCGTCTGCGCCTTCGGCCAGGCTGCGTCCCAATTGCGAATTCTCGGCCAGCAGGCGCGCCATGCGCAGCATGTCGCGGGCGCGGCCCTGCATCAAGACCTCGTAGACTGAAGCGCGCGCCTGCAGTGAGCGGAGGATACGCTCGTCCGCGTTCCGCTCTGCCCACAGCATCACCGGCGCATTAATCGCTAAGATGCTGATGGCCACCAGCGCGATACTGAGGACCAGGATCTTGTAGTGCAGTTTATGCATGGTGGGCAGGTCGTCGACAGGCTCCGGGTACAGTCCTTGGCATGAGTATCGTAGCCGGGGCAAGGCTGACACTATGTGTAATGGATCACGGATGGGCCGCCGCAGACTGCTATTATCGGCCTGCTTGCCAGATTATGTTAAAAACCCTGTTGTTTATTGGGCTGGGCGTGCCCAGGTGGCAGGATTTACGCGGCCCGCTGGCGCTCCTCCGGGCCGGTGGATGAGTCGCTGCGGCGGCCATGGATCAGGATTGCCAGCAGCAAAATCGATAGCGGAATCAGGGCCAGTAGATTTAACAGTCGCCAGCCGATGCTGTTAATCAGCACACCCGCCAGCAGCGACGCCAGGGCCATCACGGCAAACATGGTGAATTCATTGAAAGCCTGTACACGAAAACGCTCGCTAGGCCGGTAGCAACGGGTTAGCAGCGTGGTGCCGGCCACAAACAGCAGATTCCAGCCCACGCCGAGCAAAATCATAGCGCCGGTATAGTGGAAAACGTCGTAACCAGCTATTGCAAAGCCCACGCAGGCGGCTTCGCAAAGAGCGCCCAGAAAAAGCATTCGCATCACCCCCAACCTGGCAACCAGCAGGCCGCTGAACAGAGAGGGCAGATACATGGCGATGACATGCGCCTGGATGACCAGCGCGGTGGCTTCGACACTATGACCCTCCATGACGTGCATGCTCAGGGGCGTGGCTGTCATG